>NZ_MCAS01000016.1 GCF_003610895.1 Paraburkholderia fungorum
CACGACAACAAGTCATGCCTGATGACCATAGCGAGTCGGTCCCACCCCTTCCCATCCCGAACAGGACCGTGAAACGACTCCACGCCGATGATAGTGCGGATTCCCGTGTGAAAGTAGGTAATCGTCAGGCTCCCTAGCAGCACCAGAAACCCCACCCCGAAAAGGTGGGGTTTCTGCGTTTACGGCGGCGGAATCTCCGTCAGGAACACCGCTCACTCCTTCCCGATCCGCAGCGCGTTCGCGTAACCCGTCAGCTCCAGGTAGGCATTCCCGACGTCCGCGCCATCGCGACTCACCCGTACCGCACCTTCCCAGTACACCGCGCCGGTCGACTGCCGCGAATCAAGTTCCTGATCGTCCATCAGGGGATCGAGGTGCCACGTAAGCGCACCGGTTTTGACCGTCATCGAGACAGGATACGACGTGTTCGTGCGCGGCGAGCGCCACGTACGAACCGGAGTGAAATCGACCTGATCGTGGTTGAACGCCGTCACCTGACCGTCGCGATTTCTAAGTGCTGCATGTGCCCATATCGCATGTCCATCGCGACTGCGGACCTTGAAAGCCATCAAGGCTGAACCATCCGTCAGATTGGCGCCGAGCCAATCCCATCCGACCGCGTCGCTATCGAGCAGCGTGCTCGACCATTCGTGATCGAGCCATGCGGCGCCGGTAACGGCCGTTTCTCCCGACGATTTTCTGCCCGCCACAGCCGGTCGAACGACGGTGCCGGTCACGCGCAATTGCGGCTCGCTGTAGTAATAGCTCGCCTGCTCGGGGCGCGGACCTTTGCGGGAGTAGCCGCGTTCGCCCTGGATCAGCGGCGCCTGTGTGGGCGTCAGCGCGAGGTGCAGTGCGAATCCATTAGCGTCTGCTGTGACGTCGTAGTGGCCGTCAACGGCACGGGTGATTTTCCATGCGTCCAGTTTGACCTCGGTATTGCCCGGTTTCGCATACGCCAGCCCGAAGCCCTGGCGGCCAATGCGCTGATCGTGAGCAAGATGACCGAGCGCGGGATCGCTCAACGCGGCATGAGCAATGATCAATTGCGACGGAGCGAACGCACTCGGGTCCTCTGGGTCATGGCCGGTTGCCGAGCGAAAGAAGGTGATCTGGAAACCAAGCGGTTGATTGTCCGGTGTCGTCAGCCAGCCCGTTGCATACCACCACTCGGTGCGAAAAGCCGGATGTGCACCGGTATCTTGCGGAAGGACGATCGGATGATCCGGCGTGACCGCAGTGAACGCCGGCGCTGCGGCGAACGCCGGCGCGATGACCAGAGAACCCATGCAAAGCAATGCCGCGCAAGCTTTGGTGTTGAGCCGCCACTCACTCGCAACGCCGGGTAAAACAGCCGGCGAGGTACGCGACAAGGCGGTCGCTAGCCAGAAGCGACTCTTGAGGCAACAGCGGGCGGCTCGACCAGCGCGCTTTTTCTGATCGTTTCGCTCCACGCTCTCTCTCGCCGGCTCCTGCGTCACCTCACGCGGCCATCTCATCACCAATCCTCCTTCACCGCGCGCACCGCATCCACCGACACCGCGCCTCGTCCCGCAATCACCGCAGTCGAACACGAGGAGGCCAGCATCACCAACGCGACCGTGCCGAGCACGGTCCATGGAACATGCAGCGACATGCTCCAATGAAACGACTGCGGATTGACGACGAACACCAGGATCAGGCTGATCGCGAATCCGAGGACAAAACCCATCGCGATGCCGCAAGCGGTGAGCATTCCGCCTTCGAGTGCGAGAATCGCGAGAACCTGCGAGCGGGTCACGCCGACATGCCGCAGCATGCCGAACTCGCGGGCCCGCGCAAGCGTCTGTGCGGAAAACGTCGCCGCGACACCGAACAGGCCAATGACGATCGCGACGCCCTCCAGCAGATAGGTGACGGCAAAGCTTCGATCGAAAATAACCAGCGTATGCGCGCGAATTTCACCCGGTTGCGATAGTTCCAGTGATGAGCCGAAGGGCAGCGCACGCAGGCCGCTCATCACGCGCTCGACGCTCGTTCCCGGTTGAACGGTGACAGCCACATCAGTCGCACCCGTGTCGCCGGTCAGGCGCCGGTAATCCGAAAGCCGTATCTGGATCGCGCCGGTCTGACGCGCGTAATCACGCCAGATGCCGGCCACGACGAACACGTGACCACGCTCGCCGAGCGGCAGTTGCACGCGCTGGCCAGGCTCATATCCATACAGATCCACCATTGCTTCGGATACCCAAACAGGTGTTTCTCCGTCATGAAGCTGGGAGGGCGGCAGTACCGCTCCGGTCATTTGCAGATTCGCGCCAGGATCGGCGGCGTCGATTTCACGCGCAAGCACGGCGACATCAGGCCGTGCCGGGTCGAGCGTGAGATGGGAGAAGCGCGCAAACGCAGCGGTCTTAATGCCGGGCACACTCGCAAGCAGCGTCTGCTCGTCCGGGCGCAAGCCACCGGTGTCGCCGTTCGGCGCAACGCGAACGTATAGATCGGCCGAAAGCAGGTGGCCCAGCCAGTCTTCGACGGAAACGCGGAAGCTGGCCACCATGATCGCCATTGCGACGATCAGCGCGAAGCTCGACAGCACGCCGCCCATTGCGATCGATGCGTGACCGGGCGCATTCGCGAGACGCGCCAATGCCAAAGTACTCGCGGCGCCGGCGTGCCGCCGTGTGCCGAGAGCACGGTTCGCCGCACCAAAGATCAAGGCGGTCACGCGCGGCATCAGCGCAATTCCACCGATCAGCAACAGTGCGACGGCCAGATAACCGCCGATTGGTGTGTCGAACAAAGGCGGCGCTTGCGTGAGAACGGCGGCAATCAGCAAACAGCTCAAAGCGGGCCACGGCGTAGCCAGTCGCGCCAATGCGCCTTCTTCGGCGCCAGCCTTCAGCGCTGCCGCCGGGCGCGCACGCGCCGCCTCCAATGCGGGCGCAAGACTGCCTAGTATCGACACGGCGACGCCAAGCATCAGGAATAGCGCGGTTGCCAGCGGTTCGAAGCCGACATGCGGTTGCACGCCGGGAAAGTAGCCGCCGCCCAGATCGCTGCCGAAAAAGCGCAACGCACCGCTCGCGAGCGCATAGCCGAGCGCGAGTCCGGACAGTGAACCGAGCAGGCCCAGCAGTGCACCTTCCATCAGGATCTGGCGCAGCAACTGGCCACGCGTCAGTCCAAGCACACGCAGCATCGCGAACTGTGCACGGCGCCGCACGACACCCAGCGCCTGGGTCGAAAACACGAGGAACGCGCCCGTGAAAAGCGCCACCAGCGCGAGCACGTTCATGTTGATCCGATAGGCGCGCGACAGACGATCAGTGCGGCTTTCGGCATCGCGTGTTTCGGCGATCACCCAGCCGCTGCCGAGTCGCGCCTGCAGATCACGCTTGAAGCGTTCCCGATCGACGCCGCGTTCGAGTTGCACGTCGATGCGTGACAGCTTGCCGACCTTGCCGAACTTCCACTGCACAGCGGCAATATCCATTACTGCGAGCCGCTGCCCCGGCCGGGTTCTCACGAGACCGCCGGCCACGCGCAAATGCACGGTCGACGTGCCGTTTCGGAGCGCGACGTCATCGCCAACTTTCACCTTTAGCCATTGCTGCGCCGCTGTCGAAAGAAACACCGTATCCGCGGCGAGCGTATCGAACGGCCGTTCCGGCGCCGGTACGCCGATCAGGTCGGGCGCGATGCGGCTGGCCTTGAAGACGTCGATACCGAGCACGGGTAGCGCGGCGTTCCGATCCGGCACGGTGACATCGAGAGCGAGTACCGGACTCGCCAGAGCGACGCCCGGCTCGGCCGACAGGCGCGGGTAGATGGACTCGTCGAATAAGGGTTGCGCTCCGCGTATCTGCAGATCGGCCTCTCCCGAGAGGCTGCGTGCCGCCGCCGAGAACTCATTGAAGGCGGCGCTGTTGATCAACTGGACGGCATAGCCAAGCGCGACACCGAGCGCGATCGTTGCAATGGCAACCAGGGCGCGTCCGCGGTGACTGCGCCACTCGGCGCCCAATAGCCAGCGCGCGAGCACGCGGTGGCCTCGAAGCCGCTGAAGCGGGCGTGAATCAGCGTGCATTGCCGGCTGAACGCGCAATGGAGCGGGACGCGGGCGGCAAGTCAGAAACGGCGTGGCGCCCAGGTGACGAGTGCAAACCGCCATTGCTCAGAATCAGGATGCGATCCGCGACGGCCGCAGCTGCCTCCGAGTGCGTGACCATGATGGTGGCCGCACCGGTGGCCTTGCTTTGTGTGCGGAACAGGCTGAGCACGTCGTGCGCGGTATCGGGGTCGAGGTTGCCGGTGGGTTCGTCGGCGAGAATCAGTTTCGGGCGATGCACGAGCGCCCTTGCAATGGCGACGCGCTGCAATTCGCCACCCGACAGTTGCCGTGGAAAATCATCGCCACGGCCGGCGAGGCCGACGGCCTCGAGCATATCGAGCGCACCGGCGGTGGGCAGATCGTTCAGCAGCAGCGGCAGAGCGACGTTCTGTGCAAGCGTCAGATGAGGCAGTACGTGAAACGCCTGGAACACGAACCCCAGTTTTTGCCGACGCAAACGCGTTGCGGCGTTGTCGTCCAGCCGCGAGACCGTACTGCCGTCGATGATCACGTCACCGCTATCCGCGCGGTCCAGCCCTGCGATGAGATTGAGCAGCGTCGATTTACCAACGCCTGAATCCCCCATGATCGCGACGAACTCACCTGGCGCGAGCTTGAAATCGAGGTGCGCCAGCACAATGCGGCCGGCGCCATAGGCCTTGCCGAGCTCGCGGCATTCGAGCGCGGGAACGACACCTTCATCACGAAGCTCCATGCGGTATCCAATAAGTCTGGCCAGCGAAGATGGCGGTCCTGTCGTGCGAAGAAACTACCGTGCTGCGCACGAATGTCGGCCTCTGAACCGCCGAAGTATATTCGGGTTCTGTAAGGCTCGCAGTCCTGTGCCCCCATCGCCCGATACCGGTTTGAAAGCAGGCGGCCGGGCGGACCGCACCGGGTTTTTCGAGCGCGTGCAGACGCTTCTTTAGAGTGCCGGATCAAAAAAATTTTCTGTTCGCGGATGCGCTAAATTTTCGCCGGCGGTCCGAAATCGACCTCGATGGCGCCCCGCGCGCCCGCATGAATTATTCCAGTGCAGGCACCGGATGAAAGCGCTCATGCAAGAGCGGCTAACCTTCTGCCAACTGCATTCTTCTCCATGCAAAAAGCATGGGATATTTCCTGTTCAAATGACTTTGTGCGTTTGCACATTTTTTTGCATTTCGCAAGGGTAGGCGTGGCAACAATGCATTGCCAAAGGCGTTGCAGCATTGTTGCGCTGCAAAAGTATTCTTATCTTGGTAATCTCCCACCCTTGGTCATTCGACTGCGGGTAAACGCGAGGCGGGCAGCACCGCCTCGACGTCAATTTCAGCGAAATCCAACCTACAGATCCATTTCAATGCTTTCGTTTTGGAAGGCGTTGATGCGGCGTTTTGTATTTCAAGTTTTCAACAGAACACATGCCATTGCCTCCGCTTCTTAGCCTACTCATCTGGATCCCTATTGTCGCCGGCCTGGTGGTTTTGCGTGCCGGATCCGACGCGGCACGTAGTCGCACGCGGTGGCTCGCGCTGATCGGCGCGGTTGCGGGTTTTCTACCGGTGATTCCTCTCGTGTCGAATTTCCGCAACGACGTGACGTCGATGCAGTTCGTCGAGAACGTCCGCTGGTCGCCCACCTTCGATATTGCGTGGCATGTGGGCGTGGATGGGATTTCGCTGTGGCTCGTCGCGCTGACCGCGCTGACCACGATCATCATCGTGGTCGCTTCATGGGAATCGATCACCGAGCGTACCGCGCAGTACTTCGGCTCCTTCCTGATGCTGTCGGGTTTCATGCAGGGCGTGTTCACGTCGATGGACGGCATGCTGTTCTTCATCTCGTTCGAAGCGACGCTGATTCCGCTGTATCTGCTGATCGGGACCTGGGGCAATTCGAACCGCTCGTATGCCGCGGTGAAGTTCTTCTTCGTCTCGTTCCTCGGCTCGCTGATGATGCTGATGTCGATGCTCTACCTGTACAGCCAGACGCACAGCTTCGATCTCGCGCTGTGGCGCGAAACGCATCTGAGCACCTGGGCACAGGTCCTGGTTTTCCTCGGCTTTCTCGCCGCGTTCGGTGTCAAGGTACCGATGTGGCCGTTGCATACGTGGCTGCCGGACGTCCACCTCGACGGCCCGACCGGTGCCGCCGTGATGATCGGCATGCTCAAGCTCGGCGGTTACGGTCTGCTGCGTTTCGCGCTGCCGATCGCGCCGCAGGCCAGCCATTTCTTCGCGCCGATGATGATCACGCTGTCGCTGGTCGCGGTGATCTATTCGAGCCTGCTGGCGCTCGTGCAGACCGACATGCGCCGCCTGCTGGCCTATTCGACGATCGCGCACATGGGTCTTGTGACGCTCGGCCTGTTCGTCTTCAACCGCATCGGCCAGGCGGGTGCAATCGTGCAGATGTTGTCGTACGGCGTGGTGTCGGGCGCGATGCTGCTGTGCACGGGCATGCTTTACGACCGCACGAAGACCGCTTCGATCGCGGAATACGGCGGCGTTGCCAACACCATGCCGCGCTTCGCTGCGTTCGTGATGCTGTTCTCGATGGCCAATATCGGCCTGCCGGGCACCTCGGGTTTTGTCGGCGAGTTCATGGTCTTGATGGGCGCGATCCGCTTCAATTTCTGGATCGGCGCAATCGCGGCCACCACGTTGGTGCTGAGCGCGGCCTACACGCTGTGGATGTACAAGCGCGTGATTTTCGGCGCGATTGCCAACGCACGTGTCGCGAAGCTGCAGGACCTCGGCAAACGCGAGTTCGTGTTGCTCGGCGCGATGGCTTTGCTGGTGCTGGCCATCGGTATCAATCCGAAGCCGTTCACCGACGCGATCGACCCGTCGGTCGGTACGCTGCTGGCTCAATCGGAGCGGAGCGCACATCCTTCGGATTCCGTACCGGTTGACGGTGGCGAACATCTGCAGGCGGCGGCGCCGGCAACCGTGGCGGCACGCACGCCTGGCTGACTGGTAGGAGGCATTGCGCGGGTGCAGCATTCGCGACGCGGGCGCTGTCTTTGCCTGAAGCGCTTTGCCGCGCCGACTCACGTCCCTTTTAGCGTATCCGACGCAGCATGATCTGAATGGTCATGCTGCGTTTTATCGCTTGTACGAAGGGATTTTCGTGATCTGGCGACTCCGCCGGCACCTTGCGACAGCGCACGGCCGACCTTCACATGCGCACGAACCTGCGACAACATGTCGCGCGGTGTTGCGACGCAATAGATCATTGCAAAATCGAGTGTTTATATCCCGCTGACGAGCCCCTATTATGCGATCGCTTATAAAAAGGAGAGCGGTCGAATGACGTTCGTTGAAGTCGTAAAAGAAGGGAAATGGATATGAAAGGAAAGACTTTGCGAAGGTCGTCAAGTTTCCTTTCCATCGGCCTCATGGTGTTGCTCTCGGGTTGCAGCAAGCTCGATGTTCTGAATCCGAAGGGGAGTGTGGGTCTGGCCGAACGTGAGCTGATTGCCACGTCGACCTGGGCCATGCTGATTGTGGTGGTGCCGGTCATTGCGCTCACGCTTCTGTTCGCGTGGCGCTATCGCGCTTCGAACAGGAATGCAGAATATCGTCCGGGTTGGGTGCATTCCACCGGTATCGAAATCGCCATCTGGACGATTCCGACGCTGATCATTCTGTTTCTCGCCGTGCTGACGTGGAAGAGCACGCACGAGCTCGATCCGTACAAGCCGCTCGAATCGCAGGTGAAGCCGATCAACGTCGAAGTCGTCGCGCTCGACTGGAAGTGGCTCTTCATCTATCCCGACCTCGGCATTGCATCGGTGAACCAGCTGGCGTTCCCGGTCGGCACGCCGGTGAACTTCGTCATCACGTCCGACACGGTGATGAACTCCTTCTTCATTCCGCAGCTGGGCGGCCAGATCTACGCGATGGCGGGTATGCAAACGCGTCTGCACCTGATCGCCGACGAAGCCGGCAACTACGCCGGCACCGCGGCGAATTTCAGCGGCCGGGGGTTCTCGGACATGAAGTTCCGCGCGCTCGCCACGTCGCCTGAAGAGTTCAACGCATGGGTCGCCAAGGTACGCGCCTCATCCGACCGCCTCGACATGGACCGCTACCACGCGGTGTCGGCGCCTACCGAGAAGGAGCCCGTGCGGTACTTCTCCTCGGTCGATCCGAAGCTCTTTCACAACATCATTGCCCGATACAACAACGGTAACGTCCTCGACAACATGAACGACGCTAACTGTGCGCCAAAGGGTAAGGGGTAACGCATGTTCGGAAAACTCTCACTCGACTCGATTCCGTACCACGAGCCGATCATCATGGTGACGGCTGCCGGGATCGCCCTCGGCGGGGCGCTCGTTCTGGGTCTGATCACCTATTTTGGCAAATGGCGCTACCTGTGGACCGAATGGCTCACATCGGTCGACCACAAGAAGCTGGGCGTGATGTACATCGTGGTTGCGCTCATCATGCTGTTCCGCGGCTTTGCGGACGCGATCATGATGCGTACCCAGCTGGCGCTGTCGTATAACGCGCCAGGCTTCCTGCCGCCGCATCACTACGACCAGATCTTTACCGCGCACGGCGTCATCATGATTTTCTTCATGGCGATGGCGTTCATGGTCGGCCTGATGAACATCATCGTGCCGTTGCAGATCGGCGCCCGCGACGTTGCGTTCCCGTTCCTCAACTCGTTGAGCTTCTGGATGACCGCGATCAGCGCGATCCTGATCAACATCTCGCTGGTGATCGGTGAATTCGCGCAAACGGGCTGGCTGGCTTATCCGCCACTGTCCGAATTGCAGTTCAGTCCAGGTGTCGGGGTCGACTATTACCTGTGGAGTCTGCAGCTCTCCGGTATCGGCACGTTGCTGACTGGTGTGAACTTCTTCGTGACCATCGTCAAGATGCGCGCGCCGGGCATGACGTTCATGAAGATGCCCGTGTTCACGTGGACCGCGCTGTGCACGAACGTGCTGATCATGGCCGCCTTCCCGATCCTGACCGTCACGCTCGCGCTGCTCGGTCTGGACCGCTACCTCGGTATGCACTTCTTCACGAACGACGGCGGCGGTAACGCCATGCTGTACCTGAACCTGATCTGGGCATGGGGTCACCCTGAGGTGTACATCCTGATCCTGCCGGCGTTCGGTATCTTCTCGGAAGTCGTGGCGACGTTCGCCAAGAAGCCGCTGTTCGGCTACAAGACGATGGTGTGGGCAACCTGCGCGATCATGGTGCTGTCGTTCCTCGTGTGGCTGCACCACTTCTTCACGATGGGTTCGGGCGCTGACGTCAACGCGTTCTTCGGTATCGCGACAATGGTCATTGCGATTCCGACCGGCGTGAAAGTGTTCAACTGGCTGTTCACGATCTACAAGGGCCGTCTGCAGTTCACGACGCCGATCCTGTGGACCCTCGGCTTCATGGTCACCTTCACGATCGGCGGTATGACCGGCGTGATGATGGCGATTCCAGGCGCGGACTTCGTGCTGCACAACAGCCTGTTCCTGATCGCTCACTTCCACAACGTGATTATTGGTGGTGTGCTGTTCGGCTACCTGGCCGGTTTCAACTACTGGTTCCCGAAGGCGTTCGGCTTCAAGCTGAATGAGACGTGGGGCAAGGCGTCGTTCTGGTTCTGGCAGATCGGTTTCTGGGTTGCGTTTACGCCGCTGTACGTGCTGGGCTTCATGGGCATGACGCGTCGTCTGAATCACTATGACAATCCGGATTGGCACCCGTGGCTGATTTTCGCGTGGGTCGGTGCTGTGCTGATCGCCATCGGGATCGCTTGCCAGGTGGTGCAACTGGTCGTCAGCATCCGCGACCGCAATCTGCCGAAAAACCGCGACGTCACGGGCGATCCGTGGGACGGTCACACGCTGGAATGGGCCACGAGCTCGCCGCCGGCGTCGTACAACTTCGCGATCATTCCGGACGTGCGTGAACTGGACGCATTCGCTGAAATGAAGCTGCGCAAGAATCCGCCGAAGCCGGTGTATCGCGACATTCACATGCCGTCGAACACGTCCGCGGGTCTGGTTGTGGCGATGTTCTCGCTGGTGCTGGGTTTTGCCGCTGTGTGGCACATCTGGTGGCTCGCGATTGTCGGTCTGGTCGGTTCGATCGGTACGGTGATCATTTACAGCTTCCAGAAGAACGAAGGCTTTTACATTCCGGCCGCCACGGTAGCGGCGATTGAACGAGAACGCTCCGGCGCCGGCGCGCAGGTCGCGATTGAAGAAAAACGCTCCCGCGCTGATGCGCAGGTCGCGTTGGAGGTGGATTGATGTCAAACAACACACTTACGGCGGGCTCGCATCATCACGATGCGCATCATGCCGATCACCCGCCGTCGCATTCGGTATTCGGCTTCTGGCTGTACCTGATGACAGACTGCATCATCTTCGCGTCGCTGTTTGCGGTGTTCGCGGTGATGCAGCACCAGTTCGCGGGTGGGCCGACCGGCAAGGATCTGTTCGAGATCCCGGGCGTCGCGCTCGAAACGTCCATGCTGCTGCTGAGCAGTATCACGTACGGCTTCGCGATGCTGGGCGCGCATAAGAACCGGAAGGGTGTGCTGCTCTTCTGGCTCGGCGTGACGTTCCTGCTCGGTCTTGCGTTTCTCGTGCTGGAAATGCGCGAGTTCTCGCACCTGATCGCACAGGGCGCGGGGCCGAGCCGCAGCGCGTTCCTGTCGTCGTTCTTTACGCTGGTCGGCACGCACGGTTTGCACGTGACGTGTGGCCTGATCTGGATGGCGGTGCTCGCCGTCCAGGTGATGCGTCATCGCGATCTGACCGAGCGCGACATGATCCGTCTGACGTGCCTGAGCCTTTTCTGGCACTTTCTGGACGTCGTGTGGATCGGCGTCTTCACCTTTGTCTATCTTGCGAGCGTGATCTAAATGGACCATAGCGAAACCGCACACCTGGCGCACTCGGGTGAAAGTCACGGCAGCTTCGGCAGCTATACGGTGGGTTTCATTCTCTCCGTCGTGTTGACCGTAGCAGCGTTCGGCCTCGTGCTGACCGGCACATTGACAGGCGAGAACGCCTTGCTCGCCATCGCGGGCCTCGCGTTCGTGCAGATCGTCGTGCATCTGATTTTCTTCCTGCACATGAATGCGTCGTCGGCACAACGCTGGAACGTCATGGCGTTCGGCTTCACGGTGCTCACGGCCGTTATTCTGATCATCGGTTCGTTGTGGATCATGCATAACGTCAGCATGCACATGATGTCCCGCTAGGCGGATAACGCCGCTGCTTGAGAAAAACCCCGCAAGGCGAAAGTCTTGCGGGGTTTTTCATGTCCGCCAAAGACTCGCTATGCCGACACCTCCCAGCCATTCGAGATTGACCCGCGTCGAAACACGCGTTAGCATCGTTTCCATGATCGCTTCTATCCATTCCCGTTCGCATTCTTTGCACGCATGCTGTCGCAGCCTGCCAAGGGGAATTCGCGTCTAGCGAGTCGATCTGTACTGTCCGTATCCCTGAGGCCACCCGTCACAAGACCGGTGGCTTTTTTGTTTTGGTCCTTCTGTTCCGCTTTTTTACGCGCTTTTCCGCGTTTACCGCTACTGGAGTTCACATGCCGCTCGTGCTGTACGACACATGGTCGCGCACCTTACGCGCTTTCTCGCCGATTCAGGCAGACCGCGTGGGCCTGTATTGCTGCGGCCCTACCGTGTATGACCACGCGCATATCGGTAACCTTCGAACCTACGTGTTCGAAGACGTGCTGCGACGCGCACTGGAGTTGAACGGCTACGCGGTGCAGCACGTTGTCAATATCACCGACGTGGGTCATCTGGTCTCCGATGCCGACGAAGGCGAGGACAAAATGGAGAAGGGCAGCCGGCGCACCGGCGAATCGGCATGGGCAATCGCAGAGCGCTATACAGCGGCCTTGATGAACGACTGGCGCGCGCTGAACCTGCTGGAGCCCTCTGTGTGGTGCCGGGCGACCGATCACATCGCCGAACAAATCGCCTTCATCGCCGCGATCGAGCGCAAAGGCTATACCTACCGTACAGCCGACGGCGTCTACTTCGACACGAGCAGGCAGGACGATTACGGTTTTCTCGCACGTCTCGATGCGGCGGGTCTGCAGCCCGGCAAACGCGTTGCGCCAGGCGAAAAGCGGCACGCAACCGATTTCGCACTCTGGAAATTCAGCCCGCCGGACACCGTGCGGCAAATGGAGTGGGATAGTCCGTGGGGCCGGGGCTTTCCCGGTTGGCACATCGAATGCTCGGCCATGTCGGCGAAATACCTGAGCCCGTGGTTCGACATTCATTGCGGCGGAGAAGATCACATTGCCGTGCATCACAGCAATGAAATCGCCCAGACTCAGGCATGCCATGGGACCCGTCTGGCGAACTTCTGGATGCACGGACACTTCCTCATGCTGGACGCCGGCAAGATGTCGAAGTCGGGCGGCGACTTCGTGCGCTTGCAGACTTTGACCGGGCGCGGCATCGATCCGCTTGCGTATCGCTACTTGTGCCTGAGCGCGCATTACCGCAGCAGCCTGCGTTTCAACATGGCGGCACTGGACGCCGCGCAATCCGCGTTGGACCGTTTGCGCAGAGTCTATGTGCAATGGCCCGAAGGCGGCACGCCCGACACGAACTGTGTCGATCGTTTCAAGCTCGAGGTCGATCAGGATCTGAATCTGCCGCGTGCGCTCGCTGTGTTGTGGGACGTGGTGAGAAGCGATCTTCCGGCGGCGACGCGGCGAGCAACGGTCGATCGCTTCGACGCGATACTCGGACTTCGGCTCGCCGACTGGAAGGAGGACGTGTCCGCGATTCCCGCCGCTATCGCGCTGCTTGCCAACGAGCGTGAAAGGGCCCGCGCGGCAAGAGACTGGAACGAAGCCGACCGTCTGCGTGAGCGTTTGAACGCCGAGGGCTGGCATGTCGAAGACAACCCGGGTGGGCAAGTGCTGCGGCGGATCGGGTCGCTGGATAAGGTGCAATAACACTCAAACATGCAACAACACACAATAACGCGATCAGGATGGGCCGCGCCCGTTCATTGACAGTCCTCCAACGCACGGGCACACTTCATCGTCATGCGAAACGTCACGTCCATCGCGATTGCGATCCACCGTCATGCACGAGGCCACTCGGCTTCGTCATCGGGGGTGTGGTCGCGTTAGGATTTCGCAGCAACGCAAGTCACTTAGCCCCCGCCGGTAACGGTTGGGGCTTTTTTGTTGGTAACGCCTCTTCCGTGCGCCGGCTCACTCAAGGAGCAGCACATGACGGACACGATTGTGATCGACTGGTCGGCGCTACCGGTACCCATCGACGATGGCGCGGCCAGTCATCTGGAGGGGACCCGCTTGCCGGATTTCGCGTTGACTTCGACGAGTGGCGAAGCCGTGCATCTGGGCAGCCTCGCGGGGCGAACGGTTATCTACGCCTATCCCTGGAAGAAACAGCCGGACGAGCCGCTGCTCGAGGGCTGGCTCGCGATTCCGGGCGCCCCGGGATGCACGCCGCAATCCTGTGCTTTCCGCGATCATGCAGACGAACTCAGAGAGGCAGGGGCCGCTTATCTGTTCGGACTCTCTACCCAGCACCCGGCCCGTCAGCGCGAGGCCGTGGATCGCCTGCACCTGTCGTTTCCGCTACTGTCCGATCTGAATTTGCGCTTCACTGAGGCACTCTCCTTGCCGACCTTCGAAACGGCCGGCATGAAGTTGCTTAAGCGCCTGACGATGATCGTCAGTCACGGTGTCGTCGAAAAGGTCTTCTATCCGGTGTTTCCGCCGGATCGGAATGCGGCCGACGTGCTCGCGTGGCTGAGGGCGCATCGGCCGGATTGAACGCCTGGCGGTGGATGAAAAGCGAGCCCTCAACCCTGCGCGCCGCGCCATCCGGCGAGCAGGGTCGGCAATTCGGCCATGTCCCGGAAGACGTGAGCCGCGCCCGCGCCATGCAGGGCAGTCGCGCTGCTGTGGCTCAGTTCCACCGGACAATAGCCGAACACCGTGGCGCCTGCGGCTACGCCTGCCGTCACACCCGTGACGGTATCGTCCACCACAGCGCAACGTTGCGGTTCTACGCCCAAGCCTGCGGCCGCGGCGAGATAGACATCGGGATAGGGCTTGTTGCGCGGCGTTTCGTGACCGCTCGCGATGTGTCCTTTGAAGCAGTCGAGAATGCCGGCCTTCGCCAGTTGCAGCTCGACCTTGACGCGATCGGCGCCTGAGGCAACGGCAATGCGCCCGCCGAGTGTCGCGTAAAGCGCGCGCACGGCCGAAGCCGCGCCGTCGATCGCCACCAGTTCACGATCGAGCGCCTCATTGCGGCGCGCGCGAAACTGCATGAGCCAATCCGCGGTGATCGCGAAACCGGTACGCGCCTCAATGAGGGCGGCTTCATCCCTGACGGCCTTGCCGACAAAAATCTGCATTGCCTCTTCGACGCTCAATTGCCAGCCCAGCTCGCCGAGCATCTCGGTGAGTACGCGGTTGGTGATGGGTTCGGAGTCGACGAGTACGCCGTCGCAGTCGAAAAGTACGGCGTCGAAAGGGAAATCAGCCATCGGGCAGGATACGGAAAGTGGTCGCGGAACCAGCAAGGATACCTCACCGGCTCGCGCGACCTTGCACAACTCCGCACAGCAGCTATGCGACGGTTCCCCGTGAAAGATCAGGAACCGGCCTTATACCCGTCACTCAGGGTTTTCATAAATGCGATGATGTCCTGAATATCCTGATCCGTCATGGCCGGCTGATCGCCGAATTTGCGATCGAACGGCGCATCGGCGACGTCGACATTGGCGTGATACTGCGGCGGCAGATCGTTGTACTTCTGTACCTTGCCCGAAGCGTCCCGCGGATAGATTTTCTCGGGCGCCGTATTGCGCAGGTTGTAGAAGTCCATGACCTGTTTGAGGTCGTGATAAACGCCGTTATGGAAGAACACCTTGCGCTCGGCAACATTGCGCAGGGTCGGCGTGAGGAACATCCCGCAGTACTGCGTCTCCTTCTTCATGTCATCGCGGAACGGCCCGCACACGCCCATATCGAAGAACTTCGGATCCTTGTTGACCGGAATGGCCGGATTGCGCGGCACGCCAAGCGCCTCGTACTGCGTGTCGGTAAACACCGGCGGCAGGCCATCCTTGCTGGGCTGACTCAAGTGGCAACCGGCGCAGTTAGCCTTGTCCTTGTCGTTGAACAACTGCAAGCCGTGCAACTCGGCATGCGTCAGACGTGCTTTACCTTCGAGCCAGTAATCGTACTTGCTGGTAAAGGCATGGAACGACTGATCCTCAGTCTGATACCGTCCCACCGCGAACATGGCCTCCGAGATCAGCAGGCTCGGATTGTTGACGATGCCCGGTCCGAAGATCTGTTTGAACTGATCCAGATACTTGGTTTGCAGCAGCTTGTGCGCGACATCTTCTTCTGTCGCATTAGCCATCTCCACCGGATTCATCAGCGGACCAAGCGCCTGGATTTGCAGCGTATCGGCGCGGCCGTCCCAGAACAATCCGCCTTGCGGCACCATCGCCGGAGCGGCAGGGGCGGCAAGCGCCGTCTTCTGCGCGCGCTGCACGCCGGCCGCTTGTGAGGCCAGTTGCGTCATATCCACCGGCACGTCGGTGTCGCCCTGGTCCGGTCCGATGCTGAACGGCGCCTGGCGGTACAGATACGCCAGCGACGGCGGCGGCCGGTAGCCGGCCTGATTCATGTGCGCGCCGCCGAGTTGAACCGGGAACGCGTTGTCCGGTGCGTACGAATGCTGCGGCGAATGGCAGGACGCACACGATTGCGTACCCGAGGCCGACAGCGACGCGTCGAAGAAAATCTGTTTGCCGAGCAGCGCAACCGCGCTCAGCGGAGCGTCTTGCGGACGCATCAATTGAACCGGATGAGGATTCGCGCCGGTAATCTCTTCAACGATCGCGCCGACAGCGGGCGGCATCCGTTCAGGATAGACGAGCGCGTACGCGCAAACCACGACGAGCGCAAACACGATGCCGGCAGCGCTCCACGCGAGCAGCTTGAGCCACGAGCGGCGGGTAATGACGGGACCCGGCTCACCGCCGGCGGGCAGGTGCGAGGGCAGGACGGCGTCTGAAGGATGATTCATGGCGGTGGTGACAGGTAATTCGATCAGGTGCGATCAAAAAGCAAAATCGAGCCAGCACGTTTGCACTGGCTCGACGCCCAACTACAGCTTGATGTGTTTCATACCCTGCCGGCACCGCGCTTCATGCCGTCATGCACGAACAGCACGCGTGCATGACGTGACAGCAAACTAGCCGGAAGCGCACCGGAGGGGCGATTCACGCGTGCCGCTCAGCTTGCCGGCGGTGCCGACAGCTTGATACCCAGGTTCTGATCCAGATACACCGTCGGATTGTTGCCGGAGCCCGAGAAGTTGAACATGTTCATGATGCTGCCGGCCGTTGCATCGAACGAACCATTGCCAAGGCGTTGACCGCCGAGCCAGTTGTCTTCGATGAACTTGACCACGGAGGCCTGCGTGATCGGCGTATCGTCGACGAAGTTGACCTTCGCCCACGGCGACACCACGATAAACGGCGTACGCGTACCCGGGCCGCAACGGCCGTTCACCGCGCCGCCACTCACGCCCTGCGGTTGAGTCGCGCCCGTTGCCGTGCACTGACCCGTGCCGCTCAGGTTGTCCGTGCCCGCCACCGTCACGCCGCCCGCGGATTGCGCGGTGGTCGAATCGAACGACGAGTTCTTCGGCGCCATGAAGCGGTGATCGTACCAACCGTCCGAATCGTCGTAGGCGATGATCACGGCGGTGTTCTTCCAGTCAGGCTGTTGCTGCAGGAAGTTGATCACCTTCGTGACGAAAGCCTGCTCGTCGATCGGGTCCGAGTTGCCCGGGTGACCGTCGCTGATCGCCGGCGCCTTCAGGAAGCTCACCGACGGGAAGTTGCCCGCCGACACTGCCGCGAAGAAGTCGTTGGTGTCGTACTGGTGGTGCACCGGCGTTGCCGTGTTGTCGAGCGGATCGGTCGAGCCGATCACAGCCGTCGACGACGGACGCGTATGCGCGAGGTTGGCCGTGGTCGGGTAGTACTGGAACCAGTTGTGATGCTGCACGTAGTCGGTCTTGGTCGCGTTCAGCACTTGCGAGAAGGTCGAGCGTGCGCAACCGGTCGTGCCGTTGGCGTTGGTGGTCGTCAGATTGAAGCCGCCCATGAAGCCGCCCCACGTGAGACCCTTCGCGTTCAGCAGGTCGCCGATGTTCTTGTTGTTCGAGGACATCGCAGCCGTGACCGTGCTGCCCGCCGCGATCGTGCAGGCGTCGCCCGTCGGGTCAAGGTCGCCGACCAGCGTGAAGCCGCCGGCCGAATCCGGAATCGCGTTGGCCGAGGTTCCGCCCGTCACCACAACACCGTTGTTCTGGCCCGACACCACTTCGATTGCGCCAGGCGTCGACGGACCGTACGTGTCCGTGTACGCGTTCTGGTTCATCGCGAAGTTCTGTGCGTAGTTCCACATTGCCGTGACCGTGTTGCCGTCGAAGTAGCCGAGCACCTGGCCCTTCGTGGCGAACGCGCCGGTGCTGCCGGCAATCGTCGAACCGGATGCCGTGAACAGCGGGAACGAGTCCATCGCACCGTTGTTATACGCGAGCTGTTCCGCGGCATACGCGTGGTTCTGGCTCGACGTATTGGCTTGCGAACGATCGAGACGGAACGGCAGCAGGTCGGCGGCCGGCAGGCCGAGGCCCGCAACGTTCACCGCGCCGACTGTGCGGCCAGCCGTGTTCGGCGAGGTCGACAGCGCGTTCGGATTCGCGGTGATCAGGTTGTTGCTGGCGAGGTTGTTGACCGTCGGCGTGCCCGCGGCTGCCGTGAATTGCGGCTCGCCGACCGGGTTGCTGGCTTGCGGATAGGTTGCGAAGTAGTGGTCGAACGAGACGTTCTCGCCGAAAATCACCACGACGTGTTTGATCGGCGTAGCCGTCGCAACGGCATCCTGCGCCGACACCGTTGCTGCCGGCGTCGATGCGGTAGACGGAGCGGACGCCGCTGCCGGCGAGCTCACATTGTTGTTGCCGCATGCAGCGAGCGCAAGCATCGCGGCAAACGGGATGGGTAAGAGGGTTCTACGGAACATGTGACTGGCTCCAGATTCGACTTCGCCGTTCAGCGTTTCCAGTGATGCACGTGTGGATGTTCGCTGGGGATATTGTTAGAAAGTTAGAAGTACAGCTGAGACGTCTTACCGCTACAAACAGCGCGCATTGAAACATCCGCTGATTAAGATTTGAGGGCGCGAACATTACGTTGCCTATCAGTTGCCATTCATTTGAATAACTTTTTCTGTCGTTCTACTTTCTATAAGCCGCAAAGTGAAGGCGGCGCTGCCGGTCACGACTCGCAGGCGTCATGGCGTTTCTTTCAGTGCAAATCAAAACGACGGATTTCTCCGGCTGTTGCGTTCAAGAAGAAACGCAGCCGCTTGTGGCTTCGGCACTGATGGGAGAAACCAGCATGACATCGACCAAACCGGTCCGCCTTCTGACTTCCGTGCTCGCTGCGGCGATCACGTGCGCCGCGGCGCTGACGGCCGTGCCCGCTTTCGCGCAGGCGGTGATCGTCGCGCCAATGGCACCGCCGCCGCCGCGCGTTGAAGTGATGCCGGCGCCGCGTGCCGGCTACGTCTGGGATCAGGGCCGGTGGCGCTGGGACCACGGCCGTTATGTGTGGATACCGGGCCACTGGCGGCCGGTTCGTGTCGGCTATCGCTGGGTGCCGGGGCATTGGGTGCAGCGCGGCCCGAACTGGCGCTGGGTCGAAGGGCATTGGGCCTGAACGTCGGGCACCGTGACGTACCGCTTTGCGCTATGGCGCGCTTTGTAACTCAACCGGACAGGTTGTCATGAAAACGCTTGTGATCATTTTGCTGGCGGCCACGCTCGCCGGCTGTGTCGTCTATCCGGCGCGGCCGGCCTACTATCGACCGGCGGTCGTCGTATATTGATCGCAATGCACACTGCAATCAGTCCGGTGCGCACCGTTCGAAGCGGTGCGCGCACAACCCGTCGATCCGCGCTCCGCATCTCGCGCGCGCGGTGGAGCCGCATGCCTTGAGCGAACGCGATCCCGATGCCGAACTGCTGGCGGGGGTTGCCCGGCAAGATCCGGCTGCCGTCCGCTCGCTCGTCGCGCGTAAGTTGCCGCGTCTGCTCGCGCTCGCCACGCGCATGCTGGGCGATCGCATGGAAGCGGAAGACGTGGCACAGGAGGTCTTCGTGCGGATCTGGAAACAGGCCCCGCGTTGGCGGGAAGGCGAGGCGAAGGTCGACACGTGGGTGCACCGCGTGGCGCTCAATCTTTGCTATGACCGGTTGCGCGGCCGCCGCGAAGTCCCTGACGACGATTTGCCCGACGCAGTCGACCCCGCCGCATTGCCCGACGCCGCCCTCGAAGCCCGCGCCCAGGACGAGCGCGTTCGCGAGGCGCTCGCCGCATTGCCGGCACGGCAGCGCGAGGCGCTGGTGCTCAATTACTACCAGGAAATGTCGAACATCGACGCTGCCGCCCTGATGGGCTTCACGGTCGATGCGTTGGAAAGTCTGCTGGCACGTGCGCGCCGCAATCTGCGCGCCCAACTGGCCGGCAGCGGCCTTAGCAAGGACAAGTCATGACGCCCGAAAGATTCCATCAGATCGTCGAAGCCTACGGTGCCGATCCGCGCCGCTGGCCGCAACAGGAACGCGCAGCAGGACAGGCCTGGGCTGCGGCGCATCGTGCCGAGGCCGATGCGGCGCTGGCGGACGCGGCCGGCATCGATGCGTGGCTGGCAGCCGACAAGGTCGATCCGCCGGGCGCGGCGTTGCAGCAGCGCGTCATCGGCAGCGCGCCGGTACGGCGGCCCAGTGTGCCGCGCCGGCGGTTATGGTGGTCGGGCGCGGCGGTGGCGGGCGTCGGCCTGCTGGGCGGCGTGGCCGGCGCGTTTGCGGTGTCGTTCTTCGTGTTGACGTGGACGGCTCCGCCCGTGCACGAGTCTTCTTATTTAACTTCGAGTTTCGGTGGTTCATCTGCCGATTGGAGCGGCGAATGAACGGCCGGTCATGGAAAATCGTGCTGGTGGCTTCGCTGGTGCTCAACGTGTTCCTGGTGGGTGCGATTGTCGGTGGTGCTTATCAATGGTTCGCGGCGCATGGCGCATTGACGCCGGCGCAGGCACAAGCCCAGGCGCAGCAGCGCACGGCGTTGCGTTTCGCTGCCGAAACGCTGTCGGCCGAACGTCAGAAGGCGTTTCTCGACGGCTTGAAGAAGGCGCGCCGCGAGGGCCGCGAGTTTGCGCGTGATGGCCGCGAAGGGCGCCACGAAGTGTTGCGCCTGCTCGCCGCGCCCCAGTTCGATCGCGCGGCGCTGGATGCCGCGCTGGCCCGCACGCGTGAAGCCGACAGCAGTTTGCGCGCGCAAGTGGAAGGCAGTGTGGCGGATTTTGCGGCCACGCTGTCGCCCGAGGAGCGCGTCGAGTTCGCCGACAGTCTGAAGCTGCGCGGCCAGTGGCGTGAACCGCAACCGGCCGCCAATGCGAAAAAACCGCCGCAACCGGCCGCGTCCATGCCGGCCGCGTCTGAGTCGACCATGTCCAGGCCGACCACGAGTGACGCTTCGGGTGCCGCTTCGGGTGGATAAGAATTTCTGGGCGGGCGCGACGGATTTCGTCGTCGCGCCCGTTTAAAGAAATATCCAACGCCGAAGAGGACAGCATGACTCCCTCACCGAACATGAATGCCGCGGCGATCGCTTTGAATCGCTTCGGTCTCGGCGCGCGTGTCGACGACACGCCGCCTGCCGACCCGAAGGCGTGGCTGCTCGCGCAGCTCGAACAGTATCAAGCGCGGCCCGCCGCGTGGGCGAGCCAGCCTGACTCGGTAACGCTGTCCACCGAACTGGTGCAGCAACGCGCAGAGCTCAATCAGCTGATCCGGCAGAATCCGCAGAACGTGGGCGCGGGTGCTGGTCAGACAAATGCGCAGACTACGGCACAGGCCAACGCACCAGCCACCGGACAGGCTGGAACGGAAACCACCGCGCAAACTGCTAAGCAAGCCGAACGAAAAGCACTGCGCGGCGAAATCGGCGCAATGTACCGCGCCTCGGTGAACGCGCGTGTCGCAAGCGCGCTGACCACGCAGACGCCTTTCGTCGAGAGGCTGGTTCATTTCTGGGCGAACCACTTCGCGGTATCCACGGAAAAACCCGGTGTCGCGGCACTGGCCGGCTCGTTCGAAGCGGAAGCAATTCGTCCGCACGTGCTTGGCCGTTTCGAAGACATGCTGGTCGCGGTCGAGCGTCATCCGGCCATGCAGTTGTTTCTCGACCAGACTCGCTCGGTCGGACCGGACAGCATGGCGGCCATGCGCGCCGTGGAGCGCAATCCCAACGTCAAACGCGGGCTGAATGAAAATCTGGCGCGCGAAATCATGGAGCTGCATACGCTCGGCGTGCGCAGCGGCTATACCCAGGACGACGTCACCGAATTCGCCCGCGCGCTGACCGGCTGGAGTCTCGCCGGCAATCCAGGCAATGGCGGCAATCCAGGCCGCCTCGCAAGGCAACCGAACGCGGCGCCAGGCACCTTCGTGTTCCGCGTGGCGCTGCACGAGCCGGGCTCGCGAACCATCATGGGCCGCCGCTACGACCAGCCGGGAGAAGAGCAGGCGCTGGCGATCCTGCACGACCTCGCGAGCTCGCCCGCGACGGCGCAACACATTGGCGGCAAGCTTGCTCGCCACTTCGTCGCGGACAATCCGCCGCCCGAGGTGAGCGAGCGCCTCGCGAACGCGTTCGAGCGCAGCGGCGGCGATCTGCCGACCGTGTACCGCACGCTGATCGACATGCCGCAGGCGTGGTCGCCGGTCGCGGTGAAGTTCAAGACCCCGTGGGAATGGACCATTTCTTCGATGCGCGGGCTCGGCTGGCAGGACCTCGGCAACCTGCAGACCGCGCCTATCCTCACGCAACTCGGTCAGCCGGTATGGCGCCCGGGTTCACCCGCCGGCTATGACGACATTGCCGCGAGCTGGGCCGCGCCCGATGCGCTCATACGCCGGGTCGATGTCGCGCAGCGCTTCGCGGCGCGTGTCGGCGACCGGCTCGATGCGCGCGCGCTTGGCCAGACCTTGCTGGCCGGCTCGCTCAGCGCGCCGACTGCCACGGCGGTGTCGCGTGCCGATAGCGCGTCGACGGCAATCGCGCTGCTGCTGGTCTCACCGGATTTTCAACGGAGATGAATGCCATGTTTTCACGCCGCAAGTTTCTGAGCATTGCCGCTGCAGGCGCGGGCGCGATTCTCGTCTCGCCGCAGATCGCTTTCGCAAGCGTCGCAACCGATCGCCGTTTCGTGTTCGTGATCCAGCGCGGCGCGGCCGACGGCCTGAGCATCGTCGTGCCGTACGCCGAACCCGCCTACTCGACGCTGCGCGGTGCGCTCGCGATCGATACCACCAACGCGACGAGGCTCGACGGCACCTTCGCGCTGCATCCCGCGCTCGCGCAGACCGCGGCGATGTATGCGAATCATCAGGCGCTGTTTGTCCACGCGGTGGCGTCGCCGTATCGCGACCGCTCGCACTTCGACGGGCAGAACGTGCTGGAGACGGGCGGTACCTCGCCGTATCAGATGAAGGACGGCTGGCTGAACCGGCTCGTCGCATCGATGCCCGCCACGCGCGAGAATGCGATCGCCTTCGCGCCGACCGTGCCGATGGCGCTGCGCGGCAAGGCGGCGGTCACGTCGTACGCGCCTTCGGGCTTGCCGGCGGCGCCCGACGATCTGCTGATGCGGGTCTCGCAACTGTACGACCAGGATGCACAATTGCGCCCGCTCTGGGAATCGGCCATGACCGCGCGCGGGCTCGCGGGCGACGCCGGTGCGCGCCAGGACCCGGCGAGCCTCGGCAAGCTTGCCGCGGGTTTTCTGTCACGCGACGACGGTCCGCGTATCGCGATGATCGAAACCGGTGGCTGGGACACGCATACGGCGCAGAACGCGCGTCTTGCCAATCAGTTGAAGGCGCTCGACACGATGCTCGCAGCGTTGCGCGACGGCATGGGTCCGTTGTGGAGCAAGACCACCGTGGTGGTGGCAACCGAGTTCGGCAGAACCGCCGCTGCCAATGGCACCGGCGGCACGGATCATGGCACGGGCTCGGTGGCGATGGTGCTGGGCGGATCGGTAGCGGGCGGACGCGTGCTTGCCGACTGGCCCGGCCTGAAACCGGGCGACCTTTACGAAGCGCGCGATCTCAAGCCGACCATGTCATTGGACGCGTTGATCGCCGGTGTGGCGAGCGAAAGTCTCGGACTCGATCCGCAGCGCACGGCTGGCGCACTGTTTGGCCAGATCGCGGGAATCCGGCCAACAACGGGACTCGTGCGTGCATAACTTCAAAATTACCAGGGAGAGCAAATGAAAATCAGATCAACTATCCGTGCCGTATCGCTTGCAGGTCTATGTGCGGCCATGTTGTCGGCCTGTGTCGTCGAACCGGCACGGCCACCGCAGCCCGCGCCGCTCGTCGAGGTGGTGCCGGTCGCGCCAGCGCCCGGCTATCACTGGGTGAAAGGCCACTACCGGTGGGAAGGCAATCACTGGGCGTGGGTGCCGGGACACTGGGCGGGCTGAGCGAGCGTAGCAGGTGTCGAGCGGGTACCCACCCGATGATAATTGCGGCCGTAATAGATCAGTGCATCGCCGCCGACGTGCGTGTGCACGGCTTTCACCGCGCAAAAGAACACCGTATGCGTGCCGACTTCGGTGACTGATTCGATCTCGCAGTCGAGCGAGGCAAGCGCGCCGAGCAGAGCCGGCGCGCCTGTCACGAGCGTGTTCCATTGCGCGGCCGCAAAGCGTTCCGTCATGGGCCGCGAGCCCGTGGCGAACTGCGCCGCAAGGGCTTGCTGATCCGCGCTCAGCACGTTGACGCAGAGCGCGCCGTTCGCGCGGAAGGCCGCGTTGTTGCGGCTGCCGCGATTGATACAGACGAGCAGGGTGGGCGGCTCGTCGGTTACGCCGCATACCGCCGAGGCCGTGCAGCCGGCGAGACCTGCGGCGCCGTCGCTGCTGACGATGTTGACGGCAGCGCCAAGGCCGGCCATTGCGTCGCGGAAAGTGTGCTTGTCAAGCATGGCGCCCGGCGCCTCCCCGGAAGCTGGCCGCTGTGTGGCTGGCGGGCAAACGCGCGTGCCCGAACAGTTTTTCGCGCAACGTGCCGTCGCGATACGCGCGTTTATAGGCGCCACGTTCCTGCAGAATCGGCACCACCAGTGCGATGAAATCGTCGAAGCATTCCGGCGCGACGGTGCGCGAGAGATTGAACCCGTCCACGCCGGCTTCTTCGGTCCATGCGATGAGTTCGTCCGCGATGCGCTCCGCAGAGCCGACGAGCGGCGCCTGACGGCTGCCGAGCAGCATCTGTTCGAGCAGTTTGCGTTTGGTCCATTGCGGGCCGGCGGCGCGCGTCATGGCTTCGACGTTCGACACGATGGCCTGGCTCTTGCCGGTTTCGATGGGCTCGTCGAGGTCGTAGCGCGCGAAGTCGATACCGAGCGACGCCGCCGCATGCACGAGCGCGGCCTCGGTGCTCACGTAGCGCCGGTACTCGGCATATTTCTCCTGCGCCTCGCGATCCGTGCGGCCCGTGATGACGGTTTGCCCGAGCAGGACCTTGATGTCGTTGGCATCGCGCCCGCGTGCCGCCGCGTGCGCGCGGATGTCGTCGACAATGGTTTTCACGGCGGGCTTCGCCTGGCCATTGACGAATACGCACTCCGCGTGCGCCGCGGCGAACTGCTTGCCACGCGCGGACGAACCTGCCTGATAGAGCACCGGCGTGCGCTGCGGTGACGGTTCGCTCAGATGCATGGCGTCCACCTGATACTGCTTGCCGTGATGATGAATCACGTGAACTTTCGACGCGTCGGCGTAGAGGCCTTGCGTTCTGTCACGCAGCACCGCCCCGTCTTCCCAGCTGCCTTCCCACAGTTTGTAGACCAGTTCCATATATTCGTCGGCGAGATCGTAGCGATCGTCGTGGGCCATTTGCCCGGAGAGACCGATTGCGCGCGACGCGCTGTCCAGATAGCCCGTCACGATGTTCCAGCCGACCCGGCCGCGCGTCAGATGATCGAGCGTCGACATGCGCCGCGCGAACAGATAGGGCTGCTCAACGGTGAGATTCGACGTGACGCCGAACGACAGGTGGCGCGTTACGGCGGCCATGGCTGGAATCAGCAGCGTCGGGTCGTTCACCGGCACCTGCACCGCACCGCGGATCGCTGCCTCGGGATTGCCGCCGTAGACGTCGTAGACACCGGCCACGTCCGCGAAAAAAATGCCGTCGAACAGGCCTGCCTCAAGCGTGCGGGCGTAGTCGGTCCAGTACTGAAGATCGGTGTAGCGGGCGGACTGATCGCGCGGATGGGTCCACATGCCTTGCTGGATGTGGCCGACGCAGTTCATGTCAAAAGCGTTGAGAACAATTTCCTTCGGCATGGTGTCTTCCGGCTGAGGTGGACGGGATGCTTACGGTTGCAGTTCAAAGCAGGCGATCGGGCAGCGAGGCTGCGCGGGAATCGTTCGTTTAATATAGTGGACGAAAAATCACTATGCAAGACATGAGTTTTGACTTTTAATGAGGGCTCAACGTGGCTCTCCTTTTATCGATCCTGATCCTTTCATGTCCGAATCCTCTGCTATCGATTTGACCGAGGCGATTTCCCTGCGCGTGAAGACCGAGCGCGAGGCGCGCAACTGGGCGCTGAGCGAACTGGCGGAGCGCTCGGGTGTCTCGAAGGCGATGATCAGCAAGATCGAACGGGGCGAGGCGAGTCCAACCGCGACCGTGCTGGGGCGTCTGTCGGGAGCCTTCGGCCTGACCTTGTCGACCTTGCTGGCGCTCGCCGAGCAAAGCGGTGAGCGATTGGTGCGGCGAGCCGGGCAGCCGGTATGGCAGGACCCTGAAACGGGTTATACGCGGCGGCGGATTTCGCCTCCTACCGGCGGGGTGCTCGAATTGCTGGAGATCGAATTACCCGTGGGCGTGCGGGTGCCTTATCCGCCGGACGCGTTCGCGTTTCAGCATCAGCAGATCTGGGTGACGAGAGGGGTCCTGACTTTCCGTGAAGGCCAGCAGGTGTATCAGCTTGCCGAAGGAGATTGCCTGCAGCTTGGCGCGCCGCTCGATTGTGAGTTCTTCAATGGCGGGAACACAGTGTGCTGCTATGTCGTCGGCCTGGTTCGGCGGTGACGGTTTCAACAAGTGTCAGGACAGATCGGGACGACAGGCACCGCCGCAGATCGGCGCTTGCGGCGCTACCCATCGCAACCTGTCGTCATCGATCAACCGCGAATCGATCGGGGATCGATCGCGAATCAATCGTGACCCGATCGTGACCTGACGGTGAACGAGGCACGAGGCCCGATCAGCCTCCGCCGCCGCCGCCCTGCGTGCCGAGCGTCAACTTGTTGTTCACCGACTTCACGCCCGCAACACCCTTGGCCACGTCCTCTGCCTGCGAGATCTGCCCGCTATCGGGTACCGTGCCAGTCAAGGTCACCGCGCCGCCACGCGCGCGCACAAACACGTTCGACACATCAAAACCCTGCGCTTTCGCCAAAGCCTTGCGCACGTCCAGACCTAACTTGCGGTCTACCTTCTTGACGCTTTTCGGATTGGTGCCCGGCGCCGCCATGCTGCCCGACGCCATGGCATCGCTCGACTGGGCATAGGCGCTGGACACAGTCGCCACACACAATGCGATGCCGAGTGCCTTCAATAGATTGACTGTTTTCACGTTTTCTCCATTCCTCGAAAAGTTGATGTCGCATCGTTGCATGCAAAAAAAACTACGCGCCTGCAAGCACTTTTCCGCCTGTACGGAGCCGCCTGTCTTGTAGAAGAGTGAGCTTGTGACGCTCCCAGCGCGCTTAAACAATACTCCAGCAAACGCGTGAATGCTGAAAAAACTGCTCGGACGTACCGTTGCCGGCCGCTCGTCGACGACCGTCCGACCCCGGCCGTCCGGCGCCGGATTCGCCTATCATGGCGGCTTCGATCATCACGAGGCGTAACGCAGATGTCTGATGGCGTACAGCAACAACTCCATGAATCGCCCACGGATACAACGGCATCGCCGGTCGATTATGGCCTATGGGCCTTGACCTTCAGTTACGTGCTCAGCCAGTTTTTCCGCAGCTATATCGCTGTGATCTCAACCCAGTTGATCGGGGATTTCCATTTTTCGCCGCAAATGTTCGGCTGGTTCGCGGGTTCGTTCTTTCTCGTGTTCGCCGTCGCGCAACTGCCGGTGGGCATGATGTTCGACCGCTACGGCGTGCGCGGACCCACCGCGTTCCTGATGGGCATCGGCGCCGCGTGCGCCGGTATCCTTTCGATGACGACGAGCGCAACCGTCGCGCTCGTCGCGCAAGCCGGCATCGGACTGGGTTGCGCGCCCATCTTCATGGGGCTGCTCAATTACGTGCTGCGTACAGGCCATGGCACGCGCAATGTGCGCGCCGTCACGACGGCGAGTGCGATCGGTATGGCAGGTGCGTTGCTGGCCGCGTTTCCGCTGAGCCGCGCGACCGCGAGCTTCGGCTGGCGTCCGGTGATGGTCACCGCCGCGCTCGCCATGCTATGCGCGACGCTGGGTGTGGTGTGCTTCGTGCGCCGGCGCAGCGCGGCCGAGCATGAGCGCAGCCTCGCTGCGCTGCAGCATGCAGCAGGCGCAGTGAAAAAACGGCGCACCGGTTTCTGGACCTTGATGCCGGCCTGCCTCGCGCTTTCGGTCGGCAGCACGTTTCGCACGTCGTGGGGCGGGCCGTATCTGGCCGACGTCTACGGTTTCGACGTCATCGCGCGCGGCAATGCGATGACCGTCACCAGCGTGATCGGAATCGCCGCGTCGTTTGGTATCCCACTGGCCGTGCGATTCTGTGCGCCCAAGCTGATTTCGTTGCTGTGGCTGATCGCCGGCGTGCTGGCGGCAGTCGTGCTCGCGGTGGTTCCGGACGGCAACTGGATGCTCAGCGTCGCGCTGATCTGTGTGTTGTTCTCGGTCGGCTCAATCCATCCGCTCGTGATGTCGCAAGCGCGCGCCATCATCGCGCCGCGCCGGCTCGGGCTTGGTCTGGGGCTGCTCAATAGCCTGGTTTTTCTCGGCGTGGCGCTCACCAGTAGTTGCTTCGGCTGGATCGCGGGCGCGGCAAAACGCGGGCATCTATCGAACGCGGGCACCTATGCGGCGCTGTTTGCCGTGACCGTCGTGCCGCTTGCGATTGGCGCGGTGGTTTATTTTTTCAGCCCGGTGGTGGCTGCGCCGAAAGAAGAGGCCTGAGCAGCGGCTTGCGTTTGTCTATAATTCGGCAGCCCGGATCACCCTCGATTCCGGCCATGGTTTGTCTTTCAGATGGTGCCGTTTCGCAGGAGCGTGTTTCATTTTGAGCAAAGCCAATCACAGCCCAATCGACAATCCGGCCACGGACCTGAGCACTGGCGACGCTGAGCCATCGCCCGTGACGTCCGCGAGAACCCATTCAATCATCGCGAGCCGGACGGCACACGAGGCGCACAAGGACGACCGGCATTTCGTCACCGCACTCGCGCGCGGACTCGAGGTGCTGGCGTGTTTTCGCTCCGGCGACAAATCGCTGAGTAATCAGGAACTCGCCCTGCGTTGCAAACTGCCGAAGTCGACGGTGTCGCGTCTCACTCATACGCTCACGCTGCTCGGCTACCTGATTCATTTGAAAGAGAGCGGGAAATACCGGCTTGGAACGGCCTCGCTCGCATTGGGCAGCGCGATGCTGGCGCGGCTCGATGTGCGCAAGATTGCCCGACCGGTGATGCAGGAGCTGGCCGAGATCGTCGGTGCAAGCGTGTCGCTGGGTACGCGCGATCGCCTCTCGATGATCTACCTGGAAAATTGCCGGTGCTCCGTTGCGCTCGCCTTGACCCTGGAAGTCGGCTCGCGTATTCCGGTCGCGACATCGGCAATTGGCCGTGCATGGCTTGCGGCGATCCCTGAACATGATCGTCTCAGCTTCATGGAGCAGGTGCGCGAGCTCGATCACGTGGCGTGGCCAAACACCCGTCGCGGCATTGAGAAAGCGCTGGAGGATTACCGTACGCTCGGCGTCACGACTTCGTTCGGGGACTGGCAGAAAGACGTGAACGGCATCGCCCGAGCTTTTCAGCCGGGCGGCGAGTTGCCGATCATGGCGATCAATGTGGGTGGGCCCTCGTTCAAGCTCTCGAAGGAGTTCCTGCTTGAGGAGGTGAGGCCACGCCTGATCGCTATGGTGACACAGCTGGAAAGCGTGCTTTCGCATTGAAGCATTGAGCGAACGACGGCGTTCAGAACCACTGAGGCGCCATCGTCAGCGTCGTATCGTCGAGACCGCGCAGCGTGGTCAGCATCAGCGAGACGCGCGGCAACTCCCAGCGGAAGAACCACTGGCACGCATGCAGCTTGCCGCGATAGAAGTCACCATCAGTCTGGTTCTTCGCTTCAGCTTCAGGCAAGGCAGCGCTCGCAACGATCGCCTGCCGCAACCATGTCCACGCGAGCACGATATGACCGAACGCTTCGAGAAAAGCGTTCGCATTGGCGAGCGCGCGTTCGCTTTCGCTAGCCAGGGTGGGCAGCAACGCTTCGAGCGTACCGGTCAGTTCGCGCCATGCCTCGCTGAGTGAATCGGCGTGTGCTTGCAGGGTTGCATGCGTGCGCGCGAGCTCGATGCTGCGCTGTATTTCACGCCCTAATAGTTTGAGCGCCGCACCCTGTTTCATCACGACTTTGCGGCCCAGCAGATCGAGCGCCTGGATCCCATGCGTGCCTTCGTGAATCATGTTCAGGCGGTTGTCGCGATAGAACTGTTCGACCGGATATTCGCGCGTGTAGCCATAGCCGCCGTGAATCTGGATGGCGAGGCTGTTCGCTTCGAGGCACCACTGCGACGGCCACGACTTGACTACCGGTGTCAGCAGATCGAGCAGCAGGCTCGCTTCGGCGCGCGCGGCGTCGCTCTCGCCGGTGTTCTGTTCGTCGACGAGGCGCGCCGCGTACAGGCACAGCGCGTAGGCGCCTTCCACATAGGCCTTTTGCGCGAGCAGCATGCGGCGTACGTCGGCATGTTCGATAAGCGGCAATTGCGGATCGAGCGGGTTCTTGTTGTCCGGGCGCCGTCCCTGTGGCCGTTCGCGCGCGTAATCGAGCGAAGCCAGATAACCGCGATAGCCGAGCATGACCGCGCCGAGGCCGACGCCGATGCGCGCCTCGTTCATCATGTGGAACATATACGCCAAACCATGATGCGGTTCGCCCACCAGTTCGCCGATGCATTCGCCGCGTTCGCCGAACGAGAGCATGGTCGAGGTCGTGCCACGCCAGCCCATCTTGTGAATGAGCCCCGCGAGCGCCACGTCGTTGCGCGCTCCGGGACTGCCGTCCTCATTCACGTGGAACTTCGGCACCGTGAAGAGAGAGATGCCTTTGACGCCAGGCGGCCCGCCTGGAATGCGCGCCAGCACCAGATGGACGATGTTGTCGCTCAACTCGTGATCGCCGCCCGAAATGAAGATCTTGTTGCCGCGGATCGAATAGGTGCCGTCTTCGTTGGGCGTCGCACTGGTGACGAGGTCCGAAAGGCTCGAGCCGGCTTGCGGCTCGGTCAGCGCCATCGTGCCGAACGCGCGGCCTTCCAGTAACGCCTGCAGATACTTGTGCTTTTGCGCCGCACTGCCGAAACGCTCGATCACGTTCGCGTTCGCCGTGGTCAGCATTGCGTAAGACGAGGTGGCGATGTTGGCGCTCTTGAAGAGCGACAGGCATGCAAAGGAAATCACGGCGGGCAACTGCATGCCGCCCCATTCGTAGTCTTTGCCGGCAGCAAGAAATCCCGCCAGGCGGAATGCGTCGAGCGCTTCCTTCACCTCGGCGGGCATCGTGATGCGTTGACCGTCGAATTGCGGTTCGTGTTCGTCGGAGAGGCGGTTGTGCGGTGCGAACTTTTCGGCGGCTACCGCGTGAGCCGTTTCGAGCGCCGCGTTAAAGGTCTCGCGGCTGTGGTCGGCGTGGCGAGCGCGCTGTGTGAGCGTTTCTGCCTCGAGCACTTCGAACAGCTGGAACTCCAGATCACGCGAGTTGATGATCAGCGCATCTTGCATGGGAGAAGACTCGTCTAAAGATGAACCGCTATGCAGAACAGCTACGCAGCAGGCGCGAAAAAACCCACGATTGCACGGACGCGGCTCGATTGAGAAGTGCGGTATTCGGGTAAGCCCCGATGATCCGCCCATCAACGATACGTGTCAGTTTAAATCAAAAGTGAATGAGCGTGCTTTTATTTACACGGCGAATTTCGGCACGTATGATGGTCAGACAATCTGGAACGAAAGTCTGCATTGCAGAACAACCTGGAGGAGCGGCGTAATGTCTGTGAAAGACCTGTTTCAACTGGACGGCAAGGTTGCACTGATCACCGGAGGCTCTCGCGGGCTGGGTCTGCAAATGGCCGAGGCGCTGGGCGAAATGGGCTGTCGCGTGGCGATCACCGCGCGCAAGGCGGACGAACTCGCGGAGGCCAAAACGCATCTGCAAAGCCGGGGTATCGAGGTGCAGACCCTGGTCAACGATCTGCAGCGCTTCGAGGGTATCCCCGGTCTCGTGAATGAAGTGCTCGGCGCGCATGGCCATATCGACATTCTCGTGAACAACGCGGGCGCGACTTGGGGCGCACCGGCTGAAGACTATCCCGACGAAGCGTGGCACAAGGTGATGAACCTGAATGTCCATGCGCCGTTCTTCGTCGCGCGTGAAGTCGGCAAGCGCAGCATGATCCCGCGCCGTGCCGGCAAGATCATCAACATCGCGTCGGTGGCGGGCCTGAAGGGTTCGCCGCCCGGCATGAACACAATTGCCTACAACACGTCCAAGGCCGCGGCGATCAATTTCACGCGGGCGCTCGCGGCGGAATGGGGTAAGTACAACATCAACGTCAATGCGATTTGCCCGGGTTTTTTCCCCTCGAAAATGTCGGCAGGACTGCTCGACAAACTCGAAGACACCATCGTCTCGCGCACGCCGTTGCAGCGTCTTGGCGGCGACGAGGATCTCAAAGGCCCGGTCGTGTTCCTCGCGAGTGAAGCGTCGCGCCACATCACCGGACAGTATTTCGCGGTGGACGGCGGCTCGATCATCGTCTGACCCATGCGCTAACTGAGCGGTTTCGAGGCGGGGCGTGAGGCTTCAGGCGCGCTGCGCTCAGGTGCATAAGAGCTATGTGTGGGATGGGAGACATCGCATGGATTTTCAGCACTCGGAGAAGGTCAAGAGTTTGCAGCAACGCTTGAACGCTTTCATGGACGAGTACGTGTACCCGGCCGAGGCGGTGTTCGATGCGCAGATGGACGCCGCGCGTGAATCCGGCAACCGGTGGCAGCCCGCGCCGGTGATCGAGGCGTTGAAACAGAAAGCGAAAGCCGTGGGTTTGTGGAACCTGTTCCTGCCCGAGTCGAAATACGGCGCGGGGCTCACCAATCTGGAATACGCGCCGCTGTGCGAAATCATGGGGCGCTCGCATATCGGCGCGGAGCCGTTCAACTGCTCGGCGCCGGACACCGGCAACATGGAAACGCTGGTGCGCTATGCCACGCCCGAGCAGCAGGAGCAATGGCTGCTGCCGCTGCTCGACGGCACGATCCGCTCGGCCTTCGCGATGACGGAGCCGGAAGTGGCGTCGTCGGACGCGACCAATATCGAAGCGCGCATTGAACGCGATGGCGGCGAATACATCCTGAACGGCCGCAAATGGTGGACCTCGGGCGCGAACGATCCGCGCTGCAAGGTGCTGATCTTCATGGGCAAGTCCAATCCGGAGCACACGAACCGGCATCAGCAGCAGTCGATGATCCTCGTGCCGATCGACACGCCAGGTGTGAAAGTGCTGCGCCATCTGCCCGTATTCGGCTATGACGACGCGCCGCACGGCCACGCTGAAATCTCCTTTGAAAACGTACGTGTGCCGGCCGGCAACATGCTGCTCGGCGAGGGGCGCGGCTTCGAAATCGCGCAAGGGCGGCTCGGGCCGGGCCGCATCCATCACTGCATGCGCCTGATCGGGCGTGCCGAACGCGCGCTCGAGGCGATGTGCCGCCGCTCGCTGGAACGTGTAGCGTTTGGCCGGCCCATCGCCGATCAGGGCGTAACGCGTGAACGGATCGCGAACGCCCGCATCATGATCGACCAGACGCGTTTTCTGGTGCTGAACGCGGCGCACAAAATGGATACGGTCGGCAACAAGGATGCGCGTCAGGAAATCGCGATGATCAAGGTGGCCGCACCCAGCATGGCGTGCCAGGTGATCGACTGGGCCATGCAGGTGCACGGCGGCGGCGCGGTCAGCGACGACTTCGGTCTCGCGCGTGCGTATGCGAGTTCGCGCACCCTGCGTTTCGCGGACGGACCCGATGAAGTGCACCGCAACGCCATCGCGACGATGGAGCTTGGGCGCCACCTCGGGCGCCTATGACGCAAACTGGCACCTCGTATTCCAGTGATTCATCGGTTGGCCGCCTGCGTCACGCGGCGGATGTCAACGAAGCGCGTCTTTAGTGACGCGCACAGACAGTCAGGCAGGAGACGCCTATGAACGAACGCCATCACCCGAATTGGCCGCCGTACGTGCCAAAGCATCTGACGCTGCCCGAAACCAATATCTTCTACAACGCCGAGGTGTCGGCGGCCCGCTTTCCCAACAAGCCGTTCATCGTTTTCTACGACACGCCGGTCACGTTCGCCGAGTTCAAGGACGAAGCCGAACGCGTCGCCGGTTTTCTTCAGCAGGCGTGCCACGTCAAGGCGGGCGACCGCGTGCTGCTTTACATGCAGAACAGCCCGCAATGGATCATTGCGTACTACGGAATTCTGCGTGCGAACGCCGTCGTGGTGCCGGTCAACCCGATGAACATGAGCGGTGAACTGGCGCATTACGTCGAGGACAGCGGAGCGACCACGATCATTGCACCGCAGTGTCTGTTCGCGAACGTCGAACCGCTGATCGGCACGGGCCCGGGGCGGGGCATCGAGCATGCAATCGTCGCGACGTATAGCGACTACGTGAAGGGAGCATCGTCGATTCCCGTGCCGGAACTGGTGGCGGCGCCGCGCAAGACGTTCGATATTCCGGGCGTTACACCGTGGCGCGAGGTGCTCGAACAGCGTATTGCGCCGGGGCCGCTCACCACGGGTCCAGACGACCTGTGTGTGATGCCGTACACGTCCGGCACCACCGGCAAACCGAAGGGCTGCATGCACACGCACCGCAGCGTGATGAGCACGCTGCTCGGCGGTTGCGCGTGGTTCTCGGCGCCGTCGGACGGCGTGTATCTATCGGTATTGCCCCTGTTTCACGTAACGGGCATGCAGGGCGGCATGAACAGCGCGGTCTTCTCCGGTGCAACCATCGTCGTGCTGCCGCGCTGGGATCGGGAAGCCGCTGCGCTATGCATGCAGAAATATCGCGTGAGCGCGTGGCAGTCGATCACGGCGATGATGGTCGATTTCCTGTCGAATCCGAAGCTCGGCGAATACGATCTGTCGAGCCTGACCGGCGCGCGTGGCGGCGGCGCGGCGATGCCCGAGGCGATTGCCCAGAAGCTCAAGTCGCTAACCGGGCTCGATTACGTCGAAGGTTACGGCATGTCCGAGACGATCGCCGGCACGCACATCAATCCGCCGCACCGGCCAAAGCCGCAATGTCTCGGCATTCCGGTGTTCGACGTGGACTCGCGCGTGATCGATCCGGTCACGCTGGAGGAACTTGCGCAAGGCGAAACTGGCGAGATCATCGTGAGTGCGCCGCAGGTGATGCGGGGTTACTGGCGTAATCCCAAGGCGACTGAAGAAGCGTTTATCCAGCTCGAGGGCAAGCGCTTCCTGCGCACCGGCGACCTCGGTCATATCGACGAGGATGGCTATTTTTTCATGACGGACCGGCTCAAGCGCATGATCAACGCATCGGGTTACAAGGTCTGGCCCGCGGAGGTCGAGGCGCTCATGTACCGGCATCCTGCGATTCACGAGGTATGCGTGATCGGCGTGAAGGACGCGAAGCGCGGCGAAACCGTCAAGGCGCTGGTGGTGCCCGCCGCGGCGCAAGCCGGCAAGATCAGCGAGCAGGAGATTATCGACTGGGCGCACGAACAGATGGCGTCTTACAAGGCGCCGCGCATCGTCGAGTTCGTGACGTCGCTGCCCAAATCGGGCAGTGGCAAGATTTTGTGGCGCAAGTTGCAGGAAGAGGACGCAGCGCGCACGGCCGCAGCCAGTCAGAGCGCTAGCAGCGATGGCAGCCACGGTGCCGGTGGCGGCACGGGAGGGACTTCATCATGACATGGCTCGAAGCACTAAGCGACGAACCGTTCGTTTGCATCACCGACATGCTCCGCCGCTTCGCAAACGAACGCGCTGAGCATGCGGCGTTGATCTGTGACGGCAAAATCGTGACTTATGCCGCGCTGGACGCACAAGTGGATCGCTTTGCCGCCGCATTGCAGCGTGACGGCATCCGGCCTTGCGATGCGATTGCGTTGTGCGCGGGCGCCTCGGTGGAATACGTCGTGGCGTTTCTCGGCGGGCTGCGCGCGGGGGCGGCGGTGGCGCCGCTCGCGCCATCGTCGAGCGCGGCGAGTCTTGTCAGCATGATCGGCAATTCGGGTGCGCGGCTGCTGTTTCTCGATGCCGGCGTGAAGCGTCTGCTCGAACCGGTGGCCGGCGAGATCAGCGCCATTCCCGTCGCGCTCGATGCGCACACGGGCAGCACCGCGCTTGAGACGTGGCTCGCGCCCAAGGGCGCCAGGCCTGAAGGCGTGACGATCGATCCGGCGTGGCCGTTCAACATCATCTATTCGTCTGGTACCACGGGTACGCCGAAAGGCATCGTGCAGTCGCACGGCATGCGCTGGGCCTATGCGGCACGCAGCATTCAGCGCGGCTACGGGCCTGACGCCATAACGCTGATTTCCACACCGCTGTATTCGAACACGACGCTCGTGAGTTTCATGCCGACGCTGACGTTCGGCGGTACGGTCGTGCTGATGCCGAAGTTCGAAGCCACACGCTATCTGGAGCTGGCGCAAGGGCACCGCGTCACGCACACGATGCTGGTGCCGGTTCAGTATCAGCGCCTGATGGCGCATCCGGATTTCGACCGTTACGATCTCGCGAGCTTTCAGGCCAAGTTCTGCACCAGCGCGCCGTTCGCGGCGAGCGTGAAGGCGGACGTGGTACGCCGCTGGCCCGGCAAGCTTACCGAGTACTACGGCATGACCGAAGGCGGCGGCTCATGCCAGTTGGAGGCCGACGAATTCCCCACCAAGCTGCACACGGTCGGCAAACCAGCGGAAGGTCACGATATCCGTCTGATCGACGAACTCGGCAATGAGGTGGCGGCAGGCGAGGTGGGCGAAATCGTCGGCCATTCGCCGGCGATGATGACCGGCTATTACCGCCAGCCGGACAAGACTGCCGAGGCAGAATGGCATGACCCGAGCGGCAAGCGTTTCATCCGCACGGGCGACATGGGACGCTTCGATGCGGACGGATTTCTGACGCTGCTCGATCGCAAGAAGGACATGATTATTTCGGGTGGCTTCAACATCTATCCGAGCGATCTTGAAGCTGAACTCAGCTCGCATCCGGACGTCGCGGATGTGGCCGTGGTGGGCATGCGCTCGGAGCAATGGGGAGAGACACCCGTCGCCTTCGTGGTGCGCCGGGCGCATGCAGCGATCGACGCCGACACACTGCTTGCCTGGGTCAATGCGCGGCTGGGAAAAATGCAGCGGCTATCCGCGCTGATTTTCATCGATGTCTTGCCGCGCAGTCCGATCGGCAAGGTGCTGAAACGGGAGTTGCGCGAGCAGCACGATCCCGCCGCGCGCTAAGAGGATGACTAGCGCGATGTAAGTGCGCGGAGTAAATGTGTGGCGTGAGCGCGCCACGACATCTGACTGGATGCACCAACGGGAGACGGGACAAGGCATGGACAATTTTGCAGGCAAGGTCGCGGTGATCACCGGCGCCGGATCCGGATTCGGCCGCGAGTTCGCACGGCTCGGCACGAAACTGGGCATGCGCCTCGTGCTCGCGGATGTGCAACAGGACGCACTCGACGAAACGTTCACTGAAGTGAGTGCGGCCGGCGCGCAGGCAATCGCACGCCGTGTGGATGTGGCGAAAGGCGAGGAGGTCGACGCACTGGCGCGCGCCACGCTCGACGCCTACGGCGCCGTGCATCTCGTCTTCAACAACGCCGGCGTGGGCGGCAGCGGCGGGCTCGTGTGGGAGAACACCGAGCGTGACTGGCAATGGCTGCTCGGCGTCAACCTGTGGGGCGTGATTCACGGCGTGCGGGTTTTCACGCCGCTCATGCTTGAGGCCGCCAAACGCGACGCCGGCTATCGCGGGCACATCGTCAATACGGCGTCGATGGCGGGCATGCTCAATCCGCCGATGATGGGCCCGTACAACGTGTCGAAACATGCGGTGGTGTCGCTGACCGAATCGCTGTATCAGGATCTTTCGCTGGTCACGCAGCAAGTGGCGTGCTCGGTGCTGTGCCCGTACTTCGTGCCGACGGGGATCGCGAAAGCGCATCGCAACCGGCCCGCCGAACTGGCTAACGACACACCGCCGACCTTATCGCAACGCGTATCGCGCGTGATGAGCGAGAAGGCGGTGAGTTCGGGAAAGGTGAGCGCGCAAGAGGTCGCGGGCATGGTGTTCGATGCGATCCGCGAAGAGCAGTTCTACATCTTTTCGCATCCGCACGCCTTAGGCGGCGTGAAAACGCGTGCCGAGGATATCGCTATGCCGCGCAATCCGACCGATCCGTTTGCCGAGCGGCCTGAGGTGCGTGCGCAGATTATCGAGGCATTGAAGGGTTAATTAAGTTAGTCGGGAGCCGGCGGACGCACCGGCTTCATAAAGAGGCTTCAGAGACGCGTGATCCGAAGCGTGCGGGCAATCGGAGGCACAAAGGTACTTCAACTGCCACCGGTGAACGCCCGAGGTTCCATGAACGTATGCCGGAAGTACTCGCGCACCGCATGCATCGCGGGGCTCAACTCGGCATTTCTGCGCCACGCGAGACCCACGCTCATCGGCGGCACCGGGTCGCGTAGCAGCATGGTCTCGATACGCCGGCCTTCCAGCGACCAGGGGCGATACACCATGTCCGACAGGATCGCCACGCCGCTTCCATTTGCCACCATGCTGCGCACCGCTTCCACAGACGACGTGCGGAGTTTCACGTTCGGCCGGTACGGCGTCTCGTTCCAGTAGCGCAAAGCGGTAAACGCCGCTTCGTCGACGGTCAGCATTACGAATGGTTCGGCGGCAACGTCCGCGAGTGTGACGTTCTCACGCTTGAGCAGCGGATGTTGCGCGCACAACCACAGGCGACGAACCGAATGAATCACGGGCTCAAGCACCAATTCCGGATTCGCAACGTTCGAGGTGAGCAGCACCGCCATGTCATATCGCTCCGCGATCAACCCTTCTTCGATCGATTCCCGGTTCAATTCGTGTAGCTGGATGGTGAGCCGCGGATAGAGCGTGTTCAGGCGCAGCAGGTGATGCGGCAGAAAATAGCCGAGCACGGTGTAGCTCGCCGCAAGCGTCAGGGTGCCCGTGAGCGTGCTTTCGAGGTTCGGAATACGCATTGCCTCGTCCACCGACGACAGGATCGTGTACGCCTGATTGAGAAACCGCCGCCCGGTATTGGTCAGCGTCATGCCGGAAGCGGTACGCATGAACAGTTGCGTGCCGAGGCTGTCTTCCAGCTCCTTGATGGCATTGGTCACCGCCGACTGCGAAATCGTCAGTTGAATGGCCGCCTGCGAAATCTGGCCAAGTTCAGCGGTGGCGACAAAGTATTTCAGCTGCCGGAGGGTCAAGGCCATGAGGGTCACCCGAAAAAATGATATTGCTCTGCGCAATATCTTACCCTTCGAAAATGATCAGAAACGGGTCCGGCGCTTCCATCCTTTACCCATAGGCTGCGCAGCCGCTTTCCTCCGTCCGCGCGCGCCGTAGAAGCTATCGAAAAAACAGATAACGTGCCATATAAAAATAGAACTATTTTGGCGTCCGGCGAGCGGATAACGTTCATCTGAATCGATCTGGTTGGCGTCCTTCAAGCCGGCCAGGCCGTTGACCCAGGAGAGATCAAGCATGAAAAAGCACAGCGTCGACTTGAATTCCGACATGGGGGAGGGGTTCGGCCCGTGGCGGATCGGCGATGGCGTCGATGAGGAAATCATGCCCCTCATCAGCTCAGCCAACATCGCGACGGGGTTTCACGCAGGGGACCCAAACATCATGGCGCGCACGGTGCAACTTGCGAAGCAGGCAGGTGTTGGTATTGGCGCGCACCCGGGATTTCGCGATCTGGTGGGTTTTGGCCGCCGCAATATCACCGAGACGCCGCAGGCGCTCGTCAACGACATCATCTTCCAGCTCGGCGCGCTCCGCGAATTCGCACGCCTTTATAACGTCAGCGTGCAGCACGTGAAGCCGCACGGGGCGCTTTACATGCTCGCCGCGCGCGACGAGGACCTGTCGCGTCTGCTGGTCGGGGCGCTGCAGACGCTGGATCCAACGCTGCTGCTGTATTGCATGGAAGCTTCGGTGACATACCGGATCGCACGCGAACTCGGCCAGCCGGTGATCCGCGAGTTCTACGCCGACCGTGATTACGATCGTAGTGGTTCGATCGTCTTTACCCGGCACGTTGGGCGACTCGATCCGGCGCAGGTGGCCGCGAAAGTCCTGCGCGCCTGTGTGGAAGGACGGGTGAGCACAGTCGACGGCGAAGACATCGATATCGAATTCGACTCTGTCTGCATTCATAGCGACACGCCGGGCGCACTCAAGCTCGTCGAGGCCACGCGCGCCACCCTGACACATCACGATATTCGTGTGGCAGCGCCCTTATACCCAGTCGCCCGCTAATCGCAGTGACCCAAAAAAGACTTGAGGAGCATACCCATGGCATTACACGATATTGTTAGCCCCTTGCCGGGCACGTTCTACCGGCGTGCGTCGCCGGAGGCCGCGCCTTATGTCGAGGCCGGCGTGTCCGTCGAAACCGGTGCCGTGGTCGGGCTCGTCGAAGTGATGAAGCAGTTCAACGATGTCGAGACGAACGTGGCTGGCTGCGTCACCGAAATTCTGGTCGAAGATGGCGAGCCGGTCGATGCCGGGCAAGTGTTGATGCGGATCGAAGGGTGAACCCGATGAACATCTCGAACAAGGACGGCTCCGCGCAGACGTTCTATCAGCCGAAGCGAATCCGCACGGTACTGGTCGCCAATCGCGGCGAGATTGCCGTGCGTGTGATCCGCGCAGCACACGAACTGGGTATGCGGGCGGTCGCGGTGGTCAGCGACGCCGATCGCGACAGCCTTGCCGCGCGCATGGCCGACGAGGCCATTCACATCGGCTCCGCTCATGCGGCGAAAAGCTACCTGAACCCCGCGGCGATTCTCGCTGCGGCACAGCAGTGCGGGGCGGATGCCATTCACCCGGGATACGGTTTTCTCTCGGAGAATGCCGCATTTGCGGCGCAAGTCGAGAACGCCGGCTTGATCTTTGTCGGCCCCTCGTCGAATGTCATTGCGACCATGGGCGACAAGGCAAAGGCGCGAGAAACCGCGCAGCGCGCTGACGTCCCGACAGTTCCTGGTAGCAACGGCGTTGTCCTGTCGCTCGGCGAAGCGCGCGAGATCGCAGCAAGAATTGGCTACCCGGTGATGATCAAGGCAGCGGCCGGCGGCGGTGGACGTGGCATCCGGGTGGCGCACGACGCTACGCAACTCGACACCGAATTGCCCTTGGCGCAACGCGAGGCCCAGGCGGCGTTCGGCAACGGTGGCGTGTATCTCGAACGCTTCATTGCACGCGCCCGGCATATTGAAGTGCAGGTGCTTGGCGACGGCAATGATGTTGTCCATCTGTTCGAACGCGAGTGCTCGTTGCAGCGGCGTCGCCAGAAAATTCTGGAGGAGGCGCCGTCGCCATCGCTTACGCCGGCATTGCGCAATGCGTTGTGTATGTCCGCGACGCGGCTTGCGAAGCAGGTGGGTTATCGCAGTGCCGGAACGCTGGAATACCTGTTCGACGAAACGCGCGACGAGTTCTACTTCATTGAAATGAATACGCGTATTCAGGTCGAGCATCCGGTGACCGAGGCCATCACCGGGATCGATCTGGTCCGCGAGACACTGCGTATCGCCGATGGCGAACCGTTACGTTTCAGCCAGAGCGACATCGCGATGCGTGGCGCCGCGCTCGAATGCCGGATCAACGCTGAGGACCCCGAGCAGGATTTTCGTCCGAACCCGGGCCGCGTCGATGAACTGGTCTGGCCGGCGGGCCCTGGCGTGCGCATCGATTCGATGCTTTACCAAGGCTACGCCGTACCGCCATTCTACGATTCGCTACTCGCCAAGCTGATTGTCTTCGACGAAAGCCGGCCTGCAGCGCTCGCACGGCTCAAGCGGGCATTGAGCGAGTTGCGTATCGGCGGCATCAGGACCACGGCGACGCTGCACCGCGCATTGCTTGACGACGCCGAAGTTATCGCTGGCCGCTACCACACCAATTATCTCGAAGCATGGGTAACAGACTGGCGCGCCAGACAGATGGCAGCCGCGGCCGGGAACGAGGAGGCGGCATGACGATCCGATACACATTCGGCGGCGACGAGTTCATCTTCGTGGAGATCAGCGAAGACATGTCGCTCGAAGCCTTCTTCACGGGTACGGCGATCACGCGCGAACTGCAGCGCCGCAAGGTGAACGGTGTGACCGAAATCTGCCCGGCCAACGCCTCATTCCAGGTTCGCTACGATCCCGATGTGATCGAGCCGGATGAGCTCCTCGCGCTGCTCAAGCGGATAGAAACGGAAGTTGCCGGCGCGACGGAACTGGACCTCGCGACGCGCATCGTCGAGATACCCGTGCTTTACAACGATCCATGGACGCACGAGACGCTGATGCGTTTTCGTGAGCGCCATCAGGATCCCACTTCGACCGACCTCGAATACGCGGCACGGATCAATGGAAAGAAGGATGTCGAGGACTTTATCGCAGCGCACGCCGGCTCCCCCTGGTTCGTCTCCATGGTGGGCTTCGTAGCCGGGTTGCCGTTCATGTTCCAGATGGTCGAACGTGCCCGTCAGTTGCAGGTGCCCAAATATCTGCGGCCCCGTACCGACACACCCAGGCTGACGGTCGGCCATGGTGGTTGCTTCGGCTGCATCTACTCGGTGCGTGGCGCGGGGGGCTATCAGATGTTCGGCGTGACGCCCGCACCGATCTTCGATCCGGCACAGCGTCTGGATTACCTGCGCGACTTCATGGTGTTCTTCCGCCCCGGCGATATCGTCAAGTTCAAGCCGGTCGATCGCGATACGTACGACAAAGCCGTGGCCGCCGTCGATGCAGGGACTTTCTCATTACGCGTGCGCGACGTGAATTTTTCGCTCGGCGCGTTTTTGCGCGACCCCGAAGCCTACAACCGCTCGTTGATCGAGGTGCTCAATGCCGACTAGTCCTCTCCACGCCATCGAGGTCGTCAAGCCCGGACTGGCGACGTCGGTGCAGGATACCGGCCGGCAAGGGTACTACCATGTCGGTATTCCGCCGTCCGGCGCACTCGATCAATACGCATTGCGCGCGGCCAATCTGCTGGTGGGCAACCCCGAAAGCGCCGCCGTACTCGAATGCACGCTGCTCGGTCCGCAACTTCTGTTTCATGTGGACACGCTGATTGCGGTGACGGGCGCTGAAATGCAGCCCAAAATCGACGGTGTGTTGCAGGCATGCAATGTCGCCTTGCGAATCAAGGCAGGCAGCACGCTCACCTTCGACTACGTGAAAGGCGGTGCGCGAGCCTGCCTCGCGGTGGCAGGCGGCATTGACGTACCGATGGTGCTCGGAAGCCGTTCCACTTATACGCTTGGGGCTTTCGGCGGCCATGAGGGACGGCGTCTGCAAAAGGGCGACCGGCTCGGAATCGGCGCTGCCCGAGGACCCGCTCGGGAGGGCACGCAATTGCCCGAACGCTTGCGTACACCGCTTGCTCGCGAAATCGAACTGCGTGTGCTGCCTGGGCTTTACCATCACCGCCTGACAGACGAGTCAGCCATCACGTTCTTCGAAGATACGTGGACCGTCGCTCCTGAAGCAGACCGTATCGGCTATCGCTATAAGCAAGGCCGGCCACTCAAGTTTCGCGAGCGCGAGCAGCCGTTCGGCGCAGGCTCCGATCCCTCGAACATCGTCGACGCCTGCTATCCGATCGGCTCGATCCAGGTTCCGGCCGGGCTCGAACCGATCATCCTGCATCGCGACGCAGTGTCCGGCGGCGGCTACGCCACGATTGGCACAGTCATTAGCGCCGACATGGATCTGATCGGACAAATGCAGCCCAACCATCAAGCACACTTCGTGGCCGTCACCATGACCCAGGCGCTAGCTGCCCGACGCGACGCCCAGCTTCGGCTCGCACGGCTGCGCGAGGTGTTGCTGCTCTAGCAAACAGTCGACGTGTTCACGGGGCGGCCAAATCAGGCGCTGCTCGCGTGAGCTCCAATTGCATTTCGCGATTCCGTTCGTGCAGCGCCATGCGCCGCGCGCGGGTACGTGCATTCATTTTTCGCCGCACTGGTGGTCTTTCTTCTATACGTCGCCGTGGCGCCGAAGCCGGTTGCCATTACGGCGTCACTCTCAACCCCGCAGATGTATTGAGGAGCACGATCATGGCCAATCTGGCACAGGAATCAGCCGAGGGCGATCTCGATCTATCGACCGTTGCCATACCGGAAAAGGCCCGCATGCCGGCCTTCTCGCTCACGATGGCCTGGTGGGCGGTTTGCAGCGCCATGTTCTACATTGTGGTCGGCGCAACGCTCGCACTCAACTATGGTGCGCGCAACGCGTTGATCGGGATGGCGCTTTCGGTGGCGTCGTACGGTATCGTCAACTCCATCATCAGCCGCTACGCGGTTCGCACCGGTTTGTCCGTTGCGCTGTTTTCGCGGGTTTTGTTCGGCAGCGCGGGTGCCGCGCTCGCCACGCTGATTTTCTTCGCGACTGCGATCTATTACGCGGTATTTGAAGGATCGGTGATCGCCGTTGCCGCGCACAGCCTCTTTCCAGCACTCGACTACCGATGGGCGGCGCTCATCGTCGTTTGCTACAGCGTGCCGCTCGTGTTCGGCAGTGTGCAGCACTGGCTCGACAAGTTCAACGGCGTGCTGCTGCCGTTCTATCTGCTCGGACTGGTCGCGGCCGTTGTGCTGGCTACCCATGAATATGGCTACAACGCGGCGTGGCTCGACTTCGGGCCGAAAGGCAACACGCCGGCCAACGGCTGGTGGAGTTGTTTTGTCTATTACATGGGCGTGTGGGTGCTGATGATGTTTACCTTCGACTACGCCCGCTTCGGCCGCAAGAAGGATGCCGGTTACCATGGCCGCTTCAACTTTGGCATCCCGTTTTATCTGGTCACATTCCTGCTGAATGGAGCCGTGGGCATCTATCTGGTCAGCACGATTTCCGACCTCGGTACGCTCTCGGAGGTGTCCGTCGTGCTTGCGCTGCTCAAGCTGATGGGGATCTGGGGTCTGCTGTTTGTGTGGGTAACGCAGTCGCGTATCAACACGGCGAACTACTATCTGGCGGCCATCAACATGCAGGCTTTTTTTCAGAAAGCGGTCGGTCTTCGCGCGCCGAAGTTCGCGTGGGCGCTGGTCGTTGGCGCGGTTGTCTACGCTTTGATGATGGCCGATGTATTTTCGAAGATCCTGCAGGCGTTGGCGTATCAAGGAATCTTCGTGGTCGCGTGGGTCGGCGTGGCGCTCGCACACATCCTTTCAACACGCTATGACGAACTGATCGGCAGCGAAATCGAATGCCGCGATTCGCATGTGCCCGCTTTCAATCCGGGCGGACTGACTGCGTGGTTCGCAGGCACATTTGCCGGCCTTGTGTTGATGAATGTGCCGGAGCCGGTGCAGTCGTTCTCCGCACCGGCGAGCTTTGTCGTTTCCTGGCTCGTGTATCGCGGCATGCTCAGTTCGGCTAAGCGGACGTGGTTTGTGCGGGGCTAGCCGTCACTTCGCCGCGGTCAGCGAACTCAATCCCGCCGGCTTCAACTGTGCGCCCTGAACCACCGCGGCGAGCGGATTGCCGAGCACGAAACCGCCGTGGTCGTCGATACCGCTCACGCCGTTCGGATTGGCCTGCGGCGGCAGCGCTTTCACGGCCTTGTCGAATTGGTTGCGAATCGCGGTCGCGTCGCTGACGCTGCCGGCCAGTTTCATCGCGAGCGCCGTTGCGTAGACCGCGGTGTAGTTCAGCGATACCTCCTGGCTCGGATCGCGGCCGCCGTGACTCTTGCGAAAGCGCTCCACAAACGCTTTGGCGTTCGGCGTGTCGTCGCTGGCCAACGGCAATACGCCGATCGCGCCGTTCAGCGCGGCATAGCCGCCGGTGACCTTGGCCACTTCGTCGAGCTTGGCCTGGTCCATCACGATAAAGCCGCCCTTGAAGCCCAACTCGCGCGCCTGTTGTGCAATCAGGCCGGTCGGTTCGGACGGTCCCCCGATAAACATCACGTCGGGTTTGGCTGCCAGCACGCGGCTCACGCCGCTGTAGAAATCGGTGGCGCGGTTATACGACATCGAATTGTCCGCGACGATCGTGCCGCCGGCCGCTTCCCACGCCGGTTTGAATGCGGCAACCCAGATCTTGCCGTAGTCGGTATCGGTGGCGGCGAGCGCCACTTTTTTGCCGTACGTCGCCATTTCGTACTTGATGAACGCGTTCAGATACGAGGTGAACGCGGGCGGAATACGCACCGTGAGCTTGTTGCCGCGCTCGCTGATCTGCGGCACGCTGGTGTACGAAAGCAGCAGCAATTTCTGCTGCTCGTTACTGGTCTGCACCGCGAAGCCGCCGCCCGAATGCGGGACGAGCACGACCGCGGCCTGTTGTTCCTGCGCGAGACGCCGTGCGTTGATTGCGGTTTCGGCGGGATTGTACTTGTCGTCGAGCGGCACGATCTCGAGCTTGATCTTTTTGCCCGCCACTTCGATACCGGCTTGATTGACGTCGGCGGCCGCCATCTGCATACCGTCGAGCACCTCCTGACCGTACTTCGCCGCGCCGCCGCTCAACGGACCCGAGTAGCCGATATGCACCACCTGTTGCGCCATTGCGGCGCCCGTGCCCAGCAGCGCGGTCGTGGCGACGGCCGCACACAGGCCCACTCGTGCATACAAGCGTTTGATCGTCATACGTGTCTCCTTTGGGATTGTTCGATTGCTTCGACGTCCAGATTCATGTGCCGGGCCGCGCGTCAAATTCGCTCAGCCGCCAACATAAGCGCGCCGGATTGCTTCGTTGTTCATCAGACTCGCGTGGTCGCCTTCAAGCACAATGCGGCCGTTTTCGATCACATAGGCACGGTGCGCGATTTTCAGCGCCGCAAACGCGTTCTGTTCGGCGAGCAGCACGGTCGTGCCCGCGCGATTGATCTGCTGGATCACCTCGAAAACCTGCTTGACCACGAGCGGCGCGAGACCGAGCGAGGGCTCGTCGAGCAGCAGCACCTTGGGCCGGGCCATCATCGCGCGGCCGATCGCCACCATCTGCTGCTGGCCGCCGGACAGCGAGCCGGCCGGATGCTCTTTGCGTTCGGCGAGAAGTGGGAAGAGTGCGAACACCTGGTCCAGATTGCGCTGATTGCCGGCTTTGTCGCCGCGATGCACATAGGCGCCGAGCGTGAGGTTCTTCAGTACCGACATGCCCGGGAACAGCTTGCGTCCCTCGGGGCATTGAATCACGCCGTTCTTTACGATCTGCGCGGGCGTCATGCCGAGCAGCTCGCGTGTGCCCAGACGCAGGCTGCCGCTCGCGGTGCGCCGCAGGCCGCTCGTCGCGAGGAAGATCGAACTTTTGCCCGCGCCGTTCGCGCCGAGCAGCACCACCAGTTCGCCGTCTCTCGCGTGCAGATTGATGCCGTCCAGCGCGCGGAAGCTGCCGTAATCGAGTGAGACGTTGTCAAACTTCAGCATGCTCGCTCCCAAGATAGGCGTCGATCACGGCCGGGGTCGCGCGGATTTCGGCGGGCGTGCCCTCGGCGATTTTCTTGCCATAGTTCAGCACCATGATGCGGTCGGCGAGCTTCATGATCATGTTCATCTTGTGCTCCACAAGGCAGACCGTCACGCCGTGTTTCACCAGCTTGCGGATCAGTTCGGCGAGGCCCTCGGTCTCTTCGGGATTCACGCCGCCAGCCGGTTCGTCGAGCAACATCAGGCTCGGAGCGGTAGCGAGCGCGAGTGCGATGGCGGCGCGTTTGCGCTCTTCCTGCGAGATGTCGCCGGCCATCCGTTCCGCGATCGCCGACAAGCCGACGAAGTCCAGCGCCTCGCGCGCCTTGTCGCGGCAGATGCGCTCTTCCTGCCTGAGCCGTGCCGAATGTGTCAGTACGTCCCATAGCCCCGAGCGCGTGCGCAGCCGGTGGCCGACGATCAGGTTGTCGAGCACGCTGGCCCGGTCGAACAGCGCAGTGGATTGAAAGGTCCGCGCGACACCGAGGCGTGCCATCTGATCCGCGCCCAGTCGGGTCACGTCCTGGCCTTTGAACAGAATGCGTCCGGCGCTCGGCAGATGAGTACCGCTAATCAGATTGAAGAAGGTGGTTTTGCCCGCGCCGTTTGGCCCGATGATCGCGTTGATCTTGCCCGCTTCGATATGCGTGCTGACGTCGTCTACCGCGACGAGGCCGCCAAAGTGTTTGCTGAGCGAGTCGATCTCAAGCATGGCGGTCTCCACGCGTGGGTTGCGGTTGACGCGCGACCCTGCCGCCTTGCGGCGTGGCCAGTTTCGCGCGCCGGTTTTTTCTTGCCAGATACAAACCGACAATACCGTTCGGCAAAAAGATCACGAGCAGAATCAGGATCGGACCGAACACGACGAAGCGGTACGCCTGCAGGAACTGCAGGTACTGTGTGAGCCATGGTATGGCGAGCGCGCCGAGCAACGGGCCGGCGAGGGTGCCGATGCCGCCCACCAGCATGTACATGGTCATGTCGAAGGTATGTTCGACGCCGGCCAGGTCCGGGCCGAGGAAGCGTACGGCGCCCGCATAGAGACCGCCCGCGAACCCCGCATAGACAACCGACAGCACGAAAGCCAGCACCTTGTTGCGCATCAGGTTGATGCCGAGCGACTGCGCGAGGCCGTCGCTATTGCGGATCGCCATGAAAGTCCGGCCGAGCAGCGAGTTGACGATGCGATGCATCAGCCACACGCCGAGCACCAGAAACGCGAACACGAGGTAATAGAGTGGCCGCGGATTTTCGAACGACACGATGCCGAAGCCCGAAGGCGCTGGAATGCCGACAATGTCCGAGACGCCGTGCGTGAGCCCGTCCCATTTCTCGATCACGAGAAACATGATGTAGCCGACGCATAAGGTGAAAATCGAAAAATAGTGACCACGCAGACGCAGCGACACGAGGCCCACCAGCGCGCCCAGTATCGCGACGACCACGCCCGAGGCGATGAACGCGAGCCAGAACGGCACCTGATGGTCGACAGTCAGAATCCCCACCGTATACGCGCCCACCGCCATGAAGCTGCCGTGCGCGAGATTGAACTGGCCTGTATAGCCGGTGATCAGATTCAACCCGACCGTGGCCAGCGCAAATATGTACGCCGTGGACATCACGGTGAGCATGTAGTCGTTGGTGGCCAGAAACGGGAACACGAGACCGAGCACGAACAGCACCGTCCAGCCCAGCTTGCCCTCGAATAATTTCATGACTGGTTTCACGATGCGCGCAGTTCCCTGGTGAACAGTCCTTGAGGCCGAACCGACAGAATCACCACCAGCAGCACGAAGGCGATGATGTCCTTGTAGTCGGTCGAAATGTAGAAGGCACCGAAACTCTCGGCCATGCCGATGATCAGGCCGCCCACGATCGCGCCGGGCACACTGCCCATGCCGCCGAGAATGATGATCACGAAGGCCTTCAGGATCACCAGTTGCCCCATCGCCGGATAGACGAGGTTGATCGGCGCATACAGCGTGGCCGCCACGGCAGCGAGAAGACCCGAGATGCCGAAGGTCAGCATGGTCACCTTGTTGGCGTCGATGCCCATCAGCGAGGCGCCTTCGCGGTCCTGCGCCATCGCGATGATGCTCGAGCCGATCACCGTGTATCGGAGGAAGAGTTGCAGCAGCACCACCAGCGCGAACGCGGCGCCGATGATCAGCAGGCGCTGCAACGGTGCGGTTACGCCGCCCAGGTCGATGATTCCGGCGTAGGGCGTGGCCATGCGATGAAAGTCCGCGCCCCAGATCGCCTGCGCGCCGGCTTCGAGAAATAGCAGAAGACCGATTGCGGCGATCATCGGATGCAATTCGGAAGATTTGCGTAGCGGATGAAACACCAGCCGCTCGGCAAGAATCGCGAGCACCGCGACCGCGAGGCCCGAGCCGATCATGGCGAGCCAGTAGTTCAAGCCGAGCCGGCTCATCAGGTAGAAAGAGACGAACGCGCCGACCATGTAGAACGCGCCGTGAGCGAAGTTCGGCACCGCGAGAATGCCGTAGACCAGCGTGAGTCCGAGCGCGACGAGGCTGTAGATGCCACCCAGCGTCAACCCGTTGAGAACCTGCTGCAAAAACATATCCACGCTTTTACACCCCCCAATGGAAGGCGTGCCGTGCAATGGTCACCCTGGCTTCCGGGGACGCATCGCCACACGCCAGGCTACGGACGGGACAACGGCTGCTTTCCTGAATCCGGCCACCGTTGTCGGCGGTTGTCGACGGTTTGAAACACGCTCACATCGGCGCACATCGAAAAGATGGCGCGAGAGAAATTTGGCACGGGCGTTCGCTTTCCGTCAACACGTTTTTCCATTTAATTGTTCTGCAATGCAGATTATTAGGGAAGTCACTTAGATGATGCGTACGCTGGAGCCGCGTGTTCGAGGTAACCGGAGATATTGCATAAGAGCCGCGCCGTTACTTGCATCCGGCATAGATCGGCAGCTTGTGGATCGAGCTCGAAAACGGCTTTGGTGAAATGGGAAAGTCGGCTTGACTTCGCTTTGTGCGCCCCAGTATTCTGCAATGCAGAAATCAATCCACCGCCAACGCGCTCCCCACATCCCGGCGCGAATGCTTCGCAAGGCGGCCGTCCACGTGATGTTCATTGCTTTCTCAAGGTGCCTCACCCATGAACTCCGCACTCGATATCCCCAGTGTTCGTCAGATGGTGTCGCCAGAGGAGTGGCAGGTCCGCGTTGACCTCGCTGCTGCATACCGGCTGGTGGCTTTGTTCGGTTGGGACGATCTGGTGTTCACGCATATTTCGGCGCGCGTGCCGGGCCGCGAGCATGAGTTTCTGATCAACCCGTATGGCCTCTTTTTCGAGGAAATCACCGCGTCGAGTCTGGTCAAGGTGGACCATGAAGGGCAGCCCGTCATGCCGACCCCGTTCGACGTGAATCCAGCCGGCTTCGTGATTCATAGCGCCGTGCACGAAGCGCGGCCCAATGTGAACTGCGTGCTGCACACGCATACGGCACATGGCATCGCGGTCGCGGCGCAGGAAAACGGCTTGTTGCCCTTGTCGCAGCAATCCGGTTTCGTGTTGACGAATCTCGCCTACCACGACTACGAAGGCGTCGCGCTGCGCGATGCGGAAAAGGCGACGCTGGTCGCCGATCTCGGCGACGCCAATTACATGATGCTGCGCAATCACGGACTGCTGACCTGCGGACGCACCGTCGCCGAAGCATTCCAGGCAATGTACCTGTTCGAAACCTCATGCCGGATCCAGATCCTCGCGCAAGCGGGGGGCAAGTTGATCGAAGTGCCGCAGTCGATCATCGAAACGATGGGTGAGCAGGCGCGCCAGGTCAGCAAAGGCAAGGGCGCCGATCTGGTGTGGCCCGGCCTGCTGCGGCGTTTGACGCGGCGCAATCCCGGCTACGATCTGTAGCGCGCAACTCGTGCGCAATCCATGCGTGATCTGTCCGGCGCTCCGCTCGCGCGGTGCGCCGGTATTTCGCATGCGTGGCGCACTGGCTAGAACATGTGCCGGATGCCCAGGTTCACGCCGGCGGTTGTGCCGCTCGCTTCGTTCAGCGCGTTGTTGACGGACAGGCCCGTGTGCATCGCGCCATGGTTGGCGACGAAGCCGGCTTGCCCGTACACCACGGTGGCCTTCGAGAGCGAATATTCAACCCCGGTGGACGCGAGTATCGAATTGTTCGACGAGTTGTTGCCGTCGCGCGTGACCCACACGCCCGCGTCGACGTTCAAGGCCGGCGTGATGCGATAGCTGGCGCCGCCTGAATAGACGCGGTCGTTGAACGAGCCCGCCACCTTGTACTGCACGTACGAAGCCTTCACGGTCAGATTGTTGAACACGTAGCTGGCGCCCACTGCGCGGCCGTCAAATTCAACCACGCTCGGAATCGCGATCGATGCGGCGCTGCCGCCTGCGTTGCCGCTATAGAGCGCGGCATCGACGGTCAGCGAACCCAGGTGGTAACGCAGGCTCGCCGAGTACTGGCGACCCGCCTGAAAATCCCCGGCTGTGCCGCCCAGTGCCATCATCGCGCTGGCTTGCAGGCCGGCGATTTCCGGCGACGTGTATGAAATGCCGTTCGGATTGAACAGGCCGGTCACGTAGACGTTATTCAGGTAGGTGACAAGTCCGCTGCCGAAGTACGACATCTCGCGCGGGTCGAAGTCGTACACCGCGAGAAAGAAGGGCGAGAACTGCAGGCCGGCTTTGACCGTACCGTAGCGGCTGTCGATGCCGACCCACGCCTGGCGCCCAAATTCGTTGCCGTTCGAATTGCTGAGCGAGCCGTTGGCGATGCTGATGCCGCTTTCGATTTCGAAGATCGCGCGCATGCTGCCGCCGAGATCTTCCGCGCCGCGCATGCCGAAGCGCGAACCCGAGAGCCCGCTGTCGGTGAACGAGTATTGATGGCCGGCGCTCTGGCCGGTCGCCGGGTTGAGTGTTTTGCTGGTGTAGAGCAGCGAGCCGTCGACGATACCGTACAGCGTGACGCTGCTTTGCGCGTGAGCGCTCTGCGCGACGCCTAGCGCGCACGCGCCGACTAGTCCAAGAATGGTTCCAACCCGATTGCGATAACTTGCCTGCATGCTTCGTGTCTCCTGTTTATTGGAATCGACTGAACTGGCGAAGTAATGCGTGTGCTGCAAGGCTCTGGCGATCTGTAGCGCGATGCGATTTCAATGGGCGATAAAGGGCTTGCGCAATCTGGTAAGGGATGCGAAATAATTGATCTGCTGTTGGGCGCCGCGGGTTGGGTTGCCTGGTGGGTTGTCTCCTGATTGCTGGGGCGGCGCGGCTATGGGCTCATTGATCGCGTGCTTGCGCACAGGATGCAGGCGCAATTTGGCACGACCGTTCGTTCTGTGTCAACGGGGGAAATCGCTGGTTGGACTGCAATGCAGTCCAGAATAGGGAAAATACCTGGTACCGAAGGCAAGCTTGATTTTTGCCGTAAGGCTATGTAATGGAAGGGAGTTATCGGCGTTATCCGGTTTGAATCGGCAGCTGGCTGTCTGTTCCGTTAGTTCTGCATTGCAGAACTAACGGGGCTGGCTCAGCGTGAACCAAGCGTCTCAATCAGCATGTCGACGAATGCCTTGACCCGCGCTGTCATTTGGAGTTGTTGCGGGTACACCGCGTAAATATCGGCGCCCGGTGTGCGGTAGTCCGGCAGTACATGGATCAGGCGGCCATCGGCGAGATACTCCGCGATATCCCATTCCGCTCGCATCAGAATGCCGTGGCCGTCCAGCGCCCACTTCACCGCGATCTCGCCGTCATTGGTGGTGAGGTTGCCGCGTACGCGAACCGTCTCGGTTTTTTCGGTCGAACCGCGTCCGCTGGTGAGACGCCATAGCCCGTAGCCGTCGTCGCCCTGACGGATGCCGATGCAGTTGTGCTGCGATAGCTCCGCCGGACTGCGCGGCGTGCGCCGTTTGGCGAAATACGCGGGCGATGCGCAAAGCAGCCGCCGGTTGGACGCAACCCGGCGTGCAATCACGCGGGCATCCGGCGGTTCGCCGAAGCGCACGCAGACATCGAAAGCGTCCTCGCTGATCGGCGGCGGGTCGACGGAGAGTTGCAACTGCACGTCCACTTCGGGAAAGCGCCGCACGAACCGCGAAATCAGCGGCGCCACGTGACTGCGGCCGAAGCCGAGCGTCGCGTTCACACGCAGCAAACCTTTGGGCGCCGCTTGCGAGCCGCCGAGCAATTGGGCCAGATCGTCCATGTCACTCAGGATGCGCCGCGCCCGGGTCAGGTAGAGCTCGCCCTCCGGCGTGAGGCTCATGCGCCGCGTGGTGCGGTTGACGAGCGACACGCCCGCACGCGATTCCATCTGCGCCAGATGCTTGCTCACGGCCGCGGTACTCAGACCGAGTTCGCGCGCAGCCGCAGTCAAGCTGCCGCTTGCGGCAAGCGTGGAGAAGAAGGCGAGGTCGTCCGGCTGTATCGACGAGGTCATCTTGGGTGGAGAAATGGGTAGACCAATGAGTAGGCCAATGAGCGGCTCGATGAGCGCCCATTGTTAACTTCAGGTTAAGGATGCTTTGAGTCTAGCAGCGTTTTTGCGAGCGCTCCACGTTCTAGGATGCAGTCAATCATTCAACATTCAGGAGACGTCAGTGAAGACCTATCACATCGCAACCATCCCCGGCGACGGCATCGGCAAGGAAGTCGTGCCCGCGGGCCAGCGGGTTCTCGAAGCCATCGCTGCGCGAAGCGACGCCTTCCAGTTCGAGTTCGAGAATTTCGCCTGGGGCGGCGATTTCTACCGCCAGCACGGCGTGATGATGCCGGCCGATGGACTGGATGCGATCCGCAACAAAGATGCCATCCTGTTTGGCTCGGCGGGCGACCCGCATATTCCCGACCACGTCACGCTCTGGGGGCTGCGCCTGAAGATCTGCCAGGGTTTCGATCAGTACGCGAACGTGCGTCCCACCCGCATCCTTCCCGGCATCGACGCGCCCTTGAAGCGCTGTGGGCCGAAGGATCTCGACTGGGTCATCGTTCGCGAGAACTCGGAGGGTGAGTACTCCGGCGTAGGCGGACGCGCTCATCAGGGGCATCCGATCGAAGTGGCAACGGATGTTTCGATGATGACCCGCGCGGGCGTCGAGCGCATTCTTCGATTTGCGTTCCGCCTCGCCCAATCGAGGCCGCGCAAGCTGCTGACGGTGATCACCAAGAGCAACGCGCAACGCCACGCCATGGTGATGTGGGACGAGATTGCGCTCGAAGTCTCGAAGGCGTTTCCCGACGTCAAATGGGACAAGGAGCTTGTCGACGCCGCGACCGCGCGCATGGTCAACCGTCCCGCCACGCTCGACACGATCGTCGCGACCAATCTTCACGCGGACATTCTCAGCGATCTGGCCGCGGCACTGGCCGGCAGCCTCGGCATTGCGCCGACCGCGAATCTCGACCCCGAGCGCCGCTATCCCTCGATGTTCGAACCGATTCACGGCTCCGCTTTCGACATCATGGGCAAGGGTCTCGCCAATCCGGTCGGCACGTTCTGGTCGGTGGTGATGATGCTCGATCATCTTGGCGAGACGGCCGCCGCGCAGCAATTGATGAGCGCGATCGAACGCATCACCGCTGACCCTGCGCTGCATACCGGCGACCTCGGCGGCACGGCCACGACGGTGCAGGTGACCGATGCGGTTTGCGCGATCCTCGCGGCTCAACCGGCGGCGCAGTTCAAGGCAGCCTGAACACGCACTACGTCACGCGTAACGCGTCACGTGTAACGCACGCATCAGACAAGAACATAACGCCCGGACGAACACGTCACGGGCGATTCAAAGAATGGAGACTGGCATGGCCGATGAATTGCAAGCCCGTGTGGTTCGCAAGCTGACGTGGCGCATTTTGCCCTTCGTCATGCTGCTTTACTTTGTCAGCTTTCTCGATCGCGTGAATGTCGGCTTCGCCGCGCTCACGATGAACAAGGACCTTGGCCTTTCGCCGACGATGTTCGGGCTCGGCGGCGGCATCTTCTTTCTTGGGTACTTTCTGTTCGAAGTGCCCTCGAACCTCATTCTGAACAAGGTCGGTGCGCGCATCTGGATTGCCCGCGTGATGGTGACGTGGGGACTGGTGTCGGCGGCCTCCGCGTTCGTGGTCGGGCCGAACTCGTTTTATGTGCTGCGGTTTTTGCTCGGTGTAGCGGAAGCAGGCTTCTTTCCCGGCATCATTCTTTATCTTAGCCAGTGGTTTCCGGCGCGCCAGCGTGCCGTCGCGGCGGCTGCGTTCATGGCGGCCGCACCGTTGTCGACGGCAATCGGGTCGCCCATTTCAGGCGCCATCATGCAGATGACGACGCTGTTCGGGTTGAAGGACTGGCAATGGCTGTTCATCATCGAAGCGATTCCTGCAGTCGTGCTCGGCTTCGTGGTCTTGAAAGCACTCACCGATTCGCCGGAAAAAGCGAAGTGGCTGGCCGCGGATGAGAAGGCGTGGCTCATCGCGACCTTGCGTGAGGAACGCGCCGGACGTGAGTCGCAAGCAGGCCACGCGGCAGGCGCGCTCGCCGCGCTGCGCGACCCGCGCGTGTGGATCATGTCGATGATTTACTTCGGCACGTCCGCAGGTCTTTACACGCTCGGCTTATGGGCGCCGCTGATCATTCGGCAATTCGGCTTTAGCGCGCTCGGCACGGGCGCGTTGAATGCGATTCCCAGCGTGCTGGCCGTGATCGGCATGGTGCTGTGGGCCCGCCATTCGGATCGCACCGGAGAGCGCACATGGCATGTGGTGATTCCGTGCGTCGCGGCAGGCGTCGGGCTCGCGTGGGCAGGCTTTGCGGATACCGTGGTTGCGGTGGTGCTCGCGCTGATTGTCGTGAACGTGGGCATTAGCGCGGCCAAGGCGCCGCTGTGGGCCATGCCGAGTACCTTTCTCTCAGGCGCCGGCGCTGCGGCCGGTATCGCGATGATCAACTCGATCGGCAATCTCGGCGGTTTCGTCGGCCCGTTTGCAATCGGCTGGCTCAAGAGCGTGACGGGAGGATATGCCGCTGGACTCTATGTGGTGGCGGCGAGTCTCGCGGTGTCCGCCATCCTCGCTTTGGCCGTGGGCCGGCGAGGATATCGGGCGGCGCCGGCGCCGCAATGACCTCTGCGACTGTCTGATCGGTTCTCCTATTGAAGTTGTGTCTCGCTCCCGCGCCGATTCGAGAAGGGCAACGTGCGCAAGCAGGTTGCCCTTGATCGCATGGCCGCCGGATTCGAGGTCGGCGTTGGCATGCGGTTGAGTGTGTCGGTCTCGTGACAGCCAGGTCGTGGCGGGCGCCGATATGGCTAACCCGGAGTGACGGCGGCCGCCCTTAAGATTAATGTAATGCCTGTCGTGAACAATGGGTCGCTTATGCGGCCTGTTTTCCCTTTGTCGCGTGCAACCCGCTGCATTTGTCCGTCTTAACCGGCAACCCGTAGCCAGGTCGCGCCGTTTCGAATTTTTGCCGGCGAACATTCACGTTGGGCGGTCAATGCAATGAGCTTTTCTGCTGAGGTTTCGTCGCTCGCGCGCTTGTGTTGCATGTATCCGGTGCTGGGCGGCCTTGCGATCTGGTATTTTTCCCGCGCGGATCGTCTGTTGCAGGCGATCCTGACCCTCGAGTATTGACCCTCGGGGTCCCACCGCCGGTGCGCCATCGCGCCCGCTGAGCGGCGCTGCGCTTGCTGCGCCGCCGCAAGTTCGCCTTTCACGTCATTCTCGCGGTTTTTTTTCCCGCCGGGGCATGCCCACTTGCTCTGGCGCGACACACCCGGCCGGCCCTCCCAACACCCCGCAAACCCTTGCCCAGCAGGGCTTCATCGGGCGCTTGCCGACAACCGCCCGAGAGCGGTGTCGCATTTCCACATGTGGTTGTCGCAAATAGTCGGCTAGGCGTACTTTTTTCTGGCAACTATGTATGCACAGCGCGGACTGATGGACGCCACGCAGCAACTATCTTGCATGGGACCGGAGTAAGCGCTAAAGCGCTAACTCCGGTCGACAGCTTTGCATGGGACCGGAATAAGCGCTAAAGCGCTAACTCCGGTCGACAGCTTTGCATGGGACCGGAATAAGCGCTAAAGCGCTAACTCCGGTCGACAGCTTTGCATGGGACCGGAGTAAGCGCTAAAGCGCTAACTCCGGTCGACATAGGAGAACATTCAATGAATTCCCCCAAGGTCGTGGTCGAAGGGTTGTGCAAGGTGTTCGGCACCAACCCGAAACAGGCGCTCGGCATGCTGGCAGGAGGCGCCACGAAAGAAGACGTGTTCGCGCGCACCGGTCAGATTGTCGGCGTCCATAACGTATCGTTCGAAGTCAAGGAGGGCGAGATCTTCGTGCTGATGGGCCTGTCCGGCTCCGGCAAATCGACACTGATTCGCCTGATCAACCGGCTCGTCGAGCCGACCGCCGGCAAGGTGCTGATCGACGGCCGCGATGTGGCGAGCGTGCCGCGCTCGGAACTGACCGCACTGCGCCGCAAGGACATGAGCATGGTGTTCCAGTCCTTCGCCTTGATGCCTCAGCGCACGGTGCTCTCCAACGCGGCGTTTGGCCTGGAAGTGGCCGGTGTCGGCAAGAAGGAGCGCGAGAAGCGCGCCATGACCGTGCTCGAACAGGTCGGCCTCGCGCCGTTCGCCGCCAAGTTGCCGGCCCAACTGTCCGGCGGCATGCAGCAGCGCGTGGGTCTTGCGCGGGCATTGGCCGTCAACCCGTCGCTGATGATCATGGACGAAGCGTTCTCCGCGCTCGATCCGCTCAAGCGCAAGGAAATGCAGAACGTGCTGCTCGATCTGCAACGCGAGCAACAGCGCACCATCCTCTTTGTCTCGCACGATCTGGAAGAGGCGATGCGCATCGGCACCCGGATCGCGATCATGGAAGGCGGCAAGGTCGTGCAGATCGGTACGCCGCAGGAAATCATCACCAATCCCGCCGACGATTATGTACGCGCGTTCTTCGAAGGCATCGACACCAGCCGCTATCTGACGGCGGGCGACCTGATGCAGACGGATGCGGTGCCGCTCATGCAGCATTCGCCGCAGATCGACGCCTCGAGCGTGGCCGCGACGCTCAACGGCAGCGCCGAGTACGCGTTCGTGCTCGACGCCGAACGCAAGATTCGCGGCTTCGTGTGCCGCGACGCGATGGGCAGTGCTTCGCCGCAACTCAATCACATCGAATGCATCCGCCGCACCACGCCTCTGGACGACGTCGTTGAGCGCGTGGTAGCGAGCCGTGCGCCGCTGCCGGTCGTCGAAGCGGATGGCTCCTACTGCGGTTCGGTCAACAAGACGAACGTGCTGCACGTTCTTACGCGCCATAGAGGTTCTCATGTCTGAAATCATTCCAATTGGCGCCTGGGTCGATCACGGCGTTCATTACCTGCTTGACCACGATGCGCAAACCTTCGACTCCATCGGCAAGGTCATCGAGAGCTTTGCCGCGCTGATCGAGCACGGCCTGCAGGCCGTGCCGATGTGGGCGTTGATGGCGTTCTTTGTCGGCGTCGGCCTGTGGCGGGTGGGCTGGCGTTTCGCGCTGTTCACGTTGCTGGCGATGCTGCTGATCTACGGCACCGGCTTCTGGGATCAGATGGTGATCACGCTCGGTCTCACGCTCTCGTCGACCTTGATCAGCCTGCTGCTCGGCGTGCCGCTCGGCATCTGGACCGCCAAGAGCCGCACTGTCGAAACGATCGTACGCCCCGTGCTCGATCTGATGCAGACCATGCCCGCGTTCGTCTACCTGATTCCGGCGGCGATGCTGTTCGGTCTTGGCCGCGTGCCGGGGATTCTCTCCACGGTGATCTTCGCGATGCCGCCCGCCGTGCGCCTCACGTCGCTCGGGATCAAGCATGTGAATCGCGAAATCGTCGAAGCAGGGCAGGCATTCGGCTGCACGCCGCTGCAATTGCTCTACAAGGTGCAGTTTCCGAACGCGCTGCCCTCGATCATGACCGGCGTGAACCAGACCATCATGATGGCGCTCTCGATGGTGATCATCGCCTCGATGGTGGGGGCGGGCGGTCTCGGCAACGACGTGCTGGCGAGTATTCAGCGGCTCGATATCGGTCTCGGCTTCGAAAGCGGCCTTTCGGTGGTGATGCTGGCGATCATTCTCGACCGCATCACGGAAAGCTTCGGCCGCTCGCCGGGCACGGCGCGCGCACCGTTGCTCTCGGGTCTGCGCAGCGTCATGAAAGTGCGCCGGGCGCCGACGGCGCAGCATAGTTGAGCCGCCTATGAAGCGCGAGGCGATTCCCACTGCCGAGGTTCCGTCCGATTCGCCGCTGTCCGGGCTCGCGCACTTCGGCTTTCTGACGCTGCCGAATTTTTCGATGATCGCGTTCACGAGCGCGGTCGAGGTGCTGCGTATGGCCAACTACGTGGGCCGCGCGCAGCACTACACATGGTCGGTGATTACGCCGGACGGCGAGCCCGCGCGAGCGAGCAACGGCATTACGGTGAGGCCGACCACCACGCTGGCCCAGGCGGGCATGCCGGATGTGCTGATCGTTTGCGCAGGCTGGCACGTGCGCGATTATGTGGACGATACGGTTGTCGCGTTGCTGCAGGACGTTGCATCGAAAGGGATTCCGCTTGGCGGCCTTTGTACGGGACCGTACGCGCTGCTGGCTGCGAACCTGCTCGACGGTTATCGCTGTACGGTGCATTGGGAAGATATGTCGCCGCTGCACAAGAGTTACCCGCACGTGCGTTTCGCCGATGAACTGTTCGTGATCGACCGTGACCGGCTGACCTGCACGGGCGGCACCGCGCCGCTCGATCTGATGCTGAACCTGGTCGGCATGCGCCTTGGCGATGCGGTCGCGGCACAGGTGTCCGAGCAGTTCATCGTCGAGCGGATTCGCGGTTCGACCGACTATCAGCATATTCCGGTGGATGCGCGGGTTGGTTTCTCGCGCGCCGAACTGATCGAAGTGGTGCGACTGATGGAAGCCAATATCGAAGAGCCGTTATCGCTCGATGAACTCGCGCGGCTCGTGCATTTGTCGCAACGTCATTTGCAGCGCATGTTCAAGATGTTCCTGAGCGTATCGCCGACGCACTATTACCTGACGCTGCGTTTGCGTCGCGCGCGCGAACTGTTGCGCAATACGGATGCATCGATTGCGCGGGTAACGGCCGTGTGCGGCTTTCATTCGCCGTGTCATTTCAGCAAGGCCTATCGCGCGCAGTTCGGTCATGCGCCGAGCGTCGAGCGGCGCTTGTCGGCATGAGTCATTGACGTAAGCGAGCCGAGGTGAACACGTCGGCTTGGATGAGTTGGCGTAAATGAGTTGGCATCAAGAAAGTCGGCGCAATTTCGCGCCTGGAAAATCCGGTTGGTAAAACCAGTCTAGCTTCAATCACCTTGAGGGAACGCCATGAAACGTTTGTGGGCTGCGTCGTTGTGCGCGCTGTCGGTGTCATCTGTCTTTGCCGTGGAACCTTCCACCTGCCGGGACGTCCGGTTCGCCGACGTCGGCTGGACCGATATCGCGGCAACTACCGGTCTCGCCTCGACCGTGCTCGAAGGGTTGGGCTACAAGCCGACCAAAACCATTGCTTCGGTGCCGATCACCTTCGCGGGTGTGAAGAGCAAGCAGATCGACGTGTTCCTCGGCTACTGGTCGCCGACCATGGATCCGATCATCGATCCGTTCAGGAAGGCCGGTCAGCTCACCGTGCTCCCCGCGCCGAACCTGACCGGCGCGAAATACACGCTGGCCGTGCCGGATTATGCCTATCAGGCGGGCATCAAAAGCTTCGCCGACATTGCTAAGAACTACGACAAGCTTGACGGCAAGATCTACGGCATCGAACCGGGCAACGACGGCAATGCGTTGATCAAGAAGATGATCGACAGCAACCAGTACGGCCTTGGCAAGTTCAAGCTGGTGGAGTCGAGCGAGGCGGGCATGCTGGTCGAAGTGAATCGCGCGATTCGCGACAAGAAGGCAATCGTGTTTCTTGGTTGGGAACCGCATCCGATGAACGTGCAGATGAAGATCGATTATCTGTCCGGCGGTGACGACGTGTTCGGTCCGAACTACGGCGAGGCCAAAGTGATGACGGTCGTGCCGACCGATTATTCCACGCGTTGCCCGAACGTCGCGAAACTCGTGTCGAACCTGCACTTCACGACCGATATCGAGAACCACGTGATGCTGCCGATCATGAACAAGACCGATCCGAACAAGGCGGCAAAGGATTGGCTGAAGGCGAACCCCGCCGTGCTCGACAAGTGGCTTGCCGGCGTCAAGACGTTCGACGGCAAGGACGGTTTGCCGGCAGTGAAGGCCTATGTGGCAGGGCAGTGAGATGGCCCGGGGCCTGTCATGCCGGGAGGCTCATTGACAGGCTTCTTGACAGGTTCACTGCGGGCTCACTGCGGTAAAACCATGTGAATCAACGGAAACGGACGCCCCGCTGAGTCGGTTGCGGAGCGGCCTGCATCCTCAAAACCGTAACGTCGATAGAACCCGTGCGCGCGCGGGTTCTGTTCGTTGACGTCCACGGTGAGACTCGCATGCCGCTTTCTTGCATGATCGAGCAGGGCTGTGCCGATCCCTTGACCGAAGTTCGCCGGATCGACGAACAGCATTTCGACCTGTGTGTCCTGCAAGCCGATGAAGCCGGTGAGGCAGCCCGTGGCATCTTCGCAAACCCATATGTCCACAGCCGGCAAATAGAGATCTCTGACCTGAGGGTAGAGTTCCTCGATATCCTGCTCGCTGAGAAAGGTGTGAGTTGCTCGCACGGCGCGAAGCCAGATTTCAACCAATAGGGAATTGTCGGTTGGAACGCGTTTTCGGATAGGCATTGTTATTGAAGAATGGAAGGCTTTCTGGTCGTGATCTTAGCGCAAGCTGCAGCGTGACTCAGATCGCCTGCGCCCGGCCCGGAAACGTTTCGTCGTAGCCTGAGCCGTCATCCACCTGAGCCGCCGTGCCGCGTTGCTCGCGGTACATCATTGGCGGCAGGCCGAACTGTTTGCGGAATTCGCGGCCCAGATGCGATGCATCGGAAAAACCGCAACTCGAGGCGATGTCCGCTACGGTTTTGTCGGAACTCGTCAGCAGCCACGCGGCGGTGCGCAGACGTACCTGCTTCGCGTAGGCCTGCGGCGCCTTACCCGTTTCCGCCTTGAAGAGCCGTTCGAGCTGACGCGGCGAGAGGTCCAGCTTGCGCGCCAGTTCATCGAGCGACAGCGAGCGGCCCACGTGCTGTTCCATCAGCAGAATCGCGCGTTTCACCTTGGGATGCGCGGCGGGCGCAAGGCCTGGTGGATGCGGCTGCGGTGCGTTGCCTTTCTGCATGTCGTCGACCAGCAGGATGCGCAGCGCTTTTTGCACCGTGGCCGTTTCAAAGTGGCGCAGCAGAATCGCGGCGGCCACGTCGATCGACGCCCGCCCGCCTGAACACGTAATGCGCCGCCGGTCGATCACGAACAGCCGGTCCGCCACCAGCGATTCCTCATTGACCGCCGGAAAACGTTCGATGAAATCCCAGTAGTGAAACCAGCTTACGCAGATGCGGTGGCCGTCCAGCACGCCCGCGCGCATCAGCGAAAACACGCCGGTGCACATGCCGACCAGCGTTGCATCGGTGGCGGCGGCGCGGCGGATGAAGGCCAGCGTCGCGTCGTTCGCGGCCGGCCCGGAGTGCAGCAGGCCGCCCACCACGACGACGTAATCGAACGGTTCGGCGTTGTCGAACGTTTCCCATGGCGTGATCTGAATCCCGCAACTCGCGCGCACCGGGGCGAGGGTTTCCCCTATCACGCTCCACGAACAGCGCACGGGCTTGCTGAAGTCGCCTTCGTCCGCGGACAGGCGCAACAGGTCGACGAACCCGGAGAACGCCGTCAGCGTGAAGTTCGGCAGCAGGATGATGCCAAAGCGGATGCGTTGCCTCGCAGGGCCATCGATCGATTGGAGGGGACGCGGTTCAGCGGAATTCATGCATGCAGCCAGCAAGGGGAAAGAGTTGATCAAGCATAGCACCGGGGATAGCGGCCGCTCCACGACCGATTCACGACCTGTTCGCGTCTCATGCGGCGCGGTCCTCAGCATCGCCAGCCGCGCGCTTTGCGCCTGTCGCAAATGCGTCAGAAGTCATCGCAAATCCGCCGCTGCGCTTGGCTGGCGGTCCGCTTGACGCCACTATCCCACTGTCATGCCGTTTTTATTCTATCGGTCCAATTTGACGTGCGGTGCAATAGGGGCTAATTCAGGCCAAACCCGGCCACCCAGCTCACCCTGGTATCGCAACGTATAAGGCACGCCATGAACGTCAGCGTCTTCGATCTGTTCAAGATCGGCATCGGTCCCTCCAGCTCGCACACCGTCGGGCCGATGATCGCTGCGTGCCGCTTCGCCTCGCATATCGAGGACGCAAATCTGCTGGGCTTCGTGCATCGCGTCAAGGTCGAACTGTTCGGCTCGCTCGGCGCGACCGGCAAGGGACACGGCACGGACAAAGCGGTACTGCTGGGGCTCGAAGGCAATCTGCCCGATCTGATCGATCCGGACGTGATCGAGCCGCGCCTGCAGGCGATTCGCGAAACGAAGCAACTGATGCTGCTCGGCACGCACCCGGTCAAATTCGACGAGCGCGAACAGCTCAGCTTCTTTCGCAAGCTGATGCCGGGCGCGCCGGGCTCGAGCATTGTGCATCCGAACGGCATGCGTTTTCAGGCTTTCGACGAAAACGGCCAACTGCTGGTGGAGAAAGAGTATTACTCGATCGGCGGCGGCTTCGTGATCAACCGCGAAGGCGAGCGTGTCAACGGTCTGCGCGCCGGCGCGGAAGTGCCGTATCCGTTTCGCACCGGCGACGATCTGATGCGTGTGTGCCGTGAAACGGGTTTGTCGATCGCGGAGGTGACCCTGCGCAACGAATGCGCGTCGCGACCCGAACAGGATGTGCGCGAAGGGCTGCTGACGATCTGGCGCGTCATGTCCGCCTGCGTGGAACGTGGCTGCAAGGTGCGTGGCGAGCTGCCCGGCCCGATGCACGTCAAGCGCCGCGCCGCCGACCTGTGCGCGCAACTGCGTTCGCGCTCGGAAGAGTCGCTGCGCGATCCGCTGTCGATGCTCGACTGGGTCAATCTCTACGCGATGGCCGTCAACGAAGAAAACGCGGCGGGCGGGCGCGTCGTCACTGCGCCGACCAACGGCGCGGCCGGCGTGATTCCCGCGGTGCTGCATTACTACGTGAAGTTCATGCATGCGTCGAACGACGAGGGCATCGTCACCTTCCTGCTGACGGCCGCGGCGATCGGCATCATCTACAAGGAAACCGCGTCGATCTCGGGTGCGGAGGTGGGCTGCCAGGGCGAAGTGGGTGTGGCCTGTTCGATGGCCGCGGCCGCGCTCGCCGCCGTGATGGGCGGCACGCCGACGCAAGTGGAAAACGCCGCGGAAATCGGCATGGAACACAACCTCGGGATGACCTGCGACCCGGTTGGCGGGCTCGTGCAGATTCCCTGCATCGAACGCAATGCGATGGGCGCGATCAAGGCGCTGAACGCCGCGCGTATGGCGATGAAGGGCGATGGCCAGCACTACGTGTCGCTCGACAACGTGATCAAGACCATGCGCGAAACCGGCGCGGATATGAAGACCAAATACAAGGAGACCTCGCGTGGCGGACTCGCCGTGAACGTCATCGAGTGTTGAGCTGAACCCGTCAGGAAGCAAAGAGTAACAACAGGATCAAAAGGACCCAAAGGACCAACAATGAGCCGCTATTCGATATTCAGCCTGTTGCGCAACGGGATGTCGTATCACGAGAACTGGGAGCGTCAGTGGAAGAGCCCGGAGCCCAGGCGCGAATACGACGTCGTGATCGTAGGCGGCGGCGGGCATGGTCTCGCTACGGCCTATTACCTCGCCAAGGAGCACGGCGTACGCAATATCGCCGTGCTGGAGAAAGGCTGGATCGGCGGCGGCAATACCGCGCGCAATACCACGATCGTGCGCTCGAATTATCTGTGGGACGAGTCGGCCGCGCTCTACGAAAAGGCGATGAAGCTGTGGGAAGGGCTTTCGCAGGATCTGAACTACAACGTGATGTTCAGCCAGCGCGGTGTAATGAACCTCGCGCACACTTTGCAGGACGTGCGCGATACCGAGCGCCGCGTGAATGCAAACCGGCTGAACGGGGTGGACGCCGAATTCCTCACGCCGGCGCAGATCAAGGAAATCGAGCCGACCATCAATCTGAACAGCCGCTATCCGGTGCTCGGCGCGTCGATTCAGCGTCGCGGCGGCGTGGCTCGACATGACGCGGTTGCGTGGGGTTTTGCACGCGGGGCGGATCAGGCGGGTGTCGATATCGTGCAGAACTGTCAGGTCACCGGGATTCGCCGCGACGGCAGCCAGGTGGTCGGCGTGGATACCACCAAGGGTTTCATCAAGGCAAAGAAGGTCGCGGTGGTCGCGGCGGGCAATACGTCCACGCTCGCCGATATGGCCGGTATCCGCTTGCCTCTGGAGAGTCATCCGCTGCAGGCGCTGGTGTCGGAGCCGATCAAGCCGGTCGTCAATACGGTCGTGATGTCGAACGCGGTGCATGCCTACATCAGCCAGTCCGACAAGGGCGATCTGGTGATCGGCGCGGGCGTCGATCAATACACGGGCTTCGGCCAGCGCGGCAGTTTCCAGATTATCGAAGGCACGCTCGAAGCGATCGTCGAAATGTTCCCGGTGTTCTCGCGCGTGCGGATGAATCGCCAGTGGGGCGGCATCGTCGACGTGTCGCCGGATGCCTGCCCGATCATCAGCAAGACCGACGTCAAGGGGCTTTACTTCAACTGCGGCTGGGGGACGGGTGGCTTCAAGGCGACGCCCGGATCGGGCTGGGCCTATGCGCATACGATCGCGAGAGACGAGCCGCATGCGCTGAACGCGCCGTTCTCGCTGGATCGTTTTTATACCGGCCATCTGATCGACGAACACGGCGCTGCCGCTGTTGCCCACTAACGCTGACGCGGAGGAAAACCCTATGCTGCTGATCGAATGCCCATGGTGCGGGCCACGCGCCGAAACCGAATTTTCCTGCGGCGGCGAAGCGGACATTGCCCGTCCGCTCGATACCGAAAAACTCACCGACAAGGAATGGGGCGACTACCTGTTCATGCGCAAGAATCCGCGCGGCGTGCATCGCGAGCAATGGATGCACACGCAAGGATGCCGTCGCTGGTTCAAGGCGCAGCGCGACACGGTGAGCTACGAGATTCAGGGCTACGAAACGTTCGAGCGGCCACTGCTCACGATGGACGGCAATGAGGCAAACGCACAAGGCAAGGCAAACGAGGGTAAGGCACCATGAGCCAGAAAGACCGACTCCCCAGCGGCGGGCGTATCAACCGCGCGATCGTACTGAACTTCACGTTCAACGGGCGCAAATATCAGGGCTATCAGGGCGATACGCTCGCGTCCGCGCTGCTCGCGAACGGTGAACACTTTGTGGCGCGCAGCTGGAAGTATCACCGGCCGCGCGGCATCGTGACGGCGGGTGTGGAAGAGCCGAATGCGATCGTGCAGCTCGAAACCGGCGCGTACACGGTGCCGAACGCGCGTGCAACCGAAGTGGAGCTGTATCAGGGACTCGTTGCGACCAGCGTGAACGCGAAGCCGAGCATCGAGAAAGACCGCATGGCGATCAACCAGAAGTTCGCGCGCTTCATTCCAGCGGGCTTCTACTACAAGACCTTCATGTGGCCGCGCAAGTTCTGGCCGAAGTATGAAGAAGTGATCCGCGACGCGGCCGGTCTCGGCAAGGCGCCGGAGCAAACGGATGCGGATCGCTATGACAAGTGCTTTGCGCACTGCGACGTGCTGGTGGTCGGCGGTGGACCGACGGGGCTGGCGGCCGCGCATGCGGCGGCATTGTCCGGCGCGCGCGTGACGCTGATCGACGATCAACCGGAACTCGGCGGCTCGCTGCTGTCGTGCCGCGCGGAAATCGACGGCAAACCGGCGCTGCACTGGGTCCACAAGATCGAGGACGAACTGCGGCAGATGCCCGACGTGAAGATCCTCTGCCGCAGCACGGCGTTCGGTTATCAGGACCATAACCTCATTACCGTCACGCAGCGGCTCACGGAACATCTGCCGGTGTCGCAGAGAACTGGTACGCGCGAGCTGATGTGGAAGATCCGTGCGAAACGCGTGATTCTCGCCACCGGTGCGCATGAGCGGCCGATCGTCTTCGGTAACAACGATCTGCCGGGCGTGATGCTGGCCTCGGCGGTGTCGACGTATCTGCATCGCTACGCGGTATTGCCGGGCCGCAATGCCGTCGTGTTCACGAACAACGACGACGGTTATCAATGCGCGCTCGATCTGAAAGCGGCCGGTGCCCAGGTGACGGTGGTCGATCCGCGCGCGAGCGAATCGAAGGGCTCGCTGCCCGCGCTCGCCCGGCGCTACGGCGTCAAGGTGATGAACGGCGTGGTAGTGACGGCGGCGCACGGCAAGCTGCGGGTCGCCTCGGTCGATCTGGCATCGTATGCGAACGACCAGGTCGGGGCGAAGCAGGGCGAGCTGCCCTGCGATCTGCTCGCCATGTCCGGTGGCTGGAGCCCGGTGCTGCATCTGTTCGCCCAGTCGGGCGGCAAGGCGCACTGGCATGACGGCAAGGCCTGCTTCGTGCCGGGCAAGGCCATGCAGGCGGAGACGAGCGTGGGCGCGTGTGCCGGCGACTTCACGCTGGGGCAGGGCATCCGCTTTGCGGTCGACGCCGGCGTCGAAGCCGCGCGTGCGGCTGGCCATATCGTGGCTCGGCCGAATGCGGTGCAGGTGGCCGAGATTGCCGAGGCGAAGATGCAACCGCTGTGGCTCGTGGGCGGCCGCGAACTTGCGACGCGCGGGCCCAAGCAGTTTGTCGACTTTCAGAACGATGTGTCGGCGGCGGATATTTTTCTTGCGGCGCGCGAAGGCTTCGAATCGGTCGAACACGTGAAGCGCTATACGGCGATGGGCTTCGGCACCGATCAGGGCAAGCTCGGCAACATCAACGGCATGGCGATTCTCGCGCAGGCACTGGGCAAAACGATTCCTGAAACCGGCACGACGACGTTCCGTCCGAACTACACACCGGTCACGTTCGGCACGTTCGCCGGCCGCGAGCTGGGCGAGTTTCTCGACCCGGTGCGCAAGACAGCGGTGCACGAATGGCACGTGGAAAACGGCGCGGCGTTCGAGGACGTCGGCAACTGGAAGCGTCCCTGGTACTTCGCAAAACCGGGCGAGGACATGCATGCCGCGGTGGCGCGCGAATCGCTGGCGGTGCGCACGAGCGTCGGTATTCTCGACGCTTCGACGCTCGGCAAGATCGACATTCAGGGCCCCGACTCCGCGAAGCTTCTGAACTGGGTCTACACGAATCCGTGGAGCAAGCTGGAAGTCGGCAAGTGCCGCTACGGCCTGATGCTCGACGAAAACGGCATGATCTTCGACGACGGCGTGACGGTACGGCTCGCCGACCAGCATTACATGATGACGACCACCACGGGCGGGGCGGCACGCGTGCTCACGTGGCTCGAACGCTGGCTGCAAACCGAGTGGCCGGACATGCGCGTGCGGCTCGCTTCCGTGACGGATCACTGGGCAACTTTTGCCGTGGTCGGTCCGAACAGCCGCAAGGTCTTGCAGAAGGTGTGCCACGACATCGACTTTGCGAACGCGGCGTTTCCGTTCATGAGCTATCGCGAAGGCACGGTGGCGGGCGCGGCGTCGCGCGTGATGCGGATCAGTTTCTCGGGCGAGCTGGCGTATGAAGTGAACGTGCCCGCGAATGTGGGCCGCGCGGTGTGGGAAGCGCTGATGGCCGCCGGTGCGGAGTTCGACATCACGCCGTATGGCACGGAAACCATGCACGTGCTGCGCGCGGAGAAGGGCTACATCATCGTCGGCCAGGATACGGACGGTTCGATGACGCCATACGATCTGGGCATGGGCGGCCTCGTCGCGAAGTCGAAAGACTTTCTCGGCAAGCGTTCATTGACGCGAACGGACACCGCGAAAGCCGGGCGCAAGCAACTGGTCGGGCTGCTCCCGGACGATCCCACGTTCGTGATTCCGGAAGGCTCGCAGATCGTCGCCGGTCCGTTCCAGGGCGATACCGCAGCGATGCTCGGCCACGTCACGTCGAGTTATTACAGCCCGATCCTGAAGCGCTCGATTGCCATGGCGGTGGTGAAGGGCGGCCTCGACAAGATCGGCGAAACGGTCACGATTCCGCTTGCGAGCGGCAAGCAGATTGCAGCCAGGATCACCAGTTCGGTGTTCTACGACAGCGAAGGAGCACGGCAACATGTGGAATGAAACAAGAGGGACGGTGTCGGCGGTCAATCGCGCTGTCGGCAATCAGACGGGTGTATGGCAGGAGTCGCCGCTGGTCGGGACGGATGCGCTGCTGAAGAAGCATCAGGCCACGGCGTCCGCGGCGTTCCGCTTGAGCGAGCGGCCGTTTCTGGAACTGGTGAATGTGCGTGGCGACACGCGCGATGCGGCGTTCGTGAGCGCGGTGGAAAGCGTGATCGGCTGCCGGCCGCCTGAGAAGGCGAACACCATCGCGGGTGGCAATGGCTACGACATGCTGTGGCTCGGTCCTGACGAGTGGCTCGCGCGCTCGGCGACGGCGCACGATGCAACCCGCACCGCACCGTTGCAGGGGAAGCTCGGCGCGGCCTTCGCGGGTGTGTTCGCGTCGGCGGTGGATATCGGCAGCGGCTATACGGTGCTCGAGATCAGCGGCACGCGTACGCGTGATGTGCTGGCGCGCGGCTGCCCGCTCGATCTGCACCCCAAACTGTTTGGTGAGGGGCAGTGCGCGCAGAGCCATTACTTCAAGGCATCGATGACGCTATTGCCCACCGGCGCGGACAGTTTCGATATCGTGGTGCGCCGCAGCTTCGCGGACTATTTCGTCAAGATGATGCTCGACGCGGCCGAGCCGCTCATGTCGTGACGCGCGGCGAGCGGTGTCTTGCCGAGACACCGCTCGCGGCTCTCCCGGCCACCGACTGACATGACGTCGACACGTCTAGCCACCGCGCGTCTCACCGAGCGTGCGTGCCAACAGGGCGACGCCCATGCCGCGCTTGCACTGCTCGATCAGAGCATTGTGTTGCGGCACCGGCGCATCGCCTTGATCCGTTATCTCCTCGCCCAGCAACTGGGTGCACCGCTGCAGTCGCGGCATCACGAATACGTCCAGAAAATCGCCGCGCGTTTGAGTGCGGATGCGCTCGCGCGCATTGCCGGCGCCGCGCGTGCGCGGCTTCGAGCGTAACGATGCATTCGTGCCCACGTTTGCGTGCCTGAGCGCAGGCATTGATGGAGCGGCGCCCCCGTTCCATCCCGATGACGTATTTCTTCTATGTGGCCGAATTATGTCGGCGTCTACTGAAATGCACTGATCGGAACGTCCACGCGGCAGCCACCGCACCTGCCGCCGCGCCTGCCACACTAACGAGGGGATCCCATGTCTACCGCTTTTCAGCCTCGCGCGAGCGCAGCCGCCAGACTCGAGCGACTGCCGTTCTCCGGATATCACCGGACCATCTTCATCATCATCGCGATCGCCTTCTTTTTCGACTCGGTCGATCTCGGCACCATGACTTTCGTGCTCGGTTCCATCAAGAGTGAATTTCATCTGTCGAGCGCGGCGGCGGGCCTGGTCGCGAGTGCGAGTTTTTTCGGCATGGTGATCGGCGCGGCTGCCGCCGGCTTGCTGGCCGATCGCTTCGGACGCCGGCCTGTGTTTCAGTGGAGCATGGTGTTGTGGGGACTCGCGTCGTATCTGTGCTCGACTGCCCAGAGCGTCGAAGCGCTGATTTTCTACCGCGTGCTGCTGGGCTTCGGCATGGGCATGGAGTTTCCCATTGCGCAGACACTGTTGTCGGAATTCGTGCCGGCAGCATCGCGCGGACGGTTGATCGCGCTGATGGATGGTTTCTGGCCGCTCGGTTTCATCACGGCAGGCGTGGTGTCGTATTTCGTATTGCCGACGTTTGGTTGGCGCACGGAGTTCGCCTTGCTGGCGATTCCCGCCGTGTTCGTCCTGATCGTGCGCCGCGTCGTGCCGGAATCGCCGCGCTGGCTGGAACATCGCGGACGCCTTGCCGAAGCGGACAAGATCCTTGCCGAGGTCGAGGTGAAGGTCATGAAAGCGGCCGGTCTGAGCCAGTTGCGCGCGCCGGTGATGTTGCAGGAGCCGCCGGCGGCGAAGGGCACGAGCGCGTTTCGCGAGATCTGGAGCATGGCCTACCGGCGCCGCACGATCATGGTGTGGACGCTGTGGTTCTTCGCCTTGCTTGGATTTTATGGACTGACGTCGTGGCTCGGCGCGTTGATGCAGCAAGCGGGCTTTGCGGTGACGAAGTCGGTGCTGTATACGGTGCTGATTTCGCTTGGCGGGATTCCTGGCTTCATCTGCGCAGCGTGGCTGGTCGAACGCTGGGGACGCAAGCCGACCTGCATCGCATCGCTGGCCGGCAGCGCGGTAATGGCCTATGTGTACGGGCAAACAGCGTTGCACGCGCAAACGCCGACGTTGCTGATCTGCGCAGGTCTTGCGATGCAGTTCTTCATGTTTGCGATGTGGGCCGTGCTTTACACGTATACGCCTGAACTTTACGGCACGGGCGCGAGGGCTACAGGATCGGGTTTTGCCTCGGCGATTGGCCGCGTGGGATCCTTGATCGGCCCTTACGTGGTCGGCGTCGTGTTGCCGGTGTTCGGCCAGGGCGGCGTGTTCTCCCTCGGCGCGATGTGTTTTGTGATCGCGGCGGCGGCGGTGTGGATCATGGGGATCGAGACGCGTGGGCTGGCGCTGGAGACCCTGGTGTCCGAAGCCGTCGAGACGGACACGCAGGGGGTGTTGAGCCCTGCGCGTGAATGAGTGCTCTGGCGCGTAGCGTAGTTTGCAGCGGCGTGTATTAAACCGCCGCTGCTTCGCGTTTCCTCGACGCCACGCCGCGAGCCACGAAGTAAGGCGTTTCTACTCGCGCCAGTGCATCCCGCCCGCGAATCCGGTCGGCAATCTTCTCCGCCAGCATGATGGTCGGCGCGTTCAGATTGCCGGTGGTGATCTGCGGCATGATCGATGCGTCCACGACGCGCAGCGCCTCCATGCCGTGCACGCGCCCCTCGCTGTCCACCACGGCCATATCGTCATAACCCATCTTGCACGAACACGACGGATGAAACGCCGTCTCCGCCCGCATCCGCACGAAGGCGTCGAGTTGCGCGTCGCTGGTCAACTCCGCGCCCGGATTCAGCTCGCGGCCACGATAACGATCGAGTGCCGGCTGCCGCATGATCTCGCGCGTAATGCGGATGCCGTCGCGGAATTCACGCCAGTCGAGCGGATCGGCCATGTAATTGAACAGGATGCTCGGATGCGCTGCTGGATCGCGTGACGTGAGCTTCACGCGGCCACGGCTTGGCGAACGCATCGAGCCGACATGCGCCTGAAAACCGTGCATCTTGATTGCGTTCGAACCGTTATAGTTGATCGCGACGGGCAGGAAGTGATACTGGATGTTCGGCCACAGATCGTCGTCGCGGGTACGGATGAAGCCGCCCGCTTCGAACTGGTTGCTCGCGCCGATGCCCGTGCCCTTAAGCATCCATTCAAGCCCGATGGCAGGCTGATTCCACCATTGCAGCGCGGGGTACAGCGAAACCGGCTCCTTGCATTCGTACTGGATGTACATTTCCAGGTGGTCCTGCAGATTTTCGCCGACACCAGGCAGATCGTGCACGAGCGGCACGTCGAGTTCGCGCAGCCAGGTCGAGCGGCCCACGCCTGAGCGTTGCAGCAATTGCGGCGAGGCGATCGCGCCGCTGCACACCAGCACTTCGCGGCGCACATGGGCAGTCACCGCCTGACCATCGTGCAGATACGCGACGCCAATCGCGCGCTTGCCTGAGAACAGCACGCGGTCGGTCATGGCATGCGTCACGATGGTCAGATTCGGCCGTGTTTTCGCGCGGTCCAGATAGCCGCGCGCGGTGCTGGCGCGCCGGCCGTTCGGCGTGACCGTTCGGTCCATTGGGCCGAAGCCTTCCTGTTGATAGCCGTTCAGATCGTCGGTAGGCGGGAAACCTGCCTGCACGCCGGCCTCGACCATCGCGGCGAATAAGGGGTTGTTGCCGGGTTTGCTCGTCGTCACATGGACCGGGCCGTCGCCGCCGTGATAGGCGTTCGCGCCGACATCGCGAGTTTCGGCTTTGCGGAAGTACGGCAGGCAATCCAGATAGGTCCAGTTTTCCAGGCCGGGGCGCTCGGCCCAGTTGTCGTAATCGAGCGCATTGCCGCGGATGTAGCACATGCCGTTGATCAACGACGAACCGCCCAGCCCCTTGCCGCGCCCGCACTCCATGCGCCGGTTGTTCATATGCGGCTCGGGATCGGTTTCGTATGCCCAGTTGTAGCGCCGCCCTTGCAAGGGATAGGCGAGAGCCGCGGGCATCTGTGTGCGGAAATCGAAACGGTAGTCGGGGCCGCCTGCTTCGAGGAGCAGTACGGTCACGCCGGCGTCTTCGGTCAGACGCGAGGCGAGCACGTTGCCCGCCGAACCCGCGCCGACGATGATGTAGTCGTATTCGTTCGAAGCCATCGTCATCTCCCCTTAGAACACCGCCTGATACGGGCCGAGTTCGACCTGCACGGATTTGATCCGGGTGTAGTGTTCGAGCGTGGTGATGCCGTTCTCACGGCCCACGCCCGATTGCTTGTAGCCGCCCACCGGCATTTCCGCCGGCGACTCGCCCCACGTATTGATCCAGCAGATACCCGCTTCGAGACGGTGAATCACGCGATGCGCGCGCGCCAGGTTCTCGGTGACGACGCCCGCGGCAAGACCGTAAGCCGTGTTGTTCGCACGCGAGATCGCCTCGTCTTCGTCGTCGAAAACGAGAATGCTCATCACAGGGCCGAAGATTTCTTCGCGCACGATCCGCATCTCGTCATGACAGCCGGTGAAAACCGTCGGCTCGACGTACTGGCCGTTGCCGAAATGGCCGTGTGTCAGCCGCTTGCCGCCGGCAATCAGCCGCGCGCCTTCCTGCACGCCGTTTTCGATGTAGCCGAGCACTTTCTGCAATTGCGCGGCGCTGACGAGCGGGCCGAAGTTGGTGTCGGCCTCAGTGGGCGCACCCACCCGAATCCGCTTCACGCGCTCCAGCACGAGTGCTTCGAACCGTTCCAGCACGCTGCGCTGCACGAACACACGTGTGCCGTTTGTACACACCTGGCCGGAACTGAAGAAGTTGGCGCTCATGGCGATGTCGGCGGCGCGTTCGAGGTTGGCGTCGTCGAAGACGAGCAGGGGGGATTTGCCGCCCAGTTCCATCGTCACTTCTTTCAGCGACGATGCGCCTGCCAGCGACATCACCTTCTTGCCCGTTTCAACGCCGCCGGTGAAGGAAATTTTTTCGATGTCGGGATGCGCGGCGAGCATCGCACCGACGCGTCCGTCGCCTTGTACGACGTTGAACACGCCGGCCGGCACACCGGCCTCGGTATAAATCTCAGCGAGTTTCAACGCGGACAGGGGTGTGATTTCGCTCGGTTTGAAGATCATCGCATTGCCGGCCGCCAACGCGGGGGCCGATTTCCAGCACGCGATCTGGATCGGGTAATTCCACGCGCCGATGCCGGCGCACACACCTAGCGGTTCACGCCGCGTATAGACGAACGACGACGGCCGCAACGGAATCTGCTGACCTTCGATGGCGGTAGCGAGGCCCGCGTAGTACTCGATCACATCCGCGCCGGTAACGATATCGACCGCCCGGGTCTCGGCAATCGCCTTGCCGGTGTCGCGTGTTTCGAGCGCGGCGAGTTCGTCGTTGCGCTCACGCAGAATCTCGACCGCACGGCGCAGGATGCGCGAACGCTGCATTGCCGTGAGCGCGGCCCATTCGCGTTGACCGTCACGCGCGGACTGCACGGCGCGATCCACGTCGGCAGCCGAAGCCTGTTGCACGGTTGCGAGCGTTTCGCCGGTGGCGGGGGCGAGCGTGTCGAAAGTCTCGCCACTGGTCGCGTCGACGTAGGCGCCGCCTATATAGAGACGTTGCGTTGCGAATACCGCCATGACTTGCTCCTTTTCTGAAAATGTCGCTGCCCGGGACGCGTGCTAGCTGCGTGCTTCCAGCAGTTGATCGATGTAATCGTTTGCCACGCGCAGTGCGGCCTTCGTATCGAAGGGCTCGCCGGACAACGCGCCGCGTAGCCACAGGCCGTCGATCAGTGCCGCGAGGCCGCTTGCGGCACGGCGTGCCGCGGGACGTGGCAGTGCTTTCGAAAAATCCGCGCACAGGTTCGAGTTCAGGCGCCGCGTGTTGACGTATTGAAGCCGCCGCAATTGCGGCTTGTGCATGCTTTCGGACCAGAACGCGAGCCACGTTTTCATGACCGGCGCGCTGGTTTGCTCGGCGTCGAAATTCGCCGCGACGACCGCGCGCAGTTTCGAACGGGGGTCCGCCTTCGCCGCGCGGCGCCGTCTCGACGTGGCTTGCCAGAGATCGCGCAGCACATGGCGCATGGTGGCTTCGAGCAAGCCGTCCTTGTCGCCGAAATAGTGGCTGACGATGCCGGTGGAAATGCTTGCGCGCTGCGCGACCGAAGCGAGCGTTGCACCAGCCAGACCGGTCTGGTCGATGGTCAGCAGGGTGGCGTCGATCAGCTGCGCACGGCGGATTTCGCGCATTCCAAGTTTGGGCATGGTGCTAGCGGTGGCGGGCGCAGGCCGGCCATCCAAGTGTTCGATGCGGCATGGTAGTTTTTTTATATTGAACGGTCAATCAATAAAAAACGGGTTGCATCCGTATGCACGCGGGTTGCGCCGGGCGTGTCGGTTCCAGCCAAACCTATGTCGCGTTCGGTACATGTCCTTTGTTTCAGCGGGCGCTACGCTCGATGAACGGCGTGCCACTTCGAGTCGGGCACGCCGCTCACAGAACATGGAGACAGGCAAATGAGCAGCAATCGCGGCGTCGTTTATCTAGGGCAGGGTAAGGTGGAAGTGCAGTCGATCGACTTTCCGAAGATGGTCGATCCGCGTGGCCGGTCGATCGGCCATGGCGTGATCCTGAAGGTGGTCAGCACGAATATTTGCGGCTCCGATCAGCACATGGTGCGCGGCCGCACGACCGCCGAGGTCGGCCTCGTGCTTGGCCATGAGATTACCGGCGAGGTGATCGAGGTGGGGCGCGATGTCGAAACGCTGAAGATCGGCGATCTGGTGTCGGTGCCGTTCAACGTGGCGTGTGGACGCTGTCCGACCTGCAAGGCGCAGCATACCGGCGTGTGCCTGAACGTGAATCCGTCGCGGGCGGGTGGCGCTTATGGCTACGTCGACATGGGCGGCTGGATCGGCGGCCAGGCCGAATACGTGCTGGTGCCGTACGCGGACTTCAATCTGCTGAAATTCCCCGACCACGCTCAGGCGATGTCGAAAATCCGCGACCTGACATGCCTGTCCGACATTCTGCCGACCGGTTATCACGGCGCGGTGATGGCGGGCGTGAAGCCAGGAGCCACGGTGTACATTGCAGGCGCGGGGCCGGTGGGGATGGCGGCGGCCGCTTCCGCACGCTTGCTGGGCGCGGCCTGCACGATCGTCGGCGACATGAACGAAGCGCGTCTCGCGCATGCGCGCAAGATGGGTTTTCAGACCATCGACCTCTCGAAGGACGCTACGCTCGGCGAGCAGATCGAACAGATTCTCGGCAAGCCCGAAGTGGATTGCGCGGTGGATTGCGTCGGCTTCGAGGCGCACGGTCATGGCAGCAGCGGTTCGCATGAAGAAGCGCCGGCCACGGTGCTCAATTCGCTGATGGAAATCACCCGGGCCGCGGGCGCGATCGGCATTCCAGGTCTTTACGTGACGGACGATCCAGGTGCTACCGACGCCGCCGCCCGCAAAGGCAGCTTGAGCATTCGCTTCGGTCTCGGCTGGGCCAAGTCGCACTCGTTCCACACGGGACAAACGCCGGTGATGAAGTACAACCACAATCTGATGCAAGCAATCCTGTGGGACCGCCTGCCGATCGCGGATATCGTGAACGTGACGGTCGTCTCGCTCGACCAGGCCCCGGACGGCTACCGGCAGTTCGATGGTGGCGCGCCGAAGAAGTTTGTCATCGACCCGCATGGCCTGTTGAAGGCCGCCTGACATAGCAAGGCAGTCAGGGCCGCGCCTGCTGCGCTGAACCAGGCAGCAGGCGGGCGGCTTGCAGCATGCAGAATATCTCCCTAAAGGCGCTCATTCTGCTTGCCGTGACGGTGTTCACGGTGAGCAGGATGTTCTCCCAGTACGTCACGCGACAGTTCGCCGTGGCGGCGACGCCAGGCCAAGCCGTTCTACGCAGCGCGACGCGCTTCGTATCGATGGTCGAACGCTAGGGAGACAAGACGGCTAGGCCGGCAGCGCCAGTCCTGCGGGTGCGCCGGTGGCGACAGCGTGCCCGAGCGGTGCAACCTGTTTGCGCCGCTCGCGTGTCGGCGCGGTGCCGAACGCGTCGCGATAGCTCTTCGAGAAGTGGCAAGCCGACTGGAAGCCGCAAGCCATCGTGATATGCATGATCGACATGTCGGTCTGCAACAGCAATTCACGGGCGCGCCGCAGGCGCAGCGTCAGATAGTAATGCGTGGGCGTCATGCCCAGATGCTCGCGGAACAGGCGCTGCAATTGCCGTTGCGACATGCCGGCAAGCCGTGCGAGCTCTTCGCGCGAAAGCGGCTCTTCGATGTTGTTCTCCATCAGCGAGATCACTTCGAAGAGCGACTTGTTGGCCGATCCGAGCCGCGCCACGAGCGGCATTTTCTGTTGCGCGCTGGTGTCGCGCACATGTTCGACGATGAACTGCTCGGCGATCTGCGTGACCCGCGCCGTGCCGACGCGTGGCGCGATCAGGTTGAGCATCATGTCGAGCGGCGCGACGCCGCCCGTGCACGTCACACGATCCCGATCGATCACGAACAGTTCTTTCAGAAAACGCGTGTCGGGAAACTCTTCCTTGAGCGCCGACATGTTCTCCCAGTGAATCGCACACGCATAGCCCGCCAGCAAACCGGCACGCGCCAGCGCATAGGTACCGGTGCACAGGCTGCCGAGCACGCTGCCCGTGCGGGCGAAGCGGCGCAGTGCGATGAGATGGTCGGCGGTGGTGGCGCGCTGCACATCGATACCGCCGACCACGAACACGATATCCGGCTGACCGACGCATTCAACGGGCCCGGTATCGACCGCGAGGCCGTTGCTCGCCGTCACCGGGCCGCCTGTGGGGCTCACGATCGACCAGCGGTAAAGCGTTTGTCCTGTCAGGTAGTTCGCCATGCGGAGAACTTCGATCGCGTTGGTGAACGCGATCATCGTGAAGTTCGGAACCGGCATGAATGCGAAATGCGACAGCGACGCCGTGCGATCGGTGGACATGGGGGAAATGATTCCTTCGAATCTGTAATGTAGCGCCGCCGTGGGGGGCGGCGACTGCTGCAATTCTGAGTACTAGGGCAACTAGCGTGCCATCAGGCTAAACCCTCGGTTGCCCTTCTGTAACGTTGAATCGCGAGGCAAACAGCACCAGAACGGCGCGACCGGCGCCGGCACGCGCACCCGAAGCGCGCACAACGATCAGCTGCAGTGCAGCATTGGCGCGAATCGCTAACGATCGTTCGAAACCTGTCGTCGCGACTTGTCGAAAAAGGACGCGGATGGCGGAAAAGGCAAAGAACGCGTCTGAATTCGTAAATTGGCGCGCGAGGCGAAAGTCAAGAATAGACGCAATGCAGACCGGTAGCAGCAGGGCGTTCCAGCCTGGCTGGCAGACGCTTCCGGTCCTTCGCCAACCACCCCACGGACCTTCCATGTCGAACCCGAATCCTTTCTTCGAAGAATCGCTCGCCACGCGTGACGCGGCGGTGCGCGGCGCCATTCTGAAAGAGCTCGAGCGCCAGCAGTCGCAAGTCGAACTGATCGCGTCGGAAAACATCGTATCGCGCGCAGTACTCGAAGCGCAGGGCTCGGTGCTGACCAACAAGTACGCGGAAGGGTATCCAGGCAAGCGCTATTACGGCGGCTGCGAATACGCCGACGTGATCGAAACGCTGGCGCTGGACCGCATCAAGCAGCTGTTCAACGCGAAATTCGCCAACGTGCAGCCGCATTCCGGCGCTCAGGCCAATGGCGCGGTGATGCTCGCGCTGGTGAAGCCAGGCGACACGGTGCTCGGCATGTCGCTCGACGCAGGCGGCCACCTGACTCACGGCGCCAAACCGGCGATGTCGGGCAAGTGGTTCAACGCGGTCCAATATGGCGTGAATCGCGACACGATGCTGATCGACTACGAACAGATCGAGGAACTCGCGCAGCAGCACAAACCGGCGCTGCTGATCGCCGGCTTCTCGGCTTATCCGCGTGCGCTGGATTTCGCACGGCTGCGCGCGATCGCCGATGGCGTCGGGGCGAAGCTGATGGTGGATATGGCGCACATCGCGGGGATTATCGCGGCCGGCCGTCATCAGAATCCGGTCGAGCACGCGCATGTCGTCACCTCGACCACGCACAAGACGCTGCGCGGTCCGCGCGGCGGCTTTGTCCTGACGAATGACGAAGACATCGCGAAGAAGATCAACTCGGCGGTGTTCCCGGGCCTGCAGGGCGGCCCGCTGATGCATGTCATCGCCGGCAAGGCGGTCGCGTTCGGCGAGGCGCTGCAACCGGGCTTCAAGACCTACATCGACAACGTGCTGGCCAATGCGAAGGCGCTCGGCGAGGTGCTGAAAGCGGGCGGCGTCGACCTCGTGACGGGCGGCACCGACAACCACCTGCTGCTGGTCGATCTTCGCCCCAAAGGACTCAAGGGCAATCAGGTCGAGCAGGCGCTGGAGCGCGCGGGCATCACCTGCAACAAGAACGGCATTCCTTTCGACAGCGAGAAGCCGACTGTCACGTCCGGGGTTCGCCTCGGCACGCCGGCGGCCACGACGCGCGGCTTCGGCGTGAGCGAGTTCCGCGAAGTCGGGCGCCTGATTGTCGACGTGTTCGATGCGCTGCGCGAGCACCCGGAAGGCCATGCCGCAACCGAACAACGCGTGCGCCGCGAGATTTTTGCGCTGTGCGAACGCTTTCCCATCTACTAAGCACGCCTGGAGCAAACGATGAGCACTCTGCACGACAACAGCATCATCATCGACGGTCTGAACATTTCGAAATTCGAGCGCTCGGTGTTCGAGGACATGCGCCGTGGCGGCGTGACCGCGGTGAACTGCACGGTGTCGGTCTGGGAAAGCTTCCAGAAGACGGTCGACAACATCGCCGAGATGAAGCAGCAGATCCGCGAATACGGCGAGATCCTGACGCTCGTGCGCACCACCGCCGACATCCTGCGTGCGAAGAAAGAGAACAAGACGGGCATTATCTTCGGCTTCCAGAACGCCCATGCGTTCGAAGACAACCTCGGCTATATCGAGGCTTTCAAGGACCTCGGCGTGAACGTGGTCCAGCTTTGCTACAACACGCAGAACCTGGTCGGCACGGGATGCTATGAACGTGACGGCGGCCTGTCCGGTTATGGCCGCGAAGTGATTCAGGAGATGAACCGCGTCGGCATCATGGTCGATCTCTCGCATGTGGGCGGCAAGACGTCGTCCGAAGCGATCGCGGCGTCGAACAAACCGGTGTGCTACTCGCACTGCTGCCCGTCGGGGTTGAAAGAGCATCCGCGCAACAAGAGCGACGAACAATTGAAAGAGATCGCCGACGCGGGCGGCTTCGTCGGCGTGACGATGTTCGCGCCGTTCCTCAAGCGCGGCCCGGACGCGACCGTCGACGACTATATCGAGGCAATCGAGTACGTGGTGAATCTGATCGGCGAAGACCAGGTCGGTATCGGCACGGACTTCACGCAAGGCTACAGCACTGAGTTCTTCGACTGGATCACGCATGACAAGGGCCGTTATCGCCAGTTGACGAACTTCGGCAAGGTGGTGAATCCGGAAGGCATTCGCACGATCGGCGAGTTTCCGAACCTGACGGCCGCGATGGAGCGCGCCGGCTGGAGCGAGACGCGCATCAGGAAGATCATGGGTGAAAACTGGGTGCGGGTGTTCGGCGAGGTGTGGACAGTCTGATCCGCCATTCATCGAACCTGAACCCATAAAAACGGAGCCCCACATGCAACCCCAACTGCCTATCGACGTCGATCCGGACACCGGTGTCTGGACGACCGACGCGCTGCCGATGCTGTACGTGCCGCGTCACTTCTTCACGAACAATCACACCGCGGTCGAAGAAGCGCTTGGCCGCGAAGCGTATGCCGAGATTCTCTACAAGGCCGGCTACAAGTCCGCGTATTTCTGGTGCGACAAGGAAGCGAAACAGCATGGCATTGCCGGCATGGCGGTGTTCGAGCATTACCTGAACCGCCTGTCGCAACGCGGCTGGGGTCTTTTCTCGATCACGGAAGCCGACCCATCCAGTTCGCGTGCCCGCATCGAATTGCATCACTCGTCGTTCGTGCTCGCGCAACCGGGCAAGGAGGGCAAGCTTTGCTACATGTTCGCGGGCTGGTTCGCCGGCGCGATGGATTGGGTCAACGATACCGCGCCTGACGGACAGCGCAAAGGTCCGCCGTCCCATTCGAAGGAAGCGCGCTGCGCGGCCGAGGGCCACGACCACTGCGTGTTCGAAGTGTCGCCGCTCGCGTCGTAACCACGACGCACCCCAGCCGCACACAGCCTATTTATTCCGAGGTCGATCGCAATGCGTTACCCGAACCTTTTCAAACCTCTCACGCTGAACCAGTTGACCTTGCGTAACCGCATCGTCAGCACCGCGCACGCGGAGGTGTATGCGGAGCCGGGCGGTCTGCCTGGCGACCGTTATATCCGTTACTACGAAGAGAAGGCCAAGGGCGGCGTCGGCCTCGCCGTGTGCGGCGGCTCGAGCCCGGTGTCGATCGATAGCCCGCAAGGCTGGTGGAAGTCGGTGAATCTCTCGACCGACAAGATCATCGATCCGCTCGCGCGGCTCGCCGAGGCGATGCACCGGCACGGCGCGAAGATCATGATTCAGGCCACCCACATGGGCCGGCGCTCGGCATTTCACGGCGAGCATTGGCCGCATCTGATGTCGCCTTCGGGCGTGCGTGAGCCGGTGCACCGCGGCAATGCGAAGATCATCGAAGTGGAAGAGATTCGCCGCATCATCTCGGACTTTGCCGCCGCCGCGAAGCGCGTGAAAGATGCCGGCATGGACGGCATCGAGATATCGGCGGCCCACCAGCATCTGATCGATCAGTTCTGGAGTCCACGCACCAATTTCCGCACCGACGAATGGGGCGGCTCGCTCGAAAACCGTCTGCGTTTCGGTACGGAAGTGTTGAAGGCCGTGCGCGAAGCGGTCGGTGCGGATTTCTGCGTCGGGCTGCGCATGTGTGGCGACGAGTTCCATGAAGACGGGCTCGATCACGAACAGCTGAAGGAGATCGCTCAGGCGATGAGCGAGACCGGCCTGATCGATTACCTCGGCGTGATCGGTTCCGGCGCGGATACGCACAACACACTGGCGAACTGCATGCCGCCGATGGCGCTGCCGCCCGAACCCTTCGTGCATCTTGCGGCCGGCATCAAGTCGGTGGTGAAGCTGCCGGTGATGCATGCGCAAAGCATTCGCGACGCGGGCCAGGCGGAACGGCTGCTCGCGAGCGGCATGGTCGATCTGGTCGGCATGACGCGTGCGCAGATTGCCGACCCGCATATGGTCATCAAGATCCGCGACGGCCGCGAAGACGAGATCAAGCAATGTGTCGGCGCGAACTATTGCATCGACCGCCAGTACAACGGGCTGGACGTGCTGTGCGTGCAGAACGCCGCGACTTCACGCGAAGAAACCATGCCGCACGTGATCGCGAAGACACGTGGGCCGAAGCGCAAGGTGGTCGTGGTCGGCGCGGGGCCTGCCGGACTGGAAGCGGCGCGCGTGGCGAAGTCGCGCGGTCACGACGTGGTGCTGTTCGAGAAGAACGAATACGTGGGCGGTCAGATCATGCTGGCCGCGAAAGCGCCGCAGCGTGAGCAGATGGCGGGCATCGTGCGCTGGTTCGATATGGAAACGAAGCGCCTCGGCGTGGATCGCCGTCTCGGCGTCGCGGCCGACGAAAAGGCCATCATGGCCGAGAAGCCGGACATTGTCGTGCTGGCCACGGGCGGTTCGTCGTTCACGTCGCAAGTCGCGGCGTGGGGTGTCGAGGAAGGACTCGCGGTCAGCTCGTGGGATGTCCTGTCGGGCAAGGTCGAGCCGGGCAAGAACGTGCTGGTGTACGACGGCGTCAGCACGCACGCCGGTGCGGGTGTCGCGGATTTCATGTCGAGCCGCGGCTCGAACGTCGAGATCGTGACGCCTGACGTGAAAGTTGCCGACGACGTCGGCGGCACGACGTTCCCGATTTTCTATCGCCGGCTCTACGCGCAAGGCGTGATTCATACGCCGAACTACTGGCTCGACAAAGTGTACGAGGAAGACGGCAAGAAGATCGCCGTGATCCGCAACGAGTACACGGAAGAACAGGAAGAGCGCGTGGTCGACCAGGTGGTGATCGAGAACGGCAGCACACCGAACGACCAGCTCTACTGGACACTCAAGCCCGAATCGGTGAATCGCGGCCAGGTGGACGTGCACAAGCTCTTCGCCTCCGAGCCGCAACCGTCGCTCAGCGAAGAATTGGGTAACGGCCGCTTCCTGCTGTTCCGCGTCGGCGATTGCATTTCCATGCACAACATTCACGGCGCGATTTACGACGCGCTGCGCCTTTGCAAGGATTTCTGACGATGAGCCCCGTGTTTGTCATCACCGTCCTGCTGTGGTTGTCGGTGGCGGGTCTGGCGTTCGCGCTCGTCAAGCGCGCCGCGTACTGGCGCGAAGGCCGCGCCACGGCGGCGGGTGCGTACGGATGGACCAATCTGCTGGCGATTCCGAAGCGCTATTTCGTCGACCTGCATCACGTGGTGGCGCGCGACCCGTACATCGCGAAGACGCACGTAGCGACGGCGGGCGGCGCGATCCTCGCGATGGCGCTGGTATTCGTCAACTACGGTCTGGCGATCTACTCGCCGTGGCTCGACAAGCTGATCTTTCTGGCCGCGCTGGTGATGCTGGTCGGCGCGGTGTTCGTCTGGCGCCGGCGGCACGGCGCGAAGGCTGTGCCGGCTCGGCTCTCGCGCGGTCCCTGGGATCATCTGCCCTTGCTGCTCGGATCGTTCGCGCTCGGTTTGGCGCTGTTCGTCGCGCTGCCGGCCGCGGCGATGTCGGGTGCGCTGGCGATTATCGTCGCGCTGCTGATCGCGGCGGGGGCATTCACGATGACCTTCGGCGCGGCTCGCGGCGGCCCGATGAAGCATGCGCTTGCCGGTCTGCTGCATCTCGCGTTCCATCCCCGTCAGGAGCGCTTTGCCGAACGCAACGACAACGACGTCGTACCGCCGACCGCATTGAAGGTGCCGCTGCTCGACGCGAAGGAATACGGCGTCGGCAAACCGGTCGAGTTCCGCTGGAACCAGTTGCTGAGCTTCGACGCGTGCGTGCAGTGCGGCAAATGCGAAGCGGCGTGTCCCGCGTTCGCGGCCGGTCAGCCGCTCAACCCGAAGAAGCTGATTCAGGATCTGGTCACGGGCATGGTCGGCGGCACGGACGAGGCGTATGCGGGCAGCCCGACCCCAGGCATCCCGCTCGGCAAACACGGCGGCGCGCCGGGCAAGCCGCTCGTGTCGAGCCTGATCGAAGCGGACACGCTGTGGTCGTGCACCACCTGCCGCGCTTGCGTGCAGGAATGCCCGATGCTGATCGAGCATGTCGACGCGATCGTGGATATGCGCCGCAACCAGACCCTGGTTGAAGGCAGCGTTCCCGGCAAGGGGCCGATCACGCTCGCGAATCTGCGCGAGACCGGCAGTTCGAACGGTTATGACATCGGTGCGCGTTACGACTGGGCGGTCGATCTGCAAGTGCAGGTCGCGCAACCGGGACGTCAGGTGGATGTGCTGTTGATCGCCGGCGAAGGCGCGTTCGACATGCGCTATCAACGCACACTGCGTGCGCTCGTCAAGGTGCTGAATCGGGCGGGAATCGACTACGCGGTGCTCGGCGGCGTCGAAACCGACACCGGCGACACGGCACGGCGTTTGGGCGATGAAGCCACCTTCCAGCAGCTCGCGACAAAACTGATCGGCACGCTTTCGCAGTACGCGTTCCGCAAGATCGTGACCGCCGATCCGCACGTGCTGCATAGCCTGCGCAACGAATATCGCGCGCTCGGCGGTTTCTACGAGGTCCAGCATCACACGGCGCTGATCGAAGAACTGGTGGCGAGCGGAAAACTGTCGCCGAAGGCGGTCGCCGCGTTCGCCGATCGCAAGATCACGTATCACGACCCGTGCTATCTGGGCCGCTATAACGGCGAGACGGAAGCGCCGCGCAGGTTGCTGAAAAGCATCGGCATCAAGGTGGTCGAGATGGAACGCAACGGCATGCGCGGACGTTGCTGCGGCGGTGGCGGCGGTGCCCCATTGACCGACATCCCTGGCAAAAAACGCATTCCGGACATCCGCATCGACGATGCCCGCGCGATAAACGCCGACATCGTTGCGGTGGGTTGCCCGAATTGCACGGCGATGCTCGAAGGCGTGGTTGGCCCGCGTCCGGAAGTGCTGGACGTCGCTGAACTGGTTGCAGCAGCGCTGGAGTAACGCGATGAACACGCTCAAACGAATCGACCCGCGCCGGCCGTTCACGATCACGGCCGACGGACTCAAGCGCATCACGCTCGGCATGACGGGTGTCGCCGGCTCGACCGGGTTCGCCGCGCAGGGCGCCACGGGCGCGGCGCACCGCGAGCATGCGAAACCGCGCCGCACAACCGCCGCGGCGCGGCGGGTGCTGCTGGTGGCCGCTCACGCGGACCGTGGCGCGCTGGACGACCACGCGCGTCAGACTCTGGCCGCCGCGGCACTGATCGCGGACGCGACAACCGAGGTCGTGCTGCTCGTCTTCGGCGAATTCACCGGCGATGCGGCCGCGCTCGGCGCCGACAAACTGATCGAATTGCCGATGTTCGACCGTCGCGTTTTTGCGCCTCTGGACGAACTGAACGCACTCGCCGCGTGCGTCGCGGCTTATGCGCCGGCGCACATTTTTCTGCCTGACAATCCCACCGGCGACGGCGATCTCGGCCGCCGTTATGCGGCAGCTGCGAATGCGAGCGTCGCGGCGCACGTCGTCGAAATCGATGCGACGCATGTCGCGGCGTATGTTCAGACGAATACGGCGTTCGCCCGCTGCGCATTGCCTGAGGTCGTGTTGCTCGCACCGAATGCGGTCGATCCGAAGTTGCCGTTTGTCGGCGCGGGCGAGCGCGTGGTGTGGCGTTTCGATGGCGAAGCGGCTTCGCCCGAGGGCGTCGTGCGCGATCTTGGCATCGAGGAAATGGATGCCGCCCAACTGGCGCTCGAAGAGGCGGATTTCATCGTTTCGGCAGGCAATGGCGTGAGCGATGTGCCCGCGTTCGAGCGCCTGGCGGCGACGTTGGGCGCCGCGATCGGCGCAAGCCGCGTGGCGGTGGACGACGGCAAATTCACCCGCGACAAGCAGATTGGCGCGACCGGCAAGACCGTCGAAGCGAGCGTCTATATCGCGTTCGGTATTTCGGGCGCGGTGCAGCATCTGCAGGGCATCAAGGATTGCCGGCACGTGATCGCGGTGAATCTCGACGCCAGCGCGCCGATCGCCAAACGCGCGAATCTGACCGTGATTGCCGACGCGCAGGAGACCATCGCGGCGCTGAACGAAGCTGCGGCGGCCGCGCGCACGGCACGCGGCACCGGTGCGGCGCTTTTGAATTCAACGGCTGTTGCGGAAGGAGCGCTTGCATGAAAATCGCCGTACTGGTTTCCGTGGGGCGGCACCCGGTTAGCGGCACCGCGTGTTACAGCCGTAACGACGCCGCCGCGCTGACGATCGCGCTTTCTCTCGCCAGAGCGCACGGTGCGACGCTCGACGTGCTGCACGCGGGCGATCCGTCAAACCCGGCGCTCAAGGAATATCTCGCGCTCGGCGCGCGCACGGTCGAGGTGCTGGAAGTGCCGGCCACGCTTGAAGGGCAAGGCGATGTGACAGCGCCGCTCGCCACCCGTCTGCGCGGTTACGATCTGGTATTGACCGGCACCCGCGCCGAAGGGGCATTCGATAGCGGCATGCTGCCGTATCGCGTCGCCAGTGCGCTGGAGATGCCGCTGGTGGGTGCGGCAGTCGATCTGACGCTACGCGAGGGCTGCGCGGAGGTCCGGCAATTCATGCCGAAGGGCCTGCGCCGGCGCGTGGAGGTGCGGTTGCCGGCTTTGATCGCGGTGCACCCGCTGGCCAATACAGCGCCGAGCTATGCCTATGCGAGGCTGTGCGAAGGCACGATCCGCCCGGTTACGGCGACAACGCCTGCGAGCCCGGCCGCAGCCACCTCCCGCGACCTGGCCTGGACGATCCGTCCCGCGAGCGCCAAACCGGTGCGCCTCGCCGCTGCCGAGAAGCGCTCGGGCCATGCCCGCATGCTCTCGGCGACGACCACGGAAAGCCGTGGCGGCAGCGTCGTAATTGAAGGGAGTTCCGTCGAAAAAGCACAAGTGATCCTTGCGTATTTGCGCGAGCATCAACTCGTGGATTACTGATTTCCGGTTCGGGCCAGCATGCGACCAGGAGGGCCTGGCGCGGCGCCAGACGTGACATGCAACGGAGCACACAATGAAAGTTTCGGCAGACGTTCGCGCAATGATCGAACGCCGCAAAAGGAATCACACACTGGAAGCGCCGTTCTATACGGGCGAGGAAATTTTCGCGCTCGACATGGAGGCGATTTTCCGCAAGCACTGGATTCAGGTCGCGGTGGAACCGGACGTGCCGGAACCGGGCGACTACATCACGGTGGAAATCGGCAACGATTCGATTCTGATCGTGCGCGACGACGACATGCAGGTGCGGGCGTTCCATAACGTCTGCCGCCACCGCGGCGCGCGGTTGTGCAATACGGACAAGGGTTCGCTCGGCAATATCGTCTGCCCGTATCACAGCTGGACCTACAACCTGAACGGCGATCTGATGTTCGCCGAGCACATGGGCGACCAGTTCGACCGCTGCAAGCATAGTCTGAAAGCGGTGCACCTGGAGAATCTTGCCGGTCTGATCTTCATCTGTCTCGCGGATGAGCCGCCTGCCGATTTTGCCGTGATGCGCGCCGCGATGGAACCGTATCTGCTGCCGCACGAACTCGCGGGCTGCAAGGTCGCGGCGTCGATCGACATTATCGAAGAAGGCAACTGGAAGCTCACGATGGAAAACAATCGCGAGTGCTACCACTGCGTCGCGAACCATCCCGAGCTGACGATCTCGCTCTACGAATACGGCTTCGGCTATCAACGCACGCCCGCCAACGAAGAAGGCATGGCCGCGTTCGAAGCGACCGTGGCGCGCCGCACTGCGCAATGGGAAGCGATGAAATTGCCGTCGGCGGAAATCGACCGTCTGGCCGATCTGGTCACGGGCTTTCGCACGCAACGCCTGCCGCTCGATCGCGATGGCGAATCGCAGACCATGGACGCCAAGGTGGCCTCGAAGAAACTGCTCGGCGGTTTCGAGCAGGCCGACCTCGGCGGCCTGTCGTTCTGGACGCAGCCGAATTCGTGGCATCACTTCATGAGCGACCATATCGTCAGCTTCTCGGTGATCCCGTTGTCGGCGGGTAAAACGCTGGTGCGCACCAAGTGGCTCGTGCACAAGGATGCACGCGAAGGCATCGATTACGACGTGAACAATCTCACGGCCGTGTGGCGCGCCACCAATGACCAGGACCGCGCGCTCGTGGAGTACTCGCAACGCGGCGCGACCAGCAGCGCCTACGAGCCGGGCCCGTACTCACCGTTCACCGAAGGACTCGTCGAGAAATTCTGCGAGTGGTATATCGGCCGCATTGCGGAGTTCAGCAATGCGCCTCAAACCCATGATGCCGGCGATGCGCCGGTTTCACACGACGAAAAAGTCGTGTCGTTCATGCGCTGAGCGCAATACCGCAACCAGGAGCGGGAGAAAATAATGATGCGCGATCAGGCGACGCTTCAGCTTAGTCCCGAGCCGGCTCCGGACCGCGAGATGCCAGGCGGTGACGTTTCAGGCCCGCCGGCTTCAAATCGTGTTACACAGCCCCGGTTCTGGGACGGCCTGCCGGCGCGCTGGAACAGCGATACGGACGATACGCTCGTGTGCTGTCAGGTTCGTCAGGAAACGCATGACGTCAAGAGCTTTTTCTTTCGCGCGCCCTCGGAGCGGGCGTTCGTATTCGAGCCGGGGCAATTCATCACGCTGGAGTTGGAGATCGACGGCGAGGCGGTGAATCGCTGCTATACGATTTCGTCGCCGCCCACGCGTCCGCACACCATCTCCATCACCGTGAAGCGCGTGCCGGGCGGCACGGTGTCGAACTGGCTGCATGACAATCTGCACGCGGGCATGCAGGTTCGTGTGCTGGGGCCGGCGGGCGAGTTCACCTGCGCGCGGCATCCGGCGCGCAAATTTCTGTTTCTGTCGGCAGGTTCGGGTGTGACGCCGCTGATGTCGATGAGCCGGGCGCATCATGAACTCGGCGAGGATAGCGACATCGTCTTCCTGCATAGCGCCCGCACGCCGGACGACATCATCTTCGCGCGCGAGCTCGATCTGATTGCGTCGAATCAGACTAATTTCCGCACGGCGTTTGTTTGCGAACGGCTCGGCGCGCGGACGAATTGGCCTGGCGTGACCGGCTTTCTGACTTTGCCCTTGCTTAAACTCATCGCGCCGGATTTTCTGGAGCGCGAGATTTTCACGTGCGGTCCCGCGCCTTATATGCAGGCCGTCCGAAACTTGCTGGCCGAAGGCGGTTTCGATCGCAGCCATTATCACGAAGAGAGTTTCTCGTTCGAGACGATCAGCGAGGTGGCCGCGCAACTGACAACCGCACATGTTGCCGATGCGTTGCAGGCGCCGACTGCCGCAGCGGAGCACTTTGTCGACACGCGTGAACAGGCTGCTGGGTTCGCACCCGCGGCGGTGCCGCTCGAGACGGAAACGACGTTCAAGGTGAGTTTTGCCAAAAGCAATCGCGAGATCGAATGCGGCAGCGGTCAGCATGTGCTCGACGCAGCGAAGAAGGCCGGCGTGCGGCTCGCGGCCTCGTGCACGCAGGGCATGTGCGGCACCTGCAAGGTGAAGCTGGTGTCTGGCGAAGTCGCAATGAAACACGCCGGCGGCATCCGTCAGCGTGAAATCGATCAGGGCATGGTGCTGCTGTGTTGCAGCAAGCCATTGAGCGACCTCGTCGTCGATAAGTAAGACAAGAGCTGGACCAGGACTTGCGCCACAGGTCGTCTGCGGACAACTGGATGTCGTAAAACACCACTACCCAGTAATTCTGGTTAGCGATTCTAAATGCTCAATGGGTAGTTTGAACGGCGAACGGGAGAACGGCGATGAGACTGGTTAAAAAGATGCTGATGTTGAGCGCGGCGGGTGTGCTGGGTGCAACGCTGGCGGCAAGCAGCGTGAGCGTGTCGGCTGATACCAAACCGACCATCAAGATCGGCTATGTGGAGGGTTGGGACGACAGCGTTGCGACCTCGAACGTGGCCGCACGCGTGATCGAAAAACGCCTCGGTTATCAGGTGCAACTGGTGCCGGTCGCGGCGGGTGTGATGTGGCAAGGCGTGGCGCGTGGCGATCTCGACGCGACGCTGTCCGCATGGCTGCCGGTCACGCATGGTGCGTACTGGAACAACTTCAAGGACAAGGTTGTCGATCTCGGCCCCAACTTCAACGACGCGAAAATCGGTCTGATCGTGCCGGATAATGTCGACGTGAAGAGCGTGGGCGACCTCGAGGCGAAGAAGGCGGAGTTTGGCTCGCGGATCGTCGGTATCGATGCCGGCGCGGGCGTGATGCAGAAAACCAGCGAAGCCATCAAGGCATACGGGCTCGACTATCAGCTTATGCCGAGCTCGGGTAGCGCGATGACCGCGGAACTGGCACGTTCGGAAGCAGCGAGCAAACCGATCATTGTGACGGGCTGGAAGCCGCATTGGATGTTCGCGAAGTACAAGCTCAAATTCCTCGACGATCCGAAGAAGGTGTTCGGTGAAGCGGAGCATGTGGATAGCGTCGTCAATCCGGGCCTCGAGACGAAGGCGCCGACAGTGGTCGCGTTCCTCAAGAAGTTTCAATGGAAGCCGGGCGAGATCGATAGCGTGATGCTGGCCACGCAGAACGGCGAGAAACCGACGGCCGCTGCGGATGCGTGGATCAGTGCGCATGGCGATCGCGTGGATAGCTGGGTGAAGTGATTTCGTGCCTGCTGTGCAGGTGGCGCCGCCTGGTTTGAGCGGCGCCTTCCTCAAAGAAACGCCGCTTTTTCAGCGGCGTTTTGTATTTGCATCCCGTTTTTGCATTCCGTTATTGCAACACGACAGTCCGATCGCCGTTGATGAACACCCGCCGCTCGATAAACGCCTTGACCGCTCGCGCAAGCGTGATGCATTCGACGTCGCGTCCCGTAGCCAGCAGGCGCTCCGGGCTGTATGAGTGATCGACGCGCTCCACCACCTGTTCGATGATCGGACCTTCGTCGAGATCGTCGGTGACGAAGTGCGCGGTTGCACCGATCAGCTTCACGCCGCGTGCGTGTGCCTGATGATAGGGCTTCGCTCCTTTGAAGCCAGGCAGAAACGAATGGTGGATGTTGATTGCGCGGGCCGCGAGCGCACGGCTCGTCTCGCCGGAAAGAATCTGCATGTAACGGGCAAGGATCATCAATTCGGCGCCTGAGGTTTCGAACAGGTCGAGCAAACGCGCTTCCTGCTGTGGCTTGGTATCGGCGCTGATCGGCAGATGATGGAACGGCAGGCCGTGCTGTTGCGCGAGCGGTTCCAGATCGCGATGATTCGAGCCGATGCCGACAATATCCATCTTCAACTCCCCCATCCGCCAGCGGAACAGCAGATCGGCGAGACAGTGTTCGAGTTTCGACACCATGATCAGCACCTTCGGCCGCGTGGCGACGTCATGCATGGCCCACGTCATCCGGAAGCGCTCGGCGATCGCTGCGAATTCGCGCTTGAGTGCCGCGATGTGCAGAGTCTCGTTGCTGTCGACGCCATGAAACACGCAGCGTACGAAGAAACGCTCGCTCAGGTCGTCATCGAAAACGGTCAATTCGTCGATATAGCAATGATGGCGGTCGAGAAAGCCGACGACGGCGGCAACCTGGCCCGCCGCGCTCGGACAGGCGACCGTGAGAACCAGTTGATCGGGACGGGAATCGACGGACATGCGAACTCCACTTAGGCAATAGGGCAACGCCGCGGGGCGCGGCATGCATCATCGCAGTAGAGCAAATCAGTGGGGCAGGGGGATAGAAGCTAACCGCCGTCGCGCTGGAATGGGAGCGTCAGACGTGATTGAGGCGGTGGAGGAGCGGCGCGCCCCAGTCGTAAATCAATCTCAGGCGTGGGCGGGCGCCGCGTGCAGTTCCATACCGAGAGCGCGGATCACCTTGATGATCGTTGCGAAGCTGGGGTTCCCATCTTCCGACAGCGCTTTGTACAGACCCTCGCGCGAGATTCCAGTATCGCGGGCGAGCTGCGCCATGCCGCGCGCCCGCGCGATTACGCCCAACGCATGCGCGAGGAATGCCGGATCGTCGCCGCCTTCAAGCAGACAGGCCTCGAAGTATTCAGCCATGTCCGCTTCGGTTTTCAGGTGTTCGGCCGAATCCCACGGCCGGGTTTTGATCTTTCCCATCTTTCACTCCGATTCAAGGTTCGCCAGCATCTTGTGTGCGGCTTTGATATCTGCGGGTTGAGTCGACTTGTCACCACCACACAGCAGGATCACCAGCACCGCGCCACGCTGCACGTAGTAGACGCGATAGCCAGGCCCGTGATCGATCCGCAATTCAGTAATTGGCGCGCCTGCGGAGTTCGTGTCGCCGGGGTTGCCCAATGCCAGACGATCGATGCGGGCCTGAATGCGGCGCTTGGCGATCCGGTCTTTCAAGCCGTCGAACCAGGCGTCGAATGTCTCGGTGGTACGGATATTCAACATCCGCTCAATGTAATCTATAGATCACATATATGTCAACCATGGTTCACGATCAATTTTCACCTTTCCCAGAGCAATCCCTCATTCAGCATCGAGCCCGCATTCGCCTAGCAGCCATTGGCGAAATGCGCTGACGGCCGGTGTCGCCGCGCGCTGCGTGACGAGCAGATAGCCGCGCTCGGTGACCACCGGTGTATCGAACGGTTCGACGAGTTGCCCGGTGGCGAGCAGTTCGTCGATCAGCGGTGCCCAGCCGAGCGCGACGCCCTGGCCCATGATCGCGGCGTGGGCCACGAGCGTAAAGCTGTTGAACGTGATGCCGCGATGCGCGGCAGGCGCATCCAGACCGTGCGCCGCGAACCAGTCGGCCCACGACAGCCAGCGCGCCGGCTGGGTAGGCTCGAGATGCAGCAGCGGCAAGCTCGTCAGGTCCGACGGTGTCCGCAACTGCGGGTGCGCCGCCAGAAACGCCAGACTGCACACGGGCGTGACGCGTTCCGGAAATAACTTGAGCGCACCTCGCGCGGTCCAGTCCGCATTCTCATCTCCGAACGCAATCACAATGTCCGCCTGATCGTGCGATGGATCGAATACCGTCTGCGAGGTGATGATCTTGACGTCGACGTCCGGCATCAGTGCCTTGAACTGCGACAGCCGCGGCATGAGCCAGTATGTTGCGAAGCCGAAGTCGGTGGCGAGCGTGAGGGTTTGCGGCGTGCGCCGCGCGCGGATTTCGGCGGTGGCTGCGCGGATGGTGTCGAGCGCGTTGCGCACCGCTTCGAAGAGACGTACGCCGTCTTCCGTCAGCGTGACGCCGCGATGGCCGCGTTCGAAAAGCGGGGCGCCAAGGGCCTCTTCGAGTTGCACCACGCGCTGGCTGACCGCCGGCTGCGTCGAGCCCAGTTCGCGCGCGGCCGCCGTGAAACTCGCGAGACGCGCCGCGGATTCGAACATCGTCAACGCCTGCATTGGCGGCAAGCGGTCCTGCCTCGACATAAGGCCCCCTTATAGGCACATAACGATTTGCCGTCTTCACAGCTTGGAATTGGACGGCAATAGTGGTGTTCACGCGGGGGCCGGCATGCCGGTTATTCCGCTTGCAACGATACCTGCATCCGCATTTGCGATTCTATTCGAGGCGCGCTCCAATGCTTGATACGAAACAGAATATCCTTATTTTGATGGCCGATCAGATGACGCCGTTTGCACTGGCCGCATACGGACATGGCCTGACGAAGACCCCCAATCTCGATCGCCTCGCCAGACAGGGCGTGGTGTTCGATTCGGCGTATTGCGCCAGTCCGCTGTGTGCGCCGTCGCGCTTCTCTTTTCTATCGGGCAAGCTGCCGTCCGCAATCGGCGCCTATGACAATGCAGCAGAATTTCCGTCGCAAACGCTGACGTTCGCGCACTATCTTCGCGCCGAAGGGTATCGCACGATCCTGTCCGGCAAAATGCATTTCTGCGGCGCGGATCAACTGCATGGTTTCGAAGAGCGGCTCACCACCGACATCTATCCCGCCGATTTCGGCTGGACGCCGGATTGGGACGATTTCGAAACGCGTCCCACGTGGTACCACAACATGAGTTCGGTGATCGACGCAGGCCCTTGCGTGCGGACGAACCAGCTCGATTTCGACGACGAAGTGACATTCACCACGCGCCAGAAGCTCTTCGATATTGCGCGTGAGCGGCATGCCGGCAAAGATGCGCGACCGTTTTGCCTCGTCGCTTCACTGACGCATCCGCACGACCCGTACGCGATTCCGAAGAAGTACTGGGACCTGTACGCGGACGAAGACATTGCACTGCCCACGCATCGCGATTCGCTCGATGAAACCGATCCGCATTCGAAGCGTTTGCGGCATGTGTGCGAAACCGACCGCACGCCGCCGACCGACCAGCAGATCCGCAACGCACGGCGTGCTTATTACGGCGCGATTTCCTACGTCGACGATCAGTTCGGTGCGATTCTCGACGCGCTCGAACAGTCGGGGCTTGCCGAGAATACCGTCATCGTCGTGACGTCTGACCACGGTGAGATGCTGGGTGAGCGCGGGCTCTGGTACAAGATGACCTTCTTCGAAGGCGGCTGCCGTGTCCCACTGATCGTGCATGCACCGCAGCAGTTCGACGCGCATCGGGTGCGCGAATCGGTCTCTCATCTCGACTTGCTGCCCACGCTGGTTGAAATGGCGCGTGGCGAAGAGCCGCCGCTCTGGCCGGATTCGCTCGACGGTCAGAGTCTCGTACCGCATCTGCGAGGGTCCCAAGGTATCCACGGCGGCCACGACGAAGCGATTGGCGAATACCTGGCGGAAGGCGCCATTGCGCCGATCGTGATGCTGCGGCGCGGGCGTTTCAAGTTCATTCACACACCGGCCGATCCTGACCAGCTCTACGACCTGATCGCGGACCCGCTCGAACGGGAGAACCTCGCGACGCACGCCGCCTATGCCACACAGGTCGCGGCATTACGGGAGGAGATCGCACGGCGCTGGGATCTCGCCGCATTGCACAACGAAGTACTCAGAAGCCAGCGCCGCCGCCGTTTCCATTTCGAGGCCACGACACAGGGCACGGTCGCGTCATGGGACTGGCAGCCGCATGTCGATGCGAGCCAGCGTTATATGCGCAATCACATCGACCTCGATACGCTCGAAGCGATGGCTCGTTTTCCCGCTGTGACGCGTTGATTCTCCATTTGCGATTCATCCCACCTACCATCCCAGCTACAGGAAGCCGACATGATGAAAAAGCTCTTCAAACAGGCCGTATCCGGCGTTGCGCTGCTGTGCGCGGCGGCCACCTTCGCCGTGGCCGCCGAGCCGCAGTCCTGTACGCAGGTGAACATGGCGGGGCCTGGCTGGACTGATATCGACGCCACCAATGCGATGTCCGGCGTGCTGCTCAAGGCGCTCGGCTACCATCAGAACGTGGCGAACCTGTCGGTGCCGATAACCTATCAAGGCCTTAAGAAAGGGCAGATCGACGTGTTTCTCGGCAACTGGATGCCGGCCCAGGCGCCGGTCGTCAAACCGTTCGAAGACGAAAAGTCGATCGAGGTCGTGCACCCGAATCTGAGCAATGCGAAGTTCACGCTCGCGGTGCCCGATTATGTCGCGGCCGCGGGTGTGCATTCATTCGCGGACCTCGCGAAGAACGCAGACAAGTTCGACAGCAAGATCTACGGCATCGAGCCGGGCGCGCCGGCCAATCAGAACATCAAGAAGATGGTCGACGACAAGGCGTATGGACTCGGCAGCTGGAAGCTCGTCGAATCGAGTGAGACCGGCATGCTCACGCAGGTCGAGCGCGCCGTACGGGAAAAGAAATGGATCGTGTTCCTTGCATGGGAGCCGCATCTGATGAACACGAAGTTCAAGCTGACCTACCTGGACGGCGGCGACAAGTACTTCGGACCGAACTACGGCGGTGCCACGGTCAATACCGTCGCGCGTAGCGGGTACGCCGAGCAGTGTCCGAATGTTGGCCGCCTGTTCAGGCAACTCACGTTCAATGTCGATCTGGAGAACGGCGTGATCACCGAGGTACTCGAGAAGAAGACCGGAGTCGATGTGGCCGCCGCAGAAGCACTCAAACGCCACCCCGAATTGCTGAAGTCCTGGCTCGACGGCGTGAACACCGTGAACGGCGCCAACGGCTTGCAAGCGGTGCAAACCGCACTCGGCGTGAAATAAGCCCGGCATTTCAGACCACGAAGTCGCTACTCGACAGATTCATGTCGCATCCGGTCGAATCCTCATAAATCTGGACTCGTATTCTTGATCCGTCGATGCAGGCATGACAGAGGATTGCATGCATTGCCAGGAGCTTCAATCTGTCTGATTAGCTTGAATCGTCTGGGCCGGCCTCGCCGGCTCAAGCGAGCTTCAACCCGTTTCAATCAGTCTCAGCCGATTTCGAACTGCCCGTCATGCGAGAAGCGCCGTGTGTTGCACGACAACACGTGGCAGGGATCGCTTTATCTAACGAAATACGCAGGCAAAGAGCAGGGGAGAATTAGATGAAGAAGAGAAATGCCGTTAGCCTTTCGGGACTTGCTCTCGCGGCAAGCGCGGTATGTGCACCGACGGTGGCCCATGCGCAAAGCAGCGTCACCCTGTACGGGATTCTGGACGCCGGGATCACCTACGTGAACAACGCTGGGGGCGCACACCAGTACAAATTCGACGACGGCGTTTCGTACGGCAACCGGATCGGTTTCAAAGGCGTGGAAGATCTCGGCGGCGGTCTGCAAGCGGTCTTCGTGCTCGAATCGGGTTTTCACCTGGGTAATGGCCAATATGGATTCGGTGGCGCCGAATTCGGGCGCCAGGCCTATGTCGGTATCAAGAACTCGTGGGGGACTTTCTCGTTCGGTAACCAGCTCGACATGACCGAAGAGTTTGTCTTCCTGTACAACATTTCCGCGTGGGCGAGCGGCTATGCGATTCACCAGGGCGACTTCGACCGGATGAACGGCGACCGTCTGCCGAACTCGGTGAAGTTCCTGTCGAACGATTTTGCTGGCTTTACCTTCGGCGGCATGTATTCGTTCGGCAACACCGCGGGCGACTTCCATCAGAAGAGCGCATGGAGCGTGGGCGCGCACTATGACCACGGTCCGTTCAACATGGGCGTGGCGTATACGCAGTTGAACAATCCGTTCGGCATCTATGCTTTCGACCCGTACGCGATGATCGGCACGCGGACCTTCCTCGGCCAGCCGACCGTGTCCGTCGATCCGGCCACCGGCGCGGTGACCGATCTGTATAGCTCGTCGGCCTTCCCGGTGGACAAGCAAGGTGCGCTTGCGCTCGGCGCGGCCTATACGATCGGCAACCTGATGCTTTCGGGCGACTTCACCTATACGACGATCAAGGGTTTCGGGCAGACCTCGCACATGCAGGTGTACGAAGCCGGTGCGTCGTATAACTTCACGCCCGCGTTGTCGCTGTACGGTGGCTATCAGCACACGGCTTTCGAGGGCAATCACTGGAACCAGGGCTCGCTCGGGCTGCACTACCTGTTGTCCAAGCGGACCGACGTCTATGTTTCCGGCGACTATCTGCGGGCGTCGAATGGCGTGAATGCGGTGATCGGCTATAGCTTCGCGCCGTCGTCGTCGAATACGCAGTCCGATGTGCGGATCGGGATGCGGCACTCGTTCTAAGGGTTTTCAGCGGATTGACGCGGGCGGCTTCCCGGATAACGGGAGCCGCCCGCTGTCGTTATGGCGGCAATTGATGCACCCGCACACCGGGAATAGCCGTGCGATCCGGCCGGCCCCAAGCGCATCTCGGTACTGACACGCATTGCGTTTGCTTGTGAATATGTGCGAGATTGCCGTCCAGATCCCGGCGATCAATCGCGTTGCGCAACTGTTGCCGCAACCTTATACGAAACTGCTGGGGTATCGACGCCGATTGTGCCGATCACGCAAAGCGAGAGGTCTTATGTCCCAGCAAAAAGCAGCCGAAATTGCGGCGCGGCTCGACCGTTTGCCGCCGTCGCGCACCATCTGGACGATGGTGATCCTGATCTCGCTCGGCGGCGTTTTCGAGTTCTACGACCTGTTCTTTACGGGCTACGTTGCGCCGGGCATGGTCGAGTCCGGGCTTTTCAAGCCTGAATCGCTCGGCTTTCTCGCGGCGCTTCAACCGCTGGCCGTGTCCGGTTTCGGAACCTTCGTCTTTGCCACGTTCGCCGGTCTGTGGGTCGGCACGCTGGTGTTCGGTTATGTTGCCGATCGATTCGGCCGCCGGCTGATCTTCACGTGGTCGCTGATCTGGTACATGGTGTGCACGATCATCATGGCATTCCAGTCCTCGGGCCTGGGCCTCGATATCTGGCGCTTCGTCGCCGGGATTGGCATCGGGGTCGAGCTGGTGACAATCGACACTTACATTTCTGAACTGATTTCAAGTGAACAGCGAGGTCGCGCCTACGCCGTCAATCAGTTCATTACGTTCTCCGTTGTGCCGGTGGTGGCGTTCCTCGCCTTCGCGCTGAAGGGTACCCAGCCGCTCGGGCTCGACTACTGGCGGGTCGTGATCCTGATTGGCTCCGTGGGCGCCATCGTGGTCTGGATCCTGCGGCGCCACATTCCGGAAAGCCCGCGCTGGCTGGCGCGCCATGGAAAGATCGATGAAGCCGAGCGAATCGTTGCGGATATCGAGCGCCGCGTCGTCGCGGAGAAGGGCATTGCGCTGGCCACGCCGCAGACTGTCATGCCGGAGAGCGGAGGGGCGGGCACATTGGGCGAAATTTTCACGTCCCGCTATCGCCGCCGCACGATCATTCTGTCGATTTTCAACATGGCCCAGGTGATCGGTTTCTACGGCTTCGCGGCCTGGGTGCCGACGCTGTTGATTCACCGCGGCATTCATGTAACTGCCAGCCTCGGCTACGCGTTCGTCATCGCGATTGCCAATCCCTTCGGCCCGCTGCTCGGCACCTGGTTTGCCGACCGGGTGGAGCGCAAGGTTCAGATCATTGGCGGTCTTGTCGTCATGGCGGTTGTGATCGCGGTGTTCTCGCAAGCCTCCGAACCGTGGCTGCTGATTGCCCTCGGCGTGCTATTCACGCTGTCGTCGAACATCATGTCTTACGCCTATCACGGCTACCAGGCGGAGCTTTATCCGACCCGCGTCCGGGCCCGGGCAATCGGATTCGTCTACTCGTGGAGCCGGATTTCAGCTGCTTTTGCCGGCCTTGCGATCGGGATTCTGCTGCACGGCTATGGCGTACCCGGCGTCGCGGTCTTCATCGGCATTTCGATGATCGTCGCCATCTGCATGATTCTGCTTGGACCGCCCACGCGAGGCCTGGCGCTGGAGGCGATCAGCCATTGAGCTATCAGCGCCGTCCTCCAATGGCCGGCAATCGTCCGGCGAGGGTTTGTCTCTAGACATATTGGCGTCGCCAGTGTCGATAGACAGATAGGGCAGCCGTGTTCAGGCGACGGCTTGCCGGTCCCTGGATCGCGGCAGCGCGGCCATAGCGAGACCTGGGGCGAACCCTCGATAGCGATATGGAGCGTGCATGCACCGATTCAGTTTCACGCAAAAGCTCTGGCTGCCACTGGTCGTCAGTCTGGTGGCACTGCTTGTGGTGTCCGTGTCGGCAGCATGGTTGTCCCGTCAGACTCGCATCGATGAGCGCAAGAACGATCTGGTGAACGTCGCGCATGTGGGGCTGAGCATTGTGAAGGAGTACGCCACACTTGCGCAAAACGGCACGCTCACCGAGGCGGATGCCCGCAAGCAGGCACTTGAGCGGCTGCGCAATATTCGCTACGGAGAAGACGGTTACTTTCTTGTGATCGACTCCAAGCCGCGCATGATCATGCACGCGGTGAAGCCCGCGCTGAATGGCAAAGACCTCGCTGGAACCGCGGATGCCGATGGCCGGCATCACTACGTGACGTTCGCTTCGGTCGCGCAGGCGCCGAACGGCGGCTTCGTCGATTACGTGTTCCCGCATCCACACGATCCGGCGAATACGGCAGTCGACAAGATCGGCTATGTCGTGCGGTATGCGCCGTGGGACTGGATTATCGCCACGGGCGCCTATGTGGACGATATCGACGCGGCCTTCAAGGAGTCGCTTTATATCGTTGGCGGGATATTTGCCGGACTCGCGGTGTTGCTGTCCACGCTCGTCTCGTTCACCAACCGCAGCATTCAACGCGCGATCGGCGGCGATCCGGCCTATGCAGCCCAGGTGGCCGGCGAGATCACTCTGGGCAACCTTGCCATCTCCATCGAAACACGTCAGACGGACAATTCAAGTCTGCTGCATGTCATGCAGCGCATGCGCGACGGGCTTGCCGATACGATCGGACAGATCAAGGACGCCGCCAGCAAAGTGGCAATGGGCGCAGGCGAGATTGCTGAGGGAAACGCCGATCTGTCCGCGCGCACAGAGAATCAGGCCGCCTCGCTCGAGGAAACCGCTGCCAGCATGGAGCAAATGACCGCGATGGTCAGACAGACGGCTGAGAACGCTCAAACAGCGAGTGAACTGACGGCGAATGCGGAGCAGATCGTCAATCGCGGTGGCGAGATGGCGACGCAGGCTGCGTCGACCATGCAGGAGGTGTCGAGCGAATCTCACAAGATGGTGGAGATCATTTCGGTAATCGAAGGCATTGCGTTTCAGACCAATATCCTCGCACTGAATGCGGCGGTAGAAGCTGCGCGGGCCGGGGACGAAGGGCGCGGTTTCGCAGTTGTGGCGAGCGAGGTGCGGATGCTCGCGCAGCGCAGTGCGGCGGCGGCAAAAGAAATCCGGGTTCTGATCAGCCGCTCAGCGGGAAAGGTGCAGAACGGTGTTGAACTGGTCGATAAAACCGGCCTGACAATCGAAGCCGCACGCGATGCCATTGCGAGAGTGTCAGGCGTTGTGCGGGAGATCACGGCGGCAACCGCTGAACAGAGCGCCGGCATCAACCAGGTCAACGTGGCCGTCACGCAGATGGATGGCATGACCCAGCAAAACGCCGCGCTCGTCGAGCAGGCGGCGGCAGCCGCGCAGTCGTTGACCGAACTGGCGCAACTGCTGCACGTTTCGACCGACAAGTTTCAGTTGCGGGAAGGCCTTGATGGAGATGGTCGGCGGGTGTCGTGAATCCGCTGAGACCGGGCACGTCAATGGCCGGCGGCGGATGCGTGCGATTGCGCCTGGTGACGACGATACATTTCGAGCGTGAGCGCCTCGGCGTCGTGTGACAGAAAGGTCGCGGCGCCTTCGGCCGAACCCTCGGCGGACTCGACCACGCGCGCGAACATCAAGGTCTCGAACTCCGACACCGCTTCGTCCCATGAGGCGCGTTCGCCCAGCAGCCGTGCAAGTTCGGCGGCGTCGAGCATCGCGTTGTTCACGCCTTCGCCGCCGAACGGCGACATGACATGCGCCGCATCGCCGATGAGTGTGAGACCTCTCCGATGTGTCCAGCAATGCCCCACAGGCAATGCATGGATCGGCCGCACGGCAAATTGATCGTTGCTGGCGCGAAGCAGATCCAGGATGTCGTCGGCGAAACCGGCGTACTCGCGAATCAACCCTTCGCGGACAGCTTTCGTCGACGTGAAATCGAAGCGCCGTTCCACCCAGTCTGGCGGAACGCGGAAGATCGCGTAACCGCGCAAGTGCGCGTTGCCGTTGCGCTGCACGATGAGCCCCTTGCCGTCGCTTTCCACGCCCATCTTGCCGCGACCCACGAGGCGCGCTAGCGCCGGATGCGAGCGGTCGACGTCGTCGATACCGAATTCGACGAAACACAGGCCGCTGTATTGAGGTTTGTAGGGCGACAGAAGCGGCCGTACGCGCGACCAGGTGCCGTCGGCGCCGATTACCAGATCGAATGGGCCTTCGAGACCGGCATCGAACAGCAGGTTCCAGCGCCCGTCGCCGTTGTCCTGCACCTCGCGCAGCGGACGGTTCCATTGAACCGTGCCGTCCGGCAGCGCATCGAGCAGCATGGCGCGCAAAGCTGTGCGGTCGACCTCGGGACGATTCCCGCTCGCGGTGTCCGGCTCCTCAAAAAGTACTTCTCCGTGTGCGTTCAGCAGACGCGTACCTTGATCGTCATAGCGGGCGATTGCCTGGAACGCATCGGTCAGCCCGGCGCGTTGCAGCGCCAGCAGGCCGGACTCTTCGTGCAGGTCCAGGGTGCCACCCTGCGGCCGTTCGAGCGGATGCGTGTCGCACTCGAATACCGTGGCGGCGATTCCCTGAAGGTGGAGCAGACGTGCCAGCGTGAGCCCCGCGGGGCCGCCGCCGACGATGGCAATCCTTGGGTTTGCATTCATGGGAGAATCCATTAAGATAGGTGCCTATGCAATATATATAGGTGCCTATTGATATGTCAAGCGAATCGCACATTGAAGATTCGGGCCGCCCTATGAGGTTGATCGGGCAGGTGTACCGAACATTTGCGAGGCTGGCCGACGCGCCGCTGCGTCAGTTAGGATTTGCCATGGGCCAGTTGCCCGTTCTGGTGACGCTCAAAAAAGGCGGCGCCTTGTCTCAGGCAGAATTGGCGCGCGTGGCGCAGGTCGAGCAGTCCAGCATGGCTCAACTCCTGAGCCGCATGGAACGCGACGGCCTGGTCAAACGCGTGCCCGATCCCGCCGATGGGCGCAGCCGGCTGATCTCGCTGACGCCACGTGCCGCGAAGCAGATGCCCAACGGCAAGCTGGTCATGGACGAGGTTTGTGACACCGCCTTGACGGGCTTCACGCCTGAAGAGCGAGTGCAACTACTGGGCTTGTTGCAGAGAATCGACGCCAATCTGGAGCGGGCGCTCGCAGATAGAGACAATGGCTGATCACATACGTATCAGGAGAGCGCGATGATAGAGCGGCACAGAGTCACGACAGCGTTTGAGCTTCCGGGGCACAGGATCGAGCGTTCCTTCGGCATTGCTCGCGGGATCATCGTTCGGTCCCGGTCTATTGTCGGCTCGCTTGGCGCATCGCTGCAGACCATTTTTGGCGGCAACATCACGCTGTACACGTCGCTGTGTGAGCGAGCGCGGCAGGATGCTTACGAGCGCATGATCGCGCAGGCGGCGGATCTGGGCGCAAACGGCATCATCGGCATGCGATACGATGCAACCGAGGTCTCGAGAGGCATCACAGAGGTGCTGTGTTACGGGACGGCGGTGCAGGTCACGCCGCTGGATTGACGGGCGCATAACGAGCGAGACAGACGGCCCGGTCGCATCGCCATGTTCAGCGTGCGTCCTGGCGTGCCGGAGAAGCATGTGCTGCAGCCCGTATCTCAGCCAGCAAGGCTTCGCCCGACCATGATGGGCGCGTCTCACTTCGCTCGGCTTCCCGCACGAGCTCGCATAACCGCTCGTTCACCGGCGCGCGTTGCCCGAGGCGCTCGGCGAGGCGCACGACTTCGCCATTGATCCAGTCGATTTCCGTGGTGCGTCCCGCCGCCAGATCGTCCGACATGGACGAGCGCGCGAGCGGATCGATCGTCAGCATCGTGCGGCCCAGGCGCTCGAACAGTGCGTCGGGCACACCGAGAAAACGCGGTATCCAGGTAGCCGGAAGCGGCGTCACTCTGGCCGGCCGTATGTTGGCCTGCTTCAGAAGCGCGAGCGCTTCTTTCTGCGCCATGCCGAGGCAGATCCGATAGGCGCGCTGCGAGAGCTCCTCTTTCAAAGGCCGGTTCGATAGCGCGTTGATCGCGTTGTTGAGATTGAGCAGCAACTTGGCCCACAGCACCGACACCATGTCGGCGTGCTGGATCAGCGGCAGATCCGCTTTGCTGAAGGCGTCCACGAACGGCTGCAAGGCCGGCGCTTGGCGGATCTCAAGATGGCCCGCCGAACCCTGATGAAATGCACCGGGGCCGCGTTCGACGACATTGAACGGCACCATGCCCTCCAACACCGTGCAATGCGGCAGTGCGGCGCGCAGCACTTGCGCATTGCCAAGGCCGTTCTGAAAGCTGACGACGATCGCGCCGGGGTGAAGCACGTTCGCCAGTTCCGCCGCGGCCGTGGGTGTCGCCGCGGACTTGACGGTCACCAGCACGAGGTCGGCGGCGGCTGCGGTCGCTGCCTCCGTCGAAACGTCGATCCGCTCGGGTGGCACATGCCAGCGGCTATCGTCGTGCCGCGATAGCGTGATGCCGTGGCCGCGCAACTGGTCGGCGATGCGCGCGCGGCCAATGAAGCTGACCTCGTTGCCTCCGGCAAGAAGCCGTCCGCCGACATAGCAGCCAATGGAGCCCGCGCCGTAAACACAGATTTTCGCCATGCAGTCCCCAGGTGGTCCATCCAATTACAACAGGATCGCCACAAGAAGCCATTCTGCGCAACTACTTTTCTCTGTTGCGGCGCCGATCCCGGACGCGCCGGGACCGGCGCGCGTTCAGGGCGTGGTGCGGTTCAGATCATATTTCATGATGCGGCCGTGCCTGCCTTGCAGATCGCGCTCAGCCGTGTACACGTCGCCCGCGAGCGGCTGGCGTTGGGACAGCACGCCATCGAGCGCGGCGAGGTCGTCGGTATCGAGCCGCGCGCCGAGCACCTGCAGATGGTCGGCGAGATGGTCGCCGCGCCGTACCCCGACGATCACGCCGGCGACCTGAGGCTGCTCGAGCACCCAGCGCATCGCGACGGTTGGAATCGACAGGCCATGACGATCGGCGATCCGCTTGAGCGTGGCCAGCAGAAGCTGGAATAGATCCCATCCGCCGAAGTCGTCGATGATCAGCTTGTATTTCACCAGCGAGCGGTTTTCCAGCGGCTCGGCCGGTTCGGCCACACCGAGCCAGCGCTCCGACAGAAACCCGCCCGCGACCGTGCCGTAGCACAGCAGCTTCATGCCGGCCTGTTCGCAGAACGGCGCGAGCGAGAGGCTCGGGCGCTGGTCGAGCAAGGAATACTGAACCTGCATGCTCACTAGCGGCATGCCCGCGTCGATCAGCTCGCGAGTGTGCGCGGTATCGAAGTTGGTGCCGCCAACGTGCTCGATTTTTCCCGCGCGCTGCAGTTCCTTGAGCCAATGCATCGTGTCCAGATAGCCCGGCACGTCATAGTCCCACCAGTGAAGCTGAACCAGGTCGAGCCGCTCGACGCCGAGCCGCTTGAGAGAACGGTCGGCGGTCTGCTCGACGAGCTGACGGTCGACGCGTGCCAGATTGGCGAGATCGGGAACGAACTTCGTATGGACGCGCAGCTTCGCCAGACTATCCGCGCCGCGGGTGTTGGTGTACTCATGGCGGAACGCGCCGATCATCTCTTCGACGCCGGTATAGATATCGGCACAGTCGAAGGTGGTGATGCCCGCGTCGTAGTACGCGGCCATATCGGCGATCGCGGCCGCGCGGTCGACGCTTCCGTGGCCGCCCGCCAGTTGCCAGCCGCCCTTGAGCAGGCGCGAGATGGAATAGTGCGGTGCAAGACTTGTTTGGTACGACAGACTCATCGATCAGACTCCCTTCGACGGATGCTTTACGGCCGTGGTATCGGCATGGTTGAAGCCGCGCAAATTCGTGCGGGTGATCCGGAAGCGCGACGGGCAGTTCGGGTCGGGACAGGCGACGTCCGCGTCGGTGGTCATCCAGTCGTTTGGATCGGTTGGGCGTTGTTTGGCCGCAAGCAGCGGCAGCAGGGCAGCCAGCGAATAGATCGAGAACCCCTGCCCGGCGGGCAAATGAAGCATTTCCCCGCGCAGTTCGAAGAAATCACCGACCTTGGCCCCGCAATACAGGCGCGCGCCTTCGGGCGCGACCACTTCCACGCGCAGGTCGTATAGCGAGAATCCGTGCTCCGGGTCACCGCTAGCGGATTGGATGAGACTCATGCATTCCTCCAGTTAAAAATAGGGGATGCGATGCGCCGCATCCCCCTTAAAGGTTGGGCGGCGTCACCGACAGGATGATTTCGGTCGGAGCCTGCGAGGCGTTGCGATAGCGGTGCGGCAGGCGCGCGTCGAACGAAATGCTCTCGCCGCCGTTGACCGCGTAGTCGACCCCCGCGATCTGCGCGACCAGTTCGCCGCGTATCACATAGACGCACTCCGCCGCCGCATGCCCGCGCGGCTCTCCGGCCGACACTTGCCCAGGCTCCAGAACGGCGCGCAGCACTTCCAGCTGGCCGATGCCGTTCGTCAGCCGCTCGTAACTCACCTGGCCCTTCGGCGCGGTGAGCATGGCGCGCTGGCCCGGACGGGTTACGCAAACCGACAGTTCGGCCGGGTCCGCAAAGAGCGAAACCACCGACTCGCCGAACACCGCAGCCAGGCGGCGCATCGTCTCGAGGCTCGGATCGGTGACCGAGCGCTCTATCTGGCTGAGCAACGTGGCCGATACGCCTGCCTGACCTGCCAGCTCCCGCAATGACAGACCGTGTGCGCTGCGCAACTCCTTCAATCGTTCTCCGATCACTTTTCTGGACCTCGTTGGTGTGCTGCCAACCTGATCTGTGTGACGCACTTTATATAGTGTGACTGCACACGTCAAGCGGCTTAAATGAACTTGATGCCGGTATTCTAAGCTGGAATGGCTGGTTTATCCATCGGAATATAAGGGAAAGTAGCTAGGGCGTCAGGGCGATTTTATTTTTTCCACGCTTGAGTTTGTGTGCATCTTGGGTGCACACTTTCACCGTCATTTGTGCAGTCCAACTCTACAGGAGTCGTCATGTCGCACACCGCCCCGAAGCCGGGCGCAACCAGAAGTCACTGGTACCGCTGGCTGCTTGTCATTCCCTTTCTCTGGCAGGCCGGTCTCGCGCCGGCCGTGAACGACGTCGCGCTCACACCGTTCGGTGTGCCGTTCCCGATGTTCTGGCAGATGACGGGCATCGTCGTGACGAGCCTCGTGATCGGACTGGTGTTCCGCCTGGACCGGCTCGCGGGTGTCGAGGAAGAAGAGGCCGCGTTTCTGGTGGCGACGTCGGAACCTCTCGGAGAACAGCAATGAAACTCTCGATCGTTCTGGTCATTCTGCTTGCGACGGTGTTCGGCGCGATCAGTTATGGGCGCCGGACCCGGCGCGGGTCGGCGCTGGCGGAGTGGGCGGTCGGCGGACGCAGCCTGGGCACACTGATCTTCTGGTTCATCAATGCCGGCGAGGTGTACACGACCTTCGCCGTGCTCGGAATTTCCGGCTACGCCTGGGCGCTGGGGGCGCCGGCCTATCTGGCGTTCTGTTCGGTGTCGCTGAGCTATGCGGTCGGCTACTGGCTGATGCCCAAAATCTGGCGCGCGGGCCGTCTGGGCAAGCTGGTCACGCAAGCCGACTATTTCGCCGCCAGGTATGACGCGCGCTGGCTCGGCGTATTGACCGGCGTGATCGGCGTCGCGTCGCTGGTCGTCTACGTCGAGATACAGATGGTGGGGCTGGGGCTGATCGTGCAGTTGGCGCTCGGCGGCGTGATCTCGACGGCGATGGCGACCGTGGTCGCGGGCTTGCTGATGATCGCGTTCGTGTTCGTCGCGGGCATCCGCTCGGCCGCATTCGCCGCCGGCGTGAAGGATGTCCTGATGATCGTCGTCGTGATTCTGCTCAGCGCGACGGTGGCGAGCAAGGTCGGCGCTGCCTCGCTGCTGGATCTGTTCGGTATGGCGCAGGCGCGGCACCCGGGGATCGGCAAGTTTCCCGGCCTCGATCCGACTTCGCCAACTACCGCCATCTGGCTGATGACGTCCGCGATCAACCTCGCGCTCGGCAACTGGGTGTTCCCGCATCTGTTCCAGATGTCTTACTCGGCGCATAGCGCAACCGCAATTCGACGCAATGCGATCTGGCAACCGCTGTATTCGCTCGCGTACTTCTTCATCATCCTGCTCGGTATCGGGGCGCTGCTCGCCGATACGCATCCGCCCGGCGGAAATCTCAACGGTGCGTTGCTGCAATTCGTCTCCGAAAGGTATCCGGCCTGGACCGTGGGTCTGGTTGCGGGGACCGGCTCGCTGCTGGCGCTCGCGCCGGGCGCGCTGCTGTTGCTGACTGCGGGGTCGATCTTTACTCGCAATATTGTGCAGCCCTTCAAGCCCGATCTCTCCGAGCGTGCCTCGTTGATCCTGTCGCGTGGCTCACTGGTGGCGTTCACGGCCGCCGCGGTGTACCTGTCGATCAGTCAGAAGGGCTCGCTCGTGTCGATTCTGTTCGCCGCGTATTCGGCGATCGGCATGCTTGCCCCGGCCGTGTTCCTTGGCTTCCTGTGGCGGCGCACCAGCGCACTCGGCGTGCTCGCAGGCCTGATCACGGGATTCACTGCATTGCTGGCGCCCTTTGCGGCGCACTACTGGGCCACGGTATTGCCCGAGTGGGAGCCGGGCCTGATCGCCATGGCGATCAATGCGCTCACCGTGGTTCTTGTCAGCCTGGCGACGCCGGCGCCGTCGCGTATTGCCGTCTCGCATGGTCTGCTGGAAACCGATCTCCGGGTCAATCCGCTGGCTGCCGATCGCGAACTCGGCGTCTGATCGGACGGGCGCCACCACGTTGTTTCGATCTTCTCGTGCAAGCGGCGTCGAACCGGATGGTCCGGTGCGGCTTGCCATTACCTCATTGTGTCCTTTAGCGGAGTGAAAAAAGTGAAAAAAAGCGCCATATGCATCGCAGTCCTGATGGTGTTCCCGGCATTGGCTCTCGCGCAGAACAGTGTCACGCTGTACGGCATGCTCGACGCGGGGCTGACGCTGGTGAACAATACCGGGAAAGGGCGGGTCGTCGAAACGGACGTCTGCGGCCCGCCGGGTTGCAACCGCTGGGGTCTCAAAGGCACAGAGGATCTGGGCGGCGGCACCGCGGCGATCTTCACGCTCGAGAACGGCTTCAATATCCAGAACGGCCACCTCGGTCAGGGCGGCACCGAGTTCGGCCGCCAGGCGTTTGTCGGATTCACCAATGCCGCGTACGGCACGCTGACCTTGGGGCGGCAGTACGACTCATTGTCGGAAACCGTCGGGTATTTTCCGTCGAGCAATAACTTCGCGACCGGCTACGGCTCGCATTTCGGCGACCTCGACAATCTCAACCAGTCGATCCGTATCAACAACGCGGTCAAATATGTGAGTCCGGTCTGGAAGGGCCTGCAGCTCAATGGCATGTTCAGTTTTGGCGGACAGGCCGGAAACTTCGCGACGAACCGGACGTGGGCGCTCGGCGCGCTGTATACGAACGGCCCTGTCTCGATGGCGGCCGGCTATCTCGACATCAACAACCCGGCGACGAAGCCGGACGGAACCGGCGGCGTGTACGCGTCGAACGGCAACTACGTTGGATCCTTGAATCAGTACGTAGGCCTGCAGGACGCCGTCGCAATGAAGGTTTTCGCGGCCGGCGGATCGTACACGATCGGTCATGCGCAGTTGGGCCTGGTTTATTCGCATACCGAATTGAAGGACAGCCAGTACTTCGTGGTGAACGGTTTCTCGGGGGCGGGTGCCGGCAGCGACTTCAAGCTCGACAGCTACGAAGCGACCATGACCTACAACATTACGCCGGCCCTGCTGGTTGGCGGTGCGTACATCTACAACGCGGGCAAGGCCGGCTACCAGGGGCTGAAGCCGAACTGGCAGCAAATCAATCTCGGCGGCAGTTATGCGCTTTCGAAACGCACCAGTTTCTACGGCGTGGCGATGTACCAGAAGGCGGGCGGCGACGGCATTGCGCCGGTGTTCAACGCGGACGGCGGCGTCATCGGGCGAACCGCCATCGCGGAGATTCCGGGTGCCGGCTACGATTCGAGCAGCAGCAAGCAGCTTCTGTTCAGCGTCGGCATCACCCACAAGTTCTGATTTTCGTTTGAACCTCGGAGTCCCGGGTCCGGGCTCCGGGTGTGGAGTCAGCCGGGCATGGTCCCGGAGTGGGTCTCGATGGTGTGGCCAGCGCCCGGACCCACGCGCCGTAGGCACTCCAGAAAGAGTCCCACCGCCGGCGAGAGCGGGCGGTCCTTGCGAACCGAGAAGCCTACGTCGCCAAAGCAAGGCATCCCGTCGACCGGCAGGATCTGCAGACAACCAAGATTGGCAAGCTGTTGCGCGGCAGTGGAGGGCAGCAGCGCGACGCGAGGCGTGCGCGACATGATGCCGAGGTTTGTGAGCAGGGACAGCGATTCGACGACGTCTTGCGGCAACGGCAAACCGGCGGCATGAAACAGCGTCTCGGCAGTGGCCCGGAAAGGGGACTCGGTGTTCGGCAGGATCCACGGCCCGTCGATCAGTTGTCGGAGCGTCATGCGCTCACCTGCGCCGAAGCGCTGAGCCGGGCCGGCGACGATGCACAGGCCTTCTTCGAGCAGGGGATGGTGACTCAACAGAAACGCTTGCGCGACAGGCCAATCCGCCTCAGGCAAGCGGCCGACCACGACATCGAGTTCGGACGTTGCCAGCGCGGGGAAAAGCTGTGCGGTCGGTCCTTCACGCACGACGACACGCACCTGCGGCGCGCTCTCCTTGAGCAGTACGATTGCGTCCGGAACGAGTTGCGCGGCGGCGGAGATCAAGGTGCCGACCATGACTTGTCCGCCCGTGCCCATGCGAAATTCGTCCAGCGTGTCCGTCAGACACCGCATCTGCGCCAGTAGCGAAACGACATGCGGACTGAGAAGTTCGGCGAGTTCAGTGGGGATCACGCCGCGACTCGAGCGCTGGAACAGCGGCACCTCGAAGCAGGCTTCCAGTTCCTGGACGATTTTGGTGACGGCGGACTGCGTCAACCGCATCTCGTTTGCTGCGCCGACAAAGGAGCGGACCCGCAGAATGCTCTCGAAGACCGACAACTGATTGAGCGTCAGCTTGCGCGTGAGGGACAGCTGGCTTATCGACCGATGATGCATGGCAACCTCGACAGACCCACGAACGAGGCGCGCCGGCGGCGCGCTTCGCGACCTGCGGCAAGCTACATGCTGGTTCGCATCGACCACAGTTCGGGGAAGAAGCGATGATCGACGACATGACGCAACCACTGGACACCGCCTGAGCCTCCGGTCCCCGGTTTGAAGCCGATGATGCGTTCGACCGAGACGAAGTGGCGCCACCGGTACTGCGACAGGACGTCCGCGAGGCCGCAGAGCGCTTCGCCGAGCCGATACAGGTCGTGCGTCGGCGACGGGTTGCCATAGACCTTGAGCCAGGCGCGCTCGACCGATTCGTTCGGCACGTAAGTTTCCGCCCAGTCGCGCGAAAGGGCGCTGCTTTCGATCTGAAAACCACGGCGCGACAGCAGCGCGATCACGTCGTCGTAAAGGCTTGGCGAATTCAGCGCGGCATCGATCGCCGGCCAGACGTGCGGCACGTTGCGGTGCGCTTGCGCGAGTCTTGTGCTCTTGTTGCCGAGGATGAACTCGACATGGCGATACATGAACGAGAACTGCCCGGATGCGGTTCCGAGATGGTTGCGGAATTGATTGAAACCTTCGGTCGTGATGGTGCCGAGTATGTCCCAGGATTGCGTGATGTATTGCGCGAACGCCTTCGCGCGCGCCAGAATCTCCAGCGCTTCGCTTATGCAATCACCGCGGATCTGTTGTTGCGCGTTGTACAACTCGAAGTGCAATCCCTTGAACAGAAGCTCCTTCACCTGCCCGACGATGATGAAGCACATTTCGTCATAGCCCTCGCTGCGCGGATGCTGAAGCGCGAGCAGCAGATCGATGGATTCGTAATCGATGTACGGATTGCTCGTGCCCGGGTGATCGACGAGCGGCGCACCCTGGGTCTCGGCGACCGTGCGCTCGCGGCTCTCGTCGGTACTCAGCGGGATGTCGCGAGGTCGGACGGCCGCGCCGAACACGTCGGCACGAACGGTTTCGGGAATGTGCGGGGCGTAGTGCGGCATGTTCAGAATCCTTGAGTTGAATCGACCAGCGCGCGAACCGCCTGGCCAAGACCGGTGGTCCGATCGCCGAGGTCGAGCGCGATGTCGAAATGATTGCGGTGACCGACCTCGATGCATGTCACCTGCCGATCCCGCTCACGCAGCAGATCGGCGAAGCGCTGGCTTTGCCATTTGAATTGCGCAGTCTCGATGCCGCCCCACGCAACCACGGCGCTGGGAAAATCCGCCAAGGGGAAGTAGACGGGACTCAAATCGATCGCGTCGTTTCTGGTGAGGCCGACTGCCTGGTTGATGCTGGTCTGAACCAGAGGTTCGAGCTCGAAAATTCCCGAGAGCAGCACCGCGCCCTTGATCAGCCGGCGCGTTTGCGCGGCGCTCCCCAACCGCAGTGTTGCCATTGCCGCCAGATGGGCGCCCGCGGAACTGCCGGCCACCACCACGCGGTTCGGATCGAAGCCCAGCATTGCATGGCGCGCGTGCAGCCATTCGATAGCCGTGACGCATTGCCGGACCATTTCGTGAACGCTCGCGTGCGGCGCAAGCGTGTAGTCGATCGAGCAGAATGCGGCACCCTGCTCGATGAACCCGTTTGCGGCGAAACAGGATTCGTCTTTCGATAGCTCCTGCCAGTATCCGCCATGGATATACACGACGAGCGGCGCGTTCGCTTGCGAAGCAGGGAAGAAGTCCAGACGCTCGGCTGGCGCAGACCCGTAGGGCAGGTTGCGTTCGCAGTGCAGCGTGGCGTAAGCGCGTTCGCTGCCTGAACGGTATTCGGCAATGAACGCCGAATAGTCGCCGCCCGTGCAGGAGCTTGGCGAGTACCCGATTTCGAGTGCGGAAGCGTCAAGCGAACGCCATGACATGCGTGTCTCCGGTTAGCTGTTGATGTTGCGGTTATGGAGGTTATGATATCGAGCGATAGGCGGTAAATATTTGCAGAATATTGCCTGTAGACGTCGAATGTGGATAAACGCTAACAAACATGGCGCTATATGAGAGAAAATTTAATCGACTCCTTGTCCGCGACCGATCGCACGATACTCGACGCGCTTCAACGTGACGGCAGACACACCAGTGCCGAGCTCGGTGAGCTCGTGCACATGTCGCATTCGCCGGTCTGGCGGCGGATCAAGAAGTTCGAGGAGGAGGGCGTCATCTCCGGCTACCGGGCCTCCCTCGACCGGCAAAAGCTCGGATACACGACGCTGGCATTCGTGTCGATCGTGATCGACCGGCACGACGAGAAGACGGCGATTCGCTTCACCGATGCGGTGCGGTTGATCCCCGAAATCGTGTCGTGTCACGGCGTTTCAGGGCCCGAGGATTTCATGCTGATCGTCATCACGCGCGACCTCGAAGATTACTCGCGGATCCTGGTGCAAAAGCTGCGCAATCTGCCCGGCGTGGCCGGCTTGCGCACCAGCTTCTCACTGATACCGATCAAGGAGAACTTCTCGTTCTTCATCGATCTTGGGCAAGGCGGTGGGTTGTAGGCGCGCTATAGATGTGAGCGTTACCGCCACGCCTGCCGCGCGTGGCTGGACAGCTAGTCGTTTACTCGGTCATCCCTGCGCCCGTACCGCTGTATTGTGCGTTTTGCCGCGTACGGCATGCGGCATTCCGCATCTTTAGGCTGCACCTAATCCCCGCTTTCGCACAATCAAATTCCAGCCTGTTTTTGGTGTCGGCAACCTGCGCTCTACCTCGTGAACAAACGCGAGGCGACACCCAGGAACGATAGCTGAGACCTGTTCGTTCCTGCATCGAAGCCTGCTCTTGGAGATGGTTATGAACGGCCGGAAAGGATTGTTTAAATTGGGTGCGGCGCTCGGCATAGGGGGGATGGCTCTGGCCTGTTCGGCCACAGCGGACGCGAGCGTTGTGGTGGGCGTGGCGGGACCGATGACGGGAGAGTACGCCTCGGGGGGCGACCAGTTTCGCAAAGGCGCAGAACAGGCGGTGAAAGACATCAACGCGGCAGGCGGCTTGCTCGGACAGCAACTCGACCTGGTGGTCGGTGACGACGTCTGCGATCCCAAGCAGGCCGTTTCTGTTGCCAACAGTTTCGTCAACAAGAAGGTCGCATTCGTCGACGGCCATTGGTGCTCGAGTTCCACACTGCCCGCATCCGATGTCTACAACGATGCGCAGATTCCGCAGGTCACCGTATCGACCAACCCCAAGATCACCGAACGCGGTATCAAGGGGATCTTCCGTATCACCGGCAGAGACGATCAGCAGGGACAGGTCGCAGCCGACTATATCGCCGCAAACTTCAAGGGTAAGAAGATCGCCGTGATCGACGACAAGACGGCGTATGGCGGCGGTCTGGCGGACGAGATTGCAAAAGATCTGGCGGCGAAGCAGACCCCCGTGGCGCTGCGCCAGTCGATCACGGCTGGTGAGAAGGACTACTCCGGCCTGATTAGCAAACTGAAGGCGAACGGCATTCAGATCCTGGCGTATGGCGGGTACTACCAGGAAGTGGCATTGATCCTGCGGCAGGCGGCGCAGGCGGGTCTCGATCTGACCGTGCTCGGTGGCGACACGCTAACGAACAATGAACTGGTGAGCGCCGCAGGGCCGGAGATCAACAAGGTGCTGTTCACCTTCCCGCCAGATCCGCGCAAGAGTGCGGCGGCTGCAAAGGTGGTCGCGGCGTTGCGCGCGCAGAAGATCGAGCCGGAAGGCTACATGCTGTACTCATACGCCGCCATGCAGGTGTTCGCGCAGGCCGCGAAGAAAGCCAACTCCATCGACTATGCGGCGATCGTCAAGCAGCTTCACAACGCATCATTCAGCACGGTGGTCGGCCAGGTGGACTTCGACGCGAAAGGCGATCTGAAGAGCCCCGGCTACGTGGTCTACCGGTGGAAGGGCAACAACTACGACTATGTGAAATGACACGTTCTGTCTAGTCTACGCAGCACGGAACGAGGCGGCGTGTCGGTCCATTGCGCCGCCTCTGCAGCAGCTTCACCGGAGAGGACATGAACCAGGCATTGCAACAACTGATTAACGGGTTGACCTTGGGCGCCGTCTACGGCCTGATCGCGATCGGCTACACGATGGTCTACGGCATTATCGGCATGATCAATTTCGCTCATGGCGATATTTACATGGTGAGTGCGTTTATCGCCGTGACCTGCTTCACCCTGCTTGCAGGCAGCGGAATCTCGTCTGTCGTGGCGAGCATTGCAATTACGCTGATCGTCTCGATCGCGCTGACGTCCGTATTCGGTTGGACAGTCGAACGTGTCGGTTATCGGCCGCTTCGCGGGTCCAATCGTCTCGCCCCCCTGATCTCGTCGATCGGGATTTCCATCTTTTTGCAGAACATGGTGCAGCTTACTCAAGGCGCGCGAGTCAAGTCTATTCAGCCGCTTGTGACGGGAGGCGTGAATCTTTTCTCCGGCGAACAGTTTCACGGACCCTATGTTTCGTACGTGCAAATTCTTATCGTGACGGTAACGATCCTGCTGATGTGTGCTTTCACGTTGTTCATTAATAAAACGCCTTTCGGCCGACAGCAGCGAGCCTGCGAACAGGATCAGCGAATGATGCAGTTCCTCGGTTACAACGTGGATCGGATCATCGCCCTGACATTCATGATCGGCGCCGCACTGGCCGCCGTCGCCGGCGTCATGGTGACGCTTTACTACGGCGTGATCGACTTCTCGATTGGATTCGAGGCGGGTATCAAGGCGTTTACCGCGGCCGTGCTCGGCGGAATCGGCTCGATTCCCGGGGCAATGCTCGGCGGCGTGATCATCGGCTTGATCGAAGCGTTCTGGGCTGCCTACCTCTCACCTGAATACAAGGACGTGGCTACGTTCGTGATTCTGATTGTGGTCCTGATGTTTCGTCCATCCGGGCTTCTCGGCCGACCCGAAGTGGAGAAGGTGTGATGAGTTCGACGGTCATGCAGGAAACGAATCTACATTTTCGCGTCAAGGATGCGCTTGGCGCGGCGCTGGTCGCGGGCCTCGTCGGCTTACCTATGCTGGGTTTGACGACGCGGGATGGCAGCAATGGTCTTGAGGTTCAGACGCGCTGGGCGTTGCTGGCGGCTTTCATCGCGATCGCGTTTGCCGGGCGCATCGTCATGCAGTTTCTGCTGCAGCGTTTTGGTCTTTTTTCAAAGCGTTGGGCGCGCGCCAGATCCTCTGCTCAAGTCAGGGGTAATGGCTCGCTTGTCTGGGCCGGCGCAGGATGCGTGGCGTTCGCCGTGCTGCTGCCTGCGTTGTTTGCTGGAAACCGCTACGTGGTCGATACAGCGACGACCGTCCTGATTTACGTCATGCTCGGCTGGGGCCTGAACGTCGTCGTCGGTCTGGCGGGGTTGTTGGACCTGGGTTATGTCGCGTTCTACGCGGTAGGCGCGTACACATACGGCCTGTTGTCGACGCATTTCGGCTTTGGGTTCTGGCAGTGTTTGCCGATCGCCGGCGGCCTCGCCGCGGCATTCGGCATGTTGCTCGGCTACCCGACTCTGCGGCTCAGAGGCGATTATCTGGCCATCGTCACGCTCGGATTCGGGGAGATCATCCGGTTGATACTCGTGAATTGGGGCGACGTCACAGGCGGACCCAACGGCATCTCGTCCATTCCCAAGCCGACCTTCTTCGGGCTCCCCATGCAGGCGTCCGGTGACAATCCGACCTTCGCGACGGTGTTCGGCCTTGATTACTCACCCGGCCAGCGCGTCGTCTTTCTGTACTACCTGATCCTCGCACTTGCGCTACTGACGAACCTTCTCGTCTCACGGCTCAGACGGCTGCCAGTCGGACGCGCGTGGGAAGCGGTGCGTGAAGACGAGATTGCCTGCAAGGCAATGGGCATCAACGTAACGAATGTGAAACTGTCCGCCTTTGCGACCGGTGCAATGCTGGCCGGATTCGCCGGCGTGTTCTTCGCCGCGCGGCAAGGGTTCATCTCGCCAGAGAGCTTCACGTTTTCAGAGTCGGCCACGATTCTCGCGATCGTGGTGCTCGGCGGGATGGGAAGCCAGCTCGGCGTCGTTCTTGCGGCGGCCTTGCTGGTGGTTTTGCCCGAGTTAGGGCGTGATTTCTCCGAGTACAGAATGCTTCTTTTCGGTGTTGCGATGGTGTTTATCATGGTGGTGCGGCCCGGCGGGCTGATCAGCCATCGCCGCGCGACTGTCAGCGCGCCCGGCGTGGAGGCAAAGCCATGAATGTCTCCGTTTCGCTGCTCAGCGTTGAGAATCTGACGATGCAGTTTGGCGGGCTTCGCGCAATCGAAGACCTGTCCATGACGGCGCGCGCAGGAGAGGTGACCTCGGTGATCGGGCCGAACGGCGCTGGAAAGACGACTTTCTTTAACTGTCTGACGGGTTTTTACAAGCCGACCCACGGTGCCATCACGTTGGGGCATCCCCGTCATGGCGAACTGCGGCTCGATGCCATGAGGAACGTGGATGTGGCGCGGATTGGCCAGGTCGTCCGGACGTTCCAGAACATACGGCTGTTCCCGCGGATGACTGTGCTCGAAAATCTGATGATCGCCCAGCACAATGTATTGCAGGACGCATCCCGGTTCTCGATCGCCGGCGCATTCAATGCGAGATCCTTTCGACGCGCGAATGACGAGGCGATAGAAAACGCCCTGACGTGGCTCGAGCGTTTGAGCGTTCGCGACATAGCCAACAAACCTGCTGGTGACATGCCATATGGCGTGCAACGTCGCGTCGAAATCGCACGCGCAATGTGCGCGAGCCCCATCTTGCTGTGCCTCGATGAACCGGCCGCCGGCCTGAATCCACGCGAGTCGGCAGAGCTTACCGCGCTGTTGACCTCGCTCGCGAGAGAGCAGGGTATCGGCATATTGTTGATCGAGCACGATATGAGCGTCGTCATGAAGGTGTCGGACCATATTGTCGTGCTCAATCACGGGAAGAAGATTGCAGAGGGCTTGCCTTCTGACATCAAGGTGAATCCCGAGGTGATCGGCGCCTACCTCGGCGAGGACGACGAGACGTCGTCACGCGATCAGGCCGCGCAGGAGAAGTCAGCCCATGCTTAAGATTACCGAACTCAGTGCGCACTATGGCAGCGTCCAGGCACTACGCGGAGTCAGTCTGAGTGTGAAGACTGGCGAGATCGTTACCTTGATCGGTGCGAACGGCGCAGGCAAGTCGACGTTGATGAATACCATTTTCGGCTATCCACGGGCCAGTGGCGGCAAGGTCGAATTCGACGGGCGGAATATTTCAAACCTGCCATCGCATGCGATCGGCAAGCTCGATATTGCGGTGGTGCCGGAAGGGCGCCGGATCTTTCAGCGGATGACGGTGCTGGAGAATCTCCTGATGGGCGATACGTCGGCCAACCGTCGGACCGCGGGTGAACTCGAGCGCATGTACGAGATGTTCCCGATCCTGAGAAGCCGGGCCTCGCAGCGTGCCGGCACGCTGTCAGGAGGGGAGCAGCAGATGCTCGCGATAGGACGCGCGTTGATGTCGCAGCCAAGATTGCTGCTACTCGATGAGCCATCGCTCGGCCTCGCACCGATCTTCATCAAGAAGATTTTTTCCGTCATCAGGGAGTTGAACGAGCAGCTCGGCATGACGATTCTGCTCGTTGAGCAGAACGCTCATCACGCTTTGCGCGTTGCGCATCGAGGGTACGTGCTTCAGCATGGACAGATTGCTCTCGATGGAAGCGGTGCTGAATTGCTGGCCAACCCTGCGGTGCGGGCAGCATATCTGGAGGGTGACACCTCTCAACTGGACGCGGCCTGAAACGGTGATCCGGAGTGCAGGGGAGGCTCGCTGCACATTTTTCGAGGTCCGGGGCAGCAAAAATGTAGCAATTCTCCGCAGAGCGATGATGCGCTGCCGGTGATTCGGGTGCCGCGACGGACAAGGGTTGTCTCGCCTGTAAGGGGGCGTCTTTCCCCCAAAATTGTGCAGAATCCCGCGGAAATTGGCCGAGCCGTCTCAAGACGGGAACTTTGCAAAGATCCAGAATGTTGGAAACCGAATCGATCGTCCCCACCGGGATTGCGTTCCAGAATGGATATCTGTCTATCAGCCTGCCTGGATTGCACGGGACGGTGGCAGCCTGTACGGAACGAACTCAGGCGTAGGCCATCGGAGCGGTACGCTCAATGAACTGATTTTTACGGAGTTTTCGCATGAAAGTGCTCATCGTTTTCGCTCACCCCGAACCTAAGTCGTTCAACGGCGCGCTGAAAGATACGGCGGTCTCGACCCTGAAAGCGCGGGGGCACGAGGTTCAGGTCACCGACCTGTATCAACTGCAGTGGCGGCCCGAGCTTGGTGTGGAAGACTTCGTGGGTGAGCGTCTCAACCCTGATTTTCTCGATCTCTCGGCGGAACAGGAGCATATGTTCGGGACGTCGACGAAGCCGACACCGGATGTCTACGCCGAACAGCAGAAGGTGCTGTGGAGCGATCTGATCATCTTCCAGTATCCGATGTGGTGGTTCGGGATGCCCGCGATCCTCAAGGGCTGGGTGGATCGCGTGATGACCCGTGGATTTGCCTATGCGACCGGGCGGAAGTACGAGACCGGTATGTTCAAAGGCCGCAAGGCCATGGTCTCGACCACCACGGGAACGGCCGCGAGCCTCTACGAGCCGGACGGTGTGGACGGCGATATCAATCACATTCTCTGGCCGATTCACAATGGGATCTTCAATTATCTTGGCTTCGATGTGCTGCCGCCACATGTCTCCTGGATGCCAGGCCGTGTGAGCGCCGAGGATCGGCAAGCCTATCTCGACTCCTACGCAGCGCGGTTGCGCACGCTCGAGACCACCGAGCCCTTGTTCTTCCATCCCTTTGCGGACTTTGGTCCGGACCAGCGTTTGAAGCCAGGTGTGGTGGCCCGTTCCGGCTTCCAATGGAATCCGGCCGTCGGCCAATCGCATGATGAAGCGGCAGAAACGTACACGCCGAAGAAGATTGCCAAGGCAGGATGATCTGGTGTTACGTCGGACCGCAGTTGCTTTCGAACGCTTCTGTGGTCCAGCATCGAAACTGACCAGGAGTGAAACGCACGATGGAAAAGTTGCCGCTGTTTCAGAAGTTGCACCACGTTTGCATCGTGGTTCGTGACATCGAAAGCGCTGTGAAGTATTACGAGTCGATCGGAGTGGGTCCGTGGAGCGATTTTCCGCCGTTGGATGCGTACAAACTGGACGGCTACGATCGTCCAGCCTTTCTGAAGATGCGCTATAGGTTCGCGAACATCGATAACGCCCAACTGCAGCTTTGCCAGCCAGGAGACGGAGACACGCCGCAACGGCGTTTTCTGGAAACGCGCGGCGAAGGGGTTTTCCATCTTGGCTTCTCTGTGGAGAGCTGCGATAAAGCAGAGGAACAGGCCGCGAGCGCCGGACTGGATGTTCTGGCACGCGGTCGTCTCGATGATCGAAGCGGCTTTACGTACTTCAGGACGGTCGACGAAGGCGCTGGCGTCACGCTGGAGGTTCGGGCACCGAGTACCCGGGCAGCGCAAGGACTCAAGTCCTGACACACACCTGGCGTTGTGCAACGCAACGCGTGATTCTGTCGTTATCCCAGCCACCCGCATTGTATTAAGAACCGCCCCGCGGCATGCCGCGGGGCATCGTCCTGGTTATCTCATGACGAACGGATTGGCAGTCTTGACCCCGGTATTGATCCAGACGCTCTTCGTCTGCAGATACTCGCGGATCGCGTCGATGCCGTTTTCGCGGCCCAATCCGGAATCCTTGTAGCCGCCGAACGGCGACATGTAGCTCACCGCGCGATAGCTGTTCACCCAGACCATGCCGGCCTGCAGTTTTTCAGCGACACGAATGGACCGGCCAATGTCCTTCGTCCAGACACCTGAGCCCAGGCCGAAGCGCACATCATTGGCGAGCGCGATCGCCTCGTCTTCGTCCTTGAACTTGATGATCGACAGGATGGGACCAAAGACCTCTTCCTGAGCGATACGCATGCTGTTGTTCACATCGCCGAAGATGGTCGGCTCGACGAACCAGCCATTACCGCATTCGGGGGCACTCCCGGGCTTGCCACCGAGCAGAAGCGTCGCCCCTTCCTGCTTCGCGGTTTCAATGTAGGACAGGACTTTCTGATATTGAGGGCGCGTCGTTATCGGCCCGACCTGTGTATCCATACTCGACGGATCACCCATTTTCGCGGTGCGTGCCAGCGTCAGGAGTTTGTCCACGAATGAGTCGTAGATGCTTTCCTGCAATAGCAGCCGCGAGCCGGCAATACAGGTCTGTCCGGTCGCCGCGAAGATGCCGGAGACCGCGCCATTTACTGCGTCTTCCAGATCGGCATCCTCGAACACGATGTTGGGTGACTTCCCGCCGAGTTCGAGACTAACGTGTTTGAACTGACGTGCTGCTGCCTCATTGATCGCACGCCCTGTGGAGTCCGCGCCGGTGAACGTGATCTTCTTGACCAGTGGGTGTGCTACCAGCGGCGAGCCGACGTCCACACCGAATCCGGTCACGACGTTCACTACGCCCGGCGGAAAGCCGGCTTCGGTGAAGAGCTTCGCAAACTCGATCGTGGACGCCGAAGTGAACTCGGACGGCTTGATCACGACCGTGCAACCTGCGGCCAACGCGGGCGCGATCTTCCACGTGGCCAGTAGAAGGGGCGAATTCCACGGCGTGATTGCGGCGACCACACCCAGCGGCTCATGGCGCGTGAAATTGAAATATCCTTTCTTGTCGAGCGGAATGACAGCGCCCTGTATCTTGTCCGCGAGGCCGCCAAAATAGTAGTACCACTGCGGCAAATACTGGCACTGGGCGAGCATTTCGGCCATGAGCTTGCCGTTGTCCCTTACTTCGAGTTCGGCAAGCCGCTTTGCGTCTCGCGCAATCAGGTCGCCAACCCGATGCAGCAGCAGGCCTCGCTGGCTCGGGGACATCTGTGACCATGATCCTGTACTGAATGCCGTATGCGCCGCTTGCACTGCCCGATCGACGTCGGCCGCGTTGCCCTTTGCAATCTGCGCCCAGGTTTCACCCGTGAAGGGGTTTTCGGTGTCGAACCATTCGCGCGAAGCTGATGGGCATGATTCGCCGTTGATAAACATCTCAAACCGTTGCATGACTTTCATCTCCTCTTCAATCATTCGCCCACGGGCAGACGCCGCTGGGACTCCGCCAGGATTTCCTGTGCTTTCAAAATGACTGGCCGGTCTACCATGCGGCCGTCCACGGCAACCGCCGCGCCGTGGGATACGGCTGCACCTTCAACAACCCGGTGTGCCCATTCGACATCTTTCTCACTGGGGATGAATGCAGCATTGACCGCAGCGACCTGCTTCGGATGAATACAAAGCTTGGCGCCGAAACCAAGGCGTTTCGCACGGATCGTGTCGCGGGTGATCTGTGCGGGATCGTCGAGCGTGGTGCTGACCCCGTCTACCGGTGGAAGCAGATTGCCGATGCGAGAAGCCAAGACGAGCTGTGAGCGGAAATACAGCAATTGCTCATCGTCGCCGTCAATGCCGAGGTCGAGCTGGAAATCCACATTGCCGAATACAAGTCGCGTGGTCAGCCGGTGCTGGGCGATCGCGACCACATTCCGAAAACCTTGGGCCGTTTCGATCATCGGCAAGATGTCGGTCGGCTTGCCGGCGAACTCGCAGAGGAAGATATCGTCGATGCGTTCGGTTTTGGGCAGCATGACGGCGGAGACAGCTGGCGCACGGCACACGGCGATGTCGTCGCGAAACCATTCGCTGTTCACATCATTGACCCGCACGGCGACTGGCGTACTGTTTGTCGACAACCACTCGGCGAGGGCCGCTCGCGCGATTTTCTTTTCGGTGGGAGGTACGGCATCCTCCAGATCGATAACGACCACATCGACGCCCGACGCAGCTGCCTTGGCAAACCTGTCCGGCCGGTTGCCGGGAACGAAGAGATACGACCGGGGTGCAAGGTCAGCCATGTTGAGCCTCCAGTTTTGATTCAGGGAGCAGTTTGGGTACGACGGTTGCATCGCTAATCGCCCATACCGACGCGATTGAGCGCTTGAGTTCGTCTTCGGTGGCCGCATTGCCATACAAACCCAGCGTGATCGTTTTGTGCTCGAGTTCGGCGCGCGTGAGCGTGTTGCCTGGATCGCCTTTAGGATCATCCACGCGGCCCTCGAAGGTGCGCCCATCCTTCGTCTGAACGATGACCTTGCCGATCCAGCGTGACGGATAAGCCTCGTCGACTTCAGGGTCGAGCACCATCGAAACCTTTTTGCAGAAGTGCGCGATCCTGCTTTCCTGGTAATGGCCGTCGAACTCACGTACGCCCGCGTGGCCGAATTCCGCTACCAGCGCGAGGACGGTGCCCATGGAGAACTTCGCGTGATGGACCGTCTTCGGATCGGTGACCGGGCCGAGGACGTCGATTGCTGCCTGATGAACATGGGTCACTACTGTCTCAATGTCGTCCGGCACTATTCGATCCCGCTGAATAACCTGCAGCAAAGCATCGGCTGCCGGATGCGTGTGCCGGCACGAAGCGTGATACTTGAACGACGTTTCGATCAGCGCCCAGCGCGTGCCGAGCTCTTCGGCGAGTTTGTCCGGATGCGTTTGCGTGGACATGCCGGCCCCCATGCCTTTCGCCCCCTCGAAGATGTCCTTCGCTCCGGTGAAGCCGTCGGCAGCCAGGTAGGCGGCGAGAAGACCGTTCGCCGCGGCCTTGGCCGTGTGCAGTTGTTTGGAGTCGGCAGCGTCCTTGAGGAACTCCCAAAGCCCCGCTGCCTGAGTGCCAGCGGAACCAAAGGCATTCAGCATCTGCTCGTCGCTCAATCGCAAAAGATTACCGACCGCTGCTGCGGCCGCGATCGTACCGACCGTACCGGTGGTATGAAAAATCCTGTAGTGCGACCGGCCGAGGAATTCACCGACACGGATGCCGACCTCATAGCCTGCGACAGACGCCGCGATGAACTCTTTGCCGCTTCTGCCGAGCGCTTGCGCGGTGGCCCAGGCCGCGGGGAAGACGACGGTTGCCGGGTGCAGGACCGAACTATTGTGAAGATCGTCCTGTTCGGCGAAATGCGATGCGGCGGCGTTGATCATGGCCGCAAAAAGCGGGCTGCTCGTTCGGCGGGAGATCAGCACTTCGCAGGGACCGGACTGCGGGCCGAAAGCGAATGCGTGTTTCTGGATCGTCTCGACGGGGCGCGCTTCGCGGCCAGCCAGTGCCGATCCGAACCAGTCAAGGAAGAGATCTTCCGTGCGTGCCACCACGTCCCTGGGGATCTGTTCAAACTTGAGGTTGGCCGCAAACGAAGCAAGAGTCTGGGTATTGCTCATAACAGGCTTACCTTAAACGGGGAGTTAGATGACGGCCGCTTTACGAAGCTCGCGGATGGTATCTGCTGGGAAGCCCAATTCATTCAAAAGGGCTTCGGTGTGCTGGCCCAACGCGGGCACGGCGTCAAGTCGAACATCGGATGCTGTGCTGACGCCTGGCGGCAACAAGGCGGGAATCACGCCTGCGGGAGAGTCGATGCTCACCCAGCGATTACGTTCTTTAAGCTGGGGATGCGACCAGACGTCGGGCATATCGTTCATGCGTGCGTTGGCGATCTGCGCGTTGTCCAGACGGCTGATGACTTCTTGCGAAGTCAGTTTGCTGAATGCGGCGACAATGATCTCGCGCAATTCCTCGCGTGCTGCTACCCGCTTTGAGTTTGAACTGAAACGAGGATCGATGGCGAGGTCAGGTTCCAGCAGAACCTGTGCGCAGAAGACACCCCATTCACGCTCGTTCTGCAATCCCAGCATGACTGTTTTCGCATCGCCGGCGGGGAAGGGACCGTAGGGATAGATGGTCGCGTGAGCAGCGCCGGCGCGAGGCGGTGGAGATGCGCCGTCGAACGCGTAGTAAAGGGGATAGGTCATCCACTCCACCATGCTCTCGAGCATCGAGACGTCGATCTCCCGTCCCAAACCAGTCTTCGATCGTTGCAGAAGCGCGGAGAGGATGTTCGTATAGGCGTACATCCCTGCCGCGATGTCGGCAATGGAGCAGCCGGCTTTTGCCGGTGAGTCGGGAGCGCCGGTGATGGAAAGGAACCCGGACTCACTCTGGATCAGCAGGTCGTAGGCTTTCTTGTCCCGGTAGGGACCGTCGGAACCGTAGCCGGAAATGTTGCAGACAATCAGGCGAGGATACCTGTCATGCAATGCTTCATACGACAGGCCGAGTCGCGCTGCGGCACCGGGTGCCAGATTCTGCACCAGCACGTCGGCGTCCTCGAGCAGGCGCTCGAGAATACCCTGCGCCTGTGCTGCCTTGACGTCCAGCGTGAGGCTCTCTTTCGAGCGGTTGCACCATACAAAGTGCGAGGCCATGCCGTGCACGCGTTCATCGTAGGCACGCGCGAAGTCCCCGACACCAGGCCGTTCTATCTTGATCACACGTGCGCCAAGATCCGCAAGCTGGCGAGTGCAGAATGGCGCCGCAATCGCGTGTTCGAGGGTGATGACCTTCACGCCGTCCAGCGGTTTCATGTCGGTTTCCTCAGAAAGAGCGCGGCAGACCGAGCAGGTGCTCGGCTACATACGAAAGAATCAGATTGGTCGAGATCGGCGCGACCTGATAGAGCCGCGTCTCGCGGAATTTGCGTTCGATGTCGTATTCGTTCGCAAACCCGAAACCGCCGTGAAACTGCAGGCACGCATTCGCGGCTTCCCATGAAGCGTCCGCGGCGAGCAGCTTTGCCATATTGGCCTGCGCGCCGGCCGGCTGTTTGGCATCGAAAAGCTCGCATGCCTTGTATCGCATCAGGCTCGCCGCTTCGACGTTGACGTGCGCGCGGGCGATGGGAAACTGCACGCCCTGGTTCTGTCCGATCGGGCGGCCGAAGACGACGCGCTCCTTGACGTACTGACAGACCTTGTCGAGGAACCAGTACCCGTCGCCGATGCATTCAGCGGCAATGAGTGTCCGTTCAGCGTTCAGACCATCAAGGATGTATTTGAAGCCTTTGCCTTCTTCACCGATGAGGTTCTCGGCGGGGATCTCGAGGTTGTCGAAGAAGAGCTCGTTGGTCTCGTGATTCACCATGTTCGGGATAGGGCGAACGGTCATGCCTTTGCCGATCGCCTGATGCAAGTCGACCAGAAATATCGACATGCCTTCGGATTTCTTTGCAACCTGATCGATCGATGTGGTCCGCGCGAGCAGAATCATGAGATCGGAATGCTGGATGCGGGAGATCCAGACCTTCTGACCATTGACGACATAGCGGTCGCCTTTGCGAACCGCGGTCGTCTTGAGCCTTGTGGTGTCGCTGCCGGTTGTCGGCTCGGTCACGCCCATCGACTGAAGCCGCAACTTTCCGCTGGCGATTTCCGGAAGGTACCGGGCTTTCTGTTCAGCCGAGCCGTGTCTGAGCAGTGTCCCCATGTTGTACATCTGCCCGTGGCACGCACCGGAATTGCCACCGCTGCGGTTGATCTCTTCCATGATCACCGACGCTTCGCTCAGGCCGAGCCCGGAGCCGCCATACTCCTGCGGAATGAGGGCGGCGAGCCAACCGGCGTCGGTTAGCGCCTGCACAAAGGTCTCAGGGTAGGCACGTTCCTCGTCCACCTTGCGGAAGTACTCGGCGGGGAAGTTGGAACACAGATCGCGAACCGCATCGCGAATGTCCTGATAGGGGTCAACGTTGGCCAGCACTTGTCTCTACTCCTCAGAGTTCATTTTTGAAAAACTTACGCGGGCGCCGATAGTGTCGCCTCGGCATCGACGCACAACACGCCGGTGGAATTGGCTGCCCAGAGCTTCACGTCTGTCGATCCGGGGGCGTGGGCTGCGTAGATATGGAAAGGGGAGCGCTCAAACAGCGGGTTGACCGCTTTGAATGAGAAAGAAGCGATCGATTCGCGAGGCAGGCTGCGTCGGACGAGGTCGATCAGCAATGTCGCAGTGAGTGGACCGTGGACGACCAGCGCCGGGTAGCCTTCCTGCTCCTGTGCATAGGTGCGGTCATAGTGAATGCGGTGCCCGTTGAAGGTATCGGCGGAGTAGCGAAAGAGCAGAACCGGGTCAGGCACGATTTCCCGTTTCCAGGTGTACTCCGCCGGCGCGGTTGGGCCAGTTGCCGCGGCGTACGCAGTTGTTGCGGGTTCGCGGTATACAACGTCCTGTTCTTCGGAAATCAGCGGACCGTCGAGGTCCTCCAGTTCGTGACGCAGACGCACAAACACGAGTTTTCCTGTGCGTCCTTCCTTGGCTGCCACGTCAAGAATCTGCGATGTCCTCGTGACTTCACCGCCAACCACGAGCGGACGCTCGAACCGCACGCGGCTGCCCGCCCACATACGTCTGGGCAGCGGTACGGGCGGCAGGAATCCACCGCGTTTCGGATGTCCGTCCGCGCCGACCTGTGATTGCGAAACGATGTGGGGGAAAAGCGCCCAGTGCCACAGCGCCGGCAAAGGACTGCCGGCACGCGGGACGTCCTCATGGTCCAGCGTAGCGGCGAGTTGTTGCGCGAGACGAGGAGAGACGAACTCGCGTTCGACCTGTGTACGGCCGATCCAGGAGCGCAAGTAGTCGAGTTCTGCAGTCATTGGAGTGTCGGGTAGCGTCGTTCACGCTAGATTGACGCACCGGCCTGCTGACTACAATTTGTGTGTGGAGAAGAGGGCTTTAAGCGCAGATTAAAGCTGACGTTCAGGCCGACAGGGACTCACGATCGGTTTTGCATTTCTGCGTGAGAAGGTCGACCAGTTCACGCGCGAAAGACGGCAGCAGGTCGAGGTTGCGCACGCAGATCAGCAGGTTGCGCGTCGCCCAATCGTCTTCGATTTCAACGAGCCGGATGTTCATGGTTTTCACGTAGCGTACCGCTGACGAACACGGCAACACGCCGATTCCGACGTTAGCTTCGATCATGCGGCACAGCGCTTCGAAGTTGCCCACTTCAATTCGCACCTGAAGTTTCTTGTGCATGTCGTTCGCTACGCGGTCCAGAAAGGTGTGAATCGCGCTGGCTTCAGGCATCCCGACGAAGTCGAACCCCGTTGCCTGCTCAAACGGGACGGACGTTTTTCCAGCAAGTGGATGGGAGTTCGAAACCGCCAATATGAGCCGGTCTGAGCGGTACGGCAAAACTTGCAAAGATTCGGGCCTGACATTGCCGGCCACTATCCCGACGTCCGCCGTGCCTTCACTGACCGCACGCACCACGTCATGGCTCAGCCGTTCGCGAAGCTCGACGTTCACGTCGGGATGGTCGGCGAGGAAGTCACGCAGGTCGTTCGGCAGGAATTCAGTCGTAGCCGTTGTGTTCGCAAAGATGCGCACATGCCCTTTGATGCCGCGCGCGTACTCCTGCATGTCGCCGCGTAACTGCTCGAGCTGTGACAGGACAAGGCGGGCGTGGTGAAGGAACGCCTGACCCGGTGGGGTGAGGGTAACCCCCTGGCTGGTCCGGTACAGCAGTTTGGTTCCCATGCTTTCTTCCAGATTCTTGATCCGGGTGCTTGCTGCGGGTACCGACATATGAAACCGCTCGGCACCACGCGTCAAGCTATCCGTCTCGGCAATACATGTGATGAGACGAAGATCAACCAGATCGAAATGCATGGCCATGATACGTGCTCCGAATGAAAAGATGCCCCGTTGATCAAGTGTAGCAAATAGCAGAAAACCGCAAATCGGTATTTGCGATGTTCTGCCGTTATATTTTTACTATCTCTGTAGCAGAAGGACATTGACGGCGAGTTGTGTTGCTGGAATTTCCAGGACTATGCAAAATTCCGCAAAATTTAAGGTGACCAGATCAAGACCGGAAAATAATCGTGCCGGACAATCGGTTCACGGTAGCGTGCCGCGCTCGTCAGGGCGGCCGCGCAGCCCAAACCATTCAATCTGGAGATAGCGATGTTGATTGCGCCGTTCAGGAACGAGCCGTTCGATTTGTTCGACACAGAAAGTGCCAAAGCAGACATGCAGCAGGCGCTGAAAAAAGTACATGCCGAGTTTGGCCAGACCTATCCGCTGGTGATCAATGGCGAGCGCGTGCAAACCGAAGCGAAGCTCGTCTCGACGAATCCATCGAATTCGCACGAGATCGTCGGCTATACCGCCAAGGCGACGACGCAGCACGCGGATGCCGCGCTGGAAGCCGCCTGGACCGCCTTCGAATCGTGGAAGCGCTGGAGCCAGGAAGGTCGATCGCGCGTCATGTTGAAGGCCGCGGCGATCATGCGCAGGCGCAAGCGCGAACTCGAGGCGTGGCTGGTCTATGAAATCGGCAAGAACTATGTCGAAGCGAGTGCCGAAGTCGCGGAAATGATCGACTTTACAGAGTACTACGCACGTCAGGCGATCAAACACGTCGGTGGTCTGGGTTCTCTGATCGATTACGACGGTGAAGAAAACGAGAGCTTTTACATCCCCCTTGGTGCAGGCGTGACGATCTCGCCGTGGAATTTCCCGATGGCGCTGATGACCGGCATGACGGTTGGCGCGATCGTGGTGGGCAACACGGTGGTTTGCAAGCCTGCGGAAGATACGGTGGTGTCATTGGCGAAGATCTTCGACATCTTCGCTGAAGCAGGACTGCCTCCCGGTGTGGTGAACTATCTGCCGGGTACCGGGCGCGAGATCGGTTCGTATCTGGTCGCTCATCCGAAGACGCGCTTCATCAATTTCACGGGTTCGCTCGCAACGGGTGCCCAGATCAACGAGTCTGCTGCAAAGCTTGCCGAAGGCCAGAGATGGTTCAAGCGGGTGTTCCTCGAGTTGGGTGGCAAGGACGCGATTCTTGTCGATGAGACAGCCAATCTCGATGATGCGGCGACCGCGGTGATCCAGGCAGCCTTCGGCTATTCCGGCCAGAAATGTTCGGCCTGCTCACGTCTGATCGTGGTGGATTCGGTTTACGACGCATTGCTCGAGAAGGTCGTTGCGAAGACGAAGGCGCTGGTTGTCAGTGAAGCGAAGGACAACCCGAGTTTCGGTCCGGTATGCAACGAACTTCAATACAGGAAGGTTCTGTCTTACATCGATATCGGTCATACCGAGGGCAAGCTGCTAACGGGCGGCAAGGCCGTGGAAAATGCAGCCGGCTATCTGATTGAGCCGACTATCTTCGGCGACGTGCCGCCTCGCGCGCGCATTGCACAGGAGGAAGTGTTCGGTCCGTTCGTTGCCGCGATTCGCGTCAAGGATTTCGAGGAAGGTCTGGCTGTGGTCAACGACACGGTCTACGGGCTGACCGGCGCGCTCTTCTCGAACGAGCGCAGCCGCATCGAGCGGGCGCGCCGTGATTTCCATGTCGGCAATCTGTACTTCAACCGCAAGTGCACGGGTGCGCTGGTCGGTGTTCAGCCGTTCGGCGGCTTCAACCTGACGGGTACCGATACCAAGACGGGCGGCCCGGACTACCTTTTGCAGTTCCTGCAAATGAAGGCCGTGGCTGAACGTCTGTAAGCGTGCGTGTTCCGGGGCGCTGCAGACGGGCTGCTCCGGTTCACACGATAGATTTCTGAAACGAACGGAATGAATACAATGGGTTTCATTGCAGACCGTATTGGCCAGATTGCTCCAGCGCAGACCATGGCCATGGCGGCAAAAGCGGCAGAACTGCGTCGCGCCGGGAAGAATGTCATATCCCTGTCGCAGGGCGAACCAGATTTTCACACACCCGGGAATATCCAGGCTGCGGCGATTCGGGCAATGCGCGAAGGCAAGACACGCTACACGGAGGCTGCGGGTATTCGGGAGTTACGCGAGGCGATCGTTGCGAAGCTGAAGCATGACAATGGCGTCGACTACCCGGTGGATAGCGTCAGTGTATCGGTTGGTGCGAAGCAGGCGATCTTCGCGGCCTTTTTCGCGACCCTCAATCCGGGCGATGAAGTGATCGTGCCGGCGCCGTGCTGGGTGTCCTATCCTGAGATCGTCAAAATGGCGAGCGGCACGCCACTCGTCGTGACGTGCGATGAAGCGGCAGGCTTCAAACTGACGGCAGCCCAGCTGGAGGCGTCGATCACGCCGCGCACCAAATGGCTGATGCTGAATTCGCCATCGAATCCGACTGGGGCGGTTTACTCGGTTGAGGAACTCCGCAGCATCGCGGACGTGCTGCGTCGACACCCTCATGTCTGGGTACTGTCGGACGACATCTACGAAAAACTCATCTACACCGCGAGCCCATTCGTCAATATCCTGAACGTGGCGCCGGAGTTGCAGGAACGCACACTCATTATCAACGGTGTGTCCAAGGTGTACTCGATGACAGGCTGGCGGATCGGCTATTCCGCCGGACCGGCTGCGCTCATCCGGGCCATGAATCTCGTGCAAGGCCAGATCGTCACCAGTGCGTCGTCGGTGTCGCAATACGCGGCGATCGAAGCGCTGACGGGGGATCAGTCATTCGTCGAGATTGCGCGATCGGCTTTCGACGAACGCCGCAAACTTGTGGTCAACACATTGAGCGACATTCCGGGACTCCACAGTAACAAGCCGGAAGGCGCGTTCTATGCATTTGTAAGCTGCCAGGGTGTCATTGGAAGCCGTACACCCCGCGGCCGGCTTCTGGAGAAGGACCAGGACTTCGTCATGTATCTGTTGGAAGAGGCGAACGTTGCAGTGGTTTCCGGTTCCGGGTTTCTGCTGTCGCCATACTTCAGACTCTCTTATGCCGCGTCGCTCGACGACTTGAACGAAGCGCTGAGCCGGATTCGCGCCGCGTGTCAAAGCCTCGAAACGGCGGCGGTCTGATCGTCCACTATCCACACACCGCCGGGCTCAGGGGAGTCCAGCGAGCCTTCGAAGGTAAATCATGAACGAAAGGATTGTCATCACGGGTGGTGGTGCAATTGGTTGTTCGATCGCGTATTTCCTGAGCCTCCAGACGACGCCCGGGCGAGAAATCTGGGTGATCGAGAAAGACCCGACCTACAGAATCGCGTCATCATCGCTCTCGGCGAGTTCGATCCGACAGCAGTTTTCAACACCTGTCTGCATTCAGTTGTCGCAGTTCGGTTACGATTTTTTCTCCTCCTGCGAGCGGGAAAAAACGCGGTACGGTGCGGGTGTCGATCTGGTGGATCGCGGCTATCTGTTCGTGGGCAACGCTCAGCAGGAGAGCGTGCTGCGTCGGCGGAGCTCACTTGCCAGATCGTTAGGGGTCGAGCTGCAGGAACATTCCGCGCAAGCGTTGCAGCACCGCTACCCCTGGATGAACGTGAGCGATCTGACTTATGCCGTTGAAGGCCTTGCAGGTGAAGGATGGTTCGATGGCTACAGCGTCATGCAATGGTTCAGAAACCGTGCGCGCGAGGCCGGCGTTCATTTCGCCACCGGTGAGGCGGCGGGCTACCGTACGTGCGGAAACCGGATTACCCATGTCGACCTGACGGACGGACGGGAAATCTCCGGCGACGCGTTCGTGAATGCAGGTGGAGCATGGTGCGCAGCGCTTGCAAAGAGCGTTGGTGTCGACCTGCCGGTTCGGCCACGACGGCGTTCAGCGTTCGTCGTGTCATGCCCGACGCCGATTCCGGATATGCCGATCCTGATCGATACGTCCGGCGTGTATCTGCGTAGGGAGCAGAACCATTTCCTGTGTATCGTCTCGCCTTCCGCGGAGATGGATCTGGATAACCTGCCGCTCGATGCGCAGTTCTCCGAATTTGACGAGATTATCTGGCCGGCGCTGGCGGAGCGGATCCCGGCGTTTGAGGCCTTGCGCGTGGAACATGCCTGGGCCGGCTACTACGAATACAACATTCTCGACCAGAACGGCATCGTCGGTCAGTCGGGTCCGGAAAACTCGTTCGTGGCAGCCGGTTTCAGCGGCCACGGCATGATGCACAGTCCGGGCGTCGGCCGGGCAATCGCGGAACTGCTGACCTTTGGCGAGTTCAGAACGCTGGACCTCTCGCCGTTATCGCCGGCGCGGCTCACCTCCGGTCAACTGGTGATTGAGGAGGGCGTTTACTAGCGCCCGTCAGGTGGTCTATCAGTGGGGATGCAGGCCACGCCCTCGGGCGTTTCGATACTGTCGGGGCGTGAGGTGCGTGGCGGACTTGAATTGCCGTGTAAAAGCGCTGTGGTCCGCGTAGCCGCAGTCCGTTGCGATATCCGTAATGCTATGGTCAGTCGTTTCGAGCAGCTTGCACGCGTGGTCGATCCGCAATTTCATCAGCAGTTGCTTGGGTGTCAGATGAAACACTTCACGGGTCAGACGTTCCAGCGTGTCGACGGAGATGGAGGCACGTTCTGCCGCCTCCGTGACGAGGATGTTCTGTCCGAGGTTCTGTTCCAGATAATCCAGATATTCCAGTAAGCGCCGGTAGCCGTGGTGGCGCTCGTCAGGCCGGGGCAGGTCGCGCGATATGCCAATCAGTCCGATCGCTTGTCCGTCTTCGTTGAGTACCGGGAACTTGGAACTCAGGCACCAGTATCGATGTCCCGCGCCGGATGAATAGAGGCGCAGGCGATCGACAATCGGAGACCGGGTTTCGATAACGTTCAGATCTTGCGCGTTGGTGCTTGCGCCGGTCACGGGAAACAGCTGATCTGCCGTCTGGCCAATCACATCGTCGCGCGCCATCCCACTTCGATTGATGAGCGTTTGATTAACGGAAAGATAGCGCGCCTGTGCGTCCTTGATGTAGTACAGCACGTCTGGAAAGCAGTCGAAGACGCGCTCGAGCATCTCGGGTTGCCGGTCCAGTTGTCGAAAGACCTCCACCAACATATCGGAATAGGCCTTGGCGGGCATAAGGGGATCAGCGCGAAGTCACAGTGATCCCGATTGTACAGGGGGTGTAACACGTGGCGAGAGCGAAGAGAGCGGTGGGGCGGCCTCCAGCTTCTCCGCCGTTCCACCGCTTTTTCGCGGGGGCCGCGCCTTGGTGCTTATTGGCTCGCGTGGGCCCTGGCGCCAAGCAATGCCTCACGGAAACGGCTTCGCAGGTACGGACCGTCACGGGGGGGAAGGGCGGTGGGTTCGGGATCGGTTCCGACCTTCACCGTGGCGAGCACGGGACCCGATGCCTTCAGAATGACGTCGACATACTCCTCGAGCTCGCCTTCGGCGTGGATCGTTGTTGCTGTTTCGAACCCGGCCGCGCGCGCAATTGCGGTGATGTCGACGCCGCGCCCCGCGTGAGCCAACTGCATACCCGTTTCCGCGTAGTGTTCGTTGTCGATAACGACGATCGAGAGATTGGCGGGCCGATCGACGCCCACGGTCGCGAGCGATCCGAGGCCCATCATCATTTCACCGTCGCCAACGAACACGATCACGCGCTTCTCAGGTTGTGCAAGCGCAAGGCCGAGCCCAAAGGAAACGGCGCCGCCCATCGCACCCCAAAGATAGAAGTTCTGTGGCGTGTCGCCTGCGGCGGCCACATCGAAGGTCGGATTGCCAAGGCTGGTCACTGCCAGAACGTCCTGCTGCCGATCGCGGAGAATCCGCTTCACCGTCAGTCGACGGTTCAGAGGCGTCGTCTGCTGAGTCATGTTCGTGCTCACTTGTTAAAGTTCTTGGTGCCGATGACGCGTTGTCCGATGAGGACGGCGACCATCCGGGAGGTGTTGTAGCCGAAATTCAACGCCGCGCGAACGGTCTCGGGGACCTCGGCGGGATCATCCGCACGGTAGACATAGACGCCCGCCGATTCGAGGGCTTCCTGGGTCGATTTGCCCATGGCGACTTGCCAGGGATTGAATTCACCCCACTCTCCGCGCATGGTGACGAGCATCACGATGGGCATACGGCATTCGTGCTGCAGGGATAGCATATTGATGCAGTTGCCCACGCCGCTCGACTGCAACAGCAGTACGCCACGCTGGCCACCGATCCACGCGCCGCCCATCATGGCCACCCCTTCTTCCTCGGTGGTCAGTGAAACCGCATGGATTCCGGCGTCTGCTTCGCAGAGTTCGATAAGACGTTTGTGCCCTGCATCAGGCACGTAGGCCACTTGCCGCACATCAGCGGCTTTGAAGTGCTCGAAGATTGTTTCCGGCCAATTGACTGACATGATGACGAGTTTTGGTAGGTTGATGAAAACGGATAGCCGTCGCGCTTCACAGGGCCGATCGATTACCTTGCATTGATGGGTGATAGCGTGCATCAGCAAAAGTCGTCGCTCAATTACTGATTGCGGAAGACGCGATTAGGCAGGGGTTAACGGAATCGGTCGGCGTGGACTCGCGCGTGTCTGCGCTCCGTTCCGGCTTGCGCAAGCATTCGAACACTTGAAATGCGGTGTTCCAGAATGCCGAATTCCAACCTCTGGTTTGAGTCAGCACACTGGCATGCAAACCGATTGGAGAGGGAGTCATGAAGATTGTTGTGCCAGTCAAGAGAGTGGTCGATTACAACGTGAAAGTCCGGGTGAAGTCGGACGGCACGGGCGTCGACATCGCGAACGTGAAGATGTCGATGAATCCGTTCGACGAAATCGCGGTGGAAGAAGCGGTGCGTCTGCGCGAAGCGGGCGTGGCAACTGAAGTGATCGCGGTGTCGGCGGGTGTGGCGCAGTCGCAGGAAACGCTGCGCACGGCGCTGGCGATCGGCGCGGACCGCGCGATCCTGATCGAGTCGAACGAAGATCTGCAGCCGCTGGCTGTCGCCAAGCTGCTCAAGGCGCTGGTCGACAAGGAACAGCCGCAACTGGTCATCCTCGGCAAGCAGGCCATTGACGACGATTCGAACCAGACCGGCCAGATGCTGGCTGCGCTGGCGAA
>NZ_MCAS01000017.1 GCF_003610895.1 Paraburkholderia fungorum
GCAGAGGAATCAAATGAGCAGCACTGACGCAGCGATTGTCGACGCACGGCCGGCAATCGGATTTTTCGAGCGTTACCTGACGGTCTGGGTTGCGCTCTGCATCGTGGGCGGCATCCTGGTCGGGCAGGTATTTCCCCAGCTCTTCCAGGCAATTGGCCGCATGGAAGTGGCTCAGGTGAATCTTCCGGTCGGCGTGCTGATCTGGGTGATGATCATCCCGATGCTGGTCAAGATAGATTTTTCCGCGATGACCCAGGTTAAGAGCCAATGGCGCGGCATTGGCGTCACGCTATTCGTGAACTGGTTCGTCAAGCCATTCTCGATGGCATTGCTCGGCTGGATTTTCATCCGCCATGTGTTCGCGCCGTGGCTTCCCACCGGCCAGCTCGACAGCTATATCGCCGGCTTGATCCTGCTGGCCGCAGCCCCCTGCACGGCGATGGTGTTCGTGTGGTCGCAACTCTGCAAAGGCGATCCGTACTTCACGTTATCGCAAGTGGCGCTCAACGACTCCATCATGATCGTTGCCTTTGCACCGCTCGTCGCGCTGCTGCTCGGCCTGTCGGCGATTACGGTGCCGTGGGATACGTTGATCATTTCAGTTGTCCTGTACATCGTCATCCCCGTCATCCTCGCCCAGTTGTTGCGACGACATCTGCTGACCAGAGGCGAAACGTATTTCCGACAAGCGGTCGCGCACCTTGGTCCGTATTCGATCAGCGCATTGCTCGCGACACTGGTGCTGCTGTTTGCGTTTCAGGGGCAGGCGATCGTCAAGGAACCGCTGGTTATCGCCATGCTCGCGGTGCCGATCCTGATACAGGTGTTTTTCAATTCTGGCCTCGCGTACCTCCTGAATCGGCGTCTCGGCGTCGCGCACTGTGTTGCCGGCCCTTCCAGTCTGATCGGCGCCAGTAACTTCTTTGAGCTGGCGGTCGCCACGGCAATCAGTCTGTTCGGCTTCCATTCCGGAGCAGCCCTGGCAACGGTGGTAGGCGTGCTGATCGAAGTGCCGGTCATGCTGTTCGTCGTTGGCATGGTCAACCGTTCCCAGCACTGGTACGAAGCGAATCACAGCACCAAGGGACAACCGTTATGAACGTCACGATCTATCACAACCCCGATTGCGGCACGTCGCGCAACACGCTGGCCATGATCCGCAATGCCGGGATTGAGCCGGAAGTCATCGAGTATCTGAAGAACCCGCCTGATCGCGCTACGCTGAAGAGTCTGATCGAACGCGCGGGCCTCACCGTGCGCGCCACGCTGCGCGAAAAGGGCACGCCGTATGCCGAACTCGGCCTCGCGGAAACATCTTTAAGCGATGAGCAGTTGCTCGACGCGATGATGGAACATCCGATCCTGATTAACCGCCCGTTTGTCGCCACACCGCTTGGTGTGCGCCTGTGCCGGCCCTCGGAGCTGGTGCTCGACATCCTGCCTGCTGCACAGAAAGGCTCATTCACGAAAGAAGATGGCGAGCAGGTGGTCGATAGCGAAGGAAAAAGGCTTCTCTAATGACGCAAAACATTCCGAACATCAGCGCCCCGCATCTGGACACCCCTGATCTGCAGAAGCTGGACGCACGCGCGGCTTCGCAACACGCTCCGAGAATCCTGTTGCTGTTCGGCTCGTTGCGTGCGACCTCATACAGCCGGCTTCTCTCGCTCGAAGCCGAACGCATCTTGCGTCACTTCGGTGCGGAAACACGGGTCTTCGATCCGCACGGCCTGCCGCTGGTGGACAGCGTGCCGGCCGATCATCCGAAGGTGGTCGAACTGCGCAAGCTCTCGGAATGGTCGGAGGGGCACGTATGGTGCAGCCCGGAACGTCACGGAACCCTGACGGCGGTCTTCAAGAACCAGATCGACTGGCTGCCGCTTGAAAGCGGCGGCGTCCGCCCCACGCAAGGCCGCACGCTTGCGGTGATGCAGGTGTGCGGCGGTTCGCAATCGTTCAACGCCGTGAACGCACTGCGCATTCTCGGCCGGTGGATGCGTATGGTGACGATCCCCAATCAGTCATCAGTGGCAAAGGCCTGGCGGGAGTTCGACGCGAACGGCCGGATGAAACCCTCGGCATATTACGACCGCGTCGTCGACGTGATGGAAGAACTGTACAAGTTCACGCTGCTTGTGCGTGACCGCTCGGACTACCTGACCGATCGCTACAGTGAACGGAAAGAAGCGCACCCGGAGCTCGCAGCGACACCAGCAGTCCAATGGCCCGCCTGGGACACTTCCGTCGCGGATTCGTCGAGCGGCGGCGCGGGTTCGACGACGCAGCCCTGACCGATCCAACCGGGCCCCGCCAGCTCTTCTGCTAACGGACCGCTCACGCAAACTGGGGACCGAAACGTGTTGCAATGTGTTCGCTCGAATCGAATAGTTCGCGCAGAGTCGGACTCGTACAACCGGGTTGCACGTAAAGATAGAACGCGACTTCCGGCAGGCGCGGCAAACCATCCGCTTCAGTCAACACGCGCATATTCGCGTCGAGCAATTCGGTCGTTCGGGCAGTCACGCCCAAGCCGGCGCTAATGGCCGCCTTGATCCCCACGAGCGTCGGCGAGATATAGCTGGTTCGCCACAGGATCTGGCGTGCGTCGAGACACGAGGTCGACACCTGGCGAAACAGGCTCAGTTCGTCGGCCATCACCAAGGGCACGGGTGCGGTTGCGTCAAAGATGAAATCCTCCGCACAGATCCATACCATCGGCGAGGTGCGCAACTTGATCCCCGGGAACGCATCGTCATAGCGCGTGGAAATCGCCAGATCCAGTTCCTTGTCGCGCAGCGCATCCATCAGAAACGGGCTGCGGCCTACGTTGATCTCCATCTGCAACTCGGGCGAGAGCTTCGACAGACGCCGCAGCAGATTCGGCAGGATCGAATCCGCCACGTCGTGCGGCGAGCCGATGCGGATTTTCTCGATGGGCCCGCGTGTCTGTATCACCTGCACCGCCTGGTCGTTCAACGCCAGGATCTTATGCGCGTAGGCCATCAGCCGTGTGCCGTCGGGCGTCATCGACTTGTGCCGCCCACGCTTTTCGAATAGCGCACATCCCATTTCCTGCTCAAGCCGCTGCATCTGTTGCGTCACGGCGGACTGCGTGCGGCCCACCTTCTCGGCCGCCGCCGCGAAGGTTTCATGCTGTGCAATCGCCATGAAAGTGCGCAACAGATCGATATCGAGGTTTCGCATCGCCCACTTCGCTCACTTCAGAATTCTTAATGTTTTCGCGTTAAAAATTAAATTGTTGCCCTTCATTCTCGCGATAACCTGCTCGACACTCAAGCAATATTTAAGGGATTGGCAATAACGTCGGCACGCCACGGTAACCCCGTGTGGCGCCGAACCGGGGAATCAGCTTCATTCAATCGGAGACGAAAGACCATGTGGCAACAAAAACTGGCTGTCCTTATCTTCACAACGACTGCCATTGCCGGCGTCGCGCGGGCCGACGCGCTGGCCGACATCAAGGCGCGCGGCACGCTTGTGTGCGGTACGCAGAATGCCAGCGAACCTTATGCCTTCCCCGATACCGCCACGCGACAGACCGTCGGCTTCGATGTCGATGTTTGCCGCGCGCTCGCGCAGGGCCTCGGCGTAAAGCTCGACCAGCGCGCGCTCTCGACCGACGCGCGCATCGCCGAACTCAAGACACATCGCGTGGACCTGCTGGCCGCCGCCATGGCGTGGATGCCGGCGCGTGCAACGCAGGTCGACTTCAGTGACCAGTACTTCGTCGCGCCAATTCGTGTGCTCGTGCGTGCCGATTCGCCAATCCAGACGCTCACGCAGCTCGCGGGCAAGAAGATCGCCGCATCCGAAGGATCGAGTTCGGCGGCGGTCGCGGTGACACGCCTGCCCGACTCGAACCTGCTGACCTTTCACGACATCTCCTCCGCCTATCTGGCGCTGCAACAGCACAAGGTCGACGGTCTGGTCGCCGGTCAACTGATCCTTGCGCGCTTTGCCAACGAGGCGGCACAGAACCACGGCCAGCAGTATCGGCTGCTCGCCAGCCCGGTGTTCGAGGAGCGCTGGGGCGTGGTGATGAACAAGAACGAACCGGCCTTGATGGCGGCCGTCAACAAGATCCTTCTCGACTACGACAGAACCAACGGCCTGCAGACGAGCTTCGACAAGTGGCTGGGCACGAACTCCGTTTATAAGTTCACGCGCGACTACAAGGTCGAGCCCATCAAGGCACAGTGATTCCACGACAATGTTCGATCTCTCGTTCCTTCTCGACGACGGCTACCTGACGCTGTTGCGAAACGGCGTGCTGACCACGGTGCGCCTGTTCGTCGTCTCGGGTCTGATGGCAAGCGCGATCGGTATCGTACTCGCCACGCTGCGCGCGCTGCCGATTCGCTTCTGCAAGGCGCTTGTCGTGGTGATCGTCGAATACCACCGCAATGTGCCCGTGCTGGTGCAGATTCTCGTGTGGTATTTCGGCGTGCCACAGATCCTGCCCGAACCGCTCAAGCTATGGATCAACGCGGGCAATACCGAGTTCTTTCTCGCCGCCGTCGCGCTCTCGCTGAACTCGGGCGCGTTCGTCTCCGAGGACATCCGCTCCGGGCTTCGCGCCATACCCTATACCCAGCAGGAAGCCGCCTGGTCAATCGGCCTCACGTATCTGCAGTCATTGCGCTACGTGATCCTGCCGCAGGGCATCAGGGCCGCGCTGCCGGCGCTGCTCAACCAGGCGCTGCTGTTGTTCAAGAACAGTTCGCTGGCAATGGCCATCGGCGTGCACGAACTGCTCTATCGCACCAAGCAGATCGACAACCTCACGTTCCGCACCTTCGACATCTTCCTGGTCGCCACCGTTCTGTACCTGATCGGCACGCTGGCACTGATGGCGCTTTCGGAACACTTTGTCAATCGCCGCACGGCGCCCACAGGAGTTTGAGGTCATGTTCGACATCCTGCATGACCACCTGGCGCTGTTCCTTGTCGGCGCATGGCCAAACGGCCCGCTTGGCGGCGTGGCAAGCACGCTGATCCTCGCGGCGCTCGGGCTCGTCGCGTCGTTTCCGCTCGCGATCGCCATCGGCATGGCGCAAGTCTCGCCGTGGCGCTGGCTGCGCGTCTGTGCCGGCGTATGGACGCGCCTCGTGCGCGGCATCCCGCTGCTGCTGATCATCTTCTGGGCGTATTTCGCCGTACCGCTGCTGGTCGGCGCCGAAGTCTCGGCCTTCACCACCGCGGTGTGCGCGATCATCGTCTACGAGAGCGCATTTCTCGCGCAGATCGTGCGGGCCGGCCTCGAGAGCCTGCCGCGCGGCCAGATGGAGTCGGCGCGCTCGAACGGCTTGTCATGGCTGCAGAGCATGCGCTATGTGCAGTTGCCCCAGGCGCTCACGAACATGCTCCCGTCGATCGTGAATCAGTCCGTCTCGATCATCAAGGCGACGTCGCTCGCCTACGTGATCGGCGTGCCTGAACTCACCTATTCGGCGGCCCAGGTGAATACGATCACGCTGACCAAGCCCTTGCAAACCTTCCTGGTGCTCGCCGCTTTCTATTTCGTGCTGTGCTTCGCAATCTCCCGTTTCGCCGGGTGGCTGGAGCGCCGCGTCGCCCGTCATCGCATCGGGCTCGCGTAATCAGGAGACCTCTACACCATGCTCGCATTCGAGAACGTAAACAAGTATTACGGCACCTACCACGTGCTCAAGGGCATCGACGCAAAGATCAGCCGAGGCGAAGTTGTCGTCGTGTGCGGTCCGTCAGGGTCCGGAAAATCGACGCTGATCCGCACCGTGACGCGCCTCGAAGCAATCCAGAGCGGACGCATCCTGTTCGAGGGGCGCGACGTCACCGCGCGTGAGAGCAACGTCAACCAGTTGCGGGCGCGAATTGGTTTTGTGTTCCAGAGCTTCAACCTGTTCCAGAACCTCTCCGTGCGGCAAAACCTCATTCTCGGGCCGACCAAGGTACTCGGCATGTCGCGCGACGCGGCCATCGCTCAGGCTGAGACGCTGCTCGCCAAGGTCGGGCTTGCCAACAAGATCGACGCGATGCCGGCCAACCTCTCCGGCGGCCAGCAGCAGCGGGTGGCCATTGCCAGGGCACTGGCGATGAAACCGCCGCTCATGCTGTTCGACGAACCGACCAGTGCGCTCGATCCGGAGATGGTGCAGGAAGTGCTGCAGGTAATGCGTTCGCTTGCCGACGAAGGCATGACGATGATGATCGTCACCCACGAGATGGGCTTCGCACGGGAAGTCGCGAGCCGCGTCTGGTTCATGGACCAGGGCGAGCTGCTCGAAGACGCACCGCCTTCGCAGTTCTTCGACCGTCCCACCCATGCGCGCGCGCAGCGCTTTCTGCAGGACGTGCTGCGGCCCGCGCCTCACACTGCCAGCCTCGTCGATTGAATCCTGATCGTCCCGACAACTTCACGCTTCATTTTTTTGCTCAATACCGTTCGGAGAATCCCCTCATGTCCACGCCGTCCCTTCCTCAACAACGTCAGGCCGCCGTCGCCGCGTCCATTGCCGCCATGAAGACCACACTGGCACGCGAGGGCGAGACCCGCACCGCGCTGGCGGCCGTGCTCGAAGAGGTCAAGGCCCTCGCCGCATACAGTACGTTCTGGCAGGACAGCGAATTTCCGCCGCCCGCCGAAGGCGAGCTGCAAGCGCGTTACCTGATTTCGGAGGACGCGAACCAGACCTACGCGCTGTACCTGAATGTCATGCGTCCCGGCAAGAAGATCACGCCGCACAACCATACGACGTGGGCCTGCATCGCCGCGGTGCAAGGGACGGAATACAACTACGTCTATCGCCGCACTGACGACGGCAGCACCCCCGGTGTCGGCACACTGGAGGTGGCCGACACCGTCGTCGTGGATCCGGGTCACGGCATCGCGCTCACGGCCGACGACATCCATGCCGTCGAGATCAAGGGCGATGCGCCGATCCGCCATCTCCACATGTACGGCCGCGCGCTCGAAACGCTGACCGAGCGCATCACATTCGATCTGACCACCGGCCGCTATCAGATCATGGACATCGGCGTCAAAACGCGCCGCTGATTCGCGCGCGTTCCGTGCGGCAGCGCTGCCGCGCCGGGACCCGCCTTACCTGACACACCCTGTTGCCGACCACCGCAGCGTTGCTCGCGGTGCGGCCCCGCTCATCCTTTCGATTCGCTCTCTTATCGTCATGACATCGCTGGTTACCGCAAAAGATCTGAAAACCTGGCTGCACGACGGCGCCGAAATCGCGCTGTTCGATGTGCGCGAGCACGGCCAGTACGGCGAGGCCCACCTGTTCTACGCCGTGCCCTTACCGTTCAGCCGGCTCGAGATCGACGCTCCGCGTCTCGCGCCGCGCCGCGCTGCACGCGTTGTCGTGTACGACGGCGACGGCACCGTGGCGTTCGAAGCCGCCGGACGTCTCGAAGCTCTCGGCTATACCAACGTGTTCGTGCTGCAGGACGGCACGCAAAGCTGGACGCGCGCGGGCTATGCGCTCTTCGCCGGCGTGAATGTGCGGTCCAAGGCTTTTGGCGAGCTTGTCGAAGCGGCCTTCCATACACCTCGTGTCACCGCGCGCGAACTCGCCGAGATGCGCGATTCGGGCGCCGACGTCGTCATCGTCGACGGCCGCCCGGTCAACGAATACCTGAAGATGACGATTCCGTCGTCGATCTGCTGCCCCAACGGTGAGCTGGGTTACCGTATCCGCGAACTGGTGCCGAATCCTGAGACGCCCATCGTCGTCAATTGCGCCGGGCGCACGCGCAGCATCATCGGCGCGCAGACGCTGATCAACCTGGGCATTTCGAATCCTGTCATGGCGCTCGAGAACGGCACGCAAGGCTGGTTCCTCGAGGACTTCCCGCTTGAGCACGGCAGCACGCGCCGCTATCCCGATGCGCTCACGCCCTCCGCGGTCGAAGGCATGCGACGCGCGAGTCATCAACTCGCCGAGCGCTTTGCCGTTCCCGAAATCGACCGTGACACCTTCGCGCGCTGGATCGCCGAAGGTACGCACAGCCTGTTCCTGTGCGACATCCGCACGCCGGAGGAATTTGCCGAGGGCAGCTTGCCCGGCGCGCAGCATACGCCGGGCGGCCAGTTGATTCAGGCGACCGATCAGTATGTCGGCGTACGTCACGCGCGTCTCGTTCTTTTCGATGCCGACGGTGTGCGCGCCGCCATTGTCGCCAGCTGGCTGCGCCTGATGGGGCACGACGCTTACGTATTGCGCGACGGTCTCGCGAGCGGGGCATCATTGCCGGTGCTCGCCGACGCCGTGCCGCCGGCATTGCCCCAAATCAGCGTCGAGGCCCTTGCCGACGCGTTGACGGCCGGAACGACGCAAGTCGTCGATCTGCGCCCGAGCATGGCCTACCGGTGCGCGCACGTGCCAGGCTCGACGTGGGCCATTCGCTCGCGCCCGCCTGCGTTCAGCGCCGGCCTTGATATTGTGCTGGTGGCCGACGACGAGCGCATCGCGGAACTCGCGGCCGCCGACTGGCGCCGGCATGCGCCGCATGGCAATGCCACCATCATGCTGCTGAGCGGCGGTCTTGCTGCGTGGACAGCGGCAGGTCGGCCCATCGAAACCACACCCGAGCTGCCTCCGGATAGCGAATGCATCGATTACCTGTTCTTCGTGCACGACCGGCATGATGGAAACAAGGCGGCTGCCCGGCAATACCTTGCCTGGGAAACCGGGCTGCTCGCGCAACTCGATGCGCGGGAACTGGACGACTTCAAGATCGGTTCGCATACCGCAAAGGCGTAGCCGTTGATCGCCACGGCGAACACATGAGATCGAATTTGCCGGACGCTCGACGTCCGGTCATCACAAGCGGAACCGACATGTCATCGAAACCCCCATCGCAAGGTTTGGCCACCCGTCTCGTCAAGGGCGGCACATCGCCTGTTTTCGAAGGCGGACGGGCCGTCAATCCGTCCGTCGTGCGGGCATCCACCGTTCTGTTCGAGTCGATGGATGCACTCGAAGACGCCCGCCGCCGGCGTGACAGCGAGCGGATGTTCACTTATGGAGCACGCGGCAATCCCACCGGTTTCGCGCTGGAGGACGTCGTCGCGCAGCTTGAAGGCGGCTATCGCACGCGGCTCTTCCCGACCGGACTGGCAGCGATCGCAATGGTCTTCATGGCGTTCGTGCGCCCCGGCGATCACGTGCTGATCGCCGACTGCGTCTATCAGCCGCTGCGCCACTTCGTCGATACGTTCCTGCGGCCATGGGGTGTCGAGGCGACCTACTTTCGTGCCGACGGCAGCGACCTTGCGCAACAGATGAGACCCGCCACGAAGCTGGTCTATGTCGAATGCCCGGGCTCACTCGTCTACGAGATGTGCGACCTGCCGGCTCTGGCCGATCTCGCGCATCGCCACGGTGCGCTGCTGGTCGCCGACAACACATGGGGTTCGGGCATGCAATACCGCCCGCTCGAGCTGGGTGCCGACGTCTCCGTGATGGCCGCGACTAAATATCTCAGCGGCCATTCGGACGTCATGATGGGGACGTTGACGACCACGCGCGAGGTCTGGCAGCCGGTCGCCAGCATGTGCGACGCGCAAGGCGTTGCGGTCAGCCCTGACGACGCCTATCTGGTGTTGCGCGGCACGCGCACGCTGGCCGCCCGTCTGACGATGCATGAACGCCATGCACTCGAAGTTGCGCATTGGCTCGCAGCCCATCCCGCAGTGGCTCGCGTGTACTGTCCCGCACTTCCCGATGACCCCGGCTACGCGCTGTGGCAACGCGACTGCACCGGCACCAACGGTCTGATCTCCTTCGAGTTCGCCAAGGCCGGACCGGCCGCGGCCGCACGCTTCGTCGATTCGCTCGATCTGTTCGGCATCGGCGCATCATGGGGCGGTTTCGAAAGCCTGGCGACCGTCGCCAAAGTCGCGAACACCCGCACGTGCGCCGACTGGTCAAATGCCGGGCCCATCGTACGTCTGCACATTGGACTGGAGGATCCGCAGGATCTTATCGGCGATCTCTCGCGCGCGTTTGCGCAGATTGGCGACGGATTCTGAATTTTGCATGATCTGCATGCCGCCGGATTTGCGTCCGGCGGCGGCCGTTTCAGGCGTCTCGCCAATCGACTACGCGCCGAGATCCCGCAGAATCCCCGGCATTCGCGACACGGCGCGTTCGTGCAACTGCGTGTAAAGGCTATTGCCATGCGCGTCGATCGCCACGGTCGCGGGCCCGAGTTGTTCGACTTCGAGCGTGAGCAAGCGGAACTGCGAGATGTACTCGGTCCAGTTCATCGCCACGACCCGGCGCAGCGAGGCCGACAGCAGATGCGCGCCGCCGCCCAGAAACGACAGATATACGCAACCGCATTCGCGCAAGGCGGCGGCGCTTGCTTCGTCGAGCCCACCTTTGCCGCCCACGAGACGCACGCCAAGACCCCGGATCAATGCGGGCATCCACGGGTTGTACCGGGTGCTGGTGCTTGGGTTCAGATAGAGCGGCACGGGGCCGTCCGCCGTTTCATCGACATAGGTGCTCAAATGGAAGAACGCACCATCGCGCAGATCGACCGGCAGCGGTGCGCCCTGCTCCACGGCCTCCGCCAGCCGGCGATGGGTCGGCAAGCCGATGCTCACCGTAATCTCACCCGATAGCCGCACCATGTCGCCGAGCTTCAGATCGAGCACGCTCTCGCGCGTGAGCGGCAAACGCAAATCGTGAATCTGGGTCATCGTTAGCACTCCATGAATTCGACACGGCCATCGCCGTGAATGCGCGCCGCCGTGCGCCGATTAATCCAGCAATTGAAGCACACGGCAACCGGCACGAAGCCGTGACTCGCGGCATAGTCGACATGCACGGCCATCGCCGTGGTGTCGCCGCCCGTTCCCATCGGCCCGAAACCCATCGCGTTGACGGCGCCGAGCAGGCGCTGTTCCATGCGCGCAAGGATGGGCTCCGGGTTAGTCTGACCAAACGGCCGCAACATCTGTTCTTTCGCGAGACGGGCCGCGTAGTCGAACGTGCCGCCGATTCCGACGCCGATCACGAGCGGCAGGCAAGGCTGCGATCCGGCGCGCAGCATCGTGTCGAGCACGAAGCGTTCAATTTGTTCCAGAGTCGGATACACGAACGCGTCAATCGCTTCCCAGCGGCCGGTGCCCATGGCTTTCGGCGCGCAGACAATGTCCACGTAGTCCGCGTCGTCGATCACGTCGAAGCTCACGATCGGCATGTCCTTACCTGCATAGCTGCGCTCGTGTGTCAGCGGATTGGTGACCATCTTGAGGATTGGCGGCGAGATGTTCGCCGCCAGGTCCGCAAAACCTTCGCGAATAGCAGCGCGCACGGGTCCGTCAAACTGAACGCGTGTGCCGATCTTGATGCTATAGGTCGGAATGCCCACGTCGCTACAGACCAGCGTGCCGTTACGCCGTGCGCCGTCGGCACTTTCGAGCATGATGGCGAGCGTTGCCTTGCCGGTTGGACTCGACTCGGCACCAGACGCTCGCTGCAAAAACGCGCGCGTGTCATCCGGAATCGCTTTTAACGAGCGTTCGTAAAGCTGCGCGGTGACTTGCTTAAGAGTTGTGCTGCTGATCGGCATCGTTGAAATTCCTGAAGAGGGAACGGCGCCTGTCTACCTGTCGGTATGTCGGCTTAATTGCCTTGAACCCGGGGTTCGCGTATTCGCGCAAGATTCCGGCAGGAGAAAAGCGGGCAGAAAGTGCTGGATGGACAGCACGCAATGGCGAAAATAAGCGGATCCCTTCGATGACACCAAATCCACCATGAACGATTTCCACACGCACCCGCGACGCATCGGCATCATCGGCGCGGGCGCGATCGGCGGCCACTTCGCCGCCCGCCTCGCGCTCGCCGGGCACCGCGTATCGTTGCTCGCGCGCGGCGCAACGCTGGATGCGCTCGCCACCTCCGGACTGCGCTATACGTGTCCCGGCGAAGCCGAGCGGATCGTCGCGGTAGAGGCTCACGCAAGTTGCGCCGACATGGGTCCGCAGGATCTGGTGATCATCGCGCTGAAATCGCACGCGCTGCCCGCCATCGCCGCGTCGCTCACGGCGCTTGTCGGCGACGCAACCGTCGTGCTGCCGGTGGGGAACGGTCTGCCGTGGTGGTACTTTCTCGCCCCCGGAAATCCGCTCGAAGGATTGCGCCTCACGAGCGTCGACCCGCGGGGTGAGATCGAACGCGCGCTGCCGTTCGCGCAAGTGCTCGGCGGCAGCGTGATGGCGTCGTGCAGTTCGCCCGCGCCCGGCGTGGTCCATCATCAAAGCGGCGGCAAGATCGTGATCGGCGAACCGTGCGGCGGCATCAGCGAGCGGGCGCGCGACTGGGCACAACTGCTGACGGCGGCCGGCCTGCCGACCACCGCCAGCGACGACGTGCGCCGCGATCTGTGGCTCAAGCTGCTCGGCAACGTATGCGCCAATCCGTTGAGTCTTATCACGCAGGCGAGTACCGACCGTCTTGTCGACGATCCCGGCACGCGCGCCGTTTTCGAAAACCTGATGACGGAATGCCTCACGCTCGGCCGGCGCGCCGGTCTCGCACTCGACATCGACGTAGCGCAACGCATCGCCCAGACGAGGCAGCTCGGCACGATCAAGACGTCGATGTTGCAGGATCTCGAAGCGGGGCGCCGCGTCGAACTCGACGCGATTCTCGGCGCCCCGCTGGAGTGCGCGGCACAGCTCGACGTTGCTGTGCCCCTCATGCAGACGGTGTTTGCGCTCGCCCGTTTGCGTGCGGCGCAGGCGGGTCTCGATAGTGGACATGCCGGTTCTCTGTAACAGTCAACCCCGGGTCAAGCCCGGGTCAGCCCGAGGTCAGCCACGCGTGTAGTCAGCCGAATTGGCGACCCATCCCTTGTCGATGAAGTCCGTGCGCGGCGGCGAGAACACGTCGATCAGAAGATGGCGGCCCGTGCCGACGCCTTCGGTCGTGTGGATCAGATGAACCGGAATCGAGATCATCGATGCCGGGCCGGCTTCAAGATGCTGATCGTCGCGCCACTGGTTCGCATCGGCGCCCCATTGCACACGCAGGTGATGAATGAAATGTCCGTCGATCGCGAGCGAGCCCTGCTCGAAACTCGTGTGGCTGTGCGGGCTCAACTGCGAGCGGTCGCGCGCGTCCTGATACTCGACCCAGTTGATGCTGAGCGTGTCGGATTGCAGCATCTTCAGGCGCGGCTTGTCGGCCGGCGGCTTGATGCTGTCGATGCCGATCACCTGCAGTTCGCCGTTCGCGCGCGTGCGTCGATAACCGGCATCGCTGCCGACAATGCGCGGATCAGCCGGCACATAGTCCCGTTCGTTGAGTGCGGCGCCGGGCGCAAGATCGGCGCGTGACGACGCGATCAGCACAGCGCGGCCAGTGCCGTCCGGTTTCACCGAGACTTCGCCCGCGGGCAGCACGCACACGCTGCGGCCCGGCACGGACTGCGCGGCGCCTTGTCCGGTGCGCACCTCAGCGCCGCTTTCGTCGGGCAGGAGCAGCAGCATCTCGTGCGCGCTGCGTGCTTCGAATGTTTTGCCATTGCCTTGCAGCCATTGCACGAAGAAGTTCTGGCCGCGCGTCACGGTGCCTGGCGCAAGATCGTAGACAGCGGTTTTCCGCACGCTGGTGTCGGTTGTAGTCGTCATGTTCGGTTCCTTCTTGATTGGGGGATCAGTCGCGCCGCGGGCTCGGGCGGCCCAGCACATCCATGCGGCCGACGGTGGCGTAGCGGTTGCCGTCGAGGCGGGTCAGCGGTTCGGTGCGGGCCGTATCGAACCGCCCGTCCGCGCCGATAAAGCGATCGTCCAGATGCACGCCGACAACGCGCCCGAACACCACGTTGCTGGCCGTCTCACCGGGCCCCGTCGGCTCGATGTCGACGATACGCAGCAACCGGCACTCCATGCTGGCGGGCGACGCCGCGACGCGGGGCGGCTTCACCATCACGCTCGGTGCCTTGTCGAGTCCGGCGAGTTCGAACTCGTCGGTGCCGTAGGGCGCGTCGATCGAACTGAGATTCATCTGGTTGCGCAAATCCCATGTCACGAGGTTCGTGACGAACTCGCCGGTCTCGCGCACGTTCGTAATGGTGTCCTTCTCGTGCCGGTCGGCCGGCGCGTTGCACGAAAAGATCACCACCGGCGGCGCGGTCGAGACGAGGTTGAAATGCGAGAACGGCGCGAGATTCACCTGCCCCTTGCTGTTCATCGTGCTGATCCAGCCAATCGGGCGGGGCGCGACGATCGCATTGAAAAGCGTGCGCTTGAAGTCCGGTGTGGTCGCGGGGTCTAGAAACATCGTTATCTCCTTGTACGGCTCGGATTGCTCAGCGGCGCGCGCCGCCTTTCACGAACACCTTCTTGCCCGTCTCGTAGAGCACGGCGTGGCGTTCCGCGTCGGTGAGCAAGGTCGTCGCGTCGAGCATGCGCTGCACCATATCCTTGTACGTGCCCGACGAGGTGCCGATATCGGAGCCCCACATGATGCGATCGGCGCCGAACATATCGACTGCCTGGCGCAGCACGTCGCGCGCCGGGGTATCCGTCTCACGGTAGATGTCGAGGTTGATCGAGGTGAACTTGAAGAAGATATTGGGCTCGGCGGCAAGCGGCACGAAGCGCGCGTCGAAGCCGTAGTTGTCGTCCTCGACTTCAGGTTCGAGCATATGGTCGAGCACGACGCGCAAGTTCGGAAAGCGCCGCGCCAATTCGATGATCGCCGGCACCGACGGGCCGCCGCCACCGATCGCCAGCACCTCCAGATCCATCACGATGCCGTACTCGTTCGCCACGGCCCACGTCTCCAGTGCGCGCGGCGAATTCAGCCACGGCATGGTGCCGTCCGCTTCGCGTCCACCGAACAGGCGCACGCCCGCAAGGCCGTGTTTCTCGATGTACGAGCGCACCAGTGCCGGTGTACCTGCGTCTTCCGCATCGAGAATGACAACGGCGGAAAACGTGTCGGGGTATGCATCCGACGAGTCGAGAATGTAGCTGTTGTCGAAGCGGTAGGTCATGCGTTTTTGCACCGCGACCGCGCCTTCGACGTGTTCTTCCTGCATCCACTGCAACATGCGCGAGACGTCCGGCACTTCATTGACCGGATTGAGGCCATGCTTGCCGCCCGGCAGGCCGATCACGCCAGGCAGGCGTGGCGGTGCATTGGGCGAGCGTTTCATCGGGTTGCGCGGGTAGCGCGTCAGGTCGTCCGCCACGAGGTGCGCGTGCGAGTCGAACAGTTTGACGGCTTGACCGGCAGGAGAATTCGTGGGGTCTTGCTGGGAACGCATGTCTGCTCCAGGGAGAGATGGGTTGCTAAAAGGCGCATAGCGCTGTGCCGCCAGCATCGCCAGCGTTGCTGGCGTTGCAATAAGGCGATCGAACGGCGGCGCTACGCATCGCGGCTAGAAAAGATGGCGAATGCCGAGCAGCACGGCGTTCTGCGTATCGGTTGCCGACGGCGTCGCGGAGGTCAGCGCGGCCACCGCACGGTGTCCCGTCGAATCGAAGCCACCCGCAGTCTCGCGCAGCATGACGAAATAGAGGTCGGTTCGCTTCGAAAGCGAATAGTCGGCGCCGAGACTCCATTGCTGATAGCTGGCGCCGCTCTCGCCGTTATACGAGCTCGCGCGCGTGTACGTGTAGGCAACCCCGAACTGCAGCGACGGCGTCATACTGTATTTCAGATTCGCTTCGCCCGTGTTGAACGTGGCGGTCGCACCAACTTCAGCCGGCGGCGGTTTGGCGCCCGCGACCGGCGTGCCGCCGATATTGAAGAACTTCGTATTCGTATAGATGCCGCCGAGCGTGAACGAGCCGAGCGCATACGATGCGCCCGCCCCCACGACCTGCTGTGACGCCGCCGTCGCATAGCCGCTGAAGACCGGGCTCGAGAAGTTGTTGCCGGTCGTGCTGCTGGTTGCGTTGTTGCCGAACAGCGAGTAGTTCGGATTCTTCACGTACAGATAGGCCGCGGCGAATTTGAACGGCCCGTTGCCGTAGTCGACGCCTGCGGAAATCATCTGGTTCTGCGTCGTGTTGCCCGCGATGCCACCGAGACTGTATGTGGCGCCAAACTGCAATCCGCGATAACGGGGGCTCACATACTTGATCGCATTGTTGGCGCGTTCGGTGCCGTCGACGTCGTCGAGCCCGCCCGGATGGTATCCCCACCCTGCGCCGCGCGCCGCCCAATCGCTGCCGGCGGAAAACGGCCCCAGATAGGTCGAAAGCGTGAGGTACTGGCGGCCTAACGTCACCGTTCCGTAAGGTGTGGCGACGCCGACGAAAGCCTGACGCCCGAACATCAGCCCCGCTTGCAAGGCGCCCGTCGTGGTGGTGAAGCCGTTTTCCAGCGTAAAGACGGCCTTGTAGCCGCCGCCCAGATCTTCACTGCCTGTCAAACCAAAGCGCGATGCGCTCTCATTGCCGCCGGCAATAGCGAACTGGGACTTGCCGCCCGCGTTGCTGTTGTAGCGAAAACCGGCATCGACGATGCCGTAGAGCGTCACCGTGCTCTGCGCGTGTGCCGTGCAGGCGATACCGCAGGCTGCCATCAGGGACAATGTTCTTTTCATCGGGGTCTCCTCTCCGTGTCTTGGCCCGTTCGCGTCGCGTCACGGACTTTCAGTTTTTCGGATATTCAAAGTTGGCGAACGCGTGCTGTTGGCGGCTATCACGTTCGACGCCTCGTATGGTTCCATGCGATACGCGCCGGTCCAAGCGCGTTTCAGAAACTTTTCGCAGACCGAAAAGCACGGGATGCCACCCTGCCCCAAAAAAATAGCCTGTTCGGCATGAATTCCGCCACGCGAAATCTTCCCGATTCGCACTTGAAGCGCGGCGTCGGCGCGACATAGCATTGCTCACCGTGGGTCTGGCCTCGTTCAGCGGCCGCTCACCGATAGATAAAAACCGGCGCTGCGCGTCTCACGCGCGACCAACCGGGCCGCCACATTGGAGGAGAGATGGAGATTTCAGTTGCCACGCCGGTCAGCCAGGCAGTGACACACGATGAACGCCTGATCCGGCGTGTGTGGTGGCGCATCATGCCGCTGATCCTGGTCACCTATCTGGTGTCGGTCATCGACAAGATGAACGTCAGCTTCGCCAAGCTGCAGATGGTGCATCAGATTGGTATGACGGAAACAGCTTATGGTCTGGCGTCGTCGCTGTTCTTCATCGGCTATCTGGTCTTCGAAATTCCAAGCGCACTCGGCGTACACCGCTTCGGCGCGCCGAAATGGTTTTTCCGCATTGTGCTGAGCTGGGGCATTGCGACCCTGCTCATCGCGTACATCGCGTCGGGTTCGGCTTTCGCGGCGCTGCGGTTTCTGGTCGGTGCGGCGGAAGCCGGCTTGTATCCGGGCATCGTCTACTACCTGAGCGTGTGGTTTCCGCGCCGCTATCAGGTGCGCGCGATCGCGCTTCTGACACTTGGCAGCGCGCTCGGCAACATGCTCGGCTCGGCTTTCGGCGGCCTGCTGCTGTCGCTCGACGGCATCTGGCACCACGCAGGATGGCAATGGGTGTTTATCGTCACCGGCCTGCTTGCGCTCGTGCTCGCGCCGATCGTGTTGTTCTGCCTGCCGCGCAGTGTCGAGACGGCGTCGTTCCTCGCGCCGCAGGAGCGCAGCCAGCTGGCACGCATGGTCGCTGACGAAGCGCCGGCCACGCATCACGAAGGCAGTGTCTGGAGCGTGCTGTGCGACCGCAAAGTGCAGGCGTTTGCGCTCGGCTACACGTGTCTGCTCACGTCGCTCTACGGGCTCATTTACTGGCTGCCGACCGTGATCAAGGGATTCGGCGTCTCGAGTTCGCTCAACGGTCTGCTGACGATGGTTCCGTGGGCACTGACCGCCGCGCTTTTGCTGATCGTGCCGCGCACGCTCAAGAACGAAAACCAGGTGCGCATCGCCGCCGTGATCATCGGCATGGTCGGTTGTGTGGCGTTCGTGACCAGCCTGCTGGTGAGCGATCCGGCGGCGCGCTATGTCGCGCTGGTGGTTGGCACGCCCTGCACGTCGCTGCTATTGCCGTGCTTCTGGTCGCTGCCGTCGAAGTATTTCAGCGGACGTCGCGCCGCCACGAGCCTCGCCGCGATTAGCAGTATCGGCAACCTCGGTGGCTTTCTCGCACAAAACGCGATGCCGCGGATCGACAAGGCCTTCGGCCACCCCGGCGACGCCATGCTGCTGCCTGCCCTTTGCCTGCTATTGCTCGCCTGCACCGCGCTTGCCATGAAGGGCACGCGAGGTCGCGCGCCGGTCAACCCAACCGCGTCCCGATAGACCGCTTCCAATCCGCTTTCACTCCTCATCCATGTCTACCACCACGCACGACACCTCCATGCGCCAGATCGGCACTTTCGTCAAAACCGGCGCGCCGCAGATCATCGAGATTCTCGGCGGCGCGGGACTCCACTTTGCGGTGATCGACGCAGAGCATGCGCCGTTCGACCGCGCCACGCTCGACATCATGGTGCTCGCCGCGCGCTCCGTGAATTTGCCGCTGTTCGTGCGGATTCCCGACATGAGCGCGGCGACGATCCAGTCGGCGCTCGATCTCGGCGCCTCGGGACTATTGGTGCCACACGTCGATTCCGCGCACGAAGCGCGCACGCTGGTCGCCCGCACACGCTTTATCGACGGCGAACGCGGCTTCTCCAGTTCGCCCCGCTTTGCCGGTTACGGCGCGATGGGCATGGAAAAGGCCGTCGCGGCGGGCAACGGCACGGTCGTTATGTGCCAGATCGAGAGCCGCGCGGGCTGTGCCGCCGCGCGTGACATCGCGAACGTCGAGGGCGTGTCCGGCCTCTTCGTGGGCCGCGCCGATCTGGCCTTGTCGTTTGGCCTGACCAGCGCTCGCGCACCCGAAGTGATGCAGGCCACCGTCGACGTGCTGGATATCACGCGGCGTGCCGGCAAGACGGGAGGCGTCGCGCTCGGTGAGGTCAGCGAGTGTGCTGAATTCGAGCAGATGGGCGCGACGTGGTTCGTTATCGGATCGGATCAGTCGATGCTTCGCAAGGGCGCGCTGACGTTGATGGCCTGATTGCGGGGCTGATCCGCGGCATGGCCACCGAGGCCGGGGTGGCCGGTCCAGCCTCGTCAAAAACTGCGATAATCCGGGTTTGTCGAAGGGCAAGCGTCAGACCGACCGACGCGCGCCCGACCACCCAGGCAAGGCGATACGATGGCGGAACGCGAATCTTCGATTCGGGCAGTGGAGCGAGCAATTACCCTTCTGCGTGCCCTGAACCAGATGCCCGTTTCCACGCTCGACAGCCTGCATCAGCTAACGTCGCTACCCAAGCCCACGTTAATCCGGCTGCTAAGAACCTTCGAAGACCTGGGCCTCGTCGCACGCGGCGCGCGGCCCGGCGAATACCGTCTGCTCGACGGCGTCAACGCATTGAACTCGGGCTATCACCATGTGCCGCGCGTGGTCGAGATCGCGGCGCCGCTCGTGCGCCAACTCACCGAAGAGATCAAGTGGCCGATTGCCGTCGGCATGCTCGACGTCGACGCGCTAGTCGTACGCTACAGCACGATTCCGTATTCACCGCTCTCGCTCCTGCATTCGTCGATCAACATGCGCCTAAGCCTTGTTTCGCGTGCATTGGGGCGTGCGTATCTCGCCTTCTGCTCGCCCGAAGAACAGGAGATGCTGCTCGAAGTCGTGCGGCAGAGTCATCATCCTGAAGACCGGCTCGCACAGGATCGTGAAGCCGTCCAGGCGATGCTCGATCAAACCCGCGAGCGCGGGTACGCCCTGCGCGATTCCAGCGTGCGGCCGGTGTCCGGCACCATCGCCGTGCCCGTGATGGCGAAGGAATTCGTGGTCGCCTCGATTGGACTCACATGGTTTTCCTCCGCACTGACCACGGAGAAAGTCGTCGATCGGTACCTGGGCCAGATGCTCGAAGTGTCGCGGCGAATCTCGGAGCAGTTGGAAAACTAGCGAATGAAGTCTCGTGGCCGTGCTGCTGTCGGCTAGTCACGCTCGCGTCTCACGCCCCCTTTCCGGCAGGTGGAATTTCGCGGAGTTGTGCTTGGCCGCAGACGAGGCACACCGTACCATTTGTCGAATAGAAAGGCTTATCGCCAATATCGTTCGACAGGTTCCATTTCATTGGCGGCGGACGCGTAGTCAATCTGTTTTCGCGCCCGTCTGCACCGCAGATATTCAATCGGAGACAGGATATTTCAGGGCGAGCTACAGGCCCAATTCAACGTCTTCATTATTAATCTGCCAATTCGTAAATTTTAATTTTCGACAAAATAATCAAGATCGAGACAAGGAGGAGACTATGGTGATCAAGAAAGAGGTCCCGTGGAAAGCGGTGGTGGCATCTACCGTCGGCAATGCACTGGAATGGTACGATTTTCTGGTTTACGGGTACCTGTCCGTCATTATCGCCAAACAGTTTTTCCCCGCCGACAATCCCGTTACCTCAATGCTTCTGACCACGGCTACTTTCGGCGTCGGCTTCGTCGTGCGGCCCATAGCCGGGATTGCCATTGGTATCTATGCAGACCGTGCCGGGAGAAAAGCGGCGCTGTCTTTTGTGATTCTCCTGATGCTCGTTTCAACCGCCATGCTGGCATTCTCGCCGACCTATAGCCAGGTCGGCATTCTTGCCCCGATCATTGTTGTCTGCTCACGGATATTGCAGGGCATTTCGGTCGGCGGCGAGTTCGGCAGCGCCACCGCACTGCTGATCGAATACGCGCCGCCCGGAAGGCGGGGTTTCTACGGCAGCTGGCAGATGTTCTCGCAATCGATCGGCGTGTTTCTGGCTACGCTCATGGGCGCCCTGCTAACGAGCGTGTTCACCGCCGACGCATTGTCGTCGTGGGCCTGGAGAATTCCGTTTCTGCTCGGCTTGATCATTGGGCCGATCGGCTTCTATATTCGTCGCAATCTGCAGGAACCCGAAATTTTCCTGAAAGAGGCGCAGCACAAGAAAGTCTCAATCGCGGAGATATTTCGCCGCTACCCGGCGGAGCTGTTCGTGTCTTTCGCGTTGAGCGCGGTGACCAACATCATGGTGTACGTACTGATCGCATACCTGCCAATCTACGCGGTTCAGTCTCTCAAGACCTCCTTGAATGCGCCGTTCATCGTACTCACCGTGTCGTTACTGGTAAGAATGGCACTCGTTCCTTGCTTTGGCCACCTGTCTGACAAGATCGGCCGAAAGATAATCATGGGAGTCGCGCTCACGCTTTTCGCGTTGCTGATCTACCCAGCGTTTATCCTGTTGAACATGTATCCGACCACCACGTCCCTACTCATGATGGAGCTGGCATTTGCGTTGCTCATGGCAGCCATACTGGGCCCCGTGTCGGCAACGCTTGCGGAACTGTTCCCGACGCACATACGTTCGACCGGCCTGTCCATCACCTACAATCTGGCGGCTTCGCTGTTGGGTGGGTTCACGCCGTTCCTGCTGACGTGGTTGGTAGCGAAAACCGGCGACAAGCTCATGCCGGCTCACTATCTGGTCGGATTCCTGGTACTCGGCGCGGTTTCGCTACTGTTCTATAAGGAATCCGATATGAATGCGGTTCTGTCGGACCATGATGCGCGCGAATCCGCAGAGAAAGACGTTGATCTCGTTGCGCAGGTCGGCCGGACTGCACGCAAAGCAAACTGATCTGAAGAGATTCACTTCTCTCCCGGGGATGAGCACGGCAGAATGGCCGGGTTCACCCAATTCATATAAACCGGAGGCCGTTTCAAATGAGCAAAGCAGTGACTATTGATGGTCAAACCTTAACAGCGCGACAAGTGGTGGAAATTGCGCGGTTCGACGCACATGTCGCTCTTGCTCCGGAAGCTATGGAACGCATGCACGCGGCCCGCCGAGTCGTGGAGCAAGCGGTCGCCCGCGGTGATCGGGTTTACGGCGTGACAACCAGCGTGGGCGCCAAGACAGGTGTTCCACTCGCGCCGGCAAGCATCGAGGAATTCAACCGCAGGCTGTTACAGACCCACAACTTCGGCCACGGTCCCACGGCGCCAGACGAAATTGTGCGCGCGATGATGGTCATTCTCGTGAACTCCATGGCCTCCGGCCGGCTCGGTGTTCGCCCCGTGCTAGCCACCATGCTGGTCGACGCGCTCAATAGCCGCCGGACGTTTCGCGTGCACACATGGGGATCGATCGGTCAGAGCGACATGTCGCCGGTGGCGGATCTGGCTTTGGCGCTCTACGCCGACATCACGTTGACGTCGGGCGAGGCACTCGCGCTTCTCAATTCCAGCGCACTCTCGCTTGGCACGGCCGCTATGGCCATTGACGATCTGCGCCGCCTGCTGAAATCATGGACCATCGTCTCGGCGTTGAGCATGGAAGGTTTCGCCGCCAACCCGTCCATTCTTTCGCCTGCTGCAATCCGTTCACGCCCGTTTGAAGGGCTGCGGATCGCCGCTGAGTTGATTCGCGCACAGCTTGACGGCAGCTACATTCTGAAAAGCGATGGCCCTCGTCATCTGCAGGACCCTCTTTGTTTTCGTTCTCTACCGATTACATTTGGAAATGCGTTCGATAGCTTTGCATTCGTTGAGAAACAGATCTCCATCGAACTGAATGCCAGCCAGAACAACCCTATCGTGTCGATCGAGGACGACACCTTGGTGTCAGTGGCCAACTTCGACATGCTGTCGCTCTCAATGGCCCTCGACACGGTCAGGTTAGCCTTATCGCCCGTTGTCACCAGCGCCACGGAGCGAGTGGCGAAACTGACGGATTCGTTCTGGTCCGGACTCCCTGTAGGTTTGATCGAGGAAGACAGCGTTGGCTTGCCCGGATTCAACGGATTGGCGCAATTTCACAAGTCTCTGGCGTCGGAGGCGCGCCTGCTCGCAGGACCGACGGTAATCGAACTGGCCAGCTCCAGCCATTCGAACGGCAACCTCGATCGGGCCAGCATGGCTACTGTCGCGGCACGCCGCGCGCGCGAAACGGCGGAGCTCTGCAAGTCGCTTCTTACAATGGAGCTTATGGTTGCGGCTCAAGCCGTTGAGATACGTAAAGCCACGCCGCTTGGGGTTTCGACCACGAAGCTTCTGGAATTCGTCCGAGGCTTTGTGCCCCATGCGGCGGGACACGAGCGGGTGCCTCATCCAACACCGCTACTCGCCGCACTCGAGTCGAGAGAATACGATCTGAGTGAGATCGTTGCGTGAGCTGCGTTTTTTCCTGAATAAAGACGCGCCATCAAGGCATCCTCGCTGAACGGACGGGGCAAGCGAAACCACCGCTGCCCGCGTCACCTATGCGCAAGGCAGCCACTCACCCACCGAACACTTCCACCATCTGCGCATTCAAGCCGTTCACGAAAGCGTGCTCGCCAGGCCCCGGGTTCCCGCGGAACTGCTTCGCACCTTCAACCAGAACCTCATCTACATCCGTTCCGAGCACGGCGATCGTTTCTTCGATGAAGGGCTCGAGCGGCATCGCCTGTTCGGCTTCGCGGCTGTTCATGAGATCCGTGCGCACCCAGGGCGGTGCGATCTCAAGCACGCGAATCTTCGTATTCCTCAGCATGAAGCGTTGCGAAAGAATATATGAATGCAACGCCGCCTTGGTCGATGAATACACTGCCGTCACCGCTAGCGGCACGAAAGCCAGGACCGAACTGGTATACGCGACAACCGCGTCATCCTTGGACTTCAAGTGATCGATCAGCGCGGACGTCATGCGGATCGGCCCCATGAGGTTGGTCGTGATGGTGGACACCATCAGTGCATCGTCGATGTGACCGCCTGCCTGGTCAGGCTGCATGATCCCCGCGTTGTTGATCAACACGTTGAGATCGGGATAGTCCGCGATCAGTTGCGCCGCTACCTTTTCGATGCTGGCCGGGTCGGTAATGTCGAGCTCGATTGCCGCCATACCAGGATTCGCCGCGACCACTTCGTCGAGATGGCTGCGCCGGCGGCCGCTGATGATGACCTTGTTGCCGCGCTGGTGGAGCGCCTCGGCTAATCCACGGCCAATGCCCGAACCGCCGCCCGTGATGAAGATCGTGTTTCCAGTGAGTTTCATGATCGTTTCCTGTTGATGTTGCAGTTGAGGTTGAAATTGAGGTTGCTGTAGGTAAGGTCGAGATGCTCAGGCAGGGAACTGCTCGCCGAACATCGGCAAACCGCTCGCGGATTCGGCCCGGGTTGCTTCGTCCTGCAGAACGTCCCAGTGCTCGGCAAGCTTGCCGTCTTCAAAGCGGATAACGTCGGCTGCAATCCACGCAGCGGAACGGCCGATTCCCGAGAAGCGTCCATGCGCAATGACGTAGTCGCCCTCGGCCACCATCAGATGGTTCTCATAACGCGCGGTGTCCGGCAGCGCGCGAACCAGATTGAACAGGCCGTCGCGTCCCGGCGCGATATGGGCGCTATGCTGGATGTAGCGTTCGGACCAGAAGCGCTGGGCAGCCTCGTAGTCGCGCTTGTTGAACAGGGTGTCGAATGCTTCCAACGCAACCGCCTTGTTCTGTTCAGGGGTTGTCTTCGCCATGTTGAGTCCCTCTTTAAAGATGCAGTTGACGACGCGCTCAGGCGTCAGATAGCCGTTGTGTCCTCGCCACCTGGACGTTCGCGCAAAGAAGGCTATACTTAAGACAATGGTGAATGACATTGTCATTGAGGTGGATTGTGGTCGCCCGCCATGATGATGTCAATGGTGATCGACATTGTATTTTTTGATGGATTTGATTGAGCCGTGGTCGGCCAAAGGGAGGGAAAGTGGGTGTTTCCAGGCAACAGGCGGCTGAAAACCGGCACGCAATCGTGGCGGCCGCCGAGAAGCTGTTTCGTGAGCGCGGCGTCGATGCGGTCGGGCTCGCCGAGCTGATGAAGGCGGCGGGCTTTACGCAGGGCGGGTTTTACAACCACTTCAAATCAAAAGACGCGCTGGTCGCCGCCGTGATGGAGAAGGCGATGGAAGAAGGCGGGGAGGCGTTTGCCTCCCAGATCGCCAGCTCCAGATCGACTGACGCCGACCCGGTGAAGCAAAACATCCGGTGGTATCTGTCCCCCGAGCATCGCGAGAATATCGAGGCGGGGTGTCCGTTATCGGGTTTTGTCGGCGACGCGCGCCGGTTCGACAACGCGGCGCGCGGCTCTTACGCGCAAGGTCTCGCGGCGAACCTCGAGCGATTCGCCGAGGTCATTGAAGAGAGAGAGGGGGTCAGCGAAGGCAGTCGCAGAAAGGCGATCGGCCTGTTCAGCCAGATGGTCGGTACGCTGCTGCTTTCGCGTGCCGTCGCTGACACTGACCCAGCGCTCGCAGATGAAATTCTCGAGGAGGGCCGTCAGCATCTCCTCAGCGCGGTGGACACGCAAGCCGAAACTCCATCGCACGGACACGCGCGCCGGTCGAAGCAGGCCCGCACGTGAACGTGACGGCGTGAGCACTGACTGCGCCGGCGATCGCGCGGCGGCCAAGCAGCGTTCGCGCGCGAGACAGCCGCGGCAGCTTCAACCTTATCCCGCCTCGCGGCATGTGCGAGGCGGAAGTAAGGCGAGTTAAAACATCGGATGTGCAGTCGGATAAAGCGCCGTTCTCAGCGCGAATCCGCCGAGTACGACAAAGATGATGGCGGCAAGAATGTGAACGGCCTTCGTCGGCAAGCGGTCGGCAAACTTGTGTCCGAGATAGATGACCGGCACATTCGCCAGCATCATGCCTAGTGTCGTGCCCGCGACGACGCCGAAGAACTCGTGAAAGCGCGCAGCGAGCGCGATGGTCACGATTTGAGTCTTATCGCCCATCTCGGCGAGAAAGAACGTGACGGCCGTTGTGCCGAAGACGCCCATCGAATTCTTCGTCAATACGGCGTCGGCATCGTCCAGCTTGTCAGGAATGAGAATCCACACCGCCATGACAGCAAATGAGGCAACGACCGCCCAATTCAGGATCCCCGGGCTCAGAACGCTCGCGAGCCATGCTCCCAGCGCGCCTGATGCCGCATGGTTGATGAGCGTTGCAGCAAGCACACCAAGAACGATGGGAATCGGCTTGCGATATCGCGCAGCCAGCACCAAGGAAAGCAGTTGAGTCTTGTCGCCGATTTCGGCGAGGCCGACCACACTGGTCGAGACGAGGAAGGATTGCATGGGGTTGTTGTATCCGGGCCGCGCTGAAAGCACGCGATGACGCGCATTCCGGCGACCCGGTTAGGTCGGAATGCGTGTCATCGGTCTTGCCAGGCACTTGGCTGCGCACGCCATAGCGGGTCTCTCGACTCGCCAAGTATGTTGACATGCGCCCCCGAACACGGCGTTCGAGGCGGCTACTCCCCAATGAGCAGGCGCGATTCTATCGCGCCGTATGCGACATAAGCAAGTTGCCGCGCCGAAAGGCAATGGATGTCATTACAAAATCCTTTCGACCATGATATGCTCGCCGCTGTCTTTGGGGAGTAGCCGGCTTCTACCCAGAAGCGCCTGCGTCAACATTCTCGGTCGCCCAGACCGTGGTGCAGGTAGCCCTTTGGTTGGCAAGACCATCGACACACCACGCGACCGGTCGGGCGCGGCGGTGTGTCGCGGTTTTCCGCCCGACCTTGAGCCTCTCTTCCATGAATCCTGTCGCAACGCTATTCCTTGCTTTCGCCATGTCTACCGATGCCTTTGCAGCGGCAATCGGCAAAGGCGCCACGCTCGACCGTCCTCACTGGCGCGAAGCGCTGAGAACGGGACTCATCTTTGGCGTCATCGAGGCGCTCACTCCCTTGATCGGTTGGTTCCTGGGTAAAGCAGCAGCCCAATATGTCTCCGCATGGGATCACTGGATCGCGTTTGCGCTGCTGTTCGTGCTCGGCGCCCGCATGGTCCTGAACGGCTTTACCGCCAAAGATGTCGAGGAGAAAAAGGCGGCAAGCCATTCGTTCTGGTTGCTGGCAGTGACCGGCTTCGCCACCAGCATCGATGCAATGGCGGTGGGCGCGGGCCTCGCCTTTGTCGACGTCAACATCTATTCGACGGCCGCCGCGATCGGCCTCGCCACCATGGCAATGGTCACAATCGGCGTCATGCTCGGTCGCGTCATCGGCCATGTCGTGGGCAGACGCGCGGAGATGGCCGGTGGCGTCGTGCTGATCGGAATCGGCTGCACCATACTGGCCGAACACCTGCAGATCTTCGGCTAGGCGCCGATCAACAGCGTCGCTGACAACGGCTAGGGCCAGGCAACTGCATATTCTGCCGCGGGCCGGGGTTCGCCCGGCTCCGCGTCGCGCCTTTGACGCTTCACGCGTATTCCTGCTTCCATTGCCGATAACGCCGCGTCAGCCGGCGCGTGCGCAACTGGTCGAGGATCAGGGTCAAAACTGCGGAATACCGTGCCGGGGGCGTCTTTCCTGCACCGAGCGTACGCAGATGACGTTTGACGACTGCCATGCGGGCCAGCCCCGTGAGCGCCCGGTCACGCCACTCAATCGGTTGAATCTGCGCCCCCAGATCCACGCCCGCCCGCCAGCGCGCGGGCAGATCGGGGACCACCGCGAGCGCAGTGGCCATGCCCACAACCGCGACGCCGCTGTCCAGCACCTGCTCGGCCACGGCACGCCGCCGGATGCCGCCGGTGGTCATGACCGGCATCGCGGCGACGCCGGCCAGATCTTTCGCGAATTCGAGAAAATAGGCTTCGCGCGCGAGGGTGCGCCCGTCGGCGGTATTGCCCTGCATCGCGGGGCTTTCATAGCTGCCCCCGGATAGCTCGACCAGGTCGACCGGCAGCTCATTCAGCCACAGCACGACTTGCCGGGCGTCCTCTTCCGAAAAGCCGCCGCGCTGAAAGTCAGCCGAGTTCAGTTTGACCGCCACGCAAAAATCCGCCGAGACCTTTGCGCGCACCGCGCGGACCACGTCCAGCAGCAGGCGGGCACGGTTGGCGAGATCGCCGCCCCAACGGTCGGTGCGGCGATTGGTCAGCGGCGAGAGAAACTGCGAGATCAGATAACCGTGCGCGGCGTGAATTTCCACGCCGGTGAATCCCGCCTGCTCGGCCGCACGCGCCGTCGCCGCAAAACGGGCGATGGTCTCGCTGATTTCGTCCTCGCTCATGACGCTCGGCTGCGCGAACAGTTTGCTGTGTTTGCCGAGCGCGAGCGGGACAGCCGAAGGCGCCCACGCGTTGCCGCCCATCGCCGCCAGCACCTGCCGGCCCGGATGATTGATCTGCATCCACACCTGGGCACCGTTGCTGCGCGCCGCCTGTGACCATTGCATGAATGGCGCAAGCGGCGTATCGGCCTCGAGCACGATCCCGCCTGGCCCGGTCAAGGCCCGGCCGTCGATCATTACATTACCCGTGACGATAAGACCTGCGCCGCCTTCGGCCCACGCACGGTACAGACGATGAATGGTCTCGCCGGGCAATTGCCCAGCGTCGGCGAGATTTTCTTCCATTGCCGCTTTGGCCAGACGGTTGGGCAGCCAACTGCCGTTGGGCAACTGCACGGGTGTAAACAGCGATGAAGTCATGGCGGCATCAACCTGCAAAATGAGTGATGCCGCTATACTAAGATTCAAGTCAACTTGAAGGTCAAGCGTTATGAGAATCGGCGAGCTTGCAGAAAAAACCGGCCTCGCGCCATCTGCCATTCGCTTCTATGAGCAGAGTGGCCTGCTGCCGGCACCGGAGCGCACGGCCAACGGTTATCGCGTCTACTCCGAAGTGGCCATTGAACGTCTGCGCATGGTGCAGTTGGCGCAGAATCTGGGCTTCCCGCTCGACAGACTGCGGGAGGCTCTGTCCGGTCCCGAGAATTGTCCGAAAGAGGATTTGCTGCGCGCACTCGATACGCGGCTCGGCGAGATCGAGCAGCTCATGACCGACCTGCGCGCGCAGCGAAACGCCGTACGCACACTGCGCACCACGCTCAGTGAAACCTGGGCCGCGGGAAACTGTGTGGACAGCGTGGAGTTGACCCATCACCTGCTCGCAGAGCAGCAGGAACCGGTGCGCCGCGCGAAACGCCGGGCTCGATAGCGCACGGCGGCGCGAAGCGAATGGCGGCTAGTCGGACGCCTTGATGGTCCGCAGAAAGTCGAGCAGCGCTGCCGTGACCGCGTCCGGCGCCTCCTGCTGTATCCAGTGGCCGATGCCTGGGAGCAGCGTGTTGGAGACAAGGCCCGGCAAAGTCTGCGAATGGGCATTAAAAGCGTCACGCCGCCAATTCACCACCGGGTCGCGCGCGCCCGCGAGAAACATCGACGGTTGGCTGATGCGCGCGCCGGCAAAGGCGCCGAGCAACGCCCAGTTCCGATCGAGATTGCGATACCAGTCGAGCGGCGCGCGAAAGCCACGAGCAAAAGCCGCTGTTTGCAGGCGCAGGTCCTCGGGCGTCAACCAGTCCGGCAGGCCGGAAGGCGCCGGGAAAGTCGCAAGCAACCCGCTCCCGGCAACCATGCCGTTCCAGAGCGGATCGGGCGCGGCGCCAGAAAGACCCCAGTACATGCGGCGCAGGCTTTCCGCCGGATCGGCGTCGAGCTCCTGCTCGGCGCGGCCCCGCGCTTCGAACCAGAGCCAGTAGAAACGCTCCCGACCCAGACGGCGCAGAGTCGCGAGCGGCGCAGAAGCGGTGCGAGGGATGAACGGAACCGAAAGTCCGGCGACGCCGATAAACCGGTCGGGCCGCAACATGGCGGCGGTCCAGGCAACCGTCGCCCCCCAATCGTGCCCCACGATCACGGCTTTCGGATGGCCGAGCGTATCGAGCAACCCGACCATGTCGCCCACCAGATGCAGAATCGTAAAGTCTTCAATCGCTTCCGGCGCACTGCTGCCGCCGTAGCCTCGCATATCGGGCGCGATGACACGGTATCCCGCTTCGGCGAGCGCCGGCACCTGATGGCGCCAGCAATGCCGCGATTCGGGAAATCCGTGGCAAAGCAGGACCGGCATGCCGCTGCCGGCAATGTCCACGCGGAGCTCGATGCCGTTGGCGGCGAAGTCTCCAGTTTCGATCTTCATCATGCGGCACCCGCGATCAAGGTTTGCATTTTGGGGTTGCGCCCGGCTTGCGAGCGCCCCAATCCATCAACACCACGGAGACATATAATCCCGCGGCACAATCAGGAGACGAGATGACTGTACCGCGTTCCGTGCGGTGCCTCTGTGGCGCCGTCAATATCGAGCTGAATGGCGAGCCTCAGGCAAAAGCGAATTGCCACTGCGGGTCGTGCCGGGATTTCTACGGGACGTCAATGTTGTCGGCGACTGCGTGGCTGGCTGAGCAAGTGTCTGTCGCGAGCGGTAGCGTATCGAGCTTTTCACACCCGACCAAGAGCCTGTCGCGCGCATTCTGCCCCAGTTGCGGCGAAACGGTGTTTGGCACAAGCCGGCTCGGCATGCGCGTGGTACCCAATAGCATCGTCGCCCGCGCCGCTGGTGGAGAACTCCCCGAGGACATGCATCCGACAATGCATCTCTTCTACCGCTATCGGATTGTCGACGTACAGGACGCGCTGCCGAAGTACCTCGATGGATGGGATGGGCCGATCTACGAGGCTTAGTTACACGCGATCCATGCCGACAAAAACCGTATCGGCACCATCGGCAGGTACCGTGGCGGCACCTGCCCGATCGCTTCGGCCCTGCTCGCGTTCCAGCGACAGGGCCGTTTCACATCACTTGCGCTTGAGTTGCGAGATGTCCCGCACCGCGCCACGGTCGGCCGAGGTCGCCAGCGCGGCATAGGCCTGCAAGGCCTGCGACACCACGCGTTCGCGATTCACCGGCAGCCAGGCCTGGTCGCCGCGTGCATCCATGGCCTCGCGGCGGCGCGCCAATTCCGCGTCCGTTACCACCAGGTGCATCTTGCGGTTGGGAATGTCGATCTCGATCACATCGCCCTCTTCCACCAGACCGATCGTGCCGCCTTCGGCTGCTTCCGGTGACGCATGCCCGATCACGAGCCCGGACGAACCGCCCGAGAAACGGCCGTCGGTAAACAGCGCGCAGGTTTTGCCCAAACCCTTGGATTTCAGATACGACGTGGGGTAAAGCATTTCCTGCATGCCGGGGCCGCCCTTGGGACCTTCATAACGGATCACGACCACGTCGCCCGCTACGACCTTGTCGCCCAGAATGGCTTCGACGGCGTCGTCCTGGCTCTCGAAAACGCGGGCGCGCCCGGAGAAAACCCACTGCGATTCGTCGACACCCGCGGTCTTGACGATGCAGCCCTTCTCCGCGAGGTTGCCGTAAAGCACGGCGAGGCCGCCGTCTTTCGAATACGCGTTCTCCTTGCTGCGGATGCAGCCGGTCTTGCGGTCCGTATCCAGCGAAGCGAACGTAGCCTCCTGGCTGAACGCGACCGTGGTCGGAATGCCGCCCGGGGCCGCGCGGAACAATTTCTGCGCGGCTTCGCCCGCACCACCGGCGACGTCCCACTTCGCGATCGAATCACCCAGCGTGCCGCTATGCACGTTGCTGCACGAGAGGTCGAGCAGATCCGCGCGGGCCAGTTCGCCGAGAATGCCGGGAATACCGCCGGCACGATGCACGTCTTCGATGTGGTACTTGTCGGTAGCGGGTGCCACCTTGCACAGGCACGGCACTTTGCGCGAGATGCGATCGATGTCGGACATCGTGAAATCGACGCCGCCTTCCTGCGCCGCCGCCAGCAGATGCAGCACGGTATTGGTCGAACCGCCCATGGCCACGTCGAGCGCCATGGCGTTCTCGAATGCCTGTTTGCTGGCGATGTTGCGCGGCAGGACCGACGCGTCTTCTTCCTGGTAATAGCGGCGGCACAGGTCCACGATCAGGCGGCCCGCCTGCTCGAACAGGCCCTTGCGCCATGCGTGCGTGGCGACGATCGTGCCGTTGCCAGGCAGCGCGAGGCCAATTGCCTCGGTCAGGCAATTCATCGAGTTCGCCGTGAACATGCCCGAGCAGGAACCGCACGTCGGGCAGGCGTTACGCTCGATTTCCGCCACTTCCGCGTCGCTGACCCTGGAGTCGCCCGCCTTGATCATGGCGTCGATCAGATCGATCTTGGCGATCACCTGGCCGTCGGTCGGCGACTTGACCTTACCCGCTTCCATCGGACCGCCGGAAACGAATACAACCGGGATATTCAGGCGCATGGCGGCCATCAGCATGCCCGGGGTGATCTTGTCGCAATTGGAAATGCAGACCATGGCGTCGGCGCAGTGCGCGTTGACCATGTATTCCACGGAGTCGGCGATCAGCTCGCGCGAAGGCAGCGAATACAGCATGCCGCCGTGACCCATGGCGATGCCGTCGTCCACCGCGATGGTGTTGAATTCCTTCGCGACGCCGCCGGCCGCTTCGATTTCGCCTGCCACCAGTGCGCCCAGGTCGCGCAGATGCACATGGCCCGGCACGAACTGGGTGAACGAGTTCACCACCGCGATAATGGGTTTGCCGAAATCACCGTCCTTCATTCCGGTGGCGCGCCACAAGGCACGCGCACCAGCCATGTTGCGGCCATGGGTCGAGGTTCGTGAACGATATTCAGGCATCTGTATCCTCAGATATTGGGGGTCGTCAAAATTGGAATTGTGCCCAGGCCGGCCAATGCACCGTTATGAACGGTGACGGCATACCGATAGCCCGCAAGCGGTGGCTCGCGATAGCGCGCACGGTGTGAGCTGGGAATGTACGAATAGTGCGAGAACGCCGGTAATACGTCCAATATATTTTTGCGGCGCAATTAGGTCGCAAAAGATATTAATTGACGATCGGCCAGGGCCTGGAACGACAGTTGCGTCGGCTGGAACTGAAACGTCCGGTAGACACCCTGTTCCATGGGCCGCCAGCTCAGTCTGCCGGGAGCATGCCCGGACAGACTGAACCACCGAACATGCTCGCGTCGATAAAGCTTAATTCACGGCCTTGATGGGTGCCGGGAACCATTCACCTTGCTGGACTTCGTCCTTCGGAACATAGGTGCGGAAGTTCAGCGCGAAGCCCTTGCCCGCCGGCGTAGGCAACCAGTTGCTTTGCGGCACGTTCTTCGGCCGGACCGGTGCAAGCCAGATGCTCGTGCTGCCATCTGCATTCGCCCTCAGACGGGACACATTGTTCAGGTTGTAGCGGCGCAGCGCGTTCGGCACAACGCGATAGTCCGGCACGCTATACAACGTGACCGACCAGAATCCCTTGACGTGCCCGTCCGGCTTTTCGCCCTTCGGGAAACGGATCTCGTAGGTCTTGCTGCCGTCAAGCGGCTGCTTGTCGCTGTCGTTCAGTCCCACAAAATAGATCGCCTCGCTGATCACGTTGGCCCACAAACCACCGTAGTTGATGATGTCGCGCGCCACGTAGTCGTTGCCAAAGTTACCCGCCACATAAGTCACCGACCAGCCGTCTTTCTGCGTGCCGAAACCCTTGGCGTTGGCGAGGAAAGCCGGCAGTGCCCGCGTCTTGACGACATCGCTCACGCGTTTGCGGGCAGCGTCGCTGCTCTTCATATAGTTGGCGACGTTGATGGCCGCCGCCTGATATTCGGCGGCCTTCGGCATCGCATCCGGATAGGTGGCCAGTACTTCGCTTACGTGATCGAAAATCTCGGCGCCGATCGGCGCGGCCGGCGTGAAGGAGGGCACGGGAAAAGGCGGATCGATCTGGGTATCGGGCGACGCATTGACGGTGAACTGATGCTGCAACCTCACCGCCGTCTTCGGCGAACCCTTGAGCTCAACACGCGCCAGCAATTTTGCTTTCGCCGACGGCAATTCGATCTTGACCGCATCGGCCGGCACAGGCGGATTGGTACCCTTGATCACCAGAGCAAACTTGCCATACGGATGATCCGGATACGTACGCTCATTGATGTTGGTAATGACTTCGCCCCAACCGTCGAGCAACTGAGCCGTGTAATAGCGCCCCGTGACTTTAGGAATGTTCAGGATAACTGCGTGATCCTTGTCCGCCACGAGCCAGGCTTCCAGGTAGGCCACGTCGAGGTTCGGATTCACGAACTGGGCTGAACCCAGCGGATTGTATTTGATCTTGTTGTAGCCGACTTTCTCGACGTTGATGTCGTAATTCTCCTGCTGCAACACCAGATAGCGCCCGTACAGATAATGCCAGGACGACACGATCTGCTCGTCGGACGGCACATTCGCACTCGCGTTTGCCGCCGCGTTGGTCCCCGGCGAACTGCACGCAGCGATGCCTAAACCGATCAACCCAGCCGCAATCACGGAACAGGCCCATTTCGGCGCTTTCAAGGTGTTCAACATTTATTTAGCCTTGTTTTAGATGAGTGGAGGCCAGCTTACATTGAACCTGAAACCGTTGAAAGAGTACCGCCTGGATTATTAGATGGATTCGGAACGCCCTCATGCAATACGGATATTTTGTTGAATAACGAAAACCATCCGTTATTGAAAATCATGAAGAAAAATGATCATAGTCATCTTCCTGGATTCAAAATCCGATTAATGGTGGCGCAACAAGCGAAGGCAATGCCACTCGTCTTCGTGCAACGCACGCCCGGTTATCTTTTTCAAGCCATGCGCGCCCTATGTGGTTTTTTCGCGACTTCTGCTGGCTCGAGGCATGACGGCAGGCCGGTCCAGCAAGGCCGCCGGATGCTTCATACAAAACACCCGATTTGCAGTGGCAGCGAGCTTCGATAGCATCAGGAAACACGTCAGCGTTCCCCAACGTTCGGCGTGTGTGTTTGTTAGCCGCAGCATCGTCTGCGGCTTTTTTTACCTGGCTTTTTTGCCTCGTAATGAAAGCATCGGTCGCTTTTCTGCTCAGACGATTATTCTCCGTCGCTTTCCCCGCAATGCGAGCAGCCCTGAAATTCGCGCCTGATCCGAATACCGGGGCGCTTCAGATGCAAATCGGCAACGCATTTTTGAATGAATAGACGGCGCGTCACGCAGGTTCTCGATCACTCGTCATTACCCGCGCACGGCGCTCACGATCCACCGACGAATCGTCGTCGGCGCGAACGCGGCCAAGAATCGCGAATACCGCAATCGCGCACAGCAGCGTAACCACCGTCAATCCCCCGAGCAAAAGACCGAACGCATCGGCGTAGATGTGCAGCAGCGTCGTACGAGCGACGTGCGGAAGAAGCGCCGATGCGCGATCGAGATCGCCCGCGGCAAGACGCGCCGCGGCTTCGGACACGTTGGCGGACACGTCGGCGGACAAGGCATCGGGCCTCACGATCGACTGCACGCGAGCCTGCGTGAGCACGGCCAGAATCGCGCTGACCGTTGCGAGCGCAATGCATTCACCCGCCACGCGCGTGGTGCTGAAGATCCCCGTCGCCATGCCCGCACGTTCTTTCGGCACGACACTCACGGACAACCCGTCCATCAATCCCCACGGCATCCCCGCACCGACGCCGATTGTGAGCAGGGGTGCGATCGCGGCGTGGCTCGCACCATCGCGTAACGCGACGGTCAGCCAGTACAGGCCGGCCGCGGCGATCAGCAAGCCGATACCCGAAATGACGCCGGCCGACATCCAGCGCGTCAGCGTTGCGGCTACGAGCGGCACGACCAGCATAGGGGCGGACAGCGCGAGCATCAGCCAGCCGGCGTCGATCTCGCTGTAAGCGTCGGCACCGACAAACCGCAGCGGCAGCACGACGAGCAGCACGATATAGCAGTAGCAGGTCGCGATCGGCAGCACTTGCACGCCGACAAAACGCGGATAGCGGAACAAGGACAGATCGAGCATGGGCCGCGCGACGCGCGTTTCGATCAGCCAGAACGCGGCGGTCAGCAGTGCCGCGCCCAACAGGAATCCGACGACGAGGGGACTCGACCAGCCGCTCTCCGAGGACTGGATCACGCCGAACGTAAAGCACGACAATGCTCCGGTAAACGTTGCGATTCCCGCCCAGTCGATACGCCGTGCATCCGGGTCACGCGATTCACGCATCTGCGGCACGCCGAATAACAGCGAGAGAACGCCTACTACGGCCCCGGTCGCGAAGATCGCTCGCCAACCGAAGCGCTCGATCATGAAACCCGCCAGTACCGGCCCGAATGCCAGCCCAAGCCCGAAGGTCGTACCGAGCAGACTGAATGCGCGGGTGCGCGCGCGGCCATCGAACTCCTGCGCGAGGGCCGCAGTCCCGCCCGCGAGCGCGGCCGCAGCGGCAACGCCCTGCACGGCGCGCAGCAGATCGACAACCAGGATCGACGGCGCAAAGCCGAGCAGCAGCGAGACCAGCGTGAATCCGCTGACGCCGATCGCAAACAGGCGCTTGCGGCCGAACCGGTCCGCGAGTGCGCCCGCCGCCATCAACAGGCTGCCGAAGGTCAGCATGAACGCATTCGTGATCCAGTTCATCTCGACCGGGCCGCCCGCGAGTTCCCGGCCGATCGCGGGCGTGGCCAGCGCACCCGCCGAAAAGCTGAGCGGCAAGGCGAGCGCAGCAAGGCAAACGGCCGTGAGAATTGCAACGGGCCGCCCCAACGAAACGGAAGAAAAAGTTTTGCTCATCACCGCTCCCAAAAGAAAACCGGTCCGCGCGACACCTCCTGTGCGCACGCCCGGTAGAGCGATCAACGATAATTCGGATTCAATTAAACAAAAACACGGTAGAACTCCGCTGATAAAGGAGTTAAATTCCTTAATCAAATCGACTTTACGGGCGTCGAAGCGCAATGGAGAACCTCAACGGAATCGTCGCGTTTGTGCGCACGGCGGAGGCGCTGAGTTTCGTCGCCGCCGGGCACAAGCTCGGCATCTCGGCGTCGGCGGTCGGCAAGACGATTGCGAAGCTCGAGCAATCGCTCGGCGTGCGGCTCTTTCATCGCACCACGCGCAAGGTCACGCTCACCGATGAGGGACGTCACTTCTACGATCGTTGTCACCGGATTCTGGAAGATCTGCGCGATGCCGAGGCCATGCTCTCGGAGGCCGCGCAGACGCCGCGCGGCAGGCTGCGTGTCAGCGTCCCCGCAATCGGCTATCGATTCCTGTTGCCCGTGCTGCCGGAATTCACGCGCCGCTATCCCGATGTCGAACTCGATCTGGATTTCAACGACCGGCTCGTGGACGTTGTGGAAGGCGGTTTCGACGCGGTCATCCGCAGCGGCACACTGACAGATTCGAGTCTGATGTCACGCCGTCTCGGCGCATTCTGCTTCATGCTGTGCGCGTCGCCAGGTTATCTCGCGCAAGCTGGCGTGCCGCGCACGCTGCACGATCTGGAAGCGCACGCGTGCGTGCGTTACCGGTTTCCGACAACAGGCAAGCTTCAGCCGTGGGAGCTGCTGGCGGATCGGAGCGAGCCCGCGAATTTGCGCACAGCCATAACCTGCAACAACATGGAGGCGCTGCGCGAGGCCGTCATCGCGGGTTTTGGCATTGGGTACATGCCGGACTTTCTGGCGCGCGACGCAGTCGCGACCGGCCTGCTCACCACGCTGCTCGACACGCATCGGATCGCCCCGGGGCAGTTCTCGATCTTATGGCCATCAAGCCGGCAGTTGTCGCCGAAGCTTCGGGTGTTCGTCGATTTCATGTGTGCGAATCTGTTCAAGGTTCCAGGCGGCTGATCCATCGCCAGCACCGGGAACTCACACGCCGCTGGTTTAAACGTCCGTTCGCACAATCTTTCCTGAACTCCGCGACACTCGGCGAAACTTGGCGCGCGGGTCACTCAACAGAAAAAAGTCCTCCACCGCCGAACGCGAGCCTCGCGAACCGCTCGCCAATGCGACGGTGCGCAGGCCCATCCGGATGGAGCTGATCGGGAAGTGGCAGATCGGCGAAATCCTGTTGACCGTAGAGTTCGAGTCCGTCGAGATAGCGCAGATGTGGGTCGCTCACCGCCCGCTGCTGCACGATGCGTCGCAACTCATCCCGGATAACCGTCAGCGTCAGCTTTCCGGCCTTGCGTTCGGCCGGGTCCCCCGTCGCCCGAAACGAAACCTTCCCGGCGGCCAGCGCATTCATATCGAACGCCCCAGGACCCGGCGTATCTTCGTGAATCGGGCAATACAGCGGCGAGATGACCAGCAGCGGCGCGCTTGGGTGGCCGTCCCGGATGGTGTCGAGAAAACCGTGCACCGCCGGCGTGAAAGCACGGAGCCGCATCAGATCGGTGTTGACGAGATTGATGCCGATCTTGAGGCTGATCACATCGGCTGGCGTGTCGCGCATCGCTCGAGCGGTGAAGGGATCGAGTAGCGCGCTGCCGCCAAATCCAAGATTGATCAGGTCGACCTCGCCGAGGGAAGCGGCAAGCACGGGCCAGATCGAAGTCGGACTATCTCCGTTGGAGCCATGGCTGATGGAACTGCCATGATGCAACCAGACCTTTCGTCCGTCTCCGGTAACGGGCTCTAAGAGGGCATTCGAGCGCAGCGCGACAAGCTCCGTGATTTCGTTGTGCGGCAACCAGATCTCGACTTTCTTGTCATGGCTGGGCAGGCCGGTAAACCGTAGCGTGGCGGGCGGGCCCGACTGCTTCGAAACCGTGCCGGTGGCCATGTCGATCGTCACGGTGTCGCCACCGGCCGCGCTGCTCTGATGGACGAGTCGACCGTCGACGAGCAGGTCATACACTCCGGCGGCGCGCGGAGGGACGCCCGCATAGACGTAGCGCGTCGGCAGGACATCGATTTCGACCTCCGTCGCCTGGGTGCGGAACACCAGTCGTACTCCTGAGGGCTGCGCCTCGACCATCGCCAACTGAGGGTCCGTGCACTGAGCACGCGCGCGAGCGGGCAGGCGGTGCGGCATCACCCCGCGTTCGGTTTGCTCGAGTTCGAGGGCGCCACGCAGGAACGCCTCGCTAATGCGTGTGGTAATCAAGGTGTCCTGGTCGTTCGTCATGTGTGGTTGAGAGCATGTCTTAAGATACGGACGGCAGCATGCTGCCAAAGCTGAAGTTCCGTGGCAAACCCCATTCGGAGAATCCGATGTCCGTCTCTATGACGAGGTTGATACTGTATGTCCGCAACGTTGCCTTGCTGAAGTCGTTCTATCAGCAACACTTCGACCTTCCCGTCACGGAAGAAATTGAAGGCGAGTGGGTTGTACTCAAGGCAGGCGGCGTGGAGATTGCCCTGCACCGTGTCGGCGAACCTTATCGCGACCGGCCGGCAGCCGCCAACACCTCCAACGCGAAGATCGTGTTCTCGGTACAGACAGGACTAGCGGAGCTGCGCGAAAAACTTGTGAATGCCGGTGTACCGATGCGCAATCTGAAGCGCTATGACGGCTTTGCCCAACTGATGTGTGACGGCGAAGACCCGGAAGGGAACGTATTCCAGCTTTCGCAAGCCGACTGACGTTGCAGTCTGTCAGGCGCAGTCCGGCCGCTCGCCGCTCATCCATGAATAGCGGGGCGATTATAGCGAACGCTCAATCGCCTGCCCGAGCAGTTCCAGACCGAGGTCGATCTCTTCCTCGTGGACAGTCAGCGGCGGAGCGATGCGGAACACGCCGCCCATACCGGGCAACTGCACGATGTTCATGCTGAGCCCCAGGTTCATGCACTCGCGGGTGATCTTCGCGCCAAGGCCGTCGGCCGGCTCCTTCGTGCGGCGATCCTTGACGATCTCCATGCCGAGAAGCAGTCCTCGTCCGCGAATGTCGCCGATGCACTCGAAGCGTTCCATCAAATCCCGCAGCCCGCGTTTGAGCCGTTCGCCCATCAGATTGGCACGCGCAACCAGCCCCTCGCGCTCGACCACGTCCAGCACCCGCAGACCGACGGCGGCGGGCAGCGGATCGGACACATGAGTCGTATAGAACAGATAACCCAATTCATGGGCCCGCTCTTCGATCTCTGCGGAGGTCACGACGGCCGCGAGCGGCAGACCGGCGCCAAGCGTCTTCGAGAGCGTGAGAATGTCGGGCGTGACGCCATCGCGCTGGCAGGCGAACATCGTGCCCGTGCGCCCCACTCCGGTTTGCGCTTCGTCGAGAATCAGCAGCATGCCGCGCTCCTCGCATTTACGCTTCAGCGCGGCCATATAGCCGTCAGGCAGTTCGATGATCCCGCCTGAACTGAGAATCGGCTCGGCAATGAACGCGGCAAGATTGCCACTGGACTGACGATCGATCAGATCGAAGGCGTAGTCCAGTTCCGCGAGGTAATCGTATTCGCCATTGCGCTCGAAACGCGGCCGGTACAGGAACGGCGCGGGGATCGCGAAGGAACCGACGGACGCCGGACCGACGCCCTTGCGGCCGGCACTATAGGTGGCGGACGCCGCGGCCCCCGTCATGCCGTGCCAGGACTGTGCAAAGCCAACGATTTCGTATTTGCCGGTGACCAGCTTCGCCATGCGAATGGCGGCCTCGTTCGACTCCGCGCCGGTACTGAGCAACAGCGCCCGGTCGAGTCCGTCTGGCGTGATGTCGGCGAGGCGAGTTGCCAGATCGACCACCGGTCGCGAAAGCATGCCGCTGAAGAGGTGGTCGAGCTTGCCGGCGTATTCGTTGATGACCGACACGATTTCCGGATGGCTGTGCCCAAGCACCGCGCTCATCTGCCCCGAGGTGAAATCCAGGATCGCGCGGCCGTCCGCGTCGTAGACAAAGCTGCCCTGGGCACGCTCAATGATCATCGGCTCGAAGGTGCCGCCATAGCGGATGAGGTGCTGCCTGGCGTTGCGCCAGAAAACTGCGTCATTGTTCCCGGACACGTTGCTTCTCCCTGGGCGGGTGGCTGGAATAACTTGCAGTCTAGATGGCTCTCTGCTTTCATAGAATCGAATACTTCTTATGGAAGCTAGAAGCGAGTCTAATATCTTGAGCCTTTCACTCGAAATCGATCTGCTGCGTTCGTTTATCGTCATCGCCGAAGTCCGGGCGCTCAGCCGTGCGGCCAGCCGGATCGGCCGGACCCAGTCCGCGCTGAGCCAGCAGATGAAGCGGCTCGAAGAAATCGTCGATCAGCCGCTGTTCCAGCGCACGGGTCGCGGTGTCCTGCTGACGAATCCCGGCGAACGTCTATTGATCCACGCCCAGCGCATTCTGCGCGTGCACGACGAGGCGATGGCCGATCTTTCCGGCAAAGGGCTGTCAGGGACAATCCGCTTCGGCTGCCCGGACGACTACGCCGCCGTTTTTCTGCCGCATTTGCTGCGCCAGTTCTCACGCCAACACCCGCATGCGCTGGTGGAGGTCATGTGCGCGCCCACCCCGCGATTGTTAGAACAACTGGAGATGCATGCGCTGGACCTTGCCATGATCTCCTTGCCGGAAGACGCGGCGAATGCCGACATCATTCGCCGCGAACCGCTGGTCTGGGTGGGCTATCCGGGACTGGACTCCGCGCACTTCGACCCGCTGCCGCTGGCGCTCTCCGATCCGGACATGCTCGACCACGTGGCGGCCTGCGAAGCGTTGCAACGCGCCGGCAGGGCCTACCGCATCGCCTATGCGAGCAGCAGTCTTGCAGGACTCACGGCGCTGGTCCGCTCGGGGCAGGCCATCGCCGTTATTACGCAAACTGCCGTCGCCCCCGATCTCAGCATACTGAATGGCGATCCCGCGCTTCCGCCTTTGCCCAGCGTCGGCATCACGCTGAAGTTCGAGCGCAAGCGTCCCTCCCATCTGACCACGGCATTCGCAGAACACATCAGGCTGACGCTGCCCTTGCTGTGATCCGGACAATCCCATCGCAGTTTTGACATTCGAGAATGAAGGCGATATGATCGCTTCACTTTCAAACGCCCTCCCGGTCCGCCGGGAGGGCGTTTCTTTTTGGCTTTCCCAACCCCAAAAGGAACCTGTTGAAATGAACCCGCACAACTCCCGCAGCTCTGCCGCAGACCTCGGCTACGTACGCTATGGAACTGGGCCTGAATGCGTGCTTGTCATGCACGACTGGCTCGGCGACCACACCAGCTACGATTCCTTGATGCCCTATCTCGACGGCACCACATTCACGTATGTGTTTGCGGATCTGCGTGGATATGGCAAATCGATCCACCTCACAGGTAGCTACACCGTTGAGGAGATCGCCGCCGACTGCCTCGCCCTGGCTGACAGGCTCGGTTGGCAACGCTTTCATGTGATGGGGCATTCGATGACCGGCATGGCAACGCAGCGAATTGCCGCCGACGCCCCCTCTCGAATCAAGAGCGCAGTCGCCGTGTGTCCGGTTTCCGCAGCGGGCAATCAATTGACCGATGACGCTTTGGCTTTCTTTGCAAGCACGAGTGAAAACGACGACGCATTCCGCCGGCTGATCAAGTTTGTGACCGGCGGTCTCTCCGACCAATGGGCAAACGTGAAGCTACGGCAAAACCGGCAGACGGTTGCTGCCGGATGCCGCTCTGCTTATCTCGCGATGCTGACGAAAACCAACTTTGTCGACGATATTCGCGGGCTCGAAACACCGTTCCTGGTACTGGTCGGCGAGAAAGATCCGGGACTCGGCGAGGACGCGATGCGGACAACGTTCCTTGCCTGGCATCCGAATGCCGAATTGCAGAATATCCCAAACTGCGGACACTATCCGATGCAGGAATGCCCGCCGTATTTTGCCGCCGTCATCGAGAATTTCCTGCGCAGCAAGACGAGTTGAACGACCGGGCAGCATCCCCGATAAACGGAGACTGACTGCCTGCGTGCCTGTTCCTGGCGATGCACGTACCCGGTGCGTCGCCAGTCATCGCAATTGTGTCTGCACCATGACAGGCCCGGCCAGACGCTTGCGAGGTGCATGTCAACGCCTGCAGCACCCGTGGACCCGCCCGGCCCGATGCTTGCTTTTATGTAGGCACAACAATTTTCAGCCACGGGGGCCAGGCCATGTCGAATCCGCTCGAAATCGTCGAACTGACGCATCACGTCAGGAAGCTAGCGACGGGGAAAATCTCCGATATCAACGACATCAATCGCGAGACCACCTTTCTCGCCCTCAACGCCTTGATCGAAGCGGCGCGCGCCGGCAATGCGGGCCGCGGCTTCGCGGTCGTGGCGAATCAGGTCAAGCATGTGTCGGCGCGAATCGGTGAGATCACCACGGTGCTCAATCGCGAACTCGCCGGCTCGTTGACGAGGCTCACCGATCTCGGCGACAGCATGATCGAACGGCTGCGTTCGCACGAGGGTCAGCGTTGCGCCGATCTCGCGCTGAACATGATCGATGTGATCGACCGCAATCTGTACGAGCGCTCATGCGATGTGCGCTGGTGGGCCACCGATTCCGCGGTGGTCGATTGCCTCGCCAATACGAGTGCCGATACGCGGGCGTATGCGTCGCGCCGTTTGTCGGTGATCCTCGACAGCTACACCGTGTACCGTGATCTATGGATCATCGACGCCGCGGGCAATGTCGTCGCGAACGGCCGGCCGGATACGTATGCAGTGCACGGCCGCAATGTCGCCGAAGCCGGCTGGTTTCGCGAAGCGATGAAAACGCCTTCGGGTGCGGACTTCGTTGCGGGCGATATCGAAGAACTGGCGCTCCTGAAGCACGCGCATGTCGCCACCTACGCGACGGCAATCCGTGAAAACGGTGCGGTCGATGGCAAGCCGCTCGGCGCGCTGGTGATCTTTTTCGATTGGGCGCCACAAGCGTCGGCTGTTGTGAAAGGCGTACGGCTCACGGACGAGGAATGGGGGCGCACGCGTTGCATGATCGTCAACGCGCAGCATCGCGTGATTGCGAGTTCAGACGACAAGGGCGTGCTCGATGAACAGTTCCGTCTGAATACCAACGACCGGCCAGCGGGTTTTTATCAGCTAACCGATGGGCGCACCGTATCGTTTGCCGCCACCCCAGGCTACGAGAGCTATCGCGGCCTGGGGTGGTACGGCGTGATTGTGCAATCGCCGCCGGCTTGAGCCGTTGTCACGTGCGCGTAATCGATGCGCCACCGTCGACCAGCGAAGCCGTGCCGGTCACGAAGGACGAGTCGTCGGATGCCAGATAAAGCACCGAACGGGCGAGTTCTTCCGGCCGTGCGACCCGCTTGAGCGCATGCAAGCCGGTCACGAAAGCCTGCGACTCGGCGGTGTCGTTCATATCGCGATACATGGGTGTGTCCACGGCGCCGGGCAGAACGGCGTTGACGCGCACACCTTGCGGTCCATACTCGGCGGCAAGCGCCTGGGTCAGCCCGATCAACCCGGCCTTGCTCGCGGCGTATGCGGCGGTGCCCGGGAAGGCGAACGAGTAGCCGACGAAAGTCGATGTAAAGATGATCGACCCGCCCCCTTGCTTGATCATCTCGGGGATCTGATGCTTCGCGCCCAAAAACGCGCTCGTCAGATTGGTCGCCAATGCAGCCGACCAGCCCGCCTCGGACACGCCCGTAGTCGGGCCCATTTCGCCTAGAGTGCCGGCGTTGTTATAAGCGATGTCAAGCCGGCCGAAGCGGCTGACGGCGAGCGCAACCAGTGCCTTCGCGTACTCCTCCGACTGCACGTCGCCCGCCAGAAACGCGGCCTCACCACCTTCGCTGGCGATTTCAGCCGCAAGGGTTTCAAGTTCAGCTTCGCGGCGCGCCGCGATCACCACTTTTGCGCCTTCCGCGGCGAACAGTTTTGCGGTGGCTCGGCCAATTCCCGCACTGGCGCCCGTCACGATGGCGACTTTTCCTGTCAAGCGTTGCATGTTCGACTCCTGCTGCAGTTTGCTGGCCAAGTGCCCTATGCCCTGGCCCGTGAGAAGGACTATAGGCTTCAGCCACAAGAGTAAGAAGGCACAAAACATGGGTATATCATTCAGTATTTGTGAATGATCGGAGAGACACATGGACCGGTTGCGCGCTTTCGAAGTCTTTGTGACCGTAGTGAGCCGCGGCAGCTTCACCCGCGCCGCCGATGCGCTCGAGACGTCGCCCGCCAATGTGACCCGCTACGTGAATGAGCTGGAAGCGCATCTCGGCACACGCCTGCTAAATCGCACCTCACGCAGGCTTTCTCTCACCGAGGGCGGCGAGACCTTTTACGCCCGCTGCAAATCGATCCTCGACGACGTCGCCGAGACGGAGGGGCTCGTTTCATCTGCGTCGATCGAACCGCGCGGCCGCTTACGCATCAATGCGCCCGTGAGTTTTGGGATTCTGCATCTGGCGCCGCTATGGCCCGAGTTCATGCGGAGGTACCCCGAAGTGGAACTCGACGTTGCGCTGATTGACCGCGTCGTCGATATCGTCGACGAGGGCTACGACCTCGCCATTCGCATCTCACGCGCCGGGTCGACTGACCAGGCCGCCCGCAAGCTGGCGACGTCGAAGAACATACTGTGTGCGTCGCCTGCCTATCTGGCGCGGTGTGGATACCCCGCGGCGCCAGCGGACCTGATCGGACATCGATGCATCGGCTACTCGTATGCGGCCACCGGCGACGAGTGGCAACTGATCGACCGTGAGGGCAAAGTTCATCCCGTGAAGGTCAACTGTCACATGCATACCAACAATGGCGATACGGCGCGCGCGGCGGCGCTCGCTGGGCAAGGCCTGATCTGGCAACCCACGTTTCTGGTCGGCAACGATCTGCGCACCGGCGCGCTTGCTCAGGTATTGCCGGAGTATCGCTTGCCCGACATCGACGTACTGGCGCTGTACCCAAGCCGCCGGCACGTCAGCGCGAAGATACGCGCGATGATCGATTTTCTGGTCGACGCCTTCAGTGATGTGCCGCCCTGGGATCGACCCGACGATCAGCGTGCATAGCTGATCGGTGTACCGCCGCACGTCTCGCGACTCGCCGCCACAATCTTTCCTCAACCCGGCGGCAGCGTCGCCGCTCGCGCGCGTTCCGGCGTTCTCAGGTAGTAAACGTCCCACTCCGTTTCTTCAATCTTCAGGAAACCATGCCGCTGATAAAAGCGGTTTGAATCGCTATTCCGGAGCGCGCCAACCTTGACCGGAATCGATCGGGAATCGGCGTCCGCAAAGATGGAGTCGAGCACCGCCGAGCCAATTCCCTTTCCCTGATGTTCCGGGAGGATATAGAGGTGCTCAAGCGCCAGTTGATTGTCCGCGGGCTTCGCCACCACAAAGCCCACCGATACGCCATCGACCACGACGAATCTGCAGAACGCAGGATCAAACGAGGACAGGAAGCGATCTCTCGCCCGTTGAGGATCGAAGCGGCCGATACGCTCCAGGCTTTCCCGCATGGCCTCGATACGTATCCGCACCAATGCCTCGGCATCGCCATGCGTTGTACTTGCAAATGTCACGTTCACTTAACTGTCCTTATCAGCGGCATCTCGACTTATCCCGTCCAGATCTGAAAGCGGCAGGAGTTGCCCATGACTCCAGCATGCGTGTCGAACGGCTGATTTTATGCTGAATGAATAAAACGGTGCGCTGCGTGGCGGCCGGCGCAGGTGACATGACACACACGGAAAAACGAGTGGCTCACTATGGGTCTGTTGTCCGCTACGGGCAGCAGCCAACCTTAAGGAGCCAAAATGAAAGCCGTTTTTGACCGCTTGAGAAAGAACCAATCCTCACCATCGCTTCCCGCCTTTGTGGCGTCGCGCGTCGAACAATATTACCGCGAGCGGGTAACGGACACGTGGGGAGGCGGGCACATCATGCGCGGCCGTCTTCCCGGACGTGATGCGCTGCATCTGTCGAGCAACGACTATCTCGCCATCGCGCGCCACCCCGACATCATTCGCAGCATGAGCAAAACGTTGCGCTCGAACGGCAACGGTCTGTTGATGTCGGGGATCTTCCTGCACGGCGATTGCCCTCAACTTAAGTTCGAGGGCCGGCTGGCGACGTTCATGCGCGCGGAGGCAGGCGTGCTATGTCAGTCAGGCTATGCGGCGAATATCGGGCTGATCCAGTCGATCGCTTCAGCACAAACACCCGTCTACGTGGACATGATGGCGCACATGTCGTTGTGGGAGGGTATCCGCTGTGCGGGCGCGGTCCCGATACCGTTCAGGCACAACGAAGCGGCACACCTCGAACAGCAGATCGCGCGATATGGGCAAGGGGTCGTGCTGGTCGATTCTGTTTACAGCACGAACGGCAGCGTATGTCCGCTGGTCGCGTTCGCGGATGTGTGCGACAGGCATGAGTGCGTGTTCGTGGTCGACGAGTCGCATTCGCTCGGCACGCATGGTCCGGGTGGAGCGGGACTCGTTGTCGAACTTGGACTGGAGTCTCGCGTCGCGTTCCGTACTGCAAGTCTTGCGAAGGCTTTTGCCGGCCGGGCCGGGTTCATCAGTTGTCCAGCCCGTTTCCAGGAATACTTCAAATTCGAGTCGAATCCGGCGATCTTCAGTTCCACGCTGTTGCCCCATGAGATCAGTGGACTCGACGCGACGCTGTCGGTGATCGAATGTGCCGACCGACGGCGCAGGAGGCTCGCATCGAATTCAGCCTGGCTGCGGGAGCGGCTGACGGAGCTTGGATATAACCTGAATGGCGGTGAGAGTCAGATCATCGCGCTCGAAGCGGGCACGGAGCAGCGCACGATCGTGTTACGCGATGCATTGGAATCCCGAGGCATTTTCGGTTCCGTGTTTTGCGCACCGGCAACGGCGCGCAATCGTGCGCTGATCCGTTTGTCGATCCATGCTGCGTTGACCGACGCCCAGATAGAAAGGATCGTGAGCGTTTGCCGTGACATTCGCGGCGAGGTCGAGCTCGACAAATGGCCCTCCACCCGGCGCCTCGGGGAGCGGCTGTCGTCCCGCAGGCAGATCCAGAACCAGAACCAGAATCAGAATCACGAGCACAGTACGGCAGACAGTGCATTAACGGTCTGATAGAGATTTGAAAGCGCTCTGATAGCGGCATGACATGGAGTTCACATGAGTGAACTCCATGTCTTCTTTATGTCGCGGTCCAGCCACTCAAGGTAGCGGTCGTAACTCAGCACGTGGCTCAGATCAAATCCGGGCGGGTTGGGAATCACGGCGTAAACGTATTCTCGTTGCCCCGTAAACTGCGTTGCCGGGTGCATATAGCTCTCCCACGCGGCACCGTCCGCAGGGCAGTACCCGCTGGTTTGCCAGAAGTACGGCAAACTCCGGCCGCTGTCCAGCGCGTCGAAAAACGCCGCTGGCGCGCCCTGTACGCTGGCTATTTCACGCACGCCCCGCAGCGTTTCGCTCGTGTGGACAATCAGCAGATAAGACCTGCCGGCACTGTCCAGCATGAGCAGCCCGTTTGGCGAGTAGGAAAGGTAATGCTCGACAATACCGAGCGAATCAAAGAGTTCTTTCACCCGCGCGCCCAACGCTTCGTCGCGCAGGAACGTATATTCCGATGTCACCAGCGTGTCGAGGATGGACTGACACCTGTTGTCGAAGTAGGCATGCTGCATATCCCGCACCGCGCGATTTAAAGCACTGATAGCCGACGCGTCCTGCTTGCGGATAAAGCGGTGAATAATGCCCTCGTTAAAGCTCTCCACCGCGATACGCTCGTCCGCCTTTCCGGTCAGCATGATCTTGCGCACAGCAGGGTCCGTTATGCGGCGGCAAAATTCGAGACCATTCAGCCCAGGCATGTCGTAGTCCACGACGACAACCGACGCCGCCTGAAACCGGTCGTTGTCGAACACCTGATTGCGCACGGCGTCGACGCTCATCGCAATGACCTGATGCGCCTCGTCCTCGTCGGTTCGATCGCGATACGGAGCGAAGATCTGCTCTTCGGGCGCACCGGGACGAGGGCGCTCATTCACGAACTGCAGCGCTTCCCTTGATGAACTGAAGAGCCGGAAGGCAAGGTTCGATTCGAGTTGCAGACACAGATTCGACAGGAATGCCGAACTGTCGTCGACGAACGTGACGGTCGTCGGAAAGTAGAATGGTTTGATCGTATCCATCATGATTGCTTGGGAAAGGTCAACACAAACTCGGTATACACGGACTCGATAGACGTACAGTCGATGGAGCCGCCCATTACACGCATGACGTCGCGGCAGAATGCGAGGCCGATGCCGGTGCCGACGGAGGCGTCATCCGCGTCGGCCGACGACGTATAAAAGCGCGTGAAGATGTGGGGAAGTACGTGAGGCGCAATGCCCACACCGGTGTCGCGAAAGAGGAGTTGGTTCGCGCGTGCGCCAGGCGCAAGCCGGATCGAGATCAGGGCACTCTCGACATCCGCCATGCCGCGGAACGCATTTTTCAGCAGATTGAAGAGCACATGGACCACCAGCATGCCCGAGCCCTCGAACGTGAAGTCATTGATGAGATCCGTGAGCACCTGCTGCTGCTCGCCTTCGCGAAACGGATAGCGGCTGAGCGCGGTCTCCACGCATTGTCTGATCGAGCAATCCGCGACCGGCTGGGAATGCCCGTCGGTGAGCCGCGCGTTCGCGAGCAGCATGTCGATAATGGTATTGGAATGAACCGCCTCCTGCTCGATGCGGGAGAGTACTCCGTCCATGGAATGAAGGTGAACGGCGCGGATTTTGGGCACACGCAGCCCGCTGTCCTGGGCAATGCCGTACGTTTCGAGCAGCAAGGGCAGATAACTTCCGAGGCCCGCGGCGCCCGCGCGGATTGCGAGTAGCGGCGTACGCAGTTCGTGGGCGATGCTGCCGGCGGTTGCCAGCATTGCCCGCTCCTGCTCGACCCGGATACGCTCGGTGTCATAGTTGGCGATGGCGCCGATCGCTATCGCAAACGAAAAAATCGCCAGATGAACAAAATACGACGTGTTCACACTGACAACGTCGGTTGTTGCCCAATAGGCGAGGTACGCGAGCGCAATGCCGATCAGGAAATTGAGCAGCAGCATGAGCCAGTCGAGCAGCAACACCATGACGAAGGCAGCAATCAGCGCACTTTCGACCCACACGTTTGAGCCATTGTTTTTCAACAGCATGAACGTGAAAAAGAACGGCAGCGAGTAAAAGATTGTTGCGTACCAGTAGTACGGCATGAGCTTTTTCGCCCACGACGGCCAGCGGTCGGAAAATACGATGGGAATAAACAGCGCGGAGCCGACCAGCCGCAACGGCAGGTTTTCGTACGGCTGCGGGAAAAGGTCGTTCCAGATGTAGTAATAGAGCGGGAAGCCGACGATCGCAATGATCGAGAACGGGCGCATCCGGCGGCTCACGTATTGCAGGTTTCGCAAGGCAGGAGCGAACACCTGGGCAACGAATAGACGGATCGGCACCAACGTGCGGGCGCTCCGCGGAGGGTTTCTCGTTGCGTGCATTATTTCCAGAATAAAAGATTTACCGGGTCTCTCAGGCCAGGTTCCAGCGTTGAAACTGTTGATGCTTCACGCGGCATCATCTGGATTATGCAGCGCGCGCATTTGTCTGCCCCAATGTACCAACCTGTCGACGTTATTCGCCACGGCCGAAGCACAAATCTTGACCTAAGGCGACGCCGATGTCACGGCAAATAATTGCCGTCAATCGCTTTGTCAGCGGTTGTCCGCGTACCGGGTCTTGTCACATGGGCAAGAATGCGCCGGCGTATATGCACATTGAATCAGATGGCAGTTCATCATTGAGGTTAAGACTCGCAAGCGAGTTGCCCCTTCAACAGCGCGTCGAGCCAGTCGGCGAACACCTGAACCCGGCGCGACAGATGTTGCCGATGCGGATAGAGCAGGTTCATCGGCATGGGTGCAGCACGGTATTCGGGCATCACCTCGATCAGTTCGCCCGCACGCAGATGCTGCTGCACGTCATAGGCAGGAATCTGGATCAGACCGAGTCCGGCAAGACAGCATGCGATGTACGCCTCCGCGCTGTTGACACTCACGCGGCCTTGCGTTGCCGCAGTCCTTACGGTCTCGCCGTCGAGCCATTCCCAGAGCGCGATACGCCCGCTCGAGGGCGACGCATACTGAACGACCTGGTGGCTTGCCATGTCGCCGGGCGTGGAAGGCGTGCCGTGACGAGACAGGTATTGGGGGCTCGCAACATTGATCAGCGGGAGATTGCCAATGGGACACGCGATCATGCCGGAATCGTGAGGCTTGCCTACGCGCAGCGCGCAGTCGACGCCCTCTTCGACCAGGTCGATCGTGCGGTCGGTCAGGCTGAGCGTGACGTCGATTTTCGGGTAAGTGGCAAGAAATTCCGGCAGCGCGGGCGCGATGATCAGACGGCCTATGCGGCCCGGCACGTCGATGCGCAGCATGCCGCCGGGCCCTACCGATGTCTGCCGGAACAGGTTCTCGGTCTCCTCCACATCGGCGATCAGACGCAGGCAGCGCTCGTAGAGCGCGGCGCCGTCCTGCGTCGGTGACACCTTACGCGTGGTTCGATGCAGCAGGCGGGCGCCGATCCGCCCTTCCAGCTCCTGGATCGCGGCGGATACCGAAGAGCGAGGCAAGCCGAGCGTGTCCGCCGCGCGCGTGAAATTCGCACATTCGACAACACGCGTGAAGACGCGAAACAGGTCAATACGATCCACGCTCGCTCCCACCACTGTTCGACTTTTCTGACCAGTGATGTCAGAAACAGCAGGTTTAAATGATTTTTCTGGAATATATCATCCAACAGGATGAGAGGCTGCATCGGGCGGCTTCGGCACTGGGGATGAACCATGGCAAACCACAGCATCAAAGGCAAAACCATCGTCATTGCGGGCGGGGCGAAAAATCTCGGCGGGTTAATTGCACGTGATCTCGCCGCCCAAGGCGCCAAGGCGGTCGCGATCCACTACAACAGCGCGGGCTCGAAGGCCGCAGCGGACGAGACGCTTGCCGCGATCAAGTCGGCAGGCGCCACGGCAGTCGCTTTCCAGGCCGATCTGACTTCGGCTGGTGCGGTCGAGAAGCTGTTTGCGGATGTCGTTGCTGCCGTCGGCCGCCCCGATATTGCAATCAATACGGTAGGCAAGGTGTTGAAGAAGCCGTTCGTCGAGATCACCGAGGCCGAATACGATGAAATGACGGCGGTGAATTCCAAGTCGGCGTTCTTCTTTCTCAAAGAGGCAGGCAAGCACGTCAACGACAATGGCAAGATCGTCACGCTCGTCACGTCGCTGCTTGGCGCATTCACGCCGTTTTACGCTGCCTATGCAGGCACCAAGGCGCCGGTCGAGCATTTCACACGCGCCGCGGCCAAGGAATTCGGCGCACGTGGCATCTCCGTCACGGCCATAGGCCCTGGCCCCATGGACACGCCGTTCTTCTATCCCGCCGAAGGCGCGGACGCGGTGTCCTATCACAAGACCGCCGCGGCCCTCTCGCCGTTCTCCACGACTGGCTTGACCGACATCGGAGATGTGGTGCCCTTCATCCGCCATCTGGTCAGCGACGGGTGGTGGATTACGGGGCAGACCATTCTGATCAACGGCGGTTATACGACCAAATAAGCGACCAAGTAAGCGAGCCAGCCGGCCCTCTCTTCCGGTCGAGGAGAGGCGCTGGTTTCAAAACAAGCGTTGGTATAAACAAGCAGGACGTCACGTTATGCCCGGCAAGCACGCCGTCGATTGCGGCTTCCATCTCACCCGATCTTCTGAACCCATTGGCTGCGCCAGGCCGGCGCTTCGAAGGGGTCCGAAAAATACTGGGTCTCATGAACCACTTTGCCGTCGCGGAACTCCATGATGCTTACGGTGTAAGCCACGCGTCCCTTATAGGTGATGCTGTATTCCGTGACCCAGAGATTACCTTCTCCCTGAATCCGCTTGACGTCGAAACCCGACGGCTTATCCGGATGATGACCCCGCAGCGCCTGCAAATTAGCTCGCCCAACGATTCGTTCACCTGATTGGGGATAGTCACAGATGGCATCGTCATCGTAGATATCGTGTTCCGCATCGAGATCACCGGCCGCCGACGCCTGCCAGTGCGCATTCAAGGCTTCACGTAGGGTTGCTTCGTGCATGGGGTGCCTCCGGGTATCGCTCACATCTATCTACTGCGGACGTCGCGGAATAAACCCGGGGCTGCCCGTCTTGACGACTTCGTTGAAGCGCTGCCTCGTCTCGATCCGGTTGATCTCGTCGAATGCGTCGGTCGGGAGTGCGGCGACATCGAAATTCTCGCGGGCGCGCACCGCGGTTTTCGGCGTGGTGAGCAAAGCCCCACCGCGCTGAATCGCCCAGGCAAGAAGGACCTGGGCCGGCGTCCGTCCAATTCGCGTGGCAATCTGCAAGACGACTGGGTCCTCAAGCGGACCCGGCCTGATTCCGTGACCCAAGGGCGCAAAAGCCAGGAACACGATTTCATGCTCTTTGCAGAATTCCAGAAGTTCCGTTTCCGGAAGATACGGATGGGCTTCGACCTGCACCACCGCCGGCTTGATTCGCGCCGCTTCGTAAAGAGGCCGCAGTTCGTTCAGGCCGATGTCGGACAGTCCGATGGCCCGGCATCTTCCCTGGTCGACCAGCGCTTCCATCGCCCCCCACGTATCCAGCAAGGTCACGCCTTTGTCATAGATGACATCGCCGTTTTCATCGCGCGGGTCCTGCTCGTCTCCCGGTTGAAATGCAAACGGCGTGTGTATCAGATAGAGATCAAGGTAGTCGAGTCCGAGCCTTGCAAGACTTGCCTCGAAAGCCGGTTCGACACGCTCGGGCCGATGATTGGAGTTCCACAGTTTTGTGGTCACGAAGATGTCTTCGCGCGCGATCCCTACGGCAGCGAGCCCTATGCGCAGCGCCTCGCCCACCTCGCGCTCGTTCCGATATCGCTCGGCGCAATCAAAATGTCGATAACCGGCTTCCAGCGCGGCTCGGGTCGCACTGGTTGTGGTGGCTGCATCGGGAATCAGCGTGCCAAATCCGAGTGCGGGCATGCTGCCGCCTCCGTGATTAAGCGCGATCTTTTTGCTCCGGAAATCGGAAGACTCAATCATGGCGACATCTCCGCACTGCTTCATGTTTTGCGACGAAAGATCGACGCTGAACCAAGTGTAGCAAATGAATGCGGAGCGGCAGCGGACAAAAGTCTATCCGTACTGCGCAACAAGTGCGTTCCACAAAGCATAGACTTCCCGCATACCGGGATCGTGATCGCTGGTCCACACAGCGGTTTGCACCAGTACCAGCTTCGAACGTGGATCGACGATGATTCTTTGACCGTCCATCCCTTGCAACGCGAACATGCGGTGATCGCCCGGCAATATCCAGACCTGATACCCGTAGCCGAAAAATGAGGTCGCTTTACCCGCGGCGAGAAAGCTGTCGGGAGACGCGACGCTCGTCGCCTGCAGCACCCAATCGCGCGGGACGATCTGCTTGCCGTTCCACTTGCCGTCGTACGCGAGCATCAGTCCAAGTCTCGCCCAATCGCGCAAGGTCGCGTTTACGCAGCAAAACGTAATGTCCTGCCCGGTCGAATCGCGCCCCCATGATGCATCCGACTCCATGCCCATCTTCTTCCAGATACGCTCGCTCGCGTACTGCGCCACCGACATATGTGTTGCATGGCTCAAGACCAGGCCGAGCACTTCCGTTTCGACACTTGCATAACTGAAATGCGTGCCGGGAGCACGTTCGCGTTTATCGAAGCGCTTGACGGCTTCGATAGCGCCTGCGCCGTTCGGGCTGAAAAGATCGCGGCCCAGCTTGTCGCGATCGTCGCCAGGATTGCTGTCTTCAAAGAAATGGACACCTGAAGACATATGCAGCAGGTCGCGAATCGAAGTTTTGCCGTAAGGATTGTCAGCCAACTCCGGCACATAGACATCCGCTAGATCGTCGATCGAGTGGATTGTCCCTTCTGATATGGCGATACCGATCAGCATGCCGACGATGGTTTTCGCCATGGACTGCGACATGAACCGGTCGGTGTCTTTCCGGGCGTAGCGATAATGCTCGTAAAGGATCGTGTCGCCGCGCGCGATCAGCAAGCCGGTCACCGGGTTGCGATCGAGATAATCGTCGATGGTGCGATAGCGGGCGCCGTACGGGTACGTCAGGGTCAGCTCGTGCTCGGAGGTTTTGAGTATGGACGGCGCACCGGCCCGGGCAATCGGGTCGCTTGGACGGACTTCGTCATAGTGCGTGTAGTAGCCGACGAACTGCTTTTGTGTTCTCGCCTCGCCTGGTATGGGCAGCGGATAGTGGTCCGCGGCACCGTATGCGTCAGCGGCATATCCGGTGTCGGAGAAGACCGGGCCAGACTGCGCCAGCGCGCATGACATCGCCAGAATGCAGCCTACGGCTACCTTAACGCTTTGCAGCATTGCACAGCTCCTTTCTCGTTTTGAGGGAGACAGGTGCCAGCTGCGACACCGGTTATCACTCAACGGCTGAGCAATAATCCGGTTGACTGTCATCGGTGCGCCCGTCGCATGAGGCTCACAAAGCGCACAAAGCGCGCGACCGGGCGGCCCGATTACGATTGTGTTTCGATCGCGCTTCTGTCGATCATCGATCCATACCGCTGCAAATCAGCTTGCCTCAGCACTAGCCGGCGCGAGTGCCAGATGCACAGGCTGATCTGCCCGCAGGGTAACGTTCATGACAGGGTTCGGATGCGCCATTCCATCGGGAACGGACAGGGTAAAGCGCTGCAGGATCATGGCCGCGATCACCGTGATCTCAGCCATGGCAAGGTGTTGCCCAAGGCAAACGCGCGGACCCGCGCCGAATGGCAGATAGGCGCCGCGCGGAACTCGCGGTGCGTCGGCGGCAAAGCGCTCGGGTTGAAAGGCCGCGGGCTCAGGGAACCAGCGCGGGTCGTGATGCAATAGCTGAACCGGCAGCATGAACAGCGTACCGGCGGGGAAATGCCACTCACCCAAGGCGATAGGCGCCGACGCGCGACGGCTGATCAGTACGGGTGCTGCGGGGTAAAGGCGCAGCGTTTCCTCAATGGTTTGCGTCAGGTAGCGCAGCGATGGCAAGGTATCCGTGCTCGGCGTGCCGCCGCTTAACGCCGTCTCGACTTCTTGACGCGCGGCAGCCTGGGCCGCCGGGTTCGACGCCATGCACCACGCCCACCAGATCAGCGTGCCCGCCGTGGTCTCGTGCCCGGCGAGGAAGGTCGTCATGCATTCGTCCCGCACCGCCTGCAACGGCCACGCCTGCGGATCCTCCCGATGCAATCGCAGAAGACGGGACAGCAGGTCGTCGGGCCAGACGTCCTCCGGCAAACTCACGCGAGCCTGAAGATGGCGGTCGATCAAACCCTTGAGCACCGCGAGGCTTTGTCTCTTGCCGCGTTTCCAGGGCACCCAGTCGGGCGAGCTCACCGGCCAGTAGAACTCGGCGTCGGCTGCCTCGCTGGTCGTGCGCATGGCCTTCTCCGCGTCTCGCGCGTCCTCGCCGATTTCATCCGAGAACGTCATACGCAGGATGACGTCCATGGTCAGGGATGTCAGCGCGCTTTCAATAGGCCAGTGGCGGTCGTGAGCCGGCCACTGCGCGAGTGCGTTGCCGGTCGCGGCGGCGATGGTCGAAACAAAAGTCTGCACAGCCTTCGGGGTGAAGCTCGGCTGCAGCGCGTGCCGCTTGTCGCGCCACGCGTCGCCCTCGGCGATCAGCACGCTGTGTCCGTGCAGTTGGGCAAATACATGCGTGGCCCGCTCCCAGCGGCGCAGCGAGTCGTGGTGCGTCACCAGCAACTCGCGCACGAGTTGCGGATCGGCGACCACGACCGCATGCTCCGGCCACAAACGCAGATGCACCACGTCGCCAAACGCCTGCCGCCACTCGGCAAGCGTGCCGAGCAGATCGCGCGACATGCGGCGCAGAAATCCCCAGCCGGTCAGGGTCGCATGCGGCCCGGGCGGCCAGACGCCGAGTGGATGTCGTGCGGGCGCGGGCTGCTGCGTGTCCGCGTGGAATGGGCATTGGGGTGAAGGTCGGGTATCCATGTGCCGCATTGTCCATGCGGACGGAAAGCATGTCTTGAACGCAAACGACGTCGACTGGCACCCACGCTATACTTTCCGGCCATGTCCGCCAATCCAATACCCACGCTGCCGCCGTGCCCCGCTCTGGTCGACCGTGCACCCCGAGTGCTCGACAGCGGCGAGAGCCCTCACGCACGGTTGTATCTCCCACCGCCCGTCTTGCAAGACGCGGTCGTAGCAATCGTCTGCCGCGACACGCGCGGCTTCGAGTTGAATGACGCGCAGCGTCTGAACCATTTTCCAGCGTCGCCGCTCGTTTGCCTGTCCTGGTACCGGGATCTCGACGCAGGGCTCGTAGAAACGACATCCAATGGCCCGCTGTGGCGGCCGTTCGGTGCAGCGCTCATACTTTCGGGCAGTCAGTCCAGCCCGAGCGCAAGCTGGGCGCCGACAACCGGACAAGGCGGCATGTTGTGCTTCACCGCAGACGCGGTCCAGGCACTATTTGGCGTCGAACTATCCGCCGTTCACGATCGTTTTCTTTCTGCTTCCGAACTGCTCGGCGATGCCTGGCGACCGTTCCTTGACGCATTGCTCAACGCCGATGATGACGCAGCCACGCTGGCGGCGCTGGAGCAGCATCTCGCACCGCGCTGGCAGGCAGTTCGCGGGCGCAACTCCGCCATTGCCTCGCTGCGCCAGGCCGGCCGTCACTGGGTCGGGCGGCTTGCCAGGCAAGCCAGCGAATGGCGGCAAACGCATAGTCCGCGTCAGGTAGAGCGCCGCATCAAATCGTACAGTGGGCGATCGTTGCGTGAGTGGCAGTCGCTTGTGAAAACAGAAGGCGCGTTCTTCGCTGCACGGGAGCAATACGAAGCCGGACAAGCCTTTGATTGGGCCGCGCTTGCTCAGGACGAAGGCTTTGCCGACCAGGCTCACCTTAGCCGTGCGGTGAAGCGCATCACAGGCTTCTCGCCCAGCGATTTCGCACAACGCTTTATCGAAGACGAGTCGTTCTGGATGTACCGGTTATGGGTATGATCCGCGCCGATCTAGCCGACCTAGCTGACCGGCCGCAGCGGGTTCGCCTCAAACGACTTGGTCAGTAATGCGAACATGAGCATCGGTAATGTGGAATCCGTGCTTCTCGATGTCGTCGAGACACTCACCTGAGTCAACACCCGGGGTCGGATTGTCCCGGCTCAGCTCCACCGACCTGAATGAAACCCACGGAGCGAACTTTGCCGGCAGATTTTCCGCCGTGGCGTCTGCCGTAAAACCGAACACGCGACCGGGTCCCCGAAAAATATGGACAAGCATTTCGCTCACTCCTGAGATGGATGAATACGTTGCGTGCGGCTGCGAATCAATCTGACGCGAGCTGCTTGCGGTGATTCGCAGACCACCAAGATTCAGTCTTTGCCCCATCGCCAGCGAGGCGGCTCTCCCTTGAGCCAGCATATGGCCAGAAGGGCGGCACTCAAAAGCACGACAAACAACGCAAAGATGAAAGGCTCGCGGTCCGGACGGAAAAAGTGTGCATCCAGACACATCAGCGCAATGTACACGATCAACACGACCCATCCTTGCCAACGTGACGGGAAACCCCAACCCCAGCCGTAGCGTTTTGCGGGAAACCAGTACTTATGCTCAGATGACATTGGGCGATCCTGTAGCGCGGATGGTGGAAAAAATTCTGCACGTCCCCGATTGTTGCACGTGAAGCGGTCTGCTTCCTTGAAGCTTATTGCCGCTGCGTCTCTCAGGCGATTCACGTATCCTGTGAATCGAACAATCAGGCGGCCCTCAAAATGCGCGATCGCAAATCGACACGAGCAAGACCCGTAACCTGTTTCGCCAACAGGCTGTGGAAACCGTTGCTTAAATTTGCGGCCCCTGTCTGCGCGTTCGCATGCACGGTCACAGCCGCTCTGCCGGCGTATTCGGGTGAACTGCTGCAGGTGCCTGTACGGGAGTCCCAAACCCAGGCAGTCTTCATCGATAAGCCCGCCGGCGCACCGCCATGGGTCATCCTGCTGTTTGCTGGCGATCAAGGTGCGGTCGGCCTCAGTGAGGCCGGACCCAAGGCAATGCAAGCAAATTTCCTCATCCGGACCGCCGGCTATTGGACGTCCGCAGGCGACGCGAGCGTCATTGTCGACGCGCCTTCGGATCAATCATCCGGTATGAATGACGCGTTCCGTCTGAGCGACGCTCACGCTCAGGACTTGCACGTCGTGGTCGCCGCGCTCAGGCAACGTTTTCCTGACGCAAAGATCGCGCTCGTAGGTACCAGCCGGGGCACGATTTCAGTTGGCAACCTGCTCAAGCGGGAACCGCAACTGGCCGACGCGTATGTCCTGACCTCGCCTGTCACGATCGCCTCGCGTGGCGAGTCCGGGCTTTCGGGCATGCACTGGAACGTCGGCGCTACGCCGGTCCTGGTGGTGTCGAATGAAAACGACGGGTGTCGCGTTTCACCGTTTAACGCGGCCCGCGCGCTCGCTGAAGACAACAAGCTGCAGTTCCTGGCCGTATCGAGCAACGAACGCGGCGGGGCTCGCGCCAATGAATGCGGAGCGAAGTCGCCACATGGTTTTCTTGGCATCGAGGCGCAGGTGCTGACCGCCGTCTCCCGATGGCTCCAGGATCCGGGTTCAGTCGCAGCCCCGCAGCACTAACGGGCCGCCCCAGCTATCCGCGCTCCTGGACAAGATGCCATTACAATCCAGCACTTCGATCCGAACACAGTGACTTGCGCCATGAAACTCCTTCTTGCATCGACATTCGCGGCGGTCATCGCGACCGCAAGTGCGGCTGCGATAGCCCAAACAGCCGGGGGCAGCGATACGCCCAAGATGCAGTGCGCCATTGGGTATGTCACCGGCATTGGCGGAGCGGCACAGAGCTTCCGTGAATACCTTGCGACCCCCGACAGAGACAGATATCGCTACCTTGCGGACAACCCGATCCAATGCAAGGTTTCCGACGAAGGCCGCGCATCGGGTTGTACCGGCGTCACAAGCCTTCGGAATGAAAAGGTCAGCGTGTACGACGACGTCGACAACGAGACGATGGCCGTGGTTGCGCGCGTGGAACTCGACCACGGGACATACCCGGTGATTATCGTTGTGCGAAGACAGGATGTGCGATGCGAGGAGTAAATGCCTCACGGCGCCAGGCGAGGGGGATTCTGCTGGATCGATCGGCTTGCCGAGCGCTGGCACACCTCGCTGATCCCGCAAGAACCGCGTAGGCCCTCCCTACGCGGTGGGCCCCTGGATATCGAGCATCCTCAGCGCCAGCTCATTGAGGCGCTCCGCAATACTAGCCGGGGTCAGACGGCCGTCCGGTTTCATCCAGAGATAGCTGTAAAAATACATACCCAGCACGCCTTTCAGCACGATCGGGTCGTAGGGACGAAAAAGACCCACATCCGCACCATCGACCATCGCATCACGCCACACTTTCTCGTATTTGCCGTGCAGCGCCAGAACTTCCGAGCGGCGCGGCTCCGTCAGCGACTGAATCTCGCGAAAACACACCGTCAGTTCGGCCTGATGTGAAGCGATCTTCAGGACGAGCTGTTTGCCGAGCATCCTCACCCGTTGCGCAGGGTCGGGCTCCGCGCGCGCGACTCGCTCCCCGAAATCCGCCAGGTCGGCGATGTATTCCTTCGAGATGTCGTAAAGCAGATCCTCTTTACTCTTGATGTGGTGATATAGCGCACCGCGGCCAAGTTGGACCGCGTCGCCGAGTTCGCTGATGCCGATCGCGTGGTAGCCGCGCTCCGCGAACAGACGCGCGGCGACTTGCAGGATGCGTTCGCGTTGCGACTGGCCAGCCGACCGTTCAACGGTATCCATATTCTGTACTCCCCTCCCCTTCCGCCATTCTTCCCGGCGCAGCACGTTGCGCCTCTGTTCTGGACTCACGATCCGCGTGAACCCAAGCTTCGAGCATTGATTGTACCGGTCAGTCCACCGCGCTGTCAGCCCGCCTGAGCGCGGGCCAGAATCCCCACAAACCCAATAGCGGGCCGGGCAGCAGCAGCCATGCGGAATCGAGACCAAGGCGTTCGAACAGCGTAGTGGCGAGCGCAATCGATACCACGGTGAGCGCGAAACCGATCGAATTCTGGATGGCGAGCGCGCTGCCCACCCACTTTGGCGGACACGCTTTCGCCGAGAGCGCCGAGAACTGCGGCGAGTCCGCAATGACCGCTGCGCCCCAAACGAGCAGCACGGTCAGCAGCACGCCTGCGGGCAACGTGCGCCAGCCGCACACGAACACCACACTGCACAATCCGGACAACGCCAGTGCGCCCGCCGCCACACGAGCGCTGCCGATACGGCGCGAGAGCGCGCCGCCGAAAAGACAGCCCAGCGCGCCGCCGCCGATGATCAGAAACGACAATCCCGACACACCGCCCAGACGAAACTGCTGCGCAAGCGCTGCCTTCGCGACATACAACGGCACCACGGTCCAGAACGCGTACAGCTCCCACATATGACCGAAATAGCCGAAGGCAGCCGCGCGGAACGGCGGCAGGCGAAACGCCGACAATACGCCCGGGCCGCCGTCGTGCTTTTGCTCGCGTGTGACCGCGGGCGTCTTCAGATGTGGCCCGTCGCCAAGGAGATGAATCAGTGCTGCGCCACCCAGCGCGAGAACCGACGACGCGAGGATGACCTCCTGCCACGGCAGGTTTGTACCGATGAGCCGCAGGCCATGCGGTAATGCCGTACCGAGCGTGAGCATGCCGACCAGTTGAGCGAGCGCAGCGCCCGCCCGTTCAGGCGCCCAGCTCAGGATCAGTTTCATTCCCAATGGATAGATGCCGGCGAGCGAAACACCAACCAGAAAGCGGAAAACGACCGCCGAAATCAACCCTGAGGAGAGCCAGGCGAACCCCGCATTGAACGCCGCGCCCGCGATCGCGCTGCACACGAAAATCGCACTTGCGCGAAAACGGTCCGCGCATCCTGTCAGCGACATGGTCAGCGTGCCAAGGATAAAGCCAAGCTGCACCGCGCTCGTCAGCAGCCCGATGTCCGACGCACTGGCATGCCATGCGCGCATCAGATCGGCGGCGGCACTGTTAGCGCTGAACCATAGCGATGTGCCGAACAGTTGCGCGAGCGATATCGTCGCCACTGGCCCAAGCCATCGGATCAGCACATGATGAAGCGAGCGCCCGCCCACTGGTTTCGAAAGATTCATTTGATGTACGTACCCGCTGAAGCAAACGGTGGCGACCCGCGCACACGGGCCGCCGTTGCTGATTCGGCAGGGGTTGGTTGGCGCGTCGGGTGTCCGCTAGTCTTTCAGAAGCGGTGTCGTATACGTGGTCGCACTACCACTGACGCAGACCTCGCCTTTCTGATTCCTGATCGATATCTCGATCGTGCAGATCGGCTTATCCTCGCGAACCGTCTTGAGCTCGACGCGCCCGGTGATCGTATCGCCAACATACACCGCTTTGGAAAACTTCATCTCCATGCCGAGAAAGACGGTACCCGGTCCCGGCAGGTCTTCGGCAACGAGGGCATTCAGAATGCCGGTCGTCACGCCCCCCTGCACGATCAGGCCGCCGAACATCGAGCCACGCGCCAGCTCTTCGTCGTAGTGCAACGGATTGCGATCGCCCGAAATCTCGGTGAACAGTTCAATGTCACGCATGCTCATCGTCTTGTTGCGCTCCGCTATCGCACCCGCCGCGGGCATACCGCGAATCGTGCCGGTCCAACCATTCTTGTCGCTCATTTGCGCTCCTCCTGTTCATTGAAAACCGGTGTTCTCGATCAACACCGCCAGACCTTGGCCGCCGCCTCCGCATAGCGAAGCGATACCACGCCGCGCACCGCGCCGCCTGAGCTCCAGCGCCAGCGTAAGCAACAGGCGAAAACCGGAGGCGCCGAGTGGATGACCAATCGCAATAGCGCCACCATTCACATTCACGACGTCCGCCGGCAAACCGAGCTCACGCGCGGACGCAATCGCCACCGACGCAAACGCCTCGTTGATCTCGTAGAGATCGATATCCGATACACGCAGGTTCTGCTTTTGCAGCAGCAGCCGGATCGCCGCCGCAGGTTTCAGATGCAATGTCGCGTCCGGGCCGGCCACCCAGCCCCAATCGACGATACGGGCCAGCGGTTGATTTCCTTGCCGCGCGACGACCGCTCCGCTGACGACGATCCCGGCGCTCGCACCATCGGACATCTGTGAAGCGTTGGCCGCGGTGATCGTGCCGTCCGGAGAAAAAGCAGGCTTCAGCGCGGCAATCGCGGCTAAGGAAGCATCGCCGCGAATGCCTTGATCCGACGACACACGCACGCCATCGCACACTATCGGCACGAGTTCGTTTTCCTCGCGAAACGCAACGCTCCTTGCCGCGCGCTGCTGTGACAGCATGGCCCATTCATCCTGCTCCTGCCGGCCAATACCGAGCGCGCGGTTGCACTGTTCCGACAAGTCGCCCATTGAAAGACCGGAGATCGCGCAACTCAGGCCATCGTTTTGCAAGGCACTGCGCAGCGGCGCGTCCGGTGGATCGAATTCACCCGGCGCCAGCCGCGCGGCGTGTGACATCGAATCGAATCCGCCCACCAGGTACTGGTTTCCTTCTCCACCGCGTATCCGCCGTGTTGCGTCGCACACTGCTTCAAGACTCGCGAGACATACGCTGTTGAGCGTGAGTGCCGGTGTGGACGGATCGACGCCGGCGCGCACCGCCGCAATGCGCGCTGGATTCTGTCCGAGCCCGGCCTGCACGACCACGCCGAACAGCGCCGCATCGGGCCGCGCCGCGCCAGGATGCCGCGCGATCATTTCACCGATCACGTGCTGCCCGAGTTGCAACGAATCGAGCGCGGCCAATGCGCCGCGATACTTTCCGAACGGAGTGCGCCGGCCATCCAGCAGATAGGCTTGTCGCGCATCGAGACTCATGCTTGGCTGCTCCCGGCTGTCGATTCAATGGCCCCTGACTGCAAGCGGAAGAACGGCAGGATGTGCTTGCCGACCTGCGTGCAACTCACCTGCACGAGTTGGCCGACCTTGACAGCCTCGGTGTCCGCACCGGTCATCTGACTCAGCATCGTGGGGCCCTCCTTGAGTTCGATCAGCGCGATTACATACGGCGCGGCCTCGGTCCACGCAAAGTGCCCCGGCCGGTGAATGACCGAAAAACTCTTGACGACGCCGTCACCACTGGCGCGTCGCCATGTTGTCCGCTCGCTCCAGCAATGCGGACAGAAGGCACGCGGATAAAAGAAGTATCGCGCGCATGCATCGCACTGCTGCAGCGCGAGTTCGCCTTCACGCGCCGCTGCCCAGAATGGCGCACTGATGCGGGTGGTGGTCGGGCCGGGAACGATCAGGCCTTCATAGGATTCGATCACGAGTCGGCTCCCAGAACGAGTGCGGTGGCTTCACTGACGGTCGCACCGTTGCCGGTGACAAGCGCCGTCTGAGCATTGGCGATCTGTCTCGCGCCCGCTTCGTGACGCAGTTGCCGGACCGCCTCGACGATATGCGTCATGCCGCCCGCCAGATCGGCCTGTCCGCAGCCAAGCTGGCCGCCGTGCGTGTTCAAGGGAAAATCGCCATCGTGGCCGAACGTGTGCCCGTCCATCCAGTGGCCAAACTGTCCGGGCGCGCAGAGGCCGGCGTCCTCGATCGTCAGCGCGACCATGATCGTGTAGCAATCGTAGAACGACAGCAGGCTCATCTCGGCGGCGCTCAGTCCGGCACGTGCCAAAGCATGTTGCATCGCGGGCTTCAACGGCCCCGAGGTCAGCGAAGGTGCCTGACTGATCGCACGATGCGTGAGTTTTTCGCCCGCGCCAAGCAGATGCACGGGGGGATGCTTCAGCGATTTCGCGCGTTCCGGACTGACAACCACCACCGCCGCGCCGCCTGCCACCGGCATGACGATCTCAAACAGATGCAGCGGACTGGCGATCACCGGCGACGCCAGCACTTCCTCGGGACTAGCCGGCTGGCCGTAGAAAATCGCGTCGGGATTGAGCTGCGCGTTCTGTCGGGCAAGCGATGCAATGCGTGCGAATTGCCACGGCGTAGAGCCGAATTCGGCCATGTGCCGCTGCATCGGCAACGCGTAGGAAATATTGGCGCCGGACGCGCCGAACGGCACATCAAACTCACGAATCGGATTGCGGTTCGGCGAGCGCGGCGGTTCCGCTTCGCGCACATTCGCGAGCACGCAAACCACGGCATCGCACATGCCGGCAGCTATCGCGGCTGCAGCACGCCATACCATGCCCGCACCGCTGGCGCCGCCCAGGTCCACCACATTCGACATACGCGGCTGCAAACCGAGATACTCGGCAACCGTGGCCGGCACATGCTGCGGCGTTTCACCAACCTGCGGGCCGACCAGCAGGCCGTCGATCGCGTCCTTATCCAGACCGGCATCGGCAACGGCGAGCCGGACCGCTTGCGCAATGAATTCGAGTGTCGTGGCGCCTTCCGTGCGCCGCACCGGTTTCAGTTCGCCGATGCCGGCGATGGCGCCCATCGATCGACGGTTCATGCGTGCTCCTCGATGCGCAGCGCTGCGTACTCGCCAAGGCAATCAGGATTGGCGAGCGAACCGAGGTTCTTTACTGGCTTACCGGCGACGACCGAGCGCGCCGCCCCTTCGACCCGCTTGCCGTTGATCGTATAAGGCACGGCGCTCACCTGATAAACATGCCGCGGTACGTGACGTGGCGAGGCCTTCTGCCGTACTTCGCTGCGCAGTTTTGCGACGAAGACCTCGTCCATTGCGTGGCCTTCTTTCATCACCACACAAAGTACGACTTCTTCGTCGTCAGGAATCGCGCGGCCGAACACGATGCAGTCCTGAATCTCCGGCTGCGCCTCGACGACCCGATAGATCTCCGCTGTGCCGATCCGCACGCCGCCGGGTTTGAGCGTGGTATCCGTGCGCCCGTAGATAATCACCGAGTCACGCGCCGTCTGCTCGGCCAGATCGCCATGCGTCCAGATACCTGGGCGTGCTTCGTAATAAGCCGCGTGGAAACGCGCGTCGCCATTGTCGCCCCAGAAGGTCAACGGCGCGCTCGGGAACGGCTCGGTGCAGACCAGATCGCCCTTGCGCCCGATTACCGACGCTCCGCGTTCATCGAGCACGTCGACCGCCATGCCGAGCCCCTTGCACGCAATTTCGCCACGCCGTACCGGGTGAAGCGGCGAGCCGAGCACGAAACAGCCGATGATCTCCGTGCCGCCCGAGATCGACGCAAACATCATGTCGTTGCTGACCGCCCGATAAAGCCAGTCGAACTGTTCCGCCGACACCGGCGCGCCGGCCGACAGCACACTGCGCAACGCGCTCAGGTCGTGCAGCCGGCCGGGTTCGTAGTACGCTTCGGCAAGCGAGGCAAGATAACGCGGACTGGTGCCGAAATGCGTGACCCTGGCTTTCTCAGCCACGCGCCACAACACACCATTGTCGAGACCATCTTCCCGTTTGACGATCGGCGCGCCGTCGTACAGCACCACGGCCGCGTGACTCGCCAGGCCTGAAATCACCCAGTGATACATCATCCAGGCCGTATTCGTGTACCAGCTCATCACGTCGCCCGGACGCACGTCGCAATGGAGCATGTGCTCCTTGCGGTGTTGCAGCAATACGCCACCCGTCGTGTGCACGATACCCTTCGGCAATCCGGTCGTGCCCGAGGTGAACATCACATACAGTGGATGCGCGAACGGCACACGTTCGAAGGTGAGCGTCGCGCCGGTGTCGTCGCACATGGCGTTCCAGGTCAGGCAGTCCACGCCGTGTGCCGCCAGTGGACCGGGTTCGTCGGCGGTCACCACCAGATGCTCGAGACCGGCGAGGCCCTTCATCACCAGCGCGAGGTTCTCGTCGAGTGTGAAGCGCTTGCCGTTATAGACATACGAACGCGCGGCGATCAGTACTTTCGGATTGACCTGACCCGCACGGTCGATGATGCCCGGCGCGCCGAAGTCCGGTGAACAGGACGCCCACACTGCGCCAAGCGAAGCCGTTGCGAGCAGCGCGACCAGGGCGTCGACGTTGTTCGGCAAAATGCCCGCGACGCAATCGCCACGCGCCACACCCAGCCGCTTCAACCCGGACTGCGCCCGCGCGACGAGCGCGCGCAGTTCGCCCATCGTGACGCGTCGCAAGCCGCCGTCTTCGCCGGCTTCGATCACGGCCAGACGCGTGTCGTCGCCACACAGCAGATTCTCGGCAAAATTGAGCGACGCCTGCGGATACCAGCGCGCGCCGAACATCTCGTTCTCGCCCGCGCGTTCAAGCGCGACCTCCCCGCGTTCGCCGATCACCCCGGTGAAGTCCCAAACCGCATTCCAGAAAGCGTCGAACTCGCTGATCGACCAGCGATGCAGCGTGGCGTAATCGGCAGGGTCGAAACCATAGGCTGTCGCGAAGCGCGCGAGGTTCGAGCCGGTCAGTTCGTCGTGCCCTGGCTGCCAGAGCGGCGCGGTATCGCTGTTCATACGTCTCCAAAGAATGTCTGCGATGACTTGAATGGTGTGTACGGCCGCGATCGCGCCACGGTTTTCTGGCCAAATATGGACCGACTGATCGGTACAATATGTTGCGCGAATCGCCCTGTCAAAACATTTTGCGCTGGGGTTTACGACAACCTGTAAGACGACCTGCCGAATCGCCCGGCTCGCGACGCATACGCATACGTCGTGAACCGGGCGACGCAAACGCGGATCGCTATGCCCCGGTGCGAGCGTGCGCCGTCACGTGGATCCTGCTGTACGCGGTGCTGTAAAGACACTTGTAGTACTCGAGCGGCAAATGGTCGCCCGTACGGCCAATCGACTCGATCGCGACCACCGCCTGGCCGTCCGACAGCTTCAGCAGCGCCGCCTGCTCCGCGGTGGGAACGGCCGCCTCGAACCAGCGCTCCGAAAAATCGATGCGCAAACCGTAGCGCTCGGACATCACGTCATAGGCGGAGACGTTGTCGGCGATCAGCGCCTCGAGACCCGGCACGCGATGTCCGGCCAGTACGAGCCAGGACAGCGCGGTCGGCACGTCGTCGACCGAGTAAAGACGGTAGAGCCGCAGCACGTCAGCGCCCGGCGGCAGCGCGAGCACCTCACGCTCGTGCTGCGTCGGCTTGTCGCGCGACATGGACAACACGTGCGTCGTGACCCGATGCCCGCGGCTGATTTCGCCGAACAGGCTCTCGTTCATCGAAGCGAACTCGACATCGGTCTTTCGTGGCGTGACGTAAATGCCCTGCCTCGGCACCTTGGTGATGAGCCCGGTTTTGACCATCGCGTCGAGCGCGAGCCGGACGATCGGCCGCGAGACGCCTAGCAATTCGCACAGGTTCTGCTCCGACGGCACACGTGCGTTCGGGCCGATGCCCGGATGACCGATGGCGGCCTCGAGCGTGTTCTTGACCTGCACCCAGAGCGGCAACGGACTGTCGCGATCGAGTGCGTGCGCATCGCGCAACAGGTCGTGGAGATCGATGTTTTCAGAGGTAACTGACATAACTGACCAAGATGGATTCGCTTCGATTATCCGGCATACGGAACAACCCTGAGCCCTGCAAAACCTGAAAAAAGCGTCTTGACTTTGCTCCGGTCACCGACCATTATTCTGGTTATAACCAGCTGGTACTAACCACGTCAAGCGCTGAATTCGATAAGCGCGGATTCATGGAGACACGCAATGCCCAAGCCTCGCTGCTTTTTCCGCTGTGGCGCCCTGCCGCGCCATCCGGGGCGAGTCCGTGTTGCGGGCGGCCGCTTTGCTACGTCCCCTGCGGTCCCGCAACAAGCACTCCGCGCCCAGTCTTAACCCGTCTCAATCCAGTAGATCGATAGCTTCCCGTTGCCACCGCAGGTCCGGCATTGAAGTGTGAATTGTCGATCTAATCTGTACCGTTCGGTCGGTACAAGTCTTCGTCGATGTCGACACGAGGAGATCATGAGCAGCATGCAAGTTGAAGCCGGACAGGCCGGCGGCATTGAAAACCACGCTTCCGGCTACCGGAGCCGATTCGCTCTCGACGGACAGATCGCGGTGGTCACCGGCGCAGCCAGCGGAATTGGTCTCGAATCCGCCCGTGCGTTGGCGCAATGCGGCGCACGCATCGTCCTGCTCGATCGCGATACACAAGCGCTGGAGCGTGCCGTTCAGACCTTGCGGGATGAACGACTCGCGGCGTCGGCGCATACCGTCGACGTCACCGACCCGGCCGCGCTGCAAAGCATTGCGGATCGGGTAGTCAGCGAGCACGGACAGGTCGACGTGCTGGTGAACAGCGCAGGCATCGCCCGCCTGAACGCGGCACTCGATACGCCGGATGAGGAATGGCGCCAGGTGATGGACATCAATGTGAACGGTCTTTTCTGGGCTTCCCGTGCGTTCGGCCGGCATATGGTCGCGCGCCGCTCGGGCAGCATCGTGAACCTCGGCTCCATGTCCGGAGTGATCGTCAACCGGCCGCAAACCGCGGCGTCCTATATGACCAGCAAGGGCGCCGTTCACATGCTGACCAAAGCACTGGCCACCGAGTGGGCGCGCGACAACGTCCGCGTGAACGCGCTGGCGCCAGGCTATATCGGCACGGAAATGACGCTTGCCATGCGCGCGCGCCCCGAACTCTTCGACGTCTGGATGGACATGACGCCAATGGCCCGCTGCGGCGAGCCGCGCGAAGTGGCCTCGGCAGTCGTCTTTCTCGCGTCTCCCGCCTCTTCGTATATGACGGGTTCCATCGTCCCGGTGGACGGTGGCTACACCTCCTGGTAATTCCGGCTAACAGGCACACTCCATGAACAGCAACGACATCCAGAAGCGCCAGGCAATCATCGACGCGTGCCGCCGCATGAACGCACTAGGCATCAACCAGGGCACGTCAGGCAACATCAGCGTGCGCGAAGACGAAGGCATGCTGATCACGCCGACCAGCATGCCCTACGAAACCATGACGCCCGAGGACATCGTATACATGACCCTGGACGGCGAATGCCAGGGCATCCGGCAGCCCTCGAGCGAATGGCGTTTCCATCTGGACATTCTGCTCGCGCGCCCCGACGTCAACGCGGTCGTGCATGCGCATCCGCCGTACAGCACGTCGCTGTCGATCCTCGAACAGCGCATTCCGCCGATCCACTATATGGTCGCCGTTGCAGGCGGCAGCGACATTCGTTGCGCGCCCTATGCAACGTTCGGCACAGACGAGCTCTCGGCCAACGCGGTTGCCGCGCTGCAGGACCGCAAGGCCTGTTTGCTCGCGCATCACGGCATGATCGCCACCGGCACGTCGCTGGATAAGGCGATGTGGCTGGCCGTCGAAGTGGAAACGCTCGCCCGCCAGTATCTGACCTGCCTGCAGATCGCCGAGCCGCCGTTGCTGTCGGAGCAGGAAATCGAAAGGGTCATTTCGAGGATGGCGAACTATGGCCATCAGGATTAGCTGTCGAAACAAAGTGCCGAATCAAACGTCACACGTTAGAAAGAAGCTGTCAAACCCCGGCCTCGATCCGTTGTTAAGCAGGCCACAAGACATGTTCACACAATCAGGAGACAGGCATGAAAACTATTAAGGCCGCCGCACGACGCACGCCCGGTGCCTTGCGCATTGCTTCATTCGCGACACTGCTCGCTCTTGCGTCCGGCCTGCTTGCTCAGGCAGCCCACGCGGAGCCCTCGCTCGCGGGCAAGCGCATTGGCGTATCCATTACGGGCACCGATCACTACTGGGACCTGATGGCGTTTCGCGGCGTGCAGGACGAAATCAAGCGCCTGGGCGGCACGGCCATTGCACTCGATGCCGGCCGCAAGGATCAGACGCAGATCGCCCAACTGCAAACCCTGATCGCGCAGAAGCCGGATGCGATCGTGGAGATTCTCGGCAATGTCAGCGTGCTGAATCCGTGGCTCGCCAAGATCCGCGCGGCGAACATTCCGCTCTTCACCGTCGACACCGCGACGCCCTATTCGCTGAACGTCACCACCTCGAACAACTATTCGCTGGGCTCGGAGGTCGCGCTGCAAATGGTCTCGGATATGGGCGGCAAGGGCAACGTACTGGTGTTCAACGGTTTCTACAGCGTGCCGGTCTGCAAGATCCGCTATGACCAGATGAAATATGTGCTGAGCGCGTACCCCGATGTGAAGATCATCGAGCCTGAATTGCGCGACGTGATTCCGAACACCGTTCAAAGCGCGTACTCGAACGTGACGGACATGCTGACCAAGTATCCGGCGAAGGGCTCCATCAACGCGATCTGGGCCTGCTGGGACGTGCCGCAGATCGGTGCGACGCAAGCGGTTCAGGCGGCCAAACGCAACGAGGTGCGCACCTACGCGATCGACGGCAGCCCGGATGTGATCAAGATGGTTGCCGATCCGAATTCGCCGGCGGGCGCGGTGGGCGCTCAACGGCCATATGAAATCGGCCGCGCGTCGGCCATGAATGTCGCCAAATACCTGTCTGGGCAAAAGGTGCCGCCGTTCACGTTCGTACCGTCCGTTCTCGTCAGCAAGGAGAATGCAGCAACGACGTCCAAGCCGCTGCTCGACGACGCCGCCAAGGTCGGCGCGAAGTAAGCGCGAGAAGCCGCGCCGGACCTCTGTCATCTCATGCGCGCCGCTGTATGGCGCAAACGCATCTGCGATGTCCGGCGCCGCCCTCGCGGCCACGCGATTTAAGGAGGAAGTATGCGCACAGGCGAACAGCGCATTGCCATTTCAATGAAAAACATCGGGAAACGGTTCGGCGCCGTGCAGGCGCTCGACGACGCGAATCTCGAAGTGGCGTGCGGAACGGTTCACGGTTTGGTGGGCCAGAACGGCGCCGGCAAGTCGACGATCATCAAGGTACTGGCCGGCATCGTCACGCCGGACAGCGGCAGTATCGAGATCATGGGCGAGCCGGTCGGCCGCCTGAGCCCGGCAAGTGTCGAACGGCTCGGGGTCCACTTCATCCACCAGGACCGCTTGCTGGTGCCCACGGCCACCATTGGCGAGGCCGTTTTCCTGTGCCATGAGCCACGCTCGGGCATCTTCATCAGCCGGCGTGCGATGGACCGCCGCGCCGCCGAACTGCTGAAGACGTACTTCGATCTGGAACTCGATTCGGGCCTGCTCGTGCAGGATCTGACCACGGCCCAGCAAAAGATCGTTCAGATCACCCGCGCACTCGCTCAGCAAGCCCGCGTGCTGGTGCTCGACGAACCCACGGCCGCGCTCGTCAAGCGCGAAGTGGACAGTCTCTTCACCGTGTTGCGCCGATTGCGCGATGACGGCATCGCGGTGATTTTCATCTCGCACTACATGCAGGAAATCGAATCGCTGTGCGATACCGTCACCGTGATGCGCAACGGCACGGACGTCGGCGTCGTCTCGCCCAAACAGACCCCGATGGACGACATCATCTCGATGATGATCGCCCGGGACGTCGGCGAAATGTTCCCGCCGCGCGAGTGCGAGATTGGCGCACCCATGCTCGAGGTCGCGAACCTCACGCGCGAAGGCAGCTTTTCCGGCATCAGCCTGAACGTGCGGCGCGGCGAGATCGTGGGCCTGACCGGTCTGCTCGGCTCCGGCGCGAAAGACATCGTGCAGTGCCTGTTCGGCCTGAAGCAACCGGATAGCGGCACGATCAGCGTGGCGGGCAAACCGGTCACGCTCGCCTCGCCGATGCAGGCCGTGAGCCACGGCATCGCCATGCTGCCGGAGGACCGCCGCGCGCACGGCGTCGCGCTCGGTCTTTCGGTACGGGAGAACGTCAGTCTCGCCAGCCTCGGCCGCTACAGCCAGTTCGGTTTCATGCGGCGTGGCAGCGAGCGCTCCATCGTCGCGGATCTGATCCGCGAGCTGTCGATCAAAACGCCGGGCGGCGAAGCGCTGGTGCGCAACCTCTCGGGCGGCAACCAGCAGAAGGTTGCGATCGCCAAGTGGCTGAGCTGCCAGTCCAAGGTATATGTGCTGGACGAGCCCACCGTCGCCGTGGATGTCGCCGCGAAAGTCGAGATCTACACGCTGCTGAACCGGCTCGCCGGGGAAGGCGCGGCCATCCTGATGCTGTCATCCGATCTGCTCGAGCTCTCCGATTTCTGCGACCGCGTGCTGGTGGTGTATCGCGGCGCGCTCGTCGGTGAATACAGTGGCGCGCGGCTCGATAGCGATCATCTGCTGGCGGCATCGTCGGGCGCTCAGCTTAGCGAAGGAGCCACCGTATGAGCGCCATTCACCGTCCTCTCGTGCGCGATCCGGTCACCACCAGTACCAACGCCAGCGACGCCAGCATGGCAACGCCGAGCCGCGCTCGCCGCCGCTCGATCGGCGCGTTCGCGATCCGCATCGGCGCGGTCGCGACGTTCGCCCTGATCCTGCTCTACTTCGCCGTACTCGCGCCGGGATTTCTGATGCCCGGCAACCTGATCAACATCGTCGAGCAGTCCGCAATTCTCGGTGTGATGGCGTTCGGCATGTCGGTCGTCATCATTGCGGGCGGTTCGAACGTGACCGAAGGCGGCATCGACCTCTCCATCGCCGCGAACATGGGGGTTTGCGCGGCCGTGTTCGCCAAGCTCCTGACGCTCGGTTATTCGGACGGCACCGCCGTGCTCGCGGTCATTGCGGTAGGCCTCGCGATCGGCGCGCTCAATGCCGTGGCGGTGGTATGGCTCGGCATCCTGCCCTTACTCGCCACGCTCGCGGTCATGAACATCGCGGCGGGTGTCGAACTGACGGTCACGCAGAACACCGTGCTGAGCGTCACGTCGCCGCTCATCACGGCAATGAGCACATGGTCGCTATTCGGCATTTCCGCGCTGGCGTGGGTTCTCATCGCCGTCTCGCTGTTCATGATCGCGCTGGTCCACTTTACGAGCTTCGGCTTGCGCCTCTACGCAGTGGGCGGGCATCCGGAGGCGGCACGTGCCGCGGGTATCGGCGTATCGCGCTACGTGATGTTCTCGTACCTGTTCAGTGGCCTGAGCGCGGCGATCGCCAGCGTGCTCATGGTCTCGCGGCTGAGTTCGAGCACCCCCGGATCAGGCGACATGCTGCTGAGCGTGCTGGCCGCCGCGCTGCTCGGCACCGTGTTCTCGCGCCGCTTCGTGCCGACCATCGGCGGCACGATCCTGAGCGTGCTGTTCATCGGCTGCCTCGCGAACGGCTTCCAGCTGCTCAACGTTTCAAGCTACTGGGTCAACGGGGTTCAGGGCGCGTTGATCCTGCTGGTAGTCGCCACGACATCTTTCGCCCGCAAACCGGAGAGCGGCCAATGAGCACAACGCCTACCCCGGCGGACACCCCGTCCCGCCACGCGCAGCAGGTGCGCAGCCTGCTCGGCAATTACGCGCTGCTATTCGTGTTCATCGCGATCTGCATCGTATTTTCGATTGTCACGCCGACGTTCCTCGACCCGGCGAATCTGTTCAACGTGCTCGTGAACAATGTCGTGCTGCTTGCGATCGTCGCGCTCGGCCTGACGCTTGTTGTGTCGTCCGGCGGCATCGACCTGTCGGTCGGCGTTGCCGTGGATCTGGCGAGCATGGTGTTCGTGATGCTGCTCGCGGCAGGCTACGGCAGCGCCGTCGGAGTCGCAGCGGCCCTGGGCGCGGCGGCGGTTGTCGGTCTGATCAATGCGGTGCTGATCACGCGTTTCAAGATCAGCCCGTTTCTCGCGACGCTCGGCATGCTGTTCATCGGCCAGAGCACACAACAGCTCGCCACGGCGGGCGGTCAGCCGATCTACCTGATCACCGGCGAACCCGCGCGCCAGTTCGATCAGATCGCGCGGACGGCGTTGCTGCATGTACCGACGCCGGTCTGGGTGCTGCTCGTCTGCGCAATCGTCGTCTTTCTCGTTCTGCACCGCTCGGTGTTCGGACGGCAGATCGTCGCGCTCGGTGTGCAACCTGGCGTGGCGCGGTATTCGGGTATCCGCGTCGCCCGTCAGCTCTCGTGGGTCTACGTGGCCTGTGCGCTGCTCGCGGGCATCACCGGCATCCTGCTGTCAGCCACCGTCAAATCGTATGTGCCGCTGTCCGGCAACGCGTTCCTGCTCGACGCAATCGGCGCGACATTCATAGGCACCACGCTGAGCCAGGAGCGCCGCCCGAGCGTGATCGGCACCCTGCTCGGTGTCCTGATGCTCGCCGCCATGAAAAACGGCTTGCTGCTGGTGGGATGGAACTTCTACTGGCAGCAGGTTGGAATCGGCATTCTGGTTTTCGTCGTGCTCGCGGCCAGTTTCGCGATGCGTCGCCGCTCACACTAAATATAAGAGGATAGACAGTGACCACTTTCGATGTCAGTTCAATCGGCTTTCACGTCCTCGACGTGCTCGGCCGCCCTGTCACCGCGATTCCACCTGGCGGCCGCGCGGCGTTCATCGACGAAATCTGCATGACGGTGGCCGGTACGGCCGGCGCCACGGCGGTTGCGTGCGCGATACTCGGCGTCAAGACACGCTCCGTGACCACCGTCGGCGACGACGACATGGGGGGCTTCCTCGTGTCGAAGATGCAGAACTACGGCGTCGAATGCTCGCTCGTCAAACGCACGTCGGCGGTGCAAACGTCCGCGACGATTCTGCCGGTGCGGCCCAATGGCGAGCGGCCCGCCCTTCACGTACCCGGCAGCGCGACCGTGTTCGAAGTCGCGCCAGGCGATCTCGACGCCGCGCTCGACGCACGCATCATTCATGTGGGCGGCACCGGCCTGCTGAAGGCGTTCGACGGCGAGCCGACCGTCGCGTTACTACGTCGTGCGAAGGAACTGGGGCGGATTACCACGTTCGATCTGATTCAGGCGAATCCGGAGACGATCGCGCTCGTCGAACCGTGCCTGCCCTACCTCGACTATTTTGTGCCGAGTATCGACGAAGCCTCTGAAATGGCCGGCACGACCAGCGTGCCGGCGGTCGCCGATTTCTTCCTCTCGCGCGGCGTCAAGAACTGCATCCTGACCTTGGGCGCGCATGGCGTCTACGTCGCGTCCGAACACGGACGCGTGTTCCATCTGCCGGCGTTCGAGGTGCCCGTCTCCGATACGACGGGGTGCGGCGACAGCTTTACTGCGGGGATCATCGTTGGACTCATCAAAGGGTGGTCGCTCGAAGAATGCGCAAGGTTCGCCTCGGCTGTCGCGGCCAAGGTTGCGATGGGACTCGGCTCGCAAGGCAAGCTCAAATCGTTCGACGACACCATGGCGGCCATGACGTCGCTGCCCGTGCGTCATGACACGCCAATGGCAACTCACCAACTCTGATCGATAGAGACATCACATGCAAAATACCCAGGAACGCCGTGTCGCATTTGTCACCGGGGCAAGCCGTGGAATTGGCCAGGCCGTCGCCGTTGGTCTGGCGCAGGCCGGCTACGACGTCGTGATCACCGACCTCGCACGTCAGGAGGCCGATCTGCGCAAGACCGCCAGCCTGATTACCGGTCTCGATCGCAAGGCATATACGTACTTTGCCGACGTCAGCAAAAAAGACGAGGTCGACGCCACGGTGCAAGCCGCATTGCGCGACGCGGGCCGCATTGACGTGCTCGTGAATAACGCCGGCATCCTCAAACTGTCCCTGCTTCAGGACCTCGACGAAGCGACCTGGGACGCTCATTTCGACGTCAACGTAAAAGGCGTGCTGCTGATGTGCCAGGCGGTGGTGCCGCATATGCGCGCGCGCAAATCCGGACGCGTGATCAACATCGCTTCGATCGCCGGCCGCCAGGGCGTGGCCAACCAGGGCCATTACGCGGCCACCAAATCGGCCGTCATTACGCTGACCCGCGTGCTCGCGCAGGAGGCCGGCATGGACGGCGTCACCGTGAATGCAATCTGTCCGGGGATCATCCTGACCGAGATGGGCCGCAACAACCTGGGCAGCGACGAAGCCGTCAGGCACTGGGAAGAAGTCGCTGCGTTGAAACGTCTCGGCACGCCCGAAGACATCGTCGGGCCGGTGTGCTTTTTCGCCTCCGAGCAGTCGGCATTCGTCACCGGCCAGGCGCTCAACGTCTGCGGCGGCATCTATTTTCACTGAGCGTTCGGCGCGCGGCCCGAGCGTCGCGCGTCTCGAACCTGGAGGCGTCACATGAACAGGACAGACAGTTTCTATATCAACGGCGAGTGGGTTGCCCCGTTAGGGGACGACCGGTTTCAGCTGATCGATCCCGCCACGGAGCAGCCGATTGGCAGCCTGGCAATGGGTAACGCTGAAGACGCCGGGCGCGCGGTCGCCGCGGCCAGGGGAGCGTTCGGCAACTGGGCCGCGACTTCGCGCGACGAACGCAAGCGCCTGCTGAGCCGCCTGCTCGATCTGTACAACGCGGCATCCGACGAAATGGCCGAACTGATGACCGCTGAAATGGGCGTCGCCAGCAGCTTCTCCCGCAACGCGCAGATCGCACTTGGCCGCGCGCATCTGGAAACGGCGATCCGCGTGCTCGACGAATTCGCGTTCAACGAACAACGCGGCGATACCTTGTTGAGCCGCGAGCCGATCGGGGTCTGCGCGCTCATCACGCCGTGGAACTGGCCAATGAATCAGTTGGTCGTCAAGGTCGCGCCGGCGCTCGCGGCGGGCTGCACGATGGTTGTCAAACCCAGTGAGTTTTCGCCGCTCAGCGCACTGCGCTTTACGCAGATGGTGCACGAGGCGGGCTTCCCGCCCGGCGTCTTCAATGTGCTGCACGGCGACGGTGCGATCGTCGGCGATGCGCTCGCGAGACATCCGGACGTCGACATGGTGTCGATCACAGGTTCAACGCGCGCGGGCGTGGCCGTGGCGATAGCGGCGGCCGATACGGTAAAGCGCGTGCATCAGGAGCTCGGCGGCAAATCGGCCAACATCATTTTCGCGGACGCCGATTTCGAGCGCGCTGTCGCGCATGGCGTGCGGGCAAGCTACCTGAACTGCGGCCAGTCGTGCAGCGCCCCGACCCGCATGCTCGTCCCCAAAGACATGATGCAGCACGCGGCGCGGATAGCCGCCCGCGAAGCCGAAGCGATCCGTACCGGCGCGCCGGGGCAGCCGGACACGGAGCTGGGACCCGTGGTCAACGCGCGCCAATATCAGCATATTCAAGGGTTGATTGAAAGCGGCATCAAGGAGGGCGCCACGCTGGTCGCAGGCGGACCGGGCCGTCCTGCTGGTCTGCAGCAAGGCTATTTCGTGCGTCCCACCGTGTTCGCCGACGTGCTGCCGGACATGCGTATCGCACGCGAGGAAATCTTCGGCCCGGTGCTGTCCATCATCGGCTTCAGCGACGAAGAAGACGCGATCCGCATCGCCAACGACAGCATCTATGGACTGGCCGGCTACGTGCAGACCGCTGACACGGATAAGGCCCGCCGCGTTGCCGCGCGGCTGCGCGTGGGGAACGTCTACATCAACGAGGCGCCATGGGATGCCGGGGCGCCTTTCGGCGGCTACAAACAGTCGGGCAATGGCCGGGAGCATGCGGAGTTCGGGTTGAGCGACTACCTGGAGTTGAAGGCGACAGCAGGGTATTAGTCCACCGCGGGCCGCCCGGGAGCAGCGTTCAGATGAATATGCCGACACAGATTCGCGGGAAGACATCACGCCCCGTAGAGAACCATGACGAACTCTGCGCCCGCGACCGGGCCTTGCTGGTCGACGCCCTCGAGGCCCTGCTGCGGGAACGCTTGCGCGCTGTCGAGACCATTCGCGAGGTCGGCAGCGATCGCACCCGTGGCGCGTTTATTCACGACGACTTCGGTGTTGCCGATATCCTGCGTCTGGCGCGCATGCTCGACCGGCACGCCAGGCTTTGAAAAACGAAGAACAACCGGCCGCGCTAGCGCTGCCAGTTTTGATCTTCGCATCCCGTCACGAGTGCATCGAGCAGGTGACGCACCGCCGGAACCATGCCGCGCCGCGTGGGGAAAATCGCATGTACCAGGCCCGGCGTAGTTGTCAGCTCCGGCAGCAGATGCTGCAGCCGGCCAGCCTGAATATCGGCTTCGACCAGTTCTCTCGGCAGCAAGGCCACGCCGACGCCTGATAGCGCCGCGACCCGAAGGCTGGCCAGGTCGTCGGTTGCGAGGCGCGGCCGATGCGCCCATGAGGTCACGCTCCCTTCGGCGTCGACCAGATTCCAGACAAATCGCTCGCTGCTGCTCGCCATGGAAAGCGTGGGCCATCCTTTCACGGATTCGATCGAGTTGGGCGCCGGATGGCGCGCCGCCAGTTCGGGACTGGCAACCAGAATGTGGATCGACAAACCCAGCTGGCGGACGGCGAGATCGGTGTTCTCCAGCGGCGGAAGCCTGACCCGGATGGCAAAGTCCAAGCCTTCCTCGACGACATCCACGCGCCGGTTGGTTGCATCCAGCAGGACCTGAACATCGGGGTTGTTCTCGATGTAGCGCGCGATGATCCTGGAGATGCCGGACTCCAGCAAGGCCACGGGGCAGGCAATGCGGACGGTGCCCTGCGGCCTCGCGCGCGTGCGGTCCACGATATCTTTGGCGGCCTGTGCTTCGGCCACCATGGCGAGGCAATGCTGGTGGAACTGCCGCCCGGTTTCCGTCAGCGACAGGCTCCGGCTCGTGCGATTAAGCAGGCGGACGCCAAGTTCTTCTTCCAGGGCACGAATGCGCCGGCTGAGTTTCGAGGTCTGCAGGCCGAGGCTGCGTGCGGCCGCCGTGTAGCTTCCATGTTCGACCACTTCCGAGAAGAGCCGAAGATCGTTGAGATCCGTGATTGCGTTCATGGACAGCCCTCCACTCCTTCCGATTGTTCTATTCAGAGCAATGATGCGTTCCAATCCAGCATCTATGCGCGCCTTCGTTGCAAATATAGCATTCGTCTCATGGCTTGTACCAGTGCCGAATCCGGCAGGTGACACAGGCAACCAGCGTCGCATTCGCGATGACGGAAAACGGAGGCGGAGATGCTCACACACAGGCGTTGGGAATCATTGGATAAGGGAAATCTTGGCTGGCTGCGCGCGAAACACCATTTCGCGGTCAGCGCCGACGGCAATCCCGCGCACGCCGCATTGGGCCCCCTGATCGTCTGGAACGACGACGAGATCGCCATTGGCAGCGGTTTCCCCATGCACGGTCACCGTGACATGGAAATCATCACCTATGTACGCCAGGGCCTGCTCGGACACCGGGACACTTTGGGATCCGAAGGAACGATCCACACGGGCGACGTCCAGGTCATGAGCGCCGGCACGGGCATCCGCCACGCCGAATTCAACCGCGGAGAAGTGCCGCTCAAGCTTTACCAGATCTGGCTCCTGCCGCGCAAAGCTGGCGGTGAACCCGCATGGGGTACCAAGCCGTTTCCGAAAAGCGACCGCTCCGGGCGTTTCGTCGTCCTTGCGAGTGGGTTCGACGGCGATGAAGGTGCGCTTCCTATTCGTGCCAATGCGCGTGTACTGGGCGCAATGCTGAAGGCCGGCGAAAGCGTTCGACACGAGCTGGATTCGGCGCGCCACACCTACCTCGTCGTGGCCTCAGGACGCATCGAAGTGAACGGCGAGCCGGTTGGGCCGCTGGACGGCGTCGCAATTACGAAGCTCGCTGCAATGCAGATTTCCGCTCTTGAAGATTCCGAGCTGGTGATGGTGGACGCCGGCTAACTCCCTTTCTTGTCATCCACCTCCGTAATTTCATTTCTGGAGATTGTCATGGAACGTTTTAAATTTCTTCCGTTGTTGGGCCGCATTCTGATTGGTGCGCCGTTTGTCATGAGCGGGCTGGGCAAGCTCGCAGCATATGGAGCGACGGTTGGCTACATCGCGGCCATGGGGCTGCCCGTTCCGCCACTTGCGTTCGTTCTTGCCGTACTGACCGAGTTGGGTGGTGGTCTGCTGCTGATCTCGGGCTACCGGGCTCGCGCCGTGTCGCTGGGCATGGCGGTGTTCTGTGTGGTCACGGCAATGTTCTTCCACCACAACTTCGCCGATCAAAACCAGATGATTCACTTCCTCAAGAACGTGATGATGGCTGGCGGCCTCCTGCAAATCACCTGGTTCGGTGCCGGCGCTTTCAGCCTGGACGCACTTTCGGGTCGGGTCGCTTTGCGTGTTTCGCCCCTGAAGGCGGGCTAAACGATGGACTCGTCGAGGTGATTGCTTGCCCGATACGGCAGGCGATCATCTCGTTCTGATGTTTCTCTGTTGTCGCTGTATCAGTGGGAGTCAACACCATGTCTTTCGAAACAATCCCGTCGAGCGCCCCATCGCAACGCTACGCAGAAGATGGCGCATTGCCCGATATGCCAGCTAGTGCCCCACCCTCTGCGCCACGGCGGGCCGGGAGAGCAATCGTCACGCGGACCGCGGGTCGGCAACACGGCCCTGTGAAACGTCTCGTCAGCCCGTCCGACCTTGGAGAGGTGCTGAAACCTTTTGTCTTTCTCGACTATTTCGACAGCACGGTGGAAGCCGGCATGCGCTTTTCCATGCATCCTCATTCCGGGCTCGCCACGACAACCGTGCTGCTGGAAGGTGAGGTCGACTACGAAGACACGACGGGTGCCTCTGGCATCATGCCGGCCGGCAGCGTCGAGTGGATGAATGCGGGTAAAGGTGTGTGGCATGACGGTCAGGCCAGAGGCGATGGGCCGGTGCGCGGCTATCAGCTGTGGGTCGCGTTGCCGCCTGAGCTCGAACTGGGCGCAGCCTTTAGCCAGTATTTGTCTGTGAGCGAAGTCCCTCAGACCGGTCCAGCCCGTATTATCCTGGGCCGTTATGAAAACGCCGCTAGCCCGGTTCCGTCACCCGCAGGCATCAACTATCTGCTCGTGCGGCTTTCGGCTGGCGAGCAGTGGCAGTACACGCCGCCGGCCGGCCACAACGTCGCCTGGCTCGGCATTCAACGCGGCGTGCTGCGCATCGCCGGTGAATCGATCGCCAACGAGCTGGTCGTGTTTGACGAATCCGAAAACGTTCTGGCGTTCACAGCCGAAGAAGATTCGGAATTCGTCCTTGGTTCCGCGGTTGCCCATCCGCACGATCTCGTGCTTGGCTATTACTCGGTACATACGTCAGCAGAAGCGTTGCGTGCAGGGGAAGCCCGGATCGTGGAGATTGGGGCACAGCTGCGCCGCCGTGGCCGCATTGGATGATTTCGCAAAACGGCTTCGGCACGATACGAACACGCTATCGGGAAACTCTCATGCACAACGTCCAGGTTGGTCACGCAGCCATTCCGGCGATCGGGTTCGGCACTTACGGAATGAGTGCCGCCGAGATCTATCGAATGATTCCCGCGGCCCTTCATGCCGGTTTCCGTCATATCGACACCGCGCAAATCTAGACAGGCAGCCGCATTGTCGATCCCCCCGGACTCGCCCCGCTATGGGACGGTAATTGAAGCGGCTGGAAACGAGCTCATCCTCTTCACTCCTGAATGGATTCCGCGTCGATGATCGTGGGCCCCTCCTGGGCGGCATTCAACTCAATTGCAAGCTTCTCGCGATCAAGACTGCCTTCCCAGGCCGACACGACGATCGTCGCCACGCCGTTGCCGACGATGTTGGTGAGCGCCCGGCACTCGGACATGAAGCGGTCGATGCCGAGGATCAGCACCATCGCGCTAACGGGCACGGTCGGAACCGCGGAGAGGCTCGCGGCCAGCGTGATGAAGCCCGCGCCCGTCACGCCGGTCGAGCCTTTCGACGTCAGCATCGTCACCAGCAACAACGTGATTTCCTGTGCGATCGTGAGATGCGTATTGGTGGCCTGCGCGAGGAACAACACGGCTAGCGTCATGTAGATGTTGGTGCCGTCGAGATTGAACGAGTAGCCCGTCGGTACAACGAGCCCGACAATGCCGCGCGGACAGCCCAGCCGTTCGAGTTTGTCCATCAGTTGCGGCAACGCGGCCTCCGAGGTCGACGTGCCAAGCACGATCAGCAGTTCATCGCGGATATAGGCGAGAAAGCGCCAGAGGCTGAAGCCGCACAGTCGCGCGATGAGCCCGAGCACGATCGCGACGAACAGGAACGAGGTCAGATAGAACGTACCGATCAGCTTGAGCATCGGCAGCAGCGACGCGATGCCGTAGCGGCCGATCGTGAACGCCATCGCGCCGAACGCGCCGATGGGCGCGAGACTCGTGATCATGCGCACAATGCGGAAGAACGCCTTCGACAGGGACTCGATCAGCCCCGTCACGGGCGCGGCCGTCTCGCCCATCAGCGCGAGCGCGGTACCGAACAGCATCGCGATGAGCAGCACGGGCAGGATGTCGCCTTGCACGAGTGCGCCGAGGAAGGTTTCGGGCACCACGTGCATGATGAAACCGACGATGCCGTCACCATGCGTAGCCTGCTGCGCATAGCTGGCCACGGCGCTGGCGTCGAGCGTCGCCGGATCGACATTGAATCCCTTGCCGGGCGCGAGCACTCGTGCGGCGAGTAAGCCGATCGCCAGTGCGAACGTCGACGCGACTTCGAAATACAGCAGCGCCTTGCCGCCGACGCGCCCAACCTTCTTCATGTCCTGCATCCCCGCGATACCGGTGACGACGGTGCAGAAGATCACCGGGCCGATAATCATGCGCACGAGTTTGATGAACAGATCGCCGAGCGGTTTGAACGCGATTGCTGCGTGCGGCGCAAAGTGACCGAGCACCACGCCCGCGGCGATGGCGAACAGCACCTGTACGTACAGAATGGTGTAGAAAGGTTTGCGGTGGCTCATGATGCCTCCCGCGAACGATAGTGGGCGTGGGGGTGGTTCATGATGCCTCCCGCAGGGCCGCCCCAAGGGAGGCATCGGCCCCCTTGGGGGGCAGCGAACGATAGTGAGTGTGGGGGTGGTTCATTAGTCTCCTCCGTTTTTTTCGGGGCAAAGCGAGTCCGCTCCCTTCTCTTTTCGGAAGGGAATCGGAATATCAGATGGAATCAGGGGCAGCCGACGCGCTTCGCATGACAGCGCGACGGCCTGGCGGTCATATCACCTGTGCCCAGGGATGTCGCGCGAAGTGCTCGCGTTCGAACGCTTCGATGTCGGCAACGCAAGCCAGGGTGAGATCGACGGTGTCCATACCTTCGATCACCATGCGTTTGTGCCGCGCACCGATGGGATACGCGAACTGCTGTCCCGATGCGGACGTCACCGTCTGCCGCTCCAGATCGATCGAGAGCTCAGTGCCAGGCGCCTCGATCGCGTCGCGTAACAGCGTGTCGATCACCGCGCGCTCCAGTTGCACGAGCAGCAGCCTGTTGTTCATCGCGTTCGAATAGAAAATCTCCGCGAAGCTCGGCGCGATCACGACCTGAAAGCCATACTGCTGCAAGCCCCACACCGCATGTTCGCGACTCGATCCGCAGCCGAAGTTGGCGCCGCCAATCAGGATGCGCGCATTCGCGTAGCCGGGCTGGTTAAGCACGCAGTCGGCGCGCGGCGCACCGTGTTCGTCGAAACGCAGGTCGTAGAGCAGTCCATCCGCAAGACCGGCCTTGTCGATAATGCGCAGAAACTGCTTGGGCATGATCTGGTCGGTATCGAGGTTGTCGATCGGCAGCGGCACAGCGCTGCCTTCGATACTCATCAGTCGCGTCATGGTGTTTGTGCCTCCAGAGTGCGGACGTCGGTGATGCAGCCGGTCAGTGCAGCCGCAGCCGCCATCGCCGGACTCATCAGATGCGTGCGGCCGCCGCGCCCCTGGCGGCCTTCGAAATTGCGGTTCGTCGTCGAAGCGCAGCGTTCACCGGCTTCGAGCACGTCGTCGTTCATCGCGAGGCACATCGAGCAACCCGGCTCCCGCCATTCGAAACCCGCGTCGATCAGCGTCTGCGCGATGCCCTCCTGTTCGGCGACGCGGCGCACGCTTCCCGAACCCGGCACCACCATGGCGCGCACGCCGCTAGCGACATGCTTGCCTCGCACGAGGGTGGCGACCGTGCGCAAATCCTCGATACGCCCGTTGGTGCACGAGCCGATGAACACGCGGTCGATGCGCATGCCCGCCAGCGGCTGATGCGCGGACAGCCCCATGTAATCGAGCGCGCGGCGCAGCGATGCCGCGGCTTCGGGTGTCGATTGCATGGATTCGCCGGGAATGGGCTGATCGATCGCGACGGCCTGGTCGGGACTCGTTCCCCAGGTGACGAACGGTGCGATGTCGTGCGCGTCGAAACTGTACTCGGCGTCGAAACTGGCATCGGCGTCGGAGTACAGGTCGCGCCAGTCGTCGAGTGCGTCCTGCCAGCGCGCTTCGTCGAGCGAGGGCGCATGGGCGCGCACGTAGTCGAAGCTCGTCTGGTCGGGCGCGATCAGCGCGGCGCGCGCGCCCGCTTCGACGGTCATGTTGCATAAGGTCATGCGCGCCTCGGCGGAAAGCGACGCAATGGTCGACCCGCCGAACTCGACCGCATAGCCACGCGCGCCCTGGGCGCCGATACGGCTGATGAGCCAGATGACCAGATCCTTCGACGACGTGCCGTACGGCAGCGCGCCGTCGATCGTGATGCGCATGGTCAGCGCCACCCGGTAGACGAGCGTTTGCGTCGCCAGCACATGCTCGACTTCCGAGGTGCCGATACCGAAGCCCAGCGCGCCGAGCGCGCCATACGTCGTGGTGTGGCTGTCGCCGCACAGCACGACCATGCCCGGTCGGATCAGTCCGAGTTCCGGCGCGACGATGTGCTCGATGCCCTGCAGCGGGTCGTTCGCAGCGAACAGCCGGATGCCCGCGCGCTCGCAGTTGCGTGCAAGGTTTTGTGCCTGCAGCAACGACGCGGCGTCGCGAATCACACGCGGCGACTCGGCGTGCGTAGGAATGATATGGCTCACGACAGCCATCTGCTGACGCGGCCGGCGTACCGTCCGCCCGCGCGCGTCGAGCGCGCTGAAGGCTTGTGGACTGGTGTACTCGTTCATCAGATGGAGATCGACGTACAGCAGCACGTTCTGTTCGTCGATTCGCGACACGAGGTGCGAATCGACGAGCTTCTGATAGAGGGTTCGTTTCGACATGACGTTCATCCTGAGGCCGGTTAAGTCCAGTTGCGCCCGATTGCGAGCCAGCGTGCTCAGGCCGTGACGGCTCGCGCTGTGAGGAAGGGCAGCACGCGCTCCAGCAGAAGCTGGGGGGCTTCTTCGGCGATGTAGTGGCCACACGGCAGTGCTTCGCCTTGCACGTGTGGCGCATAGCGGCGCCATTCGGCGAGCGGCTCGAAGCATTCCTCGATGACGCCGTCTGCGCCCCACAACGCCATGAACGGGCAGCCGATCTGCTGTTGCGCATTCAGCGTTGCGCGGTCGTGCTCGAGATCGATCGTCGCGCTCGCGCGGTAGTCCTCACAGATGCCGTGCGCGGTGCCGGGGTCGGACAGACAGCGCAGATACTCCGCGTAAGCCGCTGCGGTGAACGGCGCAAGACCTGCGCTGCGCGCGCCCATCGTCTGCTTGAGGTACAGGTCCGGATCCGCGCGGATCAGCGTTTCCGGGAACGGCGCGGGTCGTATCAGCATGAACCAGTGCCAGTAGGCGCGTGCAAATTGGAACGAGGTTTTCTCATACATCGCGAGGGTCGGCGCGACGTCGAGCGTAACGAGGCGCGTCACGACGTCCGGGTGATCGAGCGCCAAGCGTGCGGCGACGCGCCCGCCCCGGTCGTGGCCGATCACCGCGAACGATGCGAAGCCAAGGCTGCGCATGAGTTCGACCTGGTCGAGCGCCATGCGGCGCTTCGAGTAGCTGGAATGGTCGGCGGCGCCCTGCGGCTTGCTGCTGTCGCCGTAGCCGCGCAGATCGGCGGCAATCACGGTGAAGTGTTCGGCCAGTGCGGGCGCGACCTTGTGCCAGATCGCGTGCGTTTGCGGATGGCCGTGCAACAGCAAAAGCGCGGGGCCGCTCCCGCCCTTCACCGCGTGAATCCTGACGCCGTCGACGTGTGCCGACGCATTCGTGAAACCTTCAAACATAGTTGCCTCCCGACGTTGCTTGAAGTCTAATTGATGACTTAATCGATTGGGTTTCCTCAAAAGCAATCCGGTCGTAACTTTTAGGAATGAATTAAGCGACGTGAAGGAGTGACGTAATGGACGGCTTCTCAGACCTGAACCTGTTCACGCTAGTGGCGCGGCATCGCAATCTTGCCGCCGCGGCGCGCGAGCTCGGTGTCACGCCGCCCGCCGTCAGCAAGCGGCTCGCGCAACTGGAGCGGCGTCTCGGCGTGCGGCTGATGAACCGCACGACGCGGCGTCTCTCCCTCACGCCGGAGGGCGAGCTCTACCTCTCGAACGGCTCGCGCATCCTCGACGAACTGTCGGAACTGGAACAACTCGTGACGCGCAGCCGGGCCGAACCGACTGGCCTGCTGCGCGTGAATGCGTCGTTCGGGTTTGGGCGGGCGCGCATTGCCCCGGCGGTATCGGATTTCGTCGCGCGCTTTCCCGCGATGAAAATCCAGCTGCATTTGACCGACCGGCCAATGAGCCTGCAGGAAGAAGGCTTCGATGTCGGCATCCGCTTCGGCGAGGTGCCCGACGCGCGCATCAATGCGCGTTTGCTGCTGAAGAACCGGCGCATCGTGTGCGCTTCGCCGGCTTATCTCGCGCGGCATGGCAAGCCATCCGTGCCGCACGATCTGACTCGTCATGCGTGCATCGTGCTGCGCGAGAACGACTCGGCGTACGGCACATGGCACTTCTCGCGCGGCAAGCGTGCGGAAACGGTCAAGGTCGACGGCTCGTTATCGAGCAATGACGGTGGCACGGTGCTTCACTGGGCACTTGAAGGGCGCGGCATTGTCGTGCGCTCCCAGTGGGAGATCGATGGATATCTCGCGCGCGGAGAACTCGTGTCCTTGCTGGACGATTGGGCGCTGCCGGACGCCGATATCCACGCGATCTATCTGGAGCGGAACCAGCTCTCGGTGAAGCTCAGGACATTCGTCGACTTTCTGGGTAGCTATCTTCAAACGCAATCCCGGCGCTAGAATCGGGCACACCCCATCAACAATCTCAGGAGACACAGCCCCATGAATGATCAGCCGTTCGGCCGCTCCCGTCGTGATTTCATGCGTATCGCCGTTACAGCAGGCACCACCGCGGCGCTGCCGTGGATGCAGGACGCCCAGGCGCAGTCACCGGCCAACGCCGCAAGCACGGCGCCCGCAGCGGGTCATTCGGCAAAGGGCACGCAGCTGATCCTGCTCGGCACCAAGGGAGGCCCGACGCCGTCCGACCTGCGCGCGGCGCCGGCAAACGTGCTGGTGGTCGACGGTCAGCCGTACGTGGTCGATTGCGGCAACGGCGTCGCGCTGCAGTTGACCAAGGCCGGCATCAAGCTGCCGGGCATCCGTGACATCTTCCTGACGCACCATCATTCGGATCACAACGCCGACCTCGGCAACCTCGTGTTCCTCGCCTGGGCCACCGGCCTGCGCACGCCCGTCAATCTGTACGGGCCGCCGCGCATGACAAAGATGATCGACGACTTTGTCGACATGAACGCGATCGACCTCGACGTGCGAATGCGCGAAGAAGGCCGCCCGCCGTTCCGGCCGCTCATCAACATCCATGAATTCGACGGCCCGCGCCTCGTGATGGAAGACGACCGCGTACGCGTCACCTCGACCCTGGTCGATCACTACACGATCAAGCCGGCATTCGCTTACCGCTTCGAGACACGCGACCGCACCGTGGTCTTTTCCGGCGACACGACCTACTATCCGGCGCTCGCCGAGTTCGCGAAAGGCGCCGATGTGCTCGTGCATGAAGTGATGTACCTGCCCGCGCTCGAAAAGCTGATGAAGACCGTCGACAACGCGCCGACGCTGCTCGACCACCTGATGAAGAGTCACACCTCCACGGAACAGGTCGGCAGAATCGCCGCGGCGGCGGGCGTCAAGACGCTGGTGCTGAGCCATTTCGTGCCGGGCGGCGACCCCGCGATCACCGACGAGATGTGGGCCGCGGATGCGCGCAAGCATTTCGACGGGCAGATCATCGTCGGAAAAGACTTGCAGGTTATCTGAGTGTCGGACAAGGCCACCATGCAATCCGCTGCGATTCCCCTGACGTTGCTGACCGGCTTTCTCGGCTCGGGCAAGACCACCTTGCTCAATCGTCTGTTGCCACAACCGGCGCTGGGCCGTTGTGCCGTGGTGATCAACGAACTGGGCGCGATCGGTCTCGATCATCTGTTCGTCAGCACCTCGCGCGACGAGACTATCGCGCTGCTGGAAAACGGCTGCCTATGTTGCGGCGTGCGTGACGAACTGGCCGCGACCGTGGCCGATCTGCTGGGACGCCGCGAGCGTGGCGAGATCCCCGCCTTCGAGCGGATTCTGATCGAGACCACGGGGCTTGCCCGACCCGGCCCCGTGATTTCGCTGCTGCTGGGTGACCCGGCGCTTGAAGGCCGCTTGCAACTCGACGGTATCGTGACAACCGTGGATGCGAAACACGGTGCCGCGCAACTTGCCCGGCATGAGGAATCGCGTCAGCAGGCGGCGGTTGCGGACCGGCTGTTGCTGACCAAAGCAGAACTGGTCGACGCGGCCGCGCTTGCCGAGCTCGCGGCGGCACTTGAGGCGCTGAATCCAGGTGCGCCACTCATTCCCGTGCGCAACGGCGAAGTTGATGCGCAACAACTGCTCGACATCCTGACGCCACGCGCCTTGCGCCCCTGGTTGCGCGCCGAGCCTGCGCCGCGCAAGTCGCTGATGCGTGGCGCTACGGCGTCACGCGTGGCCCATCCGGACATCGACAGTTTCTGCCTGACTTATTCGCAGGCATTGCCGATGCAGGCGTTCGAAACCGCGCTGACCGTCCTGCTCGGCTATCACGGTGAACGTATTCTTCGGGTCAAGGGAATCGGCAATTTCATCGGCGAAACACGGCCTGTTGTGTTCCATGGCGTGCAGCAGTTGCTGCATGAACCGTTGCGGCTTGAAGCGTGGCCTGACGACGATCACACGACACGGCTCGTATTCATCGTGCAGGGGCTCGCCAGGTCGGTGATCGAAGAGACCATCACGCATTTTTTGCGTGAAGCGGGGGTGGAAGATGATGCGATGCCTTTCGACGGAGCGCGTCTCGCCGCCGTGGATCGCACATCGGATAGTTACCTGGGATAAGGCGCGCCGTCTTTCTGCACAAACCGGCCACCGGCATTGGAACTCGTCATGTTCAGCGGCGGCGGAGCCATTCATCAGCAACGTCGCCCATGGTCTTGGGCGTTCCGTTTCGAATCCAAGTCATGAAATCCCGGTCGAATCTGAATTCGGCCCCACACTCAAGAATCAGGAAACGACGCACATTCTGGGTATTTCTGTAGGTCTTGTCGACCAGCGTGGCCCGCGTTATAGGTCCGGAATGCCAATCGAACTTCATCTGAATTCTCCGTTATGGTTGACTGCACCGGGCAGGCGATGTTGCTCGGCGCGTTGATTGATTCCGCTTGCTTAAACACGCAGCGGGAGAGTTGCGGCAAAAAAATCAGTGGCACGACGCACACGTGCCGGTACAAAGCGACGTTTTGGCCAGATGAGGCTGACGTCTCTGACGTCGCTTATAAATTCGTCGAGAATCGTGATCACGTCCGGATGCCGCAGTTCGTCGGCAAGAGAAACCTTGGCGAACAGACCAATTCCGACACCGGCCAGAACGCCGGCCCGGATCGTCTCGACACTGTTGGACGAAAGATTTCCGCGAACGGATACGCTGAATCGACCTTCCGGCCCAACGAACGGCCAATTCGCCGACTCTGTCAGGCCGCCGTACAACAGGCAATTGTGATTTACGAGCTCGTCAGGAGTCTTTGGTATTCCGTATTGTTCGAAGTAGCGACGGGATCCGACACATACGAGCGGGGTACTCGCCACGCGCCTGACAACCGCATCAGGATAATCGACAGGACCCACCCGGATCGCCAGATCGATCCGGTCTTCTACCATATCTCGCACGACATCCGAAAGGACAAGATCGACCTGAAGACCGGGATAGAGTGACAACAACTCGGGTATGAGTGGAAGAACGTGCAGGCGCCCGAAAGTGGACGCAACTGCAATCCGGATCAGACCCGAGGCGTTAAGCGTGCTGCTCGTCAGCTCGCTGTCGGCTTCATCCATCTCGTCCACAAGCGGTCTGGTCCGATCGTAGTATCTCTGCCCCTGGTCCGTCAGGGTCACGCTGCGTGTGCTTCGGTTGAACAGCATCACGCCGAGGCGTTTCTCCAGCGCGCCGACAGCCTTGCTGATAACGGACTGTGACTCGCCGGTTCTACGCGCCGCGGCGGAAAAACCGCCCGCTTCAACGACGGCGATGAAGGCGTTCAGTTCGTGAAACCGATCCATTGCGCTCCCCTCGTTTGACCAATTCCCTTAGAGAATAGATCTTATGAGAAATCCGCGGATTATCTTTGTCTGCGATGACAATTACCATCTTTCTGTCATTCACGAACAGACGGAAGGTTTCCATGTCCACTCTCGCAGGCAAGACTGCCGTTATTAGCGGCGCAACGAGCGGTATCGGTTTGGCGATTGCCCAACGCTTTGTCGCCGAAGGTGCTCACGTCTTTATCTTCGGCCGCCGGCAAGCTCAGCTCGACGAAGCCGCCAGACTGCTCGGACGTAACGTCACCGCGATTCAGGCTGACGCCGCGAACCTCGACGACCTCGACCGTGTCGTCGCGGCCGTACGAGAAGAAAAGGGTGTCGTCGATATCATCGTGTCGAACGCGGGCTTTACGGAGCAGGCTTCGATCGACACCATCACGCCCGAGCATTTCGACAAGGCGTTCAACCTCATGGCCCGCGGTCCGGTCTTCCTGGTGCAAAAGCTGCTGCCGATGATGACAGGCAGCGGATCGATCATTCTGGTCTCGTCGGCCATGCACCTCATGGGCATTCCTGGCCACACCGCTTATGCGGCGACCAAGGCGGCGTTGCGCTCCTACACCCGCACCTGGACTGCGGAATTCAAGGATCGCGGCATTCGCGTCAACATGCTCAGCCCGGGTGCAACCGACACCCCGATTCTCGACGCGCAGTCGGCGACACGCGAGGATCTGGTGAACATGTACCAGAGCATGATCCCGATCGGGCGACTCGCACGGGCCGAGGAGATTGCCAACGCGGCGCTTTTCCTGGCGTCCGCACAGAGTTCCTACGTGGCGGGAGCGGATCTGATGGCCGATGGCGGTATCGGCCAGGTCTGAGTCTGAATCCAAGACTCAGGGATTGCCGCCTGGCCGCCTGGCAAGAGCCCTTAGCAGAAGGTACTTCGGCTAAGGGCGCTAATACTTATCAATGCGCGCCGGGTCAGGCGCGCAACTGCTTTGGCGATTCCAATTGGCAACGTTGTTGAATTGAGCAACGCCGAACGCTCGCACAGTGACAATCAGTTACACATTTTCAATTTGCTCTCTCTTGTTCTTCTATCCGCGCTTTGCTAACTTTTAGCCCGCTGGGATAACCGAAGCGCTGCCTCGAAACCCATTCTCCCATCCGCTACGTGCTCCATATGGAGTGCTATGTATAGCGCATTTGTGAATAGGGTTCTGCGATGGCAAGATTCGTCTGGCTGCGTCTGGCAATATCGCGCTTCGTCGGTGTCGTCGAACGCGGCCTCATCAATTTTCTCGCGACTGCCACGCTTACCCCGATGTGCGAAGCCGCACTGCAAGCGGGTCAGCACCGCTCTTCCGTCAGCTCTTCGCGACAACCGCATGTCGCAAATCCACATCCTCCCGGTTCGCGATTGCCGCACTACGGCTTGCGTGATTCACTACGCATTCCTGTTCAACACGATCGCAGACTGATTGCATCTGATCGGCATATGCCGGGTGCTGTCTTACGCCATCGAATCCGTCATCCCGCCATCTCCCCGGCGGCACAACCGTAGTGCCCACAGCGCGATCGGCGCCCATTGCCGTCGCGCTTTTTCGTTTGTAGGTAACCAGACGCTCCCTGCATCAGCTTTACGTGATGCAGGAGCGTCACCGCGTTGACTCTCCATTGACTCAAACAAATAACGCTCAAAAGGAATGCACATGAAAAAGAGAAAGATGGTTGTGATCCTGAAGCCGACCTTGCTTGCTGCGTCCGTTCTACTGTTGATCGGCGCGTCGTACAGAAATGCTAACGCCTATCCTGCATGGGCACCCGACACTTACTACGCCAGCGGCACAATCGTCACCTATAACGGCAAGAACTATCAGGCAGTCGTGAATCAGACGGATTATTCGAGCTCCGGCTGGAATCCAACCGTGACAAGTCTGTGGACGCAGGTCAATGCGAATTCGACCGGAGGCGGCACGTCCACTATGTCGCCGCCGCCCGCATCGACTGGGTCCTCCGGCAGTTGCCCTGCCACCTGGAACGCCAGCGCGGCCTATACCGCGGGCAATGTCGTGACTTACAACGGCATCGAATACAAGGCGAACTGGTGGACCCAGGGCCAAAATCCGGCTTCCTATAACGGTGGTTCCGGAAGCGGTCAGCCGTGGACGGCAATCGGTAGCTGTGCGGGGTCCACTCCAACTCCGACACCTACTCCAACACCAACACCAACACCAACACCTACTCCAACACCAACACCAACACCCACACCCACGCCGACGCCAACACCTACTCCGACACCCACACCTACGCCCACCCCGGGAAGCTGGACAGGCGGATCGGTACCGGGCTGGCCGTCCTACGTTGCGATGGGCGCAATCGGTGGTCCGAACATCACGCCGCCAACGGCCAGCTCGACCGGTGGCAACGACGACTTCGGCGGCAAGCCCGTCGACGTCGTCTTCAAGTACGCGGGCGTGAACGGCAACGGCGACCCGGGCGTGATCGATCCGCCCACCAACGCCTACCGGATGACCAATGACTTCAACGCGCTCGCGCCGATCAACCAGCATCCGACCCGCGTGGCCATCGTCGAATACACCGCGCAGATGAGCGGCGGCGCCAATTTCGACGATTTCACCAACGGCACAGCGGGCCAGAGTTCGTCCAACCCGGCGGCCACCTATCTGATGGGACGCCATTTCGCCAGTCTCGCCGCGGACGCGATCATGCTGCACAGTTCACCGGTGACATATCAAGGGCTCAACTACTACGGCTCGCTTCTGATGAACCCCGATTTGCTGGGCGCCATGCAGCAGAACGGCTACGTCGGCATCGCGAATTCGGCGTTGCCCGCGGGCGCAGTCAACAAGGCAATCGCGCAGGCGATGTGCCTGATGACGACGAGCCGGAGCTACACGAACACATCCAACCCGAACGGTCTCGGCTCGGCGTCCTATCTCGGCAAGACCTATACCGGTACGCCCGTGCAAATCCTGCAGGGCATGCTGGCGGACGGCTACCCCGAGTGGAGCTTCGACGGCGCGAACGATCCATTCTGGAATTCCAGCGTCAACAACTCGACGTCGGCTAGCACCTATAGTCAGGTCGGCAGCTGGTTCAATGCCTGTGTGAACAATCCGGTGTACAACACGAACGCGTATCCCACACCAACCTTCCCCGCAGGATTCGCGGGCTGGGTGCAAGCCAACAACTGGCTGATCCGTACGCTCGCGCCGAAGGGAACCGTGACGTTCGGCTGGCAGGACAACATGTGGGCCGTCGGGTCGGGCTTCTGGCTGCATCAGAATCTGACCGGCGCGCAGATCGCGTCGGCCTATTCGACGCCCGTATCGACCTGGCTGAACAGCAACGCGCCCGCAGCGATCAGCATGTCGAATGCGGTCGGCCCCGACTTCTTCCTGTTCGACCGCTATGAAATGGACGACAGCGCGGCGCCCGGTGCCGCGACGCTCTACAACGCTCGCTCGTGGGACAACTACCTGAGCGCCGTGGGGCAGCTCAGTCAAGCGAACGGCAACATTCCGATCATGCTGTGGCAGATTCCAGGCTCGCATATTCCGAACACGGCCGAGACGAATCCGGAGCTATTCCAGGGCACGGCGGGTTCGTACGTCTTCAGTACGGCACCGGTGTACTTCTTCGGTGACAACAATCTCACGGCCAACCTCGGCAACATCATCAAAGGGCCTGCGAGCAGCTCGAACACGAATACGTCGGTGGGGAATTACGCTGTCTCGTGCGGAGCGACTGCTTATAACTGTCTGACGGCGAATTCGACTTATCAACAGTATCTGCTCGAGTACAACAACAAGCCGGCCAACTATAACTGGAGCGCCGATAACGGAAAGCTGGCGCTGGCCGCGAGCAACAATGTGTTTGCGATCTTGTGGGGCGGTGGCAATACGACCAACGTGATCAAGAACTTCAGCAATACCGACGACCACGGATGGCTGGCGGCCAAGCTGATCAAATACTTCGCCAGTCCGACGCGAGTCGTTACGCATTGAGTAGCCGCCCCTTCCCTGACCCAGGTGGAACGTGCCTCAAGGAAGCCGATCGATGGGAAGGGGCACACTATTCGAACATCAAATACTCGGGACGAGACGCAGCGCATCGGCGGCTTGATTCGGAGGTTCTTCAAGGGAAGAAGACATCGTGAGCCGGACAACAGATGCAGAAACCGAAAAGCTGCCTTGCGTATACTACGTGGGCAGTTGCAAGCCTCGGGATAGTAGCCGGGCGCTACCTGCGCACCGCGACATGTGCAACATCCTGCGTTACCGTAACGCATGACGATGCGAGCATTGATCCACTTATACGACTAGCGGCACCGGTGTGACGTTGGAGTGTGGTTGCCGACCTGCGGCGCCCACCGGTTCGATCTCTTGATGGAGTTCTTATGGAATCGAAAGTCAGTGGCCTGTTACACGAAGCGCTGTCCAGCGAAGCACAAGCGGCTATTTTTCTCCCCTGGATCGAGCAGGCCTTCGGTCCGTCACTGCCCTTGCTCACGCAGATCAACGAGGCACACGTGGTGATGCTTCATGACACCGGCCTGCTGACGCCTGAAACCGCGTCGCAATTGCTGGCCGTTGTCGATGATCTCGCCGTCGCCGGACCCGCCGCATTCAAGCTGGATGGATCGCTGGAAGACGTCTATTTCAACTACGAAGCAGAAGTCATCGCGCGCCTCGGCCAGGATATTGGGGGACGCCTGCACACGGCCCGCAGCCGGAACGATCTGCAGTCGACGCTAGACCGAATGAGAGGACGCCAGCTTGCGCTGTCGCTCCTCGGAGGGACGCTGACGTTGAGACAGTCGCTCATCAACCAGGCCTCGCGATACGCGGACTGTGTGATGCCCGGCTATACCCACCTCCAGCACGCGCAACCGATCACCTACGGCTTCTATCTTTCAGCTGTGGAGAGGAGCCTGAAGCGCGACTTCGATCGATTAACGGGCGCATTTCGGCGCATCAACGAGTGCCCCCTTGGTGCGGGCGCAATGGCCGGCACGACCTTTCCCATCGATCGTCAATCTGTCTCCGCACTGCTCGGGTTTGCCGCGCCTGTCGCGCACGCGCTGGATGCAGTCGCGAGCAAAGACCCGCTTCTTGAGTTGCTGAGTACCGCGTTGTTTGTCGCGACGACCTTTGGACGTCTTGCTCAGGATTTCTATCTGATGTCGACGTTTGAATTTTCGACACTCGAGTTGCCCGACTCCCTGGCGATTACGTCCAGCATCATGCCGCAAAAGAAGAATCAGGCGGTTCTGGAGTTTCTGAAGGGACGTCAGTCGCATCTTCTCGGCGCGCTGGTGACGGGTTTTGCTTCATTTCGCGCCGCACCTTACTCGCACGTACTGGATTCGAACGCCGACAGTCTGCACTGGCTGTGGCCAGCCGTTGACGAGCTCGTCCAAACCATTCCCGTGGTGGACCAGGTTATCAACCGAGCGACGCCGAAACCGGAGAGAATGCTCGACCTCGCCGGCGCGAATTTCTCGACGGCAACCGATCTCGCTGACTACCTCGTGCAGCATAAAGGTCTTCCGTTCAAGGAGGCTCACCGCATTACGGGACGTATCGTCAGATTGGCAATCGACGCGGGACTGGGCGTCGCCGACATTCCACCGGAGCTCGTTTCGCGCGCCGCCGAGGAGACGACCGGGCGGCAGCTGTCGTTGTCGAAACAGGAAATCACGGAGGCACTCGACCCGCGCGCCGCCGTTGCACGAAGGAATGGTGGGGGGCCTTCGGCCGGTGACATGAAAGCGTTGCTCGCACAGGCGGAGTCGCAACTTGCCGTGGATCGGGAGGAGCAAGGCAAGATCCGCTCGTCGATCGAGCACGCCGCTAATCTGCTTTCCGCACGCGTGGCCGAATTGCGCGGGGCCGCTGGGACGGCGGTCTAAAAGGAGCCGGCAACGAACACCGGTGCTCTTCGTTGCCGATGTTTGCTCGCTTGCCACGAGCAGGCATACATCGGCGAACCATTCGATCTGAAAAGACTAACGGTGGGCCGCCACCGGATTCTTCACGAACGTTGAAATCGTTTCGACGACGTGATCCGCCAGCGGGAGATCCGAGTTCGAGTAGGTGGCCAGATTCTCTGCCCGGTCCGTAGTTCGTACCGCTTTGAGGACGTGATTGGCATTGGCGATGAGCATAAGTTCCGCTTGCGGATTTGCATGCTTCAGCAATTGCGCATCCTGCTGGGTGACCTGCAGATCCCGCAATCCCTGCACGATGAGTACTGGTTTTTTGTAGCCTGCCAGAAGAGTCGTCGGGGTAACGGTCAACTCGCTCATGAGAAAGCGCTGCACTTGCGGCCGGAACAATGGCAGCAGAGCGGGATCGATCTTTGCCGCGTCTACCGTCTGCCCCGTTTCAAGGTCGTCGAGCACGGACATGGCGTTGGTAAGCAGAGCGCTGTTTGCGAGGTTCGATCGCAATTGCTCCCTCAGTACCTGCCCGATTGGACGTCCCGGCGTAGATACCAGGATCAGACCGCAAATGTCCGCCGCATGCTGCGCGGCAACCAGCGATACCAATCCTCCCTCGCTGTGCCCCAATACCCATATGCAGGAAACACCCGTCCGCCGTCTGATGGCCGTCACCCACGAGTGCACGTCGCTCGCGTAGTCGTCGAGCGTGACGTCATCTGCATCGGGTATCGCGGACGCACTGCCGAACATGCCCCGTTTATCAATTCGAACCGAAGCGATACCATGACTTAGCAGCCCCTCGGCAATCAACCGGTAAGTCGATGCCCGAAGACCGTTTGGGCCATTGCCGTCACGGTCGGTCGGGCCTGAACCAGGTACGATCAGCACCACCGGGACGTCATGCGCGGCAGGCGACAACAGCGTGCCTCGCAATGGCCCTGAAGGACCCGGCGCGTCAATGTCCGCCCGCACTATCTGAGGCGGGATTCCAGATTGGATGGCTGCAGCCATTGCAATAGTCGCGAGAATACTCATACACGTCGTTTCCAGTGTGCGAGGCGGATTGTCAGCAATGTACTAGTCAGCCGTTCAGCTTGTATTGGCTGCTCGCAAAAATCGAGCTTGGTTTCCTCGTCTTTCGCCCTCTTTACGGCTTCGACCGTTCACAGTGGGGGACGATTCAACTTAACCCATTGCTGCACGGACGGCCGTTCCCACTGGCGCGTGGCGTAGTCGATCAACCTTGTCGGTAGCGGATCGCCGTTCAGGATGAGGCGATTGAGCATTAACGTCAGATCCGTATCGGCAATGCTCCACGTTCCGAACAGATTTTCCGCATCGCCAGGGAGCAACGCCTCAGCCACGTAAATCAACTTCTGTACCGCCGCCTCGGCTGCCGGCGTAAGCGCTGCTCCTTGCGCCCCATAGAACACCACCTCAGTCGAACGCTCCTGCCGGATGGACATCAGATCGCTGCGAAGCCACGCTTGCACCTGGCGCGCCCTCGCTCGAAGAAATTTATCGCGTGGGTAGACGGATGTTTCCGGAAATGCATCGTCGAGATACTCGGTTATTGCCGACGATTCCGACAAGGTGAAGTCCCCATGCACCAGCGTGGGAACGCGCTGCGTCAACGATTTGGCTGCATAACCCGCTTCGTGATTGGCGTCGCTGCCTAGATCTACAGTCGACAGATCAAACGGCAATCGCTTTTCGGTAAGCGCAACGAAAACCGACATGGCGTAGGGGCTTGCAAACTGGGCATCGGCATATAGGCAAAGACGACTTTCCTGCAAGGTGCTCTCCTGCATGTTGAGGTTCGTACGAAACCTTGATGATATACGGCGAATGACGGCTGATGGCTGATGGCTGATGGCGCCCAAAGATCGCTCCCGGACGGCGATCGATAAACCATCCTCGACACGATCGCCGATCCTGACGCTCGGCTACTGATCCGGCGATGTACCGTTGAGGCCGACCTTACCGAGTGCGGCGGGCAACTCCCTTTCCAGTATTGTCATGATCGCGCGCGTCTTCGACGGAACAGGGCGGGCAAACAGCGCATGCAGATCGAAACCCGGTACCGTGTACTCAGGCAGCAGCCGGATCAGACGGCCGCTTTCCATGGCCTCCGCGCAGACGGGTTCCTGGAGCACGCCAATGCCCGCGCCCGCGACGAGCATCTCGTAGACCGGTCGCCAATGGCTCATGCTGATTGCTGCCATGACTGGGGCCGAAATCGGCGACTGGTGTTCATCAACCAGTCTTAGCATGCCGTCGCCGAACAGGCCCATCACGCGAATAAATGGATGCGCGATCAGATCGCTCGGGTGATCCGGCGATCCGTACCGTTCCAGATAGCCCGGTGCGGCAACCAGCACACGCCGAACATGACCCAGCGGCCGGGCGATAAAGTTGCCTGCACTCAGGTGCCCCAGCCGCAACGAGATATCGACGCCTTCGGTAACGGGGTCGACGATATGGTCGTTCAATATCAGATCGATGCTGATCTGTGGATGCTGCTCGCGTATACGCAACAAGATACGCGGCAGAACGATTTCGCCGAGGCCCTGCGGCGCGGCAATACGCAACAAACCTCGCAAGGTGCGATCGTCTTGCGAGACCACAGCGCAAGCATCATCCGCGGCGTCGATTACCTGCTTGCTGCGCTCATAGAAGAGATTGCCCTCGTCCGTGCACGATACAGCCCGCGTACTACGGCGAAGCAGTTTTACCCCGAGGTGTTGTTCAAGCCGCTCAATGCGCTCGCTGACCGCAGGTTGGCCTATTCCGAGGTCGCGCGCGGCCCTCGACATGTTGCCGCGCTCAACCACTCGCACATAGATTCGCATCGCCGCCAGGAGATCCATGCGCCGTATCGTATCAGTTTCGCCAATAGCTGTTATCGGCGCAGGCGGCCTACCGCGACGCCAATGCATGACGCTACTGTGACGACCACCGTGTCTTCGCCCACAGAGCGCCAATGTCCAAACTCAACCTCAAACTTCTCGGTCCCTGCCTGCTCGCCATCGCTATCGACGCAATGGGATTCGGCCTGGTCTATCCCATGATGTCAGCGATATTCAACGATCCTCAAGCCGGGATTCTGGCCGCCGACACCGGCACTCAACTGCGCACCTTCTACCTCGGACTTGGCTACGGGATCTATCCGTTCTGCATGTTCTTTGGTTCATCCTTGATGGGAGAGCTTTCGGATGGTTACGGTCGCCGGAAGATTCTGCTTTTGTGCGCTTCAGGCCTGTCAGTAAGCTACTTCTTGATGGCATTCGGTGCGCTTTGGCCTAGCGTGTGGCTGTTGTTAATCGGGCGCGGCTTGAGTGGGCTCACGGCCGGCTGCCAGGGCATCGCACAGGCCGCAATTACGGACATGAGTACGCCCGAGAACAAGGCTTACAACATGAGCATCATGTCACTTGCGTTCAGCGCCGGCGTGATTGTCGGTCCGGTAATCGGCGGCGTAACGTCGGACCGGACCATTGCGCCAGTCTTCAACTACGGCACGCCGTTTCTGCTCGTGGGCGGCCTATCGGCCATCTGTGCAATCTGGACTGCGCGCTCCTACCGGGACACCATTCCGGCGTCGGGAAATTCCCGCGTCGACCTTATGCTGCCGCTGCGCATCATCTATCAGGCCGCGAGGCACAAGGAGATCGCGTTCCTGTCGGTAGTCTTCTTTCTGATGCAGGTTGGCTACGGGCTTTATCTGCAGACGATCATGCTCCTGCTACAAACCCGATTCCATTACACGAGCTCGCAACTCGGGTTATTTAGCGGGTTGATCGGTATCTGCTTCGTCTTTGGCTTGCTGTTCGTGGTACGGCTCATGCTCCGGATCTGGAGTGTGGTGGACATCGCGAAGACCGGGTTACTGGTTGCCGGGGTATGTCAGATACTCTCGGCGCTCTTTCCACACGAAATTGCGTTGTGGGGACTCGCGATGCTGGTCGGCTGCTTCGACATGGTTGCTTACACGACGATGTACACCGCATTTTCCGATGCGGTGAGCGAAGCGCGTCAGGGATGGGCGCTCGGTGTTGCCGGATCGGTGATGGCAGTCGCATGGGTCGTTACAGGCTTCCTGACTAACCTGCTCCCAACGCTTGGCGAAATCGGGTTGCTTCTTGTTGGCGGCTTCAGCTTTTTGATCAGCTTCCTGTTGATGCTCGCCTATCGCCGGTCCCGTGCAACATCTCAAGCTTGCGCTGGTTCGTGAGTTCGCACGGCAGCGCCGTGGCTAGTAGCAATGCGCGACACCTTCCGCTCCCGGCTCAGACTCGCTCGCTTTGCCGTGGGCACCTCTATTCCATTGAATCACTGCAGTTTTGCGTAAACAAATCAGACCATTGTTGTTCTTCAAAGAAAGATTGCCAAAAATTACTAAAGATCCAATCCCCGGCGCCGACATAAACGTGAGAGCTGACGTTATCGGCGCTCAAGACTCAACCAACACGATCACCGCTTTCCCGGGAGCCGTGGTCGGTTTTCGGTTGTCGAAAAACGGACATGATCACCGGGTATCCAACGGAAAGTGAGCTACTTCAAAGACGCGAAACGCCAGCGCTTGATCTGCTGAATGGCGACATCATCACCATTCTCCTGAACACAAAACCTACATGAAAAAACTCTTCGCCCTCTCATGCCTGCTCGTCGCTGTTCCAGCATTTGCCGCAGCCCCCAAATGCCAGACCCAAACAATCGGGCAACACACGTCAAAGATTTGTATCACTGAGGTGCCGTTCCAGCACGACTACTACACGCTATCGGTCGACAACGCCGTGATTCTCTCCGTGCCGGACGACTACATCGAAAACGTCTCGCTCACCCATACGATTCCTGAAAACGCGGCCATCGAGTTCCCCCTGTCGTACCAGGGCACACCCACTGTGACCATTCAGGGAGGGTGCCTGCCTGTCAGTGAGAAGCAGACCACGGGGTCGAAAACGGTCGGCATCGAGGTAGCTCGTGTTTGTTCCTTCAAGTGGGGGAAGGAACAGATCGTCAAGGATCTCCGCTTCAGCTTCGAATGACGTCAGCGGCGATAAGAATCCTCGGAAGTCTCATCCGACACTTGTCCTCTTGCGCCACACGTGCAACAGGCGTAAGAGGGGCTCGCTGTCTCTCTGACGAAATGTCTTCAGTGAATATCACTGAGCGAAAACCGGAGCGTTTATCGTGAATATCAAGAATTTCCTCTTCGTCATGCTGGCGGTGATTTCTGCACCATGTTTTGCCTACAACTGTTCCGACTCGCAGGCGTACAAGAATGGTCGCATCGCACTTAGCGAGATGAACAAAAACAATAGTGCCCTGCTCGGCGTTGCCGTGAAATTCTTGCAAAAGAAGGACGGCATTAGTTTTGACGAAGCGCTGAAGGAGGTGATGCAACATCGCGCCTCGCCGGAGATCAAGGCGCAGGACGACCAACTCGCGCAAACGGCTTCAAAGATCCAGGCAATGAAACCGCAGTCTGAGGAGGAATGCATGGCGCTGCTTCAATTGCAGCAACAGTACGGCGCAATTGGTCAGCAGAAGATAACGCTAATCGTGAATGATGTGACTGGTGAAGATACATCGTCAAGCAAATAGTTGATTACACGCCAAGACGGCATGTGCAGACTTATCTGCAGTTTTCCCCTACGTCGATCTACGGTGATGCCCTAAACACTTCCACCTAAAAGAAACATCATGAAGTCCAAAATAACAATCGCCTGCACATTCGCGTTTCTCGCGGGCTGTACCACCGTTGGCCATCCGTATCCGTTTCCAAAAGACTCGGAGCCTGCCGCGGAACTGCAGATCCAGGGCGCAAGAGTCTATCTCCTGACATTGAACGAAAAGGGCTGCTACACGGGCAAAACATATGTCGACGGACGGCCGGGCGCCATGCCGGTGAAGGTCGTGCCAGACAGTCCGCTCGTGATCTCCTACGAGGAGAACGTCTGCATGATGCCGGCAATTTTTACACCGCAAAAAGACACGCACTATCTGCTCGTCGCCACGGAGGGAGCCAAGCCGCCCGATCCGAGCACCTCGTTCCTCGCATCGCTCGCGCGTGCGCCCGAGCGGCAATGCGCCGTTGGCGTATTCGAACTGGATAGCGAAGGTCATCCGCTCAAGCCCGTGAAAGTGACTGCAGTGAGGCCTCGCCAAACCGGACTAACATGCATCAAGTTTCGGTGAAGAGGCGAGTTATCAACCCGTTTCGAGCACACCGACAAGATGTTCTGAAAACGCCCTGACTTTGGCATTGATGTCTTTCCTCGACGGATACACGATAAACAATCCAATCTCCGGCGAGGAGGACTGATTCGAGTCCAGCTCGACAAGCTGCCTCTCGCGTACCTCTACCTCGCACAGGTGCGCGGGCAGAATGGCGGTACCGACACCGTCAATTGCCAGTTGTTTGAGCAGCGCGAAGCAGTTAGTGGCGACGGCGCGATCCTCTGCCGGAAGTAACGACGACGCCGAACGCACCAGATGGCCCGCGTTGGACCACTGCTCGAATACCAGACGCGAATCGAGTCGTGATTCAGCGTGGGGAGTCCCCTCACACCGCTGTACATAGTCAGGGCTCGCAAACACCCCAAATCGAAAACTGGCAATACGCTTCGCTACAAAATCGTCACTGCCAGGATGTCAGCCTCGAATAGCCATGTCGACGTTGTCGGCGACGAAATCATTCACCCTGTCGTCGACAATAACGTCGAACCGCACCGCGGGGTGGGATGCTCTGAAGGACGCAATCGCTTTACTCAAAACGGTAAACGGGAAATCGAGCGGCACGCTGATACGAATCGACCCGGTCAGCGCGGTTCCGGAATACATCGCCCTTTCGTTGGCCTCTCTAAGCGCGCGAATAGCCGGCGCGACCTGTTCGAAATAGCTTCTGCCATCCTCTGTCGGGGCAATCTGGCGAGTCGTGCGGCGCAGAAGGCGTGTTCCCAACCGGGTCTCGAGGCTTGCAACTCGCGCGCTGACAGTCGAACGAGGAATTTGCAGTTTGTGTGCGGCGGCGGAAAACGAGCCGCACTCCAGGACGGTGACGAAAGTCAGGCAACTGTTGAGGTCCATTGTCCATTCCATTGACAGATCCTGCCAATTTTAGTGGTCTTTTCGGGCTGTCTGCATTCGGCGAGGATAGCGACATCTGAGTCCACTCACGGACTGACTTCACCAGGAACCTTATCGACCATGCAATCTGAATTTTGCCAGCCTGCGGAAACCGTCAGCTTCGCCAATATGACTGTCCAGTTGATTAGCGGCGCAGAGGCGAGTCCCTTCACGATTATGGATATGAGCGTCGGGCAAAACGGTGGCGCGCCGCTCCACAAATCTCTCGACGAAGACAAGCTATTCACTTTGATTGAAGGGGCGCTGGATTTCACGTTGAATGAGACAACCCGGCGGTTAGAGGCAGGAAACAGCGTCAAGGTGGCACGCGGAGACATCCATGGTTTCGTCAATGGAATGGAGCGCCCTGCACGGTTGCTGCTGGTTTCCGCCCCGGCACGTCACGACGCATTCTTCCGTGCCATGGCGGCGCTACCTGTACCGCATGCGCCGGAAGCGGTGCGTGACGTCTGCGCAAAGTATCGGCAAGAGATCGTCGGTCTATGAGTCTGCGTGATTCACACCGCGGCCGCGTAACTTCATCTGAATAGCTAATCGACGTGACGACATGCAGTATTATTTCGACGGCAGCGAAACGTCGTGTCGACAATGGATGCTTCGCTACGTTCGAGGTTACCTGGTTGCGAGTATGAACCACGCATCGAAGTAAAGGAGAAGCGTAAATGGATGCAATAGCGTTGCCTGCGACTATTGGAGGACGTCAGTCATGATTCCGACAATCGTGCCGGCACAAACCGCGCTTATCGTCATGCATTATCAGACCGACATTCTCGGACTCTTTCCATCCGTTGCACCGACTTTGCTCGCCAATACGCGCAAGCTATGCGACGCGGCACGCGCCAAAGGCGTCAGCGTCTATTTCGCCAATCTCCGTTTCAGCCCGGGCTATCCGGAAGTCAGCCCATTGAACAAGAATGGGCAGGGCATCAAGCAACTCGGCCTCTTTGTCGACGACCGGACCTCGCCGGAATTAGGCCAGCAGGCCAGCGAACCGGTCGTCATCGCACATCGCGCCAGCGTGTTCTTCGGCACCGATCTGCAGGTACGCCTTTCCGCACAAGGTGTCGATTCGCTGATTATGGTCGGCATTGCATCGACCGGCGTCGTGCTGTCGTCGGTCGCGTATGCGAGCGACGCGGACTTCCGCCTGTACACAGTCAAGGACTGCTGCTACGACCCGGATCAGGTGGTGCATGAACATCTGTTCTCCACCGCGTTCGATTCGCGCACCACCGTGCTCTCGCTCGCGGATGCTTTGCAGTTGCTCGCCTAGAGGTTCGAGGTCCGCTCTGGCAAGCAGGCAAAACGAAGTCGCCACTGAAAATCGTATCAATGCGACGAGACGAACTTTGACCCCGGAAAGGCTGGTGGCAGCGCGAAGCTTTCGCGAAGGCGTTTCGTCTCAGCAGCAGGTGTTCGACCAAAGAGCCGCTTGAATTCCCGATTGAATTGAGAGGCGCTGGCATAGCCGACAGCATGACATGCCGCCTCTGCGGTCATGCTTTGGCGCACCATTAGCAGGCGAGCCTGATGCAATCGGGTGGATTTCACGTACTGCATCGGCGACGTACTCGTAATGGCCTTGAAGTGGCTGTGGAACGTAGGAACGCTCATTCCGGCCTGATTTGCCAAGCTGCGAAGATCGAGCGGCTCTGCATAGCTCGCATGAATACGCTCCAGCGCTTTCCCAATCTTGCCGAATTGCCCCTGCATCGCCAACGCCGCACGCATTGCTTTGCCTTGCCCGCCGGTGAGAACGCGGAAATACAACTCACGTACTAATCCTGGACCAAGGACAGCCGCTTCAAGCGGCTGGTTCATTGCCTCCAGAAAGCGCAGTACAGACGCTCGCATCGCCGCATCCATGGGACTCGACATCATGGTCTCCGGCGCGTCTTCAGCCGATGGCAAGCCATGATGATCTATCTGGATCATGAGCTCGGCCGCCAACTGAAAGTCCAGATGCAGGTACAGCGCCAGTAGCGGACACTCAGGCGTCGCGTCAGTCTCCATTGTGAACGGGACCGGCACGGCAACAGCGAGATAGTGCTGCTCGTCATACACATAGACCCTGTCACCCAAAAATCCCCGCTTTCTACCCTGGCAGACGATCACGATGCCGGGATCGTATAGCACCGGCGTGCGAGACAACGCACGGTCCGAGCGCAGGACACGCACGTCGCGCAACGCGGTCAGGTTGTAGCCTTCCTGCGGAGCTAGCGCAGTCAGCAGGGCCACCATCCGGCGCCGTTCACGTGTGCCTTCCGAGGAAACAGGTTGGTCAATGCTCTCGTTGCGAGCCGTTTTGTTCATAGAAATAGGCAATAAAAATGGAGAATCCGGTCTGATTCCCTGGATTCACTCAGAATAACATGCAACTCTCGAAACCAACCTCGGAGTCTTTGCAATGTCATCAACCAGAACCATGCTCATCACGGGCGTCAGTAGCGGCTTCGGACGCGCATTGGCCGAAGAAGCGCTAAGCGCAGGGTATCGGGTCGTCGGCACGGTACGAAGCGAGCAGGCAAAACAGAGCTTTGAATCGCTCAACTCCGCACGCGCTTTCGGTCGAGTACTTGACGTAACCGACTTCGATTCAATCGACGATGTCGTCAACGAAATCGAGGCCAACGTGGGGCCATTGGACGTACTGGTGAACAACGCCGGTTACGGTCACGAGGGCGTCATGGAAGAGTCGCCGCTTGCCGAAATGCGTCGGCAATTCGACGTGAACGTGTTCGGTGCCGTTGCCGTTATGAAGAGCGTCTTGCCGTATATGCGCGAGCGCCGACGCGGACATATTCTCAACATCACGTCGATGGGCGGCTTTATCACCATGCCGGGAATCGCCTATTACTGCGGCAGTAAATTCGCGCTGGAGGGAATCTCAGAGGTCCTTAGTAAAGAAGTCAAGCCGCTCGGCATCCACGTGACCGCAGTGGCGCCAGGGTCTTTTCGCACTGAGTGGGCCGGTCGTTCGATGGTTCGAACGCCGCGCTCGATTCCCGACTACGATTCGCTGTTCGACCCGATCAGAAAAGGACGGGAAGAGAAGAGCGGCAGGCAACTCGGCGATCCTGTGAAAGCGGCACGTGCCATGTTGTCCGTGATCGAAAGCGACGAGCCGCCATCGCATCTTCTACTAGGAAGCGATGCACTCGGTTTGCTACGGGAAAAACTCTCGTCACTCAGTGCGGAATTTGACGCGTGGGAAGGTGTTACCAGATCGACGGACGGCTGAGTGCGCGCAACGCCTGCATGGGGGAACGGTCTGGATTATGTCGTTCCTCCCAGGTGACGAATCCACACAAGCTGTCTTGCGAACGTTCCCTCACTCAGCAATCGAACGAATGACCCTCGCCGGATTTCCTCCGACAAGCGTATTCGCGGGAACGTCTTTGGTAACGACCGCCCCTGCCGCGACGACCGAATTCTCCCCTACCGTTACGCCACCAATGATGGTCGCGCCGGCCGCGATCCACACGCCCTTCTCGATCACAATGGGTTTTCCGATTGTGACGGCGCGTCGCTGCGAGGGTTCAAGGGGATGACCCGCCGTGATGATGCTCACGTTCGGCCCGATCATCACATCGTCGGCGATGTCGAGGCCGCCAAGGTCATAGAACGTGCAGTTCTGATTGATGAATACATTACGCCCGATGCGTATTTCGTCCCCACCGGCAGTGTAAAACGGCGGGATCAGCAAAAAGCTCTCGTCTACTTTTTGTCCGATAAGTTCGCTGAACAAGGTCCGAATTTCGTCCGCGTCGTTGAACGTCAAGCGGTTAAGCCTGGCGGTGATCGCCATCGCCCGTTTGATGTTTGCCAACATGGCCGCTGATTCCGGCGTTCTGCCGTAAATTGTCCTGGTGCGATCGTCGTTCGGCATTCTTTATTTTCCTCGGGTTGTGGTCATGCCGTCCCGGCCAGGCAATGCGTGTCGCGCGCATGCGGCGGATAGCGGTGGCCGACGAGCTGGCCCTCGGGCCACAAGTATCGAAAGATCTTACAGCGAGCCAGGGTTGTGGCGGCGACGAGCCCGTAGAATGCACTGTGCCCAGGCGACGCAATCCATCAGGTCGCACGAGGTGAACGCGCAAGCCGCGGCCGATGCCGCAGCACGAAACGCTTGGAGGAGAAAACCATGACTGCCCCGGCTCATCACGCGTCCGACTTTCGCCGGCAGCGCGCTGTCGGCATTGCCGGCATCGCGGTCGCCTCGTTGCTTGCCTCGGGGCTCTGGCTCGGCGTCGATCTTTATATGTCGCCCCTGCCGGGCATGGACACCCTCGGCGCGCGGATGCTGCTGACGCTGAAATGCTGCTGCGCCGCGGTGCTGTTCTGCCTCGTGACGGGCGTCGAAGCCGTGGCACATGAACGATTGACCTCACCCGCGTTCGATCCGCTGGCGGGCTTCGAGACGCACAGATTGCGCGTCAATCAACGATACCTTCAGAACACGGTGGAGCAGATCATCGTGTTTGCGGCGGCGCTATTCGGGCTGGCCGCCTACTCCCCCGACGGCTCATCCATGCGTGCGGTCGTAGCGACCACCGTGATCTGGATCGTCGCGCGGGGCGCGTTCTGGCTCGGCTATCACCGCAGCGCAGCGCTGCGCGGGCTCGGGGCGCCGGGCATGGCGATCAGTATGATCGTGCTGCTCTATGTGACGAGCCGGTTTGGGCATGAGATCGCGGGGACGGTGGGGGCGATTGTTCCGCTCGTTGCTTTTTTCGCCATCGAGGCGGTGTTGTTTTGGGGGACGCGGCCGTTGAACGAGGGGTGACTCAATCGAATCCGGCGGCCCGAACGGCTCAGATTGCCCCCGAGAGTAAGCTTGGCCGCGCCGATAACGGCCATTCGATGCCATCATCGTTTGCTAGGTATGATGCTCGGCGGCACCCCCAACGCAGGAGTCTGGCAATGGTAGATGCAGTCAATCCAACGGAAGTTTGGGCGCCGTTCGGCGCCTTCTCCATGGCGGCTATTCAAGGCGATGGCCGTATCGTCCATCTCAAGGGGCAGGTGTCGCTCGATCGCCACGGGCAAGTCATCGGACTCGGGGATATCCGCGCACAGGTGCGGCAGGTTCTGGAGAATATTCGCAGCGTCCTGGCATCGATGGGTGGACAGATGGCGGATGTAATTTCGCTGGTCCACTATGCAACGGACATTGAAGCCTTCATGACCACCGGCGACATCCGCCAGGAATTTTTTGCCGCGCCATATCCTGTCACGACGACCGTTCAAATCCAACGTCTATATCGGCCTGAGCTGCTGATCGAGATCGCGGCGATCGCCGAAATTCCCCGCTCGCGGTTTCGGCGCCCCGGGCCGGGTGATTAGGCACTCGTGAGTGTTCTCCTCGAGCAAACCTCAACCGCGGAGCGCTACCGTGGCCACAACGAGAGCCGAGAAGACCAACGCAGGCGCGAGATGCCGGAACGACTCCCGGTTTCGCACCAGCGTGAAGAGCACGGCGACCAGGATCGCACCGGCCAGCATCAGGCCCAGGACTCTGGTTTGTTGTCCAAAAAGAAGTACCGCGGACAACAACTCAAGGGCGCCACAGAACAAATGAAACCATACCGGATAACCCCAGCGCGCGAAGTCGCGCTTCACCGCGCCGAGTCCTGCGAGGTTGCCCCCCCCCGCAACCGCGAACAGAACCGCTACGAGCATCGCGAGAATCGATTCGAAAGATGCACCATTCCACGCCATGGTCATGCTCCGCTGGTTTGCTGAAAGTGCTTTGATACGGAGAGGTCCGCAATCAGGCCAGGGCCATGGGGTTTCCACGCGAGAACTTGCCGGGCATGCTGACCGCTTACCGCCTGGTCGAGCGCCAGTGCGTCAGCGAACGGTCCAAACGATTTGCGCGCATCGTCGAGCGGCCAGAGTTCGACGCGATCGGCGCCGACCGAGGCCCGAATCGCTTCACCCATGTCGGCAACCGCAACGGCGTCTTCCGTGACCACGTTGAAGATCTGTCCCGCGACGCGATCGTCTCCGCTTGCCGCCCGTTCCATCGCACTTAGGTAGGCCGTGGCGAGATCATCGACGTGAACGGCAGGCCAGTGGTTGCGGCCATCGCCGACGATCCTCACGCTGCCGGTCTGACGGGCCATGCCGGCAAGCATGCCGAACACGCCGCCGCCGTAGCCGTGCACCATCGCCGGCCTGAGGATCACTGCGGCAATCGCGCGGCTTGCTGCAAGCGTCAGCACCTGCTGCTCCACTGCGGGCCGCCAGGCGATGAGTGGAGTCGGATTCAGCGCCGATGCTTCGGTCACAGGCTCCCCTTTCGCATTGCCGTAGACCCAGGTGCCCGACGTATAGACAAACGCCGCGCCGGGACGCAAATGCGCAAGCATCGCTACAGCCGCGGCCTCATCGGCAGCAGCGGCGGAAGCATCGTTGGTCGACGCGGCGTGCACCACGCCATCAGCGGCACCGGCTGTCGCAGCGAAAGACTGTGGCTCGCGCAGGTCGCCTGAATGCAGCGTCACACCGAGACGTGCCAGCGCGCCGGCGGCCGCCGAACTGTCCCCGCGCACCAGCGCCGTCACCTGATGGCCCAAGCTGATTGCCTTGCGCGCGACCGCTTGCCCGATGAAGCCAGTACCACCTGTAATGAACAGTTTCAAAGCGTTCTCCAATAATTGGCTGCGACGTTGAATGGTCAAACAAACGAGACTCATCGGTCTCGTTTATGCAAATCTAAACGAGACTACCCAGTCTTGTCAACCGGTCGATGATCTGTTATTTATCTCGTATGGACACTTTTTCTCTCTCTGGCCTGAGCCCGCTGCAATGCCGCAAGCGGTCTGCAATTCTCGACGGCGCCAAAACCGTTTTCTTACGCGAAGGTTTCGGTTTTGCAACGATGGACGATGTCGCCGCGGCCGCCGGCGTCGGCAAGCAGACGGTCTACCGCCACTTCAAGTCGAAGGAGGCGCTCTTCGTTGGTGTGGTGAATACGATGTGCACCCAGGTGGGCGCGCTGCTCGCCGGCGCTCTGAGCGAGCAATCCGGCGGCGCACCCGAAGTCGAGTTGCGCGAGTTGGGATGGGTGCTGGCACGGAGCCTGATTACGCCGGATAGTCTGGGGCTGTACCGGGCCATCGTTGCCGAGGCCGCGCGTTTCCCGGAACTCGGCCAGGTGTTCTACGAAAATGGCGCAAAGGTTGTGCGTGCCTTCGCCGCAACCATTCTGCGGAAGCGATTTGACGAATCGACTGCTGCATTGCGCTCAGCGACATTCGTTCAGTTGGTGCTAGGCGACGCGCATCTGGAACTGACACTTGGCTACACGGTGCCGGATGTCGACGCGCGCTTTGCGCTGCAGATTGACGAGGCGGTAGCGGCTGCACTTCGCTAAGGAACGCTGCACAAGATATCGAGCCGCTGCATGCAACCCGCCACAGACTTTCCGATTCGCCGATAACGGTCTCTCGATACGCGGCAAAAATGCTAATGGAAAGCGTCCGGATTCATGTAGTCCGAAGCCTGAAAAAGAAGGTCACCGGTCGAACATCGGTCTCCCACGGGCAAATACCGAAACTCGAGATCAACGCCTCGTAGAGCATGCGCTGAGTGAGATTCCACTCAGCAATGTGAAGTTTGCCCTCGTTCTGGACGAAGATCTTTTGCCATTCTTCACGTGGGCAATCATCTTCCTCAAAATACGAAGGTGCGGTAAGCCACCTGAGTTCGAAGTCTTTAGGCTGCCCACTCTCGATGATCGGTGGCAGGCCAGGAACGTCGGTTGTCTGAAGCCGCGTGCGTGTCCGCACCCCATGCTCGAAGAAGGCGTAGCCGTGACTACCGCCAGAGTCATAGTGGCAGAATGCAAGAAGCAGCTCTGGAGTACCGAGCGTCGAAATCATCGAATCAGCGATCGCCGAAGGGGTCGACAAGACTTCCCAAACAAGATCGTTGCTGAAAATAAAGCAGACGTCTCCGAAGAACTCGACCATGACGTCTCCCTGGCGTCTAATGTCGAATTCGCTTCTATCCGGTGGTTCTATCTGCACGACATCCTGGCCGAACAACTGCGCGACCAGCGCGGCCGGAGATTCGATTTGATGCACTGGTCGAAATGCAACACCTGCAAGCGCGACACCCATATGGTCGAAGATCCTTTTTGTCGAAGAAACTAACGCAAACAGTGATAGAGGCCGAGCGTCGAGACATCGGTAATGGTCGCTGTCACGGCTCGTCCGCATCGATCTGACGTAAGAGAATTGTGAAGGTTGATTGTCAATGATCCGGCCGGTCGTGTAGCGCATCTCCATCAGGCGTAACGCCCACCCCGCTCGTCAGCAGCATCACATCTCTTGATACCGGATCGAGCGCCAGCATGAGATGCAAACCAACTTGCCCGACAAAACAGGTATCCGCAGCACTCGCCTGATCCGGATGCAGCGCCGCATTGCGATACCGCGTGCGTAGCGGCGTGCCTACTGGATATTCCCGGTCCAGTTCGGCCCCCATCAGCGACATCGCCTTCCTGATCTTCTCGGGCGTCAACTGTGCCTTCGGCAAGTTCTGTCCCAACGCCTTTCGCGCATCGAACATGACACGGAACAACGTGTCCGCCTCCGCATCGCTCAAATGGGACACGGCGACCCACTTCATGATGTCGGAGTCGGAAAGACTGACGCACTGGTCGAGCGAGCTACGGTCCATGATGGCGGCGACCAGCGAAAAGTAATCGTACCGATCCTGAGGCGTAGCGCGAGCAAGACCGTCCATCATACCTGGGACCGGTTTGTCCGGCGCCGCTTGCGCTGCTTCACGGCTGATTTCGAAACTGCGGTGTACATCGGGATCAGAAAAGAGCCGATTCAACCAGCGATCGCCGATTTGATATTGGCTGGTGCCAGGCAGCAAACCAACTTGCCGCAGTATTTTCTCGTTGCGCGTTGCACTGGCCGGGACGGGGGCCGTCGCGGATGTGGCATCCGCGCTGCCAGTCTGGGCACGTACAGGCGACACGAGGCTGACTAACAGGGCAAGGGCAATGAGCGCAAAGCTGGCGAAGTACGATCGTCCGTGCATCTTCGAGGTCGATTGAATTGACGGATTGGTTTGTTTGTAAAGCATCCAGCTGCTCAGGGCGGCCATGTCGGCGTGGCGACCGATCTTGGAGCGAACGCGTAGTTCATGCCCTGCCATCTGAAGAAGCGCACGCCAAGCCCGATCGAAACCAGGAACACGATTACCGCCGCCACAAGGAGAACCCTGGTTCCTCGCCCCATGTCAGTTGCCCTCAATCCGCCCTGCATTTTGAACTTTTGATGTCGTCACTCATGGCCAAGTGACGTACATGGACGCATTGTCGGCGATTCATGCAGCGGTGTCGAATGGTTGAAACTGGCCGGACCCTGAAGCAGGATCCTCTCCGGCATTCGCACAACTCAGCCCTCGGGTTTCCCGAAGGGTTCAACGACCAGCGTAGGGTCGATCTCCTTACGTGTGATGCCGAATCTGGACATGCGAGTCCGGTGGTCAGGCGTGCCCCGATACAGGCGAAGTTGCTTGTTTACAGCCTCAAGCAGTTGGCCGTTGTTCTTGTTAAACGAAAATGCGCCGGTCGGCAGAGGTTGTCTGCCATCCTTTCCGGTGTCGTGCTCAACGGCCTCCAGTTCCGAGGCGCCGATGCGGCCGGCCAATACGCGATTTCCCACGGCGGTGCTAGCGTAGGCATCGATCGTTCCTGAGCGGAGCGCTTCTATTGCGTCGGACTGTTGCTCGAAGATGACAATCTGGTCATCGCTCACGCCCGACGCCCTGGCCGACTCGTGTTGTACCTGTCCGGCAATGATGCCTAACCGGGCACCGTGGCACCCGGCAAGTAAGGCATAGCTATTGAGCGCTTTCGGATTTCCTGCCCGGACCAGAAAACCATCGCCGATCGCCCACACAGGCAAACTGAACGCAACCTTGCTGGCCCGCTCAGGCGTAACGAAGAGTGGAACGTTCATATCCCAGCGCCCCGCCTCGACACCTGGCAAGAGTTCGGCGAACGTAGTCAGATGATGCTCGATATGGTCGACGCCGATCGCCCGAAGGACGGCTTCCGCCAGTTCAATGTCCGCCCCTGTCGCCCGGTTTGATTCTGTCCAGCCAAATGGGGGTTCTTCGATGTACGCGATTGTTACCTTCATTGTTTCGCCTCGCCAAATGGGAACGGCCGGAATACGGCCCATCAGATCCGCTATGCCGATTGCGCCGATTGCCGATGATTCTACTTGCATCAGCGAACGTCGCTTTCTGGCTGGGTGGCAACCCGGCGGTTCCGTGTGTGGCCTTCACTTCCGCGCCTGCCAAACCGACTCGCTCCACGTCGGTGCCGCTGTCCGGATGATGTCGAGAACATCCGGCGGGACGTCGCCCGCTCCGGTGAGTTGGCGCACCTCCAGTACGTCGTCCGTGCCGAGACCAGATGGCGCGCGCAATGCCCAGGAAATCGCCTCCTCGAGCGATTCAACTTCGATGAGGTAAAAGCCGCCGACCAGTTCCTTGGACTCGGCAAACGGGCCATCAACGACGTAGCGCTTCCCCTTGCGAACCGCAATTCGCGCTCCGGGCGCAGCCGGGTTCAAACCTTCCGAAGCCACCAGGACACCGGCCTGGTACATCTCTTCGTTGAATTTCATGTACGCCGTGAGAAGGGCCTCGTTCAAACCGCCGCCGGCATCTTGCTCCGGATTCTCTTCGCTTGCCTGTGCTGTGATGATGAATCGCATCGTCGTTCTCCTGAGTTGAATGGTGCTGCAGAACCACGACGAACGAAGGGTAGTCAAATCGACACGTCGCGGCCTTTCGCGCCGAATCCGTGAACATCCGTTCCGGAGAGAGAAATCGTCCGGACAGCTCACCGCAGCGGCGACTTGACGGTCGGCATCCAGATAGTGGATGTCGCCTCATAGAATTGCTCAGGACCTCCCTTCGGCGGCCAAATCCCATCCACGTATGACTTTGATCGTATCGCGATGCGCTCATCGAGGCTTTCCCAAGGCCATATGTGCGTGATGCGCGGTACGCCATCAAGCGCGTACATGTTCACCGTCAGACTTGACCGTTTCGAGCGCTCAGGCATCGCAGCTTCCCACGCCTTGATGGTTGGCGTCAGGCCCCCTGGTCTTAGCCAGTAGGTACGAAACTCGTAATACTTGCCGAATGAACCCGGCTCGACGGGAGACAGGAATGGAAAACCGGCGTAGCTCTCCATCTCGATCGTACACCCGCTATCGACCGCCCCAAACGGGTCGGCATGATGTAGCGTCCGTACTCTTTCTTGCGCCAGCTCCTCTTTGCCGGTGAAGCCGCGAAGGATACGCACGCTCCCCAGTCGTCCATTTTCCGAGGTCCACGCACCGAGCCAGCGCCCCGTGGTTTCTGAATGAGCGAGGTAAATCTCCGCGTTCGCGATCACTTGGTCCAGCTTGAGAATATGCGACGACAGGGTAGTTAGTTCGTAGAACATTCAATTCTCCAGAGTCAGTAAGGATCCATCGGGCGTCCGCTGAAGGACAAGATTAGACTTATCGCTTCTGCGTGAGAATTCCCTGTTTGTTCACAGTCTCTGTCAAAAATTAGCTATGTACGATTGGCAAGATTTGCGTTATTTCCTCGTGCTGGCGCGCACTGGCTCGCTCTCGGGCGCCGCCAGCGAGCTCTCGGTCGAACACGCCACCGTTGGCCGGCGTGTCACGTCGTTAGAGACTGCGCTCGGGTTGAAACTGATTCATCGACTGCCCCGCAGCAGCCGCTTGACCGAGGATGGAAAGACCATCGCCATGCTGGCCGGACCGATGGTCGACTGCGCACAGACCGTCGAGGCATATGCGCTGCGGGCGTCGTCCTCACTATCTGGAACGGTCCGTCTCAGCGTGCCTCCGACGATCGGTAACTACTGCATCTCACCGCACATGCGCTCATTCCGCGAATCGCATCCCTCCGTGAAGATCGTCATGGAAGGTTCTCCCGACATTGCACCGCTGGACAGAGGCGTCGCGGATATCGCCATTCGTATGGTCAAGCCACAGGAGGGCAGCCTCGTCGCACGACGGATAGGCACGATCCGATTCGGTCTGTATGCCAACCCGGCCTATGCGGCGCGCCCTCCTGAACAATGGGAGTTCATCGCTTATGACTCGTCGTTGGACCACGTCAGACATCAAACCTGGTTGCGGCAGTTTCTGGATGGGCGACCCATCGTATTCGAAACAAACGATGTGATTGGGCAGCAGATGGCGGTACGCAACGGTGTCGGCATTGCGGTCCTGCCCACGATGATCGGCGATACCGATGCTGAACTGGTCAGGCTTCACGTTGGCCTGGAGCCGCCTGAGACAGGCCTTTGGCTGGTTACTTATCCCGATCTGCGCCGTACGCCATCTATCAAGGCGGTGATGGATTTTTTGGTGCGTTGCGTTAGTCAAGAACCGCATTACGCAAATGAAAATGGCCCCTGACAAGGTCACTGTGGCTGCATGACGTGCTCTACGCCGCGTCTTTGTGATTCTCGAAAAAAGCAGCCACTCGCTGAAGACCCGCCACCGACTGAAAGTGCCCGGAGACGTCTCGATGGCGTAGTGCGCTGCTTCAAATGCGTTCCTCGGGCGCCACTTCTACGACGCCCGGCGTAGGAATTCATCAGAGCGCTTCCGGTGTCTCAGCGCACCGGTTCGATCTTGAAAGCATCGACCGCTACACCAAGGTCCACGCCTTCACCGCTGCCGCTCAACGCCATCGACGTCGTTCCCTTCGTCAGCACCTGGGCCGTACCGCTACTCCCCGCGCCGGCCGAAGCACCGGCCTGCGCATAAGTGCCGTACACATCCCTGATGCTGTAGACGTGAGTGATATCACCGTGGCCACTGACGTGGAACTTGCCTGCCGTCAGACCACCGCCGTGCACGCTGATCGTGACTGCGGCCTTTTGCCCGTTGTCGCAAGTTACTCTGCCGCGTCCTTCGGCATGCTGATAAATCGCCGACCATCCGGACATGCTGAAGGTGAGATGGCATTTCACCGGCGCGCCAGCTGCCTGCGCCGGGGTGGCGGTCAAGCCCGCCAGGGCACCCACGCACAGCAACGTGGCGGCAGTCGATACAAACGTAGGCTTGCTCATGGAAGTCTCCTAGCATGTGAAGGTAGGTTAGTCAGTGTAACCATCATTTGCAGTAGGTCGGTTGACGGTCACTCAAATGCAGATGCGGTAGTGCGGGCGAACGCCGGTACATGGCCAACCCGCTTCCGTGGCGAATTTCGGTGATCGAGCCTGAAGCGCGCATTCGCGTTTCTCAATTGCGGTCACTCATGCGTTGCTTGCCACGTGCCCTGCTTGCTGGCCGATGTCAGCGCCCGTCGCCCTCGTTAGCAGGAACTAATGTCCTGCAAAGACAAGACGACAATCCAATATCGTAACCAGACGTTTGTGCGCAGGTAGCGGGCGAACGAAGCCCTCGCCCCGAACGTGGAAGATTTCACGGCTGCTACCGTAGAGCTCTTGCCCGGCTGCGCTCTCCTAAGCGGGAATGATCACAGCAGAGGTGACAGGCGAATGGACCGTCCATCCGTTGGCACTGTACAGCGCGCCGCCACCGGTTCGATACCGATCATCAATTTATACCCGGATAATATTGACAAACCATTTTACCCGGGTATAAATTGACGCTTTCGACCTCGGACCGATTGCCATGACTGCTATTAACCTGAATGCCGGCGCGCTTGCACCGGTCGCACGTGAAATTGATCTCTTCGAATTGAACGTGACGGGAGCCGTGCCCGACGATCTCGATGGCGTGCTCGTGCGCAACGGCCCGAACCCGTTGTCGGGACATTTCGAGGGTGACGGCGTGTTGTCATGGTGGCCAGAGGCCGCGATGCTTCACGGAATCGCATTCGAACGCGGCCGCGCGACCGGCTACCGCAACCGCTGGCTACGCACACAACGATGGGCGCACATCCACGCGCCGCAGAGCGTGTCGTCGTGGCCCGATACCAATCCGAACGTCAACGTGATCCGGCACGCAGGCGAAATACTCGCGCTGGCCGAAGGCGGGGCGCCGCTTGCGATCACACCGCAACTCGATACGCTCGGCCCGGCGCGCCGGCACCCAGGCATTGCAGGCGGCATGACCGCCCATCCCAAAGTCGATCCGCGCACCGGCGAGCTTGTGACGTTCCGCGCCGACTGGAAGGCCCCGTTCCTGCGCTACGGTGTGGCCGATGCGGCCGGAAAGCAGGTCGTCGATATCGAAATTGCGCTGCAGTCGCCGTCGATGATGCACGACATGGCGATTACCGCCACGCATAGCATCCTGTTCGATCTGAACGTTGCCTATGACTTCTCGATGCTTGCGCGCGGACACCGGATGCCATTGCGCTGGCATGACGGACGCGACGCGCGCTTAGGCGTGATCGCACGCCACGGCGGCCAGATCCGGTGGTTCAGGATTGCGCCGTGTTTCATTCAGCATGTCGTCAACGCGTACGACGCAAACGAAACGACGATCGTCCTCGATGTCGTCCGGTATCCGTGGTTTCTGCGGCTCACGCCAGACGGCACTGCGTTCGAGGAAAATCCGGTCGGGGTGCTATGGCGATATCGGATCGACCTGAATTCCGGGGTGGTGCACGAGGGGCAAGCCGGTGACAGCGGCATCGAACTGCCACGGATCAACGAGCAGTTGACCGGTCGGCCGTATCGGTACCTGTATGCGGCCGCGCAACCGAATCCTCTCGAGATCCGCGGGATTGTGCGGCACGACTGGCACAGCGGTTCGCTCGAACGCTATGAGCTGCCACCGGGGGATCAGAACAGCGAACCGGTTTTTGTGCCGCGGCGCGAGGCAAAGACGGAAGACGACGGCTGGTTGCTGTGCTGCGTGTATCGGCATGCGACGGATACCAGTGACGTCGTCGTGCTCGATGCGCGTGATGTCGCCGCAGGACCGGTTGCGACGGTACACCTGCCAACGCGAATCCCGGCCGGGTTTCATGGCGCGTGGTTGGCGAATGAGGATTGAGACGCCGCGCAGACTAGTGGCAATGACGCTTCGACAGCAGGCCTTTCTAAGCTGAACCCAACACATACCCCATGATGGGCTGCAGAAAAAGATGGGTACTGACGTGGGCGATTTCAGCCGTTACGAAGCCATATCGCCAGTAAAGAAAGCCCCAAAGAATGCCTGACAGGATAAAGTGCGCGACAACGTAGAGCAGAAAAGCAGCCGTTAAGTGTGGCGGGTAAAACGGTGCCTCGTTTAGCAGCATCGGAATAGTCTGGGCGAGAACAATGGCGATCCAGTAAGCGGTGTTTGGAATCCGTCCTTGCGAATCCCGCCAAACAAGCCCCATCCCCCACAACAGGGTCGACATGAAAAAGAGCCGGTAAAAAATGTTCTCGTTGAACGCGCGCAGCATGAAATAAACCAGGCGCTCTGACAGAGGATGCCCTGAGAAAAAAGCAACGTAGTCTGGCGGAAGCAACTGACGGAAAACGATGAGGTCAATGACCGCAACGTAAAGTGCGACAAGCAGCCCGATACCAAAAGCGACAACAACGGGTTGAGCAAGACCATGCGCCGCCAGTCGAAGGCCTGTGCGCTGCGCACAGAAAATCCCGATGCAGGTCAGCGCAAGAAACAAAGCGACGCGAATCCACGGCACATTCCCAGTGATCGCATTGAAAACAATATCAAAACCTGCCTGCGACGCAATCCATGCACCGACAAGCAGAAGCGTGCCGGCCGGTAGCCAGCTCGATCGAAGGGAATTCTCAGGGAGCGCGGGGATATTCATGGGATTTGGAAAAACAATATCACACCCTCATAGCGGCAGTTAGCCGATGCTTCACAAAGGTGTGCGACTGGTACTGAGTTTGCCGTACAGGAACGAGGTTTGCTCACGAATGCGGCATGCCGCGCCTGACGGCATATGAGCGGTGTAGCGCTGCGCACTGCGTCAACGCGACAACCAGTAGGGTTGGTAAAAGTGGCCACGCCTATGAAAGCTAACCGCGCCCTGGAAGCATTGAATTTCTTCGTTGCGGACGTGCAGGCCGGTATCGGCCCGTTTCTTGGCGTTTTCCTGCAAGCGCGTGGTTGGGGCACTGACCTGATCGGGACAGTCATGACCATCGGCGGCATTGCCGGCATGATTGCCACCTCACCCGCCGGCGCGCTGGTCGACGCAACGCGCCATAAGCGCACGCTGGTCGTGGTGGCGGGAGTGATGACCGTGGCGGCATCTGGATTGCTGTGGGTGTCGCACAGCTACTGGATGGTCGCGGCGTCGCAGGTAGCGACTGCCATTACGGGAGCAGCCCTTGGACCTGCCATGGCCGGCATCACGTTGGGCATCGTGCGGCAACGCGGCTTCGACCGGCAGTTTGGACGCAATCAGGTGGCCAATCATGCGGGCAACGTTGTGGCAGCGGCGCTATCCGGCTGGCTGGGTTGGCGTTATGGCTTCGGTGCCGTCTTCGCGCTGAGCGCCGTGTTCGCGATTTTGTCGTTGATTGCGGTAGCGATGATCGGCGGAGATACCATCGACCACGATGTCGCGCGTGGACTGGCCTCCAACGAGGCGGATGGAGACTCGAACGACGCGGGAGTGAGTGGCCTGCGTATCCTGCTTCGATGCCGGCCACTGATCGTGCTAGCCGCAGCGCTCGCGCTATTCCACCTGGGCAATGCCGCGATGCTCCCACTCTATGGGCTTGCCATCGTCGCCGCTCATCAAGGAGACCCGAGCGCGTTCACAGCCGAAACCATTGTGATCGCACAATTGGTGATGGTCGGCGCTGCGATGTTCGCCTACCGTCTGATCCGCTGGCGCGGTTACTGGTGGGTGATCCTGGTAACGTTTCTCGCGTTGCCGCTGCGCGGCATGATTGCCGCTTCGGTCATTCACCAGTGGGGCGTATGGCCGGTTCAGGCGCTCGACGGTATCGGCGCAGGACTGCAAAGCGTCGCTGTTCCGGCACTCGTGGTCCGATTGCTGGAGGGGACGGGCCGGGTCAACGCCGGGCAGGGTGTCGTCATGACGGTGCAAGGTGCGGGCGCGGCCCTGAGCCCGGCACTGGGCGGCATCCTGGCGCATCGCTTCGGCTATCCAGCAGCGTTTATCACGCTTGGCGCGATATCGACCGGCTCGCTGATACTCTGGCTCAGCTTCGGCACCGGACTCAGACACGTGTGCCGTCCACGCAGTGATACGCACACCAGCCTGATTGATCGCGAGTTCGACACCGATGCCGGTGCACAGTCGTGAGCGAATTTCTGATGCATTGCTTCATGCCACTGGTGCGGCGCTTTCTAACCTGGGTCTGCGGCGCGCGAGGATCAACAACAGAGTCAATGCAGTTCCGGAACACAGAATAGCAACCCCCAACAAAACGGCGTTTCCAAACCGGGTCAACAGCGCAATGAAAAGCGGCGGCGCGGCAGCGGAAATCACATTGAGAGGGAGTGCGATACGTGATGCTGCTGAGGCGTAATCCGCCTTGTCATAAAACACCAGCGGTATCGTTGCGCGTGCAACCGCAAGAGATCCGCTGCCCAAACCGTAGAGAACAACGAAGACCGCAACGGCAGTATGCGAACCGTAGTCCAACACGAGCAACGCCATCGACAGCGGTAGAACAATTCCCGCAAAAACGCCTGTCGATATGCCATCCCACTTGGCGCCGCCAAGAAAATCAACCGCCCGTGCACTCACCTGAATCACGCCGAGTACGGAGCCAAAGGCTACGGCTTGCATTGCCGGCAATCCCACGGCTTTGAGTAGCTCGATAAATATTGCGTTGAACCCGAATGTTACGAACGCATTCAATGTGATCGCTGTCGCAATCAGGTAGAACGTGCCTTTTCGGGCGGGCGTGCTGGGTGTCGAGTTAGAAGCTCTTTGCCGATGTTGATCTTTGGGCGGCACGGACGCAGGAAGTCCAAACACATAGAGTGGAAGGGATATCAACACCAGCATTCCCGCGTAAACCGCACAGGTCGCATGCCATCCCACGGCCTTTGCGAGGAGCGATGCAATTGGCCAGAAAACGCTGCTCGATAGACCCGTTACCAACATAAGGCCGCCGATCGCGCGTTTCGCATTCGGGCCGGTAAGTTCGTTAAGCATGATATAGGCCGCTGTCGAGAGCGTGGCACTCCCCGCCGTTCCAAGCGCAACCCAGCCGGAGAAATACAACAGAGGTCCGCGGCATACGGCAAGCAACAGAAAACCAAAGGCAGACAGGATCGTGCCGCCGATCATGACGCGCCTTGCCCCGAACCGGGCAAAGACTTTGGCCAGAAAGGGAGCCCAGAGCCCCATGACAACATACAGTACGGAGCTGGCCGCGAAGACGTATGAGATGTCCATCTTCAGATCGCTGGCCATCTGCCTTCCGACAATTGACGGCAAGCCTACGGTGCCCCAGCCGATTATCTGCGTGACAGACAATACAACAAGTGGAATCGCAATTTCTTTGTCGGGAAAACGTATTTGCATCGGCTGCCCGCCGTCGGAAAAGATTGAAACCCATCTTGGGTCTTACCTGCTTCAGCTCGTTCGACATGCATTGTCGGCATCTTGGGTAGACGCGACGCGGGCACTACTGTTTCTTCGTGCCCGGGCAAATCGTTTCATTTTCGCGCGCAAATCGTATGCATTCGATTGCCCGCGCCATTGTGGTCTATCGTGAAACCCATTCGCTCCAATTCGGCGATCTGAAGCGATGGCGAAAGACGTAGTTTCCGGTAGCTGCTTTTTTGGAGTTCCCATCGGTCTCCATCACGGACATGTATGAGATCCGTGATCAGGACGCTATCTATTTCATATTCAAGCACGCACGTCATGATGCGTTGATCGTCTGCCCGAACGGGAATGAAACGATCGACTCCCGAAAGCTCCTGAGAGAAATCGCGGAACGTCAGAACGAGCCGCCCGTTGGGTTGCAACGCGTCGTAGGCGTCGCGGTATAGCGTTGATACATCGGCCTGGGTTTCGAGGTGCGTGAGCGTATCGCCCATGCAGACGACGGCGCTCACTGAACCAGGTTCGAGCATCGTTCGAAACGTACGCAAATCCGCAAGAACTGTCTCGATGCGATCGTCGTTCGCGGCCAGTTGCAACTCGGCAAGCAGATCACGACTCGTGTCTATCGCAATGACCTTGTCGTAACCGAGTTTGGCGAGGGCGATGGACTGATATCCCGGTCCACAGCCGAGATCGACTGCAATGCCGCCCTTCCGGTCGCCCAGCCCGAACCCCGCGAGCAAGGCTGCCTGCTCGACAGCCTTGTCGGCCACGGTCATCCCGCTCATCCACGAAAAGTGGGCCGCCAGAAGATCGTCGTAGTGACGCCTTACTTGTTCTGTCGCGCTGCCGAAGGCATCAGCGTTTTTTGCGTGTGTTGTCATGAGAAAGGTTCGCGTAAGCATCTACATCGCGGCAACTGCCCCGCTGACGTGTTGACCTGTTGACCTCTGCGCCGAAACGGCCGCTGCCAATTGTGGGCGATCCAGGTGGCAGTGTCGACCGACTGCAGCCTCTTTCCGCTGAGTCGCAACAGCCCGCGAATTTGCTTGCATCCTGATCAAATACTGTATAAATTTACAGTACTGTTTTTATATACAGGATCGGTCATGAACCAGCTCATCCGTATCTTGAACGACGGTGACCGCGAAACGCTTGCGTGGCTGCTCACGCATGTCGGAGACGTGCGTGTGGCTGCCGCTGCGCGACATCTGGGCGGCAACGGCAAACCGTACCTGTCCGCGGTGTGCCGCTATCTCGGCGTACGTCCGCCCACGCCTCATCAACATAGCCGGCCTGTTGACGACTGCACGGTCGGCGACGCCTATCTCGCCCAGATCCGCCAGTTGTTGGCACACCGAAACCAGGCGTTGTTGAAGCATCAATCTTGAGGCAGCGAGTTGCCGCGAATCTTCCGGAAGATAACAGCATGATTAACGACTCTGGTCTTGATATGGATGCCCAAGATATAAATCCTGCCGCCCTCGAACGCGCACTCCGCAGCGCGTCGCTTGATCTCCAGCAGGTCATTGCCACGGTCGCGGGCCGTCACCTCGCCAATGGCCGTCACCGTTACTCAAGTGGCGCGCAATCGCCCACCTGGCGGACGCTGCTAACAATCGACGAACAGGTCTTCGAGAATCGGGGCTTCCTGGCGAGACACAACGAGACGGTACGTTCAACGTTTGTGCGGTTTGGCGACAGCCGTTTGTCCGGAATGGATCTCGACGAACCCGTCGACTGGCGGCGTGACGACGACAACCTGCCAGCCGTGTACCTGCTCGTACGCGCACTGGTACAGGCCGACGCTACCAATCTGGCTACTCAGGACTGATGCGCCGCAGCGCATCCGAATCTGGCCGTCCGGATCTCGTCATCAGTTTGCTATGCCGTCCGTTTCCGCGAATGGCGATCGCAAGACAATGGCGTCGTCACGTTCAGGGCCTGTGGTAACCATTGACACCGGAATGCCGACTTCCCGCTGAATCGCTTCGATCAGCACCACGGCCTGGCGGGGCAGGTCGCCATAAGACCGGATGCCCCGGGTCGAACCGTCCCAGCCATCAAAGCGCTCGAGAACCGGCCGAAGGCGCTGCTGCTCGGCGTTGGTGGACGGCATGTAGTTAATGCGCTTCCCATCAAGCTCGTAGCCTACGCACACATAGATCGAATCGAAGCCATCGAGCACATCCAGCTTGGTCAGCGCCAGCAGGTTGATGCCGGCAACCCTGCTGCTCTGACGCAGTTGCACGGTGTCCAGCCAACCGCAGCGACGCGGCCGGCCGGTATTGACTCCATACTCGCCACCGCGCTGCCTGAGCACCTCTCCAAGTGTTCCATCCACTTCGGACGTGAACGGACCTTCGCCAACACGCGTTGCATAGACCTTGCTGACGCCAAGCACCTGCCCAAGGTGCGAAGGAGCGATCCCGGTGCCACTGGCCGCGCCGGCTGCGACGGTGCTCGACGACGTCACATATGGATAGCTGCCCCAGTCCACGTCGAGCATCACGGCTTGCGAGCCTTCGAATACCGTGCGCTTGCCCGATGAATGGGCGTTGTCGAGTTGTTCCCAGACACGTCCCATGAACGGCAGGATTCTTGGCGCAATGGCAAGCAGGTCGCTCAACATCCGGTCTCGCTCGAAAGGCTCCAGACCGAGGCCGCGGAACCACGCGTTGTGGTGCTCAAGCAGCACATCGAGCTTTTGAGCAAGCAGCTCCGGTTCAGCAAGATCGCAGACGCGCAAGCCGCGGCGTCCAACCTTGTCTTCATAGGCCGGACCGATACCGCGCAGCGTGGTGCCGATCGGCTTGGCACGCAAGCGTTCCTGAGCGGCGTCGATAGCCCGATGGACTGGCAGCACAAGCGTGGCCGTCTCGGCAATCTGCAGCATCTCGGGTGTCACGCAAATGCCCAGCGCGGCCATACGGTCAATCTCCGCCAGCAGCGCCTCGGGGTCCAGGGCGACGCCGTTGCCGATCAAACCAAGTTTTCCACGCACGATACCGCTGGGAAGCAGCGCCAGCTTGTAGGTCTGCCCATTCACCACAAGCGTGTGACCGGCGTTGTGGCCACCGTTGTAGCGGGCAACAATGTCCGCCTCCTCGGCAAGCCAATCCACAATCCGGCCTTTTCCTTCATCGCCCCACTGCGCGCCAACCACAACAACATTCGACATACGGTAGTCTTCCTGGTGACTTAATCGAACAGATCCAGAACCCGATCTGCTGCCAACCTGCGCAATATAGTTGAGTACTGCGGCGGCGAAAATCGATGTAAACTCATCAAATCTGTCAGAAAAACTCACATAGAGATTCGCTGTATGCCACGTCGCCTGCCACCGTTGAACGCACTGCGCGTATTCGAAGCCGCCGCGCGGCTCGAGAGTTTTTCGGCTGCGGCCGACGAGTTGTGCGTCACGCACGGAGCCGTTAGCCGGCAAGTGGGGCAACTGGAAGCGTGGCTTGGGCACAACCTGTTCGAACGCCGCGGCCGCAGGGTCGTGCTGACCGCGCCGGGGCGCGCTTATCTGTCGGAGATATCGGCGGCGCTCGACCGCATCGCGCTGGCCACCAATGAGCAGCTCCGCGTCACGCGGCAGCAGATCATCAAGGTCAATGCGCCGACTACTTTCGCGTTGCGGTGGCTATTGCCGCAGCTCTCCAACTTTCAACTGGCCAATCCCGCGGTAGAAGTCAGACTGACTACGTCGGACGAACCGATTGAAAGGCTGCGCGAGGAATGCGATGTGGCGATTCGCGGCAGCGAGCAGAAGCCGGCGGGGTATGTGGTCAACGAATTTCTCTCCGAAGTCCGGCTGCCGGTGTGCTCGCCCAAGGTGCTGGAATCCCATCCGATACGCCATGTTTCGGACCTGGCGCATCACACCCTGTTGCACTCGGCGACGTATCCCGGCCTTTGGGCCGAATGGCTTGCAGCGTGCGGCAACCCACGGCTTGCCGCGCGCAATTCCCAGCAGTTGGACCACTTTTATTTGACCCTGCAGGCCGCCATTGATGGCCTGGGTATCGCGATGGGTCCGACCGCGCTTGTAGCGCTCGACGTCGAAGAAGGCCGTCTCGTGTTTCCGTTCGACGGCCCGGCCTTGCCGGCATGGCGTTACTGCAGCTACGTCCCCAATGCACGCCTTGGGGATCCCACGATCGAAACCTTTCTGACGTGGTTGCGCGAACTGGGGCAGCGTTTCTCACGCAACGCATAGTGAATGGAGTTCTCCATCAAGCAGGCGGGCCGCTGCTGAAGTAAAAGCTTTTCGAAGTTGGCCACAATATCCGCGCGCCTGAAACGTCTCCACATGCATGGAACCGCTACCCAGTTCGAACACGACGATCGAACGGAACGGCGCGCCCTGAACACGCGATCAAACCGATCAGAACAAACCGGCAAACCGCATTTTTAGCGGCTGAAGTTCAGCACGGCTGGCACGCGATATGGATCGGATTCCGCACACTTCATCAGTCAAGTTAGGCGGGCCAGGCCCCAAGGAGAACATATGACTTCAACCGCCACGGCGCTTCTGCGGCGACTTCACGAACAAAGCCAGACGGAAGTCATGGCCCGCGCACGGGCGCAGTTCCTTGGGTCGAGCGAGGAGTTCATGACACTCGCGGACGAATACGACATGCTCGCACCTCGATTACGAGGACGATTTCTCGAATCGAACGGGCTCTCCAGTGAAGATTTCGAATCCTCGCAAGGCACCTCGCTGTCGTTGGCCGTCTCGCCGGAAACGGGAAGTTTTTTGCGCAACATGGTGCTTGCACACAAGCCCGCTCGAATTCTTGAACTCGGCAGCTCCTGCGGCGTGTCCACGCTGTATATCGCCGACGCCCTTAGCACGATAGGTAGCGGCAAGGTTGTGGCGACGGAGCTCGATCCTGGAAAGTGCGCACAGCTTCGGACTCATGTCAGAACAGCGGGCGTAGACGCTTACGTCGATCTCCGGGAAGGCGACGTCTTCCAGACCGTTTCCGAATTGGACGGCACGTTCGACATGGTGTTCATCGACATATGGGCCGACGCGTATCTGGCGCTATTCCGGCAAACCGAGCGTCTGCTACGCCCGGGTTCCATCGTTCTCGCCGACAACATGTACACGGCTGAGGAAGCCGTTCGGCCCTACAAGGAGTACCTCGACGACAATCCGCGCTTCTCGACCACGACACTGGGTTTTGAATCGGGGATCGAATTTACAGTCGTTGCTTCTTGACCTGATGAATAGCGCAATCTGAGCGAACGCCTCTGTTCGGCCTGCTGGATTCGAAGGTGAAGGTGCATGTCGCAATGGCAAGCACTGGCAAGCCGCTATCGCTTGTACCCATCGTTCAAAGTGGCAAGAAATGCAGCGACGTCGTCGATATCGCGCTCCGACCACACGGAGCGCTCGCCCGCTTTGTGCGTAAGCGGCTCGTCGGTGGTATCGACGTTCACGCGCAGCGCAACGGGCAGGTCGTTGAATTTATCGACTCTGCCGTGTGCGTCTTTCGGGTACCACTTCGCCGGATTCGTGTCGCGCTGCACGTAGAAACGCAGCGCGTCCTTCAGCGTATGGAAGCGGCCATTGTGGAAAAACACCTGCCGCGTTGCTGTATTACGCAGCGACACTGACTTGAAAAGTCCGCAGTTGCTCGTGTCGCTCGACTGGTCGGTGCGCAGCGGCCCGCATAGACCCATATCGAAGTACTTCGGGTCTGCATTCGCACGCAGTTCCGGATTGCGCGGCACACCGAGCGCCTGAAAGTTGAAGTCGGTGAAAAGCGGATGCGAGCCGTCGACACCCACCTGGTCGATGTGACAGGAGGCGCAATTGCCACCCGCCGGGTCATCGAACAGTTTCTTGCCTCTCAACTCTTGTGCCGTCAGTTGGACCTTGCCGTCGAGGTAGTAATCGAACTTGCTGGTGTAAGGATGGAAGCTCGGGTCTTCAAGCTCGAAACGCTCGATGGCGTACATCGCCTGGGCGAACGCTTTCGTACGGTCGGCGAAAATGTTCTGACCGAACACTTCCCTGAAACGTGCGGCATATGGCGCCTGCTCCAGCTTCGCAAGCACGGCCGCCGGATCCTTGTTCGCCATCTCGTCCGGGTTGAACAGCGGGAAGCTCGCCTGATCGTGCAGGCGGTTAAAGCGCCCGTCCCAGCCGAAGCCGCCAACCGGCGCGTTGTCCGTCTCGCTCAGCCGCTCGGACAGGCTCGCTGCCTGCGCGTGACTCCACATCGGCGTGCGGTTCAGCACGTAGCGCAGGCTTGGCACGGCGCGCGTGCCTTGGCGGTGCATGTCGGGCCCACCGAATTGCGCGGCGAGCCCGTTAGGCGGCCCGTACGCGTGCGACGGGCTATGACAGCTCGCGCACGACATCTTGCCCGACGCCGACAACGACGCATCGAAGAACATCAGCTTGCCGAGCGCCGCGGCATCGCTGTAG
>NZ_MCAS01000018.1 GCF_003610895.1 Paraburkholderia fungorum
TAATACTAGTGTGAGACTTGATACTTTCGCTTATGCCAGACTCCGAAGAATCCGGCTCGCGTCGCGCATCAAGCGCCCACACTTATCGGCTGTTAATTTTTAAAGATCGAGTACGCATTCACTACCAAACCAGCACCGTGTCGCACACTTCGCAACCACCGGCNACCGCTTCGTTCTGCGTCGCTGCATCAGCAGCAGAGAAACGAGATTATGAAGAACTTTCGCTACATCGTCAACAGGTTTTTGAAACTTTCTTAACCCGCTCACTTCGCGCAAAGCCTTGCCACTACTGGCTCTCCCGCTTCCCGTGCCCCGGCGTCCGGAGCACGAAAGAGCGAGATTCTAGCGAGCCAGACCGGCCCTTGCAAGCGTTATCTGGGATTTATTTCAAGGCGCTTTTTCTATGCGCTTTTGCTCGTCGACAACCGGCACTTCCACGTCGGATGCCTGAGCGCGTGCTGCCGGGGCGCCAATCGTCCAATCGTGCAGCACGGTATAGGCAACCGCGAGCAACGTTGGGCCGATGAAAACACCAAGGAAGCCAAAAGCAAACGCACCGCCCAGGATACCCAGCATCACCAGGATCAGCGGCATGTCACTACTCTTGCCGATCAAAATCGGCTTGATGACATTGTCGGACATACCGACGACCAACACGCCCCACACAACCAGAAAGATGGCCCAACCCGTTGCATCGCCGTGATACAGCCAGATCGCCGCGGGCAACCAGACGACAACCGGCCCACCCGGTATAACTGACAGGAAAAACGTCGCCAATCCAAGTAGCGCCGGTGCCGGGACGCCCGCAATCCAGCAACCAAATCCGGCAAGAATGCCTTGCACAAGCGCGGTGCCGAGGATTCCATAAACCACGCCCTTCACCGTGCTGCCAGCCAGCGTCAGCAAGTAATCGGCGCGTTCGCCGGCGATGCGCCGCATGCCCGCCCGCAGCCATGCTGCCGCGCCCTCTCCACCGGTGTAAAAGAAGAACGCGAGCACGATACTGAGTGCCAGCAATCCCAGACCGTGCGTCACGGCGATCGCAGCCGCCAGAATCCACTTCCCAGCCGGCGCCGCAAGCGCACGCATTTGAGCAATCAGTTCAGAGTTGCTACTCGTTACGTTCGCCCAAAAGGTCTCGATGTTCGAACCAACCAGCGGGATTCGCCCCACCCACGGCGGTAAATCCGGCAAGCCAGCCTCGAAGAGCCTCTGCACCAGCGCGACGATCTCGTGAACGTGCGCACCGAAAGCAAAGCCCGCATAGACGAATGGACCAAGCACTACGACCAGAATGATGAGCACGATCAATGTCGCCGCCAGCTTTCGCCGGCCCCCAACTGCTGCAGTGAGGCGCCGGTACAAGCCCCACGAGCTATAACTGAGGATGGCGCCCCACAGTAGCGCGGTCGTAAAAGGCGCAAGCACCAGCAGGGAGCCGCCCACCAATATGATCAACGCAAATACCGCGGCGAGACGTTCAATCAGTTGGTCCGATTTCACTATGAATCTCCTGTTGTGCCAGACCACAGCGACGAATAGACACGCACCAGCCAGGTGCCCACTGACCACGGGCAGTATAGAAGCGAGCCCCGCCTCTGGGCATGTCTTATATCATCCGGCCAGGATGCCATGCAACGCGTCTGATGGCGCCAGCCACAGGCTTATTTTCAATGCGAGAACCTCCCAATCCATCCCGCATAGGCGGCCAAATAATATGCCGGCATAGAAAAGACTAGAATATAAGGTTCTGTGCTTCCCAATTCCTGGATTTATGCGCTCGCGAATCGCCAAACGTCTCCCTCCCGATGCCGACAAGCTTGTCGGTCTTTCGCTCGCGCTTTTCGCGTCGGGCAGCCGCACCGAGGACCGCTTCTGGGAAGCGAAACTCGATGTGTTGCTGGCCAAGATCATCCGCAACGCCAACCAGACAACGCTGGACGCCGCGCTCGACCATCTGCAGCAGAATCATCCTGATGCTTACGGCGCGCTCGCCGATATGGCGGAAACGCACAGCGAGTCGTTCATCGTCGAGCATGAAGGCGCTCCTTACGAAGCGCTGCTGATTGCCGCGCCGGTGCTGGCCTGGACTCGCTACATGATTCCATCCGGCCCGCTCAAAGCGGACGCGGCCGACGCGTTGCGCGCGCACCTGCAGGCGCATGTGCTCGCGGCCAATACGCGTGTCGCCATGGTGCCGTTCCTTTACAGCATCGACCAACTGCCGCGTCACCACGTCGAAACCTGGCGTATTGCCCAGCAGCTGGCTCAGGCAGCAATGGCTGGCGGCAACGTCAAACTTAATTTTGGCGAACTGCCGGAAACCTCGCCAATCCTGGCCGACCCGCGCTTTCTGCTAGCGGTGGTCGCAGCGCCAGTGGGCGAACCGGCGTTTCGCTGGCAGGAAGAAGAGAACGGCAGCCGGATCGAGCGCGGCCAATGCCTCGAACAATGGGCAACGCAAGGCGGCGCCAATCTGTCGCTGGTGCTGCCCGGATGTGAATTCGAGTGCCTGCTGCCGGACGCCTATTATTCAGCCTGCCGCGACGCCGACGAAAGCGTGCGCCCTCACACGGTTAGGACCGCCGTGCGTTATCTATTCGACACAATCGGCGCGGCGCCACAGGAGTTGCGCGCTGTTGTCGCAGGCTTCGGCGAGCGCCGTATCGACGAATATCGCGTCGGCTTCACACGCAAGGGCAGCAATGATGTGATCTACGGCGTCGTGTGGCCACTCTATGGCCGCGAAAACGGCGAACCCGGAATTGATGAAGAACCGCAAGAGACCGCTGCGTCAGACGATCCGCTCGAAGAAATCGTCGCACTGCTCAAGGAAACCGGTGTGACAGACGTACGCCGCCACGCGGGCCGCTTCGAGCCGGAATATTGCGATGACTGCGGCGTCCCGCTCTATGCAGACCCGCTCGGCGAAATCGTCCACGCCGAAATGCCGGAAGACGCGGAACCCGCGCAGCCGCATTTCCACTGATCTACCGGCGCGGCGTCATTGCGCCGCACCGTCGACATCAGAAAGCCCCGCTGCACGCGGGGCTTTTTTTATGTCATTCCTCCTATGCCTTTTGGACAGGCCGTCAAAGCGAAGGGAATTTGTCATCATAGTGCCGGTGGCGCTTCGCAATGCTCCTGGCACCTTCGCCAGCTAGCACGCATCGCGCCCCCTCATCCGATTCATCTGGAGACATGGCATGCGATTCTCAATACTCAACTCAGACGCGGAACGACGCGATGGGCTCAAAGCACTGCTGCGGCAAATCGACCGGCTGGCGCGCTTTAACGAAGCACAGGATTGGCGTCAGGTCGAACGCACGCTCAAGCGCCTGCGGCCCGACCTGCTTGTGATCGATTGGCAGGACTGGATGTCGGTTGGCGATACCCGTCATCTGCTTAGCCATTACCCGGACCTGCGCATTGCAGTGCTAACCGACGAGGCCTCTCCAACCGTCGTTCGGAACCTCATGGACGAAGGCGTACTAGGCGTGGTTCCGCGCGAAACCGACCCGTGTCTGATCGTGCGCGCTTTCGAGATGGTTCTGCTGGGCGGTCACTATGTGCCGCCGGGCGCGTTGGCGCTCGATCCCCCGCTGCCTCCGGATGCCACCATCCGGCCATTCGACGAGAAGAATCCGCCGCCACGCCGAACCAGGCTTTCCAGCGGTCTGTCGCCCCGCCAGCAGCAGATCATGCGCTGCGTTCACATGGGCAGCACCAACAAAATGATCGCGCGCACGCTTGGCATCAGTGAAGGCACTGTCAAGATCCACCTGACCAGCATATTTCAGCAACTTGGAGCACCCAACCGCGCCGCCGCGGTAGCGCTCTACAACGGCTGGATGTCCGCTCACCTGGAAGTACTGCGCAACGACGACGATGGTCCGGTTCGTCCGGCCATGGGGCAAGCCGGCGTGGTGCCATTGCGGCGCCGTGCGCCGCGGCGCTTCCAGTATCCGTTGCCCGCGAACGACACGGCCGACACGCTGCCAATGGCGGCGGAACCCAACACGCCATACGGCGATGCGTCCGACGGGTTGGTGGCAGAGCAGGTCACGCAAGGTTCGGTATGACCTCAGCCGGCGCGCGCGCCAGAATCGTAACGCGCACTTTCTGGCTGCGTTCGTGTCGGCTGGCATGGAATCCGCTCACACCTTTTCTCGTCCAACGAGTAATATGAGATACATGGGTTTCCTCTACACACCGCTTCCGTTCTGGGTCGCTGTCGGTGGCTGGATCGCCACTGCGATAGTGGTCGCGCTCGCGCTGTGGAAAAATCCTTTCAAACGACTTCAGGACGGCACACTCCAGCATGTCTGGCTCGCGATTATCGTCGCGGTGTCGGTGCTGTGGGCGAGCAACGCATGGCTCGACGACGGCACGGTCATGCATCTGCTGGGCGCCACGCTAGTCGTCACGTTGTTCGATTGGGGACTGGCGCTGATCGCCATGGCGATAGTCACCGGTCTTGCCGCCGTCGTCTTCGACGCCCCCTGGCAGGGCATCGCGCTGACTTTCCTCGTGTTCGGTGCGCTGCCCGTCGGTATCTCGACGCTGATCCAGCGCGCCAGCATCGCCTGGCTGCCGCGTAACCTCTTCATGTTTATCTTCGGCCAGGGTTTTGTCTCACCCGCCATTGCCGTATCGCTCACGGCGGCGGCGGCGCTCGGCATTCACATCGTGCTCGCCGACGGCTCAATGGCTGTGGTGCCAGCCGGATACGCGTTCAGCGTGCTTCTGCTGGCCACCGGGGAGGCCTGGTTCACGGGTATGTCGACGGCATTGATCGCGGTCTATCGGCCGGCGTGGGTTACCACTTATGATGTGCGGCGATATCGATTGGGCGGGCCACGCACCTGACACGAGCGCGACGTCGAGCACATGTCCGCTGCAACTGGCCATCCCGGCCCATCAAACGCCTGAGTTCACGCACCACGACAGGACAAAATATTTGTGTCAGGATTGAACTCATTCCTCTCGCCAGGCATCTTACGTGCCTCATGTCTCATTAGCGTCTAACGAACTAGATGGATCGCACCAACGTACCGCGCCGATTGCGGCGGCTGGTCGGCCGGTTAGCAACACTTGCAGCGAGTCTCTCGCTCATTTGCGCTGCTCCCGCATACGCCGATCAACTCGAACAGCACAACGATCTCGTCAACAAATTTGTCAATGACATGCATGCGGACCCGCTTGTCGCAGACTGCGCCGCTCATGGCAATTTTGTTGCAAGTACATCGACCGCCTTCGACCATGTCGAATTCCCCCCCAGCTCTTTCGACAGCGCGCATGCATCGGTCACGCCCTGGAACGATTCGTTCGACGAGGGCAAGCAGCGCGTCAAGGTAGACAGCATCGTTACCGTCGAGGGTCTCGGCATCCCTCAGAGCGGCGGCGATCCAGCCGATCTCAAGTTCCGCTGCGGCTACGTCGGCTCACAGATGCTCGCGTTCAGCTGGAACGATCCCGTGCCGCCAGCCCGTGCGCATAGCTCCGGCTCCAGCGGAGCACGAGCGTCCTCGGGCAAGCATAAGAGCGTGAAGGGTAAGCACTCCGCTAGTGGTAAAACCACGAAGAAAGCGACCGGAAAGTCCTCGAAGGCAAGCTCGGGGAAATCTTCCCGAGCAACTTCCAGCAAATCTTCAGGCAAGCCTGCAGGCAAATCGACCGCGAAGAAGTCACCGGCGAAAAAGACTCAATGACGAGCATGGCTCCCGGCCGGTTCAACTGACCCGCGCGGCGGGTCATACCTCCCCCAAAAAACGGGGCACACACTTGCGAAAGTGTGTGCCCCGTTTTCATACGGCGTCCAGTCAGGCGAATGTCTCAACGTGCCGCAAAATCGCCTGCAGCATGGCGGCGCCCAATGACGCGCTACGCTCGCCGTTCCACCCCACCCGCTCGTCCGGCAAATTGGCGTTGTCCTTGAATGGCATCTCGAGCGTCAACGACAGGCAACCGAATTCGTTACCGATGTACTTCGACGCCAGCTTGAGCGCGTCTTCACGATACTTGCTCGCGGCATAGCCATATTTGTCCTGGAAATCGGGACTCGCATGTTTGAATGCTTCGATGAACGCTTTCTGCTCTTCGCCCTGACGCTCCGTGAAGCCCGGCAGCATTTCGGAGCCGGCCACGAACACGTACGGCAGCGCCTCGTCACCGTGGATATCGAAAAAGAGGTCGCAACCCAACGCGTGAATTGCATCACGCACCACCAGCACCTCGGGACTGCGAGCGGCGTCCGGCTCCATCCATTCGCGGTTCAGATTTGCGCCCGTCGCGTTGGTGCGCAGATTGCCGCGCACGCTGCCGTCCGGATTCATATTCGGCACGATGTAGAACACCGCGTGATCGTAGAGCTTGCGCGCCACCGGATCGCCCGCCCAATCGCCCCAACCCGCGAGACGCTTGACGAAGCCTTCGATGAACCACTCGGCCATCGTCTCGCCAGGATGCTGGCGCGCGATCAGCCAGATTTTCTTCTTGGCCACATCGCCGGTTTGCGGTGTGCCAAGCGTCAGCAGAGACATCGGCCGGCCCTCGACGGTCTTGCCCAACTCCGTCAGCGTGGCCTGTGGCATCTGCTGGATCGCACCGAGAAACTCCGAGTGACGTTCCTCGCTGTACGGCTCGAAATACGCGTAGTAGATGCGGTCGAAATCCGGCGTGTGGTCGATCGTCAACACCCGGCCGTCGTAGGAAGTCGGCACGCGGAACCAGTTCACCCGGTCATAGCTTGCCACTGCCTGGTAGTCGCGCCAGCCTTCGGCGAAGGCGCACGCCGCGGCATTTTCGAAGGTCATCACGCAGCGTTCGCCGGCCGCGCCCGACAACCGGAAATAAAACCACTGCGCGAACTCAGCGTGACTGTCGGGCCGCACGCGCAGACGGATGTTGCCGGCATCCTCGCAGGCCAGCACTTCGATCGCACCCGCATCGAAGTTGCTCGTAATCGATAACGTCATGATGTTCTTCCCTGCTTGTGTACGCCGCGATCGCCTAGTCAGCGATACGGCGACGGAATACGTAAGTGGAATCGTTCGAAGCCTCGGCGTTGAACGCGTAGCCTTCGGAGTCGAAGTCCTTCAGTTGCTCGGGCCTGTCGAGACGGTTTTCGACCGCGTAGCGCGCCATCAGACCGCGCGCACGCTTTGCATGGAAACTGATGATCTTGTAGCGGCCGCCCTTCCAGTCTTCAAACACCGGGGTGACGATCGGTGCTTCGAGCACCTTGGGCCTGACCGACTTGAAGTACTCACCGGAAGCACAGTTGACCAGCACGCGCGAGGCCGCTGCGCGCTTCTTCAGTTGCGCATTCAAAGCCTGCGTGATGCGCTCGCCCCAGAACGCGTACAGATCCTTGCCGCGAGTGTTGGCAAAGCGCGTACCCATTTCGAGGCGGTACGGTTGCAGCAGATCGAGCGGGCGCAGCAATCCATACAGACCAGAAAGCACGCGCACATGATTCTGCGCGTAATCCAGATCGGCCGAGGACAAGGTCCTGGCGTTGAAGCCTTCGTACACATCGCCGTTGAATGCGAGCACAGCCTGCTTGGCGTTGTGCGTGCCGAAACTGGGCGACCATTGCGCATAGCGCTCGAAATTGAGGTGGGCAAGCTGATCGGAAATGCTCATGAGCGAGCCGATCTGCTGCGGCGACAAAAGACGCAATCCGCCGATCAATTCGGCTGCATCGTCGACGAAATCGGGGATCGTGTGCTTTTTGACATGCGGAGGGGTTTCGTAGTCGAGCGATTTAGCCGGCGACAGAACGATTATCATAGAGGCCTTGCAGGCACGCCGTGCCTGGCGGTCAAAGACGAAAGCCAGATTGTAACGAATGCCCGGTTCCCATGCCTCACACGGCGCTTTGCGCGTCGTCCTCGACTCCAATGTCTGGATCGATATTCTCGTGTTCGACGATCCGCACACGCGGCCGATCCGCGCCGCGCTCGAAAGCGGTGCGCTCGCCGCGCTGATCGACGCGCGCTGCCTCGCCGAACTCACCTACGTGCTCGACTATCCGCAATTCGTGCATCGCAATGTCGACAAGGCGGCGGCGCTTGCCGTCGTCGCACGTCTTGCGCAGCTGGTCGAACCCGCCGCGCCCGCGGAAGATGCGAAGCCCTTGCCCAAATGCAAAGACCGCGACGACCAGAAATTCCTCGAACTCGCGCACGCCGCGCAAGCCGACTGGCTGGTGTCGAAAGACCGCGCGGTGTTGAAACTCGCCAAGCGGATTGCGCGCGACTTCGGTTTCCAGATTGCACAGCCGGCGCCGTTCGTTAGCGCGTGGATGGCGATCGCGGACGAACCCGCATCGGTATGAGACTTGGCCGGATGGCCAATGTTGAACCGGCTGCGCGCACGCAGCGCCGCGATTCCCTACAATCAGGCTTCGTCCTTTTCGAACGACGTCTTTCGCCAACTCACTCGACCACGCTCCGGACAGCGCCATGAATGCACCGCACGACACGCCCATGAGTCCCTCGTTTCCGTCTCGCCTGCCGGACGTCGGCACGACGATTTTCACCGTGATGAGCGCGCTCGCCGCCGAAAAAGGCGCAGTGAACCTCGGCCAGGGTTTTCCCGATTTCGGCTGCGATCCCCGCATTGTCGACGCGGTCGCGAACGCCATGCGCGACGGCCACAATCAATATCCGCCGATGGCCGGCGCCGCGCCGCTGCGTCAGGCGATTTCGGACAAGATCGCAAACCTCTACGGCCGCCGCTACGATGCGGCAAGCGAGATCACCGTGACGGCGGGCGCCACGCAGGCGCTGCTAACCGCGATTCTCTGCACCGTACATCCCGGCGACGAAGTAATCGTGGTCGAGCCGACCTACGACAGCTACGTGCCGTCGATCGAACTGGCCGGCGGCAAGCCGGTATTTGTCACGCTGGACGCCCCTGACTACGCAATCCCGTTCGACAAGCTCGCCGCCGCGATCACGCCGAAAACGCGGCTCCTCCTGATCAACACGCCGCACAATCCGACCGGCACGGTCTGGCGCGCAGAAGACATGCGCAAGCTCGAGGAAATCGTGCGCGGCACCAACGTGCTGATCCTGTCGGACGAGGTGTACGAGCACATGGTGTACGACGGCGCGCCGCACGAAAGCGTTGCGCGCTATCCGGAACTGGCGCAGCGCAGTTTCGTGGTGTCGAGCTTCGGCAAGACCTATCACGTCACCGGCTGGAAAATCGGTTACGTGGCCGCACCCGCCGCGCTCACCGCTGAATTTCGCAAAGTGCACCAGTTCAATGTGTTCACGGTCAACACGCCGATGCAGGTCGGCCTCGCTGAATACATGAAGGATCCGGCACCGTATCTGGACCTCCCCGCGTTTTATCAGAAGAAACGCGACTTCTTCCGCGCCGGCCTCGCGAATTCACGCTTCAAGCTGCTGCCTTGCACGGGCACCTACTTCCAGTGCGTCGACTATTCGGCGATCAGCGATTTGCCCGAAGCCGAATTCGCACAGTGGCTGACCGGCGAGATCGGGGTCGCGGCGATTCCGGTGTCGGCGTTCTATCACGAGGCACATGAATCCGGCGTGGTGCGCTTCTGCTTTGCCAAGCAGGAGGCAACCCTCGCCACCGCACTCGACCGGCTGGCGCGGCTCTAGGGCGCCCCGCGCGATGTCGCGAACGAACCCACGTTCCTCGCCATCGCGCGCAGCGGCTCACGCGTGCGTTGCACGCCCGATTTCATGTCACCGGCAAGACACCCGTGGGTCAAGCCGGGCGCGAGGCCGCAATGTGCGCCTTGCGATCTTCGGTCACGCGCTGTGCAGCCGGACGGGCGTTGATCGCCTTCACATAGCTTTTCCAGTCCACGCCGGCGTCGAGCAGAAAATCGCGGCCGTAGACAATCTGCGTTGCCATGCCGACCAGCGGCAAGCTCACAAAACCCGCTGCGTCGGCGATACTGAAACGCTCGCCGCGCAAATACGGCCCGAATTTTGCGAGCCGCTTGAAGCCGGCAATGTGATGCGCGAGCAGCTTCTCGACACGCCCCTTGGTCGCGTCAGTCACGGTACCGCCGAAGAACGCTTCCTTGTAAAGATTGCGCACGGTCAGTTCGAGATGCACATCCACGAACGTGATCAACTCGCGCTCCTTGGCCGCTTCCCATGGGTCAGCAGAAAAAATCGCCTTGTCGGGAAAACGTGCGGCCAGATACTCGACGATGGCTTGCGATTCGCACAGATCGCCATGCTCGGTCTGGATATAGGGAACCTTGCCGAGCGGAGAATGCTCGAGCATCGTCTCTTCCTGACTCGGCATCACGAGCACTTCCTCGAACGGAATGCCGTGTTCGAGGAGCACAAACTTTACTTTGTTGTAGTAGTTAGAAAGCGCGAAACCGCACAGCTTGATCATCGGGTGTCTCCTTCCTTCGGGTTGTTTGAGACCGCGCCTCACAATCAAAGCAGCGGCCTGCGATCAATCATCCAGTAAATTGCACGATCGTGCTATTCTAAAATAACCATGGAGTCGAGCATCACAATGACCTCTCGCAATTTCAGCATCGAGACTATCGGCATTGTCGGAACCGGCGCAATGGGCCGCGGCATTGCCCAGATCGCCGCGCTGGCGGGTCTCACCGTGCGTCTTTACGACACCAACCCCGCTGCGATCGGCGCCGCACGCGACTACCTTGCCGAGACTTTCGCCAAATTGACCGCCAAAGGCAAGCTCGATCAGGCTCGCTCACTCGCCGCGCTGGCGAACGTGAGCGGCGCGCAGGTCGTCGGCGATCTGGCCGATTGCGATCTGGTCATCGAGGCGATCGTCGAAAAACTCGAGGTCAAGCAGGCCCTCTTTCGTGAGCTCGAAACGGTGGTGAGCGGCCGTTGCGTACTGGCATCGAACACCTCGTCGCTGTCGATTACGGCGATCGCGGCGGGCTGCACGAATCCGTCGCGAGTGGCCGGATATCACTTCTTCAATCCGGTTCCGCTGATGAAGGTCGTCGAGGTGATCGACGGCCTGCGCAGCGATCCCGCCGTTGGCGATGCGCTGATGGACCTCGCGCGCCGCATGGGGCACACGCCGGTGCGCGCGAAAGATATGCCCGGGTTCATCGTCAATCACGCGGGCCGCGGCATGAATACCGAAGGCTTGCGCGTGGCCGGCGAAGGCGTGGCGAGCTTCGCCGACATCGACCGCATCATGCGCGAGCAGGCAGGCTTTCGCCTCGGGCCGTTCGAACTGCTCGACCTGACCGCGCTTGACGTATCGCATCCGGTGATGGAATCGATCTATCACCAGTTCTATGAAGAACCGCGCTTCACACCCTCGCCGATCACCGGCACGCGCCTCGCCGGTGGCCTGATCGGCCGCAAGACGGGCGAAGGCTTCTATCGCTATGAAGACGGCAAGCAGCAAGTGCCTACGGAAGCGCCCGCGCCAACCGAACTGCCGCGCAGCGTGTGGGTCAGCAAGCGCTATCCGCAGGCGCATGATGCCGTCGTGCAACTCATCGCCAAGGCCGGCGTCAAGCTCGACGAAGGCGCAACGCCCACAGCGGATTCGTTGATCGTCGTGACACCGTTCGGTCACGACGCGACCACCGCCGCCGTCGACGAAGCACTCGATGCCGCCCGCGTTGTCGCTATCGACACCCTTTTCCCGCTGGCCACCGCACAACGCCGCACGCTCATGACGACGCCCGCCACCAGCCGCGCGGCACGTGAAACCGCGCACGCACTCTTTGCCGCCGACGGCGTTCCTGTCACCGTGATCCGTGACTCGACCGGCTTCGTCGCGCAACGCGTCGTGGCGACCATCGTCAACATCGGCTGCGACATTGCGCAAAAACAGATCGCGACGCCGGACGATATCGACCTCGCCGTAACGCTCGGCCTCGGCTACCCACGCGGGCCACTCGCACTCGGCGATGCCCTCGGCGCGAAAACGATTCTCACCATCTTGCGCAATATCTTTAGCGTGCTCGGTGATCCGCGCTATCGTCCATCGCCCTGGCTGGCACGGCGTGCGCAACTTGGCCTGTCGCTCACGCAACGCGACGCTGCAGACACTCAAACGGAGACCCAACAATGAGCGCCGAACTGCTGACCTCGCGCCCGACTGAAAGCGAATCGACGCTAGTCCTCACATTGTCGAACCCCGGCGCACGCAACGCGCTGCATCCCGACATGTATGCCGCGGGCATCGAAGCGCTCGAGTCCGTGGAGCGCGATCCTTCCATACGCGCGGTCGTGATTACCGGCGCTGACAATTTCTTTTGTGCCGGCGGCAATCTGAACCGCCTGCTGGAAAATCGCGCGAAAGATCCGTCGGTGCAGGCAGAAAGTATCGACCTGCTCGGCGAATGGATTTCGGCGCTGCGCCTGTCGTCGAAGCCGGTGATCGCCGCCGTCGACGGCGCAGCCGCCGGTGCGGGATTTTCGCTCGCGCTTGCGTGCGATCTGATAGTCGCCGCGGAAGACGCCAAATTCGTCATGTCGTATGCACGCGTGGGGCTCACGCCCGATGGCGGTGGCTCGTGGTTTCTCGCACAGGCCCTGCCGCGTCAACTGGCGACCGAAGTGCTGATCGAAGGCAAACCGATCGGCGCCGCGCGTCTGCACGATCTCGGCGTCGTCAACAAACTGGCGAAGACCGGCACCGTGCGCGACGCCGCGCTCGCCTGGGCCGACGAAATCGGCAAGATCTCGCCGAATTCGGTCGCGCGCATCAAGGGGCTCATCGGCGCGGCAGGCGCACAGCCGCTTGCTGAACATCTGGTCGCCGAGCGCGACAGCTTTGTTGCCTCACTGCACCATCGCGACGGGCTCGAAGGGATTTCCGCCTTCCTCGAAAAACGCGCGCCAGTCTACAAATGAACGCGAGTGAACCGAATTGAGCGAAGGGACCATGCCTGACTTTCAACTCCCCAAACGCCGCCGCATCTTTCTGATGCGTCATGGCGATGTGACCTACTTCGACGACTCCGGCCGCGCGATCGACCCTGAAACCGTGCCGTTGAACGCAAACGGCCGCGAGCAGGCAAGCGCGGCAGGCCGGGTGTTCGCCGAACAGCACATCCGGTTCGATCGGGTGATCGTAAGCGGTTTGCCGCGCACCGTCGAAACCGCCCAACGCGTGCTGGCCGAAACCGGTCAGCAGATCGAGTTCGATATCGAACCCGCGTTGCAGGAGATTCGCGGCGGCAAGCTCAGCAACATTGCGCCGCAGGATATCGAAGCAGCGTTTCTCGGCGCGTTCGACGGCATCGTGCCGGAAAGCACCCGCTTTCTCGACGGCGAAACCATCGGCGCGCTGTTCGACCGGGTGTTGCCCGCAGTGGCGGCGCTGCGCGAGGACACGTCATGGGACACCGTGCTGCTGGTGCTGCACGGGGGCGTGAATCGCGCGATTCTGTCGCATGCGCTCACTGCGGGCGGCCGTACTTTTTTCGGCCATCTGGCGCAGGCCACCGGTTGCATCAACGCGCTCGATGTCGGCGCCGCACCGCGCGACTGGGTACTGCGCACGATCAACTATGCCCCGCCGTCGCCCTTACACCGCGACGTTCGCAACACCACGATGGAAATGCTCTACGCACAATTCATTCAATACCAGCGTAGTTGAACCCGAACTGGAGGAGACACATGGTGCAAGCCACACAGACCGGCGAACCAGAACACAAGCCGGATTACTCGGCCTTCGAGGGCACGCGGCCTGTCAACGAGCGGCAACGCTTCGACAGCGACGCGCTCGCCGCGTGGCTAAGCCAGCATGTCGATGGGTTTTCCGGACCACTCACGCTGGAGCAATTCGCCGGCGGCCAGTCGAATCCCACCTTCAAACTCGTTACGCCCACGCGCTCGTATGTGATGCGCGCGAAGCCCGGGCCGGCCGCGAAGTTACTGCCCTCAGCGCACGCTGTCGAACGCGAATACCGCGTGATGCATGCACTCTCCGGCACCGATGTGCCGGTCGCGAATATGCTCGCTTTGTGCGAGGACGAAAGCGTGATCGGCCGGGCGTTCTACGTCATGGAGTTTGTCGAGGGTCGCGTGCTGTGGGACCAGTCTTTGCCCGGCATGACGCCTGCGGAACGCACGGCCATTTACGACGAAATGAATCGCGTGATTGCCGCGCTGCATAGCGTCGACGTCACGGCAATCGGTCTTGCCGACTACGGCAAACCGGGCAACTATTTCGCCCGCCAGATCGGCCGTTGGAGCAAGCAGTACATCGCGTCCGAAACCGAGCCGATCGACGCGATGCAACGCCTGATCGAATGGCTGCCACAGCATATGCCGGCGGAAACGGGCGAGCGCGCCTCGGTCGTGCATGGCGATTACCGGCTCGACAATCTGATCTTCCATCCCACCGAGCCACGCGTACTGGCCGTACTCGACTGGGAACTGTCAACGCTCGGCGACCCGCTCGCTGACTTCGCCTATCACTGCATGGCGTGGCACGTCGATCCCACGCAGTTTCGGGGCATTGCGGGCCTCGACTGGGCGGCCCTCGGCATTCCTGACGAAGCGCAATACGTCGAGCGCTATTGCAAGCGCACCGGCTTCGAGATCCACGGCGACTGGAATTTCTATCTGGCGTACAACATGTTCCGCATCGCCGCCATTCTGCAAGGGATCATGAAACGCGTGGTCGACGGTACAGCAGCCAGTGCTCAGGCGCTCGACGCCGGGCGCCGCGCGAAGCCGATGGCCGAACTCGCCTGGCGCTACGCACAGAAAGTACGTTAAGCCAATCGGCGCACCAGGTTGCGCTCCTGAACACACGTCATTCGTCATCCGCGAGGTCACACATGAATTTCGACTACACCCCGAAGGTTCAGGCGCTGCGCGAGAAACTGCTCGCCTTCTTCGACGAGCACATCTATCCGAACGAGCAGGCGTTCTACGCCGAGATTGCGCGCAATCGCCAGAACGGCAACGCGTGGCTGCCAACCGAGCTGATCGAGCAACTGAAACAGAAGGCGCGGGACGCCGGCTTGTGGAACCTGTTCCTGCCTGAATCGGTGCGCGGCGCCGGCCTGACGAATCTTGAGTACGCGCCGCTGTGCGAGATCATGGGCCGTGTACCCTGGGCACCGGAAGTGTTCAACTGCAATGCGCCCGACACTGGCAACATGGAAACAATCGAACGCTACGGCAGCGACGACAACAAGCGCGAGTGGCTCGAACCGTTGCTGCAAGGGCACATCCGTTCGGCGTTTCTGATGACGGAACCGGAGGTGGCATCCTCGGACGCGACCAATATCCAGACGAGCATCGTGCGCGATGGCGACACCTACGTGATCAACGGCCACAAGTGGTGGTCCTCCGGTGCAGGAGATCCGCGCTGCAAAATCTACATCGTGATGGGCAAGACTGACCCCGAAGCTGCGCGCCATGCACAGCAGTCGATGATTCTGGTTCCCGCCGATGCCACCGGCATTACCGTACACCGCCCTCTCACCGTGTTCGGCTACGACGACGCGCCGCATGGTCATATGGAAATTACGCTTGAGAACGTGCGCGTGCCGGCCACCAACATGCTGCTCGGCGAAGGACGCGGTTTCGAAATTGCCCAGGGCCGCCTCGGACCAGGACGCATCCACCACTGCATGCGTTTGATCGGTCTCGCCGAGCGCGCGCTCGAACTCATGGCGAAACGTTCCATGCAACGCATCGCTTTCGGTAAGCCGGTTGCCGCGCAAGGCGTCACGCAGGAGCGCCTCGCCGAAGCACGTTGCATGATCGAACAGGCGCGTCTGCTGACACTGAAAACCGCGTACATGATGGACACGGTCGGCAACAAGGGCGCGCGCGGCGAGATCGCCATGATCAAGGTGGTCGCGCCGAATATGGCATGCCAGGTGATCGACTGGGCGATCCAGGCGCATGGCGGCGGTGGTGTCAGCGACGATTTTCCGCTGGCGTATGCCTATGCTTGCGCACGGACGCTACGCTTCGCCGACGGTCCCGACGAAGTGCACCGCAACGCAATCGCAAAGCTCGAACTGGCACGCTACATGGATGCGGGCGCTGCGGCGCGCGTGGAGATGCCGGTTACGCGGGTTTGAACGCTTGAACGTATGAGCGGGCGTTCGAGCCTGGCTTCGCAGTGGTCGATCAGGCCGCGAAGTCGAGATCAGGCTCATAACGGCGCGCCCAGCAGCGTCGCTCGATCTGTGCTCTAATTTTCGTCAATTGTGGCGCCCTTTGCGGCGCCGCTTTCACAAAACGAAGGAGCCAGGATGATCGACGTCTATAGCTGGGCAACCCCGAACGGCCATAAAGTTCACATCATGCTCGAGGAAACGGGCCTCGCGTACGCGGCGCATGGCATCGACATCGGTGCAGGCGACCAGTTCAAACCCGAATTCCTTGCCATCAGCCCGAACAACAAGATTCCCGCGATCGTCGATCCGGAAGGTCCCAAAGACGCCGACGGCAAACCGTTCGCACTGTTCGAATCGGGCGCGATTCTGATTTACCTCGCGGAGAAGACCGGTAAATTCCTGCCCACCGATCCGGCCGCACGCTATGCGACGCTGCAATGGCTGATGTTCCAGATGGGCGGCCTCGGTCCGATGCTTGGGCAAACGCATCATTTCCGTATCTACGCGCCGCAGCCGCTCGAATATGCGATCAACCGTTACACGAACGAAGCGCGGCGTCTGTACGGCGTGATGGATACGCAACTTGGCAAGACGCGGTATCTGGCCGGCAATGACTACACGATCGCTGACATCGCGGCATTTCCGTGGACACGCTCGTGGCAAAACCAGGGCATCGAACTGGATGCGTTGCCGAATGTGAAACGCTGGCACGAAGAAATTGCCGCACGTCCGGCGGTGGTGCGCGGCGTCGAAGTGTTGGCGTCGGCCCGTAAGCCACTCATGGACGATAAAGCCAAAGAAATGCTGTTCGGTGCGACGCAGTACGCCAAGCGGTAGTCGTGCCGTCGATGCGCGGTCTCGGTGCGGTGCTCATTCGCATTGACGATGAGATGAGCGCAATCGCAGCATCTCCGTCCGTAGAGGCATCGACATAAAAAAGCGCGAGACGGCATCACGGCCGCTCGCGCTTTTTTTCCCAACCTGCCGGCTATGGACGGTTAGAAGTAGTGCCGCGTGATGAACTCCGCGACACATACCGGCCGCTCACTGCCCTGCCGCTCCAGCGTCACATTCCATTCAACCTGCACGCCTGCGTTGTCGACATCAGTGACGGCTTCCACTGCAAACCGTGCACGCAACTGCGAACCGACCGGCACGGGCGACGTGAATCGCACGCGATTCAATCCGTAATTGACACCCATGCGCTGCTCGAGCGCCACCGTCTTGCCGAGCAAGGCCGGAATCAACGACAGCGTAAGGAACCCATGTGCGACCGGACCACCGAACGGTGACTCACGCCGTGCCCGCTCGGGATCGACGTGAATCCACTGGTGATCGCCGGTAGCTTCGGCGAAACGATCGACGCTCGCCTGATCGACCGTCAGCCAGTCGCTGACGAGCGGTTCAGCGCCAATCAGCGCGCGCAAAGCCGCTGCGTCGCCAAACGTTGCGGCTGCCGCCGCACTGCTGCCCGTCACGACGCAGCTCCCGGATTGCGTAGTCCGAACAGGCCTTTGGAGCGCACAGTAATCACCGTCTCACCGTGTTGGTTGATGCCCTCCCACTGTGTCGACACGATGCCCCGATCCGGTTTGCTCTCCGAAACACGCTTGTCGAGCACAGCGTTCATCATCGTGATCGTGTCGCCGACGCGCACCGGCTTCAACCAGCGGATTTCGTCGATACCGGGCGACCCCATCGACGTAGAACCCGCGATCAGATTACGCACCAGCATGCCCATCATGACCGAACAGGTATGCCAGCCGCTTGCAATCAATCCGCGAAACGGCGACTCTGCGGCAGCGGCATCGTCCACGTGAAACGGCTGCGGATCGAACCTCTCCGCGAACTCGACAATCTCTTCACGCGTGAACGTATGCTTGCCGATTTCGGTAGTCGTGCCGACTACCATGTCCTCGAAACTCAAACCCATCGCCACACCTCCTTCCCATCCGATTCGACCGGCTGATCAAGCTTCGGCAGTGACAAAACCGGGCAGCGCGGCAAACCGCGCAAGATGGTGATCGACATCGCCCAAAGTGGTTTCGATAATAGCAAGGCGCTTGAACAGATGCGCCGCCGCGACTTCGTTCGTGACACCCATGCCGCCGTGCAACTGGACGGCCTGCTGCCCCACGAACCGCGCGGCCTGACCAACGCGTGCCTTCGCCGCGGAGACCGCACGGCGGCGTTCGTCGGCGTCTGCGCTCGTGTAGCGCATCGCCGCGAGATAAGTGACCGAACGCGCCTGCTCGGCCTGAATCAGCATCTCGACCATGCGATGCTGCAAAGCCTGAAAACGCGCGATCGGCTGACCGAACTGCTGGCGCGTTTTGGTGTATTCGACCGTTGCATGATTCAGCGCATCGAGCGCGCCAATCGCTTCGGCACAGAGCAGCACCGTGCCGTAATCCGCGATGTGCTCGAGTGCTGCGGCGCCGGCGTGCTTGCCCGTGAGCCGGCGTGCAGGCGTGCCCTCGAACTTCAGTGTTGCCGCGCGCTGGCCATCGATTGTGCGGTAGTCGGTCACTTTGACGCCCGCGGCATCGCGAGCGACCACAAAGAGCGCGATCTCGCCATTCAGTCGAGCCGGCACGATCCAGTAATCTGCTTGCGCGCCGTGCAGCACAACCGACTTCGTGCCGGTCAACGTCTGCTGATCACCCTGAGTGCTCGCCGCGGTCTCGACCTCGAACAGGTCGTAACGTGCATGCGGCTCGTGAAATGCCACTGCGAGCTTGATCTCACCCTGGGCCGAGCGTTCGAGCAGCGATGCGTCTTCGCCCTGCGCGCTGCCCGCCAGCCGCAGCGCTTCGACACCCACCGCAGTCGCCCAGTACGGCTCGACCACCAGAGCACGGCCGAGTTCCTGCATCACCACCAGCATATCGATCGGGCTGCCATTAAAGCCACCTTGCGCTTCCGGCACCGGCAACGCGGTCAGCCCCAATTCGGTGAAGGCCGCCCAGTGCGTATCCGATACACCGGCTTCCGATTGCACAATCGCCTGGCGCGCCTCGAATCCATAGCTCTTGTCCAGATAACGGCGCAGCGCGTCAGCAAATTGCTGTTGTTCGTCGTTGAAAGTGAAGTCCATGCGCCGCTCCTCAAAGTCCCAGAATCATCTGCGCGATGATGTTCTTTTGAATTTCGTTCGAGCCGCCGTAAATCGACGTCTTGCGGAAGTTGAAGTAGTACGCGGCCAGCGGCGCGGCGTCATCGTCGCCGGCGACACTATGTTCGCGTTCGCCTTCAAGGAAGGGCACGTCGAACGGTGCGGCGAGTGGTCCAACGGCTTCGAACATCAGTTCGGTTAGCGCCTGCTGCACTTCCGTGCCCTTGATCTTGAGCATCGAGGCTTCCGGTCCAGGCCCGCGCCCGCCGGTTTCATTGGCGACTACGCGTTGCACGGTGACTTCGAGCGCCATCAGTTCGATCTCGAGGCTTGCGACTTTCGCGGCGAACACAGGATCTTGCAGCAGCGGCTTGCCGTTCTTCTTCTGGTCCAGCGCGAGGCGCTTCAGGAATACGAGTTCGCGCTTCGATTGGCCGACGCGCGCAATACCCGTGCGCTCGTGTCCGAGCAGGTACTTCGCATAGGTCCAGCCACGATTCTCTTCGCCAACCAGATTGTCGAGCGGCACCTTCACGTCTTCGAAGAAGACTTCGTTGACTTCGTGGTCTTCGTCGAGCGTGATGATCGGACGCACCGTAATACCGGGTGTCTTCATGTCGATCAGCAGGAACGAGATGCCTTCCTGCTTTTTCGCGCCGCTGTCGGTGCGCACGAGGCAGAACATCATGTCGGCGTACTGGCCCAGCGTAGTCCAGGTCTTCTGGCCGTTGACCACATAGTGATCGCCAACGCGCTCGGCGCGTGTGCGCAGCGAGGCCAGATCGGAGCCGGAGCCGGGTTCGGAGTAGCCCTGGCACCACCAGTCCGTACCGTCGAGAATCCGCGGCAGATAGTGGCGCTTCTGCGCCTCATTGCCGTACTTCATCAGTACAGGCGCAACCATCGAGACGCCGAACGGCAACACGGACGGCGCGCCGATACGCGCGCACTCTTCGTCCCAGATATGCCGTTGAGTCGCGTCCCAGCCCGGGCCGCCGTATTCTTTCGGCCAGGCGACGACTGACCAGCCGCGCGTGCCGAGCAGCTTGTGCCAGCTCGCGAAGTCTGCGCGATTCAAACGCTTGTGGTTGAGTACTTTGTCGCTCAGCTCGCGAGGCAGATTCGCTTCGAGCCAGGCGCGGATGTCGGCGCGGAACGCGTCGTCAGCGGGGGAATAGTCCAGATTCATGCGTAGTGTCTCCTGGCCGCAACCGCCCGCTGCCAGTGAGCCACTGCGCTATTGCAGCGGTTCCTTCAAGGCAGCCGGGACCGGCAGCGGCATCACTTCGATGCCTTCTTCGACCAAGGCTTTCGCGTCTTCCGGTGTCGTAACACCGCGAATATTGCGTGCGGGCGCTTCGTTGTAGTGAATGCGCCGTGCTTCCTCGGCGAAGCGGTCGCCCACGTTCTCAGTCTTTTCCAGTACCTCGCGCAATGCGCGCATTACACGCGCCTGCATGTCCCCCGCGCCCGCAGGGACTTTCGTGTCGGTCGCGCCAGACAGATTCAGCCGGGGCGCCGACGGCAAACGGCTCACTTCGTGCGCACCGCAGATCGGACATTCGACGAGCTTGCGGAGCTGCTGCGACTCGAAGTCATCAGCCGAAGCAAACCAGCCTTCGAACCGATGGCCATGCGGACACTGTAAATCGAGGACCTTCATGTGGAATCAGGGCTTGCGTGCCAGTTTAGCGCAAAATGGAAATTTGTGAACGATCGTTCGTAAATTTTTACGGCCGACGCGTCGACACCAGGCGTCGCCTACAAATCGAACGCGGTGCGCGATTTTAACGCTTTGCGCAATAGACTGCCGGAGGTGGCCAAACCGGAGAATGGCACACCGGGAACCCGTGGATGAAATGGCGTGCTGATCGCATGGCACTCGTGGATCCGCGCGCATGCCGCCCCGCGCCGTTTAAGCCACGAGGAATCCGAGCCGGCGGTTAAGCCGCGGTTCGATCTGAAGCGCCTCTTTGGCGAGGTTGATCTGCTTGGCCGATGTCGCGACATCAAGTACGTCCGCCTTGATCTCATACCCGCCACGCGCAGTCAGCCAGCCAAGGATGTCCGACAGATGCCATACCGATGCGCTGCCCTCATGAACGGGCGGCGGGAAGTCGAGTGAGTGATTCAACATCAGCTTACGCATGTTTTGCCGTGAGACGCCCGCTACCTCCGCGACATCCGTGAGGCCGACAAAATCCGGCCCCGCTTCGACAAGGCGTGCGGACGGCACCGCCTGCTTGATATCCTGGAGCGCGCTAAAAAGCGCCTCGAATGCCGACGCGCCTTCGCGCGCGAAAACCAGCGCAATACGCCCCGGCTGCCCTACGCCGATCGTGGCGTCGTCGCATCCGGCCTCGCCCAGGCGCTCGACGATCTCGTCAAGGTCGCAATCTTCCGCCGCGAGCTGGTACTTCAAAGTGAATACATATTCCATAAGCTACTCCTGCCTTCATTCAGCTTCGGGTTCTACCCTTCGAACATTTCTACCGCCGGCGTGTCGTGCAATTGTCGACGATGCGCCTGAGGTGCTTAGCGTGGTTGTCGGGATTCTTCGGTGTACTCCACACACTCGAGATGCAGAACTCGCCGCAACGACATTCCGCGTCGTTGTATGGACAGTACATCTTTCCCCAAGCATGACCTTTGCCGCCGCCCTGGATGCGCCAGCCGTGGCTTTCCGCGTAAGCCATCGCAGCCTCAATCTCCTTTTTGGAATGGACTCCACGAACCATCTATACCCTCCAATCTAGTGCATACGTCCAAGGTTGTCAACTGACAACTTTTAACGCAATCAACTCCGCCCCACACCCTTCGTTATCCAAAATAAATGCGATAACAAACTTCACTGCCAGAGATCGATACTAGAGCGGTAACGCCCGCGAGGCGAGACTATCGAATGGCATAGGACAAAAGCCCTTCAGGGCACTGATGCGAGTTATTGAGTCGATACCGTGCCCCAATGACAAAGCCCCTGCCGGTCATAGACCAACAGGGGCTTTTTGGGTGGTTTATCCGCAGGGCGCGACTCGTGCTCACCCTGGGTTCAGGACTGAGCGTGTTACTGCGGCGCGGCCGTTGGCCACACCCCCGACATCACCTTCTCCAGCCAGAACGTGCCGATAACGGTTTTCACGTCAGTGATCTTGCCGGTACGCACCCACTCGGATACATCGGCAACAGTCGCCGTGAACAGCTCGAGGAACTCGCCGTCGTCGAGTTTGCGCTCGCCGGCAGTCAACCCACGCGCGAGGTAGATGTCGATGAATTCAGTCGAATAGGAAATGATGGGGTGAATGCGCGTCAAATAAACATATTCGCGCGCCGTATAGCCGGTCTCTTCCCGCAGTTCCCGTTTGGCGCAGGCCAGCGCGCCCTCGTTCGGGTCAAGCTTGCCCGCCGGATACTCCACCATGACCTTGCCCATCGGATAGCGATACTGGCTTTCCAGCAACACGCGGCCATCGTCGAACAACGGGATCACCATGACGGCGCCCGGATGCTGAACGTACTCGCGAGTGGCCTGCTTGCCGTCGGGCAAGCGGACCGTATCGCATTTGAGTGTCAGGAACGGCCCTTGATGGATCGTTTTGCTCTCGAGACAGGTCTCGGTGAGTGCTGCGTCGTGATCGGGAAGCTCAGCCATAGTGCGCCTTAGAACAGCGTGGTGCGCGACGGCGAGACGCCGTCAGCGACGTTTGACGAGATACTGGAAGGTGAAGCCGGGGAATGCAAACACGATGAACAGCGCGAATGTGATCGCGTAGAACTGCCACCCCTGTTCGAAGCGGTTACCCGCGCGCGCTTCCAGCAGAAAACCGAGCGCGCCGACCACAAAGTACAGCACGATCAACTCGGCAATCCGGATCCAGGCGCTCTTCTTCGCCGCTTTCAAGGGCACAGCGGCGAAGAGACGCTGATTCAGGAACGGCAGGTTGGCGCCGACCAGCGCCAACAATACGATAAACCAACCCGCAGCCGACATCAGAGCAGCAGCGTGTGCTGGATAGCCTGCAGGCAGGCCTTCAGCAGCGGGTCCGGCACAATGCCGAGCACCAGCACGGCAACACCATTGAGCGCGAGCAAAGCACGCGTGCTGGTGTCGGCGACGATCGGAGACTTGTCTTGCGGCTCGTCGAAGTACATCAGCTTGACGATACGCAGGTAGTAGAACGCACCGAACAGCGACGTAATCACGGCCAACACGGTCAGCCAGGTCAATCCGGCATTCATGGTTGCCTGCAGAACCGCGAGCTTGGCGTAGAAGCCGACCGCAGGCGGAATGCCGGCGAGCGAGAACATCATCACCATCATGACGAATGCGAACACCGGGCTGCGTTGATTCAGGCCCTTGAAGTCTTCGAGCGTGTCCGCTTCAAAATCACGGCGTGCCAGCAGCATGATGACGCCGAAGGTGCCCAAGGTCGTAATCAGGTAGACGATGCTGTAGAACATCGCCGAACCATACGCATTAGCGGCGCCCGTGGTCTTCTGATCCACCACACCAGCCAGCAGACCGAGCAGCACAAAGCCCATGTTCGAAATCGCCGAGTACGCGAGCATACGCTTGACGTTGCGTTGCACGATACCGGTGATGTTGCCGACGATCATCGACAGCGCAGCCAGAATCACCAGCATTTGCTGCCATTCGACCGCCAGCGGCAGCAGGCCCATCACGAGAAAGCGCAGGCCCCACGCGAATGCCGCCACCTTCGGGCCGCCGCCGACCATCAGCGTCATGGCCGTCGGTGCGCCCTGGTACACGTCGGGCACCCACATATGGAACGGCACCGCGCCCATCTTGAACGCCACGCCTGCCACGATGAAGATCACGCCGAACAGCAGCACGCTCGGATCGTAGTGGCTCGTGCCGATCGCCTTGAACACTTCGTTCAGGTCGAGCGAACCGGTCGCGCCATACAACATGGAAATGCCGTACAGCAGGAAACCGGAAGCCAGGGCGCCAAGCACGTAGTACTTCATTGCCGCTTCGTTCGAAGGCGCTGCGTCACGACGCAATGCGATCGCACCGTACAACGACAGCGACATCAGCTCCAGACCGAGGTACAGCGTCAGGAAGTTGTTGCCGGAGATCATCACGAGCTGGCCAAGCAGCGAGAACATGCCCAACAGGAAGAACTCGCCGCGGAACAACCCGCGATCATCGAGGTAGCGCCGCGAATAAACGATCGACACGGCATAGCCGAGCGTCACCACCGCCTTCATCACACTGGCGAACGAGTCCACCACATACATGTGACCAAAGAAGTAGTGCACCTGCGGATCGAACGCGTTCACCGCGAACCAGATGCCGGCAATCAGCGTCGAGAAGAACGCGATGAAATACGTGGTACGGCGACCGGCCTGGCCGACGAACGTGTCGTTGAGCCACGCAACGACAACGGCGAGCATCACCAGTGCGTCGGGCAACAGGGCAGTCATAGGGGCGTTTTGCATGATCTTTAAATTCCTCCGCTCTGCATTACTGTGGCAACGGCAGCTTGGACTGCGCGACGTGGGAGAGGAGGTTTTCCACGGATACGTGCATCACATCGGTAAAGGGCTTCGGATACAGACCCATGAACAACGTCAGTGCGGCGAGCACTGCCAGCATGAAAAATTCACGGCGGTTGATGTCGACGAGACTCTTCACGTGATCGTTGGCGATCGCGCCGAAATACACACGCTTGTACATCCACAGCGTGTAGGCCGCACCGAGAATCAGCGTGACAGCCGCGCCGCCTGCGATCCAGAAGTTGTACTGGACAGCAGCCAGAATCACCATGAATTCGCCAACGAAACCCGAAGTACCCGGCAAGCCGCAATTGGCCATCGAGAACAGCATCACGAATGCCGCGAACTTCGGCATTACGTTCACGACGCCGCCGTAATCGGCGATCTGGCGCGAGTGCATACGGTCATACAGTACGCCGATGCTCAGGAACATCGCGCCCGACACGAAACCGTGCGAAATCATCTGCACGATCGCGCCTTCCACGCCGAGCTGATTGAAGATGAAGAAGCCCAGCGTCACAAAACCCATGTGCGCGATCGACGAATACGCGACCAGCTTCTTCATGTCGGCCTGCACCATGGCGACCAGACCGATGTAAATCACCGCGATCAGCGACAGCGTGATGACGACCGGTGCGAGGAAGTGGCTTGCGTCCGGCGCGATCGGCAGGGAGAAGCGCAGGAAACCGTAGGCGCCCAGCTTCAGCATGATCGCGGCCAGCACGACCGAGCCGCCGGTCGGCGCTTCCACGTGGGCGTCAGGCAACCACGTGTGAACCGGCCACATCGGCACCTTCACGGCAAAGGCCATGAAGAACGCGATAAATAACAATATCTGCGGCGTCATGCCGATCTGCGCGTTCTGCCACGTAGCCAGATCGAACGTGCCGGTCTGGATGTACAGGTACAGCAACGCGACCAGCATCAACAGCGAACCCATCAGCGTGTACAGGAAGAACTTGAACGCCGCGTACACGCGGTTCGCCCCGCCCCACACACCGATGATGATGTACATCGGAATCAGCGTCGCTTCGAAGAACACGTAGAACAGCATGCCGTCCGCTGCGCTGAACACGCCGACCATGATGCCGGACAGGATCAGGAACGCAGCGAGGTACTGCGCGACGTTCTTCGTGATGACTTCCCACGCGGAGATCACGACGATCACCGTAATCAATGCGGTCAACACGACGAACCACATCGAGATGCCGTCGACACCGAGGTGGTACGTGATGTTGAAGCGCTCGATCCAGTTTGCCTTTTCGACGAACTGCAGATCGGCGGTACTCGAATCAAAACCAGTGATCAGCGGGATCGTCACGAGAAAACTGACGACCGAGCCGATCAGCGCAATCCAGCGCGCCGGAGCCGGGTTCCTGTCGGAACCAATAGCCAGGACCAGGAGACCTACGAGGATCGGTAACCAGATCGCGATACTGAGAATCGGATAAGCGTGCATTAGTGTCCCTCGCCTTATTTGCCGCCGAGCGTTACAAACAGGGTCAGGAGCCCCAACATGCCGATAATCATGGCAAACGCGTAGTGGTAGATGTAGCCGGATTGGAGGAAGCGGATCACGCCGGCAAACCAGCCGATAAAGCGTGCGCTGCCGTTGACGATGCCGTCGATAACCACGACGTCGCCTTCCTTCCAGAGACCACGGCCAATTGCCACGGCGCCCCGCGCGAACACGACTTCGTTGATCTTGTCCATGTAGTACTTGTTGTCGAGCAGCGTATAGATCGGACCGAACGCACGCTTGATGACAGCCGGCAGATCAGGACGAACCAGGTACAGGAACCACGCGGTCACCACACCCGCGAGCGCCAGCCACACCGGCAGACCTGAGACAGAATGCAGGCCCATCGACGCCCAGCCCTGGAATTCTTCCGCCATCTCATGCAGCGCCGGATGGTTTTCGCCGATGAAGATCACCTTGTCGAACGCCACGCCGTGCTGGAAGAAGTCGCCAAACAGCATCGGACCGACACCGATCGCACCGATCACGATCGACGGAATCGCCAGCAGCACCAGCGGCAGCCACACCACCCACGGCGTTTCATGCGGTTCATGCGCGTGGTCGTCGTGACCATGACCATGGCCGTGTGCATCATGGCCGTGACCGTCATGCGCGTGCGCGGCTGCTTCGATGCCCATCGGCGATTCCGGATGCTTCGGATCGCGGAAGCGCTCCTTGCCGTGGAACACCAGGAAGTACATACGGAACGAGTACAGCGCAGTAACGAACACGCTCGCCACCACCGCGAAATACGCGAAACCCGAACCCGGCAGATGCGACAGCTTCACTGCGTCGATGATCGAGTCTTTCGAGTAGAAGCCCGAGAAGAACGGCGTACCGATCAGCGCCAGCGAACCGACCAGCGACGTGATCCACGTGATCGGCATGTACTTGCGCAGGCCGCCCATGTTGCGGATGTCCTGATCGTGGTGCATGCCGATAATCACGGAACCCGCGCCGAGGAACAACAGCGCCTTGAAGAACGCGTGCGTCATCAGGTGGAACACGGCGACCGAGTAAGCCGATGCGCCAAGCGCAACCGTCATGTAGCCGAGCTGCGACAGCGTGGAGTAAGCCACCACGCGCTTGATGTCGTTCTGGACGATCCCGAGGAAGCCCATGAACAGCGCCGTGATCGCGCCGATCACCATCACGAACGACAACGCCGTATCCGACAGTTCGAACAGCGGCGACATGCGCGTCACCATGAAGATACCGGCCGTCACCATGGTTGCCGCGTGGATCAGTGCGGAAATCGGCGTCGGGCCTTCCATCGAATCCGGCAGCCAGACGTGCAGCGGGAACTGCGCCGACTTACCCATCGCGCCGATGAACAGGCAGATGCAGGCCACCGTTAGCAGACCCCAGTCCGTGCCAGGGAAGCTCAATGCCGCGAGTTCGGTGCGCTTCGCGAATACATCGCCGTAGTTCATCGAACCGGCGAACGCGAACAGCAAGCCGATACCGAGCAGGAACCCGAAGTCGCCGATGCGGTTCACGATGAACGCTTTCATGTTGGCGTAGATCGCCGTCGGACGCGTGAAGTAGAAACCGATCAGCAGGTACGACACCAGACCCACTGCTTCCCAGCCGAAAAACAGTTGGAGGAAGTTGTTGCTCATCACGAGCATCAACATCGAGAACGTGAACAGCGAGATGTACGAGAAGAAACGCTGGTAGCCGTCGTCATCGGCCATGTAGCCGATCGTGTAGATGTGCACCATGAGCGACACGAAGGTCACCACACACATCATCATTGCCGTCAGCGAGTCGACGAGGAAGCCGATCTCGAACTTGGTCTGGCCGATCTGCATCCAGTTATAGACCGTCGCGTTGAAACTTGCCCCATCCATCACCTGGAAGAAGACGACGGCCGAAAGGATGAACGAGATCGCGACGCCGAGGATCGTCACCGAGTGCGCCCCGGCTCGCCCTACCGCTTTCCCGAACAGCCCCGCAATCAGGGAGCCGGCCAGCGGTGCCAGCGGGATCGCCAGCAGCAGGTTTTCATTGAGTATCGTTGACATAACCGCTTTACCTGAAATTAACCTTTGAGCTGATCGAGATCCTCGACATTGATCGTGTCGAGGCTACGGAACAGGGTCACCAGAATTGCGAGTCCGATCGCCGCTTCAGCTGCTGCAACCGTCAGCACGAAGAAGACGAAGATCTGACCATGCACGTCGCCGAGGTAATGCGAAAAGGCGACAAAATTGGTGTTCACCGCCAGCAGCATCAATTCGATCGCCATCAGGATGATGATGACGTTGCGACGGTTCAGGAAAATACCCACCACGCTGATCGCAAACAGGATCGCGCCGAGGACAAGGTAATGAGCAAGGGTCAACATGATTTCTATCTCCTGTCCGCTCAGCTGTTTTTAGCGGGGGCCGAGTCGGCCGCTGCTGCTGCCGCTGCGGCGGCTTCTTCCGCCGCGACAGTTGCCGCGGTCTTTTCAGATGCCATCTTCACAATGCGCACGCGGTCCTGAGCACGCACCTTGACCTGCTCGCTGACGTTCTGACGCTTGCTGTCTTTCTTGTGGCTCGTGGTCAGCGCGATCGCCGCGATGATGGCCACCAGCAGCACGAGGCCGGCGACTTCGAACGCGAAGATGTAGTCGGTGTAGATAATCTTGCCGATCAGGCGGGTGTTCGACCAGTCGCCCATGCCGTTCGCCGCCGCCGTGGTGTCACGCAGCGCGGTGGCGGTTGCGCCATAGCCGTGCCACAGAATCAACGCGGTCTCGATCACGATGATCGCGCCCACTAGCGTGGCCATCGGCACGAAGCGTTTGAAGTCTTTTCGCAGCACGTCGATATTGATGTCCAGCATCATCACGACGAACAGGAACAGCACCATCACCGCGCCGACATACACCAGCACCAGCAGGATCGCGAGGAACTCGGCCTGCAACAGCATCCAGATGGCGGCTGCGTTGAAGAACGCCAGCACCAGAAACAGTGCGGACGAAACCGGGTTGCGCGAGGTGATCACCTTCAGCCCTGAAACCACCAGGAGCAGCGCGAAGATGTAGAACAGTACGGTCGTGAATTCCATGATTACCGGTTCATCGTTAGGCCATCGTCAGGCATTGTTCTTTGGCACGTGGCGGGTAAAAGCGGCCGAAACCGCCAGAACATCCGCACAGGTGCGCCGTGCCGCGGCGGTCAGACCGCGGCGCTCGGCCCGACAACAGGCCGTATTACTGCTGCATTTACTGCCGCATTTACCGCTTTAACAGAAGCGCTTCAACGATACGGTGCGTCGGCTGCCTTGTTCGCAGCGATCTCCGCTTCGTAGCGATCGCCCACGGCCAGCAGCATATCCTTCGTGAAATACAGGTCGCCGCGTTTTTCGCCGTGATATTCGAGAATGTGCGTTTCGACAATCGAATCGACCGGGCAACTTTCTTCGCAGAAACCACAGAAGATGCACTTGGTCAGGTCGATGTCGTAACGCGTCGTGCGGCGTGTGTTGTCCGCGCGGGTTTCCGATTCGATCGTAATGGCGAGTGCCGGGCACACCGCTTCACACAGCTTGCAGGCGATGCAGCGTTCTTCGCCGTTTTCATAGCGACGCAGCGCATGCAGGCCGCGGAATCGCGGCGAAATCGGGGTCTTCTCTTCCGGGAATTGCACCGTCACCTTGCGCTGGAACGTGTAACGTCCGGTCAGCGCAAGGCCTTTGAGCAACTCCGTCAGGAAGAAGGTCTTGAAAAAGTTTTGGATTGCGGTCATGGGTTCATCCGCCCTTTATTTCCAGATATTCAACGGCGACATGATCCAGAAGCCGACCACGATGAGCCACACCACGCAAACCGGAATGAAAACCTTCCAGCCCAGACGCATGATCTGGTCATAGCGATAGCGAGGGAACGTGGCGCGCGCCCAGATGAATACCGACAACAGGAAGAAAACCTTGGCGACGAGCCAAACGATGCCCGGGATAAACGACAGGAAGCCGAACGGTGCGCTCCAGCCGCCGAGGAACAGTGTTGCAGCCAATGCCGAAATCACGATCATGTTGATGTACTCGGCGAGGAAGAACAGCGCGAACGCCATCCCCGAGTAATCGATCATGTGACCGGCGACGATTTCCGACTCACCTTCCACCACGTCGAACGGGTGACGGTTCGTTTCGGCGATGCCCGAGATGAAGTACACGACGAACATCGGCAAGAGCGGCAGCCAGTTCCACGACAGGAAGTTCAAGCCGTAGCTGGCGAAAATGCCGCGTTCCTGCGAACCGACGATCTCCGACAGATTCAGACTGCCCGCAGTCATCAGCACGACGACGAGCGCAAAGCCCATCGAAATTTCGTACGAGACCATTTGAGCGGCCGCGCGCATGGCGCCGAGGAACGCGTATTTCGAGTTCGACGCCCAGCCCGCCAGAATCACGCCATACACGCCGACGGACGAGATCGCCATCGCGTAAAGCAGACCCGCGTTGATGTCGCCAAGGACCGCGCCAGCCTGGAACGGAATCACCGCCCAGACCGCGAAGGCCGGCACCACCACCATGATCGGCGCGATCATGTAGATCCAGCGGCTCGCCTGGGCCGGCTGAATCACTTCTTTCAGCAACAGCTTCAGCACGTCTGCGATCGGCTGCAGCAAACCTGCGGGGCCCACGCGATTCGGGCCGAGACGCACGTGCATCCAGCCGATCAGCTTACGCTCCCACAGAATCAGGTAAGCCACGCACAGCAGGATCACGACGGCCACCACCAGGATGCGCACCAGTGCCCACACCGTGGGCCATGCCACACCGAGAAGCTGGGTGCCGCCCGAGTTGATCGTATCGAACAAGCTCATTTACGCCTTCTCCACCACCAGTTCACCGAACAGGCTGCCCAGCGCTGCACCGGCAGGCGTAGCCGCCGATACGCGGACGACCGTCTCCGCAAGATTTGCGTCGCGCACGGCCGGCAACTGCACCGATTGCTCGCCCTGGCGCACGCGCACCGCGTCGCCTTCCTTCAAACCCAGTTTGTCGAACAACGCAGCCGGCAGACCGACCGAATTCGCTGCGCGCGCCGCTGCCGTCAGATGCAGCGATTCGGCGCGGCGCACCACAGCGTCGGCGTGGTAGATCGGCACGTTGGCGATACGCTCGAACTTGCCTTCCGCTGCCTTCGTTGCCTTGCCGCGCGCAACCGTAGCGCCCGTCTTGTTCGACAGACGCGATTTGATCTCGCCGTCACCAAGCGCTGCCGTGCGCACTTCTTCCGAGGTGTCGAATTCGAAGCCCGGCACGCCCAGCAGGCTGCCCAGCACACGCAACACCTTCCATGCCGGACGCGTATCGCCGAGCGGACGCACGACGCCATTGAACGTCTGCACCGTACCTTCGGCATTGACGAACGTGCCGGCCGTTTCCGTGAACGGTGCGATCGGCAGCAGTACGTCTGCATAGTCGGCGCCGATCTGGAACGGCGACATCACGACGACCATTTCCGCCTGCTTCAGCGCGGCCAAAGCCTGCACCGGATTAGCCGTGTCGAACTCAGCTTCGACATTCAGCAGCACATAACCCTTGCGCGGTTGCTCGAATACTTCGCGAGCGTTCAGACCGCCCTCACCCGGCAATGCGTTCACAAGATGCGCGCCGACCGTGTTGGCGGACTCCGTGAGGAAACCCAGCGTGGCGCCGGTCGTGTCTGCAATCCATTGCGCCGCGGCGTGGATCGCGGCGAAATCCGGATGACGGACCGCGGCGTTGCCGAGCAGCACGACACGCTGCTCACCGGTGACGAGCGACTTTGCGACGAGTTTGTCGGCGTCCGTCGGCTGCGTGCCGGCGAAGGCTTCCGGGAGTGCCGCGCCGTTCGCTTCCGACACCGCGCCAGCAATGCCAGCCAGTGCGTCGAGCCATGCCGACGGTGCGGCAACCACGCGTTGCGCTTGCGGAATCAGCGCGTCGTCATTGGTGGCTTGCACGAGCGTGAGTTTCGTCCCGGTCTTGGCGGCTTGACGCAAACGCGCGGCAAACAGCGGATGATCGCGACGCAGGTCCGACCCGATCACGAGCGCCGAATCCAGATTCGACAGATCGGCGATCGTCGTGCCAAGCCACGGTGCGCCAGTGACGGCTGCGGAGAAATCCGTCTGACGCAGACGGAAGTCGACGTTAGGCGTGCCGACCGCTTGCGCCAGTTGCTTCAACAGGAACAGTTCTTCGACCGTGCTGTGGGCGCTGCCGAGAGCGGCCAGCGCGTTCGCGCCGTGGTCGCCCTTGATGCCCTTAAGACCCTTGACCACGTATTCAAGCGCGGTTTGCCAATCGGTCTCGACCCACTTGCCGCCTTGCTTGAGCATCGGCTGCGTCAGACGTTCCGGGCTATTCAGGGCTTCGTACGAGAAGCGGTCCTTGTCCGAAATCCAGCATTCATTGATGGATTCGTTTTCGAACGGCAGAACACGCATCACGCGGTTGTTCTTGACTTGCACCACAAGGTTCGCGCCGACGGAATCGTGCGGGCTCACCGACTTGCGGCGCGACAGTTCCCACGTGCGGGCGCTGTAGCGGAACGGCTTGCTGGTCAGCGCGCCGACCGGGCACAGATCGATCATGTTGCCCGACAGTTCGGAGTCGACCGTCTTGCCGACGAACGACGTGATTTCCGAATGCTCGCCGCGGCCCAACATGCCGAGTTCCATTACGCCGGCGACTTCCTGGCCGAAACGGACACAACGCGTGCAGTGAATGCAACGCGACATTTCTTCCATCGAGATCAGCGGGCCGACGTTCTTGTGGAACACCACGCGCTTTTCTTCGCTATAACGCGACGACGACTTGCCGTAACCCACGGCCAGATCCTGCAACTGACACTCGCCGCCCTGATCGCAGATAGGGCAATCCAGCGGGTGGTTGATCAGCAGGAATTCCATCACGGCTTGCTGGCCCTTCACCGCCTTCTCGGACTTGGTGCGCACAATCATGCCGGCCGACACCGGCGTGGCGCATGCGGGCACGGCCTTCGGCATCTTTTCGACATCGACCAGGCACATCCGGCAGTTGGCCGCAATCGACAGCTTCTTGTGATAGCAGAAGTGAGGAATGTACGTGTCGACCTTATGCGCAGCCTGGATCACCATGCTGCCCTCAGGCACCTCTACTTTCTTGCCGTCTATTTCAAGTTCAACCATGATGGTCAATCTTCCTTAACCTGTTACCGCTCAATCGTTCGCCCTGTTCATCGCCCATTCCGGACAATGAATCCCGCGGTTGACGTGTTCTGGTGCGCTATCTGGCGTACTCAGGCAGCCACTGTTTCTGACGCCGCCGCCGCACCGGCGTGACCACCGACGAGGCAATGCTTGTGAGCGACGTGGTATTCGAATTCATCCCAGTAGTGCTTGAGCATGCCGCGAACCGGCATGGCTGCTGCATCGCCGAGCGCGCAAATCGTGCGGCCCATGATGTTTTCAGCAACTGAGTTCAGCAGGTCCAGATCTTCCGGACGGCCTTGCCCGTGTTCGATGCGATGCACGACGCGATACAGCCAGCCGGTACCTTCGCGGCACGGCGTGCACTGACCGCACGACTCTTCATAGTAGAAATACGACAGACGCAGCAGCGAACGCACCATGCAACGCGTCTCGTCCATCACGATAACCGCGCCGGAACCGAGCATCGAGCCAGCCTTGGCGATCGAGTCGTAGTCCATGTCGGTCTGCATCATGATGTCGCCCGGAATCACCGGCGCCGACGAGCCGCCAGGAATCACGGCCTTGATCTTCTTGCCGCCGCGCATGCCGCCGGCCAGTTCCATCAGCGTCGCGAACGGCGTGCCGAGCGGAACTTCATAATTGCCCGGACGCTCGACATCGCCTGCGACCGAGAAAATCTTCGTGCCGCCGTTATTCGGCTTGCCGATCTCGAGGTAATTCTGCGGACCGATCGCGAGCAGGAATGGAACCGCTGCAAACGTCTCGGTGTTGTTGATCGTGGTCGGCTTGCCATAGACGCCGAAGCTCGCCGGGAACGGCGGCTTGAAGCGCGGCTGGCCCTTCTTGCCTTCGAGCGATTCGAGCAGCGCGGTTTCTTCGCCGCAAATGTAGGCGCCGTAACCGTGGTGCGCATGCAGTTCGAACGAGAAGCCCGAACCCATGATGTTGTCGCCGAGGAACCCGGCGCGGCGAGCTTCATCCAGCGCCTGTTCGAAGCGCTTGTAGACTTCCCAGATTTCGCCGTGGATATAGTTGTAGCCGACCGTAATGCCCATGGCATACGCGCCGATGGCCATGCCTTCGATCAGCGAATGCGGATTGAAGCGAAGGATATCGCGATCCTTGAACGTGCCCGGTTCGCCTTCGTCCGAGTTGCAGACGAGATACTTCTGACCCGGGAACTGGCGCGGCATGAAGCTCCACTTCAGGCCGGTCGGGAAGCCCGCACCGCCACGCCCACGCAGACCCGACGCCTTGACGTCGGCAATCACCTGCTCGGGCGGAATCTTTTCTTCGAGAATGCGGCGCAACTGGGCGTAACCGCCGCGTGCCACATAGTCTTCGAGATGCCAGTTGTCGCCGTTCAGGCCGGCGAGAATCAGCGGTTTGATGTGACGATCGTGTAAAGACGTCATTTCGAAAGTTCCTCAAGCAGCTGGTCGATCTTCGCGCGGCTCATGAAGCTGCACATGCGATGGTTGTTCACCAGCATCACCGGCGCGTCGCCGCACGAACCCATGCATTCACCCTCTTTCAGGGTGAATTTGCCGTCGGCCGTGGTTTCGCCGAAGTCGATGCCGAGCTTCTGCTTCAGATATTCAGCCGCGCTGTCGGAGCCGCCGTCCGGGCCGAGCTGGCACGGCAGGTTCGTGCAGAGCGTGATCTTGTACTTGCCGACCGGCGAGGTCTCGTACATCGTGTAGAAGGTAGCCACCTCCTGCACGGCGACCGCCGGCATGCCGAGATAGTCCGCGACGAACTGCATGAGTTCGGGCGACAGCCAGCCATGCTCTTCCTGAGCAGTAGCCAGCGCCGACATCACGGCGGACTGTTTCTGATCGGCGGGATACTTCGCGATCGCACGATCGATTTCTTTCAGGCCTTCAGCTGAGATCATTTTCAGACACGACTCTTTCAATTCCTACCGAACGAAAACCCGTCGCGCGTTGCATGTTGCGACAGACCCGGCGTTCCTGTGCTTGACGCGTGCTTCGATGCCATCTGAAGGCACGCGCCGATGAATACGTCCTAGCGATCCACTTCGCCGAACACGATGTCCTGCGTACCGATGATCGTCACAGCGTCGGCGATCATGTGACCGCGCGCCATTTCATCCAGCGTGGACAGATGCGCATAGCCCGGTGCGCGAATCTTCAGGCGATACGGCTTGTTCGCGCCGTCCGAGATCAGGTAGATACCGAACTCGCCCTTCGGATGCTCGACCGCGGCATATGCCTCACCTTCCGGTACATGGAAGCCTTCCGTGAAGAGCTTGAAGTGGTGAATCAGGTCTTCCATGTTCGTCTTCATGCCGACCCGCGACGGCGGTGCGACCTTGTGATTGTCGACCATCACCGGACCCGGATTCTTACGCAGCCACTCAACGCACTGTTTCACAATCCGTGTGGACTGGCGCATTTCTTCGACGCGAACCAGATATCGGTCATAACAATCGCCATTCACGCCGACCGGAATGTCGAAATCCAGCTTGTCGTAAACCTCGTACGGCTGCTTCTTGCGCAGATCCCACTCGATACCCGAGCCGCGCAGCATTGCGCCCGTCATACCGAGGTTCAGCGCGCGTTCCGGGCTGACCACGCCGATGCCGACCAGACGTTGCTTCCAGATCCGGTTATCGGTCAGCAGCGTTTCGTATTCGTCAACGCACTTCGGAAAACGCGTAAAGAAATCGTCGATGAAGTCGAGCAACGAGCCTTGACGGTTCTCGTTCATCCTCGACAACGCCTTCGCATTGCGGATCTTCGACGCTTTGTATTGCGGCATTGCGTCAGGCAGATCGCGATACACGCCACCCGGACGGTAGTAGGCCGCGTGCATCCGTGCGCCGGATACCGCTTCGTACACGTCCATCAGGTCTTCGCGCTCACGGAACGCATACAGGAACACCGCCATCGCGCCCACGTCCAGCGCGTGTGCGCCGATCCACATCAGGTGGTTCAGGACGCGCGTGACTTCATCGAACATGACGCGGATGTACTGCGCACGCACCGGCACTTCGATGCCGAGCAGCTTTTCAATCGCCATCACGTAGCCGTGCTCGTTGACCATCATCGACACGTAGTCGAGGCGGTCCATATACGGCACGGACTGAATAAAGGTTTTGGTTTCCGCGAGCTTTTCGGTCGCGCGATGCAGCAGGCCGATGTGCGGATCGGCGCGCTGGATGACTTCGCCGTCGAGTTCGAGCACGAGGCGCAGCACACCGTGCGCGGCCGGATGCTGAGGGCCGAAGTTGAGCGTGTAGTTCTTGATCTCTGCCATGGCGTTCTCTTAGTGTTTCAGACCGCCATAGCGATCCTCGCGGATCACGCGCGGCGTGATTTCCCGCGGCTCGATCGTCACAGGCTGATAGACGACGCGCTTCTCTTCCGGGTCGTAACGCATTTCGACGTAGCCGGAGACAGGAAAATCTTTACGGAACGGGTGACCAATGAAACCGTAGTCGGTCAGGATGCGGCGCAGGTCCGGGTGACCCTCGAAGACGATGCCGTACAGGTCGAATGCTTCACGCTCGTACCAGTTGGCCGAGCTCCAGATATCGACGACTGACGCGACGATCGGCATTTCGTCATCTGGTGCGAAGACGCGCAAACGCAGGCGCCAGTTGTTCTGCACCGACAACAAATGCAAAACGGCCGCGAAACGCGGACCGTCATATCCGCCGTCGGCGTAGGTCTGATAATCGACGCCGCACAGATCGACCAGTTGCTCGAAACCGAGCGAGCGGTCATCGCGCAGACGCGTTGCCACATTGATGTAGTCGCTCGCCTTCACGACGATCGTCAACTCACCGATTGCCTCGGTGGTACTCAACAGGAGGCCGCCGAAGGCCGCCTCGAGGTTCGCTTTCAGGGTCTCGAGTTTGCTTGCCATATTGTGGGGGAGGCGTTGGCCTTATTGACGGGCGATTGTGTTGGTGCGACGGATCTTGGCCTGCAACTGGATCACGCCATACACCAGCGCTTCCGCTGTGGGCGGACAACCCGGCACGTAGACGTCGACCGGCACGATCCGATCGCAACCACGCACCACCGAATAGGAATAGTGGTAGTAGCCGCCGCCGTTCGCGCACGAGCCCATCGAAATCACCCAGCGCGGCTCGGCCATCTGGTCATAGACCTTGCGCAGAGCCGGCGCCATCTTGTTGCACAGCGTGCCGGCGACGATCATCACGTCCGACTGACGCGGACTCGGACGAAACACCACGCCGAAACGATCAAGGTCATAACGGGCAGCACCCGCATGCATCATCTCGACCGCGCAGCACGCAAGACCGAACGTCATCGGCCACAACGAGCCGGTGCGCGTCCAGTTGATCAGTTTGTCTGCCGTTGTGGTGACAAACCCTTCCTTCAAGACCCCTTCGATACTCATTTGCTTTCCACTCCAGACGGGGCGGCAAGCCTGGCCACCCACGCAAACCGGCGATTAATCCATCATTCCCAGTCGAGGCCGCCCTTCTTCCAGATATAGGCGAAGCCCAGCAGGAATTCGAGCAGGAAAATCATCATCGCCATGAAGCCCGTCCAGCCGATGTCGCGCAGGGCTACGCCCCACGGAAACAGGAACGCGGTTTCAAGGTCGAAAATGATGAAGAGAATGGCGACGAGGTAGTAACGCACATCGAACTTCATGCGCGCATCTTCGAATGCTTCGAAGCCGCACTCGTATGGTGCGTTTTTCTCGGTATCGGGCTTGTTGGGACCGAGGATCTTGCCGATGCTGACCAGTGCTACGCCTAAACCGGTGCCCACAATGAGGAACAACAAGACGGGGAAATAGGCTGCGAGGTTCAAGACTATCCTCTATCGGTTGGTTCTGAATGCCGCCAAGAGCATAGCACTCTTGACGCGAAATCACTTCGGCAACACACATGGTGCCCAACGCAAACCGTGCGTCAGAAGTGAAAATGCCAGCCGAAGCGAAGCAAGCGGCTGGCATTTAGATAACATTTGGTGCCGACGGCGAGACTCGAACTCGCACAGCTTTCGCCACTACCCCCTCAAGATAGCGTGTCTACCAATTTCACCACGTCGGCACTAATTGCAATCCGGGAAAACAACTTATAAAACCCGCGAATCGCTTCAAGACTTAGATTGTAACTGGTCTAAACAGTTTGTTCAACGCACAAAAGCACTTTGAACGAAAAATTTATTTCGGAACGTCGGTTGCCGGGACGGACGCAGCCGACGCCGGCAATACTGCCGAGCCAGCGACCGGCGCCGACGCGGCAGACGCTGCAACCGGTGCGGTCACAGCCGCGCCCAGCAAGCCTGCGGACGGTTTCGCGCGATACGCGCCGAGGTAGGTAAGCGTCAATGTCGTGACAAAAAACACGGCTGCAAGCACGGCCGTGGTACGCGACAAAAAGTTGGCCGAGCCGGTCGCGCCGAACAGGCTGCCGGATGCGCCGCTGCCGAAAGCGGCACCCATATCGGCGCCCTTGCCGTGTTGCAGCAAGACGAGGCCGATGACCCCAAGTGCCGACAACAGCTGAACGACGATAATCAATGTTTTCAAATACAGCATCACACTCACCTGAGTCTTTATTTAACCGCGCCACACAAACTGTGCCGCGCGGGATTGGGGCATCCTCGCCAAGGCGCCCTGCTTAACCGGCGACGCTCGTTGCGGCCGCCGCCCTGCAGATCGCCAGAAAATCCTGGTCTTTCAACGACGCGCCGCCGATCAGGCCACCGTCGATATCCGGCTCGCGGAACAATTCTTCCGCATTCTCCGGCTTCACACTGCCGCCATACAACAACGGCACGCCTGCCACCGCCACGCCTTTTGCCGCCAGACGGGAGCGCAGGAAAGCGTGCACCGCCTGCGCCTCGTCCGATGTAGCACTCTTGCCGGTACCGATCGCCCAAACCGGCTCATACGCGACGACGATGCGCGCCGCATCGTCTGCGGACAGCGCCGCCAGCACTTCATCCAGTTGCGCGCCGACCACCTGCTCCGTTGAACCGGCCTCACGCTCTTCGAGCGTTTCGCCGACACATACGATCGGGGTCAAACCTGCTTCCAGTGCCCGCTGCGTCTTGACCGCAACCAACGCTGAGCTTTCACGATGGTAAGCACGGCGTTCCGAGTGCCCAACAATCGCAAACGTGGCGCCAAAATCCACCACCATCTGCGCCGCCACTTCACCGGTATAGGCGCCGTGCGTGAATGCAGAGACATCCTGCACGCCCCACACGACCTTGCTGCCATCCAGCAACGATTGAGTCTGCGCGAGATAAGGGCACGGCACACAGACACCGACGCGCACCTCAGCGGGCAATTCGCCCGCACCTTGCGCCACGGCCTGCAACAGCGTTGCGTTCGCGGCGAGGCGCCCGTGCATCTTCCAGTTACCGACTACCAGCTTGGCTCGTTGTTTCGACATCGTCTCGTCTTGTATTGGCGGCGGACTTGGTTTGCGCCTATGCCCGCCTTTCGGATTCATGCGGCGTGCGCAAAACGCGCAATTTTACTGCGTGGGGTGGATCGGGTCAAACCGACCGTGTCAAGCGTCCTGACCCCAAGTCAGCACGATCTTGCCGACGTGCGTGCTGCTTTCCATCAGCGTGTGCGCCTCAGCGGCTTGCGCAGCGGGAAACACACGGTGCACCACCGGCTTGATGCGGCCGTCTTCGAGCTGCGGCCACACGCGCTCTTTCAATTGGGCGGCAATCTTCGCCTTGAACTCGATTGGCCGCGGACGCAACGTCGATCCCGTCACCGTCAAACGGCGACGCAATACTTCGTTCAGATTCAGCTCCGCCTTCGCGCCGCCGAGCAAGGCGATCAGCACGATACGGCCGCCGTCGGCCAGCGCGGTCAGCTCGCGGGGCACGTAGCTGCCCGCCACCATGTCGAGAATCACGTCGACACCGCGATCGTTCGTCAGCGACTTGATGACGTCGACAAAATCCTCAGTCTTGTAGTTGATCGCCCGCTCCGCGCCGAGCGCTTCGCACGCCCGGCACTTGTCGTCCGATCCGGCCGTGGCGAACACGCGAAAACCCAGCGCATGCGCGATCTGGATCGCCGTCACACCGATGCCGCTCGAGCCGCCCTGCACCAGCAGCGTCTCGTTCGGCGCGCCTTCGCCATTACCGAGTTGCGCGCGGTCGAACACATTGCTCCATACCGTGAAGAATGTTTCCGGCAGCGAAGCCGCCTCGACGTCCGACAAGCCCGCAGGCACCGGCAAGCACTGCAAAAGTGGCGCGGTCGCGTATTCCGCGTAACCACCGCCAGCGAGCAAGGCGCACACGCGGTCACCCACCTTCAGGTCGAACGGGTTGTTCTTCGCGTCGATGGTCCCGCCAACAATCTCACCCGCCACTTCCAGCCCCGGCAGGTCCGAAGCGCCCGGCGGCGGTGCATAGCCACCTTTGCGCTGGAACACGTCCGGACGATTGATGCCCGATGCCGCCACCTTGATCAGCACTTCGCCCGCTTTCGGCTGCGGCATGGGCCGCTCCGCCAGCTTGAGCACTTCCGGCGCACCGAATTCGGTGATTTCGATCGCTTTCATCTGCGTCAACTCCAAGATTGGATTGCGTTGCCTACTGTCGGAAATCGTCTGAACCGAGACGAAACGCCTCGCTCAGACAGAGTACCCGTTTGTGCCCGCTTGCACCTGCCGGCAACGCAATCCACCCTGCACCCCTCATGAAAAACGGCCGGCACGCATTCGCGCTGCCGGCCGTCGCCCTGCTACCGCATTACTGCGGCGTCGATTCGCCTTGCGGCGCGCCGTTCGGGGCGTCGTTCAGCAACGCCTTGGCCGACAGGCGCACGCGGCCCTTTTCGTCCGTCTGGATGACCTTGACCTTCACCTGCTGGCCATCTTTGAGATAGTCGTTGATGTCCTTGATACGCTCGTTGGCGATTTCGGAGATGTGCAGCAGACCGTCCTTGCCCGGCAGGATATTCACGATCGCGCCGAAATCGAGCAGCTTGAGCACGGTGCCTTCGTAGACCTGACCCACTTCGACTTCCAGCGTGATGTTCTCGATACGCTTCTTCGCTTCGGCCATACCTTCGCTGCTGGTGCTGGCGATGGTGACGACGCCGTCGTCCGAAATATCGATCGTCGTGCCGGTTTCTTCGGTCAGCGCGCGGATCACCGAGCCACCCTTGCCGATCACGTCGCGGATCTTTTCCGGATTGATCTTGATGGTGATCATGCGCGGAGCGTAGTCCGACAGCACCGTGTTCGCGCCCGACACAGCCGAGGTCATCTTGCCGAGGATATGCATACGGCCTTCCTTCGCTTGCGCGAGGGCAACCTGCATGATTTCCTTGGTGATGCCCTGGATCTTGATGTCCATCTGCAGCGCGGTTACGCCTTGCTCGGTACCCGCCACCTTGAAGTCCATGTCGCCGAGGTGATCTTCGTCGCCGAGGATGTCGGTCAGGACGGCAAACTTGTTGCCTTCCAGAATCAGGCCCATTGCGATGCCGGCGACGTGCGCCTTCATCGGCACGCCGGCGTCCATCAGTGCGAGGCAGCCGCCGCACACCGAAGCCATCGACGACGAACCGTTCGATTCAGTGATTTCCGACACGACGCGAATCGAGTAGCCGAACTCGTCAGCGCTCGGCAGGCATGCAGCCAGCGCGCGCTTGGCCAGACGGCCGTGACCGATTTCACGGCGCTTCGGCGAACCGACGCGGCCCGTTTCGCCGGTCGCGAACGGAGGCATGTTGTAGTGAAGCATGAAGCGTTCGCGATACTCGCCTTCGAGCGCGTCGATGTTCTGCTCGTCACCCTTCGTGCCCAGCGTTGCGACCACCATGGCCTGCGTTTCGCCACGCGTGAACAGTGCCGAACCGTGCGTACGCGGCAGCACGCCGGTACGGATTTCGATCGGGCGCACGGTGCGCGTGTCGCGGCCGTCGATACGCGGCTCGCCGTTCAGGATCTGCGAACGGACGATCTTCGCTTCAATGTCGAACAGCACATTGCCGACGCTAGCCTTGTCCGCCGCAACCGTGCCGGCTGCCGCAGCTTCTTCTTCCAGCTTGGCCGACGTCGCTGCGTAGACTTCCTTCAGCTTCGCCGAGCGAGCCTGCTTGTCGCGGATCTGGTATGCAGCGAGCAGATCGGCTTGCGCCAGCTCAGACACGCGGGCAATCAGCGGCTCATTCTTGGCGGCCGGCTTCCAATCCCATTCCGGCTTGCCGCCTTCGGCGACCAGTTCGTGGATCGCGTTGATCGCGATCTGCATTTGCTCGTGGCCGAACACCACGGCGCCGAGCATCACTTCTTCGGTCAGTTGCTGCGCTTCCGATTCCACCATCAGCACCGCGCGTTCCGTACCGGCGACGATCAGGTCGAGCGCCGATTCCTTCATTTGCGGACGCGTCGGGTTCAACACGTATTCGTTGTTGATGTAGGCCACGCGTGCTGCGCCGACCGGGCCGTTGAACGGCAGACCGGACACGGCGAGTGCCGCCGACGCGCCGATCAGCGCGGGAATGTCAGCGGGAATTTCGGGGTTCAACGACAGGACGTGGATCACGACCTGGACTTCGTTGTAGAAGCCTTCCGGGAACAGCGGACGCAGCGGGCGATCGATCAGGCGCGAGATCAGCGTTTCGCCTTCCGACGGGCGGCCTTCGCGGCGGAAGAAACCACCGGGGATCTTGCCTGCAGCGTAGGTCTTTTCGAGGTAATCGACGGTCAGCGGGAAGAAGTCCTGGCCGGGCTTGGCGGTCTTGGCGCCGACCACGGTAGCCAGCACAACGGTGTCTTCGACGTCGACGATCACCGCGCCGCTCGCCTGACGAGCGATTTCGCCCGTTTCGAGGCGAACGTTGTGTTGTCCCCACTTAAATTCTTTGACGATCTTATTGAACATAGTCATTGCTTTTCCTCTTCGTTATGCCGCGCGGACCAGAAGCGGCGCGGCAACGCCAGGACCGGCGCCACAGGGGAAGAGTAGTGTTATGCCATTCCAGAGAACCACGCCCTACGTGATGTACGCGCGCGAACCGCTGGAATGACACAAAGCTCTGCCCTGAGGCCCGGCCGTATTTCTGCTTTTTTGCTACTTTCTTACTGCTATTTTCCTGCTAGCCGCCACATGAATCGTCACGCTACCGCGACTGGCAGGCGGCGCGCATCACATGAAGCGCACCGTGCAAAAACAAAATGCCTGTATCAGTTGAACTGACACAGGCATCTTGCTGAACGACCGGCCGATTACTTACGCAGACCCAGCTTCTCGATCAGTGCGCGGTAACGATCCGCGTCCTTACCCTTCAGGTAGTCGAGCAGCTTACGACGGCGGCTCACCATGCGCAGCAGACCGCGGCGGCTGTGGTGATCCTTCGTGTGAGCCTTGAAGTGAACGGTCAGTTCGTTGATACGGGTCGTGAGCAACGCGACCTGAACTTCGGGGGAGCCGGTGTCGTTAGCTGCGCGTGCGAATTGCGCAACGACGTCGGACTTCTTGCTTGTTTCAACTGCGGACATGTCGATTTCCTTGAGAACTAGACAGGCGGTCACGGAAGAAAGGCCGTGCCGTGGGTTACCCGTGTATGCATATTTCTAGCCATGCCTTACAACGGGACGCGTATTGTAGCACAGCCCGATCCGGCCGCGAACCCTGCTGCGCCGGGCGGGATCATGGACCGCCCGGGTGGCCCGGGGACCGCTCGATGGCCACTTTACGGCCGCTTCATCCTGCAAACGGTCGGCGGAACGGTTCGCTCGGCCGGCAGCGCCAGCACCGTGCGGAAACCGTATCCCGAGCCTTCGTTGTCGAACTTGACGCCCGGGGTGCCGGCCTTGTCCATCTCCATCACGTAAAGGGGCTGGATCAGCTGGTGGTCTTCCGCGCGCATCCACGATGCATGGAAACCGTTATCGAATTTGATGCCTTCGAGCGCCTTGGCGACAGCCGTCGGGTCGGCACTGCCGGCGCGGTTCATTGCGGCGGCGAGGGTTTCGATCATCAGCGGCATGCGCAACACCGGGTAATCGTCCTGTGCCTGAGGGAAACGGGCACGAAACGCCGCGTACCAGGCGTCGGAGGGCGCGCCGCCGGCGTTCGGGTGCCAGTCGGCTACCGCGATCACATGTTTGACGCCGGCGTCGCCCAACGCGGCCGGCGCGCCGAGACTGTTGCCGTAGAACGTGTAGAACTTCGTATCCAGACCCTGCTCCCTTGCCGCCTTGACGAGCAGTGTCAGGTCGTTGCCCCAGTTGCCGGTGATGACGGCGTCCGCGCCGCTCGCGCGGATCTTCGCGATGTATGGCGCGAAATCCTTCACGCGGCCGATGGCATGAAATTCGTCGCCCACTACCGTGATATCCGGCCGCTTGGTGGCCAGCGTCGAACGCGCGAGGCTGCTGACGTCGTGACCGAAGCTGTAATCTTGATTCAGCAGATAGACTTTCTTCACCGATTTATCGCGCTGGATCACGTCACCGAGCGCATCCATCCGCATGCCCGCGTGCGCGTCGAAACGAAAATGCCAGAAACTGCAGTCCGCGTTGGTCAACGCGGGATCGTCGGCGGAATAGTTGAGGAACAGTTCGCGATTACCCGGCTCGCGGCTGTTCTGCTTGTCGATCGCGCCGATCAGCGCCGCGGCGACCGCCGAGCTGTTGCCTTGCATGATGTAGCCGATATGGCGATCGGCGGCAGCGCGCAGTTGCACGAGCGCTTCTTCGGTGCTGCCTTTGCTGTCGAGCACGACGAGTTCGAACGGATGCGTGCCGTCGGCGAGCTTCACGCCGCCTTGCGCGTTCACCTGCTCGACGCCGAACCGTAGATTGCGCTCCACCGCCGCGCCCGCGTTCGCGAACGGGCCGGACATGCCTTCGATCAGCGCCAGCTGGATCGGCGCGCCTGTGGGCTTATTGACCGGCTTGCCTGCCGGACCCGATGCCGCCTCTGCCGCGGCGTGAGACGCCACGGCCGTCGAAATCGCCGCCAGTGCGATGACTGCCGCTGCTGCCGCCCGTTGCCACTTCGCCATCGTCATTGCCCCGTCTGATTCGTTGAAGCGCGGATCATAGGGCGTTCCGGACGGAATAAGCAAGCCGGCGAATTCGTTAATGTGCATTCAGCGGCGCCGTGCACGAAGCGCAAATCTTTTGCTGCCGCCCGTGTCAAAATAATGCGTCTCGATGATAAAAACCGCTACTCAAATGCCATCGGAGGAATTCATGTTCAACCGCCATCCATTCACGGCGGCCTCGACCGAAGTTCAGCCCGCCGCACGCCTGCGCCGCGCCGCGCTCGTCTGCCTGAGCGCGCTCACGCTCACGGTTACCCTCGCCGGTTGCGCACAGCCGTGGCAGCAGTACCAGCAAGGCGCGGACGAATCGACCATCGTCGCCCGCCTCGGCGCACCGCGTGAAAGCTACGATCTGCCCAACGGCGGCAAGCGCCTGATGTGGCCGACCCAACCGATGGGTGAAACCACCACCGCCGCCGACATCGACGCGTCCGGCAAGATCGTCACCGTGCGCCAGGTGCTGCAGCCCAACGAGTTCTACCGGGCGGAAATCGGCAAGTGGACAAAGAGCGACGTGCTGGTGAATTTCGGCCGCCCGGTCGAAACGTCGTACTTCCCGCTGATGAAGCGTGAGGTCTGGACGTATCGCTATCTGGAAGACAACGTCTGGTACATGATGTACAGCTTTTATTTCGACGATCAGGGCATTGTGCGGCTCACGCAGAAAACGCCTGATCCGCTGCACGATCCGGATCGCCGCAGCCTGTTCTGAGCACCCGCGCGAACCTGTTGCGCATGAATCTGCGAAGCCGCCTCCTCAGGCGGCTTTTTTTTATTTATGTCGCATGACGGCGAATTTTATTTCGTGCACGGCGGATTTATTTTTTGATAGAAAGCTATTCGTAAGCATTGATTCGGCGTTGTCCACGCTCCCGCGGTCCGCGCACAGCCGTGAATCCGGCTACGAATCGGTGCACCCTTCTTACGGAACCGCTATCGATGAACCGTCCGAAACGCCTGCTGGTCGCCAACGTCGCGTGGGCGCACGAAACCGCCGCGCGCAACCCCGAATTTTTCCGTGATCTGGTGCGAGGACAGAATCCGCACGTGCTGTGGGTCGGCTGCTCGGACAGCCGCGTGCCCGCGGAAACCATTACGCATTGCGAGCCGGGCGATCTGTTCGTTCACCGTAACATCGCCAACCTCTTCCATCCCGACGACGACAACACCGCGAGTGTTCTCGAGTACGCGGTGCGGGTGCTGAAAGTGGGCCACGTGATCGTCTGCGGCCACTACGGCTGCGGCGGTGTGCGCGCCGCGTTGCTGCCGCCGGAACCGACATTGCCGCACGTGAATCGCCGGATCGCGCCGTTATGCGCGCTAGCAAAAGCACATGACGCCGAGCTCAAAAGTCATGCGCGCGAGCAGGAGCGTGTCAATCGCCTCGCGGAACTGAACGTGCTCGAACAGGTGCGCCAGTTGCGCGCGAGTTCGATCGTGCGGGACGCCGGCCCGGCGCCTCTTGTTCACGGCTGGATCTTCGCGCTCGAGGACGGGCGCATCAAGGTACTCACGTCCGGCTATGAAGCCGACGACGCGATGACCTGCACCACCGCCGCCCATAGTGCGGCCGCCTGATGCGCAGCTTTCAGCGCGAACGGGCCTCGGTTTGACCCTCGCCGCCTGCGCGACTCCACACACTACCGCACCGACTCCATGAACCTTCGAGCTTTTTTGTCCACGTTTCAACGCGATCTGCTGGCCGGCACGGTCGTTTTCCTGGTGGCGTTGCCGCTATGTCTGGGCATCGCCAATGCGTCGGGCGTCGAGCCATTTGCCGGGCTTGTGTCGGGCATCGTCGGCGGCCTCGTGGTTGCCGTGCTGAGCGGCTCGCGCCTGAGCGTCAGCGGGCCGGCGGCGGGCCTCGTCGTAATCGTCGTCGACGGAATCGCGCAACTCGGCAGTTTTTCCGCGTTTCTGCTGGCCGTGCTGCTGTCCGGCGCGATCCAGTTCGGCTTCGGCATGTTGAAAGCCGGTAGATTCGCGGCCTATGTGCCCTCGCCGGTGATCAAAGGCATGCTTGCCGCGATCGGCGTGCTGCTGATCGTCAAACAATTCCCGCTTGCACTCGGCCTGTCCGGTTCGAATACGCCGGCTGGGTCGCAAGCTGCCGCTCAGGTGGCCGGCAGCGTCACCACCCCGTTCGGCTCGATATCGCTCGCGGCCTGCGTGATCACGTTGCTGTCGCTGGCGATTCTGGTGGGTTGGGAAACGCGCGCGCTACGCCGCTTCAAGCTCGTGCGTCTCGTCCCCGCACCGCTCGCCGTGGTTCTGCTGGGGATCGGCGCGACGTTGTTGCTCAACCTGCTCGGCCCGTCGTTCGCGCCGCCTGCCGAGCATCGCGTGGCGCTGCCGTCGCTCGAATCGTTCGGCGCGTTGCGACTTGCCCTCGAATGGGTCGACTTCGGCCCGCACTTCGCGCAACTGCTCAATCCGGATGTCTGGCGCGTCGCCATCACACTGGCGATCGTCGCGAGTCTCGAAACGCTGTTGAGCCTCGAAGCCGTCGAACAGATCGATCCCGCGCGCCGCACCGCGCCACCGGATCGCGAACTGAAGGCACAAGGGGTGGGCAATCTGATCGCCGGCGCGATCGGCGGTCTGCCGATCACCTCGGTCATTGTTCGCAGTTCCGCCAACGTGCATGCGGGCGCGCAGAGCCGGCTCTCCGCGATCATCCATGGCGTATTGCTGCTGGTGAGCGTGTTCGCGCTCACCGGTGTCATCAATCTGATTCCGCTTGCCTGTCTCGCCGCAATTCTTATCTTCACCGGCGTGAAACTCGCCAAGCCTTCGTTGTTCGTCGCCGTCGCGAGGCAAGGGTTCGCGCCGTTTGCGCCGTTCATCGTCACGCTGGTTGGCGTGCTCGCCACCGATCTGCTGATCGGTATCGTGCTCGGCATTCTGTGCAGCGTGCTGCTCGCACTGTACGCGAATCTGCGCAGTCCGATCGTGCTCGCGCAACATGGCGATCACTATCTGCTGTCGTTTCGCAAAGACGTATCGTTTCTCGGCAAGGTGCCGCTCAAGCATTATCTGCAGCAGATTCCCGATGGCGCGACCTTGATCGTCGACGCAACACGCGCCGACTTCGTCGATCACGATGTGCGTGAATTGCTGGACACGTTTGTCGCCGATGCGCCGCGCCGCGGGATCGCGGTTGAAGTGCGGCATCAGGTGCAGGCACAGGCCCGCGCGGCACGTGGGTGGTCAATGCGGCGCGCGGCCACGGAGTAGCGCGAGCCGGGATCATGCACATGGCGGCGGCTGCAAAAACGCGAAACCCCGTGCTTTTCAGGGCACGGGGTTTCGCGTCAATCTGCTTCAGCTAGCACGCAACCGGCGCGCCGGCCCTTTCACTCCGAACGTTGCGGATTCAACTTGTCGGCGTTCGAATACAGTTTGTTGAGCGCCGAGATATAAGCCTTCGCAGAAGCCGCGACGATATCCGGATCGGTGCCCACACCGTTCACGATCCGGCCGCTCTTCGACAGCCGCACGGTCACTTCGCCCTGCGCCTGCGTACCGGTTGTGATGGCGTTCACCGAATACAGCAGCAGTTCCGACCCGCTTCCCACTTCCGTTTCGATCGCATTGAGCGTTGCATCCACCGGACCGTTGCCGCGCGCTTCCCCGGTTACTTCCTTACCTTCGACCGAGAACACGATCTTCGCGTGCGGCTGCTCGCCGGTTTCCGAATGCTGCGACAGCGACAGGAACTTGTAGTGCTCTTTCTCCTGCGCTTCGGCCGATTCCTCGGTGACGATCGCGATGATGTCCTCGTCGAAGATTTCGGATTTGCGGTCGGCCAGCTCCTTGAAGCGTGCGAACGCGGTATTCAGTTCGCCTTCGCTATCGAGCGCGATGCCCAGTTCCTGCAGACGCTGCTTGAACGCATTGCGGCCCGACAACTTGCCCAGCACGATCTTGTTCGCGCTCCAGCCCACATCTTCGGCACGCATGATTTCGTATGTGTCGCGCGCTTTCAGCACGCCGTCCTGGTGAATGCCGGACGCGTGCGCGAATGCGTTCGCGCCGACCACCGCCTTGTTCGGCTGCACGACAAAACCGGTGATCTGCGACACCAGCTTCGAAGCCGGCACGATCTGCGTGGTATCGAGACCAATATCGAGGCCGAAGTAATCTTTGCGGGTCTTCACCGCCATCACGATTTCTTCGAGCGACGTATTGCCCGCGCGCTCGCCGAGACCGTTGATGGTGCATTCGACCTGGCGCGCGCCGCCAATCTGCACGCCGGCCAGCGAGTTCGCCACCGCCATGCCAAGGTCGTTATGGCAGTGCACCGAGAACACCGCCTTATGCGAGTTCGGAATCCGCTCGCGCAGCGTCTTCACCAGCTGGCCGTACAACTCCGGCACGCCATAGCCGACCGTGTCAGCGATATTGATGGTGGTGGCGCCCTCGGCAATCACCGCTTCCAGCACACGGCACAGGAAGTCCATGTCCGAGCGGCTGCCGTCTTCCGGCGAAAACTCGACGTCGTCCGTGAACTTGCGGGCAAATCGCACCGCCAGTTTCGCCTGCTCGAACACCTGATCCGGCGTCATGCGCAGCTTCTTTTCCATATGCAGCGGCGACGTTGCGATGAACGTGTGGATGCGGAAATGATCGGCCGGTTTGAGTGCGTCCGCAGCGCGTTGAATGTCTTTGTCGTTGGCACGGGCCAGCGAGCAGATCGTGCTGTCCTTGATCAGGCCCGCGATCGTCTGGATCGAATCGAAGTCGCCATTCGAGCTGGCCGCGAAGCCGGCTTCGATCACGTCAACTTTCATCCGTTCGAGTTGCTTCGCGATACGGATTTTTTCTTCCTTCGTCATCGACGCGCCGGGCGATTGCTCGCCGTCACGCAACGTAGTGTCGAATATGATCAGTTTGTCGGACATGTCGGGTCTCCTGGGGAGTCGGTCAATTGCGGGGATCGGATCTTGGAATGTTGGCGTTTGCGCCACCGTTAGCGACGCTACAAACCACAGACGAGGCAGACGGAGGGCAAAAAACCCAGCGATCAGCGAGGGTAACGCGCCGCACTAGCGCGCCTCGCCGAGCACCGGCTTGTTGAGGCTCATGTGGTGGCTCAAATGGGAACGCGAACGCATTTATCAATCGACTATAGCGGCATTCCCCTCATCGTGCAATTGGCGTCAGACCTGCCTGCCGCGCACCACGGGAGGGGGCCCAGAACGAAAAACGGCAGCCTGGAAAGGCTGCCGTTTTCTCATGTCGCTTTCATGCACCGACGGAGGCGTTTTATCTGTCCCGCGCCACGGAGCGAGCCGGATTCGCCCGGCCCCGCAGCGCCTGGTAGCCCCAGAACACGTAGCCCGACAGGCCGTACAGCACGAACAGGCCAAACAGCATCAGCGGCGGATCGGACGACACCAGCACGAACGCCACCACCACCAGCAGAATCACGCCGAACGGCACGCGATGCCGCACGTCGAGCGCCTTGCCGCTGTAGAACGGCGCGTTGGACACCATCGTCACACCCGCGTAGATGGTCAGCACAAAGGCAACCCACGGCAGCCACACGAGCTTGAGCGGCACGCGGTTGTCGGTGGCGAGCCACACGAAACCGGCGATCAACGCCGCGGCAGCCGGACTCGGCATGCCCTGGAAGAAACGCTTGTCGACCACGCCGATGTTGGTGTTGAAGCGCGCGAGCCGCAACGCCGCCCCTGAACAGTAGACGAACGCGGCAAGCCAGCCCCAGCGCCCGAGATCCTTCAGAATCCACTCGTACATCACGAGCGCCGGGGCCACGCCGAACGACACCATGTCCGAGAGGCTGTCGAACTGCTCGCCGAATGCACTCTGCGTATGGGTCATACGGGCAACGCGCCCGTCCATGCCGTCCAGCACCATCGCCACGAAGATCGCGATCGCCGCGATTTCGAAGCGCACGTTCATTGCCTGCACCACGGCGAAGAAACCGCAGAACAGCGCGGCGGTGGTGAACGCGTTCGGCAGCAGATAGATGCCACGTTTTCTCAGGAACTGCTGACGCTGCGCGCGCCGGCTGTCGACTGCCGGCGACTCCGCCACGATCGGCTTGTTACGGCGGAACGGACGCGGGAGCGGTCCACTGTTACGGGGTCGACGCGGTTTGAATGCGGCCATTCGGAAAACCTCCTTGGTGCCGCTTTATAGTTCAGCGAGGATCGTGGACGACGCGGAAACCTTCTCGCCGATCGACACCCGCGGACGGCTGCCAACCGGCAGATACACGTCGACGCGCGAGCCAAACCGGATAAATCCATAACGTTGACCACGCGTGAGCGGCTCACCCGCCCGCACGTAGCAAAGAATACGGCGTGCGATCAGGCCGGCGATCTGCACCGAGGTCACCGTCTGGCCGCCGGCCATTTCGATCACCACCGCGTTGCGCTCGTTTTCGGTCGAAGCCTTGTCCACAGCGGCATTCAGATACGCGCCCGGAAAATATTCGACCTTGGAGATCGCGCCATCCACCGGCGAGCGTTGCGAGTGGACATTGAAAACGTTCATGAACACGCTGATTTTCAGCGCTTCACGGTTGGCATACGGGTCATGCGCTGTTTCGACCGCGACGATACGGCCGTCGGCCGGACACAGCACGGCATTCGCCTGGGTCGGAATCGGGCGTGCCGGATCGCGGAAGAACTGCACCACGAAGATCAGGATCAGCCAGAACAGCCATGCAATGCCGAACCCCGCGAAGGCGTGAACCAGTAAAGCAACAACGGCCGCGATGGCGATGAACGGCCAGCCTTCTCGCGCGATGATCGGATGAGGGTAATTCATGGATGGCTTCAGTATTTTTGTAAAACCGTAGGATAGCAAAAGCCGCCCAGGGTTCAGCACCCTTGGACGGCTTTTTGCATTACCGGCTGCAGCGACGATGCGCCGCGCCGGTCAGATGCGGTAAAGCTGGCTTCTTAGTTCTTCGACTGGTCGACGAGCTTGTTCGCAGCGATCCACGGCATCATCGAACGCAGCTTCGCGCCCACCGTTTCGATCTGGTGCTCGGCCGTCAGACGGCGGCGCGATTGCAACGTCGGTGCGCCGGCCTTGTTTTCGATGATGAAGCTCTTTGCGTACTCGCCGGTCTGGATGTCCGTCAGCACAGCCTTCATCGCCTTCTTCGTTTCAGCCGTCACGATACGCGGACCCGTCACGTACTCGCCATATTCGGCGTTGTTCGAGATCGAGTAGTTCATGTTCGCGATGCCGCCTTCGTAGATCAGGTCGACGATCAGCTTCAGTTCGTGCAGGCACTCGAAGTACGCCATTTCCGGCGCGTAGCCGGCTTCCACCAGCGTTTCGAAGCCGGCCTTGATCAGGTCGACCGTACCGCCGCACAGCACGGCTTGTTCGCCGAACAGGTCGGTTTCCGTTTCTTCACGGAAATTCGTCTCGATGATGCCGGCACGGCCGCCGCCGTTCGCTGCTGCGTACGACAATGCGATGTCACGTGCTGCGCCCGACTTGTCTTGCGCAACTGCGATCAGGTGGGGCACGCCGCCACCTTGCGAGTACGTGCCGCGAACCGTGTGGCCCGGTGCCTTCGGCGCGATCATGATCACGTCGAGGTCGGCACGCGGGATCACTTGACCGTAGTGCACGTTGAAGCCGTGTGCGAAGGCCAGTGCCGCGCCTTGCTTGGCGTTAGCGTGCACTTCCTTTGCGTAGACTTCAGCGATCTGCTCGTCCGGCAGCAGCATCATGACGACGTCCGCGCCCTTGACGGCTTCCGCCACTTCCTTGACTTGCAGGCCGGCGTTCTCAGCCTTGCTCCACGATGCGCCGCCCTTGCGCAGACCGACCGTGATGTTCACGCCGCTTTCCTTCAGGTTCAGCGCGTGAGCATGGCCTTGCGAGCCATAGCCGATGATGGTGACTTGCTTGCCCTTGATGAGGGAGAGGTCGGCGTCCTTGTCGTAGAAAACTTTCATGTCGGTTCCTTGGCTAAATTCGGTGAAATCAGTGAAATACAAATACTGCGAATGTTGTGTTGCTGGCCGGGCGGCGCGAGGTGCAGGCACTGCCCGGCTTCGATCGAGACGGTTAAGACGCTTAAGACGCTCAATAACCGCAACTCAGCGCGCGCGTCAAACCTTCAGAATGCGCTCGCCGCGGCCGATACCCGAACTGCCCGTGCGGACGGTTTCGAGAATCGCGGTCGCGTCGATCCCTTCGATGAAGGCATCGAGCTTGTCGCTCGCGCCCGTCAGTTCGATCGTGTAGGTCTTTTCTGTGACGTCGATGATGCGGCCGCGGAAAATATCCGACATCCGTTTCATCTCCTCACGTTCCTTGCCGACCGCCCTCACCTTGATCAACATCAGCTCGCGCTCGATGTGGGCGCCCTCGGTAAGGTCGACCACTTTCACCACCTCGATCAGGCGGTTCAGATGCTTCGTGATCTGTTCGATCACGTCGTCCGAGCCAATGGAGACGATGGTCATGCGCGACAGCGAACGGTCTTCGGTCGGAGCCACCGTCAAGGTTTCAATGTTGTAGCCGCGTGCCGAGAACAGACCAACCACGCGTGACAACGCGCCCGGTTCGTTTTCCAGCAGGACTGAAATGATGTGTCTCATGTTTCGCTTCTTCCAGATGTTTTGTCGATGTATGCGAGCCGGTTCGCGCCGCTTCGTCCGCTTTCGCCCTTTGTGAAGGCGTGCATGACGAAGCCAACGCTGCGTTTATCTCAACGCGCCGTCGTTATAGATCTTCCGATCCCATGAGCATCTCAGTGATGCCCTTGCCGGCCTGAACCATCGGCCAGACGTTTTCGGTCGGATCGGTCTGGAAATCGAGAAACACCGTGCGATCTTTCAGGCGCAGCGCTTCCTTCAACGCCGGCTCCACGTCGGCCGTGCGTTCGATACGCATGCCGACATGGCCGTACGCTTCGGCGAGCTTCACGAAGTCAGGCAGCGCATCCATGTACGAATGCGAATAGCGCTTGCTGTACTCGATCTGCTGCCACTGGCGCACCATGCCCAGATAGCGGTTGTTCAGCGAAATGATCTTCACCGGAGTCTCGTACTGCTTGCAGGTCGAGAGTTCCTGGATACACATCTGGATCGAGCCTTCGCCCGTGATGCAGAGCACGTCGTCGTCCGGGTGCGCCATCTTCACGCCCATCGCCGCCGGCAGGCCGAAGCCCATCGTGCCGAGGCCACCGGAATTGATCCAGCGGCGCGGCTTGTTGAAGCGATAGAACTGCGCCGCCCACATCTGGTGCTGGCCGACGTCGGAACACACGAAGGCATTGCCGTCGGTCAGCTCCCACGCCTTTTCCACCACGTACTGCGGCTTGATAATGTCGCTCTTGCGGTCGAACTTCAGGCAGTCTTTGGCGCGCCAGGCTTCGATGTCCTTCCACCAGTCGGCGAGCGCCGCGGTGTCGGGGCCATGCTCGGCCGTTTGCAGCTGCTCGATCAGCTCCTTCAGCACTTCCTTCACGTCGCCGACGATCGGAATATCGACCTTGACGCGCTTGGAGATGGAAGAAGGATCGATGTCGATATGGATGATCTTGCGCGGGCGCGAAGCGAAGTGCGCCGGGTCGCCGATCACACGGTCGTCGAAGCGTGCGCCGATCGCGATCAGCACGTCGCAGTGCTGCATCGCCATGTTGGCTTCGTACGTGCCGTGCATGCCGAGCATGCCGAGGAATTTCTTGTCGCTCGCGCGGTAGCCGCCCAGACCCATCAACGTATTGGTAATGGGATAGCCGAGCAGATCGGCGAACTGGTTCAGCTCACGCGACGCATCCGCGAGGATGATGCCGCCACCGGTGTAAATGTACGGACGCTTGGCCGACAGCAGCAAGGCAACCGCCTTGCGGATCTGGCCGGAGTGTCCTTTCGTGACCGGGTTGTACGAGCGCAGCGAAACGGTCTTGAGCGGTTCGTACTGGCACGGCGTCTTCGACACGTCTTTCGGAATGTCGATCAGCACCGGGCCGGGCCGGCCGGTACGGGCAATATAGAAAGCTTTCTTGACGGTAGCGGCGAGGTCGCGCACGTCCTTCACGAGGAAGTTGTGCTTCACGCAGGGACGCGTGATGCCGACCGTATCGCACTCCTGGAACGCATCCTGACCGATTGCGGCAGTCGGCACCTGGCCGCTGATCACCACCAGCGGAATCGAGTCCATGTAGGCGGTGGCGATGCCGGTCACCGCATTGGTGACGCCGGGACCGGAGGTCACGAGGCACACACCCACTTTGCCGGTGGAACGCGCATAGGCGTCAGCGGCGTGGACTGCGGCTTGTTCGTGGCGCACGAGGACGTGCTGGAATTTGTCCTGCTTGTACAGCTCGTCGTAAATGTAGAGTACCGAGCCGCCGGGATAGCCCCAGACAAACTCGACGTCTTCGTCGGCCAGTGCCTTCATGAGCACGGTGGCGCCGATAGAGTCAGCTTCGGGATGGGGGGTCGTATCCGACGTGGAGAATTCCGCGCTGGGCATATTCATTTATTCACCTTTCGAATTTTCGGCAAAAAATTGATCGGGTGCTCTCTGCCGGGCTTGTGGCTCGGGTTCAAGCGGCGCGTCCAGTTGACAGGTGAGCTTCTTGGGCCACACCTCAATTGAGACAAGTCACTTATGTTGCGAACCAGCGACGATATCTGCAGATGTCCGCGCGGTCAAGCAAATATTGCCCTGGCGGGCACCCCCGAATCTCACTAATGAATAAAAACGACCGAAAACCTGTTATAGAGATGCAAGGTAGGGCGGGTTTCGCCCCAGCGGAGCGAAAGTTTGTTAGCATCCGCGAGTTTTACGACATTTTTCGACCGATTACGCGCACGCACGCTGCGCCGACCCCCAAACGGATGGCATCAGACAAGGAACTCGCCGATTTTCTGGCGGGCGTCGAAAGGCGCGCATTCAAGCAAACGGTCTACGCCGTGCGGGACGACGACGCCTCGCTCGATATCGTGCAGGACGCGATGATCAAGCTCGCCGAAAAATACGGCGACCGTCCTCCCGCCGAACTTCCGCTCCTGTTTCAGCGTATTCTCCAGAATGCGATGCACGACTATTTCCGTCGTGCGAAAGTGCGCAATACTTGGGTTAGTCTGTTTTCTTCGCTCGGCAACGCCGACGACGACGAATTCGACCCCCTCGAAACATTCGAGGCACAGCAAGGCTCGGCGGGCTCCGAGAGCAACGAACAGAAACTCGAACGCGAACAGGTCTTACAGTTAATCGACGACGAGATCCAAAAATTACCGGCACGTCAACGGGAGGCGTTTCTCATGCGTTATTGGGAAGATATGGATGTCGCCGAGACTGCCGCCGCGATGGGCTGCTCCGAGGGTAGCGTGAAAACGCATTGCTCGCGGGCCACGCACACGCTGGCGCAAGCGCTCAAGGCTAAAGGAATCACGCTATGAGCTCCCTAGAAACCAAAGAACTCGAGTTCGCCCGCCAGGTGCGCCGCGCGCTCGACGAAAACGCCGCCAGTATCCCCGCCGCCACCGTCGACCGGCTCGCTGTGGCGCGCCGCGCCGCGCTTGCCCGCAAGAAGCCCGAAGCCGTGAGCGCGCCGGTGTTCGTGCCCGCTTTCGCCGGTGCCGGCATGCCGGCTGGCATGCCGCAAGTCGACATGCCACAGCGCCGCCGTTCGCCGCTGCGCCGCTTTGCGCTTGCGTGGCCGCTCGTCGCGCTGGTCGTCAGCCTCGTGGCTATCGCCTACTGGGAAGACCAGCAACGCACCGCCGAACTCGCCGATATCGATGCAGCCATGCTAAGCGACGACTTGCCGCTCAATGCCTATCTCGACCACGGTTTCAACGCGTACCTATCACGCGCCCACTGAGCGGGAGATTCTTCGGGTGAGTTACAAGCGCGGCTTGGCCGTTGTTTTCGGATGCGCGATCGCGGCCCTGGTGTCGTTTGCCGCGACGTATCCGCGCTTTTATCCGAGCCCGTCGACCGCCAGCGCGCCTGCCGCAGGCGGCAACGCGCCCGCCAAGGCCCCCGCGCCCACCCTCGCTGTCGAACTGCCGGGCCTGCCCGGCAGCAAGAGTCCGATGGCATGGTCCCGCCTGAGCGCGGCCGACCACGTCGCACTCGCGCCGTTCGCCAGCCAATGGGACTCCTTTAGCGAAGAGCGCAAGCGCAAATGGGTCAAGATCGCATCACGTTACCCGAAGTTGTCGCCTGAAGACCAAAAACGCCTGCATGACCGAATGACTGAATGGGTGCGCATGACACCCGATCAGCGGCGTGTTGCACGCGAAAACTACCAGGTGTCGAAGGAATTGCCGCGCGAAACCCGCCAGAACGCCTGGAAGGCTTATCAGCAATTGCCGGAAGAGCAGAAGGAGCGGCTCGCGGCGAGCGAGCGTAAGCGCCGGCCGAGCGTGGTGAGCGCACCGCCCTCCGGCAAGACCGAGATCAAGGGTCTGGATCGCCTCGTCAACGCCCGGGAGCACGAGGCGAGCGGCGCCGCAGCGGCGAGTGCCGCGGCTGCCGCCGCGCTGCCGAGCCCCGCCACCACGCCGGCGATTCCGGCAGCGGGCAGTTTCGTGCCCGCCATTCCGGTGCCGGTTTCGCCGTCCGAGGCGCCGTCGATCTTCAACGGCTCCTGAACGGAGCCCCGACCGTGTCCCAACCGCTCGCCACCTCGACACTGCCCGCCGATTCATCCTGCATTGCCCCCACGGTGCGCCGGCGCCTCGCCACGCTGCTCTACGAAGCCGTGATCCTGTTCGGCGTCGTCTTCATTGCGGCCTATCTGTTCAGCACGTTGACGCAGCAGCGCAACGGCCTCACCCATCACAACCTGCTCGCGGCATGGATCGGCCTCGTGGTCGGTCTGTATTTCGTCTGGTTCTGGACCCACAGCGGCCAGACACTGCCGATGAAAACATGGCATCTGCGCGTTGTCGCGGCCAACGGCGCGCCGCTGTCCACGGGACGCGCGGTCGTTCGTTACGTGCTGGCGTGGCTGTGGTTTTTGCCGCCGCTCGCACTGCATCCGCTGCTGGGTCTCTCCGTGCCGCAGACGCTGGTGATCGCCGCGATCTGGTTCGTGCTGTGGGCCGCCACCGGCCGCTTCGATCCGCAGCGCCAATTCCTGCACGACCGCCTCGCCGGTACGCGGATCGTTAGCGTCGCACGCTGAGCAAGCCAGCCCCCGGGCATTCACGCGCCCGCGGTTCGCGTTTGCCTGACAGCGTGTACCGCCTGCCACGACGCTTCTTCCCGCGCCGGCGCTCCCGTTGCGCCGCCCCCTCCTCCCGACACAGTAATAAGAACTTCTCGTGACTGTCACGGCACGGTCACGCGCGACTGGCGCAATACGGGCACCGCAACTCGACGCGTGAGCCATGGACCCCAAAACGTCCGCGACTTCCCTGTTCCGCCAGACCGGCCCGAGCGTCGACCCTGTCGCGTTCCGCCCGGAACCCAACCCTAGTCACGGACGGTCCTTGCCTGTGCCGTCACTGCCACTCGACGCGCAAGCCGGCCATCAGGACGATGAGCACGGCGAACCGCACCGCTATCGCACCATCTGGCTGTCCGATATCCACCTCGGCTCAAGCGGTTGTCAGGCGCCGTATCTGCTCGACTTCCTGCGGCACAACGAGTCGGAATATCTGTACCTGGTGGGCGACATCATCGACGGCTGGCAGCTGAAAAAAGGCTGGTACTGGCCGCAGGCGCACAACGACGTCGTGCAGAAGGTGCTGCGCAAAGCGCGCAAAGGCACCCAGGTCATCTACGTGCCGGGCAATCACGACGAAGCCGCGCGTCAGTTCTGCGACCTCGCGTTCGGCGACATCCACGTGCGTGGCGAAGCGTTCCACACCACGCTCGCCGGCAAGCGCCTGTGGATCGTGCATGGCGATCTGTTCGACGGCGTGATCCAGCACGCCAAGTGGCTCGCCTATCTCGGCGACACGCTCTACACGATGATCCTGATCCTGAACCGCTGGTTCAACCGGATCCGCAGCCGCCTCGGTTTTCCGTACTGGTCGCTGTCGCAGTACCTGAAGCATCAGGTGAAGAACGCGGTCAATTTCATCTCGTCGTTCGAGCGCGTGATGACCGACGAAGCACGCCGCCGCGGTTGCGACGGCGTGGTCTGCGGGCACATTCACAAAGCGGAAATCCGCGAGATCGACGGTGTGCTGTATTGCAACGACGGCGATTGGGTCGAAAGCCTGTCGGCACTCGTCGAGACGTATGAAGGCGAACTCAAGGTGATCTACTGGACTGTGATGCGCGCGCCGGAAGTCAGCGTGCAGAAAGCCCGGGCGACCGCGTAGTCCCTCTCCACTTCTATTGGGCCGAAACCGATGAAGATCATGATCGTCACCGACGCATGGGAACCGCAGGTCAATGGCGTCGTGCGTACGCTGAAAAACACCACCCGCGAGCTCACCGCACTCGGCCACCGCGTCGACTTGCTGACGCCGCTCGAATTCAAGACGATCCCGTGCCCGACCTATCCTGAGATTCGCCTGTCGCTGCTGCCGCGCCGCAAGCTGCGCCAGCGCATTGACGAATTCGCGCCCGACGCGCTGCACATCGCCACCGAAGGCCCGCTCGGCATGGCCGCGCGCGCCTATGCAATCCAGCACAAGCTGCCGTTCACGACCGCCTATCACACGCGCTTTCCCGAGTACGTGCAGGCGCGTTTCGGCATTCCGCTTGGGCTTACCTACAAGTTTCTGCACTGGTTCCACAAGGCGTCGCTGGCGGTGATGGCGCCCACGCCGGTGGTCAAGTCCGACCTCGAAAAGTTCGGCTTCACCAACGTGGTGCTGTGGACTCGCGGCGTCGATCTCGACATCTTCCATCAGATGGACTCGAAGGTGCTCAACACCGCGCGGCCGATCTTTCTGTATGTGGGACGGGTGGCGGTCGAAAAGAACGTCGAGGCGTTTCTCAAGCTCGATCTGCCCGGCTCGAAGTGGGTCGCGGGCGAAGGCCCCGCACTCGCCGAACTGAAGTCGCGCTATCCGCAAGCGAATTACCTGGGCGTCCTGACGCAAGCCGAACTGGCCAAGGTCTATGCCGCCGCCGACGTATTCGTGTTCCCGAGCCGCACCGATACGTTCGGGCTCGTGCTGCTCGAAGCGCTGGCCTGCGGCACGCCGGTCGCGGCGTATCCGGTGACCGGTCCGATCGACGTGCTCGGTGACGGCGGCGCGGGCGCCATGCACGAAGACTTGCGCGAGGCCTGCCTCGAAGCGCTGAAGATCGAACGCAGCCATGCACGCGCGTGGGCCGAACGCTTCTCGTGGGCTGCGGCGTCCGAGCAATTCGCGGCACATCTGAAACCGCTGCCGCGCACGTCGTATAGCGAGGAAAGCGCCGCCGCATGAAGCGACGCGCCGAGCCGCTTATGCCAACCCGACACTCCAACGCAGCGCGCACGTCGAACGGCGCGTTGCGCGCTGTCAAAGCCGGCAGCGACGACGCCAGCATCGAGCCGTTCGAAGACGTGAGCGAGCACGGCGCGCCGAATCATGCTCATCACGCGAACGGTTTGCGCGGCATGAACGGCGCGGGTTCCGAGGGTCCCGAACGGCCCGGGGACATCGATCACGAGCCCCACCACGAACCGCTCAGCCCCGACGACCCGTTCGCGCCGCTCCCCTTCAACCCGTACAAGGGCAATCGCGGCCTGACCCGCGCGTGGCACGCGATGAAAAATTCGCTTGCCGGGTTTCGCGTGGCGATCCGCGAGGAAAGCGCGTTTCGCCAGGAGCTCACGCTCGCCGCGATCCTGATTCCGTGCGGCGTGCTGGTGCCGGTCGATCCCGTGTCGCGCGTGTTGCTGCTCGGTTCTGTACTGCTGGTGCTGATCGTCGAACTGCTGAATTCGAGCGTCGAGGCGGCGATCGACCGGATTTCGCTCGAGCGCCACGAGTTGTCGCGCCGCGCCAAGGATCTTGGCAGCGCGGCGGTGATGGTCGCGCTCGGCATGTGCGTGATGACATGGGGGCTGATCGTCGGCCCGCTCGTCGTGCACTGGATCAGGGCGTGGCTATGAGTGTGACGGCGGCCGCCGCCCTGCGCCGCCTCGCACACCCCATCCGCCGCGCCAAAGAATGAAAACCCTGAGTATCCGCTTGGTATTAGAACGGTCGGTTTATAATCGTCCGACAGCCCCACAGAAAATCGCTGGGGCGCTCAATATACCAACCGCGTCCGGGTGGATCACGCTAGAGCGGCAAGCCGCCACGCGCCCAGCCCGGCGTAACCAGGGCCGGACGACATGGAAGCCAAACCTCCCCGCCGCACCCGCGAACGGATCCTCGAACTGTCGTTGAAACTGTTCAACGAAATCGGCGAGCCGAACGTCACGACGACGACGATCGCCGAGGAAATGGAAATCAGTCCAGGCAACCTGTACTACCACTTCCGCAACAAAGACGACATCATCAACAGCATCTTCAGTCAGTTCGAGCAGGAGATCGAAAAGCGTCTGCGCTTTCCCGACGATCACCGCGCGACCATCGACGAGATGTGGTCGTATCTGCAGTACATGGTCGATTTCACGTGGCGCTATCGTTTCCTGTATCGTGATCTGAACGATCTGCTGGCGCGCAACCGCACGCTCGAAACGCACTTCAAGCAGATCATCAGCCACAAGGTGCGGTTCGCGAGCCAGTTCTGCGAGCAGCTCGTGACGGACGGCGAAATGGTCGCGACGCCCGAAGAACTGAATGTGATCGCCACCAACATCGGCGTGATCGCAACGTACTGGCTGTCGTACCAGTTCGTGATGAACCCGCGTAAATACAACGAGCAGGAAACCATTCGCGCCGAACTGCATCAGGTGAGCGTGCAGATCGTGTCGCTGATGGCGCCTTATCTGCGCGGCCGCTCGCGGCAGATTTTCGACGACCTCGTGTCAGGCAAGCTGCCCAAGCGCGAGTTCTACGACTACCTGCCACCGAAGGAAGGCGCCGCGCCCCGCAACGAACCGAAGGACGTTTGAGCATGAAGTCGGTGTGTGTGTATTGCGGCTCCTCCGACGGAGCCAGACCGTTGTACGCTGAAGCCGCGCGCGCCTTTGGCCGCGCGCTGGTGCAGGCCGATCTCGCGCTCGTCTATGGCGGCGGCAAGGTCGGCCTGATGGGCGTGATCGCCGACACGGTGATGGCCGAAGGCGGCCGCGCAATCGGCGTGATTCCCGAGTTGCTGCTCAACAAGGAAGTCGGCCATAACGGCTTGACCGAGTTGCACGTGGTACCCGATATGCATCATCGCAAGAAGATGATGGCCGATCTGTCCGATGCGTTCGTCGCCATGCCGGGCGGCGCGGGCACGCTCGAAGAACTGTTCGAGGTCTATACGTGGGCGCAACTCGGCTATCACCAGAAGCCGGTGGCACTGCTGAATATCGACGGCTTCTACGATCCGCTGATCGCGCTGCTCAAACACACGGTGGACGAGGGCTTCATGCGGCAGACCTACTTCGACATCCTGCAGAAAGATGCCGACCCGGTCGCGCTGATCGACAAGCTGCAACGCTATCAGCCGCCTACCAGTGACAAATGGGCAATCAAACGCGACGCTGTTTGAGCCAAGCCCGCCTGACGCGCCCTTCACCCCGCTGAATGAACCTTGGCCGCGCACTCCCGCGGCCACCGCCAAACCATGAGGTTGCGATGACGAAAACCGTTCTGATCACCGGTGGCAGCCGCGGCATTGGCCGCGCAACCGCACGTTTGTTGGGCGCGCGCGGCTGGTCGGTGGGCGTGAACTATGCGCAAAACCTCGCGGCGGCGCAGGAAACCGTGGCCGACGTGGAACGCGCCGGTGGCCACGCGTTGGCGATTGCCGGCGACGTCGCCAGCGAAGGCGATGTGATCGCGATGTTCGACGCGGTCCAGCAGAAGTTCGGCCGGCTCGACGCGCTCGTCAACAATGCCGGAATCGTCGCGCCGTCGAGCCAGCTTGCCGACATGGAGTTCGCGCGTCTGAAGCGCATGTTCGACGTCAACGTGCTCGGCGCCTACCTGTGCGCACGCGAAGCCGCGCGCCGCCTGTCGACGACCCGGGGCGGCAACGGGGGCGTGATCGTGAACATCTCGTCGGCGGCCGCGCGTTTGGGCTCGCCGAACGAATACATCGACTATGCCGGCTCGAAAGGCGCCGTCGACACCATGACGCTCGGCCTCGCCAAAGAACTCGGCCCGCAGGGCGTGCGCGTGAACGCGGTGCGCCCCGGCCTGATCGATACCGAAATCCACGCGAGCGGCGGCAAACCCGAGCGCGCCGCCCAGCTCGGCGCGACCACGCCGCTCGGCCGCCCCGGCAGCGCCGACGAAGTCGCCGAGTCGATCGTCTGGTTGCTGAGCGACGCCGCCTCGTACGTGACAGGCGCACTGCTCGACGTCACCGGCGGACGCTAGGCGGGCTGCAGAGCGCCCTGCTCCCTGCCTGCACGGCCAGCGGTTCACGCGGCCGTTTTCCCCTTCCGACTCCCCATTCCCGTCGATTTGGCGAGGAATCGGCGCAATCCGTTCGATTCGCCACGATATTCTTCGCTTATTCTGTAATCGTCCGTAACAAACTGGGTCTACAATCGCAGCATTCGCATGCAGCCGTATGCGATGCACAGCCAGACCACAAGCCCGCGGCCCACGTCGCCGCATAGGGCAATCAGAGATTCTCATGTACGAAAACCCATCCGCGCCTTGGCGCACGGGGGACGTCGCGGTTGCGACACCTGCACTTGCCGGCCCTGCCGACGGTGCGCCGGGCACGCATTCCGGCCCGGCACCGCTCGCCGAATCCGGCGCGGTCTTGCCGGACGGCCATACCGCCGCCGTCGACGCTGCAGCGCCCGCAAGGCCCGCCGCGCCAGGCGCTGCGGCGCCGGTTCCCGCTTCGCGTGGCGCCCGGCGCTTGCGTGCGCTCACGGCTGCCCGTCCGCTCATGTGGCTGGTCGCTCTGGTGATTCTGTGTGCGTGGCTCCTGCCCGGCACCTTGGGTCACGAGCCGTGGAAGCAGGACGAGACCTACACGTTCGGCATCATCCAGCACATGCTCGATACCGGCGATCTGGTCGTGCCGACCAACGCCGGCCAGCCCTTCGTGGAAAAACCGCCGATCTACGACTGGGTCGCCGCCGGCCTCGCGTGGATGTTCGGCCGCTACCTGCCGCCGCATGACGCTGCACGCCTCGCGAGTGCGCTCTTCGCCGGCCTGACCGTCTACTACACGGCACGCGTCGCACGTCGCGCGGTAGCTGCGTCCAGCTGGTTCGATATCCGCGTGATCGGCACGCTGGCATTGTTCGCGAGCACGCTCGTCGTCATCAAGCACGTGCACGACATGATGACCGACGTCGCGCTGATGGCCGGCGCCGCGCTCGGTTTCTGCGGACTGTTCGAACTGGTGCTGGTGCATCTGCGCGACGACGCGCGCCTGCTGCCGGTCGACGAGCGCCGCCGGCGTCACGCAATTCTGAGCGGCGCGGCGATGTTCGGCGCGGGCGTCGGCGTGTCCTTGCTGGCCAAGGGCCTGTTCGTGCCGCTGGTATTCGGTGCGACCGCGGCCGCCGTACTGGTGCTGTATCCCGCCTGCCGTACTCGCAGCTTTGCAGGGGCGCTCGGCGTCGCCGCGCTGGTCTGCGCGCCCTTCGCGCTAATCTGGCCGATCTGCTTCTATCTGCGCTCCGAGGCGCTTTTCAAGGTCTGGCTGTGGGACAACAACATCGGCCGCTTCTTTGGCTTTTCGGTGGCGGAACTCGGCTCTGAAAACGAAAGCCACTGGTTCGTGCTGCGCACCGTGCTGAGCGTCGGCTTTCCGGTCGTGCCGCTCGCGGTGGCCGCGCTCGCCGGCGGCGGATGGCGCCGCCGGCGCGATCCGCGCGTGGCGCTGCCGGTAATTTTCGCAGGTACCGGTTTCGCTGTACTGCAGACGTCGGCAACGGTGCGCGAGCTGTACATTCTGCCGTTCATCGCCCCGCTCGCCCTCGTGGCGATGCAAGGCATCGACAAGCTGCCGCAACGCCTGCACGCAGGCTGGGACATGGCAAGCCGCGTGCTGTTCGGCAGCACGGCTGTGCTCGCATGGATCATCTGGTCGATCATGAGCGACCCGGCCAACACGCATGCGTCGCTGCACTGGCTCGGCCGCTGGTTGCCGCTCGACTGGGTGTTGCCGGTCAAGCCCGCGCTGATCGCAGCCGCACTGCTGATGACGCTAGGCTGGCTGTGGCTGCTGCCGGTTTTCAGGCACACCGGCAAATGGCGCGGCGCGCTGAGCTGGTGCAGCGGCGCGATTCTCGCGTGGGGACTGGTGAGCACGCTGCTGCTGCCCTGGCTCGACTATGCGAAGAGTTACCGCTCCGTGTTCGAGAATCTCGGCGCCAGCATGAATATCGAATGGAACGACGGCGATTGCATGGCCAGCAAGGGGCTCGGCGAATCCGAAGCGCCGATGCTGTACTACTACACCGGGATCGAGCATCAACCGGTCGCCAACACCGCGGCGACCGAGTGCACGTGGCTGATCGACCAGAGCCGCCGCGACAATGCTCGCGCGCCGGCAGGCGATTGGCGGCTGTTCTGGTCGGGTGCGCGCCCGGGCGACACCGACGAACTGCTGCGTGTGTTCGTGCGGACGCCGGCCACACCCACGCAAGGCGAATAACACACCACGGCACACGGCACGGGGCCCGTGTCCGGGTGGTTCCCTCGCAGCTAGAACGACGAGCCGGGTTGTTTCAGGAAGGCGGCTTCTTCATCCGTCGACGGGCGCCCGAGCACCGCATTGCGATGTGGAAAGCGTCCGAAACGCTCGATGATTCTGGCGTGCTGGACCGCCGACGAGTAATACGATGCACCGCCCGGCTCTGACTTCAACCGCGTGAAAAGACGCACCGATTCGTGCTGGCTGGCGAGCGTTTCGTCGTGTTCGAACGGCAAGTATGCGAACGCACGATGATGCGCGGTAGGCAATACGAGATCGGCACCGCTTGCGATCATCTGTTGCGCGACGCGCAGCGCGCGATGGTCCGCCGCGAAAGCGCGCGGTGTATTGCGATGACAATTGCGGGAAAACTGATCCAGCACGATGACCAGCGCCAACGCGCCGAGCGGCGTTTCCGTCCAGCTGTCGAGCGTACCTTCGAGCGCCGCGTCGATTAGTGGCCCGAAGCGTTCCAGCAGCATCGCATCGAAGGTCTGATCGCGGGCAAACCAGAGCTTGCGCGTCTGGCCGAAGGTGGGCGTATCCGGAGCGCCAAACCAGCAGTCGAGAACCGCGCGCACTTCCGCCGCTTCCTGCACGGCCGCCCGTTCAACCATTGCGATTGCGCATCCAGTCTGCCGTCTCGAAGAACGACGCCAGCAAGCGTTCCCGCAACGGCTCGGAGAGCCCGACGTCCTGCATCGCCCACGCCATGCAGCGCAGCCACTGGTCCCGCTCGCTGGACGCGATCGGAAACGGCATGTGCCTCGCCCTCAATCTGGGATGGCCGAAGCGGCTGATGTAATGATCGGGTCCGCCCATCCAGCCGCACAAGAACCAGAAAAACTTGTCGCGCGAACCATCGAGCGATTCCGGATGCAAGGCCCGGATCCCGGCGAATTCCGTTTCGAGATCCATCAGGTCATAAAACCGGTCGACCAGTTCGCGCACGCGCGCTTCGCCGCCTACCAGCTCGAAGGCCGTCGGCTGTGCCGCGGACACTTCGTCGTTAAGATCGCTCATACCCAATCACAAAAAAACCAGAAGAGAAAAATCACGCATCCCGCAGCGATTGCAACGCGGGCCGCGTCAGCACATGCCGCAAGCTGATCCAGCCGCCCACGCCCGCGCAGGCGATCCCGGCTGCGATACCCGCCGGCAACAGCCAGGGATCGAAGCTCAGATAGAACTCGAACACCCGCGTCGCCAGCAACCAGCCGATCACCTGGGCACCGAGCGCCGCCATCAACCCCGCGAGCGCCCCCACCGCCACGAACTCGGCGATCTGCACCGCCCGCACCTGGCGATGCGAGGCGCCCAGCGCGCGCAGCAGCGCGGATTCTCGCATACGCTCATCGCGCGTGCCGGCAAGCGCCGCGTAGAGCACCAGCACGCCGGCCGCGAGCGTGAACGCGAACAGGAACTGCACTGCGCCGATCACCTGCTGCAAGACACGCTGCACCTGCGCGAGAATCGGACCGGTGTCGATTGCAGTGAGGTTCGGATAGGCGGCGATCAAGCCGTCGATGGTCGACTGTTTTTCCGGTGGCAAATGGAAACTGGTGATGAAGGTCGCCGGGAAATCCTGCAAGGCGGCCGGCGGCATCAGCACGAAAAAGTTGACCTTGAACGAGCCCCAGTCGAGCTTGCGCACACTCGTCACCGGCGCATCGATTTGCAGACCCGTCACATCGAAGCGCAGCGTATCGCCAGGCTTTACGTTGATCAGCTTCGCGAGTCCCTGCTCGATCGAAATCTGCGGCGTCTTCGTCTCGCCATACCAGGTGCCGGCGGAAAGACGATTGTCGTCGGGCAGCTCGGTCGTGTACGACAGATTGAATTCCCGATCGACGAGGCGCCTGGCGTCATCGCCCTTGAACGAATCCGGATTGACCGGCTTGCCGTTGATCGCGATCAGCCGGCCGCGCACCATCGGCGAGAGCACGGTGCCGGACACGCCGTGCGTGCCCAGATACTGCGTGACGGCGTCGCGCTGATCGGGCTGGATGTCGATGATGAATTCGTTCGGCGCATCGGGCGGCGTCGATTTGCGCCAGCCGGCCACGAGATCGTTACGCGTCATCGCGATCAGCAGGAGGCACATCAGACCGATGCCGAGCGCGGTGATCTGCAACGCGCTCGCACCGCTGCGCCGCTCCAGCGACGCCAGCGCGTAGCGCCAGCCGATACCCGCGTTCACGCGCTCGCTGCGCACCACGCGCGACGCGCCCCACAACGCCAGTCGCGCGATACACGCGAACACCAGCAGTCCACCGGCAAAACCGCCCGCGACAATGCCGCCCAGCTTCAACTCGCCCGCGGCGACGATCAGGAGCGCGCCAAACAACGCGATGCCAAGCGCATAGGCGGCCCACGCGGTGCGCCCCGCTTCGCCCCATTCGCGACGCAGCACGCGCACCGGCGGCACGCGCGTGAGCGGCAATAGCGGCGGCAACGCGAAACCGAGCAGCAGCACAAGACCGGCTGCGATACCTTCGAGAGCAGGCCAGGCGGTGGGGTACGGCAACGTGACGTCGATCAGACTGCCGAGCCACGTCAGCAACGCCATGTGCCCCAGATAACCGAGCACCACGCCCAGCGCGCCGCCGGCCAAACCCAGGCCGATGAACTCAAGCGTGAACAAGGTGCGCAGCGTGGACTGACTGACGCCGAGACAGCGCATCGCCGCGCAGCCGTCCAGATGCCGGCGCATATACCGATGCGCGGCCATCGCGATCGCCACCGCCGCGAGCAACGCGGTGAGCAACGAGACGAGCGTGAGGAAGTGACTCGCGCGATCGAGCGTTTGACGCACCTGCGGCTGGCCGTCCTGCAAGGACTCGAGCGCGACGCCACGCATCTTGCCGCCGTCCACCCTGTCATGCGCGAATTGCGCGAAGCGCGCCACCGCTGCATCCTGGCCCGCCACCAGCAACCTGTATGTGACACGGCTGCCGAAAGTGATGAGGCCGGTTGCCTCTACATCGTCGGCGCGCATCATCAAACGCGGCGAGAAATTGACGAAGGAGAAACCGCGATCGAGTTCGCGCGTAATCATCGCGCCGATCGTGAAGCTGCGCGACCCAACCTTCACGGCGTCACCGACGTGCAGCTTCAATGCATCGAGCAATGCCTGATCGACCCATACCGTACCCGGCGCAGGAATCGAATGAGTGGGATGGTCCACTGCGCCCGGCGCCGACGCGATCCGCAATTCACCGCGCAACGGATAGCCCGGCGACACCGCCTTGACGGCGGCCAGCCGCGAGACCGGCTGCGCGCCGGTGGAGTTGATCATGCTGGGGAAGATCGCCGTGCTGGCGGTATTCAAACCGAGCGCGCTCGCCTGCTGCGCGAACTGCGGATCGACCGGATGATCGGCACGTACGATGAAATCGGCGGCGATCATGCGCCGTGCATCGCGCTCAAGCCCCTGGTGTAGACGGTCAGCCAGAAAGCCGACACTCGACAACGCCGCGACGGCCAGCACCAGCGCCAGCAGCAGCATGGTCAACTCGCCCGCGCGCCAGTCGCGCGCCGTCATGCGGATGGCCTGGCGCAGCAGGTCCGCGCCGCCCAAGCGGCGCGTGGGCACCGAGGCCGCCCGCGCCGTCACACCCCGTACCGTATCGCTCAATCGTGCCGACTCCTGGCAAAGCGCGACACCATATGCGTCGCCATCCCGCGAAAACCGCCCTGCACCCCACGCCACAGACGCGGCAACGCCCAGCCGGCCAGCATCAGGAAGCCCACCATCAATACCAGGAACAGAAGCGGCACGAATAGCGCGAGCAGCATGCCACCGAACACGAGACCGTCTTCAGCCGTCGAGGTCACGACATTCGACACCGGTTCCGGCGACAGATTGATCAGCGCGCGCGTGCCCGCTTTGGCCAGATGCGCGGTACCCGCCAGTGTGCCGCCCGCGAGCGCCGCGACTGTCAGCAGTGCCGGATCGGCATGGCCGAGCGCGCCGGCCGCGAGCACCGCGCCGGCGGGAATGCGGATAAAGGTATGAACCGCGTCCCATAGGGAATCGAACGCGGGAATCTTGTCGGCGAGAAATTCAGTGACCGTCAGCACACCGGCGACGCCAATGACCCACGGCGATGACAGCGCGGACAGCGTATCGGGAAGATGGATGAAGCCAAGACGTGCGAACACGCCGGCCAGCAGGACTGTCAGATAGAGGCGCAGACCGCTGCCCCATGAGAGGCCCGCAGCGAGCGAAAGTGATTCAAGCATGGCCGCCTCCAGGCGCGCTGTGCGTGCCGGGCGCTTCGACGGGCAAAACAAGGGGAGCTGCCACACCGAAGTCGTCAGACCCGCGCCAAGCCGGCCGCGCCAACCAGGCCGCGGACAATTTCAGGTTGGATTCGATCTCATTATAGCCACGTTAATTCGCAGAACGCAGAGTGGCGAACAAATGGTGGCCTCTAATGACAAGCAGTTGGCGTCCGGTTCGAGCGCGCGCGGACACGTGCGGACAGGATAATCCGCCTGAACAGCGTGGTTTCAATGAGGGCTCAATGCCCCGACGACAGCTTCAACCCGATCAGTCCGATCACGATCAGCGCCGCGCTCGCCACCCGCGCGACCGTCAAGGCCTCGCCCATCATGACGATGCCGAAGATGAATGCGCCGACCGCGCCGATCCCCGTCCACACGGCGTAGGCCGTGCCGAGCGGCAACTGGCGCATCGCCATGGCAAGCAGAACGAAACTGCCGAGCGCGGTCACGAGCGTGAATACGGACGGCCACAGCCGGGTAAAGCCTTCGGAGGTTTTAAGACCGGCCGCCCAGGCAACTTCGAGCAAACCGGCAATCAGCAGAAGAATCCAGGACATGAGACAGCTCCATGGTCAGATGGGGCCGTCCCCGTTTGAAGCAGATGCGTAAGGTCGTCCTTACGATATGTAATTATATCAAATTCACGTCAAACCGCGCCAACCAGCCGGTAGCCCACACCCGTTTCCGTGACGATGTGCTCCGGTTGCGCCGGGTCGCGCTCCAGTTTGCCGCGCAAATGCGCCATGTAGATACGCAGATAATGATGGCTCTCCACATGGGAGGGTCCCCACACGTCGCGCAGCAATTGCCGGTGCGTCAGCACACGGCCCGCATGGCGCACCAGCGTCGCGAGCAGGCGGTACTCGATCGGGGTGAGATGGATGGCGGCGCCGTCGCGGGTCACCTGACGCAAGGCCAGATCGACCGTCACCGCGCCGAAGCGCACCAGCGGCGATTCATTCGCGCCACCCTGATTGCGGCGCCGCATATGCGCGCGAATTCGCGCCAGCAGTTCGGAAACGCCGAATGGCTTGGTGAGGTAATCGTCCGCGCCGGCGTCGAGCGCTGCGACTTTCTCGGTTTCCTGAGTGCGCGCCGACAACACGATAACGGGCAACTCACTCCAGCCGCGCAACTCGCGAATCACATCGAGACCGTCGGTATCGGGCAAGCCGAGATCGACGATGACGAGATCGGGTTTGCGCGTGGCGGCTTCGACGAGGCCTTGCTTGCCGGTCTCGGCGTCGTGCACGACGATGCCCTCGCCTTCCAGTGCTGTTCGCACAAAGCGGCGAATCTGCTTTTCGTCTTCAATCAGGACGACGGTGATGCTCGGGTCACTCATGGCTAGGCTTGGAAAGCAGGTTAGGAGTTGAGTCGCGCTCGGGCAAAACGTCGGCGTCTTCGTCTTCCAGCGCATCTGGCGCTTCGGGCGGCGTTTCCACCGGCAACGTGAACCAGAAGCGCGCGCCTTCGACGCGCCCGTCCGGCGACAGACGATTGAGCGCGCCGATTGTACCGCCGTGCGCTTCCACGATCGCGCGGCAGATCGCGAGGCCAAGGCCGATGCCGGGCTTGGCCGACTCCTTCTCGCCGCGCGTGAATTTCTCGAACACCCGCGCTTCCATGCCGGCCGGCAGACCGGGGCCGTTATCGTCGACCGCGACACGAACGAACGATTTGCCATCGGCGTCCAGACGCTGCGCGCCGATCGTCAACGGCGTATCCGGCGGCGTATATTTGGCCGCGTTCTCGAACAGGTTCGAAAAGAGCCGCTCCATCAGCACGGCATCCAGATGCAGCAGCGGCAAATCCGCCGGCAGCTTCACTTGCACCGGATGATTCGCCAGCACGCGCTTGCAGGCCCGCAGCGCGGCGCCGACCGTTTCCTCGAGAAGCGTCCATTGCTGATTCAGTTGCAGGCTGCCTGCCTGCAGGCGCGCCATGTCGAGCAGATTCGTGACGATGCCGGTCATGCGCAGCGCCTCTTCGTGAATCGCGTCGACGAGATCGTCACCGGGTTGCGCGCCAGGATGCGCTTCGCGCGATTGCGCCAGCATCGACGAGAAGCCGACGATCGTCGTCAACGGCGTACGCAGGTCGTGCGAGATCGCCGACAGCAGCGAATTGCGCAAACGCTCCGATTCCATATTGACGAGCGCGTCGCGCGCGATGTCGACGTAATGCACTCGCTCCAGCGCCAGCGCGATTTGCGCGGCGAATGCGTCGAGCATGCGTTGTTGCTCCGGCACGTCCAGCTCGCGCTCGTCGCGCATCACGACCGCGAGCACGCCACGTGTGCGCATTGGCGCCTTCAGCGGCAAGTACAGCGCGGCGGCGGCCGGCAGCGTATCGGTACCGTGTCCGGCCGGCTTCTGCTGATCGTAGACCCATTGGCCGACGTCGATATCGAGCATCTCGCCTTCGAGCGTGATCGTCGCGTCGGGGTCTTCGATCTTCTGCTTCACCTGATCGACACTGTCCGGCAACAGGATCGCGACACGCGCGCCGAACACTTCGCTGACATGCCGGCTGCCGATGCCGACGATCTGCTCGGTGGTCAGCGCCGCCGCCAGTTCACGCGCCATCGCATACATCGCGCCGGTGCGTTGCTCGCGACGCCGCGCGACGCTCGCCTCGCGGCGCAAGCTCGACGTGAGATGGCTGATGACGAGCGAGGTCAACAGCATGCCGATGAAAGTCAGCAGATATTGCGTATCGGACACCGACAGCGACATGCGCGGCGGCACGAAAAAGAAATCGAACGCGGCCACGCTCATGAACGACAGCACGACACCCGGCCCGCGCCCCAGCTTCACCGCCGTGAAGATCACGCCGAGCAGGTACAGCATGACAAGGTTGGTCAGATCGATATGGTCGATCAGCTGGCTCGACAGCAGCGTAATAGCCGCGCAAATCGCCAGCGCGAAACCGTAGGCGCGCGGCGGCGAACGGCGTTCGCGCGCCGTGCTCAGCGCTTCGCGCCATGCATTCGCCGTGGTGTTGAGCAGGCGGCGCTGCTCGCCGCCGTCGCGTTCCGACGACGCGCGAATCAGCGTGAGATCGAGATCGCCCGCGCGTTCGGCAATGCGCTCGCCGAGAGGCCGGCGCACCCAGCGCCTGAAACCCGTACGGGCCGACGCGCCGGCCACCAGCTTGGAGACGTTGCGCGCCTGCGCGTAGCCGATCAGCGCAGCGACCGCGTCGGTGCCTGCCAGCGTCGCGGTTTCGGCGCCGAGCTCGGCGGCGAGCTTCAGGGCGTTCAGCGTGCGTTCGCGGCGCGCGTCGGGCAAGCGCTGCAGTGCGGGCGTTTCCACATACACGGCGATCCAGTCGGCCTTCAGGCTGGCGGCGAGGCGTGCCGCCGCGCGCACCAGCATGGGCGCTTCGGGACCCGGACCGACGCACACCAGCAAGCGCTCGCGAGCCTGCCAGATCCGCTCGATCGAACGGTCGGCGCGATACTCCCGCATCTGCGCATCGACACGGTCCGCGGTGCGGCGCAACGCAAGCTCGCGCAGCGCGATCAGATTGCCCTTGCGAAAGAAGTTGCGCACCGCGCGCTCGGCCTGCTGCGGCAAATACACTTTGCCGTCGCGCATCCGGTCGAGGAGTTCCTCGGCGGGCAGGTCAACCAGCGTGACTTCGTCGGCGCGATCGAACACCCGGTCGGGCACCGTCTCCCAGACACGGATGCCGGTGATCTGGCCGACCACGTCGTTCAGGCTTTCGAGATGCTGGACATTGACCGTGGTGTAGACGTCGATGCCCGCGTCGAGCAGTTCGTAGACGTCCTGCCAGCGCTTCAGATGCCGTGCGCCCTGCACGTTCGAATGCGCGAGCTCGTCGACGAGAATCAGTTGCGGCTTGCGGGCAAGCGCCGCGTCGAGATCGAATTCGCCGAGCTTGCGGCCGCGATACTCGATCACCGCGAGCGGCAATACGTCGAGGCCTTCGAGCAGCGCAGCGGTTTCGCCCCGGCCATGCGTTTCGGCGATGCCGACCACCACGTCCGTGCCTTCGTCGGCACGGCGGCGCGCGGCTTGCAGCATCGCATAGGTCTTGCCGACGCCCGCCGAGGCGCCGAAGAAAATCTTCAGCCTGCCCCGTTGACGCTTTTCTTCGTCGCGTTGCAGCTTGTCGAGCAGTTCGTCAGGATCGGGGCGGTTCATGCTCAATGGTTTTCATGATAATGCGAGCGATAGTGCTTGCATGGTGGCACGGCAGAGGCCGCACCGCAAACGGCAATCGCAAATGGCGAAGGCGGCACCGCAGGGTCGCCGCCTCCTCGAAACACAGCCATCAACCACGCTGCCCGGCGCTCAGCCGTGTTTCATCTCGTCCAGCGCCAGATTCAGCTGCAACACGTTCACACGCGGTTCACCGAGCACGCCGAACTGGCGGCCGGTCGTATAACGGTCGACCAGCGCCTGCACATCGTTGGTGGCGAGCTTGCGCGCCTTGGCAACGCGTTCGATCTGATACGCGGCGGCCGCCGGGCTGATCTCGGGATCGAGACCGCTACCCGAGGACGTCACCAGATCGACCGGCACCGGCTTCGACATATCCGTGCCGGCCGCCTTCAACGCGTCGATACGGCCTTTGATTTCGTCGGTCAGCGCCGGGTTGGTCGGGCCGAGATTCGAACCGCCCGAGTTGGTCGCGTTATACGGCATCGGGCTGGTGGCCGACAGACGGCCCCAGAAGTACTGCGGCGCGTCGAACTGCTGGCCGATCAGCTTCGAGCCGACCACCTTGCCGTCCTTCTCGAGCATGCTCCCGTTGGCCTGGTTGTTGAAGGCCGCCTGACCGACCGCGGTCATCACGGCGGGATAAGCGAGTCCGGTGACAGCGGTCAGTACCGCGAAGATCACGATCAGCGGACGGAACAGATTTTTCATGACAGGTAACTCCTTTTAAGCTGCCGCTTCTCAAACCCAGCCGAACGCGGCCAGCACCATATCGATCAGCTTGATGCCGATGAACGGCACGATGATCCCGCCCAGACCGTAGACCAGCAGATTGCGGCGCAGCAGGATCGCCGCGCCCAGCGCCCGGTACTTCACGCCCTTGAGCGCCAGCGGAATCAGCAGCACGATGATCAGCGCATTGAAAATCACCGCCGACATGATCGCCGAGGCCGGCGTGGCCAGATGCATCACGTTCAGCGCATTCAGTGCCGGATAGGTGGTCGCGAATGCAGCCGGGATGATCGCGAAGTACTTGGCGACGTCGTTGGCGATCGAGAACGTGGTGAGCGAGCCGCGCGTCATCAGCATCTGCTTGCCGATCTCGACGATCTCGATCAGCTTGGTCGGATTCGAATCGAGGTCGACCATGTTGCCGGCTTCCTTCGCCGCCTGCGTGCCCGTGTTCATCGCCACCGCGACGTCGGCCTGGGCGAGCGCCGGGGCGTCGTTGGTGCCGTCGCCGGTCATCGCCACGAGCCGGCCTTCGGCCTGGTGCGAACGGATCGTGGCGAGCTTGGCCTCAGGCGTGGCTTCGGCGAGGAAGTCGTCGACGCCGGCTTCGGCTGCAATCGCCGCGGCCGTCAGGCGGTTGTCGCCCGTCACCATGATGGTCTTGATACCCATCTTGCGCAGTTCGGCGAAACGTTCCTTGATACCGCCCTTCACCACGTCCTTCAGTTCGATCACGCCGAGCACGCGTGCGCCCTGTTCGCCTTTCTCGGCGACCACCAGCGGCGTGCTGCCGCGGCGGGCCACTTCGGCCACTGCCGTGCTGACTTCGTTCGGGAAACGGCCGCCATTCGCTTCGACGTAGTTCTTCACTGCGTCGGCCGCGCCCTTGCGGATTTCACGGCCCGGCAGATCGACACCGCTCATCCGCGTTTGCGCCGTGAACGCCAGGAATTCGGCGTGCAGGGTGGCCATATCGCGTTGACGGATATTGAAGCGCTGCTTGGCCAGCACGACGATGCTGCGGCCTTCCGGCGTTTCGTCGGCGAGCGACGAAAGCTGCGCGGCGTCGGCCAGCGCTTCTTCAGTCAAGCCCGGTGCCGGCACGAACTGCGATGCCTGGCGGTTACCGAGCGTGATCGTGCCGGTCTTGTCGAGCAACAGCACGTCGACGTCACCGGCCGCTTCCACGGCGCGGCCCGAGGTGGCGATCACGTTCGCCTGCATCATGCGGCTCATACCGGCCACACCGATCGCCGACAACAGCCCGCCGATGGTGGTCGGAATCAGACACACCAGCAGCGCGACCAGCGCCGTGATCGTAACCACGTGCCCGGCCTTCGCGGCTTCGACCGAGAACATCGAGAACGGCAGCAGCGTGGCGGTAGCCAGCAACATCACGATCGTCAGCGCGACCAGCAGAATCGTCAGAGCGATTTCGTTCGGCGTTTTTTGACGCTTCGCGCCTTCCACCATCGCGATCATGCGGTCGAGAAAGGCTTCGCCCGGATTGGCCGTGACACGCACGACAATCCAGTCCGACAGCACGCGAGTGCCACCCGTCACCGACGAAAAATCGCCACCCGACTCGCGGATCACCGGCGCGGATTCACCGGTGATCGCCGATTCGTCGACTGACGCGACACCGTCGATCACTTCACCGTCGGCCGGAATCACGTCGCCGGTTTCGACCAGCACGACGTCGCCTTTACGCAGATCGGACGCCGTCAGAATGCGGATCGGCGACTTCGGATGCGGCTCGTTGAGCTTCTTGGCCATCACGTCTTTCTTCGCACTGCGCAGCGACGCGGCCTGGGCCTTGGAACGGCCTTCGGCGAGCGCTTCCGCGAAGTTCGCGAACAGCACCGTGAACCACAGCCACAAGGTGACCGCGAGAATGAAGCCCGCGGGCGCCTCGGCCTGGCCGCCGAGCGCGGCGATCCACAGAATGGTCGTGAGAATACTGCCGACGTACACGCAGAACATCACCGGATTGCGGAACTGCGTGCGCGGCGTGAGCTTCTTGAAGGAGTCCACGATCGCCGGGCGCACCAGCGCCGGGTCGAACATGGACCTCGTTGCATTATGTTCAGTCATTGAATCCTCGAATTTCCCGTTTGCGCGTGTTCACTCGTTGGGTCGCAAGGGCCGCCTCAGTGGGCGCCCATCATCATCAGATGTTCGACACCAGGTCCGAGTGCAAGCGCGGGCACATAAGTCAGCGCGCCAACCAGCAGCACCGTGCCGAGCAGCAGCACGACGAACAGCGGGCCATGAGTCGGCAGCGTGCCGCCCGTCACACCGATGCGCTTCTTGGCGGCGAGCGAACCCGCAATCGCCAGCACCGGGATGATCGTGCCGAAGCGGCCGAACCACATCGCGATAGCCGTGAGCCAGTTGTAGAACGGCGTGCTCACTGTCAGGCCGGCAAAAGCGCTGCCGTTGTTATTCGCGGCCGAACTGAACGCGTAGAGGATTTCAGAGAAGCCGTGCGCGCCAGGGTTGGCGATACCTGCCTTGCCCGCGTCGGTCAGCACCGCGATCGACGTGCCCACCAGCACCAGCAGCGGCGTGAGCAGCACCACGATCGACACCATCTTCATCTCATACGCTTCGATCTTCTTGCCGACGTACTCAGGCGTGCGGCCGATCATCAGGCCTGCCACGAACACGGCCAGCAGGGCGAACACGAGCATGCCGTACATACCGGAGCCCACACCGCCGAAGATCACTTCGCCGAGTTGCATCAGCAGCATCGGATAGAGACCGCCGATCGGCGTCAGCGAGTCGTGCGTATTCGCTACCGCGCCGCAGGAAGCCGCCGTGGTCGCTACCGTGAAGATGCCCGACTGGGCGATACCGAAGCGCGTTTCCTTGCCTTCCGCATTACCGCCCGACTGCAGCGCATTGGCCGACTGATCGACATTCAACGCAGCGAAGGCCGGATTGCCGCCTTGCTCCGCGCTGATTTCGCCGACCACGCATGCAGCAAATGCAATCGTCATCGCGGCGAGAACGGCGACGCCCTGTTTGCGGTCCGCGATCATGCGTCCGAACACCAGCGCCAATGCAGCCGGAATGATCAGGATCGAGAAGATCTGCAGGAAGTTCGAGAACGGCGTCGGGTTTTCATACGGATGCGCCGAGTTGCCGTTAAAGAAGCCGCCACCGTTGGTGCCGAGCATCTTGATCGATTCTTGCGAAGCAACCGGGCCCATCGCGATGGTTTGCGTCTTCACCGGCGTATCGACCGTGACCGGGTTGCCCTTCGCGTCCTTCACCGGGTTGCCTTGTGCATCGAGCTTCGGTGCGGCGTACGTGGTGGTTTGCAGCGTCGGCACGTCCTGATAGGCCTTGAAGTTCTGCACCACGCCCTGGCTCATCAGAAGCGCGGCGACGATTGCCGCCATCGGCAGCAATACGTAGAGCGTCACGCGCGTGATGTCGACCCAGAAGTTGCCGATGGTTTGCGTCGTGTGACGCGCGAAACCGCGAATCAGCGCGATCACCACCACGATGCCGGTCGCCGCCGACAGGAAGTTCTGCACGGTCAGGCCGAGCATCTGCGTCAGATAGCTGACGGTTTGCTCAGGCGTGTAGTCTTGCCAGTTCGTGTTCGACACGAAGCTGACCGCCGTATTGAAGGCGCCATCCACCGTCATCGGGCCGAACTGCTGCGGATTGCCAGGCAGCCAGCCTTGCACGCGCAGCAGCACGTAAAGGAACAGCACGCCGAGCACGTTGAACGCGATCGTGGCGATCGCATAGTGCTTCCAGCTCATTTCCGCCGACGGATCGACGCCCGCGATGCGATACAGCAAACGTTCGAGCGGGCCGCCAAGGCGCACCACGCGCGAGCTGCCATCCATCACGTTGCTCAGATAGCGGGACATCGGCACCGCGGCTGCCAGCAGCACGACGATGAAAAGGCCCGCTTGCAGGACATTGTTCGAGTTCATTCAATGTCCTCCGCGCGCAACAGCGCATAGACCAGGTACGCAAACAGCAGCGCGGTAGCCGCGCCCGACAACCAGAGAATCCAGTTCATGAGCGGGCTCCCTGGCCGCGCCGGAACTGCATCAACTTCTCGCAGCCGGCAATCAATGCAAAGGTCAGCGCGGAAAACAGCACCAGCCCCCCGACATACAGCACATCCATTTTTGTTCTCCATACACGGACTTTGGATAGGTGGAACGTTATGCCGAAGCGCGTAAAGGGTTGGTCAAAGATCTGAGACAGGGTGTAAAAATCGCGTAAACGGAAAAGGCCGTTCCATCGTGAGATGGAACGGCCTTGTGCCGATGGGGTGCGGGTTTGCGGCAGGGCGCGCCGACCGGTTTGCCAACCGGCGGGCGCGTCGTGGCGCTGTGGTTTTTACACCCGTGCGGTGCTTCGCGCCGCGCCCAGGGGGCTTGCGTTTACGGCAGCAGAATCGTCGAACCCGTGGTGCGGCGGCCTTCCAGATCGGCGTGCGCCTTGCCCACGTCCGCCAACGCGTAGCGCTGGTTGATGCTCGCCTTCACCTTGCCCGATACCAGCACGTCGAACAATTCGGCGGACATCGCTTCGTAGTCGCTGCGTTTGGCGATATAGGTAAAAAGCGTGGGGCGCGTAAAGAACAGCGAACCGCGTCCGGCGAATTCCGATGAGTCGATCGGCGGCAACGGTCCCGATGCATTGCCGAAGCTCACGAACATGCCGAGTGGTGCGAGGCAGTCGAGCGAACCCGTAAACGTGTCTTTACCGATCGAGTCGTACACCACCGGCACACCCGCGCCATTGGTGATCTCGCGCACGCGCTTCGTAAAGTTTTCGCGCGTGTAGACGATGGCGTGATCGCAGCCATGCGCCCTGGCGATCTCGGCTTTCTCATCGGAGCCGACCGTGCCGATCACCGTCGCGCCTAATGCTTTCGCCCATTGGCAAGCCAGCAGGCCGACGCCGCCGGCCGCGGCCTGGATCAGAATCGTGTCGCCGGCCTTCACCGGATAGGTACGGCGCAGCAGATACTGCGCGGTCAAGCCTTGCAACATGACGGAGGCCGCCTGCTCGTCGCTCACCGCGTCCGGCACCTTGACGACTTGCGCCGCCGGCAGCACGCGCTCCTGGGTGTAGGCGCCAGGAGGACGCGCCACGTATGCCACGCGGTCCCCCGCCTTGAGACCGCTCACGCCAGCACCGACCGCGGTGATCTCGCCCGCCGCTTCCATCCCGAGGCCACCCGGTAAGGGCAACGGATACAAACCCGTGCGGAAATACACGTCGATATAGTTCAGGCCCACCGCGGTCTGCCTGATGCGAATCTCGCCCGCACCCGGCTCGCCCACTTCGACGTCCACCCATTTCATCACTTCAGGGCCGCCGGTTTTATCGAATCGGATTGCTTTGACCATCATGTCTCCTTGGTTTGTGATGCCGATCGGCCGCACAGCATGCGTGCGCTCAGACCTGCTGCGTGAGGCGCAAAGTGAGCACGTCGAGAATCATGCGTGCGGTCGAAATATTGGTGGCGCACGGAATGTTGTGAACATCGCAGGCCCGCACCAGCGCATTGATATCCGGTTCGTGCGGCTGCGGCGTCATCGGGTCGCGCAGAAAAATCACCATGTCCACCCGCCCTTCCGCGAGTTGCGCGCCGATCTGCAGATCGCCGCCGTGCGGGCCGGACAACATGCGCTCGACCGTGAGGCCATGCGCGTCGCCGATACGTGTGCCGGTGGTGCCGGTTGCGATGATGTCGCAACGCCTGAGCGTATCGACGTATTCGCCGGCCAGTTTGACGATGTCGTCCTTCTTGTGATCGTGTGCGATCAGCGCAATGCGGGTGGTCATGACGTAAGACTCCTGAAACCGTTGTGATTGTCGTTGTTGTAGTGGTGGCGATGCCGGCGCTTCAAAGCGTGCCCGCTCAGAACGTACCGGGGTAAGCACCGCCATCGATCAGCCAGTTCTGGCCGGTGATGTAGCCGGCATGCACGCTGCACAGGAAAGCACAGGCGCGGCCGAATTCGTCGCGCGTGCCGAAGCGGCCGGCGGGGATCGTCTTCATGCGCTGCTGGCGCGCTTCGTCGACGGAAATGTGATGCGCCTTGGCTTGCGCCGTGAAGGTGGTGGCGATGCGGTCGGTGTCGAACAGCCCCGGCAGCAGGTTGTTGATCGTCACGCCCGCACCGGCCACCTTGCTACGCGCAAGCCCCGCCACGAAGCCGGTCAGCCCCGAGCGCGCACCGTTGGACAGGCCGAGCACGTCGATCGGCGCCTTGACCGCCGAACTCGTGATGTTGACGATGCGCCCGTAGCCGCGCTCGCTCATCCCGTCGATGGTCGCGCGGATCAGCTCGATCGGCGTGAGCATGTTGCTCTCCAGCGCGCGAATCCAGTCTTCTTGCGTGAAATTGCGAAAATCGCCAGGCGGCGGCCCGCCGGCGTTGTTGACCAGAATGTCCGGCTGCGGACAGGCGGCGAGCGCCGCGGCACGGCCTTCGGGCGTGGTGATGTCGCACGCCACCGTCTTCACTTCCACCCCGCTCTGCTTGCGGATCTCGGCGGCGGTCGCCTCCAGCGTCTCCACGGTGCGCGCGACGATTGTCAGGTTGACCCCTTCGGCTGCCAGCGCTTCCGCGCAGCCGCGCCCCAGTCCCTTGCTGGCCGCGCAAACCAGCGCGGTGCGTCCTGCGATTCCCATGTCCATGTGCGTATCCTTGTGGCGTAATCGTGGCGCGGGCGGCCCCGCGGTTGCCCCGCAGTTGCCCAACCGTTGCAAAGTTTCCCCCGATTCTAGAAGAATCGGTGCCGGACTGTGCCGGACCCATGCAATCTCCGGTATCTTCCGGCGCCACTCTTTCGGTAAACTTGCGCCGTGGTGCGTCCGCCGGCCGATTTCAGAGCGGGCGGCGCACCAAACCGATCCCTCTAGCCGCCGCTTGCGCCCCCGCCATGACTCAGGACAGCCGTTTTCCCAATCTTTTCATCCTCGATCACCCGCTGATCCAGCACAAGCTGTCGCATATGCGCGACCGGGACACCTCCACCCGCACGTTCCGCGAACTGCTGCGCGAGATCACGCTGCTGATGGGCTACGAGATCACCCGTAACCTGCCGATGACCACGCGCCGCATCACCACGCCGCTGGTCGACATCGACGCGCCGGTGATCGCCGGCAAGAAACTGGCGATCGTGCCGGTGCTGCGCGCCGGCATCGGCATGTCGGACGGCCTGCTGGAGCTGGTGCCGTCGGCGCGCGTGGGCCACATCGGCGTGTATCGTGCCGAGGATCATCGCCCGGTCGAATACCTGGTGCGCCTGCCGGATCTGGAAGACCGTGTGTTCATTCTGTGCGACCCGATGGTCGCGACCGGTTATTCCGCCGTCCATGCGGTGGACGTGCTCAAGCGCCGCAACGTGGCCGGCGAGAACATCCTGTTCCTCGCGCTGGTGGCGGCCCCGGAAGGCGTGCAGGTGTTCCAGGACGCCCATCCGGACGTCAAACTGTACGTTGCGTCGCTCGATTCGCACCTGAACGAGCACGCTTACATCGTGCCGGGTCTCGGCGACGCCGGTGACCGCCTGTTCGGCACGAAAAACTGACAGCAGGCCGAGAAAACCAGCGGCGGCGGGCGCAAAAACGCCGCCGCCGTTCGATTTCCGCGCTGTTTTCGCGCGGTTTCCCGCTATGCCCCCCTCTGCCCCGCCCTCACGCCGTGATAAAATTCGAATCCGCTCAAAGAGCGGCTCGACTTGCACTGCCACCCGGTGCATCGCGCCTTTACGCGGGATCTGCCGGAACCGGCACGCTTGGTGTGTCAAATGCGGCGCTAAATTCGGTGCCAAATGTGGCGCCAATGCGGCGCCGCTGAGCCCCCGCTGACCGCACTGCCCCGTCTCCAACCGCGCTGCCGGCTTCCGGCTTCGCTAGCTTGGCCTCGCGGGGCGCGATCAAGCTGATGAAGGCCTGACACCGGGCGGTCCGGCGCCGAGCGGTTTGACATCGAGGCGCAAGGTCGCAATCACACGCGTACGCGCCCGACATCGCAACGACAATTGCACTATGCGTGCGCCCCAATGGCGCGCGCGACGGAGAAAGGTATGGCGGGTCATTCGAAATGGGCCAACATCAAGCATAAGAAAGCAGCGGCCGACGCCAAGCGCGGCAAGGTCTGGACGCGGCTCATCAAGGAAATTCAGGTGGCGGCCCGCATGGGCGGCGGCGACATCGACTCGAACCCGCGCCTGCGGCTCGCCGTCGAAAAGGCGTACGACGCCAACATGCCGAAAGATAACGTCAACCGTGCGATCCAACGCGGTGTGGGCGGTGTCGACGGCGCAAACTACGAAGAAATCCGCTACGAAGGCTACGGCATCGGCGGCGCGGCGGTGATCGTGGACACCATGACCGACAACCGCACCCGTACGGTGGCGGACGTGCGTCACGCGTTCTCGAAGAACGGCGGCAACATGGGCACGGACGGCTCGGTGTCGTTCATGTTCGATCACGTCGGCCAGTTCCTGTTTGCCCCCGGCACGCCGGAAGACAAGCTGATGGAAGCCGCGCTCGAAGCCGGCGCCGACGACGTCCTCACGAACGAAGACGGCAGTATCGAAGTGCTGTGCCCGCCGAACGATTTCCCGAAGGTGAAGGCCGCGCTTGAAGCTGCGGGCTTCAAGGCCGAAGTGGCCGAGGTAACGATGAAACCTCAGACGGAAGTCGAATTCACGGGCGACGACGCGGTGAAAATGCAGAAGCTGCTCGACGCGCTGGAAAATCTGGACGACGTGCAGGAAGTCTATACAAACGCCGCGATCGCCGACGAGTGAGCGTGCCCCGGCGGCGTCTGGCGCGTGGATCGGTCGGCATCGAACCACCCGCCCACGCCGCCAGTTGGCCCTCGCGTTGCGGCTGAACGCGCGTTGGTCGAGCGTTGTTTGGGCTCTTCCACACCGCATCAACCCAGGTTCGCCATGTGCCCTGCGCCACTGTCCGGCTGCGGGCCCATTGCAAACCTTGCTGTTATTTCACGGCTGAGCGTGCTGCGTCAGCCGTTTATGGTTTTTAAGTCTCGGGGATTCACATGAAGTTACTCGTCGTCGGTTCCGGCGGTCGCGAACATGCGCTCGCATGGAAGCTCGCGCAATCGCCACGGGTCCAGCTCGTCTACGTTGCTCCTGGCAACGGCGGCACCGCCCAGGACGAGCGTCTGCGCAACATCGACATCACCGATCCGGCCGAGCTCGCCGATTTCGTCGAGAAAGAACAGATCGCCTTCACGCTGGTCGGACCCGAAGGGCCGCTCGCCGCGGGCATCGTCAATCTGTTCCGCTCGCGCGGTCTGAAGATTTTCGGGCCGAGCAAGGAAGCCGCGCAGCTCGAAAGCTCGAAAGATTTTGCCAAGGCGTTCATGAAGCGCCACGCGATCCCGACCGCCGAATACGAAACCTTCGCTGACGTCGCTGCCGCGCATGCGTATCTGGACGCCAAGGGCGCGCCAATCGTGATCAAGGCCGACGGCCTCGCCGCCGGCAAGGGCGTCGTGGTGGCGCAAACGCTGGAAGAAGCACACGCCGCGGTCGACATGATGCTGTCGGACAACAAGCTGGGCGACGCCGGCGCACGCGTCGTGATCGAGGAATTCCTCGCCGGCGAGGAAGCCAGCTTCATCGTGATGGTGGACGGCAAGCACGTGCTGGCGCTCGCCTCGAGCCAGGACCACAAGCGCCTGCTCGACGCCGACCAGGGTCCGAACACCGGCGGCATGGGTGCTTATTCGCCCGCCCCGATCGTCACGCCCCAACTGCATGCCCGCGTGATGCGCGAAATCATCCAGCCGACCGTGCGTGGCATGGAGAAAGAAGGCATCCGCTTCACCGGCTTTCTGTACGCCGGCCTGATGATCGACGCGCAAGGCAATCCGAAGACGCTCGAATTCAACTGCCGGATGGGCGACCCGGAAACGCAGCCGATCATGGCGCGCCTGAAAGGCGACTTTTCGAAGGTCGTCGAACAGGCCATCGCCGGCACGCTCAACACGATCGAACTGGAGTGGGACCGCCGCACCGCGCTGGGCGTCGTGCTCGCCGCGCACAACTATCCGGACACGCCGCGCAAAGGCGACCGGATTAGCGACATCCCGGCTGAGACCGATGATTCGGTAACGTTCCATGCCGGCACCACACTGGCGGACGGCAAGCTAACCACCTCGGGCGGCCGCGTGTTGTGCGTGGTCGGTCTGGCGGATTCGGTGCGCAGCGCGCAATCGGTCGCGTATGAGACCATCAACCAGATCTCGTTCGACGGCATGCAATATCGCCGCGACATTGGCTACCGCGCATTGAACCGCAAGCACGACGTCAAGACTGACGGCAAGCACTAAGCCCGCCCCACTCGCCCGCGTGTGGCGCCAACGGCGCTACACTGCGGGTTTTCGCGGCCGTTGCGGCGCCCACCGCACCATATGGGCGCGCGCCGGTTGACCGGCATTTCAGCCGGCCCGCATGACCGGAATGACCCTGGCGCCGCGCCTTCGCAGGACTATCCTGACAAAGGCCCGGCCCTCGCCCTTCCCGAAGAACCCGCGGCGCGACAAGCGTGCCGCCCTCAGCACCTGCATTCATGACCGATTCGAGCTTCGACGCACAGGCCGTGCGCAGCTGGCTGCAAGGCCTGCAAACGCATATCGCGGACACGCTCGGCGCGTTCGACGGCCAGCCGTTCGCGACTGACGCATGGCAGCGCGCCCCCGGCGAAAAACTGCGCGGCGGCGGCTGCACGCGGATTCTGGAAGGCGGCAACTTCTTCGAGCGGGCCGGCATCGGCTTTTCGGACGTCGCCGGCGATGCATTGCCGGGTTCGGCGAGCGCCGCGCGCCCGCAACTGGCCGGACGTGGTTTCGAAGCCATGGGCGTCTCGCTCGTGCTGCACCCGCACAATCCGCACTGCCCGACCGTGCATATGAACGTGCGTCTGCTGATCGCCACCAAAGCCGGCGAAGAGCCGGTGTTCTGGTTCGGCGGCGGCATGGATCTGACGCCGTACTACGGCTACGAGGATGACGCGCGGCATTTCCACCAGGTGTGCCGCGATGCGCTGCAGCCTTATGGCGCGGACCTCTACCCGAGTTTCAAGCGCTGGTGCGACGAGTATTTCTTCCTCAAGCATCGCAACGAAGCGCGTGGTATCGGCGGGATTTTCTTCGACGATTTCTCGGCGGCGGGCTTCGACCAATCGTTCGCGATGGTGAAGAGTGTCGGCGAGGGATTCCTCAAAGCGTATCTGCCGATCATCGAAAAGCGCCGCAACATTCCGTATGGCGAAGCCGAGCGGGACTTCCAGGCATACCGGCGCGGCCGCTACGTCGAGTTCAATCTGGTCTTCGACCGTGGCACACTGTTTGGGCTGCAAAGCGGCGGACGCACCGAATCGATTCTGATGTCGATGCCGCCTGTAGTGAACTGGCGCTACAACTGGCAGCCCGAACCGGGCACGCCGGAAGCGCGTCTTTACAGCGATTTTCTCGTGCCGCGCGAGTGGGTGTGAGGCGCTAAGCCCACGCCGCACACCACGCGACCACGACAAAGGATCTTCACCTGAAGCCGAACGCTCATCCTGTCGCCCTGCCTCGCCGGATCGGACTGCTCGGCGGCACTTTCGATCCGATCCACGACGGCCATCTCGCGCTCGCGCGGCGTTTCGCCGAGGTGCTGAACCTGACCGAGCTGGTGCTGCTGCCGGCCGGCCAGCCGTGGCAAAAAAAGGACGTGTCGGCCGCTGAGCACAGGCTGGCCATGACCCGCGCCGCCGCCGGCGCGTTAGTGCTGCCGGGCGTCACCGTGCGGGTGGCGACCGACGAGATCGAACACGACGGCCCGACCTACACGATCAACACGCTGCAGTTGTGGCGTGAACGCGAAGGTCAGGATGCGTCGATTGCGCTACTGATCGGCGCGGATCAACTGGTGCACCTCGACACGTGGCGCGACTGGCGTCATCTGTTCGACTTCGCTCACATTTGCGCGGCCACGCGTCCCGGTTTCGACCTTGCGTCGATTCCGCCCGTGGTCGCACAGGAAATCGACGCGCGCCGTGCCCGCGCCGACGTTCTGCAAGCCACGCCCTGCGGCCACTTGCTGATCGATACGACGCTTGCGTTCAACGTCTCGGCCACCGATATTCGCGCGCATCTGCGCGAACAGGTGACCCAACGGCTTGCCCTCGCGGGCGGCGAACAGCAGGACAAAGGCCAGGCCCGGGCCGCAAGCCATGTCCCCACCGCGGTGTGGGACTATATTCTTCAACATCATCTGTACCACCGGTAACCCCATGGATATTCGCAAACTGCAACGCGTGATCGTCGACGCCCTCGAAGACGTCAAAGCGCAAGACATCAAGGTGTTCAACACCAGCCACCTGACCGCGCTGTTCGATCGCGTGATCGTCGCCTCCGGCACCTCGAACCGCCAGACCAAGGCGCTCGCTTCGAGCGTGCGCGAGAGCGTCAAGGAAAACGGCGGCGACGTCATCAGCACCGAAGGCGAGGACATCGGCGAATGGGTGCTGGTCGATTGCGGCGACGCGATCGTGCACATCCTGCAGCCGGCGCTGCGCCAGTACTACAACCTCGAAGAAATCTGGGGTGACAAGCCGGTGCGCATCAAGCTGTCCACGCCGAATCCGTTCGGCGGCGCCAGCGCGAGCGAGCCGGACGACGAAGACGAAGAGGACGAAGCGCCGGCTGCCAAAAAGCCCGCACGCAAGACGCCGGTACGCCGCAAGTAAGCGCTTTGCCAGATATAGCGCTTAGTTTGCGATTACATCCGCGATTTCATCCGTAATGAAACTGCACATCCTCGCCGTCGGCCACAAGATGCCGGACTGGATCGCCACCGGCTTCGACGAATACGCGAAACGCATGCCGCCCGAGCTGCGCATCGAGTTACGCGAGATCAAGCCCGAGCAGCGTTCGTCGGGGCGGCCGGCCGAAAGCGTAATGGCGGCCGAGCGGCAGAAAATCGAAGCCGCGTTGCCGAAGAACGCGCGCATTGTCGCGCTCGACGAACGCGGCAAGGATTGGACCACGATGCAGCTCGCCGGCGCTCTGCCCGGGTGGCAGCAGGACGGCCGCGATGTGGCGTTTCTGATTGGCGGCGCCGACGGGCTCGATCCCGACCTGAAAGCGCGCGCGGATATGCTGCTGCGTGTCTCCAGCCTGACGCTGCCGCACGCCATGGTCCGCGTGCTGCTCGCCGAACAGCTTTACCGCGCGTGGACCATCACGCAGAATCACCCCTATCACCGCGCCTGAGCGAACGAGGCCGCGAACAGATCGCGCGTTTGGGTCTCGTTGCCTGCGCCGATTGGCGCGCTTGTGGCCGCCCTTTTGGCCACATTTGTCGCCGCGCTTGTAGCCACGCTTGTTGCCACGCTTGTTGCCACATTTATCGCCGCATTAGTGGCTGCGTTTGCAGGCTTGCTTGTCGACCTGCTTGCAGACAGATTGATCGACCTGTCTATCGGCGCGCCCCCCGTCGTGTTCGGTGTCGTATCCTTCGGCACGTCGATCGTCGCTTGCCTGATAAGCTCATCGCGCGCTTCTCGCGCATTGACGCAACCCGCCTCATCGAGACCTGTTCATGCCCACGCCCGCCGCTTCGCTGCATCCGTTCGTCTACCTCGCCTCCCAGAGTCCGCGCCGTCAGGAGCTGTTGCAACAGCTCGGCGTGCGTTTCGAATTGCTTCTGCCGCGTCCCGATGAAGATGCCGAAGCGCTCGAAGTCGAGCTACCCGGCGAGCGCGCGCGCGACTACGTGCAGCGTGTGTGCATCGCCAAGGCGCACGCCGCGCGCGCGCGTCTCGTGGCAGGCGGCCATGCCGAGCGGCCGATCCTCGTGGCCGACACAACCGTCACGATCGACGACGCGATTCTCGGCAAACCCGTCGACGCCGACGATGCCGTCGCGATGCTCACGCGCCTCGCGGGCCGCGATCACGAAGTGCTGACGGCCGTCGCGGTGGTCGATGCGCAAGGCACGCTGCTGCCCGCGGCGCTATCGGTATCGAAGGTGCGTTTTGCTGCACTGCAAGCGGACGCCGTGCGCCGCTATGCCGCGAGCGGCGAGCCACTCGGCAAGGCAGGCGCATATGGGGTGCAGGGGCGCGCCGCCGAGTTTATCGAACATATCGACGGGTCCTATTCAGGTATCATGGGTTTGCCGCTTTTTGAAACCGCTGCCCTCCTGCGGGCAGCGCGCATCGACTTCTAAAATAACACTATGAATGAAGAAATCCTGATCAATGTCACGCCGCAGGAAACGCGCGTCGCGCTCGTCCAGCAAGGCGCCGTCCAGGAACTTCACGTCGAACGAACGCTGTCGCGAGGACGCGTCGGCAATGTCTATCTCGGCAAAGTCGTCCGGGTGTTGCCGGGCATGCAATCCGCCTTCATCGACATCGGTCTGGAACGCGCCGCGTTCCTGCACGTAGCGGATATCTGGCATCCGCGCATTGCGGGCGAACCGCAACATCAAACGCCGCATCAGCCTATCGAGAAGATCGTCTTCGAAGGCCAGACGCTGATGGTGCAGGTCGTGAAGGATCCGATCGGCACGAAAGGCGCGCGGCTCTCCACGCAAGTGAGTATCGCCGGGCGCACGCTCGTGTATCTGCCGCAGGAGCCGCACATCGGCATCTCGCAGAAGATCGAAAGCGAGGCTGAGCGCGAAGCCGTGCGCGCGCGTTTGACCGCGGTGCTGCCCGCCGATGAAAAAGGCGGCTACATCGTACGCACCATTGCTGAAGATGCGACCAGCGAAGAGTTGGCAGCGGATGTCGCGTATCTGCGCAAGACGTGGGCAACGATCATCTCGCAAGGTCAGCGCATGCCGCCGACCAGCCTGCTGTATCAGGACCTGAATCTCTCGCAACGCGTGCTGCGCGATTTCGTGAACGACGAGACCTCGCGCATTCAGGTGGACTCGCGCGAGACCTATCAGATGCTCGCGGATTTCGCGGCGGAGTTCACGCCGGCCGTGTCGTCCAAGCTGCATCACTACACCGGCGAGCGGCCGCTCTTCGATCTGTACAACATCGAGGCGGAAATCCAGCGCGCATTGTCACGCCGGGTGGATCTGAAGTCGGGCGGGTATCTGGTGATCGACCAGACCGAAGCGATGACCACGATCGACGTGAACACCGGCGGCTACGTCGGCGCGCGCAACTTCGACGATACGATCTTCAAGACCAATCTCGAAGCCGCGCACACGATCGCGCGGCAATTGCGGCTGCGCAATCTGGGCGGCGTGATCATTATCGATTTCATCGATATGGAGAATGTCGAACATCGCGATCAAGTGCTCGGCGAATTGAAGAAGGCGCTGTCGCGCGATCGCACGCGCGTGACCGTGAATGGTTTCTCGCAGCTTGGGCTCGTGGAGATGACGCGCAAGCGTACGCGCGAGTCGCTGGCACATGTGTTGTGCGAGCCCTGCCCGGTATGTCAGGGCAAGGGGCAGGTCAAGACGCCGCGTACGGTGTGCTATGACGTGCTGCGCGAGATTTTGCGCGAGTCACGGCAGTTCAATCCGCGCGAGTTCCGCGTGGTGGCGTCGCAGCAGGTGATCGACCTGTTTCTTGAGGAAGAGTCACAGCATCTGGCGATGCTGATCGATTTCATCGGCAAGCCGGTGTCGTTGCAGGTGGAGTCGAATTTGAGCCAGGAGCAGTACGATATTGTGCTGATGTGAACGGCTTCGAGTCCTATACGTCAAGGCGCTCACGACGTTGCTTCCAGGAGGAAGCCCGCTAGCAGCACGAACGGGCAATCGAAAACCCGGCAAGAGAAGACCGACCCGCGATGGTCGGTTTTTTCGTTAACGCGGAGAATCGGGAAAGGCATGAGTAACGCTCTATTGGAGATGAGGATATCGAAGAGGGCGCAGAGCTGATCGACTCAATCATCGCTCCTGCGTGACTTGCACCGCCTATTCGGCCCTCAATTTCCCCGTTGACGCTATCAGGACAAGGCGCGTATAACCATCCCATTGGATGTTAATTGGATGGCTATCGGATGCCAAACGAACAAAAAATGGCCGACCTCAAACTCATCGACACCTCCCGTCCCAAAGGCGGCGAGACCGAAAAAATCACCATCAACCTCGGCCCGGTCGACCTGGGCCAGATCGATCTGCTCGTCGAAGAGGGTTTCTACACGAACCGTACCGACCTGATCCGCACGGCGATCCGCAACCAGCTCGCCGTACACGCACAGGTCGTCACGGAAACGGTGACCCGGCGCGCGCTGGTGCTCGGCTTGCAACACTTCTCGAAGCAAGACCTCGAAGCCGCCCGAGCCGCAAACGAACGGCTGGACATTCATGTGCTCGGCCTCGCCAGCATCGCCGCCGATGTAGCGCCGGAACTGGCGGCAGCCACGATCGCATCGGTGGTGGTGCTCGGCGCATTTCACGCATCGCCCGCAGTCAAGGCGGCGCTCGCCGGCCGTATCAGATAGGTGCGTCCGAGCGTCCATTGACGGGGTCCCTGTGATTAAACCCATGCCGAAACCATGAAGCGCGTCGCCTGACCCGGCCACGCTCAAAGCAAGTCAACGCAGTCGCCTACGATCATGAAAATGAATGAAGATTTCCTGAAGTCGATGAAAGAAGCCTTCGATCTGCTCCGCACGAAGGGGCCGAAGGAAGCGACCGCCGCGGTTCAGCGCGCGCTCGCGAAAGGCACGGCCGAAGCCGGCCACGCGCAAACCCCGCACATGCCGCAGAGCGTCAACGAATGGGCGCAAGCGTGGCAGCAGGCACAAAACCAGACGCAGTCACACACGGCGCCACACGCCCCTGCCGAGCGCGTTTTCGATGCCGACACGCCCGGCACCTTCAGCACCCACACGTTCAGCAACAGCGCCGGCCAACGCCAGTACAAGCTCTACGTACCGGCCGTCTACAACAACCAGCCGTTGCCGCTCATCGTGATGCTGCACGGTTGCACGCAAAACGCCGACGACTTCGCGGCCGGCACGCGCATGAATGAAATGGCCGAGCGTCACGGCTTCATCGTGGTGTATCCGAATCAGTCGCAGGCGGCCAATCATTCGTCGTGCTGGAACTGGTTCAAGCCGGACGATCAGCAGCGCGACCAGGGCGAGCCGTCATTGATCGCGGGTATCACGCGTGAGGTGATCGCGCGCTATCGCGTCGATCCGGCGCGCGTGTACGTGGCAGGTCTGTCCGCAGGCGGCGCAATGGCGGACGTCATGCTGAAGACCTCGCCGGATCTGTATGCGGCGGCCTGCATACACTCCGGCCTCGCCTACGGAAGTGCGAAGGATTTGCCCTCGGCGCTCGCCGCGATGAAGGGCGGCAAGGCTCATCGCAACCGCACGCCCGGCGAACCGCAGCGCCCGCTCATCGTGTTTCATGGCGATGCGGATACGACAGTGCATCCTTCGAACGCGACGGCGCTCGTGGCGGGCTTCGATGCCGGCGTCTCGACAGTCAGCACGCCGCCGCCTAAGGCAGGCATGGCGAGCGGCCAGCGCGATTGCACGGTGCAGCGGCTGGTCGCGGCGAACGGTGTCGAAGCGGAGGTCTGGTCGATTCATGGCGCGGGCCACGCATGGGCGGGCGGCAACCCACGCGGCTCGTACACGGACCCATCCGGCCCCGATGCGACAGCCGAGATGCTGCGCTTCTTTTTCGCCCATCCGCGCACGTCAGGCACACACTGACGCTGAGCGCAGTCAGCCAGCCGCCAGGCAGCCACCGGACAGCCGGCCTGTTCGAGCGCGGCCTGGGCATGGTCGTGCAGGTCGTGTCACGTCGTGCCCAACGGCTTCAGCAGATTGCGCAACGCCGCAACGGTAATAGGCCGCGAAAACCAGAATCCTTGCGCCTCGTCGCAGCCCAGCGCTTCCAGTTGTGCGGCCTGTTCGGCTGTTTCCACGCCCTCGGCCGTCACCCGCAGCTTCAACGCGTGCGCCATGGCAATAATGGCGCCGACGAGCGCCGCGCATTGCGGATCGGTACTCATGCGCATCACAAACGAACGATCGATTTTCAGGCGATTCAGCGGAAAGCGCGTGAGATAGGCGAGACTCGAATACCCCGTGCCGAAGTCATCCACCGCAACTTCAACGCCCAACTCGCGCAACGCGTGCAGCGTTTGCAAGGCCTGCTCGGTGTCGCCGAGCAGCACGCCTTCGGTGATCTCCACTTCGAGATATGAAGGGTCGAGTGCGGCGTCTTCGAGCGCCCCGCGAATTGTCTCAAACAGATTTTGCCGCTGGAATTGCTGCGGGGACACGTTCACGGCAAACCGTGGCAACGTGCCGGTGAGCCTTAGCAATTTACCGGCATCGCGGCACGCGGTACGGATCACCCACTCGCCGATCTGCTCGATCAGACCCGCCTCCTCCGCGACCGGCACGAATTCGACCGGGCTGATCAAACCACGCTGCGGATGATTCCAGCGCAGCAGCGTCTCCACTTGCGCGATGCGTCCGTCGGCGAGCGTCACCTGCGGTTGATACACGAGATGCAGTTGCTGACGTTCGAGCGCTTCGCGCAGCATCCCCGCCAGTTCGAAGCGGCGCGCAGCCTGCCCTTCGAGCGCGGTGGAAAAGCGCCGCACCGCATTGCCGCTCACTGCCGATGCCGCCGACAACGCCACGCCCGCGCGGCGCATCAACGTCGGCGCATCCGCACCGTCGGCGGGATAGGCGACGATGCCAATGCTTGCCGTGATGTTCAACGCGGTGCCCGCGTAGTCGATCGACTCGGAGATACGGCCCAGGGCCTCCGCCGCGAAAGCATCGGCCGCCGCGCCAGTTTCGTTGATCAGCAGCGCGAATTGTGTCCCACCGACCGAGGCAATCGTACCGTCGTTGGGAAAGAGACCGCGCAGCCGCTCGCCGACGATCTGCAACACCAGTTCGGCCGCATGCAAACCGAGCGCGTCGCGCAACTTGCGCAAATGATCGAGCTCGGCGATCAGCACGGTAAAACCGTTGCTGTTGCGCTGACAGCGCGCGATTGTCAGTTCGAGGCGTTCGGTGAAGAGTGTCTGATTCGGCAGCCGTGTCACGCCGTCGTGATGCGAGACATACCACAGGCGCGCCTCGGATTGCGCGTAACGCGTCATGTCGATGGTAATGCCGACATAACGGGCGGGTCCCGTGGCCATGCCACCGGAATGCCCCGGCTCGACAATGAGCGGCGCCAGCGCGAACACCACGCGAATCGGGGTGCCGTTGCGCCGCACATAGGTCCATTCGCCTTCATAGCGCGAACCTAGCGCCGACAGTGGTGGCAATTCGGCGCGCCGCCTCGCGAGTTCGGCCGGGTCGAGCAGGGACTCGAAGGTGTGCCGGCCGATCAGTTCCTCGGCGGTAAAACCCGTCAACTTTTCGAAAGCCGCGTTGACCGAGTCGAGCGTGCCGTCCGCCGTGCAGATGAACATGCCGTATGGCGCCGCCGCAAGCGCGGCGTCGCGCGTGCGCCCGTCGGCGTAGTAGTGGTCTTGCATCGCGCCGGCCTTTGAATTTCCTGAATATTGAAAGCGAGTGAGCGTTTTTCTTGATGCCTACGGCGCAACCGGCAAAGCCGGCGAATTCGGTCCAATCCGCCGGATGATCGTCACTATGATAGCGGCTTTCCTGGTCGACACCGCCGCGCCAGCCGCGCATTCCTGGCGGCGCTCGCCTTCCTTGGTGTATTCCCCAATCCCGCCACTAACACAGGCTTCATCGCGCACATCATAAAGAGTTCGCTATTACCGGGATACTCCGGGCCTCATGACTCAGGCTATATCGGCTTTCGACGCCTTCGCACAGGGCTTTGACGGATTGACGACCGCTATATCCGCCGATATATTTTGCTCGCGATCCCTCGATAGAAAACCACCGCCCCACTGCATGGATCCGCACGAAACAGGATCCCGCTTTTCATGTCCAAGGAAATCATCGATTCACACCTTCTCAAGGTGTTGCACACGCTGCTAACCGAATCGAGCGTATCGCGCACGGCAACGCTGCTCGGGCAATCGCAGCCTACGGTCAGCGTGGCGCTGCGCAAATTGCGTGACATGACGGGTGATCCGCTGCTGGTGCGCAGCGGCAGCCGGATGGTTCTCACCGCGCATGCACTCACACTGATCGAACCCACGGCGCAAGCGCTGAACAGTATCGCGGCCATTCTGCACCCCACCACGTCGTTCAATCCGGCTACCACCAGCCAGACCTTTCGCATCGGCTCGCCGGATTATCTCGATGCGTTCTTCGTCCCTGCCGTGGTCGATGCGTTTCATCGCGAAGCGCCCGGTGCGAAGCTCGAGTTCAGGCATCTGATGATGGTGGACGGTGGCTACGAACACGGTCTGGAAAGCGGTTTTCTCGATCTGGTAATCGGCAACTGGCGCACACCGCCGGAGCATCTGCATTTACAACCGCTGTGCAAGGACGAACTGGTGTGCCTGATGCGCAACGGCCATCCGATCAAACCGGGACGGCTCAGCAAGCCCGTCTACGAGGAAGCGGAACACCTTGCCGTGATGACCTACAACACCACGTCCTGGGGCACGGTGGATGTCGAGCTCGCCCGCAACGGCCTATCGCGCACCGTCACCACGACGCTGCCCTACTTCGGCATGGCACCCTACGTACTGGCGCGTTCCAATCTGCTGTTCACCACCACCCGTGCGCTCGCCACGCACTACACCAGGATGCTGCCGCTGCGCATCGAGCCGATTCCCGGCGAACCGCAGGCACTCACCTACTATCAACTCTGGCACGACCGGACGCATCGCAGCGTCGCCGCGATCTGGCTGCGCAGGTTGATCGCCAACGTCGCCAAAGATCTGGTTTCCTAAGCTTTCGCCAGCGATACGCGTGTCTTGCACGCGTCTCTTTCGAGCGATTTCACCCAGGCATTTCAGGCAGATAAAAAAACGCCGCAAGCAAAGCTTGCGGCGCGAATGCGATCATCGGATGTGTTGCAGGTGACAGGCCCTTTAAAACTCCGAGCGATCACAAAGTGAGGTCGGTCAGACGGAAGATTGTTATGGGTTAGCTAGCCGCCAATGGCCCCTCTGTCATGGCCTTGATCAACGCGGCTTTGCCTTCGATTGCCGCACCCAGCAGGGCGAATCCCACCGGACGGTCGCTGGCGGCATGCCGGCATACTGCGCGCGCCGCATGCTTCGCCGCGCCGCTGGTGGTTTCAATCGACCATGCGCCCTCGCCCTCGGGCGTCACGACGACAGCGGGACTCGCCGGCGTCTTCACGGTAATCGGCATCACCGGGAAAGCGACGCGCGTGGGCTGCCCGGCCAGCGTGCGCGCGAGCGCTCGCGCTGCATGCATGATCGGCAGGACATACGGCTGCACCTTGCCGTCGATCGCGGCACAGTCGCCGAGCGCGTAGATATCCGGCGCGCTGGTCCGGCACCACGCATCGGTTCGAATGCCCTGATCGATTTCAAGGCCCGCTGCCGCGGCAAGCGCCGTGCGCGGCGCAAGGCCGATCGCCGACACGACCAGATCCGCGTCGATCGGCGCGCCTTCGTCGAACGTCAACCGATAGCCATCGGCCAGGCGGTCGATACGATTCACGCTGCGGCCAGCATGAAAACGGATGCCGCCATCGTCCAGCGCGCGGGCGAATATCTCGCCCACGTCTTGCGGAAGCAAACGAGCCAGCGGTGTCGAGGCAGGATCGATCAGGCTGACCGCATAACCGGCAGCGGCCAGATCGTTGGCGAACTCGCAGCCGATCAGCCCCGCGCCCAGAATCGCCACCGAACGGCAACGCGTGAGCGCCAGCCTGAAGCGCGCATAGTCGCCGAGATCGTTGATCGACATCACGTCAGCCGCACCGTCACCCGCCACCTTCAGGCGGCGCGGGTCCGCGCCCGTGGCAAGCACCAGCTTGCTGTAGCCGAGCAACGCGTTGTCGGCAATCAGCGTGTGCTCGGCCGGCAAAATGCGCTCGACATGCTGATGCACGCGAATCCACGCGCCCAGCTGCGACGCCATCGCGATGGCGTCGAAACTCGCCAGCGCTTGCGGCTCTTTCTTCATCGCCAGTGCATTCGACAACATGGGCTTCGAATAGAAGCTGCCGTCGTCGCGGCTGATCATCACGATCGGCACGGTGCTGTCGAGCTTGCGCAACTCGCGCGCAACCGTATAGCCCGCCATGCCCGTGCCGACGATCACCACCGGCAGTCCCTTGTCATTCTGCTGAGCGGCCGTCATGCGATCACCTGCATTTCAAAGTCGTGTTTGCCGGTCGCGCAGTCGGGGCACAACCAGTCGTCCGGCACGTCTTCCCAGCGCGTGCCTGGTGCAATGCCCGCCTCCGGCAAACCCAATGCTTCGTCATAGCGAAAGCCGCAGATCACGCATTCCCATACTTTCATGGCTTCTCTCCCGAATCACGCATCCCGATTCCCGAATCACGCCGCGAACTAGCGCACATAGTTCTGGCCGAGACCGATTTCGGCCAGAGCCCGACGGTAGGCGCCCGACGAACGGTCGGCAAGAATCGGCGCTTCCGCCGCGCGGTCGATCGGCAGATCTTCCGGGCGCTGCTGTTCGACAATCGCGCGATCTTCTTCGAACACCTGACGATTGAATGCGTAGACGTCTTCGAGCGGCAAATCCTTATCGAAGTTACGCACGATCGGCACGAACAGACGTGTCTTGCGCGCGGACACCGGGCTCGCGGCATTCAGGATCGACAGGCGGCCGTTTTCAGGGAAATGAACGGTCAGGCGCGCAAAAAACGGCACGTCCACGTCGAAGAAGCGGTGCCACAGATAGCCCTCCGGCGCGCGATGCTGCATCGACTTCGGGAAGTTGCTGACCGTGCTCACGTACTCCGCATGCATGCCGCGTTCGCGCCGCTCAACCGAGTACTGCGGCACCACCGGGTTGTGCCGGTCGGCGAAACTGTCGTGGTGAATCCACGCGAAATGCGCGACGTCGATAAAGCCTTCGGTCTGACGTCCCGCCGAGGCGTTGATGTCGATCGAGGGCGGCAGGATCTGCTGGAAGTCGGGGTCATTCCAGTGGGGAAACGCGGGCAACGCTTCGGTGCCGCCACCCAGCGAGACCCACACGAGACCGTAGGCTTCCTGCGTCGCATACGTGACGAGGTGCAGACGCTCGGGAATCGGGCCGTCCGTTTGCGACGGAATGTGCTTGCACTTGCCGTCGCCGCCGTACGCGAGACCGTGATACGGACACACGATATTGCCGTTATCGACCCACCCCTGGCTGAGCGGCGCGCCACGATGCGGACAGATATCGCGCGCGCTCACCAGTTGTCCGTTAGAACGGAACACGACCAGCGGTTCGTCGAGCAGCGTCACGCTGACGGGTTTGTCGGTCACGTCGGCGGCGAACGCCACCGGATGCCAGTAGCGGCTGAGAATCTCCCAGTCGTGGCTATCGAAAGTGCAGTGACGGGGTAAAGCGGGGGAACGCTGAAATGTCAGCGGCGCGGTGCTAGCAGTGGCGATGGCGGAACTCATACATGTCTCCAAAACCTGTGGGGGTTCTTCGCGCTTATGGTCTGTCCCCGGGGAGATTTCCTGCGGGGCGTCTTGAGCGCGTGGAGAGAACGATAGCGGGATGAGGTCCGCCGACCCATCCCCGGAAGTGCATCTAGTCTATGTACGAAAAAGCATAGGGTGGCGTCGTATCGCTGGATCGGCGCCTGCTGAAACGCCTACGACGCGCGTGGCAGCGCGGCTTCGATGAACACTGCGCACAACGCTTCCATGCCCTTCGCGTCTTCGGCGTCGAAGCGCGCGACAACCGGGCTGTCGACATCCCACACGCCGATCAACGTGCCGTCCGGTGCGACCAGCGGCACGACGATTTCCGATTGCGATGCCGAATCGCAGGCGATATGGCCGGGGAACTCATGCACATCGCGCACCACTTGCGTCTGACGCGTTTGCGCTGCCGTGCCGCACACGCCCTTGCCAAGCGCGATACGTACGCAAGCGGGCTTGCCCTGGAACGGCCCGACCACCAGTTCGCGGCCGTCATGGAAGTAAAAGCCCGCCCAGTTCAGATCGCTGAGGGAATGGAAAACGAACGCGGAAAAGTTCGCGGCGTTGGCGATCCAGTCGGATTCGCCGGCAAGCAGCGCGCGCGCCTGGGCGACCAGTTCTTCGTATTGCGCGGCTTTGGGCAGATGCGAGGCGGAGGAGATTTCGAACATGACGGCGTCCGTGATGAGAGCGGAAAGAGGAACGGCAAGGCGTGCAGTGTAAAGCAAGCCGCTGTTTCCTTCACGGTGCGCCACGTTCGGCATACCGCCCTCTTTCGGCGCGCGCTGCGTGCGCCACTACGCGCGTTCTGACGGCGCTATCCGGACAATAGCGCCGTAGACAAATCAAACGTGAAGCCTTATTCGACGCCGACGATCACGCTCGATGCCTTGAAAATCGCCGTCGCCGCTTTGCCGCTCGCGAGGCCAAGGCGATCGACGCTTTCATTGGTGATGATCGCAGCGATCTGCGCACCGCCCGCGCTGATCGTCACTTCCGAATTCACAGCGCCCTTGGTGACCGCCGACACCGTACCGGCGATGCAGTTGCGCGCCGACACCTGGCTCTTCGTCACGTCGACCATCACGATCACCGACGACGCCTTGACGAGGGCAAACGCCTTCTTGCCGGCGGCGAGGCCGAGCGAGGTCGCGCTGCCGTGCGTGATGATCGCGACGATCTCGAGACCGTCCTGGGTGCGCAACGTGACTTCGTCGTTCACCGCGCCGTGTTTGACTTCGGCGACTTCGCCGGCGAATTGATTGCGTGCGCTGGTTTGCATGTTGTTCTCCTGGTTGATGAGCCTCGTAGAAGACGCTTCGAGGCGATAGATCCGATGTGACGAAACGCTCAGCCCGAGTGGCTGTTAGTGCCTGAAGTGCGATGTCGCACAGCCGCGATTGACGATTCGAACCCCAATGAAACCACATAAGGGTTGTATAAATACACTCATAACGCTGTGAAAACACAGGCATCCTCCGTCTGGCCCGTCGTGCGACACCGTATCATCGTGCCCTTGGACCTCTCACTGTCGAACCTTATGCCTGTCGCCGTCCTGCCCCGCGCTGCCGCCCGCTTTGCCGCGCGTTTTGCCGTGTGTTTTACCGCGCGTTTTACCGAACACCTCGCCGCCCGGTTGCCGGACCTCCGCCGTGCTGCAACCTTATGCGTGGCGCTTACCGCCGCCGCGACTTTCACAGCCTGCAGCAATCCATCGCCGGCGCGCGACGCCCACGCGAACGTCGACACGATCGCGTTGTTCCCGATCGCCAATTACGACCAGAACGTCGACCACTGGCTTGACCCGGACAGCCCCGGCTACGACCAGCCGTTCCTGAGCGCCGCGGATCAGCACGCGCACTTCATGGCCCTCTACGCGCGCTATTTCGGCACCGGCACGAGCGCGCCGTCGCCGTGGAATTCCGCCTACGTGGCGATGCGCGTCTATCGTCAGCAGGGCGCGGACATTGTTGCGTTGCAGCAGCGCCGCATCGATAAATTCGACAACACGGGCAAGAGCGGCGCGGCGCTTGGTTACGGCGAAAATTTCCGCCCGCACGACAAGGCGTGGATCGACGCGATCGCGCAGAACATGGCGGTCGAACAGTTCACGCAGAAGGCCGCCTACACACCCGAACGCCGCGCGATCGCCACCGGCAACCTGATGGTGCGCGAGCTGCCGACCATGGACCCATCGTTCTACGACCGGCACCTGGCCGGCGAGGGCTATCCGTTCGACAACCTGCAGATCTCGGCGGTGCGCCCCGGCACGCCGCTGTATGTGCTGGGCACCAGCGCCGACGGTGCGTGGCGCTACGTGCAGACGCCCGACGTGCAAGGCTGGGTGCGCAGCGACGGTGTCGCGCTGAGCGACGACACCTTCGTCGACACGTGGCGCGCCGCCGCCGCGAAGTCGCTTGGCGCCGTGACGGTCGCATCGGCGCCGGTGCGCGACAGCCACGGCGTGTTCCGCTTCGACGCGCCCGCCGGCACCCTGCTGCCACTCGTCCCCGGCAACGCCACGCGGCCCGCAACCCAACCTGACGAGGCGGCCAGCGCAACCGCCGATGTGCCAGCCTCCCGCAAACTGCTGGTTCCGGTGCGCGACGTGGACGGCCAGGCGATCATCCGCACCGCTCAACTGAACGACGCGCAAATCGCTCCCATGCCGCTCGCCGCCACCCCGCGGCATCTGGCAATGCTGATGAAAACGTTGATCGGCCGGCCCTACGGGTGGGGCAATAGCGGCCTCTATAACGATTGTTCGTCGGAACTGCAGAGCATCTTCGCGACCTTCGGCGTGTGGCTGCCACGCCATTCGTCGACCCAAATGAGCGCGGGACGCATGATCGATCTGTCCGCGTCGACACCTGCGCAACGGCTCGACTACCTCGCCGAGCACGGCGAAGCGTTGCGCACGCTGATCTACATCGGCGGCCACGTGATGCTCTACATCGGCAACACAACTCGCAACGGCGTCACGGTGCCGGTGGTCTATCAGGACGTATGGGGCTTACGTCCAGCCGACAATAGCCGGCGCGCGGTGATCGGCGGCTCGGTGATCCTGCCGCTGCTCGAACACATCCCGGAAGACGCGACCTTGCAGTCGCTCGCGGCCACCCCGACGTTCCAGATCAGCATTCTCGGCGCGCCGGGCGGTGCTGCGGCGCCGTCCACGCCCGCCGCACCGGCTGACGACGACAATCCGGCCGGTTGAAATAGCGCGGCAAAGAGACATCCGGGCCGGTCGAACCTGCACGGCGTCGACGTGCTGCACGAGCATGGCCAAAAATATTTTTCCCGGAGTGTCGATTCGAAGGCGGCTCACACGTCATAACGTTGAAGACCTGGCTCACGCAGCCGGTCTTTCAATTCACGAACCTGTTACTTCAAGGAGTCGCCGTCATGTCCAGCCCCGCTGTCAAACCGATCCCGGACGGGATGCACTCGCTGACCCCGTATCTGATCTGCGCCAATGCCGCGGACGCGATCGCGTTCTACGCCAAGGCTTTCAACGCCGTCGAGCAATTCCGCCTGCCCGGGCCCGGCGGCAAGGTGATGCACGCCTGTCTGAAAATCGGCGACTCCATGCTGATGCTGACCGACGAATGGCCTGACCACAACGCGCTGGGCCCGAACTCGCTGAAAGGCACACCGGTTACGATTCATCACTACGTCGAAGATGTCGACGCCAGTTTCAAGCAGGCCGTCGATGCGGGCGCGACCGTCGCCATGCCGCTTGCCGACATGTTCTGGGGCGACCGCTACTGCCAGTTGAAGGATCCGTTCGGCCACAGTTGGTCGCTTGCCACACACAAGCGCGACCTGAGCCCGGAAGAAATTCAGAAAAATATGCAGGGTATGGAGTGCGGCTAAAACCAGGCCGCGCCTTACCCACGATCGGCATCGTGTAGCTCGATTGGGCTTATCGGCGCGATCGGCGCAATCTTTGATAGGATCGGTCTCGACCCATAAACGGCGGGACATGAACGGTGCGCGTCAACCATCAGGCTTTCTTCTGCTCGCTGTTTGTCGCGCGTCTCGCCGATCAGGTGCTGCTGTTTCTCGTGCCGCTCGTCGTATTTCAGACGACACACCAGGTATCGTGGTCAGGGCTCGCGTTTTTTATCGAAACGCTGCCGCGCTACCTGGTCTTTCCCTTCTTCGGTGCGTTATGCGACCGCGTCTCGCCGCTGCGGCTGATGCGGGTCAGTCAGACCGTGCGCGCGCTGGTGTGTTTCGGCGGCGTGCTGGCGTATGTGCTGTTTGGCGGCATCGGCTGGCTGATCGCTTTGTCCGCGTTGTGCGGTGTGCTCACGAGCCAGGGGCTGGTTGCACGCGAAGTGATGCTGCCGCAAATTTTCAGCACGCAGCAGTTTCAGCGGGTACTCGCCTACTCGCAGTTGGCCGATCAACTGGGCTTCGTACTGGGTCCGATGCTGGCCGCGCTGCTGCTCGGCTTGTGGCGCTGGGAGTGGGTGGTCGGCGCAACCGGCGCGCTGTTTTTACTGGCCGATGCGACGCTGCTGCTGTGGGAGCGCACCAGCGGTTTCCGCGCCAGCGCTCCGCATCCGGCTGAACCCGGTCATTGGACGATGCCGCTGCGCATCGCGCTGCGCCATGTGCTGGTGCTGCCTGGCCTGAAAAAAGTCGTGCTGCTCGCCGCCGCCGAAAATCTGGTGATCGGCGTGACCCTTGCGACTTCCGCCGCGATGGTGACCGGCTTTCACGCGCAATCGAACCGCTACTATGCTGGCCTGCAAACGGCCGGCGCCGTCGCCACGGTGCTGATTCTTTTGACGATCGCGCGTAACGCCTGGCCCGCGCGCATGCTTGGTCTCGTCGCCTTCATCTCAATCTGTGCGGGCGGCGTGATCGCCGGCGCGAGCGCGGCACCGTGGGGCTACGCGCTCGGTTTTCTGCTGATCGTGGGCTTCGACAAGATGTTCAACGTCTACATCCGCAGCGCGCGGCAGAAAATCATCCCACCCGAAGACTACGGCAAGACGACCGGCGTAGTAATCCTGCTGAACAACATGACGCAACCGCTCGCCGGTTTGCTGGTCGGCGTGTTTTCGGCGCGGGCCCAAACCGGCTTGTTGATCGTGGCTCTTTCAGCGGCGATGGGCTGCATCGGCGCGGCGGTATCGATCGGCGCCGCGCTATCGCGGCGCAGGCGCCCGCTAGCGCTTGGGGAATAAAACCGCGGACAGACCTGAAAACCACAAAAAACACGGCTCGTTTGAAAGGCCCACGAGCAACCAGAGTAAATGAGTCGATACAAACGAAGACACTAAGCGAAAAGAAACACGAGAACAAAACCCTACAACTGGTTTCATGAAGCACCGTTCGGCGCGCGCAGCGCCGCCGGAAGTATGACGCCCTTGTCACGAGCGCCGAATGTGCGGGGGCACAGATTCCAGATGCACCACTACCGTGGCTGCGCGGGGGACCCGCTTATACGCTGGCGGTGTGAAGCCGCTTTCTTTGCTTATCTTTCTTTGCGGCGGCAAAGAAAGTAAGTGCCGCCCCGCACAGGGGCAACACTAATAAACCAATAAGAAATCAAGGAAAGGCCAAAGAAAAATCCAGAACAAGCCCCGCACTAAATCCTCTCACAAACAACATCAAACCTCACCAACTCCGTAGGCCCAAACGCATTACTGATAGCAACATCCGCGGCATCCCTCCCCCGCGCCATCAAAACCCGCCCCGTACGGGGCACATTATTCCGCGGATCGAAGGTCTGCCAGCACCCACCGACATACGCCTCGAACCAGGCAGCAAAATCCATCGTCGAGTATGGCGGTTGCGTACCGACGTCGCTGATATACCCCGTGCAATATCGCGCCGGTATATTCATCGCCCGGCACAACGTCACCGCAAGATGCGCGAAATCCCGGCATACCCCCTTACGCTCCTGCCAGGCCTGCCACGCGGTCTTGGTCGAGCGTGCGAAATCGTAGCCAAACACGATGTGCTCGTGCACGTAGTTGCAAATCGCATCCACGCGCCCACGCCCGAGCGGCAGCTTGCCGAACGTCTGCCAGGCAAATTCGGATAACAGATCAGTTTCGCAATAGCGGCTGCCCAGCAGAAACACCAGCGAATCATCAGGCAACACCTCCACCGCATGCTGCTCAGTCAACGGCGGCCGCCGTTCCGGCTCCGACGACACCTCGAGCACCGCGCTCGTCGACAACGCAAGCCGTCCCTGCGGCGCGACGATGCGGCTGCACAAATTGCCGAAGCCGTCGCGATACTGACTGATCGGCACCGGCGGATCGACCGCCAGCAGATCCGCACTCAGCACGTCCTTCGCGTGCGAATAGTGCGTGTTCAACATCAGCATCATCGGCGTCGGTTGCACGCACTCATAGACCAGCTCGTAGCCAACGCGCAATTTCATTACGGCGCCCTCTTCCAGTTGATACGTTCAATGGACGCGTCCGGTGAGCAACCCGAGTTGACACCCTCAGCTAACACGCTCGATCTGTACAAACCCATTCACCCTGCGGCTTGCCCGTCACTCGCTTTCGTCACGCTCACATCGACCTGCAGGCCGCGAAACGAGTGCGACGCGCCATGCCATGTGCCCCACAACGGCAGTGCCTGGTAGTAGTTCCATGCCACCGCCACCCGAATCAGATGGCGATTGCCAACGATGCTATTGGTCGGATCGAAATCGACCCAGCCGGCCCCGGGCAAATAAATCTGCAGCCACGCATGCGTCGCACCGCCGCCCTGCGTCGCGTCATGCTCGGGCACGAACAGATAACCACTGACAAAGCGCGCCGCGAGACCGAGCGAGCGCACCGCGTCCATCATCAGCACCGCAAAATCGCGGCAACTGCCGCTACGGTTGCGCAAGGTGTCACCGGGGCGGTTCACCCCCTTTTCCGTACGGCGCACATAGAAAAACGTGCTTTTTATCTCGAGCGTCATCGCGCGCAGTAACGCCATCGTGCCGCCAGTGCCGCTCTTGCTGCCCTGCACGGGAATGAAGCGGCGCGCCCACTCGTCCACCTCGTTGTCCGGATACTGGCGGCTGCGCGCGTTCACGAGATCGGACGCTTCCTCGTTGGTGTACGCGAACGGCCAGCTCATCGCATACGGTTCGAGTGCATAGTCGGGCATGGGCGTTTCGAGGTGTTCGAGCGTCGCTTCGCTATCGAAGCGCAATTCACTCGCCTTGCCCGCGAAACTCGCCACCGCCACCGAGTTGTCGAACACGTCGTGCAGCCAGTGCAGCCGGGACGGCGTCGGCGTAATCACCAGTTGATTCGTGACGAGGCGCAAGTCGTGGCTGGCGCGCGGGCGGAACATCATCCGGTGTTCGCCGAACCGAACGGGTTCCGAGTAGCGGTAGACGCTGACGTGACGCACCGTGAAGCGCTGTGGCTCAGTCATCCGACTGGCCGGTGGATGCAATTGGGTTCGTCCTGAGCATCACGTTCACGCTGATAAAACCCGCTGCCTCGGCAAGCGCCAGGCACCCGCCGCGGTTTGATCCTGAATGAGCCACGACTTGGGTTGGGCGTGGTGGAATGCTGCCGGGTTCAGCATACACCCGCCATATTGGTTGAAATGACTCATTTGGCGACGGTGGCCGCGTGTACGGAAGTTATCAACAGAATCTGTTCGCAAATCTGTGCATAACTATCCGGCAAAACCGGCAAGCTCTTGATACGCCTGCTGTTTTTCCCGCCATATCGAACTTGGGCAAGCAAGGCGCCTGTCTGTGTCGTGCAGTGGTTGTCGTTGAGTGGTGGTCCTATCGCGACTGTAACCACATCTCACCACCGAATTCTCTCTGCCGCCCGCGGGCGTCAAGCATATCAATCACGCACCGCGCCCGCCGCATGCTCGCGGCCGGCATCCAGTGAAGCCGCTGCGCCACGCGCTTCTTCGCGCCATTGCTGACGCGAACGCACCATTCTCTGAACAGCGAGGCGCGCCATCTTCACCCAGCCCGACGGACGCGGGTCGGCGAGCATGCTAAGCGCACGTGCATAGTCGAGCGTGAGACCGGGCGTCCACGCCATCGTCGCGGCGCGTTTTCGCAATTGCGCGGCCACCCACAATTCCGGCGTTGCAATCACGCGCAAGAATGGCCGCCAGCCCCCCGCGCTCCCCCACACGCGTGCCGACGCACCTTCGATCGCCGCTTCCAGCGCACGCGAAACGCTGCTTGAACAATTGCGGTGCGTCAGGTTGTAGGTCGCGTCCTGACGATAGGTGTCCCAGAAACGGCGCAGCCGCACCGGATCGTAGTTGCGTATGCGCACCTGAACCGTCGACGGGCACCATGCTTTCGATTCGGTCGGATAGTCGGGCTGGAATAAACCGGGCACGTCGTTCTCTCGCGTCGCGCGCAGAAGCCGCGCGAAATCGTCGGGTGAACGATCGATCTCGACACCCGGATACAAGCTGATATAGATGCCCTCAGGCGATTCGAGCGCGGCGTGTCCGGTCGAAATCACACCGTTACGATCCACCGCCGCGATGTAACGATCGACGATCAACTGCCGCCGCGCCCCGCCTTTGGACGAGCCCACCGGCGTCCACACGTGCACGGTCAGCGCGTCTTCATCTGCGCTGGGCGGGCCGTCCCACTCAACCGCGCCCCGCCGGCCGGGAGCGAGCGCACTCGCGGCGGAATTGGCTGCATCAGCCGTTGCATCGTCCGAAGCAACCGCGGGATTCGACGCGAGACGCCGCACACGCGTACTCAGCAAAATCATGTTCCAGCCGCCGAATATCAGGCCAAGGCCGAGACAGTACGGCACGGTGCCCACATAGTGCGTCGGATACGGTTGATAGAAGAAAACCGCCAGTGCGATTTCAACGCCCCCGCCGATCATCGCGAGCCGCCACGTGCGATAGCGCACGACCCTCGCGGAGACGATCTGCAGCAGACCGTCGGCCAGAAAGAGCGTGCCGAAGATCATCGACAGAATGAAGTTGCCGTGATGATGACCAACGAGAATCAGCGCCGCCGCAAAGCAGAATGCGAAGCCCTTTACATAGCGCAGCGTGCGTTGCCCGCCCATGCCGGTCCAGGCGACGGCCAGCGTGGCGAGCCCTTCGAGCAGCAGCAATACAGCGAACGGCGTGATCGGAAAATAGAGCGCGCTATCGAGTGCGTCGATGAAAACGACCACGCCGAGCACCAGGCTCACCCAGCCGACCAACTGCAGCGAGCGCCAGCGCGTGCGCAGATAATCGACACCCAGCAGGATCATAACCAGTCGAACCATCGCCAACTCTCCGTGATCGATGCGTCTTTCTGGTCCTAATCTTACCCATATTCAGGGTGATGACGTTGCCGGTCCCACTATGGCGATGGTCCGCATGCGGCGACGCTGCCACCCGGCGCCACCAAGCGAATGCGCGAGTTGCATCAAGCGCCGGCGCCGCTTGCCCGCAGCGAGATCCCTGCTAGCGAACCTCACGCAGCACGACGTGGCTCAGGCCGCCGCGGCTTGCGGCATCGCCTCGCCCTGCTCGCTGCCCAACGCGTCGAGCAGATCACACAGCATGCGGTCGAGTTCGGCGGTCATCAGCGTGAAGTCGGAATCGAAGCGTTCGTCGTCGTTCTGCGCGGTCGGGTCGCTCGCTTCCTTGAGAACGTCGAGCGGTGCGATACGCTTGATCGTGAGCGTTGGCGTCAGCACGAACGACACACGATCTTTCCACGTCATCGCAAGCCGCATGCATTGTTTGCCGGCCTCGATATGACGACGCATATCTTCGGCGTCCAAAGTATGTCCAACGTAGCGCACCGTTGCATTACCTTCCGCCGGCGAGCGCAATTCGGTGTCCTGGTCGAGCGTGAAGCCTGCGGGACCTTCACCGGAGAGCAACCACTCGGTCATTGCCGCAACCGGCGACTGCGTGACGCGCACGGTACCGAGCGGCAATTGATCGATCGACTTCACCAGCAGGCCACGCACTTCGTCGGCAACCGCCTGCGAGCCCGCATCGATCACGAGCCAACCGTTCCGGGTATCGATCCACACACGCGTGTCGCGGCGAATGCTGAAGGCGCGCGGCAGCAGTTCATCGGTCACCTGTTCCTTGAGTTCGCGCATCTGCTTGCGGCCGGGTTTGAAGCCTTGTTGCTCTTCAAGTTCGAGCGCGCGCGCCTTGGTTACCTGCGTGACGACCGAAGCCGGCAACAGTTTCTTTTCGGCGCGAAACACCAGCAGCATCTGGCCATTGAGCGAGTACACCAGCGCGTCGTTGTCGCGCGGCGACGCCCAGCCGTGGCTTTGCATCTCGACGCTGTTGCCGGGCGCGAACGCGCACGGCGCAAGCCATTTCTCGATTTGTTCGGGGGTGACGGACCACGGAGCGGGGAGACGGTGCAGCTGAAGGTTTTTGAACCACATGGGCGAGGTCTTGTACGGGCAAAGCGCGTCATTCTATCTGACGCGGCGAGGATGGCGTGGTCAGACACGTACCCTGCACGCCCCGTGCCGGAATAGGGTCAGCGCAAACGTGGTTTTCGCTTTGCGTTCAAATCACCTAGACTTTTCAGGAGGCGCGTGACATAGACGGAGGCGGCCATGGCCGATGAAACCGCACCCTGGCGGATCGTGGAGTACGAGGGTTTCGAAATTCACGTAGCACCGTTTCTGAAGAACCCGCCCGACGAGTCGAAGCCTTCAGCCAGGCCCGATAGCCGCTGCACGTATGTCGGTTACGTGTGCCATCCTGGCGCCGATCCGGCCATTCCCGGACATTCGGTGCCGTTCCATGCGGACGGCGAAGAAAGCTTCGCCAGCGTCGAAGATGCGCTCTACGAAGGCATCCATGTAGGGCGCAGCATCGTCGACGGCACACACCCGGATTTAACGGTGTTGCCGCTGGTGACAGGCGGCGTGTAGCGCGCCCGCTTCAGCTGAACGCACGCTTGATGCGCGACTTGAGCAGGGCGCGCCGCAAGCGGCTGGTCTGCTCGGGTTCGCCGACCGCCTGCGCACCTTCCACCGCCGTGCCGCGGCGCAGAAAATAACGATCGAAGGTAGCCTGCGTCATGCCCCATTTGTTCAGGAACTGACGGCGCCCATCGTTCTTGACGACCTTGCCGGTGCTCTTCTGCTGGAAGTGATAAACCAGACTGTCACCAACGCCGAGGAACACGCGGCAACCGGCGTCCCATAGTTTCATCGAAAAGTCGTTGTCGCTGCTCATGCCGGGGCTCAGTTCGCTGCTATAGCCGCCGAGCTTGTACCACCAGTCGCGATGCACGAGCGTGGGCGGCCACGTGGCGCCACGCCAGTCGGCGCGCACGAGTTTCGGCGTTGCGGCCACCAGCTCGTCGGCGCGGAAGTTTTCCACGTCGCGGCCAAAGTTCTGCACGACAACGCATGGATTGCCGGAGTCGACCGGTTCGACCATCGTGCCGGACAACATGAACAGATTGTCGGCCGGCATCTGCGCGAGACGCTTCGCGAGCGCGTCGTCCCAGCCGGGGCAGCAGTACATGTCGTCGTTCATGTAGACGATATAGTCCTGCGTGGCGCGCGCCGCCGCGATGTTGACCGCGTGGCAGATGCCGATGTTACCGGGCGATGCCGTGTGTTCGATACCCTCTTCGCGCACCCAGGCCAGTGTGCCGTCCGAACCGTCGTTCACGTGCACGATGATCTGATGCGTATGCGTGGAATGACGCCGCAGGCTTTCGATCACGAGCCGCAGGTAGGGCAGATTGTTCCAGGTCGGGATGATGATTGAGAACATCGAATACGTTTTTCCGTGGTGATTGTCCGCGCGAGCCGTTCGCGCCTGTCAACGGCTGCGCGGATCGGTTGCCGCGGGTTGTGATACGCGGCGGGCTTTTCAGCCTAGTTATCCCTCTTGCCGCCGAACGGCTTCATGAACGTCAGCTTCGCGGGCAAGTCCGGCTCCCAGCCTTCCAGATCCTCGAACGGATAACGGCCGAGCGCATAGAGTACCCGCTTGAAGCGGCTTTTGAACGGCGCGCGCGGAATATTCGGCAGAGAACCCGCCTCGGCCGAAGCCGTCCGCCGGATGTAGTCGCGATTGAAGTCGCGCTGCAAAATGCCCCACTTCATCAGAAACTCGCGGCCACCACGATTGCGGCGGATGCGGCCGGTGGATTTGCAGCCGAAATGATAGATGCGGCTCGCGCCCACCGAGCGGAACACCCGGCAACCGACGAGCCACAGCTTCATCAGGAAGTCGTCGTCGCTGCTCATGCCGGGGCCGAACTCGATGCTGTAGCCACCCACTGCATGCCACAACTGGCGGCTCACCAGCATCGGCTGCAAGGCGACGCCGTCGCGATCGGCCGACTTCATGCCGGCGGTGTAGGCGAGCAGGCCCGCTTCGTCGAAGTTTTCGGGGCCGGTGCCGAAGTCGGCAGCGGTCACGTTTACATTACCGGTGTCGGTCGGCTCGATCAGCGTCGAGGACAGATACGCGCACGAATGGCCAAGCCCGCGCAAGCTCGTATCGAAGGCGAGATCCCAGCCCGGCGTGCAGAACATATCGTCGTTCAGGAACAGGATCCAGTCGCGCGTGGCGAGCCGCGCCACATCGTTCAATGCGAGACAGACGCCGACGTTGCCCGTGCTCCACGTGTGCTGGATCCCTTCCGAGCGGACCCATTCCAGCGTGCCGTCGCTGCCGTCGTTCACATGCACGATGATCTCGTGATCGAACGCCGAATGACGGCGGATGCTGTCGATGCACAGTTTCAGGTACGGCAGGTTGTTCCAGCTCGGGATCAGGATACTGAACATGAGGGGATGACGATTCTCATTGAGTGGGAGTGCGCTGCGCGCGCACGGCGACACGGTCCGCCTGCCTGCCGGAGTGAGCGCCGCCGTTCCTGTCCGCATACGCGGAGGCAGCCGCCAGGATCGCGATCACAGTGGCATAGAAAGATACGGTTATCTTCAGATCGAACGTTTCGACCGTCAGACCGAAAATCCAGAAAGATACGACAAACGTCAGCCCCATCAGCGCGGCCCGGCGAGCCGGGTCGGTCGGCGCGGCAAGCCGCCGCCAGAAGAGCACGCCCGGCACGACATAGATGGCCAGCACGGCAAGTCCGCCGATGATGCCGTAATCGGTCATGTACGCGAGTATCTGGTTGTGAGCTTCGCCCCGGCCAAACTGCGCAGCAGAAGGCGTGAGCAGCCCCGAATCGGCAAACGACTGCATGCTGTTGCGAAAGCCGTCGGCGCCGAGCCCGAGCAGCGGATGGCTCGCGACGATGCGCCCCGCTGCCTCGTAAAGCTGCAAACGGATGCCCAGCGACGTGTCCTTGTTGCCATGCGTGTATTGCACCGCGTCTGACGAAAGATCGCCGACGCGGTCGCGAGCAGTCGGCGAAAACACGTACACACCGGCCAGAATCGCGACGATCGCAAGCGGCAGCAGCACCTTCCATTTGCGCGACTTGCCGCGGCTGCGCAAGTAAAGAGTCATCGCGGCCACCACCGGGATCGCCACCCAGCCGCCACGCGAGCCGGTGATCAGCGAGGCGGACAAGCCCGCAAAAAGGCCTGCCACCTTGATGGCGCGCACGAGCAGCCGGTCCTTGCGCCACCAGTTCAGCGAGAGGATGGACAGCGCCCCCATCGCCAGCGCGATATCGCCGAAGTGAATCGGGTTCAGGAACTGGTTGCTGAGCCGGCCGAGTCCCCAGTCGCGTGGCGCAATCAACAGCACGCCGAGCGACGCGAGACCGGCAAACGCGAACGACAGATCGGCCCATGCAAGGGTGCTCGGCAAAGCACGCCGCAACACGAGGAATACCGGCACGGTGGCAAAGAAACGGGAAGGCGAATCGAACTCGTTGGCGACGACTTTGCCGTGCCATACGCCGCCAAGCAGCACGACAAGCACCGGACTCGCCATGGCGACACACAGCACCAGATCGGTGCTGTCCCACTGAAACGGCTGCAGGCCGGTCCAGGCTTTCGGCAGGGCCAGCAAGGCAAGCGAAACAACCACGGCCGCGATCGACAACGCGCTGCCAGCACCGTGTATCAGCAAGGTGGCCGACGGGTACGTAAGCAGAAATAACGCTGGTAGCAGGCTTCGTGAGTGGACGCTCAGGGAAGATTTATTTGCGGGCGTCGACATGTCTGATGAATTTAACCGCCCGCCGCGACAATTGCCGCGCGCGACCGGGTTTGGAGGCTGCTGTATTGTACCGGGTTCCCGTCCTTATCTGATTAATGCGGCGGCGCCGGTACCCCCGCCACGGACAATGGCGCTCGCGCCTCGACGCGTTAAGACTCGCGCCGGAAGCTGCTCGAAAGCATGTAAGCGTCTGCTGGTACCATACTGGCCACACGCGGGCCACGCCCCGCCGCAGCGGGTGGCCGGCCCTGGTGCACCGCAACACCACGCCGGCAGAGACCCAGAATTTCCCCCTGGCAGCCAAACAATGAAACGACTAATGCGCGCGCTCTATCGCAGCGCACCCGCCGCCGTGCAAAGAGCCGTGGATACGGCCGTCGACCGCTCCACCCGCATTCCCTATGCGGGCGTCGCGCATGAACCCGACGTGTTTCTGCGCAAGGCTTCGCGGGCAAGCATCGTGAAGAAGTATTTGCACAAACATCTGCTGCTCAGATGGCACGGGCAGACGCGGTTGCAACTCAAAAGCACCGTCGGCGTGAAACGCTGGCTGTGGATATATACCGGCAAGCGCAATTTTGGCGACGCGACGATGGACATGTCCGGGCGGGCGCTGCTGAAGGGCACGGACGTTGAAATCGATCTTTTCACCTTGCCGAATCTGCACAAGCTGTTCGAAGAGGACGATATCTTCCGGAACGTTTTTTCCGACTTACAGGATCTTTCCGAGCGTCGCTACGATGCGATCCTGATGTCGGAGTACAACCTGCCGTCAATCAGGCTGAAGACGAAGCACTTCAGCACGCTGCCCTACGCGTGCCTGTTCCAGTACTTCTACGGTCCGGACCGCAATCAGACCACCTTCAGCCATGCGGCGATCAACCACGTCTTCTCGCTCGGCTACAGCGACGCGGAAATCGTTTCGATCAGCAAGCCGTATCTGGCAACGAAGCCGCACACTCAGGATTCGGTTCGCCCGTTCCTGCCCAACGGCCGGTTTCTGGCACTCGCGGTGGGCGGGCTCGATGAGAATCGCACCTACCGGCATTGGGGGGCGTTGCTCGAACTTATCGATCGCTCGGACGACCGGAACATGCCGACGCAGGTGGTTCTGCTGGGCTCGGACAACGGGCTCGCGATGGCCGATGAATTGTTAAACCGACCATTCAGCAAGCTGAAGATCACGTCATGCGTCGGCAAGCTGACGTTGCTGCAATCGCGCGAAATGGTCGCAAATGCAAGTCTCTTTGTGGGTGCAGACGGTGGCTTGATGCACGTCGCGCACTCCACGCCCACGCCGAGCGTCTCGCTGTTTTCCGACCGCGAGCCGCCCTATCTGCGCCTGACCGAACAATGCCATTCGATCGGCATTCAGAGCCCCGGCGACGTGGACGACGTCGCGCCGGCCGACCTCATGACCGCAATCGAAGCTCAGTTGGCCAAGGCAGCCAAACGGACGTTCGCCGCTTGAGGCGGTGAGCGGTGCCGCGGGCGCATGGCCTGCGGCACCCGCACGCATGCCATGGGTCAGGCTGCGTCCTGCTGGAACTGGATGCGATGCAGATGCGCGTAGAGGCCGCCCTGCGTCAGCAGTTCCCGATGGCTGCCGCGCTCGACAATGCGCCCTGCTTCCATGACCAGAATCCGGTCGGCGCGTTCGATGGTCGACAAACGATGCGCGATCACGAGCGTGGTGCGCCCCTTCATCAAGGTTTCCAGCGCCGCCTGCACGTGGCGTTCGGACTCGGAATCGAGCGCCGAGGTGGCTTCGTCGAGGATCAGGATCGGTGCGTCCTTATAGATCGCACGCGCGATCGCCAAACGCTGGCGTTGACCGCCCGAGAGCATCATGCCGTTGTCGCCGACGAGGGTATCGATGCCGTTGGGCATCGCCTCGACGGTATCCCACAGGTTCGCCGCGCGCAGCGCCGCCTTGACCTTGTCCGGATCGGCCGTCTGCCCGTAAGCGACGTTGTTGGCCACCGTGTCGTTAAACAGCACCACGTCCTGGCTCACCATCGCGATCTGGCTGCGCAGCGCGTGCAGGCCGTATTCCGGCAGCGCGACACCGTCGACCAGAATTTCGCCACCGGTCGGATCGAAGAAGCGCGGCAGCAAATTCACCAGCGTGGTCTTGCCGCTGCCCGACGGGCCTGCCAGCGCGACCATTTCGCCCGGCGCCACCTTGAAGGACACCTGGTCGAGCGTGTGGCGGCTGTGCGTGGCATTGCTGCCATAACTGAACGATACGTCGCGGAATTCCACTTCGCCGCGGGCACGTTCGAGCGACTTGCCGCCGCCTTCCGGTTCCGACGGCTCGTCGATCAGGCCGAAAATCAGTTCACACGCCGTCATGCCGCGTTGCAGCGGCTGATTCACGTCCATCAGGTGCTTCAGCGGCGAGATGATCAGCAGCATCGACGTGACGAACGCCACAAAACCGCCGACGGTGGTCTGATCCGACGACGACTGTACCACCGCGATCGTAATCACCACGGCGAGCGCGATTGACGCCAGGAACTGTGTCAACGGTTGCGCAAGGCCGCCGGAGACGGTCATGCGCATGGCATAACCACGCAACCGCTTGCTCATTGCGGTGAAGCGGTCCATCTCGTACTGCTCGCCGTTGTGCACCTTGACGACCTTGTAGCCACCCACCGTCTCTTCGACGATGTACGACAGTTCGTTGGTCAACAGCTGATGCTCGCGATTCAGGCGCCGCAAACGACGGTTGATCTTGCCGACCAGCCAGCCGATCCCCGGCAGCAGCACCGCGACGATCAGCGTCAGGCGCCAGTTCAGGTAAAACAGATAGCCGAGCAGGAAGATGACCGTCAGCGAGTCGCGCACCAGCGTAACCATCACGCTCAACAGCACGTTGAGAATCTGGTTCACCTCGAAGACGATCGCGTTGATCACCGTGCTCGCGGTTTCGCGCTGGAAGAACGCCACGCTCGTGTGGATCATGCGATCGAACATCTTCAGGCGAAGTTCGAGCAGGATCTTGTTCGACACGTAAGCGAGCAGATAGCCGGACGCGTATTGCGACACGCCGCGCACCAGTGCAAGACCGATGACCGCCAACGGCACGAACCACCTGGCGTTGTCGTTGGCATGCGCGCCGAAGCCCTTGTCCAGCAGCGGTTTGAGCAATGCGGGAATGGCCGCGTCAGTGCTGGCGCTCACGGCCATGGCGATGATCGCGCCGACCACCACCCACATCAGCGGCTTGATATAAGGCCACAAGCGTCGAAAAACGACGGCAGGCGACGAGGCCTCTCCTGAACCAATGGGTTTGCTTAACGTTGGCTTCGCGCTCAAGGAATCCTCTGAGAATGCGGCACAGCACTCGCGCAACGGGCGGAATGCCTGACACGCGAAATATCGAAAAACAGCATTGTAAACGGTTGGTGATGATGGCCGGCGGTTATGGATCGGCCGCGTTGCATGGCCGGGCTGTATACTTTGCGCGACCCATTCCGCCACCCTGCACTTTCCACGCAATTCAGGTATGCAAGAAACCACTCTCGGCGTCGCCATCATCACCAAAAACGCGGCGGCGCGACTGGCCGAATGCCTGCAGGCCGTGGCCTTTGCCGATCAGATCGTCGTGATCGACGGCGGCAGCACCGACGGCACCGCTGAGATCGCCCGGGCACACGGTGCGCGCGTACTTGAGCAAACCGACTGGCCGGGCTTCGGCCCGCAGAAAAACCGCGCCGTGGATGCGCTCACCTCCAGCTGGATTCTCTCGCTCGACGCCGACGAGATCGTCTCGCCGGAACTGGCTGCGGCGATCCGCGCGGCGCTGGCCGCACCTACCGCGGATGTCTACGCGGTGGACCGGTTATCGAGCTTTTGCGGCCACTGGGTTCACCACAGCGGCTGGTATCCGGACTGGATTCCGCGCCTCTTCAAACGTGGCGCCGCGCGCTTCTCCGACGACCTCGTGCATGAGCGTCTGGTGTTCGACACGCCGTCGCAGCGACTGACCGGCAAGCTGATGCACTACTCCTACGAAGACTTCGAAGGCGTGTTGCGCAAGCTCGACGCCTATTCGACAGCGGGTGCGCAGCAACGCCATGCGGCAGGCAAGCGCGGCAGTTTCGGCAAGGCGCTCGGGCGTGGCGCCTGGGCCTTCGTGCGAACCTATGTGCTGCGGCGTGGATTTCTCGACGGCCGCGCGGGTTTCATGATCGCGGTGTTCAATGCGGAAACGGTGTACTACCGGTTTCTGAAGCTGGCGCGGCTAGGAAAGAAGACGCGGCGCCAGTAGCCAGGGCTCGCCAGCGGTGTGCCCACGCGCGCCGCGCGGGCATACCGGTCCTCAATAGACGATCTCGATCGAGCTTCCAGCAAACTCGCCACGCAAGGCCGCGAGCAGTTCGTCGGTCGGTTTCACGCGCCACGTGTCGCCGAGGCGCATTTCACCTTGCGCATTCTCGCTGCGATAAACCACCTGCACCGCCAGCCCGTTCGGAATCTGCACGGCCTGGCGCTGGCCACCGCCGCCATAGCCACCACCGTTACGGCCACCACCTGCACCACCATTCCCACCACGCGATGACGCCGCCGGGGCCGGTGCAGCCTGCGGTTCGTCCTTACCCGCGCTATGCGCTTCGAGTACGCGCCGCAATGCCGATGCGTCCGCACTGCCGTTCATCTGCACCTTCACGGCCTCCGCGTAACGGCAACGGGCGCGGCCGAGATCCATCACTGTATCGACGGTGAAGCGGATGCCGCCCGTGAATGCGTCGTTACGCGCCGAGCCCTGCACCACCAGCAGTTCGTCTTCCTTGAAGAACGGCTTGTTAGCCTCGAAGGTCTCGTTGAAGACGGTCACTTCGCATTGGCCGGTGCCGTCGTCGAGCAACGCGATCAGCATCTTGCCGCGCTGTGTCATCTGCGTGCGCAGCGATGCGATGACGCCCGCGACCAGCTTGTCGCGCCCTTCCTTCAGTTCGCCGATCTTCTGCCGCACGAAACGGCGCACTTCGTCTTTGTACGCATCGAACAGATGCCCCGACAGATAGAAGCCGAGTGCGGCCTTCTCTTCCTGCAGTTTCTTCTTTTCCGGCCATTCCGGCTCGTCGACCAGTTCGTGCCCCTGCGACGGCGCGTCGCCCATGTCGAACAGACCTGCCTGCATTGCGTTGGCGCTTGCCTGTTCGGCGGCTTCCATGGCGAGCGAGACGGAGGCGATCAGCTGCGCGCGATTCGGGTGCAGCGTGTCGAACGCGCCTGCGCGGATCAATGCTTCCACCGTCCGGCGATTGACGATCCGGCGGTCGACCCGGTTGCAGAAGTCGAAAATGTCGATGAACGGACCTTCTTCGCGTGCGCGCAGGATTTCTTCGATCGCGTTCTGGCCGCTGCCCTTGATCGCACCGAGTCCGTAGCGAATCGTTTTCGAACGCTTGCCGTCCGCTTCCGCGACCGGCTCGAAACGGTATGCCGACAGATTAACGTCCGGTGGCAGCACGGCCATCTTGTTCGTGAGGCAGTCCTCGAACAGGATCTTGACCTTATCCGTGTCGTCCATGGCGAGCGACATATTCGCCGCCATGAATTCGGCCGGATGGTGCGCCTTCAGCCATGCGGTGTGGTACGCGAGCAGCGCATACGCCGCCGCGTGCGACTTGTTGAAGCCGTAGCCCGCGAACTTCTCCATCAAGTCGAAGATTTCGTCCGCTTTCTCGCCGGCCAGCCCGTTCTTCGCGGCGCCCTGGCGGAACAGCTCGCGATGCTCGGCCATTTCCTCGGCCTTCTTCTTACCCATCGCCCGGCGCAGCAAGTCGGCGCCGCCCAGCGAATAGCCGCCGATGATCTGCGCCATCTGCATCACCTGCTCCTGGTAGACCATGATGCCGTAGGTCTCTTTCAGAACAGATTCGACGCGCGGATCCGGATACTCCACCACTTCGCGGCCGTGCTTACGCGCACAGAAACTCGGGATCAGGTCCATCGGGCCCGGACGGTACAACGCGACCAGCGCGATGATGTCCTCGAAACGGTCAGGCTGGGCGTCTTTCAGCATGCCTTGCATGCCGCGGCTTTCCAGCTGGAACACAGCGACCGTGTTCGCCTTCTTCAGGATCGAGAACGACGCCGCGTCGTCGAGCGGCACCTGCGCGAGCGACCAGTCTTTCTTCGAAGGATCGAGACGGCGGATATAGCGCTCGGCCCAATCCAGAATGGTCAGCGTAGTAAGGCCCAAAAAGTCGAACTTCACGAGGCCGACGGCTTCGACGTCGTCCTTGTCGTACTGGCTCACAACGCCGCTTTCGTCGCCCTGCGTGTAGAGCGGACAGAAATCGGTCAGTTTGCCGGGCGCGATCAGCACGCCGCCGGCGTGCATACCGACGTTACGCGTGAGGCCTTCCACGCGCTGCGCGAGTTCGAGCAGCTGATGCACTTCGTCTTCGTTGTCGAAGCGCTCCTGCAGCAGCGGCTCTTCCTTCATCGCGTCCGCGATGGTGACGTGCTTGCCCGGCTTGAACGGAATCAGCTTGGCGATGCCGTCCGTGAACATGTAGCCCAGATCGAGCACACGGCCGATATCCCGCACCGCGGCTTTCGCCGCCATGGTGCCGAAGGTGGCGATCTGCGATACGGCATCCGCACCGTACTTGTCCTTCACATACTGAATCACACGATCGCGGCCGTGCTGGCAGAAGTCGATGTCGAAGTCGGGCATCGAAACCCGGTCCGGATTCAGGAAACGTTCGAACAGCAGGTTGTAGCGCAGCGGATCGAGGTCGGTCACGCCGAGCGCATAGGCGACCAGCGAACCCGCACCCGAACCCCGGCCCGGCCCGACCGGCACACCGTTGTTCTTGGCCCAGTTGATAAAGTCGGCAACGATCAGGAAGTAGCCCGGAAAGCCCATCTTGATGATGGTGCCGCACTCGAATTCGAGGCGCTGGTAATACGTTTCGCGCTGCGCCTCGCGTTCGGCCGTATCCGGATACAACTGTTCGAGCCGCTTTTCGAGGCCCTCTTTCGATAGTTGCACGAGGTAGTCGTCGAGCGACATGCCGTCGGGCGTCGGAAAGAGCGGCAGCTTCGGCTTGCCGAGCTCGAGCGTCAGATTGCAGCGCCTGGCGATTTCGACACTATTGGCGAGCGCGGACGGAATATCCGCGAACAGCCCCGTCATCTCTTCTTGCGTGCGGAAATACTGCTCGGACGTGAAGCGCTTGGAACGGCGCGGATTCGCCAGGATGTCGCCTTCGGAAATGCACACGCGCGCTTCGTGCGCAGTGAAATCGTCCGGCGTCATGAATTGCATGGGGTGAGTGGCCACCACCGGCAACTTCAGCGCCGCCGCGAGCGCCACCGCCTGCTGCACGTACTGCTCGCCGCCCGGCTGACCGCACCGTTGCAGTTCGATGTAGAAGCCATCAGGGAACACCTTCGCCCAATGCAACGCGTTGCGTTTGGCTGATTCTTCGTTGCCGGCCGCGAACGCGAGGCCAATATCGCCCTGCTGCGCGCCCGACAAGGCGAGCAGGCCTTCGCCCAGGCCGGATTCGAGCCAGCCGGCTTCGACTTCCGCACGACCGCGATATTGATTGGTGAGCGATGCCTTGCTGAGCAGCTCGCACAGATTCAGATAGCCGCGCCGATTCTTGACCAGCAGCAGCAAACGCGAAGGCTTGTCGCGGTCGTCCGGATTGGTGATCCAGACGTCGCAACCGGCAATGGGTTTGACCCCTTTGCCGCGGGCTTCCTTGTAAAAACGGACGAGGCCGAACGCGTTGCCGAGGTCGGTAAGGGCGAGCGCACCCTGACCGTCTTTGGCCGCGGCCTTGACGATGTCGTCAAGACGCACGATGCCATCGGCAATCGAGAATTCGGAGTGGACGCGAAGATGAACGAAGCGGGGATCTGACATGGGCGACATTGTAACTCCACACTTCCGGAGTTTTCAGGCCAAAACCACGCGTTAGCCGTTCGGCTTAGGACGGAAACACGCGCGCACCCTACACCGGCGTCGTGCAGGCGATTTGCGCTGCCGCAAAGGGTTAGCCATTCGGCCGAGTCGGCCAAAACGCCAGCTTGAGGGATAATAGGGGTTTCGCCCTTTTCGACGTGGCCGCGCCGCATGGAGTTTGAATGCAGGCGTTTCAATGCGCCCCATTTTCCGCGCCGCCGGGCACCACTGGGCACTATTTACCGCTGGACACACATGAGTATCGTCAATCTCGCCGCGTATCATTTCGCGACTATCGAAGACACCGCCGCATGGCGCCCGTTCGTTACCGAGCGCTGCAATACGCTCGGCTTGCGCGGCACGGTCCTGCTGGCGCCGGAAGGCATCAATCTGTTCGTCGCGGGCTCGCGCGAAGCCACGAACGCGTTCATCGACTACATCCGTCACGACGCGCTGTTCGAAGGCAAGTTCGTCAATCTGCAGTTCAAGGAAAGCCTGTCGGACAAGCAGCCGTTCACCCGCATGCTGGTGAAACTCAAGCGCGAGATCATCACGATGAAAAAACCGGCCATCCGGCCGGAGCTTGGCCGCGCGCCGTTCGTCGACGCTCCCACGCTGAAAAACTGGCTCGACCGCGGCCATGACGACGAAGGCCGCCCCGTCGTGATGCTGGACACGCGTAACGCGTTCGAAGTGGACGTCGGCACGTTCGACGACGCCCTCGACTACCGCATTACGAAATTCAGCGAATTTCCCGAAGTCATCGAACAGAATCGCGCCGATCTCGAAGGCAAGACGGTCGTGTCGTTCTGCACGGGCGGGATTCGTTGCGAGAAAGCGGCGATCCACATGAAGGAAGTCGGCATCGAGAACGTGTACCAACTCGAAGGCGGCATCCTGAAGTATTTCGAAGAAGTCGGCGGCGCGCATTATCACGGCGACTGCTTCGTCTTCGACTACCGCACCGCGCTGAATCCGCAACTGGAGCCGACCGCAACCGCGCAATGCTTCGGCTGCCGCGCGGTGGTGACACCCGAGGCGCAACAATCGCCGATGTACGTGGCGGGCAAGACGTGTCCGGAATGCCATCCGGACAGCAAGGCGGCGCGCACCGCGTGATGCGGGCGGTTGCAGCAGGCGGGCGCCGTCACGTTGCGGCAGGCCGCCATCCGGATTCAAGGCTGCGCGGCATAGGCCCCTCGCTTGTTCATCGTATTTGCGCATCAGCACCCTGATCGAACCCATGACCTATCGTGGACGCTTCGCGCCATCGCCTACTGGGCCTTTGCATTTTGGTTCGCTGGTAAGCGCGCTCGCAAGCTGGCTGGACGCGCGCGCGCGGGGTGGTGAGTGGCTCGTGCGCGTCGAAGACATTGATCGACCTCGCACCGTGCCTGGCGCGGCTGAAGACATTCTGTCGACCCTCGAGCGTTTCGGCATGCATGCCGACGAGCCGCCCGTCTGGCAAAGCCATCGTACGGCGCGTTACCAGGAAGCGCTTGAACAACTGAAGGTTGCCGGCCTGGCCTACCCATGCGGCTGCACGCGCCGGGAGATTGCGGACTCGCTGCTGCATGCACACATGCGCAACACAACGCTCGCCTATCCCGGCACCTGCCGCGACGGCCTGCATGGCAAACCCGCGCGCGCGTGGCGCCTGCGCGTACCTGACGGCGATCCTGCGGTGATCACATTTGAGGACCGCTGGCAGGGCGAGCAGACGCAGAACCTGGCCACCGAGGTCGGCGATTTTGTCCTGAGACGCGCCGACGACCAGTGGGCATACCAACTGGCGGTAGTGGTCGACGACGCGGACGCGAACATTACGCACATCGTGCGAGGCGCGGACTTGATGGACTCAACGGCCCGCCAGATCTACCTGCAGCGTTGCCTTGGTGTACCCACACCGGTGTATTTGCACGTACCGGTGGTCACGAACGATCTCGGCGAGAAGCTCAGCAAGCAAAACGGCGCGACCGCGCTGGACAACAACAAGCCACTTGAGGCCCTGAGCGCAGCCGCACGACATTTGGGACTTGAGATGGGCGCCCACGAATACACGACGCTTGAAGGTTTCTATGCCGCTGCAACGGCGGCATGGGCAAAGCGCACGGGCACACAAGCGCAACGCAACTAGCGTCCGAAGCGCGCCGAAGACAAACGGAACACGCCGATATCCACACGGCGCGAGCCTCGAGTGGAAAGCAAGGAGCAAAGCGAAGATCGACACGGGTACCGTTGCCGTTGCCGTTGCCGTTGCCGTTGCCGTTGCCGTTGCCGTTGCCGTTGCCGTTGCCGTTGCCGTTGCCGTTGCCGTTGCTGGCCAACGATAACAGCACGACGGCGTTCGAGGCGATTGCACGATCAAGCGGGTGGAGAGTCGGGGGGGGGAGTTGAAGAAGTACCGCTACGGCGCGCGCAGCGCCGCCGGAAGAATGACTGCTTTGTCACCGGAGCGGAATGTGCGAGAGCACGGATTCCAGATGCACCACTACCGTAACTGCGCGGGGGACCCGCTTAAGAATTAGCGGTTTAAGCCGCTTTCTTTTGCCTATCTTTTCTTTGCGGCCGGCAAAGAAAAGTAGGTTGTAGTGGTCCAATGGTCCTGGACACCTCTAAAGGGGATAATTCTCCAACTGAGGTGAGAGATGAGCAGACGGAACATAACTGACGAATTCAAGGCTGAAGCGGTGCAACTGGTGGTTGCCCAGGGCTATTCATTCTCCAAGGCCTGTGAGGCGCTGGGCGTAGGAGACACGGCCTTGCGGCGATGGGTTGCGCAGTGGCGGGCCGAACAGGCTGAGCCGCCGCGCACTGAGATTCAGGTCAAGGCCGACCAGCGACGCATCCGGGAACTGGAGGCGCGGGTGATCGAGCTCGAAAGGGAGCGCGAGATCCTAAAAAAGTCCACGGCCTTCTTCGTCAAGGAAATGGATCGCTCATCGAAGTGATCCATTCGCTGAAGAAGGCCTGGCCGGTGAGCGTGATGTGCGAGCTGCTGAAGGTGCCTCGAAGCAGCTATTACGCCGTTTCCACACGGCCCGCCAGAGTTGCTGCTGCGCCCGCGCTGCTCAAGGCGGTGCGCGAAATTCACGGCGAAAGCCGCGCCAGCTATGGCAGTCGCAGAATGGCTCAGGCCTTGCAGCAGCGAGGCCACGCGATCGGGCGTTACCGTGCCCGATCGCTGATGCGCGAGGCACAACTGGCGGTGGCGCGACGACGAACGCACCGTTATCGCAAGACTGACGGTGAAGCGCTGGTGGCTCCCAACCTGCTTGAGCGTCGGTTCGAGCCGTCGTCGATCAATCAGGTATGGGCGGGCGATATTACGTACGTGAGAACGCTTCAGGGCTGGTCCTATCTGGCCATCGTGATGGATCTGTATTCACGCCGTATCGTCGGCTGGGCGTTTGCGCAACTGCCCGATACGGTACTGGTTATCAGGGCTTTGCAGCAGGCGCGCGAGCATCGACGGCCGCCACCGGGCCTGATGTTCCACTCGGATCAGGGATGCCAGTACACCAGCGCGCACTTCGTGAACGAGCTGAAGGCAAACGGCATCATCCAGAGCATGAGCAGAAAGGGGAACTGCTGGGATAACGCGCCGGTGGAGCGCTTCTTTAGAAGTCTCAAAAGCGAATGGATCGACGATAAAGGGTACCCCGACCACGCATATGCGGAACGCGACATCGGGGCCTACATCGACGACTTTTATAACTACAGGCGCATCCATTCAGCGGCAGACGGTCTGCCACCGGCACGAT
>NZ_MCAS01000019.1 GCF_003610895.1 Paraburkholderia fungorum
CAGCAGAGCGTCTGGGTGATGAACTGGGACGCCCCCAGCTACCCGCCGAAGTTTCGTCAAATCAATGAGAACCTGGTGTTGCTGATTCTTGCTGGACCTGAATTGAAAACCGAGCGCGAACCACTCGCGTGGATCGGTCGGGCGGCAACGGGCAATGTAAAGGATTTCGAAGCAAAGGCAGGCACGACGCGCGCTGTACAGGCGTGGAAATCGACCATTGAGGTCGCAGCGCAAAACGCCGGAAGAAATCTGGATGATATTCAATACATCATCCACGATGCGGGGAAAGGCTCGGATTCGGCGTCTGAACGTGTCGGTTCTCTGTCGCGTACGTTAACGGAGAACTTGCCTGAGTTCGACTATCAGAAACAGACGTTCAATACGGCGGGATTGCTTGGAGATATGGGCGCGGGTAGCGCGCTGACAAATGTGGCGCTGGCAATCGCGCGCGCAAACCATCTCGGCGGCAGCGTACTTGTTGCAGGGACAACGGATCCAGACCATCCGGTTGCGGTCGTGGTCTCACCACCGTCTAAACTCACGCCCATCGTTGCGGATCAGGACTGGTTTCGCGCCCGCGGCGAGAACAACGCTTATCTTCCGTGGTGGGGGCGTCGTCATGACACGGATTATAAACAGCAGGGCTACTCGTACTAGGAGCGGGTCGGATGCGCGGCATCATTCGTGTGGGGGACGCAACCAGTCATGGCGGCCGGGTGACGACTGGCAGCACAATGAGTGAGGTCATGGGCAGACCAGTCGCGCGAATCGGCGACATGTGTGTATGTCCCATCGCGGGACATCAGGCCTGCGTGATTGTGGAAGGGGATCCCAATGTGACCGTCGACGGAAAACAGGCGGCCTTTGACGGACACAAGACCTCGCGTGGCGCGACACTTATATCGTCGATGCCGACTTCGGGTATAGCGTAGAAACCGACAATCCTGAGCGTCATTGTCTGCGCCTCTTCCGCACATCTTCTGCCTGCTACCCGGGCTCAGTCCAGTCGAGCCTTGAGCACATAGCACAATAAGCGAGTTCATGAGCTGACCAGTTACGCGAAAGTTTGACTTTCAGTCCTGGTAATCGGAGTACTTACGCGAATCTCCCCGAACCTTGTCAGCGGGATACTTCGTCCGATTGATATCCATCTTTTCCAAACAGGCCTGAAACAGATCGACATCAAGCTTGTCTGCCAGGCGAACGAGGTACAGCAACACATCCGCCATTTCGTGGCGAATGGCGGTTTGCTTGTCTTCATCCAGCTCGCTCTTGCCTCCGGTGGTTAACCACTGAAACGGCTCCAGTAGCTCACTCGCCTCGACGCTCAATGCCGTCGCCAGATTCTTCGGCGTGTGAAACTTGTCCCAGTCACGTTCATCCGCAAACTGACGAACGAGGTCGCGCAAGCTGGCAAGATCGCTTTGCATTTCAAAATCTCTTCGGGCGATGTCTTTCTCAGACGGTTGGAGGCAACTAATCGGATCGGTCTTACGGCAGGGGGCAGGGCATTCGAGGCGTCTCCGCTCGAATAGGTTGTGTCGTCCTCCCCTCAATGAACGGTGATGACTAAGAGGGGAGGGTTTGACGCCCGCGCTACATCGCTTTCCAAAGCTCCGGAGGATTCGACCGCGCATCCTTTGCACAAGAATCGCCAGGATCGACCACACACACGTCCTCAATACTCTTTGGCCAGACCGGAATTCTGCAGCCACGCATCGCGAACCATCGCGCAAAGGAGAACAGCAGAAGGGCAGGCGACAACAGTATCTGCACAAAAGTCTGACCGGGCAAATTCAAGGCGAGTCGCAACAAACCAAATCGCCATGTCTCACGCCGATCGGAAATGGGTAGATACGCCGGCGTACACGGTATGATCGCCGCCGCACCATCCTCCATATATCGCCGGACATATTCCCAATACCGGTAAAGCTCTTCTTTCACCGGCCACGCCAGCGCAAAACAGAATGTCTCGACCACGGTTACGCCATCGTCATCGAGAACATGTCCGCGCACATCCCATGTCTGAATGCCAAACGGGCGATTACCCCGGCCTAGAGCGAAGAAAACCTTATCCCATGGAACGGACAGCACGGTTCCGTCCAGCCGGAACACATGTACCACCCGACGCTCCCGGTCGAGGCGAATCGGGTAGTGCGTGTATCGAAAGCACTCCCTGGAAATGAGCCAGAGGAAAACTGCAATCAGACAGATGCCTAGCAGCAACGGAATCGCGCCAAAGACAAGGTTTCCGGGGCGATCGGCGGGATTGCCCAGCAATCCATCGACAAAGAAGATGTCCGCGCCGATTCCCGCTATGAATAGGCAAATGACGGTCAAGATACCCGCCACCAACGTCAATGCGCCTTTCCAGCCGTAGTACTTATCCGTGACTTCCAGGTAGCGGCTATTTATCCTGATCGTGGAGCTGAAATAATTCGGCGAAACGTCCAGGCGCTTCGCGGGATCGAGGCGGTTCTGACGCTCTTCGTCCGTGAGCGGGCGATTGACTTTGTACTTATTGATGAGGCCGGTGTACTCCATCATTAACCTTTCGTTGCCACGTCCAGTTGCTGCATTTCTATCTCCATGGTTTGATACTTGCCCTGCTTTGTTTTCCCCCAATACGTCAACTCCAGCCAATCCTGGATCTTGTTGTTGACGAGCAATGTCATCACGAACGCCCAGATAACCATCAGGCCGACAACCAGCAGGCCCCAGCCAGTCCAACCGATGAACAACAGCATCGTGGCGGCGGCCCCCAACAACCCGGAGACCCCGTAGGCTGCTGCAGCGCCGTTGTGACCGGCCTTATGTTCCTCGTACGCTCGCCATCCGTCCCATGCGGCCATCAATATCCCGGCCCCGACGCCCACTATGCGGCCTACCACACCGAATATCTCAGCACCGGCTTTCATGGTTGCCTGACCGAGCCGTACGCCGGAAACCGACAACCTGGTGAGTCCGCCTTCAATGGCATCCGCCACGGCACCAAAAATTGCCAACCCCTGCGTATAGACCCGGCGCAGCATCTCATCCTTGTGTACGGTTAGCGCGTCCTCTTCCCCCTGCATGATGGAATGCATGGCCCAACCGTTCGCCAGCAAAGCCAGGACCGCGAAGGTAAAGGGGATATTCACCTTGATGCGTTCGCTTCCCCGAGCAACCGCTTCGCGGTAGTTAGCCAGATTCAGTTCGTCGACTTGCTCCGGCGTTCGGATGCTCTTCGCAAGCCACTTCGCCTGCTCGTCGACGCTCAGGTTCTTGGGCATGTTGCGGACTTCATCCGGGTCGATCATCAATAGCCAGGTTTTTTTGTCACTGCCCTTGGTATCGACGCCGCATATCTCCTGGCGCCGCAGTTCATCGGCAACCGCCTTTTCCATCTTGTTCGCGGGTATCGATTTCGCCTTACCGCTCAGCTTCAGCATATTCTTGATGAGCGACGCGCGAAACGCTTTCTTCCCGCCTTCAATCGTCACCAGTACATAGGGCTTGCGCGCCATGACCCCGAGTGCGACGAGTCCGGAAAAAATTTTCTGACTCTCGCCCACCTTCTTCAAAGTCGCGGTAATGGCGCCTGAAACCACACTCGCAAGGCGGCCGATTTCGTCCTTCTGAGCTTCGAGCAGCTGATCGAAAGTCGCCTTTCCGATGCCCATCAGTTTGTCCCACGGCAGCTCTGCCCATGCCACGGAATTTTGAGCGGCGCTCTGGATCGCTTTTGCCTGCGTATCCTGATGCAAACAAAGCGCACGCAACAGGATATTGCGCTTGTCGTTCAGATCGCCCTGAAGCCATTCGTTATAAACATCCGCACTACATGTCTTATCCTGCGTACCGGCAATACACTGACCGAACACGATCGTGTAGACGACGCCGCTAGCTACGACTGTGCTGTCGAAATTGCAGTCGAAGTAGTTGAAGAATCGGTCACCCTTGATCAAGTCGCGATGAGCTAGCGCGAGCGGACCGATGACGTTTTGGTCGAAGGTCTGTAGCGAGGCATTGAAGCTATTCTGCCAATCGGTACGTTGCGTGTCGAAATATAGATCGTCGTACTTCTTCCATTCGTTGTCACCGGCCTTGCGTAATTGGTCCGGCGTGATGGCGCGATCCATTGCTGCCAGCGCTGAGTTGCCTGGTACCTGCATTCCTCCCATCAACCCGGCAGACATCGAGTAACCCGACTCGTCGCGCTGAGCACGCTTTTCCCGATCTTCGATGAAATCTTGCTCAGCCTGAATCCGGATCGCGTCTCGAATCTGCTCGATAACGCCGGACAAAGCAGTCTTGCGGGGCCGGTCCTTATCGTTGCGCTCGTCACGCATGAACGCCTGCATGCGTATGCGCATGAGCAGCGCCAGTTCAGCGGCAATGCCGGCGGGATCGGGGACGGCGACCATAACAGCTTCATAGGGTTTAGCCACCTGCTTTCCCCATTCCATCAAACCTTTAGCCTGATCGCCCAGAAAGTTGAGAGGTTGCTGCGAAAAGCCCAGCGCACGATCCGATATGATCGTCACTTCGGGTAGCCATGTACCGGCCATATTCTGTTTCAATTCAGCGAGGCGTGCCTGTACGTCAGCCTCCTGCTTCTGTTCAGCGTGCGCCGCAGCCCCATGCAAAGGCTGCGCCGTGCGCGCCTGCTTCATCTGTTTGAGTTGCTGCTCAAGCGCGGCGGCTTGTTTGGCGAGCGCGTCGCGAGCGTTCGTTGCTTCGGTATCCGGCTTGAGTACTTTCGTGAATTCGGCCACGTTCTTGAGCTTACTGAACGTATCCATGTGCGCAGCCGCCTTTTGTGCACGCACGTCGGCCATGTTGATGCAGCGCATGTGTCTCTTGCGATAGGCGGCTTCCGAGTGCGCAGCCAGTACATTTTCTGTCCACATTACGTCGGAAAATGCCAGCCAGATATTCCCCGCCTGGGCCGCATCCTTGACCGTGATACAGCGCGCCAGATATGGATCGGCTTTGCGGACGCAAGCTTCGTTAAAAGTTTTATCCGGAACCTGCGGCGGCACCTTCGCATGGATATCGAAATGATAGAGCAGTCCCTGACTGTTCACGATATATGCGCCCCACTCGCCTCTGACTTCGTCAAACACGTAGAGATAGCCAGGCCGCAAAATACGCAGCGTGTATTTGGCACTCTCGCCGGGTAAAGCCACCTTGCCGGCATTGAACGGAGCAACGATGTCCGGCGCCTTCCCTCCGAGGTCGGTACGCGCCACAGCGTAGCGCAGCGGAAGAATCGGCAAGCCGCTTCTGTCGCAGAACGGACAGGTTTGGACCGGCGGGGTGGTGGCGGCAGTCATGTGCGCTCCTTCAATTGTTCTATTTCACTGCTTATACGGTGCATGGCCGCTTCGTCCAGATGACGGCAAGCGCCCACATAGGTGAGCTCCCCGCTAAGCGCGAGAGCGAGGCAGGCCCGCAATTCCTGATGGGCATGGATATCGGGATGAAAACGGACAGCCTGTTCCGCATAAAGCTGGCGATCGCTGGATTCGCTCAAACGATGCACCGTCCACGCCCTGTCGAGAGCGGCGTCGATCCGCCGGGCGAGTGCGGCGTCATTCGGAAGATCGGGCGCATTGCGCCTCAAGCGCTTCAACGTCTCGTTGATGTCGCCGAACCTCAGCAGCGTGTCCCATTGCCGAGGAGAAAAGAGTAGCCGCGACTGGGCATCGGCGGTCTCCGGTGCGTGTTCGCGAGACTGCCAGGACCCGTCGAACACGGGCCACGTCCAGCGCTGCAGAGGGCCCAGCAAGCTTTCCCACTGCGAAGGCTCAAGGAGCCAGTCGAGATGCCACAAGACCCGCGGATCGTACAGGCGGACGATGTCGTATGCACGGCGGGCGTGATGGTATTGCGTCATCTGCCTCGCCAGATGGTCGCGCACCCTGTCCGGATCGGCTTGCGTTTGCAGCAGTGAGCAAAAATAGGGGGTGCCGCATTCTGCTTCCCAACGTTGAGCGCGGCCCGATAGATCAACGCGCGCGAGTTCGTCCATGCGGTGCAATTCGACCAGCCGGGGGAAGAGTTCGGCTTGCCCTTTGAATCGCTGAGGCACAACCGGCTCAGAGGGCAGATCGCTCCACTCGGCCTCATCCACCTGCAGAGGATTGATCAGCGCGTACGGATACGTCCGCAGGGTAGCTTCGTTTAGGGACGGCGTAACCATATCAGGACGCATTCATGGTGCCGGCGCCGATCGCGTCGGCACCACGGGCTTTGAACTCGCAAAGCTTGGGTTCGCTTCGCGCCAGTTCGGCCTGGGCTTGCGCGCTTTTCGGTCCGGTGAGCGTGTGGCTTGCAGCATGAAACTCGACGGTGCCAGGCGCCCCCACCTCAATGCCATTGCCCTCCATTTTCAGATACGCTTTGGCGGCATTGAGCAACACGCGTTTCGGCGCTTGCAGGCTAACACCGGACTGCGCGCTGGCCAGCGTCACGGCCTTCTGTGCCGAAGCGCTAAGCGTCCCGCCGTTCTGCGCCTGCACGCTCACCGAACCCGTCGCGGCATGCAGCGCGATGCCTTGGCCGGAGACCGGCCGCCCGGTGCCGGCTATGCCTTGTGTATAGAGCGCGATGCCCTGATTGGCGACCACGCTGGTCTTGCCTTTCGCCGTCAGTTGCAAATCTTGTCCCGCGCTGAGCACAGTCTCCGTGCCCGACACCCACACGTGACTCTTCGCGGACACTGCTGCGACGCCTTGCTCGCCATGAGCAAGCAGATGCGGACGACTCCATGCAATGGCGCTCCCGCTGCCGCCGCCCTCGCCCGCGGCGCCGCTTTGCCGCACACCGCCGAGAGCATCGTGACTTTGCGCAATACCCTTGGCCGCGGCCAATTGCGACGTCTGACCGGACGCAGCACTTTGCGTCGCGGTATCCGCCGCGCTGGGTGTCGCAGCCGAAGAGGGCGCTGCTCCCAACTCTGCCTGATCCGTGAGCGCGGTATCGGCAAGACGCTGCACTAGCTGCTGACTCTGCACAAGCACCTGACTGGACGCCACGGCGTCCATCTGGCTCACGCCTGGTGCAGAGCTGATCAACATGCCTGAGCCGCCGCGCAGCGCACCGGCACCGTCGGTCTTCAATTCGGCGCCGTACCCGCGATCGGCCTGCCGCTGGTTGTCCTGGATCTGCTTGATATGTCCAAGCGTCAGGCCGCTGTTGTGATCGGTCGTGTACAGATGCGCAGCGGACTGGCCTGCCGAGTCGTCGAGGAGAAACTGACGATAGCCCCCCGTGCCCTGCTGGCTCAAACTCATGTTCTGCGTCTTGAAGCCGGTCAGCGCAGCCGGATGCCCATTGCCCGCAAACCAGGCCGCGGCGTTGCCCGTACTGCTGCTCGGGCCGCCGGCCTGGGCATTGTGCTGGGCATCGGCATTGCCTTGGCCGTTGTAGAGCGCCGCTACCGCAACCGGGCGGTCGGGCTGACCCTCCAGCCATTCGGTCCACACCTCTTGCCCAACACGCGGGACATTCACCCCGCCCCAGTTGTCGCCGCCGATCGGGGTCAGCATCCGCGTCCAGGTGCCGGCCCCTTGATCGGCAGGCGCATTGGCCGCGTGCGGATGATCTTCACGGCTGGCGGCGTTTTGCCCTCGCTGCGCGTGGTGCTGAATCCGGATCCGGTGGTCCCGGTCGGTATGGACGGGATTGCCCGCGCCGACCGTGATCGCCGTTTGCGCGCCTTGCGCGACTGCAACGGGATGAGCGCGAGCGCCATGGCCGGCATCCGCGAGTGGACGATAACTCTGGGTGGCTGGCAGAGCGAGAAAGCGGTTTCGATAAACCGAATCGCCGTCCGTCAATGGCCGGCTGTCGTGGGTGCCGGCGTCGAGCGCTGCATGCAACGCCGTCGCCATGCCCCGCGCGCTCGTATCCACGTCGCGCATCGGCGGTATCGTGCCGAGTCGCTGCGAGATCGCGCTATGAACATTCGCGTCGATGTTCGCGCGGGCTTCATGTTGCACACGCAGGCAGATAAACGCATCCGATGCACTCAGCGTCGGATGCTGGCTGATCGCAAAGCGCAGGCCGGGCCGCAAATCTCTGCGGGTGCTTGCCCCTTCGCTGCGCAAGGCGGCGACCCGCTGGGCATCCAATTGCTGTTGCGCGCGCTGATCGCCGACTGAACCCGTCTGGAACGCATAGGGGCCCGCGACGTCCCGGTCCACACCAGGAACCACGGCGCCGTTCGCCTGTGCCCCGGTAGGCCGGGTCGACAGGCTCCGGTGATCCCAACTGGCCCGCACGACACTGCCGATGCGCCAACGCCGCGCCGGCATGAAGTGTTGAATGCTCCCTTGCGGGTCGCCGTCGCTCGTCTGGTGAAAACCGATGATCTCGGGATTGTCCGGCGTGAAGCGCTGGTTCGAATCCGCCAGCACGAGCGTGTGTTTGCCGAAGCTCGAGGAATCGGCGTCTCCCTCATGCTCGAACCAATAGAAGATGCCTTCTTCCGCCCACAGACGCTCGAGGAAATCGAAATCGGATTCACCGGCTTGCGCAGTGAGACTGCGCTTGCGGTATTTCGAACGATCACCCAATGCCCAGCGCCACGCGGGAGCCACCGCGCCGCGTGTGTGGTAGCCAAAAATCTGCTCGCTGATGTCAATAACACTCGCGTCCTGATAGTTGTAGCTGTCCACACGCTGACGCAGCAACGCGAGCCAAGGCTCCACCACCAGGCGGTAGCGGGCCAGACCACCGTTGTAGCCGACGAGCTCCGCCGCTACGACATGGCCGTGCAATGGGCGACGCCCGTCGCTGCCCTCGGCCGCCAGCCACTCGGCCAGCACCGGAGCACCGATCAGCTGGGCGAGAGGCAAGCCGGGACGCTCGGACAGCGCGGTCACCTGGAACCGGAAACCGCCGTGGTCGATCGCTTCCCACCCTTGCAGGCTTTCGGCCACCAGCGCCTGGGCGCCCAATGACGTGGTCAGCCACAAGAAGCGGTTCTGCTGTGACCAGCCGCTGAGCAGTGCCTGTCGAATATCCAGAGTCGTCATCATTTCTCAATGCCTCAAAATCACTGCGACGATACGGCCCGCAGCGAGATATCACTGCGCTTTTAGCTCGATCGACTGCACGTCGTTCATTGGCGTGTAGACCTTTCCTTGCATCTCGGCGGGCGCGAGAACGTCGACCGTCATCTCACCGGTGAACCGATACTTTCCTGGCGTGACTCGACGCGAGGCAGAGGTGTTGCTGAAAGCAATGGCGGAGTACGGAACCAGGAACGCCAGGGTGACCGGCTCGCCCGGCTTCACAGTGATCTCTTTGGCATAGCGTCGCGATGCGTCGCTCAGGTACCGGGTGACGAGGCGAACGTAGAAGTTGGTACCCGCGCCATTGATCGCGCCGATCTGCACGTTCTGTAGGTCGGGACGCGCGAGATCGGGCGACCATGCGTCAGGTCCTGCGATGCTGATATCCTTCTGCCCGTCATTGCCGAACGTCAACTCGAGAACGAATCCGTCTCCGCCCGAGTGCACAGTAAAGACCGGATGGAGATTGATCTCCGGGTGGCCGCTCTTCAAGACCTTGTCGGCAATCTCAAAGAACGGATCGAGCCGGGTGTTGAACGCTTCGCCAACCTTAAAGTCGTATTCGCCCTCATAGTGTTGCCCGTCCTTGTCGAACGAAAAGGCCAGCATGGGACGGCCGGTCATACCACGCACAGGGGCAAAGGTACGGCTGCTCAAGGCCTCTTTCAGCGAGTCGATCTGTTGCCCGGTTGCCTTGTCTACAGCCAGCACATATTTGCCGATTCCCGTATACGTGGTTGCGGGTAAGACGCTGACGTCGCGCCCGCGCGCGTAGTACGAAACCTTGCCGTTCTCGACGCTGATAATCATCGGCGGAGCGGGGTTGATCGTGCCTGGCCCGTTTCGAATCACGAAAGAGTCGGAAGGATTTTTACCGCTCGCCATTTCTGTTACTCCGAAAAGAAACACGGAAACCAATGCCATCAAAGCTGCTCGGTTCATTTCAACACTTCCCATTCGATTGCGGGTCTGCCTTCGAACCGATCGCGAAAGTCATACATGTTGCGCTGCGACCGGCCGCCCGGCGACGCTTGCGTGATATTCAGAGTCGTGACCATTTCTCTATGCCTCAAAATCGCTGCGACGGTACGGGCCGAAGTGAGATATCTGCGCTTGCAGATAGATTGCAGGCACGGCTTTCATTGGCGTGTAAATCTTGCCGCTCACCACGGCCGGCGCGAGAACATCGACCGTCATCTCACCGATAAACCGATAGCTTCCTGAGGTGATCCTCCTCGAAGAAGACGCGTCGCTGAAGGTAACGGCGGAGTAAGGGACCGAGAACGCCAAGGTCACCGGCTCGCCTGGCTTCACCGTGATTTCTTTCGCATAGCGTCGCGATGCTTCGCTCAGATATCGGCTCACCAGACGAACACAGAAGCTGGTACCCACGTCGTTGATCGCGCTGATCTGCACGTTCCGTTGGTCTGGGCGTGCGAGGTCAGGCGACCACGTGTCAGGTCCCGCGATTCTGATGTCCTTTTCTCCGTCATTGCCGAACGTCAGCTCGAGAACGAACCCGCCTGCGTCTGAATGCGCAGTAAAGACCGGATGGAGATTGATTTCAGAGTGGCCGTTCTTCAAGACCTTGTCGGCAATTTGATAAAGTGGGTAAAGCTTATTGTTGAATGCTTCGCCCAATTGATAGTTATATTCGCCTTGATAGTGCCTGCCGTTCTTCTCGAACGAAAAATCGAGCACTGGGCCATGCCCCAAACCATGCTCCGGCGCAAAGGTACGGCTGCTCAAAGCCTCCTTCACGGAGTCGATTTGTTGCCCGGTATGCTCGTCCACATCCAACACATATTTGCCGATCCCAACATACGCGGTTTCGGGTAAGGCGCTCATGCTGCGCCCACGCGCATAGAACACAATCTTACCTTCCTCGACCATGACGATCATCGGTGGAGCGGGATTGATCTCGCCTTGCCCACTGCGAATCTCGAAAGAATCGGAGGGATCTTTACCGCTTGCCATTTCCGTCACGCCGAAAAGCACAACGGAAACCAACGCCATCAAAGCTATCCGGTTCATTTCAACACTTCCCATTCGATGCCGGTTCGATCTTTGAACCAGTCGCGAAAGCCATACATGTAGTACTTCGCTATCGCAGGCGCGGCGCTATACATGCCTTGGCCCATCAGATTCGTATCGGTAGATCGCTGCCAGTTGTCGGTCAACTGGCTCATCTGCACATCGACGAGTTTCTGCGCATTGATGTAGCCCTTGTAGACCGTCCCCCCACCCACGAAGTATTCGTCCGGCCAGGCGAACAGGTGCCCCGTCTCATGCGCGATCGCGTTCTGTGTTTCGATCGGCTTGAACCACTGCGTAGACGTGTCCCAGGACACCTGTACTTCACCCCAGTTCTCGGCGTCGGGGCGGCTGGTAGTCGGATACAGATTGATGGTCTTGTGAGACCTGCCGGTGTCGACGAACTTCACATTCAGGGCGATAGCTACCTTGCACGTGCACGCACCGCCGCGGGGGCAGGCCTTCGGTCGCATGTAGTAGTTGTTCTCGTTCAGCCGGCTCTCGATCCGCTTCTGAAAACCCGCGACGCTACCCAGGCCGCCTGTGCGATTGACGGGCTTCAGCTTGACGCCCGGGGCAATGCCGTTGGTGTTGAACGGAATCGACTTGGGCTTGCCGGCCGCGTCCATCGCGACCTGCCCGCTGGCATCGAGCAGATACTGATCCTTCAGCAAGACTTTAATGATGACGGTGGCGCTCAACTGCGTGGTTGAAGGCGAGTACTCAATATCGAATGTCCCGCTTGAACCCGCAAAGTTCAGGAGCGTAGGCTTGCCGCTGCTATCTAGGACCGCTTTGCCCGACGCGTCCGTCTCGTAATAGTCGGCGCCTCCCATGCTAACGGTGTAGTCATTCTGCTTGGCCGCCTGCAGTTGCTGGGCGCACACGCTCGGCGGCGGTGCCGGCTGTTTTGAAGGCGGCCCGGCCAACTCGCTGGAAATCGGGATGTAGGGCCTCGGCCCCGACGCGCCGGCAGCCTGCGATCCCAGGCCCGGCCCTGGCGGCGCAGCCGGCGCGGATGCAGGTGCCGATGCTGCGGCTAGTGCTGGCACCGCCGCGGACGCCGACGTCGCTGCAAGCGACGAAGCTCCCCCCGCGCCGCCGCTCGTGAAGCCACCGGCGAGAAAGTCACAGACATCGCCCGGCGGCGGCGTTACGGGCAGCGCGGGTAACGAGACCGTCGTCGTCGCCGGCCCCGGGAACGGATGCGAGCCCGCCTTCACGAGGAATTGCCCCGGTGTCTCCACGGTAATGTCCGCGCCCTTGAGCGTGATCCGGTTCGGCCCCTGTTGCAGAACGATGGCATCCTGCGCCAACACGTCGACGCGGTCTTCGGTCGACATGATACGTACCGATTGATCCGCGAGAATCTCCATGGTGGCCGTGTGCGCCTCGATGCTCACCGGCCCTTGATTGGCGATCGCCTTGAGCCCGCCAGCGGCGCTGAACAAACTCACTGCATCGCCCGACGCGGCTGCTACCGTCGCCCCGGCGGCCAGATGCGCATCGCCCTGCGCAGTCAGATGCACATGCTCGGCGGCATATGAAACCGCGCTGGCCGGTGTGGTGAACGCGATGTTTTCCGGCGATTCCAGCACGATGGCCGGCGTCGCGAAGCGCTCGACCGGGGCTCCGCCGTCGCGTTGCGTGCCCACCGGCCGGGTTGCGCTCTGGCCGTTGACGGCGCCCGTGTACTTGCCGTCCTGCTGCGGATCGATCGCCTTCAGGAAATCGGCTTGCGCGGCATTGCCCGCGAAGCCGCTCGCCTTCGCGCCGGTGGCCGAGCTGTCGAGGCGTTTGGCGGTCGCGACAGCCTGTTTCAACTGACCTACGCTTTCGGCGGCATCCATCTGGGTCGAGGTCGCCTGCGCACGCGCGGTACTCGACACGAGCATGCCATCGCCGGCTCGCACGACACTCCAACCCTGCGTGGCCAGTTCGAACCCTTCACCGCGATACGCACCGCGCACCGCGCCTTGCTGAGCGATCAGATAGCCTTGCGACAGGCCGCTGTTCGCAACCGAGTTGACCAACTCGTGGCGCGACTGACCCGACGCGTCGTCCATCACCCAGCGGCTGCCGGATTGGCCGTCCAGCGTCTGCGTCTGCATGCCCGACAGGGTGCCCGGGTGATTCGCACTGCTGCCTTCACCGGCGGCGAATGGCGGTTGCACACGTCCGCCGTAAACCTGCCCCAGCACCACTGGCATATCGATGTTGCCGGAGTCGAAACCGACCACCACTTCTGCACCTATCCGCGGTGTGAAACTGTGTCCGAAATTGGGGCCGGCCGTTTGTTCGGCGAGGCGTGCCACCACGCCGGACTGATGGTTGCCCGGCGCATGGCCGGCCGGATTCGAGCGGCTCGCCGTATCGGTGAGACCGCCGGGCAGCGGAGCCACGCCTCGCATCCACGGGAACTGGATGCGTACCTGGTGATCCCGTGTACTGCTGACCCGGCTGCCGGGCTCGCCCACCACGATGGCGGTCTGCACCCCGGATACCGTCGGCCGGTCGCGATAAGGCGGCACGATCGGCACGCCAACGGGCACCGCGACAAAGCGATTGCGATAATGCCCCTGCTCCAGTTCCCCTTGCGCCAACAGTTGGGCGATTTCGGCACCGAGGTTGTTGACGGCCTCATGCTCGATCGACAACGGGACAAACGAAATCGCCTTGTCCAGATAGCCGGTCAGCGTATGGACTTTGCCAGCTTCCAATGTGCGCGACGAACCGGCGCCGTGATGGATCAGCTTCGGCAGACGCAATGCGTCAAAGCGTTGCTCGGCATAACGCTGAGCGCCGTCGACCGTGTCGAAACGCCCGGCGCGCTGCGCATCGAAAATCTCCCGGACGGGCATGACGGGTGCGCCGGAATCGGCTTGCCCCTGGGCGTGCCCAGTGAGCGCCAGCAACTCGCTCGCTTTCCAGCTCGTCGCGACGACGCGATCGGGCACGATCTGATGGCGTTCGGTGAACTGCGTCACTACCCCGTCCGGATCGCCTACGTCCTGTTGATTGAACGCAATCGTGCTGCCCTTGCCGAGCTCGGCACGGCGATCGAACACCACTACCGTGTGGTCGCCTGACGGCGCCGCGCCGCTATCCTGCGCGTGTTCGATGCGAAAGGACATGCCAGCTTCCGATAGCTGGCGCATCACGAAAGCGAAATCGGTCTCGCGATATTGGCCTCGCAGACCGAATGTGCGCTGCGGTTCCTTGAGCTCGTAGCGTCGGCGCGCCTCCGGATAATCGCCGAACACCCGTTCACAGACGCCCTCGGTATTGAGATCGGTGAAATACAGGCAATTGCGGCGCAGATGCAGGAAGGCGAGCCACGATTCCAGCGTGAGCCGGTAGCGGGTGATCTCGCCATCGCTGTCTGCATAGGCGGCATGGGTGATATAGCCGTTCCAGCAGCGCTCGCCCGCGCCGGTAGCGAGCCGCAAACGCGCGGCGCTGCCGAGCAGCGGAGTCAGGTCGAGGAACGGCTCGTTCGACAGCACGTCGATTTCAAAACGAAACGATTCGTTGATGGCTTCGCGACCGTGAAAACGTTCGACCGCGAATTTGCGCGGCAATGCAGTATCGATCTGGATATGGCGAGTGGCCTGCGAATACCCCGTCAATGCGGCAACAAGATCCATGTCATTTCCCCGTGTTCGTACGCGAGCACTGCATGCTCAAGCGCATTGCCTGCATCGGCGACTTCGAATTGGCGATTTGCATCAGGCTGCCTTCGCGGCCAGGGCGCTGCCCGATTCCATTGCGTGCAACAGACACTCCACGCAAACCTTGTCGGGAAAATTGGGTAATTGCGTATCCAACTGGTTCGGCCCTTCGAACGAGTGCTCTGCCGCATGCACCACGAACGCACCCGGACAGCCGAAAGTCACATTGCCACCCTCGATGGTCAGATGCGCGCCGCCGCTCACCGCGAGGTGCACGGTTTTCCTGGCGGCCAACTCGACGTCCGCACCGATGGACGCCACCTTCAGCTCGTCTCGGGAACGCAGCGCCAGCACGTCGTGCTGCGCCTGCAGGTCGAGATTGTCCTTACCCGCAATCACGCTCAACCCCACGCCGTTCGCCGCATTGGCGCCAGCGAGCCAGCCAATGCCCTGGCCGCTGTGCACGCGCAGCGCCTGGTTGACGGCCACGTTGGTGTCGAGGCCGCTGCCGACGGTCAGGGTTTCGCCAGCTGCCCACTGCAGCGCCTGTCCGGCAAGAACACCCTGGCCGCCCTGCGCTTCGATGCCCAGCACGGCGTCACCCGTGTGAGGCAGCGGCTTGTCCGTCGCCCGGTTCGGAGCATCGGCCACCCCTTGCTGGAAGCCGTCCGCGCTCACCGTGGTCCCGAAGCTTTGTGCCAGCGCGTTGAGCGGCGCGGCCTGGCCGTTGATCATCGACTGATCGGCGCTCTTCACGCCGCGCTGGGCTGCCAGCGGCATGGTCTGGTGCGTGTCGGCCGTCTTGTCGAGCAGACCGGCCAGCGTGATTTGCTGCGCGAGCAACGAGCGCAGCGGGGCAACGTCCCCCGCGGGCTGCCCCGCGCCCGCCGCGTAACTGCTGATCAGCACGCCCCGTTCGCCGCGCACGGCGCCGTAGGCATCCGAGCGCAACTCGAGGCCCTGCCCACGGAAGCTGCCGAGGTAGTTATCAGCCTGGTAGCGCAGATGTCCCAGATTGAGCTGCGTGGCTGCATGACTCGCGCTCATCTGCAGGCGGCCCATGCCGTCGCTGTCGTCCGCCACCAGTTGGTTGGCGCCCTGGCCGTCGAAGCCCTGGCTCTTGAAACCTGACAACGCGCCGGCGTGATTGTGCCGGTCCGCCCCCGCACCCGCGCCGTGCCACGCCGGACCGTGACCGCCGGAAAGATTGCCCTGGGCGCTCGCCATCTGGTCTGCAGCTTGCCGGTAGACCGAATCGTCGAGCGGCTGCCCCGGTTCGCCGCCGGGCGTCGGGGCTTCGCCGCCTTCCCCGCGGCCGTTGAACAGGCCGCCGAGCACGACGGGCCTGTCGATCAAGCCGTGGTGGAATTGCACCAGCACTTCCTGGCCAATCCGCTGGATCTGCTGCAGCCCGTGCCCGTCACTGGCAAGCCGCTGCATGGTGCGGGTCGGATAGGTGCCGGTGTCGCCCTCGGCCTGCCAGTGAAAACGCAGCCGCAACCGGCCCTGCGCATCCATATGAACCGGGCCGGTCGCACCCGGACTGGATTCCCCCTGCGGACCGACCACGATGGCGGTCTGCGCGCCGAGTGCCGTCGGCACGGGGTTCAAGCGTTGCCCCGTGCCGTCCTCCAGCGTCGGGCGCCAAGGCTGTGAGCGCGGTACCGCCTCGAAACGATTCGCGTAACCTCCGGCCTTCGCCTGCTTGAGCACGCGTGAATCGAGATCCGCCGACGGCAATGCGCCGAGACTCCGCTCAACCGTTTCCATGACGGTCTGCGGCAGATTGTTGACGCCCGCATGCTGCACTGCCGTCAGCAGAAACGCATCTGGCACTTGTGCCCCGCTGCGCACCTGCCCCCAGGGCGCCTGCGTTGGCCGCAGCGCGCGGCCGGACGCGGCAGTGCGCAGTGTGCTGTAGCCGGTCCAGAAACGCGCTTGGGAAACGATCGCCTGCGCCTGGCGTCGCGCGGTGTCCTCGGCCTGGCGAAGGCTGGCGAAGGCCTCCGGTCCGACGTCGTCATACAATTCGCGGGCCCCGCCAGGATTGCCGAGGCTTGCCGCCGCGGTGGTCGACTGATTGCTGCGATAGTCGCTGCTGATCAACGTGAGACGGTCGGCCGTTAGCGACAGCGACTGCCCCATACCGAGGATCATGTCGTCCGCCGCCGTCGCCATGTCGCTCAGGCGCTGCGGCACGCCGCCGAGGCGAACGGAAGTATCGTCTTCGGGAAGCTGCGTGCTGTCGTCGAAAATCAGCAGCGTGTGGCCGGACGGCGCATCCGTATCTTCGACGAAGCAAAAGCCCAGACCCGACGTGGCAAGCAGATGGCGGACGAAATCGTAATGGCTGTGAGTTCGGTACTGGACGATGTAATCGCTCGGGCCAAGCGCCTCGATGCGCTGATTCGCCTCTGTCGTGAAACGCCATTGGGCGATATTGGCGTAATCGCCGAAGATGGTGCCGAGCACTTCGGCCACCGTCTGGTTGACGAACGTGCGCTCGTCGCGACCGTGGGCCAATGCCGCCAGCCAAGGCACCAATTGCAGATAGTAACGGGCGAGGCCCGCGTCGTAGCCGATACATTCGGCCTCGGCTACGAGGCCGCTACGGGTTGCGACCGTAGCGTCACCCGACATGGTTCGAATCGTGGCGCGCTGCCCGAGCATCGCCTCCAGATCCAGGCCCGGGTCGGTGGCCAACGCGTAGACATCCCATTGATAGTTGTCGCCCAGCGACTCGCGACCAACCCAGCGCTCGATCTGCATGGCCGATAAAGGCCCGCTCCCCTCGAGCGAATAGAGACGATTAAACGTGCTGAACATCGACGTGAATTGCGCGATAACGCTCATGTGGGCCCGCTCTCTCAAATTAAGACCGCTTTCTTTGAGTACATATTGCCGCATAAGAAACCGGAAATTCATTAATCGGCCAATATGACCGCTTTCTTTGAACGCCGGCGGCATCACCCCATCCATTCAGATGCGTGTTCATGCGCCCCCGTTTGCGGTCAGACATTTTAAAGACAGTCCGAGGCTTATGCCATAAAAACCCTGATATTTAACAAATGACCCGGTATTGGCAGCGCTATACCGAAGCAATTCAAACGCTCTATGACCATCGCCATTGCCTTATCTGAAAGGGGAATCGCTGATACTTCAATTAAATCCGCCAGATTGGAGTATCGCTTCCTACCGGCATTAGCAAGTAAAATCGGGAATCCCCGTTTCAGCCAATCGGCTGAGTGCGATCGGGCCATTCAATACGCATGGCTCAAACGGATAGAGCGAAAAGGAAACCAGCGTATGACACGTCCATTTATTGTCCTCGGCGACAAACACAGCCACGGCGGCTCAGTTACCAGCGCGGCGACCAGCGCCAAAATCGGCGGCAAGAACATTGCCCGCCGCAACGACAAGGTAACCTGCCCGATTCACGGCCCCAACCACATCGCCGACGGCGATGACACGGCCATCATCGAAAACGAAGGCGCCGCCCGCGACGGCTACAAAACCGCCTGCGGCGCGACGCTGATCGCGAGCCAGTCGACCACCGGCGGCGCATGAGCACGGCACAGGAATCGGCAGGGGGAAGCGGGATCCAGCGTTCGACGCTGCGCACCGCCCTGGTAGCGGTCGCGATATTCGTTTCGGTATGGATTGTCGCTGTGCTGTACTGGAAGACAACCTATCATCCGCCGACCTGGCGGGACCTGCTGCTATGCGGCGTGGCATTGCCCATGCTGCTGGTCGTCGGACTCATGCTGGGGCGCAGGACTATCGAGCGGATACGCCAGCCGGAGCGCGTCGTCCAGCCGGCCGTTCAGGCGCCGAGCGCCGCCTCCAGCGACGACTCCGCGCATCAATGGACCATGGCGTTGCTAGACAGCAGCCTGCGTCTGCCGTCGGGCATCACACCAGAGGAAATCGGCGACGCTGCCCGCGAAGCAACCGTGGTCACACTGCACCCCGATCTGACGCGCCAGGACGGCGTGAGAATCTTTGCGAGCGGGGTCGCCTCAATCGCGCCCGCTCGTTTCGACGAAAGTCTGCTGCCGCCCGGCTCGGCAGAGGCGTTGAACGACGAACACCGGCGCGCGATGCTGCTGGCTGCCGAGACGCTCGACGAGTTGATGGAGCGCCAGGCCGGCGCCGCGAGCGCCTATGCCGACGTCCCGACGCAAGCGCCTGCACTCAAGCTGCATCTGCTATTTCCTGAACGTTGGCAGCCGGTGGCGGCGACGCTGGCCGCATGGCTCGACGCGCACCTTGCCCGCGAGCCATGGATGCCGCGCATGGAGCGTGTCACCCTGATGTGCGTGGCCGACCCGGTCGAAGCCCTGGCGATGCTGGACCGACTGAACGAGGTCCTCCGCGAGCAACCGCTCGCGACACGTCACATCGTGCTGGCGCTCGACTCATCGCTCAGCAGGGCAACGGTCGACTCGCTCGACAATCTCGACCAGCTCTACGGGCAGCAGCGCCCCAACGGGCACGTGCTCGGCGAAGGTGCCTGCGCATTGCTGCTCGCACATCCTGCCGCGGTGGATGTCGTTCCGGCAGTGCAAGTTCATCGGCTCACCGCGAGCCGCCTTTCTGCTCCCGTCGAACAACCCGACCAACAGCGGGGAGACGCCGTGATGCAATTACTCGATTCGGCACGCAAGCACACCGTGGCGCCCGAACTGGAGATCGCGGCTTGCGCGTTGGTCAGCGACGCCGACCAACGGAACAGCCGGCGTGCGGAAATCACGGCTGTGGCCGAACTGGCGTGGCCAGATTCGGACACCAGCGGGCGCTGCCTGCATCTGGGTCTCGCAAACGGCGAGAGCAGCGCAGTGCTGGCGCTGAGTGCGATTGCGGTGGCCGGCGACCACTGCCTCAGGGAGCAGCAGCCGACTTTCGCCGTCTCGACCAGCGATGCGACTGCCCGAGGGGTGATGCTTATCAGTCTCCCGCAGGAGCCGGGGGAGCCGGCGAGCGCTCCGATCCCGGTGTGATGCCATGTCCGTGCAGCTCACGTCAGAAACGCACTGCCGGTGCGGCGCGGGCAGCGCAGCAATTCCTCACCGTCCTTACTGGAAAGCAACACCAGCTGGGTAAAACTATTGCTGGTCACATACAGGCTCACGAGTTCGTCCATCACCTTGGCGAAGACATGAACCCCCGTGCCGGCAAAGCAGTCCGGGTCGACGGTCAGGTGAATTTCAATGCCGCGCACCATGCCCGCGAAGGGCTGACTGGGCACCCATGCTGTCACGACTTGCTGCGTCAGATTCACCACGCCCTCTATCTGACGGACGGAGATCGCGGAGCCCTGAAGATCGTGAAGTTTAAGCAAGTCTCGAATCGGTTCGGCGCCCCCCGTCAACAGCACGGGGTTAAGCGACAACTGCGAAATCAACCGCCACAGGGCATTGTGTCCGTGCCTGAAGCGTATCGACCTGGTAGGCCGGTGCAGCAGGGAAATACGCCGGGCGAGCGTTCCGCCCTCCAACGTCAAATCTCCTCCCGGCAAGCCATGGTCGAGATGTGCGGGCAGGTCGCGATTGCTGCAGGTGAGCTTGCAATCCAGGGCATTCGGCGGTGGCGCGACTTCGAGATCGCCGTTCACGAAACTCAAGGCCACTTCCAGACCGGGACTATTGCGCGCCGCCAGATCGTCCCTGTGCAACTTCCAGTAGATCGTATCGCGGGTGGGACGCAGACTGTGCCGCAACGAATAAAGCGGATCGAATACCGCGACCTTGTCGCCTTGTGCGGTTTGTTTCGTCTGGGTGACGGAGTCGACTGAGTACACCTCGTAAGCGTGTGCAACCTGCTCGTCCACCACTAGCGGATACGCTGCTTCGGTCGATGAGGCACTCGCCTGATCGCTGAGTTTGCCGGTTGTCTCGAACAGGTTGACGACCGGCGTGCAACCCAGCAAAACATGCTCCGTCGCGAGACTCTGCAGGATGCGCGCCTCGGCAGAATCGGCCAGGATATCTTTCAGCAGTACATGCAAGGTGAACTGTCTGCCACCTAAACGACCGGCCTGACGGAGATCGCAATCGAAGAAGCCGAACTTTTCCGGGTAAGCAAAATATTCGCTGAGCAGCAGATAGGCCGGATCCGACGTTTCCGGATACGGTACCAGCGCGTCGGTGCGAGTCATTCCGGCTGCGGAGAAGGGGAAGCGGTCGAGGGCGATCCAGCGTCCGCTCTGTCCGGGCTCCACATAGGCACACAAGGCACGCATCGACAGCGCATCGCGAAGCGCTGCCGTAAATTGCGGCTCGCCCTGCGTGTATAGGCGGACCGAATCTAACTGCAGTTCCGCTGCCGAAGCATGGCCTGACTGAATCGCGAAGGTCAGCGAAATCTGCGCGCTGGCCCCGGCTGGCGCACGGGAGAGGCTCGGCACCTGCGCGATGGCGTGAAAGCGTGCTCCGGTCAATTGCAATGGCGACAATGTCACATCGTACGCAGTCCGGAAGAATACTTTCGTTCCACGCACGGGGCGGCTGTAGAGTTCCGTACCGCGCGGGATAGTAACTGACGAGGACATTTGCGCCGCCCGGCTGCTGTCCACGTCGAAGCAGGCGATGGAGCACGAGGGGAACGGGCGCAAGTAGTGCGGATACAACGTCCCGATCAATGCTTTCGTGAACTCGGGGTAGTCATCTTCGATATTTTTCGCCGCGCGTGCCGCCAGCAACGCGAACGTTTCAAACAGGCGCTCTGCGTGAGGATCTTCGCTCGCGCTATCCCCCCTGAGGGCGAGACGCGTGGCGATCTTGGGGTAACGCTCCGCGAACTCGCGTGCCTGCTCGCGCAAGAGGGCAAGCTCCCGCTCGTAATAGCGCACCAGGTCATCCATGAGTCATTCTCTCGCAGGTAGTACGACGGCAGCCCGCCGGGGACAGAACAAGAATTCGTTATGGCGTGCGAAAACCTGGAGCTTGGCACGCTTGAGCCGACTGGCCCGCGTCATATCGCTCGCGCAGGATACGGGAACCATACGAACCCGGCTGCCAGTCCACGGCCTGGCTTGTGTGGATGTGCTCATGCGGCGGCACCCGTAACCGCCTCGGTCTGCGCGTCCGCCGGCACCGTCCAGGGTGGGCTGACCAGCACCACGGCTCGCGCCAGCGGGTCGGCGAGCGAAACCGCAAAAGTCGGTTGCAACGCGTTGAGGCTATGGGCCGCGGCGATTGCGAGCGCGCTCAGCGCCAGTACGGCGCCGCTTTCCCCATTGGCAAGGCCAAGGTGCTGGCACCGGCTCTCCGCATCCGAACCGGGCCAGACCGACTCGGCCACGCCGGTAATCTCGGTGCGCCGGCTAGTGCGCTGACTGGCGTCGCTGACCAGCGCGCAGGCCTTCATCTCCAGACCAGGCGCCGCCGTTTGCGTGCGCGCACTATCGAGTAGACGCATCGTCGTGTCGTCGCGCGCTGGCGCCGGTTCGTCGGCGGAAGACAAACGCTCGGCCGCACGCATGCGATGAACTCGCGCAACCGGCAACGCGGCGTTTTCGCCTTGAAGCGCGAGCAGTAGAGCGCAAGCACCTTCGCCAGGAACATGGCCGTCCGGGCGATTGCGACCGTAAAGCCGGTCGGTGCGTTCGAGAATGGCCACCTCGTCCTCGCCCAGCCACGAGTCGCAGGCCAGCACGATATGACGGGTCGGCGACGATTCGCGATTGAGCGACACGTTCAGATCGTCTACTACAGCCAAGGCCTGAACCGGATTGGCGACAAACGTCACGCGCGCGCGCGTGGTACCTGGCGACCAGGGTTCGCGAGCCAGGTGCGCATCTAACCAGGCCGCGAGGATGGGCGCCTCGCGCTGCCAGCGCTCGGGCAGCAGCAGATGAAACTCGAAGGGTGCGACGTCCGGGTGCGTGTCTTCAAGACCGGCAAGGGTCACCGCGGCATGGCGTTCCATCAGATCGTCGAGCGCCTCGCCTGCCAGCATCAGCGCGCGCCTGTGCTGGTCGCCAAGGTCCGCGGCGGTGCCGTCAGGGAGCAGGCTCTCATCGAAATCGCCTGGCGAAACCGAGGCGACGTTGCTTGCAAAAATAGGTGTCTGGTCGGCCCGCTTCAGTTCGGCATGCAATCCGACCAGTTGCTGTTGCCTTGCCAGCGTGCCAATTTCTTCCGAGGTGGTGCCCGCGGGTACGAGCAAGCTGCTGTCGAGCAAGGCCAGCGTCCATGTCGACGAATCGTCGCCGGCCATGGAGGCGGCGGTAGCCGTTATCGCGGGCGTGCCGGGTGTGGCTGTCCGCGTCAGAGCGATGCTCCTGCGCACGCCGATAAAACTGGCGATCAACAACACCGGCAGTGCGATGCCCACCAGCAGCAAATCTTGCCCGTCAGGCACCCGAGCGATCGACCTCCAGTAAAACAGGGCGCCCCCCCACACCAGGACGAACACCGCAGCCACAGCGGCCATGTTGCGTAATGTCGAACGCTGGCTCATGCATTTTCCCCGTTTATCGTTCTTTTATTTTAAGCCTGCGCCTTCAATAGCAACCGTATCGTCGCCGTCCGCATGTGATTAGGGCGGTGAATGGGACGTTTGACTTTCTTATTGCGCGCAATACCTTTGCCGGCGGTCGCCGCAATTGTGAAGGCGTTAGTAGCCGTGCCGTCGTGACTGTGTTTGTCGCCTAATACGATAAATGGACGTGTCATTACCGGTCCTCCCCGCGGGCAGCAATAGTAAATGAACCGGGCGAAACTCGACAGGCTGCGCCACCGTATTCCTATGGTAAATTCCATCGCAGATTCTACTGAGGATTAGCGCGGATTTCATCCGAATACGCTGCGATCCGGCTGAATCTCACGGCAATTAGCGAGTAAATATTTCCGCAACTGGACCATCCGTTGCCGCATCGCAGGTAAATAAAACACGCTCGAATAGGTAATGGGACTCGTATGGACGCTATTTCCCAGTTAACAGTCAGGCAGCTAACAACATTATCCAGTGCAAACCGCCCTTATTCGCTCGAAGGGCCGGACTCGATTTCACCGCACCTGGCCGAACGCGGGGGCGGCTGCAGCATGTCACGCACGGCCTCGTCCGGCCTGGCGCCGCGGATCATCCGCGCCGAGTGGCAACGACAAGCCTGCGGTGGTACGAATCCACTGTCGGCCGAATTCCTCGTGACTCGTATGCAGCAAGCATTTGTCGGCCCGGATCAGATGCAAATGCCTCTTCCTCAATTTTCAGAAAACGTCCGTGTCGAGCGTCTGTTGCTTGCGATGCAATCGGATAGCCCTGTGGCAACCAGGCTCGCGTGATCGTGAACGCTACCGATTGGATTGATCCATATCCGGACGATGCGCTGGAGCAGTTGCGCAATGCGTTCAACAAAGCGCCGTTGGGCAATGGTCGGTACTACGCACTGTTCGATATGGGCTTCCTGCCGTCATTGCGTGATGAACTGCCGCCGCTGAGTTTGGGCAGTACCGTCGTGACGCTTTACGAGGGCATGTACGAAGGCGAAAACCTTATGCAGATATCGCCTTGTCTCATGCCGTTACCCGAGCAGCCGGAGCAACGCGATGCGCTTTGTTCGGCGCTGCTGCAGCGAACCAATGGGCAGCCGATGTTCAGTCTGTTGCGCACGACGACGTATCGGCTCGCGGAGTTGGCGGCGCATCTGCGTCGGCAACTGGAAGCGCGGACCGAAGACGGTGAAGCTTTTCTTGTGCGTTTTGCCGATACGCGATGCCTGCCTGTGTGGACCGATGTGTTGACTGCGGCTCAGCGCGCGCGTTTTTTTGCCGGGATCGACGGGTGGTGGTTTTTTGATCGCCGGGGAGCGCTGGTACCGGTTGAGGCGCTGGCTTCTGTCCCTGGTGGTGAGCAATCGCATGACTGGGTTATCGCTGACGAAAAACCCTACCAGGTGGACGCGTCGCAATTGGAGCCGCTCAAGCTGGCGGCGAAAGTCGACACGCTGATTTTTCATATTCGACAGCGGCCGGAGAGTTTCGGACAGTTGACGGCGTCGCCGTCGCAAGTCCATGAATGTGTCAGCGCGGCAATGGCCGGTGAACTGCCGTCGCCCGCGGCCGCTTCGCGAGTCGCTTTGGAGGCGCTCGAGGCGGCTGGATTTCTGGCCGAGGTTTGAACGTGGAGCACGCGTTGGGTGCGGGGCGGTTTGCGGTGGTGAGAGCGGCTGCCTGGTTCGGGTTGGTTGTGGTTTTGCGATTCGTGGTCGTGGGGTGTTCGAGGGGGACGGGATCGGATTCGGGAACAGTTGCAGTTTCGGCGGAACACGAGCCGATGGGGCTCAACCTAAATGGGTTGAATTACACGGAAGTTCCGATCGGGGATTTTTACGTTAACGGAACTTGGGGTGCGGCGATTCCTGCTCGTATTGGGAGTTGGGGAAGCAAGGTCATCTGCTGCGTTTCACTGCCTCACGAATGGCATCCTGGGTTGATGGTCATGGTGCAGTGGCAAGACGACAACTTGTATAAGAAGGATCCGGATGCTATGGCGCACCGGGAGGTACCTGTCGAGAAGTATGAGTACTTCTCGGACGGCTTTTTGTGGGTGCTGTTTTTTCCCAATGACAAGATCAGGGTTTACGCATCGCAGTGGGGGCCGGGGTCGCCTAATTTTCCGGAGGGTCTGCAAGAGCCGGGGGAGTCCTGCCCTGAGCACTTCACGCTGAAGAATAGTGATCCGCGTTGTCCTGCACCAGACAAGAGGATGAAGCCGTCATGAATCTCCGCGTGGTGATGCGTGACATCGCTCGATGGCTGGTTCCGTTGATAGTTGCATCGCTGGCTATCTCGGCATGCTCGAGAACGACCGATTCGTCGGAGACGAAAGTGGAAGACGAGACGATGGGTTTGAAGCTTGTAGGCTTGAACTACACGGAGATACCGATTGGAGATTTCTATACGGATGGTACGTGGGGAGCAGCTATTCCCAGCCGCATAGGTAGCTGGAGTGGCACGATTATCTGTTGTGTTTCGTTACCGAAGAAGTGGCATCCTGGATTGACCGTCACCGTGCAATGGCAGGATGACAATCTGTACAAGAAAAATCCGAATGCGTTGGCGGACCGTGTGGTGCCTGTTGAGCACTATGAATATTTCTCGGATGGATTTTTATGGGTACTATTTTTCCCCAATGACAAGATTAGGGTTTATGCATCGCAATGGGGGCCGGGTTCACCTAATTTCCCCGAGGGCCTGCAAGAGCCGGGGGAGTCATGCCCCGATCATTTCACTTTAAAAAATAGTGATCCGCGCTGCCCGACACCTGATAAGAGAATGAAGTCATGAATTTACGTTTTACGATAGCAAAGATCGCGCGATGGCTGGCTCCACTGGCGATAGTATTACTGGTCCTTCCGGCTTGCTCGCGAGCAACGGATTCGTCGTCGCTGCAAGCGCCGGAAGTCGCCTCGCCAACGCAAGATGAGCCGATGGGGCTCAAGCTTAATGGACTGAATTACACGGAAGTTCCAATCGGAGATTTTTACGTTGATGGGACTTGGGGCGCGGCTATTCCCAGTCGCATTGGCAGTTGGGGAAGCAAGGTCATCTGCTGCGTTTCGCTGCCCCACAAATGGCACCCAGGTCTGACCGTCACGGTGCAGTGGCAGGACGACAAGTTGTATAAAAAAGATCCGAATGCGATGGCAAGCCGAGTGGTGCCAGTTGAGCACTATGAATATTTCTCGGATGGATTTTTATGGGTACTATTTTTTCCGAATGACAAGATCAAGGTTTATGCATCGCCGTGGATGCCTGGATTCCCTGATTTCCCCGAGGGCCTGCAAGAGCCGGGGGAGTCATGCCCCGATCATTTCACTTTAAAAAATAGTGATCCGCGCTGTCCGACACCAGATAAAAGGATCAAGCCATGAGTTTTCGATTCGCGTTGGACGAACGGCCTGATATCGGCGTAGTGACTCAAGCAGAACGGGATGCGATCCTGCGTCGCCTTAGCGAGGACGACGGCCTCTCCTGTTGCAAGACCATGCACATGGGTTTTTTCTTCGACGGCACACGGAACAATGCTGATCACGATCGACCTGTACACAAGCACAGCAATGTCGCTCGATTGTTTGATACTTATCCTCTAGATAATTACCACTATCCGATCTATATAGCGGGCGTCGGTACACGCTTTGCCAATGAAATCGGTGACCAAGGTGCAGGTTTGCAGGCAGCAGCAGGCGCGGCGACCGGCTGGGCGGGAGAAGGGCGCATTAATTGGGCATTGTTGCAAATTCATAACATCGTACATGCCCATGTCCTCGGTACCTCACTTAGCGTAGCACTCGGCAAAACCGACAAAGACATCGCAAAAGCCATGAGCGCCGATCTGAATTTCGTTGGCATGGCTCTCGGCAGCAACCCACCCGCCCCCGGCTCCATCCGCGACATCAATGCTCGCGCCAGCGCCGGCTCGGGCGCTTTGACGATGATGGTTTCCGAACACACCGGTACCGAGTTGCGTTGGGACAGGGACACGGTGTGGGCGCAATTGTGGAAAGACACGGTCAATTCAAAGAATTGGAAACAGGCGCTGCAGGTATGGGATCAAAGCCGGCGCAAGATATTGGCCGAGCGTCGTGCACAACTGAACGCGCGGGTCGGAAATAAATTGACCGCGGGCAAACCGAAGCTGCAGCGCATACGTCTGTCGGTGTTCGGTTTTTCGCGCGGCTCCGCAGAAGCGCGCACGTTTTGCAACTGGCTGGTCGATGCGTTGGACGATGGCTTCACGCTGTGCGGTGTGCCGGTCACGGTCGATTTTCTCGGCATCTTCGACACAGTAGCGTCGGTGGGTATCGCCCAAGGTGCCGCTGCCACCTTGTTCGATGGACACGGCGGCTGGGGACGCGCCGAGAACATGGCAGTGCCGTTTCATGTTCGCCGCTGCGTCCACATGGTCGCGGCGCATGAGCCGCGCGGATCATTTCCGCTGGACCTGATCGATCATGCTACGGGCGACCGCGAGGAAATCGTCTATCCCGGTGTGCACTCCGATGTCGGCGGCGGTTACGGCGCTGCTGAGCAAGGGCGCGGCCAGAGCGATTCCGACAAATTGTCGCAGGTGCCGCTGCTTGATATGTATCGCGAAGCGCGCAAGGCTGGCGTGCCACTGGACATCAAAGGCCCAGGTATTGCGCCACGCGCGGTTGACGCCTTCAAAATTTCGGCCGGTCTGAAAGAAGCCTTCTCGGCCTACGTCAAGACCAGCGCTGGCTACTTCTCCGTGGCAGAAAACGGTACACCGGGTTTGATGCGCACGCACTATGGACTTTATCTGCGCTGGCGCAAGCAACGGCTCACAGATCTCAAGGCGCAACCGAGTTTCAAGGCCGCACAAGCTGGCTACCCTCAAGACGCCGTGGACCTCGACAGTGCAAACGAGGAACTCAGGGCGGAATGGCAAGATCTGCTTGAAAGCGAGAAAGATGGCGGTCCGAGTTTGGCACGCTATGCGATGGAAGGGGGTGCCGATTTCGTCCGCAGTCATCCGAAGCTCGCGGCTACGCTGTCGCCTATGATGTTGCCGGCAAGTGTCTTCCTCGGACCATTGGTGGCTCCGTTTGCACCCGACGCCGTAAAAGCCGCCAAAGCCTTGCTAGAAGAAAAATGGCAACAGTGGTTGGAAGTACGTACCGATTGGAACATGGATGCGCCGGAGAAGCCGATTAGCGCGCTCTATGACAACTACATGCACGACTCACGCGCCTGGTTTAAACCGCTCGGCGCGGATGACGACGTATGGAATTACGAACAGATCAAGGCGCTGAAAGACAAACAGGCCGCGTTCGAACGCCAGCATGCCGCATGGCAAGCGCAATCTAAAGTGGTGATGCCCGCGAGTTATTCTGGCTATCCGGCTGTCATGGTGGGCCCGGAACCCAAGTCTCCTCTCACCGCTCAGGAAACCGACCAGCTGAAGCGCTACGATTCGGCCATGCAGTCGGCACAAACAGCGCGTCAGGCAAAAGACCCGTCGGCGCCTAGTGACAGCGCCGTCTTGACCGACCCCAAGGTGAGCAAAGGCTTGGCCTTCCAGAAAAGCGGCCGCGAATTCTATTTCCTATGGGGCTACTTGCGCTGGCGCACGGTGTACATCAATGGCGTGCGTTGGGATGCACCGCATGTGAGGACGGTACAGGAGAACCAGGAGGATGAGCGGAAAGCGATGCAGCAGAGAGTTGACATGCAGGGCTTAAGTGGGATTTTTCATTAAGCACCTGGCTTTGTTTAAGCGCGGCCGTCAACTCCGCGCGCCGCTAGCGGAGACAGGCGGGCAATGAAGCGGCTGAGTATGGATTGCACAACCCTGTATTTCGCATCTGAGGCGAGCCCCATGCAAGCAATCTTGAAGAAAACCACGACCCGAAGGCCAATTTCCCTAACCATCCTTGGGTGGTTTTCTATCATTTCAAATGGCGGATCACTTGCTTATTTGATGCTCATGCTGCGAGAGCAAACAGACATCACCAGCCTAAGCCTGGACCAACCCCCGGTGTGGACGATGGTAGTGGTCCCGATAATTGCGACAACGCTTTGTACCGCGGCTGGCATCGCGATCCTCCTGGGACTCAGGTGGGGCCGAGTTGTGTATGTGGGAGCAGAGGGAGTTGGCCTTGCGAATATGGTAATGAGCATTCCGATGCAGCAAATCGTGTATCTGGCTTCGGCGCCGCTCCTGCTGTTTATGCTGTTCATCTATCTGCTCTATCGGAAACCCGCGACCGCGTACTTCCAGCGAACGAAAACCCTTGTCGATGGCATGCAGGATGTCGTTTGAATTGATCCTGGCGCCTCGTATAGCGCCCGGATCTGTGATCGTCCGTTCCGGCTATCAAACTTCTCGTTTCACGCGCCCGGTCCCACCTCACCCGCGAGCTTTTCCTCCCACACAATCCGATCAAAGATCACCTTCAGCTTCACCCCCCGAGCCGCATTCAACATCGCAGCATGCGCAACTTTCCCAGCAAGATGCGCCCGAAACTCCGCATGCCCCTCGCGATTCTGCGAAGCCGGCCCAAGCCGCACACAATTCGTCAGCACCGCCTTCAAAGCATCAAACTCAGTCCTCGCAAGATTCGGATGACTGTTCACCACAACCCCAGCCAGATGCTGCCTTGTCCCCCGCCGCATCACCCGTGTCTTCCGTAGATTGACCGCAAACCCTTCCTCAATAGCAATCGCCGCCACGCGAATCTCAAGCCGCTGAGCCACTCGCGCGAGATCGTCACCGCCGGAGAACGCGAGATCATCGGCATAGCGCGTGTACGTCGCGCCTAAAGCCCGCGCCAACCCAGCCAGCCTCAGATCTAACCGAAAGGCACACAAATTCGCCAGCGCCGGCGAAGTCGGCGCGCCCTGCGGCAAATGCCGGTTCCGATATCGCTGCCGTTCCAGCCAGTCGATCCGGTCTCGCACGTCCGGTGCCAGCAGTCGGGCACTCGGCACGCGATTGGTACACAGCGCAGTTAACGCCCGGGCAACTTCCAACGGATATCCCAAAGCACGTATCACGGAGTAAACGCGCCCCGAATGAACCGATGCAAAAAAATCCGTCAAATCGAAGCGAATCACAACCGCTTTACCCGCATGAGGCGCCGCGAACGTAACTGCATTCCGGCCACGTCGAAAACCATGCACTGCGTCGTGAGCGGGAATGCGATCGAGCAAACCATGCAGCACCTTCCTCTGCAAAGCCCGCAAGCGTGATTTGGGCACTTCGATGATTCGACACCGACCGTCGCGCTTTTCGATCGCCTTGTACGAATAGTGATGAAGCGGTGTCGCCGCACTCTGCGCCGGCAAACGCCATCGATCGGCAAACCAGTCCAGCTCGCCAGCTTCGATTTCCAGCCACGCGGCGAGATCGCCGAGCGTCGGGAGCTGCGGTAGCACCGCGCCATGCAACCAGGGAGGGGCCGGCCGCTGAACAGGAGGCCGAGGTAACACACGAACAACCCTCGGCCGGTTCTCACCCGTCCACGCTGCGACGAAGCCCGTGGTCTCAGCAATGACCTTCGATAATTCTTTGCTTTCGACGCTATCCCACCGCGAGCCAAATCGCTTCGCAACCCTTCCGGCCAACCGGTTCATCCAGTCCGCGGGTTCACCCAACACAAACGTCATCCGCGCAACCATCGCGGCGGGCTCGGGCGGGCCGCCCAACATGGCGTCGGCGATCGTATAGGTGACAAATTGCAGGGAAGATGAGGGCATAGAGCAAAGAGAGGGGCGGGACGGCCAGTCAACGCGTCTTGTGCTGCGTGAGCGCCGCTGCGCAAGGCGCAGATGAGGCTCATGCGACGAACTGCGGAGGTCTTTCTGATCCACGGGGTAGCCCCGTAGTGCCCGGAACGAATACTGCCTGTACCTTGGCAAGCTTGACCAGCCGTCCCGCGGGTCGAAGATAAGCGACACGGCTCGGCGTTGTCAACGCATTGGCAGTACGAAGCAATCTTTTGCGACAAGGTTTTACACAAGTGTAGACGGACAGATACGCACCAAACATCCGTTCGTCGCCGCGCCTGACATGCAACCACGTTACCCGCAAAGAACCGCCCACTTATCCACAACCCCCTCTGGACAACTTTTGTACAAGCCACCTGACACGTTGTGGGTGAAACCTTGATAAATCCGCGACCCCGCCAGGCCGATCAAAAGTTTTCCCTGGCTCCGCCTTCCTGTCCGCGCGCGCTGCGCAGGGTTATGGATTTCGCAGCCCCTTGATCCGTAAACGAAGATTCAGGTTATCCACAGCCAGGTGCGATGCTTGTTAACTATTACTACGTATACATATACAAAGACTATAAAAACCAGAGAGGCATCCGGAAAGCCGCTGCGTAAACATGCACAAAGCAGGCAGAACAGGAACAACTGCAAGCACAACCCCACCAGATTCATCAAACCAACGGCAAACAGATCTCGGTCAGGAGCTCAGCAGGCGCAGTCTCCTTGGGGCTATTCAAATACTCCTCGAACACCGGCGCATCCGCGGCCTCTCGCCCCGACTGCACAAGCCATGTCCCATACAACCACTCATAAGCCGCACGCATATCGCTATACGGCCCCTTGTGCCGCAGCACCGCGTACTCACCGCCTTTCACATGCGCCACCGAAACGGGTGGACTCACCGTCACCGAAGCCTGCACCGGATGCGGCAACAGCGCGCCGGCTTTCGAGCGCAATGCGTTCTCTTCCACCACGCCAGGATCGTCGTAGTAAATCCCGATCATGCGCATCTGCCCCGCCAGCAAATTATGTTTCGCCAGCCAGCCGAACAGGCCGTCGAACGCTTTGCCGATCTGCATATACGGCCCCACGTGATCCACCGACAAAACCTCCATCGGTTCAACGTGACGAATCACCACTTCACGCATTGTCATTTGATCGTCTCCTGAAAGCGCCGGACGAAACCGGCTATGTGTTCCCTGCTTGCGGTACTGCGCCGGCGGAATGCCAAACACGGCGCGAAAGGTGCGCGAGAAAGACTGCAAACTGCTATAGCCCGAGCGCTCTGCAATTTCCGCGATCGGCATCGTGCCGTTCGCCAGATATCCCGCCGCGCGATGCAGCCGCAAGCGGCGCACAGTCGTCGCGACAGTCTCGCCGTACATCGCCTGATAGATGCGATGCCAGTGATACGGCGACATGCAGGCAATGTCCGCCAGACGATCGATATCCAGCGGCTCATCGAGGTGATCGTAAATGTGGTCGAGCACGCGGCTCAGCCGAGTTTCGTAGCGCGCCCGATTGTCCGATGGGTTCATGAGTGAGTGGCTAACCGCGAGAAGATTGCCGAAGGGATGGGGACAAAAGTACCACGTCCCCGTTTACCAAATCCTGCGAACTTCATCCAATGCGGGCAAACGGAGCCCTGCACCCGCTGACACAAGCATGCCCTGACTTTGCCGATTTTCGATAACACCTCGAATAATGGCTCACTACCATCGGTTGAAGCCTGTCCGCCCGCGCGCCGCAAAGCCTTGCTACGCGCGGGCAAGCGGCAACCTCAGGAGCGTCCGATGAAGTCAGAATCCAGCAGTCAGCACGTCGGTAAAGTTACGCATCACGAGTTGAAGCAGACCCTCGGCACGTGGCAACTGTGGGGGATCGCGGTCGGCCTGGTCATTTCCGGCGAGTATTTCGGCTGGAGCTACGGCTGGGCGAGCGCGGGTACGCTCGGCTTCGTCATCACGGCGATTTTTATCGCAGCGATGTACACCACCTTCATTTTCAGTTTCACCGAACTCACCACATCGATTCCGCATGCGGGCGGCCCGTTCGCCTACGCGCGGCATGCTTTTGGTCCGACCGGCGGTTATCTGGCGGGCGCGGCGACCCTGGTCGAATTCGTTTTTGCACCGCCCGCCATTGCACTGGCGATCGGTGCCTATCTGCACGTGCAGTTTCCGGGTCTGGAACCGAAACACGCTGCAATGGGCGCGTATCTGATCTTCATGGCGCTGAACATCGTCGGCGTGCAGATTGCCGCGGCCTTCGAACTGTGCGTGACGCTGCTTGCGATCTTCGAATTGCTGGTGTTCATGGGCGTCGTGTCGCCAGGTTTCCAGTGGTCGAACTTCACGAAGGGCGGTTGGGCCGGTGCGGACACCTTTAGCATGGGTTCATTTCACGGCATGTTCGCGGCGATTCCGTTCGCCATCTGGTTTTTCCTCGCGATCGAAGGCGTGGCAATGGCTGCCGAAGAAACCAGGAATCCTAAGCGTTCAATTCCGATCGCCTATGTGGCTGGCATTCTGACCCTGGTGTTGCTCGCCATCGGCGTCATGGTGTTCGCAGGCGCCGCCGGTGACTGGACCAAGCTCGCGAACATCAATGATCCGCTGCCGCAGGCCATGAAATTCATTGTCGGCGAACATAGCGGCTGGATGCATATGCTGGTGTGGCTCGGCCTGTTCGGGCTCGTCGCGTCGTTTCACGGCATCATCCTTGGATACTCACGCCAGATCTTCGCGCTGGCCCGCGCGGGCTATCTGCCGGAGTGGCTCTCCAAGGTGCATCCGCGCTTCAAGACGCCGCATCGCGCGATCATCGCAGGCGGCGTGATCGGCATCGCCGCGATCTATAGCGACGAATTGATCCAGTTCGGCGGTCAGACGCTGACGGCGAACATCGTGACGATGTCCGTCTTCGGCGCGATCGTGATGTACATCATCAGCATGTTGTCGCTGTTCAAGCTGCGCCGCTCAGATCCGGACATGGAGCGCCCGTTCCGCGCGCCGCTGTTTCCGTTCTTTCCGGCGTTCGCGCTGGTGGCCGCGGTGATCTGTCTGGCGACAATGGTCTACTTCAATTTCCTGGTGGCCATCGTGTTCGCGATCTTCCTCGCGCTCGGTTACGTCTACTTCCTGTTGACGCGCCATCAACGCGAAGCGGCGCCATCGGACGTCTTGCTCGAAGAATGACAGTCCGGGCGCCGGCGTGACATGAGAACCTTAGGCGTCCGCCCGCGCTACCGGATGTGTTTCGAGCCACGCGTTTTCATTGTCTTCGAAGAGTCGCGAGCGCGTCAGGAATCGTAGTCCACTCGGGCGTTCCAGAGAAAACATGCCGCCATTGCCCGGCACCACGTCGATGATCAATTGCGTGTGCTGCCAGTATTCGAACTGCGATTCGCTCATGTAGAACGGCACGCCGGCAATCGTGCCGAGTTTCACATCGGACGAACCGACCATGAACTCGCTCTGAGGGAACATCATGGGCGCGCTGCCGTCGCAGCATCCACCGGATTGGTGAAACAGCACGGCACCATGTTCGGCGCATAGCTTGTCGATCAATTCGATCGCGGCCGGCGTGGCGATCACGCGGGCCACTTCCTTCTCGTCAGCCATCACATACCCTCGCTGAAAAAGAGCGAGCCGCGTAATGCGGCTCGCCTGGACAGGGTCGCTACGCTCAGAAGAAGCCGAGCGGCTTGTCGCTATAGCTGACCAGCAGGTTCTTGGTCTGCTGATAGTGGTCGAGCATCATCTTGTGATTTTCGCGGCCGATGCCCGATTGCTTGTAGCCACCAAACGCGGCATGCGCGGGGTACGCGTGATAGCAGTTGGTCCACACGCGGCCCGCCTGGATTTGCCGGCCGAAGCGATAGGCGCGCGTGCCGTCGCGCGTCCATACACCGGCGCCCAGACCGTAGAGCGTATCGTTGGCGATCTCGAGTGCTTCGTCTTCGTTCTTGAAGGTCGTCACGGAGACGACCGGCCCGAAGATTTCTTCCTGGAAGATGCGCATCTTGTTGTGACCACGGAATACCGTCGGCTTCACGTAGTAGCCCTTGCTCAGTTCGCCGCCGAGCGTATTGCGCTCACCGCCGATGAGACACTCGGCGCCTTCCTGTTTGCCAAGGTCGACGTACGAGAGGATTTTTTCGAGCTGTTCCTGCGAAGCCTGCGCGCCGATCATCGTCTTCGTGTCGAGCGGGTGGCCTTGCGTGATCGCGGCCACGCGCTTCAATGCGCGTTCCATGAAGCGGTCGTAGATCTTTTCGTCCACCAGCACGCGCGACGGACACGTGCACACTTCGCCCTGATTCAGCGCGAACATCGTGAAGCCTTCGAGCGCCTTGTCGAAATAGCTGTCGTCCGCGTTCATCACGTCGGCGAAGAAAATGTTCGGGCTTTTGCCGCCGAGTTCGAGCGTCACGGGAATGATGTTCTGACTCGCGTACTGCATGATCAGGCGGCCGGTCGTGGTCTCCCCCGTAAACGCGATCTTCGCGATGCGCTTGCTCGACGCGAGCGGTTTGCCGGCTTCGAGGCCGAACCCGTTCACCACGTTCAGCACGCCCGGCGGCAGCAAATCGTGGATCAGTTCGAGCAACACGAGAATCGACGCAGGCGTTTGTTCGGCCGGTTTCAGCACGACGCAGTTGCCGGCGGCGAGAGCGGGCGCGAGCTTCCATACCGCCATCAGGATCGGGAAATTCCACGGGATGATCTGGCCGACCACGCCGAGCGGTTCGTGAAAATGATAGGCGACGGTGTCGTGGTCGATCTCGGAGATCCCGCCTTCCTGTGCACGCACGGCGCCGGCGAAATAGCGGAAATGATCGATGGCTAGCGGGATATCCGCTGCCATTGTTTCGCGTAGCGGCTTGCCGTTGTCGATCGTTTCAGCCACGGCGATGCGTTGCAGATTCGCTTCCATCCGGTCGGCGATACGATTCAGGATGTTCGCGCGTTCGGTGGTCGAGGTTTTGCCCCATGCTGTTTTCGCACGATGCGCGGCGTCGAGGGCGAGTTCGATATCGGCTTCGCGTGAGCGCGGGATCGACGTAAACGGCTCGCCGGTGATCGGCGACACGTTGTCGAAGTATTCGCCACCCACAGGCTTTACCCATTCGCCGCCGATAAAATTCCCATACTGTTTTTTGTACGGGAATTCGGTAGTCAGAAACTGCATCTCTGCGTGATTCATCTGTGTGCTCCTCACATGATTGAATGGGCTATATTCGGCGCGATATTTCGCTTGGCCGCGAGAGGCTACAGCCAGAACTGTGCCAATGCGCCGCGCGGGCATGTCGTGCGCGCGCAGCAGGCACGCCCGCGAAGCGCGGGCGTGTGGCGTGGTTCATTTTTCAGGGGAATGAGCGTGTCGTTTCTGATCAGCGTGCACAGCGCTGTTCAGGAATTGAACAGCGTGTGAACACCTGCACAGGCGATCAAAGCAAAGGTGGGCAGGTTGAAATGCCCACGCGCGGGAGGCGGGCGTTTACTTGCGCAGGAGTCGCAAGCCGTTCGCCACCACCAGCAGGCTCGCGCCCACATCGGCGAACACGGCCATCCACATCGTACCCAGACCCATCATCGTCAGTACGAGGAACACACTCTTGATGCCCAGCGCCAGCGTGATGTTCTGCACCAGCACCGAATGCGTCGCCTTCGATAGACGGATGAATTGCGGAATCTTGCGCAGATCGTCGTCCATCAGGGCGACGTCGGCGGTTTCGATCGCGGTGTCGGTGCCCATCGCGCCCATCGCGAAGCCGATATCGGCACGCGCGAGAGCGGGGGCGTCGTTGATGCCGTCGCCGACCATGCCGACCGTCGCACCGCCTTTCGACCAGCCGTCCACCGCGTTCAGCTTGTCTTCGGGCAACTGATTGCCGCGCGCTTCATCGATACCGACCTGCTGCGCGATTGCGGCAGCGGTGTGCGGGTTGTCGCCGGTGAGCATGGCGGCGCGCACGCCGAGACGCTGCAAATCGGCGATGGCCGCGCGGCTCGTGTCCTTTACCGTATCGGCGACGGCGAACAGCGCGAGCACGCGTTCGGCATCCACCAGCATGACGACGGTTTTGCCTTGCCCTTCGAGGGCATCCAGCTTCGCTTCGAGCGACTTCGAGCAGCGTCCGAGCTCTTCGACCAGCCGATGATTGCCGAGCCAATACGGCAGGCCGTCGATTTCGCCGCGTACGCCGCGCCCCGCCAGTGCCTCGAAAGCCTCGACCGTGGCGCTGGCGACGCGCTCGCTCTTTGCGGCTGCCGCGATTGCCATCGAAACCGGATGATCCGAGCGGCCCGCAAGGCTCGCCGCGAGTGTCCTGCAACGAACGACGTCAATGTCGGCCAGCATCTCGAATTCGGTTTGCACGGGTTTGCCGTGCGTGATCGTGCCGGTTTTGTCTAGCGCGAGCCAGCTCAGCTTGCGGCCCTGTTCTAGGTAGGCGCCGCCTTTGATCAGAATGCCCTTGCGTGCGGCCGCCGCGAGGCCGCTGACGATCGTGACCGGCGTCGAGATCACCAGCGCGCACGGACAGGCGATCACCAGCATCACCAGTGCCTTGTAGACCCATTCGTGCCACTGTCCGCCGAACAGCAGCGGTGGCAGCACCGCCACGGCGAGTGCCGCCGCGAACACGATCGGCGTATAGACGCGCGCGAACTGATCGACGAAACGCTGGGTGGGCGCCTTGGTGCCTTGCGCTTCTTCGACCGCGTGAATGATGCGCGCGAGCGTCGTGTTGCTGGCGGCGGCCGTGACGCGATAGTCGAACGAGCCGGCCTGGTTGATCGTGCCGGCGAACACCGCGTCGCCCACGGTCTTGTCGACCGGCAGGCTTTCGCCGGTGATCGGCGCCTGATCGACGCTCGAGCGGCCCGCGACGATTGCGCCGTCCAGCGCAATCCGCTCGCCCGGCTTCACGCGCACCACCGCGCCGAGCGCGATCGACTTGAGGTCGACGAGCTGCCAGCTTCCGTCGGCTTGCTGCACGCTGGCCTGCTCGGGCGTGAGTTGCATGAGCCCCTGAATGGCATTGCGGGCGCGGTCGAGCGATTTCGCTTCGATCAGCTCGGCTATCGTGAAGAGCACCATCACCATCGCGGCTTCCGGCCATTGCTGCAGGATCAGCGCGCCGGTCACCGCAATGCTCATCAGCGCGTTGATGTTCAGGTTGCCGTTGCGGATCGCGAGCCAGCCCTTTCTGTACGTCGTGAGGCCACAGGCGGCGATCGCGAGGATCGCCAGACCCGCTGCCAGCCAGGTCGAGGCGCCAAGCCAGCTGGCGGCCTCTGAGCCCACCGCGGCAACGCCGGCGAGCGCCAGCGGCCACCATGGCTTGGGCGGCGCCTCCGGGGCGGCGGCCGTGCCGGGGTTCGCATCCGCCAGTTCAGGCGTGAAGTCGAGCGAACGGATCGCGGCGAGGATCGAGTCGAGCGCGTCCGGCGCGTGGACGACGGTCAACACGCGCTGCATCAGGTTGAAGTCCATGCCGCGCACCTGTGGCATGCGGCTGAATTTCTTGCGGATCAGCGCTTCTTCGGTCGGACAATCCATCTGCATGATGCGGATCGCGGTGCGCACGTCGTTGCCGACCGCTTCCGATTGCGGGAGCTTGACCGGTACGGCGGCCACGTGCGCGGTGCCGCAGCAGCTGGCCTCGGCGTGGCGGTGGGCCTGGTGTGCCTCGTGGGCATGGGCGTGGCCGTGCGCTTTATGGTCGTGGGCGCCGCTTTCGCCGTGGGCGTGATCGTCATGCTGTTCATGAGCATGCGCTTCGTGGCCGTGGCTGCAGCTGTCGCCGTGGGCATGAGCGGGCTCGTGGGCGTGTGCTTTGGCCCCATGATCACAACTTTCACCATGCTCATGAGCGTGTTCGTGTTCGTGCGCCTGAGCGGGCGCCGCGTGGTCGTGAGCGCAGCCTGCGCCATGCCCGTGGCTGCGAGCATTGTCATCGGCGTGCTTGTGGGCGTGGCCTTCGTGCCCATGGGCACTGGCTTTGGCCTGTTCGGGGCGGTCCGCTTCGGCGAGATTGTCGTTAGGCATGGGTGGCTTCCTGGTTCGATTTGTGGTCTAGTAAACACCTTGAAGCCACTACAAGGTCAAGGCCGCAATCCGGGAGGGTCCATGAAAATCGGCGAACTGGCGAAAATCGCCCATTGCACGACCGAAACCATCCGTTTCTACGAAAAAGAGGGCCTGTTGCCCGAAGCGGAGCGCACCGAGGCCAATTACCGCAGCTATTCGGCAAGGCACGTCGAACGCCTGCGCTTTATCCGCAATTGCCGTGCGCTCGATATGACCCACGACGAAATCCGCGCGCTGCTGCGTCTGACCGACGCACCGGCGGACGGCTGCGGCAGCATCAATGCCTTGATCGACGAGCACATTGCGCACGTCGACACGCGTATCGACGAACTGAAGCAACTAAAAGTGCAACTGACCACGCTGCGCGAGCAATGCCACGGCGAACAGGCCGTTGAAGACTGCGGCATCGTCCAGGGGCTCAACGAAATGGACGTGAGCGCAACGCGGGTGCGGCATACGCATCTGGGCTGAAGTCCTCCGCCCGTACTGGCAGCGCGCCGACCATGGCAGCGGCAGCACGCATGGCTGGGCCATTTGTACGGCCCGCCTGACAAACAATCGAATCCAGTTGGAGAATCAACGTGTTTACCTGTAGAAACCAGCCCTGCGGCGAGCAGTGGGAAATGTCGGACGTCGTCATCAAGAATGAAGGGCAGGGACTCCTGTTCCGTTGCCCGATGTGCGGGGCGCGCAATTACGTCGAGCGTTTCGAAGGGGAAGATGGCTCGGTGCTGTACGAGCAGATCGAAGGCCGACCCTCCGCCGGCCCGATGGCCGAGTAATCCCAGGCCTTCGGTCCCTTCAGCCTCTTCAGTCGATTGCGAGCACTCACCTTATGAACACTCCTACTCAAGCCGGTGCGCCGTTTAGCCAGCTACCGCTGCCGCCCGCCACACTCGCCAATCTGACGCAGCTCGGCTATGTCGAGATGACGCCGATTCAGGCCGCGAGCCTGCCGATCGCGCTGGCCGGCAGCGACCTCATCGCCCAGGCGAAAACCGGCAGCGGCAAGACTGCGGCGTTTTCGCTGGCGTTGCTCAACCGCCTCGACGTGCGCAATTTCGCCGTGCAGGCGATGGTGCTGTGCCCGACGCGCGAACTCGCCGATCAGGTCACGCAGGAAATCCGCCGTCTGGCGCGCGCCGAAGAAAACATCAAGGTGCTGACGCTGTGCGGCGGTACGCCGATGCGTCCGCAAACCGCCAGCCTCGAACACGGTGCGCACATCGTGGTCGGCACGCCGGGCCGGATCATGGATCACCTCGAGCGCGGCAGCCTGCCCTTGCAGTCGCTCAACACGCTGGTGCTCGACGAAGCCGACCGCATGCTCGACATGGGGTTCTTCGACGATATCGCGACCGTGGTGAAGCAATGCCCGAAAGAGCGGCAAACGCTGCTGTTTTCCGCCACCTACCCCGAAGGCATCGTCAAGCTGAGCCAGCAATTCCTGCGTAATCCGAAGGAAGTGAAGCTTGCTGAGCGGCACGACAACACCAAGATTCGTCAGCGCTTTTACGAAGTCACCGAAGACCAGCGTCTGCATGCAGTGGGTCTGCTGCTGAACCACTATCGCCCGGTGAGCACGCTGGCGTTTTGCAACACCAAGCAGCAATGCCGCGATCTGCTCGATGTGCTGCGCGCGCAGGGTTTTCATGCACTCGCGCTGCACGGCGAACTCGACCAGCGTGAACGCGATCAGGTGCTGATCCAGTTCGCGAACCGCAGTTGCTCGGTGCTGGTTGCCACCGACGTCGCCTCGCGCGGTCTCGACATCGCGGAGCTCGAAGCGGTGATCAACGTCGACGTGACGCCGGATCCGGAGGTGCATGTGCACCGTATCGGCCGCACGGGCCGGGCCGATCAGGAAGGCTGGGCGCTCAGCCTCGCCAGCATGAACGAGATGGGGCGCGTGGGCAGTCTCGAACAGGCGCAAAAGCGTGAAGTCGAGTGGCACAAGCTGGCGGATCTCAAGCCCGCGAGTAACGAGCGCCTGCTGCCGCCCATGGAAACGCTGCAGATTCTCGGCGGGCGAAAGGAAAAGATTCGTCCGGGCGACGTACTCGGCGCGCTGACAGGTGAAGCAGGATTCGCCGGTTCGCAGATCGGCAAGATCAACGTGACTGAAATGTCGACCTATGTGGCCGTGGAGCGCAGCATCGCGCGTGAGGCATTGCGCAAGCTCAGCGGCGGCAAGGTGAAGGGCAAGAAGGTCAAAGTCCGCATGATGGACGACGCCTGATCGTCGACTAGCTGGTTTTCGACGGCTGCGACCGCCTGGTCGCAGCCGGGTTAACCGGCATTGCCGTTGCGCATTGTGTGCAACTTCGCATCACCGCCTCGCATCACAATACGTCATACCTCGGCTGTTTTACGCGCTCCCCGCGCGGCTGCATTTTCCCCGCTAAACCCCGGATTTCATTGCCTTGGCCCACCCTGGCGCGCGATTGCGCGAGCCATGACGTAAACGCATGCCGCGCATGACAAAGTTTCGATTGTGAGCGTTCTTTGGCTGATGCCTAATTCATCAAACCGGATGGGACCGCCGCGCAATGGGCAGTCCGCGAATCCGCTGCCGGATGGAGAAAGGGAGATAGCCTTATGCAGAGCGCCATGCAAGCCCGCTCAAAACTGCCTGACGTAGGCACGACGATTTTTACCGTGATCGGCCAACTGGCCGCGCAGCACGACGCGCTGAACCTGTCGCAAGGCGCGCCGAATTTCGCGCCCGACGCAAAACTGGTGGACGGTGTCGCGCAAGCCATGCGCGCCGGTCATAACCAGTACGCGCCGATGGCCGGCATCGCCACCTTGCGCGAAGCGCTCGCCGACAAGGTTGAGACGCTGTATGGCGTGCGCTACGACCCGTCGAGCGAGGTCACCGTGATCGCCAGCGCCAGCGAAGGCCTGTATTCCACGATCAGCGCGCTGGTGCATCCTGGCGACGAAGTGATTTACTTCGAACCGTCATTCGACAGCTACGGCCCGATCGTTCGTCTGCAAGGCGCGACGCCGGTCCCGATCAAGCTGTCGCTCGCCGATTTTCGCGTGAACTGGGACGAGGTCGCCGCCGCGATCACGCCGAAGACGCGCATGATCATCATCAACACGCCGCACAATCCGACCGCGACCGTGTTCAGCGAGGCGGACATCGCGCGCCTGAAGGCCGTGACGCGCAATACCGATATCGTGATTCTTGCCGACGAAGTGTATGAACACGTGGTGTTCGACGGCGCCAAACACCAGAGCATGGCGTGCGACGCCGAACTCGCGGAGCGTAGCGTGATCGTGTCGTCGTTCGGCAAGTCCTATCATGTGACGGGCTGGCGCGTCGGCTATTGCCTCGCACCCGCCGCGCTCATGCAGGAAATTCGCAAAGTCCATCAGTTCATGGTGTTTTCTGCCGATACACCGATGCAGTACGCTTTTGTCGATGCGCTGGCCAATCGCGAGAGCTATCTCGGTCTGTCCGCGTTCTATCAGAAGAAGCGCGATCTGCTCGCGCATGCGCTGCGCGAATCACGCTTCGAGCTGTTGCCGAGCGAAGGCAGCTTCTTCATGCTGGCGCGTTTTCGCGGTTTCTCCGACGAAAGCGATAGCGATTTCGTGCTGCGCCTGATTCGCGATGCGCGGGTCGCGACGATTCCGCTGTCGGCGTTCTATACCGACGGCACGGATTCCGGCCTGATTCGCCTGAGCTTCTCGAAGGACGACGCGACCTTGATCGAAGGCGCACGGCGCTTGTGTGAAATCTGATTTTCGAAGGAAAAGGGACCTGTTATGAAATTGTTCAAGCCTCTATTGGCGCTGGCCTGCGCATGCGCGTCGATTGCCGCGTCGTCGGCCGCGCTCGCTGCCGACACATCGACGCTGCGTTTTGGACTCGAGGCGCAGTATCCGCCGTTCGAATCGAAAGGGCCGAACGGTGAGCTGCAAGGTCTCGACATCGACGTCGGCAATGCCGTCTGCGCTGCCGCGCATATGACCTGCAAATGGGTCGAAACCTCGTTCGACGGCCTGATTCCCGCGCTGCAGGGCCGCAAGTTCGACGCGATCAATTCGGCCATGAACGCCACCGAGCAGCGCCGCCAGGCGATCGATTTCACCACCGTCGTGTATCGCGTGCCGACGCAGCTGATCGCGAAACGCGACAGCGGTTTGCTGCCGACGCCGGCATCGTTGAAGGGCAAGCGCGTCGGCGTGTTGCAGGCGTCGATTCAGGAAACCTTCGCGAAGATGCACTGGGAACCGGCTGGCGTGACGGTCGTGCCGTATCAGGATCAGAACCAGGTGTACACGGATCTCGTGGCGGGCCGGCTCGATGCGACGCTCGTTCTCGCGCCGGCCGGGCAGACCGGTTTTCTGTCGAAGCCTAGCGGCAAGGACTACGCGTTCGTCGGCCAGCCGGTGCGCGATGACAAGATCCTCGGCAGCGGCATTGCATACGGGATTCGCAAAGGCGATACCGCGCTGCGCGATCAACTGAACGCGGCGATCGCCAAGGTCCAGACCGACGGGACGGTGAAGACGCTCGCGGCGAAGTATCTCGGCAATATCGACGTGAGCGCGAAGTAACTTATTGACCCTGCGGATGGCCGGAGGCGGCGGGCGGCGCGTGACGGTCGACGCCGCGAAACTCGTTCTCGGCGTCGATCATGCGGCGCTTGAGCATCGGCACGTTGTTCACCACGCGCAAGGTGGTGCGCATCGCGCTCAACGCCATGCGCCCGACCACTGGCCGATGCAGCGCGCCACTTGCGTCGAACTGCTTGCGTGATTCCGCGACCGCGTGAAAGCCGTAGCGGCGCATCTCCTCCTCGTAACCCGCGACCGCGTCGTGACCCGACAGCTTGCCCTGCTGCGCATCGGCCAGACGCGAGGCGAGCAGCGCGGCATCGCGCAACGCGGTGTTCGCGCCCACGCCGCGGCCCGGCGTCATCAGATGCACGGCATCGCCCAGTACCGTGACATTGGTGGTCGGCCATGCGTCGACCGGAACCGATGTGCGCACATCGACGCTGAAGACCGTGGACGGATCCGATGCGCGAATCAGCGCGCGCAGATTGGGATGCCAGCCATCGGTGATCTGCGTGGCGAGCGCGAGTAACGCAGCCTGTCCAAGCGATTTGGGATCGGCCGGCAAGTTGTGCAAGGCGCCCCAGACACCCCACATCAGATAGTCGCGCGTGTTGTCGTAGAGCAGGCCGGGCCAACGCGAAAGCAACTCGGCGTCGTTGTTGCCGATGCCTTCCTTCATGCCGTTGCCATCCGCGCGCCAGGGAAATTCCATCACGTGCACGATGCCGCCGTAGCCCTTTGGTGCGTTGATCAGCGTAATGCCGTCGAGTACCTTGGGCGGCAGCAGCGCGCGTGACGTTTCATCCATCGGCACCTTTGCGCCGACGCTGACGATGCCGGTGTTTTCCAGCCGCGCGTCTGGCAGCAACTGGCGGCGCACCTTCGAGCGCGCGCCGTCCGCGCCGACCAGCAGATCCGCTGTGACGTGCGTGCCGTCCGCAAAATGCGCGGTGACGCTGCCATCGGCATGTTGTTCGTACGACGTGAACGTCTTGTCGAAATGCACGTGCGCTTCAAGGCCGGTGAGCAGCACTTGCCTGAGCGTCATCCGGCTGACCGACTTGCCGCCGCTCATCGATTCGTCTTCGAGCGGTACCGTGAGCAGTTCGGTCATTCGCTCGGTCAGGATGTTGAAGTGGCCGGGCGTGCGTGCGCAGGTCGCCAGAAACGTCGCATAAAGTTCCGGCGGCAGACAGGCTTCCAGCGAAGCCAGCCCGTGCGGATTGATCCCGACCCGATAGCCCTGCAAACCGTCCGCGCGCGTGCGATCGCGTTCGTAGACGTTCACGTTGATGCCCGCGCGCTTCAATCCGTGCGCAAGACAGAGGCCGCCAGTGCCTGCTCCGATCACGATCACTTCCATGGGTTCACGACTCATGACTTCGTCCCCTTCTTTGCGGCAGGTTGGGTCGGCCGGTACCTGGTTTCGCCGGCCGGCAATATGAAACGTTGAGCGATCTCTTCGAGCCATTCGGGGCTCCAGGTCAGCGTGCCGGCCTTCAGATCGGCCACCACACTGCGAACCCAGTCCAGCTCGACCACCAGTTGCGCGCGCATCAGTTCGCCTTCGAGCAGGAAAAGCCGCGGTACCTGTATCTCGGCGGCCTGGGCCGTGGCCTCGTCGAATCGGATCAATTCCCGTTCGAGTGCGCCGATGCGGGTAACGAGTTGGCGGCACACGTCGTCAGGCGAGAGCAGCGGCAGGAAGGAGAGCGCGGCCGGGAAGGCCGGGAAATCGCGGGCGGGCTGCGCGAGCTGTTCGCGCAGCCATAGACGCCCAGTGTCGCGGCCGGCTTCGGTAATTTCGTAGACCGTGCGTTCCGGAAACGCGCCGTCGCGTTCCGTTTCGCGGACGGCGATCAGATCGCCGCGCAGCAGGCGGTCGATCGTCTGGTACAGGCTGTTGCGCTGACCGACGTTGATGACCTCGTCTTTGCCGCGGGCCTTGATGAGCTGCTGCATCCGGTACGGATGCATGGGCGCTTCGGTCAGCATGGCGAGAACAGCGAGGGCAAGCGGAGAGTGACGGACCATGGGTGGAGTGGGCATAAACTAGTCTTTGTGTATCTAGTCATAATATAACTAGATAGTTGGCGCTGGCAAGCGTGGAATGCCAAAGTTTTCTGTGGCCGCGATGTTGCGGGCGCTGGTCCGCGACGGATTGCGCCGTTACGATGTGGTTCGCGCCGTTGTGCATAGGCGCGGGCGAGAAAGCTGCGATGAGACAAAGCTGCGATGAGGCAGAGCTGCGATGAGCGGGACGAACGACTGGCGTGACGCAAACAACGTAGGTGACACAGCCGACTCAGTGGCGACGGCTGTTGCGCAGGCTGCCGCACCGAAGTTCTGGCGCGATGACGCGTTGCCGTTCATAGAGGCGCGCTCCATCGAGGATGGCCGCGAGCTTTGCTACGCCAAACACTCGCATGAGACGTTTTCGATCGGCGCCGTCACCGGCGGGCGGAGCGTGTACGTGAATCGCCACGCAAGGGAATGGATCGGCGCGGGTGCGGTGGTGATGATGAATCCGGACGACGTACACGCGTGCAATCCGGTTGCCGACGAGCGCTGGTCGTATCGGATGCTGCATGTCGAGGTCGATTGGCTCACGGAGCTGCAACACGATCTGGGTTTCAGCGACAACTACGCGTTTAGCGCTTTCTCGCAGACCATGACAGCGGACCCGGCGCTGTTCGACGGTTTGAACCGTCTATATGCAATCCTCGTCGACGATGGAAGCGAGGCCATGCGCAAGGAGAGCGCGACGGTCACGTTCTTCTCGGAAGTGCAACAGAAGCTGAATCCGGCACCGTTGCCGGATGAGGGCGCGAATGCTCAACTCGCGCGCGCCGCGGAATTCATCGCCGAAAACTGCACGCGTCCGCTGAAGCTGGAGGATGTCTGCAAGGCGGCCGAGCTTTCCGCCTCGCACCTGATCCGCGCGTTCAAACAGCGTTATGGCATGACGCCGCATGCGTATCTGATCAACCGGCGCATCCAGTACAGCCGCGCGCAGCTTCGGCGCGGCTACCCGATCGCGGACGTGGCGCTCGATGCGGGCTTTGCCGATCAGGCGCATTTGCAGCGGACTTTCAAGCGGCTGGTCGCGGCAACGCCGGGGCAGTATCGCAGTTGAATCGGGCGCGGGCGTTGCGCGCTCAGCGTCACGCTATCAGCAGATACAACGCGCTTGCCGCGAGCAAAGCCGCCATCGCACGATTGAATAACCTCACGCGCCTCGGCTCCTGCAGGTATCGACGCAGGAAGGTGCCGGCATACGCCCAACTGGCAATCGACAGATAGCAAACCACGAAATACACGATGGTGAATTGCCAGACGAGCCGGCCGTCGCCGTCCGCCGCGTAGGCGCCCATGCCGGCCAGTGAGGCGAGCCAGGCCTTCGGATTGAGCCACTGCATCGCCGCGCCGTAGGCGAAGGATGGTCCGCGATCGGGCTTGTCGGCGCCGAGCTTGCCGTCATCGACGGCGAGTTTGAAGGCCATGTAAAACAGAAAGCCGACGCCGGCCCATTTGACGATGTCGATCAGATTGGGGAAATGCGCGAGCAACTCATGCAGGCCCAGACCGATAAGCAAGAGCAGCAAGGTGAACCCGACGGTCGCGCCGGTCACATGCCGCATGCTTGCGGTGAAGCCATGCTGTGCGCCGGCACTGAGCGCGACGACATTGACCGGACCGGGAGAAATCGACGAGGCCAACGCGAAGGCGGCCATGGAGAGTAAGACGGTCATCTGATGCCTCGATACGTGAGTGCGCAGGATTTGCGACGCTCAACGGTATCGGGCGGTGGGGCGGGGTGTATTGAAGGAAATTGCTTTCAGTGAAGGTCCGCCGCAGCGCCGCAGCATTTCTTGAATTTCTTGCCGCTGCCGCAAGGACAGGGGTCGTTGCGGCCGACCTTGGGTTCGGTGCGCTGGGCCGCGGCGGCGAGCTTCTGCTCATGGACAGCCTGGCGATAGGGAAGCCAGAAACGATAAATCGCTGCGATGCTGGCCGGGATCTGTTTGGTGAGGGCTTCGTCCTGTTCCGGCGTGCCGATCAATTCTTCCTCTTCCCGAGTGAGATCCCGGGCGCCCATCAGACGTATCGGCGTTAGCCATTGCCGGCCCTGCTCGCTATCGAACAAGGCTTGCCAATCCGCCCGAACGAGCATGAGACCTTGCATGAAGCCCACTGCCCACGCTTCGCCGTCGATGAATTCGGTGCCGCTCTCGTCAAGGCTGACGAAGCCGAATACCGGCTCGAACGCATCGGGATCATCTTCCAGGCAGGTAATGATGCCGTTCATGTTCCGCAAGATCAGTCCGAGAATGTGCTGCGCCTGATCCATCGTTTCGAATGCAGGTGTGTCATTCTCGCTTGGGCCCCAGACGCCCGGCAGCCAGAAACTGGGCGGAACGGTAGTCGGCCCGATGGCCATCGCGGTCAGATAACCGTCGAGCCCCTCGATCGTCAGTGTCTCTTCCGAGGTCAGGTCGGAAATCAGAAACTCGTCGAGTTCGTCGAACTCTTCTTCTGAGAGCGGGATGGCCAGATCGGCGGGGGCGAGTTTTGATTTGGACATAGTGAGGCTCGGGCGCTTCGGATCGTGGGTCCCGATGGCATGTCGGGGGAATGCGGAGGCAGTATTCTCACACCGTACCGGCGCCGCAAAGCAAAAAGCCCAGTCGCAAGGACCGGGCTTTCTACTGAATTTCTTTGGTGGGGCGTGACAGATTCGAACTGTCGACCTACGGATTAAGAGTCCGCTGCTCTACCAGCTGAGCTAACGCCCCAAACAGAAGCGAAATTATGCAGTAACTTTCCGAGATTGCCAAGCCCCTTTAGCAGATTTCTTAAAAAATCTGCGGCGGGCGGTCCTGTATCCGCGGTTGGCTGCCGTCAGGCACCAGAAAGGCGCATGGCCCACCGTCCCGGTATCATGTCGCGGACACCTGCCGCTCGAAGCCTCGCGCGGCTTCCGACCGGGGACCGCCATGGATGACAAAGAGATTAACGAGTTGCTCGACCGCATCCTCGCACCGTGGGTCCGTGCGCTCACGCTGACCCCGGTCAAGGTCGACGAAGAAAGCGCGACTTTGCGCCTGCCGTTTTCCGGCGGCCTGCGCCATTCGGGTGGCGTGATCTGCGGCCAGGTCTTTATGGCAGCGGCCGACACGGCGATGATCGTCGCCATCTCGGCCGCGCTCGGCGGCTTCAAGCCGATGAGCACGGTGTCGCTCAACATCAGTTTCATGCGCGCGGTTCGCAATGGCGATGTGCTGATTACCGCGCGCGTGCTGCGCATGGGCCGCAATCTGGTATTCGGCGAAGTCGAGTTATTCGACGAAGCCGGCAACATGGCCGTCCACGCCACCACCACCTACGCGCTGCTCGACTGAGACCCAAAAGCGGGCCCGCGAGCCGTATTAGAGGAAAAAGCCAAGATGTTCGATCAGGTCGTATTCGCGGGCGGCGGCAATCGCTGCTGGTGGCAAGCGGGTTTCTGGGACGTGGTGCAGCCGGAACTGGCCATCCGTCCGCGCGTCATCGCCGGCATTTCGGCCGGCGCCGCCACCGCGTGCATGCTCTACACGCGCGATTCCGACTGGGTCATGCGCTATTACGAAGACGCGTTGCGCCACAACACCCGCAACGCGTACTGGGGCAACCTGCTGCGCGGCGAATCGGTTTTCCCGCATTACCGGATCTACCGGCAGGCGCTGCTCGACATTTACAGCGACAAATTCGCGACGCTCGCCGACGCACCCGAAATCCGCATCGGCGTGTCGCATCTGCCGCGCTGGCTTGGCGCGCGAAGCGCGGTTGCCGCGGGCCTGATTGCGTACAACATCGAGAAATACGTGCGCAAAACCTTGCATCCGACGCTGGGCCAGACGCTCGGTTTTCATCCGGAATTCGTGCGCGCGCAGGATTGCGCGACGGTCGAGGATCTCGCCGATCTGATTCTGCAATCCTCGAGTACGCCGCCGTTCACGCCGGTTTTAAGGCGCAATGGCCGGCCGGTGCTGGATGGCGGGATGGTCGACAACGTGCCGGTCGGAGCGCTCGACGCCGAGGCGCCCGGCAACGTGCTGGTCATGGTCACGCGTCTTTATCCGCGGCCGCAGATGTTCGTGGTGCCACACGGCGTGCAGCAACGGCTCTACGTGCAGCCGTCGCGCAAGGTGCCGATTTCGAGTTGGGATTACACGAGTCCGTCGCAGATGGTGCACGCGTACAACCTCGGCCGTGCTGACGGCGAGGTCTTTCTGCAGCGTATGCCCGATCTGCTGGAAGCCGGCGCGCACGAAGCGCGCTGAGATGAGCGCGCGGCGGGTGGCGCCGACGATTAACGCCGACGCCCGCCCTGCAACGCTTCCGGATTCGCCACGCTGGCCGTGTCGCCGGCGTCGAAAGCCAGAATGTTCTGGAACGCCGCGGTGAAATACAACTCGTAACTCTCGCGTTCCACATAGCCAATGTGCGGCGTGCAGATCACATTCTCCATGCGCAGCAAGCTGTAGCCCTGCAGAATCGGCTCGCTTTCGTAGACATCGATCGCGACCATCCCCGGACGATTGTGCGAGAGCGCGTTCACCAGCGCGTTTTCGTCGAGCAGTTCAGCCCGGCTCGTGTTCACGAGCAATGCGGTCGGCTTCATCCGCATCAGGTCTTCCTGCTTGACGATGCCGCGTGTGTCGTCATGCAGACGCAGGTGCAGGGACAGCACGTCACTCTGCTCGAACAGGGCCTCGCGGCTTTCCGCCACGCCGTATCCGTCGGCACGCGCCGCTTCGCGCGAATGCTCGCGGCCCCAGATCAGCACGTTCATGCCGAACGCCTTGCCGTATCCGGCAAGCAGGCGGCCGATCTTGCCGTAACCCCAAATGCCCAGCGTCTGGCCGCGCAATACCTGGCCCAAACCGAAGTTCGGCGGCAGCGCCGACGTCTTCAAACCGGACTGCTGCCAGGCCCCTTGCTTAAGGTTTGCTACGTATTGCGGAATCCGCCGCTGAGCCGCCATGATGAGTGCCCACGTCAGCTCGGCCGGCGCGATCGGCGAGCCGCTGCCTTCCAGCACGGCGATGCCGCGCTCGGTACAGGCCGCCAGATCGATATGGCTTGCGACTTTGCCAGTCTGACTGATCATGCGCAAACGCGGCAACTTGTCGAGTAGTTGCGAGCTGATGCGGGTGCGTTCGCGAATCAGAACGAGGGCGTCGACTTCGGAAAGACGGCTCGCCAGCTGGCCGAGACCGCGAACCGTGTTGTTGAAAACCTTGACCTCATGGTCGGCCAGCAGTTGAAAGCAGTCGAGCTTGCGGACGGCGTCCTGGTAATCGTCGAGGATGGCAATCTTCATGGTATGTGTCTTGCGGCGCACCATAGCGGTGCGGAACGGAGTGTTATGCTGACTGTCCCACCATGTGACCCAGGTCACATGCCGGTCTGGCTGAATGCCTTACTGTAGAAGTTGCCGCGAAGAACGGAAGCGCTACGGCAAGGCCGATTGACATCGTTTTTAACAGTTTGTTGCGTGTTGAGGCAAGCCGCTTTACAGACGGTTGCAGACCGCCGTCGGCAAAATCGTCTATCGGCGCCTCCGTGCAACACGCTGTGTGGCCCACGATGACCTGCACAATAACGCGTCGGCTGGCAGGAATGCCGGCGCGATGAATTGAACGCCTCTCGCATGCAGCGTCGCTGGGCTTGTACCGTTTTTCTATTGCTTTCAAAACGGAGACAAGTCGATGAATCATCCCTCATTCGAAGGACAGCCCAACGTCGAGGTGTCCGCAGCGGCGCCCACGTGGGTCAAACATCGGAAACTGATCGACTGGGTCCAGCGCATTGCCGCCCTGACCAAGCCCGATCGGATCGTCTGGTGCGACGGTTCGCAGGAGGAATACGACCGCCTGTGTGCCCAGATGGTCGAAGCCGGTACCCTCAAAAAGCTCAATCCCGCCAAACGTCCCAATTCCTATCTGGCCTGGTCCGATCCGTCAGATGTAGCGCGTGTCGAAGACCGCACCTACATCTGCTCGCAGCGTCGTGAAGATGCCGGGCCAACCAACAACTGGATCGAACCGGCCGAGATGCGTACAACGCTCGGCGGTCTCTTCGACGGCGCCATGCGCGGCCGTACGATGTACGTGGTGCCGTTCTCGATGGGGCCGCTCGGTTCGCCGATTGCGCACATTGGCGTCGAGTTGAGCGACAGCCCGTACGTGGCGACCAATATGCGCATCATGACGCGCATGGGCCGCAAGGTGTACGACGTGCTGGGCGAAGACGGCGAGTTCGTGCCGTGTGTGCATTCGGTCGGCGCACCGCTCGCGGCGGGCGAGAAAGACGTGCCGTGGCCGTGCAACGACACCAAATACATCGTCCATTTCCCCGAAGCGCGCGAAATCTGGAGCTACGGCTCGGGCTACGGCGGCAATGCGCTGCTCGGCAAGAAGTGCTTCGCGCTGCGCATCGCGTCCACCATGGGCCGTGCCGAAGGCTGGCTCGCCGAACACATGCTGATTCTCGGCGTGACGTCGCCGGAAGGACGCAAACATCACGTCGCGGCGGCATTTCCGTCGGCTTGCGGCAAGACTAACTTCGCCATGCTGATTCCGCCGCAAGGCCTGAACGGCTGGAAAATCTCCACGATCGGCGACGATATCGCCTGGATCAAACCGGGTAAGGACGGCCGTCTGTACGCGATCAACCCGGAGGCGGGCTATTTCGGCGTGGCACCGGGCACGAGCGAAAAGACCAACTTCAACGCGATGGCCACGCTGAAGGAGAACGTCATTTTCACGAACGTCGCGCTGACTGACGACGGCGACGTCTGGTGGGAAGGCATGACCGACGAGCTGCCCGCGCATCTGATCGACTGGCAAGGCAAGGACTGGACGCCGGCAAGCGCGAAGGAACGCGGGCAGAAGGCCGCGCACCCCAACGCGCGCTTCACGGCGCCAGCCTCGCAATGTCCGTCGATCGACGCCGACTGGGAGAACCCGGCTGGTGTCGCCATCGACGCGTTCATCTTCGGCGGCCGCCGCTCGACCACGGTGCCGCTCGTCACCGAAGCACGCAACTGGGTCGAAGGCGTCTACATGGCGGCGACCATGGGCTCGGAAACAACCGCGGCAGCGGCGGGGCAGCAAGGCGTGGTGCGCCGGGATCCGTTCGCGATGCTGCCGTTCTGCGGGTACAACATGAGCGACTATTTCGGACACTGGCTCAAAACCGGCGAGCGTCTGGAGCAACTGAGCGCGAAGCTGCCCAAGATCTTCTGCGTCAACTGGTTCCGTAAGGGGCCGGACGGCAAGTTTGTCTGGCCGGGCTTCGGCGAGAACATGCGTGTGTTGAGCTGGATGGTCGGGCGCATTGAAGGCAAGGCGCAAGGCGAAGAACACGCATTCGGCGTGTCGCCGCACTACGAAGACATCGACTGGAGCGGTCTCGATTTCAGCCGCGAGCAATTTGACCAGGTGATCTCGGTCGACGATGCGGCCTGGCGTGACGAGCTCCAACTGCATGCAGCCCTCTTTGACACATTGCAGCAAGGCCTGCCGCCAGCCTTGACCGAGGCAAAACGCGCTCTTGAGGGAAAACTCGCAGCTTGAACATGTGAGTATTCACTTCGAATGAAAGCCGCCTTCGGGCGGTTTTTCTTTGCCGTATCGACGCTGCCGCATCACTTTTTCTGATTTCGCAACGCCGGATCGACCTTTGCGTCTGTTCGAACAAAAAAGACAGTGCAAGCTGCAGTGCAGCAGATTGTTTCCATTGTTGGAACAATCGCGGTTCTTGCCCCACACTGGGAAGCACAGCGGCACAAATATCGACAATATTTCCGCTTTGACGGGCAACTTCTGCACGATTTCGCGAGTCGTAGGAGAATTCCAAGTTCGCTTCACTGGTTTTCACTAATTGTCAGGAAGCTGTAACACGGCAGGAGTTGTCCTATGGATCATTTGCAGTCGATGCGAGTTTTCGTCAAAGTGGCGGATCTCGGCAGTTTTGCCCGCGCTGCGAGCGCGATGGATATTTCCAACGCAGTTGCCACCCGTCACGTTGCCGATCTTGAAGGCCGCCTTGGTACGCGACTGCTCAATCGCACAACCCGCAGCTTGTCTCTGACCGAATCCGGCCAGGTTTACCTCGAGCGTGCGCGCCAGATTCTCGACGAACTGGAAGACGTCGAGCAGATGGTGGTCGCGCGCAATCACGAACCCGTCGGCACGTTGCGAATCGTCGCACCGGTCGTGTTCGGGTTACATAACCTTGCGCCCGTGCTGCAGACGTACGCCGAGCGCTACCCGAAAGTCATTCCCGATGTCACGCTGGTTGACCGTCAGGTCGATCTGGTCGAAGAAGGTTTTGACGTGGGCGTGGTGGTCACGCGGCAGATGCGCAGCGCGAGCATTGTCACGCGGCGTTTGACCACCGGTTGCATGACGGTGTGCGCGACGCCCGCGTATCTGGAAAAACACGGCACGCCCACGCGTCCCGAGCATCTGCTCGAGCATCCGTGCCTGAGCTTGCCGTCGGAGTATTGGGGCGACGAGCGTGTCTTCACGGGCTCGGAGGGCGAGGTGCGCGTGCGTCCGTCCAACGTGATCGTGGCCAACAACACGGAAATGCTGCGGCAGTTCGCGTTGCTCGGCATGGGTATCGCGATTCTGCCCAGCTATCTGATCGGCCGCGATATGACGCGTGGCAGGCTCGTGCGTCTGCTCGGCGATTTCCGTTTGCCGCAGGTTGAGATCAACATCGCGTATCCGAGCCGCCGTCACTTGCCGGCCAAGGTGCGTACGTTCATCGATCATCTGGTTGAGCATTTCAGCCAGACGCCGAACAGTCTGCTCGGCGAACAGTGGATCAAGGACGGTCTTGGAAGGCCTGCCACGGCCACGGCGCTCGATTCGGCGGACCCCATGCCGCCGGAAGCGTTCGATGGCGCTGAGCCGCTTTCACGGCTGCTGGATAGCGAGTTGTCGCCGTTGCCGAAGACGTTGGCAAAGACGACGAATCGTCCGCGGCCTGCTGCTCTGTCACCGCTATAACGATTCGAGCGATCACCGCCGGCGGCTCCTGAGATTGGCGCGGTCCGGAGGACAAATAAAAAGGCGCAGTCACGAAAGTGACTGCGCCTTTTTTCTTTGCGCTATCAGAGCTGGCCGGAAGCTGAATGCGCCTCCGGTCGCCTGCCGAAATGACGAGCCGGCGAATTATGAGCCGGTCTTGCGCGCAGCCGTTTTCTTGGCCGGCGCTTTCTTGGCCGCCGCAGTCTTTGCAGCAGTCTTGGCCGCGGGTGCTTTCTTCGCTGCTGCCTTCTTGGCGGCGGGCACCGCCTTTACTGCAACGGCTGCATCTTCGTCGTCCGACTCCGGCGCTGCCTTCGCTGCCGTCTTGGCCGCTGCGGTCTTCGCTGCTGTTTTGGCCGATGGCTCCTTCTTCTCGAATTCGAAGCCGATCTTGCCGTCATTCTGCTTGACGAGGAATGCCTTGAAGTTGCGGCCGGTGCGCGACGACTTGAAATTCGTCAGCAGGTCGGTGCGCCCTTCTTCAAGCAATTTCGCCATCTGCTCGCGTGCGATTTCCTGCTGCAGAATCACCTTCCCTGAGCGGAAGTCGCAAGTCTTCGGATTGGCAACCGAGTTCTCACAAACATAGCTCATGCCGTGTTCGAACACGCGACCCTTGCACTTCGGACACGCACCGACCGCTTGCTGGTCGGAGAAGTCAGGCGGTTCGCCGTCTTCGCCGCCCGAATCCTGACCGAAGTCGAACTCGAGCTTGTAATTCTTGATCTCGTCGTCGAGCGAGAGCTTCAGAATCGCGGAGAACGGGCGGCCCATCTTGCTGCGGAAACCTGACAACGGCCCGATCGTCTTGTTCTGCAATAACTCTTCGACTTCTGGAATTTCGAACTGACGTCCGCCCGGAATCTTGGAGATCGAGAACTCGCACTTCGAGCACGCGAAGCGCCGGTAGTTTTCCTTCACCTGACCGCCACAATTCGGACACGGCGTCTGCAACGTCGCGTAATCACCCGGGATTGTGTCCGAATCGTATTCCTTCGCGCGCTTGACGATGGTCTGCGTCATGCGGGCGATTTCCTGCATGAACGCGTCGCGCGGCAGGTTGCCACGTTCCATCTGCGAGAGCTTGTATTCCCACTCGCCGGTCAATTCCGGCGCGGTCAGTTCCTTCACGCCGAGACCGCGCAGCAGTGTCATCAGCTGGAAAGCCTTGGCCGTGGGGATCAGATCGCGGCCTTCGCGGATCAGATACTTTTCGCCGAGCAGCCCTTCGATAATGGCGGCGCGCGTGGCCGGCGTGCCAAGGCCCTTGGCCGCCATGGCTTCGCGCAACTCGTCGTCTTCGACGAGCTTGCCCGCGCCTTCCATGGCCGACAGCAAGGTTGCTTCGTTGTAGCGTGCGGGCGGTTTCGTCACCAGTTGCTGGGCGGCGATCTTGTCCGTCTTGACCTTCTCGTCTTTCTGCACCGGCACGAGATTGGCGTCTTCGCCGCTGATTTCGCGGCCATAGACCTGCAACCAGCCCGGTTCGACCAGCACCTTGCCTTCAGTCTTGAAGTGATGGCCCACCACTTCCGTGATCCGTGTCGTTACCCGATATTCGGCGGCCGGGAAGAACACCGACAGGAAGCGCTTCACTACCAGGTCGTAGAGCTTCTGTTCCGGTTCGGACAGATTCTTCGGTGCTTGCGCGGTCGGGATGATTGCGAAGTGGTCGCTGATCTTCGAGTTATCGAAGATGCGCTTGTTCGGTTTCACCCAACCCTTGTCCAACACCTGCTTGGCATAGGGGAGATAGTTGTTGCTCTCCTTGAGCATGCCCAGCGTTTCCTTGACCGTATCCATATAGTCTTCCGGCAACGCGCGCGCGTCGGTCCGGGGATAGGTCAGCACCTTGTGCTTTTCGTACAGCGCCTGAGCGAGGCCCAGCGTGTTCTTCGCCGAGAAGCCGAAGCGGCCGTTGGCTTCACGCTGCAAGCTGGTCAGGTCGAACAGTGCCGGCGACAGTTGCGTGGACGGCTTCGATTCTTCCGTCACCGTGCCGATCTGGCCACGGCAGGCAGCAACGATCGTCTCGGCTGCGGGCAGCGCCCACAGACGCGAATCGCGTTTTTCAGGATCGAACTCGTCGCGCTTGAATTTCGGATCGAACCAGCGGCCTTCGTAGAAGCCGCCCGCGCAGACGAAGTCGGCCTTCACTTCCCAATAGTCGCGCGGCACGAAGCGGCGGATCTTTTCTTCGCGCTCGACCACGATCGACAGCGTGGGTGTCTGTACCCGGCCGACTGTGGTCAGGAAGAAACCGCCGCCCTTGCTGTTGAATGCGGTCATGGCCCGCGTGCCGTTGATGCCGACCAGCCAGTCCGCCTCCGAGCGGCAGCGCGCCGCGTCAGCGAGCGGTTGCATTTCTTCGTCGCTACGCAGACGGGCAAAGCCTTCACGGATCGCGCCCGCCGTCATGGATTGCAGCCACAGGCGCTGCACCGGCTGTTTGGCTTTCGCGTGCTGCGCGATCAGGCGGAAAATCAGCTCGCCCTCGCGCCCCGCGTCGCATGCATTGATCAGACGATCGACGTCTTTACGCTTGAGCAACTTGGTCAGCACCTTCAGGCGCGACTCGCTCTTGGCGATCGGATTCAGATCGAAATGCGGCGGAATGACGGGCAGATTCGCGAAACTCCATTTGCCGCGTTTGACTTCATAGTCTTCGGGCGCGGCGATTTCCAGCAAGTGGCCGACTGCCGAGGAAAGGACGTAGTCGTCGCTTTCGTAGTATTCGTCATGCTTGGTAAAACCGCCCAAAGCGCGCGCGATGTCGTTCGCGACGGAAGGCTTTTCGGCGATGATCAGTGCTTTGGACATGACTCGATGTGAGGTTGGTAGATCCGGGTTGATGGCCTTGAGTGCGCTTTAACCAGCGCGACCCTCGTTTGCGACCTTTGCGACCCAATAACGACCGCTTTATAGCACACGGCGCGAGAGCGGCGTGTCAAGTGCCATAAAAAGCGCGCCATGATAATTGCGCGCTCAGTAGCTGGGCACGCGGCGCAAAACGCGCCGTGTGCTGCTCGCAACGCCCGTGCCGCAAGGTTTAGCGGCCGGTAGCCACATTCACGCGACGGTCAGCGCGGGCCGCAGTTTGGGCGCGCCGCTGATGCCAGGCACCGCCGTCAGGTCAGACAACATCCGTTCCACAATCGCTGCTTGCGGCAAAACCGTGCCAAAGAAACGTGTCGTTACTGAGTCTTCGATCAGGATGGTCGGGAAATTCTCTACATCCAGATCGTCGAAGCGGTCCGCATGGGTTTCGATGTCGATCCATGCGAAACAGATATCCGGATGTTTATCCGCCAGGCGGTTGAAGGCCTCCCGGTAGTCACGGCAGGTCCCGCACCACTCCGCGCACAGGCAGGCTACGAACAGCGTGTCGGGTTCGTTGACGCGCTCGGCAATCCGGTCTTGGTCGGTGTCGAGATTCAGCGCGGGCATGGTGGTTCCTTGCGTACTTTTATCAGGTGCTTTGGCGCGAATGTAGCATGGCCGATCCCAAATCGCGGTCAACCCTGGTCAATGCGGGGTCAGCCACGGGTCGCCCGTGTGAAGCGGCCGCCGGGCAGCGCGGTAACCTGGCCGGCGAGTTCGAGTTGCAGCAGCGTGTTTTGCAATGCCGCGTCCCCCATCTCGGTGCGGCTGGCAAGAATTTCAAGCGTAGCGGGCGCGTGACCGAGCGCGTCGAGGAGCTGCAGCGCTTCGGGACTCGTGGCCGGTTGCGGCTCCGCTGATAACGTGGATGCCGTGCCTGAGTCCCGCTGGACCGCCGCGGCGTGCATCGTCGGCAGTTCCTGCCGAACGTTTTCCGACGCAGGAGTTTCAGGCGATTCCGGCGTACCCGCGCTATCCGGAAAAATCGTCTGCTGGCCGGCGGCCTTCGCGGCGACAGGCTTGCCGAAGCCCAGTTCTTCCAGCACTTCATCGGGCGTTTCAACCAGTTTGGCGCCCTGCTTGATGATTCGATGGCAGCCGCGCGACAAGGGTGCGTGGATCGAGCCGGGCAAGGCGAAGATATCGCGCCCCATTTCATTGGCGAGCCGAGCCGTGATCAACGAACCCGAGCGCATGGCGGCTTCGACGATCACAACCCCGCTGACGAGGCCGGCGATCAGGCGGTTACGCTGCGGGAAATTGGCGGCGCGCGCCGGCGTGCCCAGAGGCCATTCCGAAAGGATTGCACCTTGCGCTGCGATCTGCCGTGCCAGCGCGTGATGCGCGGCCGGGTAGACGAGGTCGGCGCCGGTGCCGATCACCGCCACCGTGCCGCCGACACCTTCCAGGCCGCCGCGATGAGCGGCGCCGTCGATGCCCAGCGCCAGCCCCGACACGACGGTGACGCCCGCTTGCGAAAGCTCGCGTGCGAAACGCTCGGCATCTTCAGCGCCTTGTGGCGTCGCGCTGCGGCTGCCCACCAGCGCCACCGCTCTCGTGTGCAGCAGATTCAGCCGACCCTTTATATAGAGTAGCGGCGGCGGATCGGTCATGGTGAGTAACGCGGGCGGATAGGCGGGATCGTCGAGGGTTACCACATGGTTGCCAGGTAGCTCGCGCCATGCGATGACTGCGTCGAGTTGCGCATCAAAGTTTGCGATGGGCGGTGCCAGTACAGCGCGCGCTGCAGTTTCGCCCGCAATCCCGGCAAGTGCCTCGAGCGATTGATTGAAAATCGCTTCCGGCAGTCCGAAAGCGCTCAGCAGTAAACGCAGCGCGGCGGGTTTCAGCCCCGGCGCGAGCGCAAGCCGCAGCCAGGCGGCGAGTTCAATATGGGTTGCGGGCAAGGTACGCATTGAGAGTCGATCCTCCTGCAGGGCCAGCGGGCAGGCGGGCGCCATGCTAAAATTTTCATCATCCGAAATAACTGCAGCGCCGCGCCCACCCGCGCGGGCCCTTCGCTTAGCGCACATGGCGCGTTGAATCGAACCGGTTCGACACCGTCTATCGTCTGCGTAACGCGATGCGCCCACAACCTGGCCGAATGGCCAACGCTAGCCCTACACCGGTCAGCGGCGCCTATAAAACACACTCAAGATCATGGCTTTACTGAACATCCTCAATTACCCGGACAAGCGGCTGCACAAGATTGCGAAGCCGGTCGAAGTGGTCAACGACCGTATTCGCCGGCTGGTCGCCGACATGGCCGAAACGATGTACGCCGCACCCGGCGTCGGCCTCGCGGCGACCCAGGTGGACGTGCATGAACGCGTGGTTGTGATCGACGTGTCGGAAACGCACGACGAACTGCTCGCTTTCATCAACCCGGAAATCGTCTGGTCGAGCGACGAAAAGAAGCTCTCTGAAGAGGGCTGCCTCTCGGTGCCGGGCATTTACGACAACGTCGAGCGCGCCGAGAAGGTGCGCGTGCGGGCGCTGAACGAGAAGGGCGAAACCTTCGAGATGGATTGCGAAGGGCTGCTGGCCGTGTGCATCCAGCACGAGATGGATCATCTGATGGGCCGCGTGTTCGTCGAGTACCTGTCGTCGCTGAAACAGACGCGCATCAAGAGCAAGATGAAGAAGCTCGCCCACGCGATGTAATGCGCGCCCACCTCGTCTACCGCACCCGTTCATGAGTCATTCGTTGCGCGTCATCTTTGCCGGTACGCCGGAGTTCGCCGCGGCCGCGCTGGCCGCGATCCACAGCGCCGGTTTTCCGGTGCCGCTCGTGCTGACCCGGCAAGATCAACCCGCCGGGCGCGGAATGAAATTGCAGGCGAGCCCGGTCAAGCGCTACGCGCAGGAACACGGCATTGCCGTCGCGCAGCCGCCTTCGCTGCGCCGCGCCGGCAAATACCCGGCTGAAGCCGCCGCCGCGATCGATCAATTGCATGCCACACCGCACGACGTGATGGTGGTGGCCGCCTATGGTCTGATCCTGCCGCAGGAAGTGCTCGATATTCCGCCGCTGGGTTGCATCAACATTCACGCATCCTTGTTACCGCGCTGGCGCGGCGCCGCGCCGATCCACCGCTCGATCGAGGCGGGCGACGCTGAAACCGGCATCACGCTCATGCAAATGGACGCGGGCCTCGACACGGGCGCGATGATCTCGGTCGCGCGCACGCCCATTTCCGGCGACGACACCACGGCGATCCTCCACGACCGTCTCGCGCAAGACGGCGCGAAGCTGATCGTCGAAGCCCTGATCGAGCTCGAGCGCAGCGGCAAGCTGGCTGCAACGCCGCAACCGGCGGACGGCGTGACATATGCGGAAAAAATCGGCAAGCACGAGGCTGCGCTCGACTGGCGTAAGCCGGCCGTGGTTCTGGCGCGTCAGGTGCGTGCATTCGACCCGTTCCCCGGTGGCGTAGGCACGCTGGAAGACGGCACGTCGATCAAGATCTGGGCGGCGGTTCCGGTCGAGGTGCAAGGCAGCAGCGCGCCCGGAACGATCGTTGACATCTCTTCCGAAGGTGTTGTGATTGCCTGTGGTGAAGGCGCCCTGCGTCTCACGCAACTGCAAAAACCCGGCGGCAAGCGTTTGCCGGTGCGCGAATTCCTGGCCGGCGCGACGCTAACGGCCGGTCAGCGTTTCCAGCTCCCCGAAGCAAAATAAACGGCTTGCACTACCTTGAACATCGTCCATTCGGCCGATGTTCAGGAGCGCCGCCACGAGCCCGCAGCGCGTTAGAATCCTCTATGCAGCAGCCCGTGTTTAGAGGATCCCCATGTTTGGCATCACCCATTTCGAGTTTTTCGTCGCCGCGGTCTTTCTGCTGAACGTGACGCCCGGTCCCGATACGGCTTACATCGTCGGGCGCAGTGTCGCCCAGGGCCGTGGCGCAGGCCTGATGTCCGCGCTTGGCATCTCCGCCGGTTGTTGCGTTCATTCGCTTGCCTGTGCGTTCGGCTTGACGGCGCTGCTTGCCGCGTCGGCCACCGCGTTCACGGTCATCAAGTTCGTCGGCGCTATTTATCTGATCTATCTCGGCGTGCGCCTGATTTTCGCCAAGCCGGCGGCTGACGAGGCGGCGGGCGAAGCGCGTGCGGCCGGCGCGCCGAAATCGCTGCGTCAATTGTTCCTGCAGGGTTTCTGGACCAATGTGCTGAATCCCAAGGTCGTACTGTTCTTCGTGTCGTTTTTTCCGCAATTCGTCACAACGGGCAGCGACCATAAGGCACTGGCGTTTCTCACGCTTGGCGTGGTCTTCGTCATGATGAGCATGGTCTGGAACAGCTTTGTCGCGTGGATTGCCGGTAGTGTGACCCGCCGCTTCTCCGGCAAGCCGTCGGTGAAGAGGTGGCTGGACCGGGGCGTCGGCAGCGCGTTCGTCGGCTTGGGCCTCAAGCTCGCCACCGCATCAAGATGATTGAATTTTCCTCGCGCGCCCATATCTAACATTTAGCTTACAATCAGTCGCTGCGATCATGCGGCGCAGATATGAAACCGCGTTAGGGCAAGGAGTTGCAGACATGTTCAATTGGGTCAAAACCGCGATGTTGATGGCCGCGATCACGGCCCTTTTCATCGTGATCGGCGGGATGATCGGCGGGTCGCGCGGCATGATGATCGCGCTCGTGATCGCCCTTGGGATGAATTTCTTTTCTTACTGGTTCTCGGACAAGATGGTTCTGCGCATGTACAACGCGCAGGAAGTCGACGAAAACAGTGCGCCGCAGTTTTACCGCATGGTGCGTGAGCTCGCCACCCGCGCGAATTTGCCCATGCCGCGCGTCTATCTGATCAATGAAGACGCGCCGAACGCATTCGCCACCGGCCGCAATCCGGAGCATGCGGCCGTTGCCGCCACCACCGGCATTTTGCGCGTGCTGTCCGAGCGCGAAATGCGCGGCGTGATGGCGCACGAACTGGCGCACGTGAAGCACCGCGACATTCTGATCTCCACGGTTTCGGCAACCATGGCGGGTGCCATTTCCGCGCTGGCGAACTTTGCGATGTTCTTTGGCAGCCGCGACGAAAACGGCCGTCCGACGAACCCGATCGCCGGCATCGCCGTTGCGTTGCTCGCGCCGATCGCTGGCGCGTTGATTCAGATGGCGATTTCGCGTGCACGCGAATTCGAGGCGGACCGCGGCGGCGCGCAGATTTCCGGCGATCCGCAGGCGCTCGCCTCGGCGCTCGACAAGATCCATCGCTACGCGAGCGGTATTCCGTTCCCCACGGCCGAGCAGCATCCGGCCACCGCGCAGATGATGATCATGAATCCGCTGGCGGGCGGGGGCATTGCGAATCTGTTCTCCACGCACCCGGCCACGGAGGAGCGCATCGCGCGTTTGATGGAGATGGCGCGTACGGGGCGCTTCGAGTAACGGGCTCACTGACCGGGTGTAACGAAAGGCGAGTCTGCGGGCTCGCCTTTTCTGTTCGGGCATCGCCCCGGTCCGCGCCCGGCGGTCCTCTTCCCGCACCACGCTACAATGTATGTTGTTTGCGTTGCGCGCACCGCGCGGCCTGCCTTTGCCTCTTTCATGACTCCAAAGCCTTCTTCGCGTTCCGCTACTCCATCGGCGCGTCCGCGCGAATCCCGTCTGTCGATGCTGCACCTCGCGCCTGAATCGCTTGGCTTTGCGCTCGACTGCGCGGGCCAGGCTGTCGGCGCCGTGCGCTCCGGTGCGGCTTTGCCCGCCGCGCTGCAGTCCGTATTCGTCGGCGCGCCTGAAGGCAGTGCCGCCGCTGCGCGCGGGGCCGTGCAGGATATCGCGTACCGCACCATGCGCCGCCTCGCGATTGCCGAGTGGCTGATCGCGAAGCTGGTGAAGAAGGCGCCGCCGCCGCACGTCGGCCATGTGCTTGCCTGCGCGCTCGCCTTGCTGGTTGACGATGAAGCAGACGCCGCCTATGCGCCGTTCACGGTGGTCGATCAGGCGGTCAGCGCAATCGCCGCGCGCCGTGAGTTCTCGTTCGCAAAGGGTCTCGTCAATGCCGTGCTGCGCAATTTCCTGCGTGAGCGCGAGGCGCTGCTGAGCGCGGCGCAAGCCGACGAAGTCGCGCGCTGGAACTACCCGGCGTGGTGGATCGATGCGGTGAGGGCCGCGTGGCCCGAGGCGTGGCAAGCGGTGCTTGCGTCTGGCAATACACACGGTCCGCTGACCTTGCGCGTGAACGCACGCCGTTCGACAGTCGACGCTTATCTGCAGATGCTGCACGACCATCACATCGCGGCGAGCAGAGCCGGCGAGTACGCCGTCAAGCTCGCGACGCCGATGCCGGTCGACCGCATCCCCGGCTTTAACGACGGCGTGGTGTCCGTGCAGGACGCCGGCGCGCAGCTCGCCGCGCAACTGCTGGGCGTGCGTGACGGTATGCGTGTGCTCGACGCGTGCGCGGCGCCTGGTGGCAAAACCGGTCATTTGCTCGAACTCGCCAACCTGCAGCTTGTGGCGCTCGAAAGCGATGCGTCGCGCGCGCGCCGTATCGGTGAAAACTTGCTGCGGCTCAAGCTCGAAGCGGAAGTGCGTATCGGCGACGCGGGCACGCCCGCAAAATGGCACGACGACATCGACCAGCCGTTCGACCGCATTCTGGCGGACGTCCCGTGTTCGGCTTCGGGCATCGTGCGGCGCCACCCGGATATTCGCTGGCTGCGCCGCGCGTCGGATATTCCCGCGCTGGTCGCCGAGCAGCGCCGCATCCTCGACGCACTCTGGCCGCTCGTTAAACCAGGCGGCGAGTTGCTCTACGTTACGTGTTCGATCTTCCCCGAAGAAGGCGAGTTGCAGGCACAGTGGTTTGGAAACAAGCATCAGGATGCGGTACGATTGGACGCGCCGGGGCAACTTTTACCTTCAGTTGCCCGCGCGCCCGCCGGCACATCGGCCGGGTCCCCTGCCGGAGATGCCGCTGAAGATAGCACCGGCTCGAACTCAGACCACGACGGATTTTTCTACGCGCGCTTTCAGAAACGGTGACCATCAAACGCTTCTTCCCGCTTCGGCTCGCTGCCGTGCTCTGGATCGCGCTGGCCGTATGGCTCGCCGCACCGGGCGCGGCGTATGCCGATTCGATTGCGGTCCAGCGCGCCTCGCTGCAATCGGACAACACCGGCTGGAACCTCGACGCGCGTTTCGACTTCGACCTGAACAGCAATCTCGAAGACGCCGTCAACAAAGGGATTCCGCTCTATTTCACGACCGACTTCGAGCTGAGCCGGCCACGCTGGTACTGGTTCGACGAGCAGCCGGTCAGCGTGTCGCAGAGCATTCGCCTGTCGTTCCAGCCGCTCACGCGTGAGTATCGGGTGTCGAGCGTGTCGTCGGGCGGATTGCAGCTCGGTTTCACCACGCTCAAGGACGCGCTCGCCGTGATCAAGCACGTCACGTCGTGGCACGTGATCGATCGCACGCAGGTGCGTACCGGGGAGACGTACAACGCGTCGGTACGCATGCAACTCGACATCGCGTTGATGCCCAAGCCGTTCCAGATCGACGCGGTGAACAACCGCGACTGGAGCCTTTCGTCGGATTGGAAGCGCTTTACCTTCACGGTGACCGAACGTGCTAAATAAAGTGCGCCGCGCCACCAGTGTCAGCAGCATCGTCGTACGCGTGCTGGTGACCACGGTCGCCGTAACGGCCGTGCTGCTGCTCGTGCTGCTTGCAGCCGCGAGCGCGAATACCGAATTTTTCGACCGCTATTACCAGTGGCTGTACGCGGCGAACCTCGTGGTCGCGATGATCTTTTTGCTGGTGGTGGCGACGCTCGTCATCATCATCATTGCGCGGCTCAAAAAAGGTAAGTTCGGCACGCGGCTGTTAGCGAAACTCGCGTTCTTCATGGCGCTGGTCGGCGTGGTGCCGGGCGGCATCATTTACGTCGTGTCGTACCAGTTCGTGTCGCGCAGTATCGAGTCATGGTTCGACGTGAACGTCGAAACCGCATTGACCTCTGGCCTGAATCTCGGCCGCGGCATGCTCGACGCGTCGCTGTCCGATCTGCAGACCAAGGGCCGCCTGATGTCCGAGCAGCTGGCGAGTGCGGACGCCGCCGGCACCACGCTGACGCTGCTGCGCTTGCGCGACCAGTTCGGCGTGCAGGACGCGACGATCGTCGAACCCACGCGCAGCATGTCGGGCGCGACACCGGACATGCACGTGGTCGCGCAGGCGTCCGGCAATTACGCAACGCTCGTGTCGAATGATTTGCCCACACCCTTGATGATCGATCAGGCGCGTGGCCGCGGCTACGCGGCGATCGAAGGTGAAGTGGACGGCGATCCGAACGCGCATGGCGGCAAGGGCGCGTTGCGGCTGCGTGTCGTGCAGCGTATTCCCGATTCGAACGCGTCGCTGCTGCAGCCTACCGAGCGCTTCCTGCAACTCACGCAGCCGGTGTCGCCCACGCTCGCGCGCAATGCCGATGCGGTGCAGCGCGCGTATCGCGAGTATCAGGAAAAGGCGCTGGGCCGCACCGGCTTGCGCAAGATGTACATCGGCACGCTGACGCTCGCGCTGTTCCTCGCCACGTTCATCGCGATGATGCTGGCGCTTGCGCTCGGCAATCAGCTGGCGCGGCCGTTGTTCCTGCTCGCGCAGGGCACCAAGGAAGTGACCGAGGGCGACTACACGCCGAAGCGCGAAATCAAATCGCGCGACGAACTGGGCTTTCTCACGCAGTCGTTCAACGCGATGACGCGGCAACTGTCCGAGGCGCGCGCAGCGGTCGAGAACAACCGCATCGCGCTCGAGCATTCCAAGGCCTATCTGGAAAGCATTCTCGCGAATCTGACCGCAGGCGTGTTCGTGTTCGACCGGCAGTTCCGTCTCACCACGGCGAACCGCGGCGCCGAGCGGATTTTCCGTCAGCAGTTCCAGGAAGTGCTGGGTTCGGCGCTCGAGCAAATCGGCGTGTTGAGCGAATTCGGCGGAATGGTGCGCAAGGCGTTTGCCGATCGCGAAGCGGCAAGCGGCGACGGTCACGACGACCGTGGCCACTGGCAGCAGCAATTTTCGGTGCAGGTGCCGGGCGAAACCGAGCCGCTCACCTTGCTGGTGCGCGGCGCGCGTCTTGTGTCCGCCACGGATCGTGACGCGGAAGACATGCAGACGTCCGGCTACGTAGTCGTGTTCGACGATATTTCGGACGTGATCTCCGCGCAGCGTTCGATTGCCTGGGGCGAAGTGGCGCGGCGTCTCGCGCATGAGATCAAGAATCCGCTCACGCCGATCCAGCTTTCCGCCGAGCGTTTGCAGATGAAGCTCGCCGACAAGCTCTCGCCATCCGATGCCGATGTGCTCAAGCGCGGCGCAACCACCATCGTCAACCAGGTCGCGGCGATGAAGCAGATGGTCGACAATTTCCGCGACTATGCGCGCACGCCGCCGGCGGTGCTTGCGCATCTGCAACTGAACGAACTGGTCAGCGAGGTGCTGACGCTGTACGGTATCGAAGAAGGCAAGGGCGCGATTCAGGTGGAGCTCGCGGAGTTGCCGGCGATTCGCGGCGACGCGACGCAATTGCGTCAGGTGATTCACAACCTGCTGCAGAATGCGCAGGATGCCGTGGCCGACGTCGCGCAGTCGCATGTGTTGCTCGAGACGAGGACAGTAGAATACGGAGACCCCGACGCGGAAGGCAAGGTACGTGTCGCGGTGCGTCTGACAGTATCGGACAACGGACCGGGCTTCCCGGCGCGTATCCTCACACGTGCATTCGAACCTTACGTGACAACCAAGGCCAAAGGTACAGGCCTCGGTCTTGCGATGGTCAAGAAGATCGTCGACGAACACGGCGCGCGCATCGATATCCGCAACCGCATGAAAGCGGGCGATGTGATCGAAGGCGCGCAGATATCGATCCTCTTCCTTCAACTGGCGGACGATGCCGCGGCACCTGGAGCAGGGCTGCGGCCGGCGCATGGCAATGCGTCGCAGGGAATGACAAAAGCAACAGTGCAGACAAGGGCAGCGTAAATGGCAACCATCCTGGTGGTAGATGATGAAATGGGCATCCGGGAATTGCTCTCGGAGATCCTGAGCGACGAGGGGCATGTCGTGGAAGCAGCGGAAAACGCGCAGGAAGCGCGCGAGTTCCGTTTGCGCCAGGCGCCGGACCTGGTGCTGCTCGACATCTGGATGCCCGATACCGACGGTGTGACCTTGCTCAAAGAATGGGCCGCGCAAGGGCAACTGACCATGCCGGTGATCATGATGTCCGGTCATGCAACCATCGATACGGCAGTTGAAGCGACCAAGATCGGCGCGCTCAACTTCCTCGAGAAGCCGATTGCGTTGCAGAAGCTGCTGAAGGCGGTCGAGCAAGGCCTCGCGCGCGGCAATGCGGCAAGTGCACCGGGCGGCGCGGTCGCCAAGCAGGTGTTGCCGGTCAGTGCGTCGGCTGTGGCATCCGCGGCCGCGTTGCCGATGCTGTCGTCGGATGGCATGGGCAGCGGCGCGTTGGCTGCGCAAACGGCGTCGATTTCGTTCGACATCCCGTTGCGCGACGCGCGTGATGCGTTCGAGCGCGCTTACTTCGAATATCACCTCGCGCGCGAGAATGGCAGCATGACGCGCGTCGCGGAGAAGACCGGCCTTGAGCGTACGCACCTGTATCGCAAGCTCAAGCAACTCGGCGTCGATCTCGGCAAGAACAAAGGAGAGTGAGGGGCACCGCGACCCGCGTGCCCCGCCGCGCATGCGCGCAGGTTCGGCCGCAGCGGATTTTTTCGACAAGGGGCTTGCCGTGCTGCTGACCCTTTGATATCATTTCGTTCTTCGTTGGCCCGGTAGCTCAGTTGGTAGAGCAGCGGATTGAAAATCCGCGTGTCGATGGTTCGATTCCGTCCCAGGCCACCAGGATTCAGCCCCAGGAAATCGCAAGATTCCTGGGGCTTTTCCTTTTGTGTGCGTTCGCAGGCGCTCCCTGGCGTTTTCGCAGCGGCATTGCTTGTTTGCTGCCGCACCAGAGCGTGCTCGGCGGCATTGGGCGTCGCGTGATAAAATCGCGCCAGTTCAAGGACTTGCATGCGGGCGCGCGATGGGTGCGGCACCGCATCAGACAGGTCTTTTCGTATCCCGAAGCTGGGCCTTTTGCGCACTCTGCCGCAACACGGCGAGGCCGCAACAGGTGCCAGATTCTTCGCCCGACGATTAACGGTATAAGCGCCCAGCGACTCTGCATGCGGAAGGCGCGGCCTATACTGCTTTGGGCCGGCAGCAGTGCCGGCACGCGTCGCGCCGCGTTGCTTGCATGGCGCACCTCGTGTAGCGCGACGTGGCACTCATCATTCACGGAGTTTCACGGTGATCCGCAAAGACGCTAAACGTAGCGCTCTGGTGCTGTTTTCCGGCGGCCAGGATTCCGCCACGTGCCTCGCCTGGGCGCTTGAACGTTATGAAACGGTTGAGACGCTAGGCTTCGATTATGGCCAGCGGCACCGAGTCGAACTCGAATGCCGCGAGGGGTTCCGCAACGGTGTGGTGCGTGCCTTTCCGGCGTGGGCCGACCGCCTCGGCGAAGATCACATGATCGACCTGTCGGTGCTCGGTTCGATCAGCGATACCGCGATGACGCGCGAGATCGAGATTCACGCCACGGCCAACGGTTTGCCGAATACGTTCGTGCCGGGCCGCAATCTGATGTTCATGACGATTGCAGGCGCCATTGCTTATCGGCGTGGTTTGCAGGTGCTGGTTGGCGGCATGTGCGAGACGGACTTCTCGGGCTACCCCGATTGCCGCGACGACACGATGAAGGCCTTGCAGGTCGCGCTGAACCTCGGCATGGACACGCGCTTCCTGCTCGAAACGCCGCTGATGTGGCTCGACAAGGCTGACACGTGGCGTCTCGCGCACGAGCTGGGCGGCGAAGAACTGGTCGAACTGGTACGTGTCGAGACGCACACCTGTTATGTCGGCGAGCGCGCCGAACTGCACGAGTGGGGTTTCGGCTGCGGCGAATGCCCGGCGTGCCGCTTGCGCAAGCGCGGTTATGAAGCGTACCTGGCCGGCGAGAAGGTGGCTGAGCCGGTCTGACGCTTTCACGCCTGTTTTACGCTCGCGTGCCGTGCGAACGAACGGGCGCAGCGCACGCAACTATTTTCAGGAACACAAGGCAGGCAGCAGCATGACTTACGCGGTCAAGGAAATCTTCTACACGTTGCAGGGCGAGGGCGCGAATGCCGGGCGTCCGGCTGTGTTCTGCCGGTTCGCCGGCTGCAATCTGTGGTCGGGCCGCGAAGAAGATCGTGCGGATGCGGTGTGCCGCTTCTGCGATACGGACTTTGTCGGCACTGATGGCGAGAACGGCGGCAAGTACCGCACCGCCGAAGAGCTGGTGCGGATGATCGCGTCGCAATGGCCGCAAGGCGAGGGCGAGCGCTTCGTGGTCTGCACGGGCGGTGAGCCGATGTTGCAGATCGATCAGCCGTTGGTCGATGCGTTGCATGCCGCCGGCTTCGAAATCGCCATCGAAACCAACGGCTCACTGCCGGTGCTCGAGACGATCGACTGGATCTGCGTGAGCCCGAAGGCCGATGCGCCGCTCGTCGTCACGAAGGGCAACGAATTGAAGGTCGTGATTCCGCAGGACAACCAGCGCTTGTCCGAGTATGCGAAGCTCGACTTCGAGTATTTCCTCGTCCAGCCGATGGACGGCCCGTCGCGCGACCTCAACACGAAGCTCGCGATCGACTGGTGCAAACGCCATCCGCAATGGCGCCTGTCGATGCAGACCCACAAGTATCTGAACATTCCCTGATTTGCCGTGCTGACGATTACACGAAAACTCGAATTCGACGCGGGTCACCGCATCCCCGATCACCGCAGCCAGTGCCGTAATCTGCATGGCCATCGCTATGTGCTCGAAATCACGCTGCAAGGCGACCTGGTCGACACCGAAGGCGCGCCGGATCGCGGCATGGTGATGGACTTCGCCGACGTGAAGTCGCTCGCGGTCGAGCATCTGGTCGACAAGTGGGACCATGCGTTCCTCGTCTACGAAGGCGATACGCAGGTACGCGGTTTTCTCGAAACCATGGCGGGGCACAAAACCGTTGTGCTCGATCGCATTCCTACCGTCGAAAATCTTGCCGCCGTCGCGTTCGACATCCTCGCGAACGTCTACGACGCGCATTACGGCGTGAATCTGCGTTTGCATAAGGTGCGTCTGTTCGAGACGCCGAATTGTTGGGCCGACGTGGTCCGCGATTGATCCCGGGGCCGCGCGAGTCGACTTCGCGGCCCAACCTCCGCGTTATTGTCACGGTATGATCGCTCCGATAACCACACGGAGCGAGACATGCCGGTCACCGCATTGCGTCGCAGCAGGCACTCAGGCCGCCCAGGATCAGGCCTTGGCCGGTTCCGCCACGCCAGCATCCTCAACCGCGCTTCAGGCGACGTGCCCCGTCGCCAGGGAGCGCGGCAATGAGCACCTTCACAAACCCCCTCAAACAACGGTTGAAAGAAGCCGATCCGCTGTTCGGCCTGTGGCTTTCGCTCGGCAGCGATACCGCGGCTGAGGCGCTCGCGCACGCCGGTTTCGACTGGCTGCTGATCGACATGGAGCATGCGCCAAACGATAGTGGCGACGTGACGTCGCAACTGCGCGCGATCGCCGCCGCGCATCTGCCGAGCGAGCCCGTCGTGCGCGTGCCGGCCAGCGAGGCGTGGCTCGTCAAGCGCGTCCTGGATGCGGGCGCGCGCACGCTGATGTTCCCGAATATCGAATCCGCGGAAGAGGCGGCACACGCCGTGCGCCTGACGCAATATCCCACCGCCGATGCGCTCGACGGCCAGCGCGGCGTCGCCGGCGTGGTGCGAGCCGCTTCGTACGGCATGCGGCGCGACTACGTGCAAACCGCCAACGCACAGATCGCGACCATCGTGCAGATCGAGTCAGCGCGCGGCTTGCAGGAGGTCGAAAAGATCGCGGCGACGCCGGGTGTCGATTGCCTGTTCGTCGGGCCGGCCGATCTCGCTGCGAGCCTCGGTCACCTGGGCGATTCGAAGCATGCCGACGTGCAGGCGGCCATGGCGCGCATCGTCAGCGCCGCCGACAAGGCTGGCATTGCCAGCGGAATTTTTGCCATGGACGCCGCGGGCGCAAAGCAGCATCGCGATGCCGGTTTTCGTTTTATTGCCCTGGCCGCCGACGTCATGTGGATGTTGCGCGCGACCCGCCAGGCGTTGCAGGAGGTGAGGACATGAAGGGGATGGTGCAGTGCGTCGCGGTGCGTCTGGCGGTAGCGGCGGCGTTGACAGCGAGCGTGACGGCGTATGCGCAGGACAACCGTGTCGCGAAGTCCAACGATCCGGAGACGCAAACCGCGGTCGCCGATTACAACGCCGGCAATCTGGGTGCGGCGCTGACAGAGTTCCGTAAAGCAGCGGAGCGCGGCAGCCGGCTTGCCGAGTTCAACTACGCGATGATGCTGCTCAACGGAGAAGGCACCGCGGCCAATGTCGAAGAAGGCAAGAAGTGGCTGCGCAAAGCTGCCGACGCCAACATGTCGCACGCGCAGTACGTGTACGGCAAGATGTATGACGACGGTGAGTTCGTTGGCCGTGATCCGGTCGAGGCGCACCGTTGGTTCCTGAAGGCCGCGCAGCAGGGGCACGTGCAGGCGGAGCTCGCGCTGGCCAATCAGTTCCTCGATGGCCGCGGTACGGGGCGCGACAACCGGCAGGCGTTCGTCTGGTACAAGAAGGCCGCGCAAGGCGGCGACATGACCGCGCAGTACGTGACCGGCTCGTTCTACGAGCGCGGTGGCGACGGCGTGGACAAGAATCTGAATGTAGCGCGTGCCTATTACGCGGCAGCGGCGGCACAGGGCGATCCGGCGGCGAAGCTCAAGTATCAGCAACTGAGCGCGCAGTTGCGGGATCAGCGCGAAGTGAAACCGCAGTAAACACGACCGCATTGAATGAAAAAGGGGCGCTTCTCACGGGGCGCCCCTTTTGTTTATTCAGGCTTCGTTCTGCGTTATGCCACGTCGTGTGGCAACGCTAGCAGCCGAGGCGCTGCCTCGTGCTAACTCTGCATCAACCGCTTTTGCCGCGCGATGCTCATGATGAGGCCGATCGCGACCCCCAGCGTCGTCAGCGCGGTGCCGCCGTAACTCATGAACGGCAACGGCACGCCCACCACCGGCAAGATCCCGCTCACCATGCCGATGTTGACGAACGCATAGGTGAAGAACGCCATTGTCAGTGAGCCGGCCAGCAGCCGTCCAAACAGCGTCGCGCCATTGGCCGCGATATACAGCCCGCGCGCGATCAGCAACATGTAAAGCGTGAGCAGCACGATCCCGCCCGCCAGCCCGAATTCCTCGGAAAACACGGCGAAAATGAAGTCGGTATGCTTCTCTGGAATGAACTCCAGATGCGCCTGGGTACCCTTCAACCAGCCCTTGCCGAGCGGGCCGCCCGAGCCGATTGCAATCACCGCCTGAATGGTATGGAAGCCCTTGCCAAGCGGATCGGACGTCGGATCGAGCAGCGTACAGATACGGTGCTTCTGATAGTCGTGCATCAGCGGCCACTGCACTTCCGGCTGACAGATCTTGTCCTGGAATATCGCGATCGAGCCGACGGCGATCACACCGGCAATCAGCACCGGCACGATCAGCTTGAAACTGAGCCCCGCGAAGTAAATCACGAAGAAGCCGGCCGCAAACACCAGCACGGCGGTGCCAAGGTCCGGCTGCTTGGCGATCAGGCCGACCGGAACGATCAGGATCAGGAAGCCGACCAGAAAGTCGTACCAGCGCATTACGCCTTCGCGGCGCTGGTAGTACCACGCGAGCATCAGCGGTGTGGCGATCTTCAGAATCTCCGACGGCTGGATCACCACGCCGACGTTGATCCAGCGCTTGGCGCCTTTGCGCGTGAGACCGAACAGCGCCACCGCCACCAGTAACGCGATCCCGAACGTATAGAGCGGGACCGCGAAGCGCATCAGCGTGGTGGGCGGTACATTGGCCAGCGCCCACATGAGCACGAACGTCAACAGGATGTTGCGCAGTTGGTCTTCCACCCGGCCGGGCATGTCCAGCGTCGCGCTGTAGAGCGTGACGATGCCGACACACAGCAGCAGAAACACGATCAGCGCGAGCGGCCGGTCGAAGCCCACGAACATCCGCTTGATGCGGTCGAGCCAGGCGCGCTTGTCGAATTGCATGCCTTTCTCCTTACTCGTCGATGCCGCCGGAAACCGGCTGGCCTGGCGACGTAGGCTGAATACTGTTGTCCCGCGACGGCGCCGCGGCGGTCGGTGCCGGTTCGCTGGCTGCGCGGGGTTTGTGCGGGACGCCGGATTTACGCGGCGCCGGGCTCCTTGCCGCGGCAGGCGCGGAAGCTGCGGCGGCTGCCGATGCGGCTGGTGCGGAAGCAGCCGCTGCGGTAGCCGGCGCTGCGGCCGTTGCCGATGCAGCCGCCGCAGCGGAAGCCGCCGCCGCGGCCGAAGCGGCGCCGGGCATCGGCAGCGGCGTGAAGCCCGCCGCGACCTTGACCGGCTGCGCCGCGTCCTGCGGCGTCGGTGCGCCGCCCACTTCAGGCGCTGACGCATCCTGGGTTGCCGAGGCCGCCGCCGCGACAGCCGCTGCTTCAGCACCGGGCTTGTTCTTGCCGACCAGGTAGTAATCGAGCACGCGGCGTGCGATCGGACCGGCGGCCTCAGCACCCCAGCCGCCGTTCTCGACGATCAGCGCGACCGCGATTTTCGGTTGTTCGACAGGCGCAAAGGCGATGAACAGCGCGTGGTCGCGCAAATGTTCCGCGATCGCGTGACCCTTGTAGTTCGCGCCTTGCAGCGAGTAGACCTGGGCCGTGCCGGTCTTGCCGGCTGCCTGATACGGCGCGCCGATGAACAGCTTCGAAGCCGTCCCGTTGGTCACGACGCCTTCCATTGCGTGCTTGATGAAGTCGATGTCCGATTGCTTCACGGCGATCCGGTCGCTCGGATCGCGCACGACCGCGCGCGTCTCTTTCGTGATCGGATTTTCGATGTCGCGCACGAGGTGGGGCTTCATCACGATACCGTTATTCGCGAGCGTGGCCGTGGCGTGGGCGAGTTGCAGAATGGTGAACGAGTTATAGCCCTGGCCGATGCCGAGACTGATCGTTTCACCTTCATACCAGCGCTGCTGCTCGGGTTTGCGGTACGCCTTGCGCTTCCATTCCGTCGATGGCAGGATGCCGCGCGCTTCGCCCGAAATGTCGATGCCGGTGATCTGGCCGAAGCCCCAGGGCTTCATGAAATTGGCGATGTTGTTGACGCCCAGATCGTGCGCGAGCATGTAGAAATACGTATCGTTCGACACGACGATCGCGCGGTTCATGTCGACCCAGCCCTGGCCTGAGCGCACGTCGTTGCGGAACGTATGGCCGCCGAACGTGTACGAGCCCGGATCCTGGAAGCCCCAGCTCGTGGTGCGCTTATGCAGCGTTAGCGCCGCGAGCGCCATGAACGGCTTGTAGGTCGAGCCAGGCGGATAGGTGCCGTGCAGCGGACGGTTCAGGAGCGGGTGGTCGGGCGAGTTGTTGAGCTCGTCCCAGGTCTGCTGATCGATGCCGTCGACGAACGAATTCGGATCGAAGCTCGGCGCCGACACGAACGCCAGCACGTCGCCGGTTGCCGGCTCGATCGCGACCAGCGCCCCGCGGCGGCCAGCGAAGGCCTGCTCGGCGACCTGCTGCAGGCCGATATCGAGCGACAGTTCGAGGTTGTTGCCCGGCGTTGCCTGGGTGCGCGACAGTGTGCGTACAGGCCGGCCACCGGCGGTTACTTCGACTTCCTCAAAACCGGTCTGGCCGTGCAGTTCCGTCTCGTAGCTCTGCTCGACGCCGATCTTGCCGATGTAGTCGGTGCCCTTGTAGTTGTTCGCGTCGAGGCGCGGATCGTAGTGGTCTGGATCGCTGTCGTTCTGATCGCTGGCGTCGTCGATACGGTCCTGATCGCGCTGCGAAATCCGGCCGATGTAACCGATCACGTGTGCCGCGGTGGGCCCAAGCGGGTATTGACGGAACAGGCGCGCGCGCACTTCCACGCCCGGAAAGCGGAAGCGTTGCGCGGTGAAGCGCGCGACTTCGTCGTCGGTGAGGCGGGTGCGGATCGGCAGGCTTTCGAAGTTCTTCGAGTCTTCCTGCAGCTTCTTGAAGCGACGCCGGTCGCGTGCGTCGATCGAGACCACGGTGGCCAGGTTGTCGATCACGTTTTCGAGCGTGTCGTTCAGCTTCGACGGGGTGATTTCGAGCGTATAAGCCGAGTAGTTCTTGGCCAGCACCACCCCGTTACGGTCGGTGATGATGCCCCGGTTTGGCACGATCGGCGCGACCGAGATGCGGTTTTCGTCGGCTTGCAGCGAGTACTTGCTGTAGTGCCAGACCTGCAGGACAAGGAAACGGAAGCCGATCAACCCGAAGCAGACGAACACGAACACGCCCGCCGCCGCGACGCGCAGGCGGAACTTCGAGAGCTGTTGCTGAGTGTCCTTGAATTCGGTCATGCGATTCTGCAAAAGGCCGTGTGACGGCCATCATGAGTGTGCGCCCAAACCGGCCGGAACCGGGAGGCATGAACAGCGATGCGCGTCGAGCGGGCCGGGTAAGCGGGTTCCATCGGAACGGCCGGCGTGCTCGATGCGTAGTTAAATTGGCCGCGTATCGTCCGGATCAGCCGGGCGGCGTTGCGGCATTAGCAGCAACATACTGGCGACCGGCCACAGCGCCGCTTCGACGAAGCCGTCGATCAGATAACTCCAGCCTGGAAACGCCGCGCCTGTCAGCAGACGGATCACGAACGGCACCAGTTGCGCGACGACCAGCAGCGGCATGACCGCGAAGGTCTGCACGCCGAGCGACATCCACAGCACCCGGCGATGGATCGTAATCGCGCCATACGACAACAACGTATACGCCAGCGCGTGCTCGCCGAGCAGGCTGGCGTTGTGTACGTCCATCAGCAAGCCGAGAAAGAACGCGATGCCCATGCCGACTTTGCGCGGCTGGTGCACGTTCCAGAACAGCAGCACGAGCGCGACGAAGTCCGGTACGCCGGCAAGGCGCCCCCACGGCATCAGATTCAGCAGGAACGCGGCGGCGAGGCTGAAGGCGATGAAGTACGGATTGACCGGCTGCAGGATGTATTGCGGACGGTTCATGGCTGGGCCCCCGGCGTGGCTTGCGGCTTCGTGCCCTTGTCAGCCTTGTCGGCCTTTTCAGCGGCCGGTTTCTTTTCAGTAGCGGCTTTCTTCTCCGTGCCGGTGGCTTTGGCAGGCGGCTTCTCAGCGGGCTTGGCAGGGGCGGCCGGTTTTTCGGCAGGCTTCGCAGCGGATTTGTCCGCCGTGGCCTTGCTGCCCTTCTTCGCTTTCACGTCTTTGGCGGTCGTGGCCGCGTCGGGTTCTTCCGCAGGACGAGGCGGCACATTGTTCAGATAGTGCAGCACCAGCAACTGACGCGCACCGCGCACCGGCGCAACCGGCAAGCAGATCACGCGCGCGAACGCCGTATCGGCCTGCTTGTCGACCCGCACGACCTTGGCGACCGGCAGCCCCGGCGGATAAACGCCGTCGAGTCCGCTGGTGACGAGTTCGTCGCCGGTTTGCACGTCGGCGCTGATCGGCACGAAGCGCAGATCGAGCGTATCGCCCTTCGGCGTGCCGTAAATCACGCTGCGCAGGCCGGTGCGCACGATCTGCACGGGCACCGCCTGATCTTTGTCCGTGAGCAGCGTCACTTCGGCTTGCAGCGGGAACACCCGGGTGACTTGCCCGATCACGCCGTCTTCGTTGACGACCGGCGAGCCGTCCTGGACGCCTTGCTGAGCGCCGCGGCCGATCACGACCTTCTGCGTGAACGGATCGCGCGTGTCGTACTGGATTTCAGCGGGCAGCGATTGCGTGGTCGAGCGCTGCGAGAGTTGCAGCAGCGCGCGCAGATGGGTGTTTTCGGCGGCCAGTTCGGCGGCCGTATTGGCTTGCTGCGAGAGTTGCAGATCTTTGGCGCGCAGTTTGTCGTTTTCGCTGCGCAATGTGGCGCTGGTCACAGCCAGGTCGGCCGCGCCCATGAAAATGTCGCGCGGCACGAGGGCTGCGCGTTGCAACGGATAAAGACCCGCGCCGAGCACGCCGCGAACGATTTCGAGCGTTTTGAAGCGTGCATCGGAGATCAGCAGGGCGAGCGCCAGCACGACGAAAAACACCAGCCGTGCGAGGGCGGAAGGGCCTTGCTTGAACAGGGGCGGCGGACTGTATTCCATGGTCGGCGCCGGGGGCGTGAGCGGTTGGGTGAGACGGCGGCGCGCGAGGGACGCGCGTTCAGCGCGCGGAGGCTGGCAGGCCCAGCCAACGGCAAACCGGCCCGCAAGGGGCCGTTTGCCTGATCCGCGCTACTGACATGGAGACGGGCTCGCTTACTCGTACGAGAAGATGCTGCCCAGCTTGTCCATGCGTTCGAGCGCCATGCCCGAGCCGCGCACAACGCAGGTCAGCGGGTCTTCGGCGACGAGCACCGGCAGGCCGGTTTCTTCGGCAAGCAGGCGGTCCAGGTCGCGCAGCAGTGCGCCACCGCCCGTGAGCATCATGCCGCGCTCGGCGATGTCGGCGCCCAGTTCCGGCGGCGTTTGTTCGAGCGCGATCTTCACCGACGACACGATCTGGTTCAGCGGATCGGTGAGGGCTTCGAGAATTTCGTTGCTGGAGATCGTGAAGCTGCGCGGAATGCCTTCCGACAGGTTGCGGCCCTTCACTTCCATTTCCTTGACTTCGGAACCCGGGAACGCAGAGCCGATTTCCTTCTTGATCGCTTCAGCGGTCTGCTCGCCGATCAGCATGCCGTAGTTGCGGCGGATGTAGTTGACGATGGCTTCGTCGAACTTGTCGCCGCCGACGCGGACCGAACCCTTGTACACGATGCCGCCAAGCGAGATCACGCCGACTTCGGTCGTGCCGCCGCCGATATCGACGACCATCGAGCCGGTTGCTTCCGACACCGGCAGGCCGGCGCCGATTGCGGCAGCCATGGGTTCTTCGATGAGGTAGACCTGCGAAGCGCCCGCACCGTGCGCGGCTTCTTTAATGGCGCGACGCTCGACCTGGGTCGAACCGCACGGCACGCAGATGATGATGCGCGGCGACGGCGAGAACATGCGTGATTCGTGAGCAGTTTTGATGAACTGCTTGATCATCTGTTCGGTAACGGTGAAGTCGGCGATCACGCCGTCTTTCATCGGGCGGATCGCCTCGATGTTGCCGGGCACCTTGCCAAGCATCTGCTTGGCTTCCTTGCCGACGGCCTGAATGGTCTTTTTACCATTGGGACCGCCTTCCTGGCGGATCGAAACCACCGACGGTTCGTCAAGAACGATACCCTTGCCACGCATGTAGATCAGCGTGTTGGCAGTGCCAAGGTCAATCGCCAGGTCGTTGGAGAAGTAGCTGCGCAAAAAACCGAACATTCAAAATCCTGTCTCGCTTGGGGCCAGCCCTCACAACGTATGCGCAGGGCGGCAGCGGAAAAAATAACAGCTTCAACCGGGCGGAAGCGGCGCCACAGGAACTTGAAGCTGCGAGGGAGTCTACCGGAGGCCGGTGCAAGGCCAAGACAGAAAAATCCGAACGATCTTTGGGAATTGTTCAGAAAGGCCTTGGTAAGTCGGTCCGGGTTTGGGTCGAACGCGTAATGATACCTTATAATTTTGGATGTTTTGAAGGAAACGGACGGCACTTTTTGCCGCCGCTGGCCCCTTTTTCGAGGTCTTCCTCCAGTGTCGTAACCCGCTGTCGCAGCATCGTTTTTCCCGCGCTGCGGCGGTCCACCACATTTTCCGGTGACTGCATGGCTCTGACCCTGACCGATGTTAAACGCATCGCGCACCTCGCGCGGCTCGAACTGGCTGAAGCCGACGCCGAGCACACGCTCGCCCAGCTCAATGATTTCTTCGGCCTCGTCGAGCAAATGCAGGCGGTCGATACCACCGGTATCGCCCCGCTCGCCCATCCGATCGAGCAGATCGAGGACGTGGCGCTGCGTCTGCGTAACGACGCCGTGACCGAAACGGTCGACCGCGAAGCTTTCCAGCGCCCGGCGCCGGCCGTGCAGGACGGTCTGTACCTCGTGCCGAAAGTGATCGAGTAAGTGATCGACCAAGACTCGCGAATCAAGCCCAGGATAAAACGCAATGCATGAAAAAAGCTTGACCGAACTGCGTGCCGCCCTAGCGGCCAAGGAATGCTCCGCAGTCGAACTGGCACAGCTCTATCTGAAGCGGATCGACGCGGCCAATAGCCTCAACGCCTTCATCCAGGTCGACGCCGACCTGACGCTCGCGCAGGCGAAAGCGGCCGACGCACTGCTTCACACCGGCCACGCCGGCCCGCTGGTCGGCCTGCCGATCGCGCACAAAGACGTGTTCGTCACCAAAGGCTGGCGCTCCACGGCCGGCTCGAAGATGCTGTCGAACTACGAAAGCCCGTTCGACGCGACGGTGGTCGCGCGTCTGCAGAGCGCCGGCATGGTGTGCGTGGGCAAAACCAATATGGACGAGTTCGCGATGGGCTCGTCCAACGAGAATTCGTACTTTGGCCCCGTGCAGAATCCGTGGGATCGTCAGGCTGTGCCGGGCGGTTCGTCGGGCGGCTCGGCGGCGGCTGTGGCGGCGCGGCTCGCGCCGGCTGCCACCGGCACCGATACGGGCGGCTCGATCCGTCAGCCGGCGTCGTTCTCCGGCATCACCGGCATCAAGCCGACGTACGGCCGCGTGTCGCGCTACGGCATGATCGCGTTCGCGTCGTCGCTGGATCAGGGCGGCCCGATGGCTCAAACAGCCGCTGATTGCGCCACGCTGCTCAATGCCATGGCCGGTTTCGACGAGCGCGATTCGACCAGCCTCACGCGCGAAGACGAAGATTTCACGCGCTACATCGGCAAGACGTGGAAAGAAGACGGTGCGGACAAGCCGCTCGCCGGTCTGCGCATCGGCTTGCCGAAAGAATATTTCGGCGAAGGCCTCGCCAGCGACGTGCGCGCCTCGATCGACGCTGCATTGAAGCAATACGAAGCGTTGGGCGCCACGCTGGTGGAAGTCTCGTTGCCGAAAACCGAGCTGTCGATCCCGGTGTACTACGTGATCGCGCCGGCGGAAGCCTCGTCGAACCTGTCGCGTTTCGACGGCGTGCGCTTCGGCCATCGCGCGGCGGAATACGGCGATCTGCTCGACATGTACAAGAAGTCGCGTGCCGAAGGCTTTGGTCCGGAAGTGAAGCGCCGCATTCTGGTGGGCGCCTACGTGCTGTCGCACGGCTATTACGACGCGTACTACCTGCAAGCGCAGAAGATCCGCCGCATCATTGCGCAGGACTTCCAGGAAGCGTTCAAGCAGTGCGACGTGATCATGGGGCCGGTGGCGCCGTCGGTGGCGTGGGACCTGGGCGCGAAGGGCGACGACCCGGTGCAGATGTATCTGGCCGACATCTACACGTTGTCGGTGAGCCTCGCCGGTTTGCCGGGCATGAGCGTGCCGTGCGGCTTCGGCGCCGGCGCGAACGCGCAGCGTCCGGTGGGTCTGCAGATCATCGGCAACTATTTCAATGAAGCCCGGATGCTGCAAGTGGCCGACGCGTTCCAGCGCGCGACCGATTGGCACCGCAAAGCGCCGGCAGGAGTGTGAGCACCATGACCAAGCAATGGGAAGTCGTGATCGGTCTGGAGACCCACGCGCAACTGTCGACCGAGTCGAAGATTTTCTCGGGCACCGCCACGCAATTCGGCGCTGCGCCGAACACGCAGGCCAGCCCCGTCGATCTGGCATTGCCGGGTACGCTGCCGGTGATGAACCGCGGCGCCGTGGAGCGCGCGATCCAGTTGGGTCTCGCGATCGGCTCGACGATTGCGCCGCGCAGCATTTTCGCGCGCAAGAACTACTTCTACCCTGATCTGCCGAAGGGTTATCAGATCAGCCAGTACGAAATCCCCGTCGTGCAGGGTGGCCAGGTGACGATTCAGGTCCCGGCTAACGAAAAGGCGGGTAAGGAAGCGTACGAGAAAGTCATCAACCTGACGCGCGCCCACCTCGAAGAAGACGCGGGCAAGTCGCTGCACGAAGACTTCGCGGGCATGACCGGCATCGACCTGAATCGCGCCGGCACGCCGCTGCTCGAAATCGTTACCGAGCCGGAAATGCGCAGCGCGGCCGAAGCGGTCGCGTATGCCAAGACGCTGCACACGCTGGTCACGTGGCTCGGTATCTGCGACGGCAACATGCAGGAAGGCTCGTTCCGTTGCGATGCGAACGTGTCGGTGCGCCCGGTCGGTCAGGCGGAATTCGGCACGCGTGCCGAGATCAAGAACCTGAACTCGTTCCGCTTTCTTGAAGAAGCGATCCAGTACGAAGTGCGCCGTCAGATCGAACTGATTGAAGACGGCGGCACGGTGGTGCAGGAAACGCGTCTGTACGATCCGGACAAGCGCGAAACGCGCTCGATGCGCAGCAAGGAAGATGCGCACGACTACCGCTATTTCCCCGATCCCGATCTGATGCCGCTCGTGATCGACGCGGCGTGGGTCGAGCGCGTGAAGAGCGAAATGCCGGAACTGCCGGTGGCGATCCAACAGCGCTTCGTCACGCAATATGGCCTGACGCCGTACGACGCCAATGTGCTGACGTCGAGCAAGGCCATGGCCGCGTACTACGAAGCGGTCGTCCTCAAGGTCGGCCCGGCGAATGCCAAGGTCGCGGCTAACTGGCTGATGGGTGAAGTGTCGTCGCAACTGAATCGCGAAGACCTGGATATTGCTGCAAGCCCGGTTTCGTCGGCGCAACTCGCGCTGCTGCTGCAACGTATTGCCGACGGCACGATCTCGAACAAGATCGCCAAGGAAATTTTCGTCGCGATATGGGAAGAGAAGGCCACCGACGAAGCCGCTGCCGATCGCATCATCGAAGCGAAGGGTTTGAAGCAGATTTCGGACACCGGCGCGCTGGAAGCGATTCTCGACGAAGTGCTCGCCGCGAACCCGAAGTCGGTTGAGGAATTCCGCGCCGGCAAGGAAAAGGCGTTCAACGCGCTGATCGGTCAGGCGATGAAAGCCACCAAGGGCAAGGCCAATCCGGCGCAGGTCAACGAACTGCTGAAGAAAAAGCTGTCCTGAGTTGAAGCAATGTGGCCGGCGCGAGTGCGCCGGCCATCACGGGCTGTTGCCGGAAACGAAAGTGGGGCAACGGCCCGTTTCATTTTGCGGGCGACGTTTTAACGCAGATCACGGAGAGTGTGAATGGCGAAGCAACCCGAACTCGACGATTTCCGTGTGCCGTATTTCGACGACGGCAAGAAGAGCAGCAAATTCTCGCTCGACGCTTTCGACCCTGCCGCGAAGCCTTTTTCGAGTGGTTCGAAAGATGCGGACCGGGCGCGTTTGTCGGAGATCGGTGCGATTCTCGACACGCAGCAGGAGTGCCTGCACGCGCAGCAGAAACGCCGGGTATTGCTGGTGTTGCAAGGCATGGACACGAGCGGCAAAGATGGCACGATCCGCGCGGTGTTTCACGAAGTCGATCCGCTTGGTTTGCGTATCGTGGCGTTCAAGGCGCCGACACCTGTGGAACTGGCGCACGATTTTCTCTGGCGCGTGCATGCGCAGGCGCCCGCGGCCGGTGAGTTGACCATCTTCAACCGCAGCCACTACGAAGATTTGCTGGTACCGACCGTACTCGGCAATCTGGATGCCGAAGCATTCGAGCAGCGCTGTGGTCATATTCGCCAATTCGAAAAACTGCTGGCCGACAGCGGCACGGCCATCGTCAAATGCATGCTGCACATTTCGAAAGACGAGCAGCGCGCGCGTTTGCAGGCCCGTATCGACGATCCGAACAAGCACTGGAAATTCGACGTCTCCGATCTCGAAGCGCGCAAACAGTGGGACCAGTATCAGGCGGCGTACCGCGACATGCTGGCCGTGACGTCGACCGAATACGCGCCGTGGTACGTGGTGCCCGCCGATTCGAAGACCCATCGCAATGTGATGGTCGCCGAGCTGTTGCTGCGTACGTTCGAAGCGTTAAAGCTCGAATATCCACCCGCCAAAGAATCGCTGAAGGGCGTCAAGGTCGAATGATCTTGCGCCTTCGGCCTCGTGCTCCAGAAACGTCCAGAAACGAATTGAACATAAAGGAAACGACATGTTGCGTGTGATTACCGCCAACCTGAACGGCATCCGCTCAGCGGCCAAGAAGGGATTTTTCGACTGGTTCGGCGAACAGAAAGCGGACGTGCTGTGCGTGCAGGAAATCAAATGCTCGCAAGACGATCTGACGCCGGAGTTCATGTCGCCACACGGTTTCACCGGCTATTTTCAGCATGCGGTGAAGAAGGGTTATAGCGGCGCGGGCGTCTACACGCGGCATGAGCCGGATGAAGTGGTGATCGGGTTCGGCAGCGAGGAATTCGATCCGGAAGGGCGCTATGTTGAATTGCGCTTTGGCAAACTCTCGGTGATCTCGGTGTATGTGCCGTCGGGATCGAGCGGCGACGAACGCCAGCAGGCCAAGTTCCGCTTCATGGACGAGTTCATGCCGCATCTCGCGGAACTGGCTCAGGAGCGCGAGGTGATCGTGTGTGGCGACGTGAACATCGTCCACAAAGAGATCGACATCAAGAACTGGAAGAGCAATCAGAAGAATTCAGGCTGCCTGCCGGAAGAGCGCGAGTGGCTCACCAAACTGTTCGACGAGGTCGGTTATGTCGACGTGTTCCGCACGCTCGATCAGCGGCCGGAACAGTACACGTGGTGGAGCAACCGCGGTCAGGCGTATGCGAAGAACGTGGGGTGGCGGATCGATTATCAGATCGCCACGTCGGGTATCGCGGGCAAGGCGAAACGCACCGACGTGTTCCGCGATATCAAGTTCAGCGACCATGCGCCGCTGACGGTCGATTACGACCACAAGCTCAAGAAGTAAGCATCAATCCGTGAGCGGTTTGCGGCGCGGGCGGCCCATGCCGGCGTAGTCCGGCAGCGCATCCACGCTCTTGCCGATTGCCTTTGCATAGAGCGGCAGCATATCCGGCAGGCGCTTGATGATGTCCTGGCGCCGCGCCGGCGTGTACGGATGCACGTAGATAAAGCCCTGATCGCGGTTGCTGCGTGTCGCCGTAGCCAGTTTGTCCCATAGCGTGACCGCGGCGCGCGGATCGAAACCGGCGCGCGAGGCAATATCGCTGCCGATCACGTCGGCCTCGGTTTCGTCGGTGGGCTCGTACTTCATCTCCAGCAGGCGCGAGCCGATGCCGAGCGGCGCCGCGCCCAGATCGGCAAGCCCGAACAGCTGCGGGATCGTGCCGGATGAATCGAGCTGGCTCGCCTGCAGTTCGCCGAGCCGCTCGCGCGCATGCTCGCGCAGCGCGTGCGCGATCTCGTGACCAATCAGCATGCCGAGTTCGTTGTCGTTCAGACGCACGCGATCGAGCAGGCCGCTGTACACGACGATCTTGCCGCCCGGCAGGCAGTACATGCGGATATCGGGCGAACGCACCACCGCCAGATCCCACTTCCAGCCCTTCGCCCGCTCGTTCCACTTCAACGAGTAGGGAATCAGCTTGTCGACGATCGAACGCACCCGCGTGACGTGAGCGTCGTTGTCGCCATAGAGACTGTTCGCGTGCTGGGCGCCATACACGATCTCGTTGAATTCCTGAGCGGCTTGCGCCTCGAGCATGGGCGACGGGATCAGGTTGCGAAACACGAGGTAGCCGCCGTAGCGCAACTGTGTGTTCGGCGCACTGTAAGTTGGGGGCGTGGGGACGTTGGAGTTTGCGGCGGGCGTGGACGTGGCCGTAGGCGCTTTCGCTGCGGTAGCCGGTGCCGGCGTCGCCGCGGGCGTTTTTGCCGTAACCGGCGCGGGGGGCGACGGCTGCGTGGAAGCCGGCGGCGTGGCGGCTGCGGGCGCGCTGCCGGCGGTCGTGGCGTTGTTCGCGCCCGGTGCCGTCGATGTGGCGCTTTCGGGACTCGCCGCGCCGACTGCCGATTTTGCGGCAGGGACCGCTGCGGGTGCGGGCGTTGGCGTTGATGACGGCGCGCTGGCGCCGGCCGCCGGCAGGGTCGTGGCGTACGCGCTCAGCGGCGCACCGAACATGAGGTTCGCGCAACCGAGCGCCAGGGCCATACGCCGCACCGCGAGGCTAGCCTTGGGCGAAGTCACCCCGGTGGTATCCGAATTCCTGCGCACCACGCGCTTCAGCAGGAGCGCTGTCACGACCGGGTTCTCCAGGGCGCGATGCGCAGCAGAAGCAGCATGCCGGGTAGCGCCAGTGCGGTACACACGATGAAGTAGTCGAACCAGCCGATCCGCGCGACTACATAGCCGCTTGCCGCCGAGGCCAACGTGCGCGGCACCGAGGCCAGGCTCGTGAAGAGCGCGAACTGCGTGGCGGTGTAGCGCGGGTCGGTGGTGCTGGCAATGTAAGCGGTGAAGGCCGCCATCGTCAGACCGGTCGCGAAGGTTTCCAGCCCGTAGACCAGCGCCAGCGCGACGGAGCGCGGATCGAGCTGCACAGTCCAGTCGACGCCGACTAGCGCGAGCAGCTTTGAAGTGCCCTGGCTCAGCCAGACGGCGATGTCATAAATCGCGGTAAGACCAGGCGAGGCCGGGCCAAGATGCGCAAGCCAGGCGAAGCCGAGTGTCGACACCATCTGCAGGATGCCGAAGATCCACAGTCCACGGCCAATGCCGATTTTCATCAGCCAGATCCCGCCGACGATCCCGCCCGCGAGACTTGCACCGAACGCGGTGGTCTTGGCGATCACGCCGATCTGCGTGCGCGAATAGCCGATGTCGAGAAAGAACGACGTGGACAGCGTGGTCGCCATCGTGTCGCCGAGTTTGTAAAGAAAGATGAAGCCGAGCACGAACAGCGCACCGCGCCAGCCGTCGCGTTGAATGAACTCGTGGAATGGCTCGATGATCGCGTCGCGCAGATTCTTCGGGGGTGTACCGTGCACTTCGGGCTCGCGCACCACCAGTGTCATGATCATGCCAGGCACCATGAATGCCGCCGTGACGATAAAAACGGTGGTCCACGGCAGGTGGTCGGACAGGATCAGCGCCAGCGAACCCGGCACCAGCGCGGCAATCTTGTACGCGTTCACGTGTACCGCATTGCCGAGGCCTTGCTGGGTGTCGCTCAGCAGCTCGCGCCGGTAGGCGTCGATCGAGATGTCCTGGCTCGCGCCGAAGAACGCGACCAGCGCGGTCAACGCGGCCACCGTCCAGATCGAATCGCGCGGCGACACGAAACCCAAAGTCGCAATCGCGCCCGCGACCAGAATCTGCGTGACCAGCATCCAGCCGCGCCGTCTGCCCGGACGCCAGCCCGGCAAACGCGGCACGTAGCGGTCCATCAGCGGCGCCCAGACGAATTTCCAGGTGTAGGGGAACTGGATCAGCGCAAAAAGGCCGATTTCCTTCAGATTGACGCCTTCGGAGCGTAACCACGCCTGCACCAGATAGACGAGCGTGAACAGCGGCAGTCCCGACGTAAAGCCGAGAAAGACGCAGATCAGCATGCGCGTATTCAGGAACGCGCGCCAGCCGGGATGTTCTTCGTGAGCGGTAAGTGCAGGCGCCTCGTGCGGCGGGTTCGACATGTGAATAAGTGGTGTTAGCTTTTCTTGACGCGATAGACCGCAAGACTACCACGCCAGTTCACCCCCCATCGCACCACCTGGCCGTCGTGGAGCACCACGCGGTCGAGAATTTCGATGCCGACTTCCGGCGCCAGCGCCTCGAAATCCTTGATGGTCAGCACCCGCACGTTCGGCGTGTTGTGCCACTGGTAAGGCAGTGACTTCGAAACCGGCATGCGGCCTTTCAGTACGGACAGCCGGTGCGCCCAGTAACCGAAGTTCGGGAACGAGACGATGCATTCCTTGCCCACCCGCACCGTCTCGCGCAGGATCGCGGCCGTTTGATGGATGGTCTGCAGCGTCTGCGACAAAACCGCGAAATCGAAGCTGCGATCTTCGAACAGACGCAGGCCGTCTTCCAGATTCTGCTGGATCACGTTGACGCCGTTCTGCGTCGACGCCAATACGCCGGCGTCGTTGATTTCGATGCCGTAGCCCTGCACGTCCAGTTCTTCGGTCAGGAGCGACAGCAACGAGCCGTCGCCGCAGCCCAGATCGAGCACGGTGGCGCGCGGTTCAACCCAGCGGGCGATCGCGCGGAAGTCCGGGCGCAGCGCCAGATAATCGAGTGCTCGCTGGTTCATGCGTTCACCTCGTTCGCAATACGTTCGTAATAGGCGCGCATCAGGTTGTGATAGCGCGCGTCGTCGAGCAGGAAGGCGTCGTGGCCGTGCGGTGCGTCGATTTCCGCGTAGGTCACGGTGCGTTTGTGGTCGAGCAGCGCCTTCACCAGTTCGCGCGAGCGGGCCGGCGCGAACCGCCAGTCGGTCGAGAAACTGGCGATCAGGTATTTCGCCGTGGTGTGCGCGACGGCGGCGGTCAGATCGCCGTCGAAGGCCTTGGCCGGATCGAAATAGTCGAGCGCGCGGGTAATCAGCAGGTAGGTGTTCGCGTCGAAGTAATCGGCGAATTTGTCGCCTTGGTAGCGCAGATACGATTCCACTTCGAATTCGACGTCGAAGTTGAAGTTGTACGCGTCCACGGCGCCTTCCGCGCGGCGCAGGGAGCGGCCGAATTTCTCGGCCATGTCATCGTCCGAGAGATATGTGATGTGGCCGATCATGCGCGCGACGCGCAAGCCGCGCTTCGGCTTCACGTTGTGCGCGTAGTAATTGCCGCCGTGGAAGTCGGGGTCCGACAGGATCGCCGAGCGCGCCACTTCGTTGAACGCGATGTTCTGCGCGGACAGCTTCGGGGTGGACGCAACAACGATGCAATGGCCCACGCGCTCCGGGTACATCATGCTCCACGCGAGCGCCTGCATGCCGCCGAGGCTGCCGCCCATCACCGCCGCGAAGCGCGTGATGCCGAACTCATCGGCGACGCGCGCCTGGGCGTTCACCCAGTCTTCCACCGTGACGACAGGAAAGCTCGCGCCGTACGGATTGCCGGTGGCCGGATCGATACTCATCGGTCCGGTCGAGCCGAAGCACGAACCCAGGTTGTTCACGCCGATCACGAAGAACCTGTTGGTGTCGAGCGGCTTGCCCGGCCCGACCATGTTGTCCCACCAGCCGATGTCCTTCGGATTGTCCGCGTACACGCCCGCCACGTGATGAGAGGCGTTGAGCGCGTGGCACACCAGCACGGCATTGCTGCGCGCGGCGTTGAGTGTGCCGTAGGTCTCGACCATCAGGTCGTAACCGGCCAGCGAGCTGCCGTTCTGCATGAGCAGCGGCTCGGTGAAATGCATTTTTTGGGGAGCGACGATACCGATCGATTCCATTCATTCCGCCGTTTAGCAAATACAGGGCGGCTAGATTGGCGTCGGCGAGGCACGGAGGAGAAGCGGTGTGCACGGCTGACGACCTCTTTAGCCGCATTTATAGTGAGCCCCGGGACATGTTCCCGGCAGCTCGCGCGCCCGCAATCGAGTCAGCAAATCGGCGCGTGATACTACGTGTACAGCGTGTTCAAAGTGCTCTGGACAGCGGTCTCTGGTGTTTCGGCGAGCCGCGGTCAGGCGCAAAGTATAGCGGAAAATTTCATGCGGCAGCGTCGCGGGCGCCGCTGCGAGTTCGCGCACCGCGCGGACTACTGAAGAATCAGGAGCAGTTGGGCGTCCGCATGTTCGGCGGGGGGACGTGCAAAGCCGCTGCGCACATAGCGATGCCAGCGGCCGATGATGTAGCTCAGCAGCAAGCTTGCGCGGATCGCGGGATCGTAGCCGGCGGGCAGCGCAGCTGTATGCGCTTTGGTGCTCGGGCTGGCGTTTTCGCCGGTACTTGCGTTTGCTTCCAGTTGAGCCACGCGCAAACACTGCTTCAACGATGCCTCGACCCGCTCCAGCATCTGATTGACCCGCTCGGTCAGCCGTTCGTGCTCGCCGACGAGCGCCTCGCAGGTCAGCACGCGCGTCATGCCGGGATTCTTCGCGGGGAAGTTGAGCAGCATCAGCGCAATTGCGCGGGCTTGCAGCACGCCGTTGCTTTCCTTGTCGGCGATCTGGTTGATCAGGCCGAAGATGGTCTGCTCGATGAACTCGATGAGCCCCTCGAACATTTGCGCCTTGCTGGCGAAATGGCGATACAGCGCGGCTTCCGAGACGCCGAGCCGCGCGGCCAGCGCCGCTGTGGTGATTTTTTCGCTTTTCGGTGCCTCCAGCATCGCGGCAAGCGTCTGCAGGATGTGCACGCGGCGCTCGCCCGGCTTCAGGCGCGGCGCGCGCGCGGCGGCCGGCTGCGCGGGTTCGTCTTCGGCTACGGCTTCGTCAGGCTTGTCGATCGGCTGCATGGCTGTCGTCCCGTCTGCTGTCCCTTCAATCGAACCGAGCGGGTGCCCAGTCGTAGCGATTTTAACGAACGAATGCAGCGATCGACATAGTGCGGTCGGCCGGTGCCCGGCAAACGCGTCGGGATGCCGTCCGCGTGCGGTTTGCGCGGCAGATGGCCAGTGATCCACACGGTGCGGATGCCGAGCTGCCGGTAGTTCTTCAGATGCGAGCGCGTGTCTTCCACGAGGATCACGTCCTTGAGCGAAACGCGCGCGTCGCGCATTGCCTTACGCAGCATTGCGTGGTCGGGTTTGGCGCGCCAGTTGTGGCGATCGCGCATATGTTCGATGGCGATGACCTGTTCGAACAGACGCTCGATGCGCAACTCCGCCAGGACCGCGCGCGCATAGGCCTCGGGTGCATTGGTCAGCACGATTTTGCGGCCGGGCAGCGCGGCGACGAGCCGCGCGACACCGCGCTCGTGACGGATCATCGAGCCGAGATCGGGGAACGTGTGAACGACCTTCAGAAAGTCGTGCGGGTCGAGCGGATGATGGCGGGCGAGGCCAAGCAGCGTCGCGCCGTAGCGTTGCGTGTAGCCGGTGCGCAGACGGTTGGCTTCGTCGATGTCGACCTGCAGCGCGTCGATGATGTATTGCGTCATGCCCTGGTTGATCGCGGGAAAGATCGCGTGCGAGGCATGATGCAGCGTGTTGTCGAGATCGAATAGCCAGACCGGACTGCCGCCGGCGATGTGTGGGCGACGGCGTCGGGAAGTGGGGGTGCGCATGATAAGGACGCCGTTCAGGCGTAGGCAGTCGCTTCCGGCCGCGAGCGCCGACGACGGTCGGTCAGCGATGCGCAAGGCGATGGAAGCGGGGAGCGTGTTCTTGCGCCAGGGGGCGGCGAATGGTGCGCCGCCCATGGGCGCGGCGGCGCAATTGCACGGCCCACGTGGCACACCTGACTGGCGTACCGTGTGGGCCGGGTTTGAGGCAGGAATCAATGCGAGCGGATCATCGTGCCGAACGGCTGTTCGGTGAGAATTTCCAGCAGCACCGAGTGCTCGATGCGCCCGTCGATGATGTGTACCGAACGCACGCCGCTCTTCGCTGCATCCAGCGCCGACGAGATTTTCGGCAGCATGCCGCCGGAGATCGTGCCGTCCGCGAACAGGCCGTCGATTTCACGCGCCGACAGATCGGTCAGCAGATTGCCTTCCTTATCCATCACGCCCGGGATGTTGGTCATGATCACGAGCTTTTCGGCGTTCAGCACGACCGCCAGTTTGCCCGCGACCAGATCCGCATTAATGTTGTATGACAGGCCGTCTTCGCCGAAGCCGATCGGCGAGATCACCGGAATGAATGCGTCGTCCTGCAGCGCTTTCACGACCGCGGGATTGATCGCCTCGACTTCGCCCACCTGGCCGATGTCGACGTACTGGCCCGGATTATCGCGATCCGGCATCTGCATCTTGCGTGCGTGGATCAGGCCGCCGTCCTTGCCGGTCAGGCCGACCGCGTGGCCGCCGAAATGATTGATCAGCGTGACGATGTCCTGCTGCACTTCGCCGCCGAGCACCCATTCGACGACTTCCATCGTCTCTTCGTCGGTGACGCGCATGCCCTGAATGAAGGTGCCCTGCTTGCCGATTTTCTTCAGCGCCTGGTCGATTTGCGGACCGCCGCCGTGCACGATGACCGGATTGATACCGACCAGCTTCAGCAGAATCACGTCGCGCGCGAAGCCTTGCTTCAGGCGCTCTTCCGTCATGGCGTTGCCGCCGTATTTGATGACCACGGTCTTACCGTGATACTGGCGAATGTAGGGCAGCGCCTCGGCCAGGATTTCAGCCTTCAGGGTGGGCGCGATCTGCGAAAGGTCAGGAAGCTCGGACATGGCGGCAGGCTCTGGCACGGAACAGTTAAAACAGGGCGAATTGTACAGGACTGGCGCGCTGCAACAGGGTTTTCGATACGCTCGCCGGTGACGGGCGGCGCGGGCTTTGCGCACTGCGCAACGGACGGGCCGAAGCGGCGGCGGACAATCAAGCTTAGCGTCGTTCAGATGGGCCGTGAATTGGCCGAACGGCCGACTGACGGCCGCGCGTGGGTCGTGGCATTATTTACACATCCAGGCCGAAGCGAGATCATCTGGCCCTTATGAAATCGTCAGCTTCCCGCACTGAAAGCAGCGCGCTTTGTCCGCGCTGCGGTCACGCGTTCGATTGCGCCATGCACGCGGTGCCGTTCAATTGCTGGTGCCGCGAGATGCCGGCCTTGCCGGCAGACCGGCTCGATCCGTCCGGCCGCTGCCTGTGTCCCGAATGCCTTGCCGCGGAGCTTGCACGGGCCGTTCACCCGGCGTCAGGAGCCGGTTCGCCCTGAGCGCGGCGCCTTGCGGCTGTGGTGGGCGGGTTGTCGGCCTATGCTGCGCGGTGCCGGGCCGCAAGCACGCCCAGATCACGTGCAACGGCCCCTAATGCCGGATCCCATTGGCCGAACTGCGCTTGCCGATACAGCGTGGCGCCTGGATACCATGGGCTGTCGGACCGGTCGAGCAGCCAGACCCAATGCGGATTGACGTCAAGCAGCACCCATGTGCGCTGGCCGAGCGCACCGCTTAGATGCGCGACGGACGTGCAAACCGTGATGACGAGATCGAGTGCGCTGACAAACGCCGCCGTGTCGTCGAAGCTGGCGAATTCTGAGGTGTAGTCCGACATCGGCAGACCTGCAGTTCGGGCGGCCGCGACATCCGCCTCGGCACCCGGTTGCAGTGAATAGAACGCCACGTTCTGCATGCCGCCGAAATGTTCCGCATAGCGTTCCCAGCCCACCCGCCGGAATGGATTGCGCTGATGGCCGGCACTACCTGTCCACGTCAGTCCGACCTTGAGCCTTGTTTCGCCGCTAAGCCTCTTTTGCCATGACCTGGTGGCTGTGATGTCCGCATGCAAATACGGAATCTTCGCGGGGATGGTCTCTTCGCGCGTGCCGAATATCAAAGGCAGGCTGAGCAACGGAATTTCGTAGTCGAAAGGCGGTAGGGTGTCGACGCCACCGCCAGCCGAATAACCGTCCACCTGATCACCGAGGCTGCGAGCGAGTAGCGCACCCATTTGCGGAAATGAATTCCAGACAAGACGGCCACCCTCGCGATGAACACGCGCGGCCAGCAGAGGGATATAGCGGCTGAATTGCAAGACGTCGCCCATGCCTTGCTCGCCCCACACCAGTAGCGTTTTGCCAGCGAGCGATTCGCCCTGCCAGGTCGGTGCGGGCATTGCAGGACGGTTGCCGCCCAATTCAAGCGAGCCGTCCCAGCGTGCTTCGTGGGTGTGCCAGCCGTTCGCGTAATCGCCGCGCATGAGTTGCAGCATGCCGAGATTGGAGCGCATGGTCGCGTCGCCAGGCGTCAATGCGCAGGCAGTTCTGGCGGCTTGCTCGGCTTCCTCCCAGCGTTGCGCTTCACGCAGCGCCAGCGCATAGTTGTTGTGCGCCAGCGGGTTATGCGGTGCGCATTGCACGGCTGTTGCGCCAGCATGGAGTGCGCGCGGCAGATCGAGCCTGGCCCGGCTTGCCTGAGCGAGATTGATCCATGCGTCGCCATTGCCGGGATCGTTACGAATTGCACTTTCCAGCAAGGCGAGTTGTTCGTTGAGGTCACCGCCGGTGAGCGCGAGGGCGCCGGCGAGATTGTTGCGCAAGTGGGGCAATGCCGGATCGATCGCGAGTGCGCGACGGTAAGGGGCGATTGCCTCACCATGCCGGCCTCCTATTTGCAGCGTATAGCCGGCGCGGAAGTGTGCGAGAGCGTGATGGGGGGCGAGTTGGGCAATAATGGCGGCGAGTTCGATCGCATCGTTGTGACGGTGTTGCTCAATCAGCGTAGCAACGAGTGAGGCGATCGACGCGTCGTCGAGCGAATGAAGTTGCGCGGCGCAATCGAGCCACGTGGCTTCCGCTTGTGCAGTGCCGTTTTGTCGGGCTGCGGCAGCATGTCGCAGAAAAGTCAGGAAAGCTGACGAGGTAGGCGTCTCGCTGTCAGAGGTGGGTAGCATGGAAGGGTTGGGGCGGCGCAATAACCGGTGATGACTGATCGGCCTGTGCAACGCTATCGCAAAAATTCCATGTTACCGGCGTGAGTTCGCGAGGTCAGTCGGACTAGTCCGAACAGTTAAACTAAAGTCATGCATCGTATAACCAACACCGGCCGCGTTAATCTCGGCCATCTGTTCTGGCTGCGCAGCCTCGCCATCATCGGCCAGCTGGTGACGATCGCGGTTGTGCAGATATTCTTCGGTGTGCATCTGCCGCTGCCCGCCATGTTGCTCGTGATCGCCCTTGAGGTGATCTTCAACGGACTCACGTGGTGGCGTGTCTCGCAGCAGCGCCCCGAGTCCAATCTCGAATTGTTCGGCCAGATCTGGGTCGATCTCGGCGCGTTATCCGCGCTGCTGTTCCTCTCCGGCGGCACCACCAATCCATTTGTTTCGCTGTACCTGCCATCGCTCGCGATTGCGGCGGCCGTGCTGCCGTGGCAACTGATGGCGTGGCTCGCCGCGTTCGCCGTGGCCTGCTACGCGGTGCTCGGCTTCGATTCCGTGCCGCTCAATCTCGACAACCCGGCAAACCTGTTTGACTACTATCGCGCCGGCATGTGGGTGAACTTCATGGTCAGCGTCGGCCTGATTGCGTGGTTCGTCGCGCGTATGTCACGCGCTCTGCGACTACGTGACGCAGCGCTCGGAGACGCGCAGCAGCGCTTGCTTCACGACGAACGCGCTGTCGCGCTCGGCGTGCAGGCCGCCACGGTCGCTCACGAAATCGGCACGCCGTTGTCTACAATTGCGATGCTGTCCGAAGAATTGCGCGACGCTGCAAGAACCGACAAGGGGCTCGCCCCATACAGCGCCGATCTGGAGTTGCTCGAACAGCAAATGACACTGTGTACGTCGGCGCTTGCGCGGCTGCGCAGCCGTGCATCGACAACGACCAACCGGCAGGCGGTCAGTGAATGGCTCGAGTCGTTTGGCGAGCAATGGCGCTTGCGTCATCCGCATGTGAAGTTCGAGCGGATCGGTGTGCCACCTGCGGGTGTCAGTCTTGACGACACGGTTGCCGTCAGCCAGATTCTCACGATTCTGCTCGACAACGCCGCGCGTGCGAGCCGCGATCACGTCACGCTAACGTGCACGCTCGCAGAGCGCGGCGACCAGATCGTATTCGAGGTTTGCGACGCGGGTCCCGGCATTCCCGCCGCCTTGCGCGGATCGCTCGGCACGATGCCGGTCGACAGCACACAGGGTGGACATGGCGTGGGCCTGTATCTGGCGTTTTCAGCGGCGGCGCGTCTGAAGGGATCGATTGAGCTGGCCGACGTCAGCGAGATCAAGCCGCGTGGCACGCGTGCAGTATTGCGATTGCCGCTTGCCGCGCGCAAGTTATCAGGGGTGGGCCGTCAAGGCACTACGCCATCCAACACGGAGAAACAGGCATGAGCGATATGAATTTTCTGGTGATCGACGACGATGAAGTGTTCTCCGGCATCCTCGCCCGTGGTTTGACGCGGCGCGGTTACACGGTGGCCGAAGCACATAACGCGGATGAAGCGATCAAGTTGGCGAACCAGCAGAAGTTCAGCCAGATCACGGTAGACCTGCATCTCGGCAACGATTCCGGCCTGACGCTCGTCGCGCCCTTGCGCGACTTGCAACCGGACGCGCGCATGCTGGTGCTGACCGGTTATGCGAGTATCGCCACAGCGGTACAGGCTGTGAAAGATGGCGCCGATAACTATCTTGCGAAGCCCGCGAACGTCGAGACGATCTTGTCGGCGCTGCAAAGCGAGGCGAGCGCGCTGCAAGCTGAAGAAGCGATCGAGCATCCCACGCCGTTGTCAGTCGCTCGCCTGGAGTGGGAGCATATTCAACGCGTGCTCGCGGAACACGGCGGCAATATTTCGGCCACGGCGCGTGCGTTGAACATGCATCGTCGAACGCTGCAACGCAAACTGGCGAAGCGGCCGGTCAAGCAGTAAGCGCTGGGGCGTGCCCACGCTTGCGGGCCGTCAAGCATCAAGCATCAAGCATCAAGCAAAACGGGCCGTCTTTCACAAGACGGCCCGTTTTTTTACGCTTCATATCCGATCAGCTCGCGCGCGCGGCGCGCGGCTTTAGCGCGGCGTCGGCATCAAAATCACAGCACGTAGCGCGACAGATCTTCGTCTTCTGCCACTTCATTCAGCGCACGGTCGACATAGGCCGCGTCGATCTGCACCGTCTTGCCGGAGTGATTGCCGGCCGAGAACGACACTTCCTCGAGCAGCTTTTCGATCACCGTGTATAGGCGGCGTGCACCGATGTTTTCGGTCTTCTCGTTCACCGCGTACGCAATCTCGGCAAGGCGCCGAATACCGTCGTCGGCGAATTCCAGGTGCACGTCTTCCGTAGCCAGCAGTGCCTGGTATTGCTTGACGAGGCTCGCGTCCGTCGAAACCAGAATCGATTCGAAATCTTTCACCGACAGCGAGTCCAGTTCGACCCGAATCGGGAAGCGGCCCTGCAGTTCCGGAATCAGATCGCTCGGCTTGGCCAGATGAAACGCGCCGCTCGCGATAAACAGAATGTGGTCGGTCTTCACCATGCCGTACTTGGTGTTGATCGTGGTGCCTTCGACGAGCGGCAGCAGATCGCGCTGCACGCCCTGACGCGACACTTCACCACCGCCTGCTTCATTACGCGACGCGATCTTGTCGATTTCGTCCAGGAACACGATGCCGTTCTGCTCGACGTTTTGTACCGCTTTGGTTTTCACCTCTTCGTCGTTGAGCATCTTGCCGGCTTCTTCGTCGGTGAGGACCTTGAGCGCTTCCTTCACCTTCAGCTTGCGGCGCGTTTTCTTGCCGCCGCCGATGTTCGCGAACATCGAACGGATCTGCTCGGTCATGTCTTCCATGCCCGGCGGCCCCATGATGTCCATGCCCACTTGCGGCTGTTCGACGTCGAGTTCGATTTCCTTGTCGTCGAGCAGGCCTTCGCGCAGACGCTTGCGGAAGGTCTGGCGCGTGGTGCTGCCTTCGTCGGCGGTATCCGTCGCGCTCGAACTCGCGCCGAAACCCACCGGCCGGGCGCTGGGAAGAAGGATGTCGAGGATGCGGTCTTCGGCCTGATCTTCTGCCTTGGTCCGCACTTTGCGCATTTCTGTTTCGCGCGTCTGCTTAACCGAGATTTCGATCAGATCGCGCACGATGCTGTCGACATCGCGGCCCACGTAGCCGACTTCGGTGAATTTGGTGGCTTCGATCTTGATGAACGGTGCGTCGGCCAGTCTCGCGAGACGCCGTGCGATTTCGGTTTTGCCGACGCCGGTCGGTCCGATCATCAAAATGTTCTTCGGCGTGATTTCCTGGCGCAGCGGGTCTGCAACCTGCTGACGGCGCCAGCGGTTGCGCAGCGCCACGGCAACCGCTTTCTTCGCGCGGCCTTGGCCGATGATGTGCTTGTCGAGTTCCGAGACGATCTCGGCAGGGGTCATGGTGCTCATCGTGGGTCCTCTTACTCGATCGTCTCGATGACGCGGTTATGGTTCGTATAGATGCACATGTCGCCGGCGATTTCCAGCGACTTCTCCACGATCTCGCGCGGCGACAGTTCGGTGTTGTCGACAAGCGCCTTCGCGGCGGCTTGCGCGTAAGCACCGCCCGAACCGATCGCGCAAATGCCGCCTTCCGGATCGAGGACGTCGCCGTTACCGGTGATGACGAGGGTGGTGGTGGCATCCGCCGCGATCAGCATTGCTTCGAGGCGGCGCAGCATGCGGTCGGTGCGCCAGTCTTTGGCGAGCTCGACGGCGGCGCGGGTGAGATTGCCCTGATGTTTTTCCAGCTTCGCTTCGAAGCGGTCGAGCAGCGAGAAGGCGTCGGCCGTGCCGCCGGCGAAGCCAACCATCACCTTGCCGTTATAGATGCGCCGGACTTTTTTCGCACCGCCTTTCATGACGATGTTGCCGAGCGTGACCTGGCCGTCGCCGCCAAGCGCGACTTTGTCGCCGCGGCGCACGGAGACGATTGTCGTGCCGTGAAATTGCTCCATATGCGTTCCTCTTTGCAAAACGGGTAGGACGCGGTGGCGTATCACCACCGCATGAATCCTGTGAATCCTGGAAGCGGACGGCGCGCAACGCTGAAACGATTAACCGGTTGGCGCGCGCTCATGCAACGCATGTTCGACCTATTTTAGGGCGTGCGCGGTCATATCAAGAGCCGGCAAATGGCATAAGACAAAAACACGGGGCAAGGCGGGGGAGCGTGCGCGAGGTCACACAAAAGAAAAAAGGCGCACAGATCACCGTGCGCCTCTCGACGAAGCAGCTTAAAAGGGCGCGGAGCCGAAGCCGCGCCGCAGGCGTTCAGTCGCCGAACAGCTTCTGGCGCAGTTCGCGGCGCTCCTGCGCTTCGAGCGACAGGGTAGCCGTGGGCCGTGCGAGCAGGCGCGGAACGCCGATCGGCTCGCCGGTTTCTTCGCACCAGCCATAATCGCCCGAGTCGATACGCGCGATCGACTGCTGCACCTTCTTCAGCAGCTTGCGTTCGCGGTCGCGCGTGCGCAGTTCGAGCGCATGCTCTTCCTCGATCGTTGCGCGGTCGGCCGGATCCGGCACGATTACTGTTTCGCGCAGGTTCTCGGTCGTCTGGCCGGCATTGCGGAGAATGTCCGCCTGCAGCTGTTCGAGCTTGTTCTTGAAGAAAGCGAGCTGATCCTCATTCATGTAATCCTTGTCGCTCATCTTCAGGATTTCGGCTTCAGTCAAGAGTCGTTTCGTCGTCATCTGGCTTGCTTCTTCAATGTGAGGCAAAACTCTTACATAGTGCCCGCACTTTCGTATTGCCCGCAAAGGCGCCACGAGGACGCTGAGCGCTGGGTGCGCACGGACGATGGGCTGTCGGTGACGCCGAAGCGCCTTGCGCCCACGCGCCGGGCGCGTTACGCCTATGCGGGGCCGAACTCCTCTGGAAACCGTTTCTCAATTGCTCCTGAGGCATTGCTTGCCGGCAGCGCGCCTTATCAGCTGTGCCAGCCGGCATTGTCGGCGTAATGTCCGGACAAGGTTTTCCGGCGCCGTTTCAGGCCCGGCGTGGACCACGCGCAGACCGGGCAATTCGTTGTCATTCTCCAGTGGGCACGTATTGTAACTGAATCACAATCCAGCGCCGTAACTGGTGAAAATCCCCCGGCGGCGCATCGATATCCCGAAAATATAACGCGCGAACGCTCAAAAAGCGATGGTCGTGCACGGTTTAATACAGCAGGGTTTTCACGTGCTTTTCACATAAACGACATTTCAGCAGGCTTTCGGCCGCTTTTTGCACGTATTCCGCAGACGATTGTCCTGCTGCCCGCAAGTTGCCCGATTCGTTGCCGGCGCGCGTCGGCGTGCACTTGCCGTGCCATGCCACCTGCGCACGGCACAGCAGGCATGACGTTTATGCCAGACAGGCGTCCAGACCGTCGGTGATCAGGTCCTGCGGCAGTTCGATGCCGATGAACACCATCTTGTTGGTCTTTTTCTCGATCGGCTGCCATTTCGCGGCCAGGTCGCTGCCCATCATCTGGTGCACGCCCTGGAACACCACTTTGCGGTCGACGCCCTTCATATACAGCACGCCCTTGTAGCGCAGCAGGCGTTCGCCGTAGATCTGCAGAATGCCGCCGAGGAAGTCCTCGAGTTTGTTCGGATCGAACGGACGATCGCTGCGGTAGACGAACGATTTGATCTTGTCGTCATGGTGCGCGTGGTGGTGATGCGCGTGGTCGTGGCCTTCGTGGTCGCACTTGCCGTGGTCGTGATCGCAGTTTTCGTGATCGTGGCCGTCGTGATCGGCATGGGTGTGGCCGTGCTCGTCGTGCGCGTGAGCGTGGCTGTGCGCGTGTTCGTCTTCTGCGAGGAAGTCCGGGTCGATTTCGAGCTTCGAATTCAGATTGAAACCGCGCAGGTCGAAGATTTCCTTGATGTCCGCTTCGCCGAAATTGACCATCTTGATCGCCGCGCGCGGATTCATGTGCAGCAGGCGGTGGCGCAGATCGTCCACGTGCTTTTCATCGACCAGATCGGCCTTGGTGATGAACAGGCGATCGGCGAAGCCGACCTGGCGCTGCACCACTTCATGCTCGTCCAGTTGGTGGTTCGCGTGCTTCGCGTCGACCAGCGTGATGATCGCGTCGAGCAGGAATTCGTTGGCGATCTGGTCGTCCATGAAGAAGGTCTGCGCGACCGGCCCCGGGTTGGCAAGACCGGTGGTCTCGATCACGACGCGGTCGAAATCCAGTTCGCCGGATTGCTTTTTCGCCGCCAGATCGCCCAGCACGCGCGACAGGTCGCCGCGGATCGTGCAGCAGATACAGCCGTTGCTCATCTGGATGATCTGTTCGCTCGTATCCTGCACGAGGATTTCGTTGTCGATGTTCTCTTCGCCGAACTCGTTCTCGATCACGGCAATCTTCATGCCGTGCTTTTCGTTCAGGATGCGCTTGAGCAGGGTGGTTTTGCCGCTGCCGAGAAAGCCGGTGAGGATGGTGACTGGGATCATTTTGGTCGCCTGTATGTATGTGAGTCTGTGCGTAATCGAATCTGCCGCGCGAATTTGCCACGCGAATCAACCGGGCAAATTAACCGCCCGAACCCTGCCGCGCGGGATTTGCCGCGAATGCGTCTGCGAATCCGGTTTGCCGGGTGCGGCAGCCTGATGGCGCGCGACCCGATCTAGCCGGATATTGAAACATATCTGTCAAGCCGGCGCTGGCGGCAGGGGTGAATCCCTTTCACGGCACGCGGGAAATAACCCTCAAGCTATGGGCGATCAGGCAATTTGCAACAGCAGGCCCTTCAGGTATTCGCCTTCAGGAAAAGCGGTGAGCAAGGGGTGGTCGACCCCGGCGCCGAGGCGTTTGAGAATCCGCGCATCGACGCGCGCATCGGCCGCCGCGCCCGAGACGATCTTCTGGAACAGTTCCGAGTCGATCGCGCCGGAGCAGGAGTAGGTGAACAGCAGGCCGCCCGGACGCAGCAGCTTCAGGCCGGTCAGGTTGATGTCCTTATAGGCGCGCGCGGCGCGGTCCACGTGTTCACGCGAGGGCGCGAATTTTGGTGGATCAAGCACGACCAGGTCGAAGCGCTCGCCTTCGTCGTAAAGGCGGCGCAAGGTTTTGAACGCGTCGGCGTCAAGCCAGGTGGCGCGTTCGGCATCGAAACCGTTGGCGGCCACATTCTGTTGCGCGATCGCCAGTGCGTCGCCCGACGAATCGATCGACACCACGCGCTTCGCTCCACCTTTGAGCGCCGCCAGCGAAAAGCCGCCGGTGTAGCAGAAGCAGTTCAACACGTCGCGGTCTTGCGCCAGTTGCTGCACCAGCAGGCGGTTGTCGCGCTGGTCGACGTAGAAGCCGGTTTTGTGGCCGTTGCGCACGTCGACGTGATAACGCACGCCGTTTTCGCTCGCGATCAGCGCTTCTGACGGCGCCTCACCCGCCAGCACGCCGGTGATCTGTTCGAGCCCTTCCTTCTGGCGGATCGACACGTCCGAGCGCTCGTAGACGTTCGGGCAGCCGGTCGCGTCGGTCAGCGCGGCGACGATCGCCTCCTTCCATGCTTCGACGCCCGTCGCCATGAACTGGCACACCAGCTGGCTGCGCTGGCCTTCGTCCTCGGCGACGTAGTGATCGACGATCAGGCCCGGCAAGCCGTCCGCTTCGCCGAAAATCAGCCGTACGGCGCCGGTGTTGTGCACCATCGTTTGACGATGCGCGAGCGCGCGCTGCACGCGGCGCTTGAAGAATGCGTGATCGATCGGCTCGGCTTCGTCGAAACTCCACACACGCGCGCGAATCTGCGAATGCGGGCTATAGGCCGCGCGCGCGAGGAACCGGCCGTCGTGCGCGCGCACCAGCACGGTCGCGCCCGGAGCGGGATTGCCGTCGACGCGATCGATCACGTTGGCATAGACCCACGGATGGCGGCGCAGCAGCGATTTTTCTTTCGACGGTTTGAGCGTAACGGTATTCATCAGGATTCAGCAGGACCAGTTGGCCGCGTAGACAGAGAGGCACACGGCAGGTGAGGCAAAGAGGGAGACCGCAAGCCGCCAAAAAGCAAGGAGCGGAATCAGTCGCGTTTTTTGGCGCGCGGATGCGCCTGATCGTAGACGTGCGCGAGATGCTGGAAATCGAGCGCGGTGTAGACCTGCGTGGCGGTGATGCTGGCGTGCCCGAGCAGTTCTTGCACGGCCCGCAGGTCGCCGCTCGACTGCAGCACGTGGGTGGCGAACGAATGCCGCAGCACGTGCGGATGCACGTTGGCCGGAATGCCGGCGACCAGCGCCGCGCGCTTCACGCGATCACGCACGACATTCGGCGACAGCCGGTTGCCGCGCGCCGAGAGAAACAGCGGGTGCGGATCGTGTTTAACCATCTGCTCGCGCACCGCGAGCCACACGTTCAAGGCCTCGAGCGCCTTGCTGCCGACCGGCACGATGCGGCGCCGGTTGCCCTTGCCAAGCACTTCGACTTCCGCGGAATCGAGCTTGAGCCAGCCCGCCGAGCGGTAACCGCCGGCATCGGCAAAACGGGCGTCGAGGCCGACCAGTTCGGACAGACGCAGGCCCGACGAGTAGAACAGTTCGAGCATCGCGTGGTCGCGCAAGCCTTCGGGCGTCGCGGCCGGCGGGCTTTCCATCAGGCGCGTGGCGTCGTCGACGGAGAGCGCTTTGGGGAGCGCCTTGGCCTGCTTTGGTGCCCGCACGGTCGCGACCGGGTTGGCGGGCAGATCGACGCGGCCCGCCAACCAGCGGTAAAACGCGCGCCAGCACGAGAGCCGATGACTGATCGACCGCGCCGTCAGGCCGCCCGCATGCGCCCGCGAAACCGCGCCGCGAATATCGACCGCGGTGAGGCTTTCGAGCGGCCGGCCTTTGGCCAGCAGCTTGAGCTCCTCGAGTTCGTGGGTGTAGCCGCGCAGCGTATGCGCCGACAGCCGCCGCTCATGTTCGAGATTCGACAGATAGGCGGCGATCGGGTCGGCGTCGGTCACGATGGCCCTTTGCGGCTTTGGCGGCTCAGCGCGGCAGCAGGCGGCTTAACGCCGCGCTCGCCAACGCGCCGATCTGCGTCAGGAAATCGGTGGCCATGCCGTCGTGGAAGCGGCGTGCGTCGGCCGAACCCATGACCAGCAGGCCGAAGGTGGGCGCTTCTTCCTTGCCTTCGGAGTCGCGCAGCGCAAGCAATGCAATCGACTCGGTCAGGTGCGCCGACTCGCCTGACCCCGTGCCGCCTGCGGACGCGTCCTCGCTTACCGCCGAGACCGCCGGCGTCAGCCATTGCGCGGCTTCGAAGCCGGTGTTCGCGCCACAGTACGGCGTGGTGAGGCTATTTGCGAAGATGCGCACTTCCTCGCCGACATGGCGCGCGAACTCGGCCTGCGCATACGGTTCGGAGACGTCCCAGACGCGTAGCGCGGTTTGCGGCACGTCGAAAATTTCCCGCAAGCCCGTGGCGATCGTGCGCGGCAGTGCGTACGGATCACGCTCGGCCATCACGCGGATCGTCCAGCGATTGAACTTCGAGGCAATGCTGTCGTTCTCGTGACCGTAGCGCAGCAGCTCGGCCAGACGCCGTTCCAGATGCTTGTTCTTGTCGCGCAGCATTTCCATCTGCCGTTCCTGCAGCGACACCGCGGCTTTGCCGTGCGGGTTCGCGAGCCGGATCGTCGCGAGCATTTCCGCGTGGTCGGCGAAGAATTCGGGGTTGGCGAGCAGATATTCGGCGACTTCGCGATCGTTCATGGTTTCGGCTAAAGGACTACGGGACGACGCCTTCGGGCGGCGCATCGGTCATGAGTTCGGTCGCCGGTGAAAGAGCCGCCTGGTCCGGCTCTTCATCGGCCTGTTCTGCGGCCCGTTCGAGGCCGCGTGTCGGGTACTGCCTCGACCGATCGCTCGGCCGTTGAATCGATTAATGCGTTGGGCGCTGCACTGGCGCGGCTCAGTCGGCCAGCTCGATCTCGCCTTCGAAAACGGTTGCCGCGGGGCCGGCCATGAGAAGCGGCGCGCCGTGTTGCGTGCTGTCCCACGTGATGGTCAGCTTGCCGCCGTGCGTGTGCACCAGCACGGGCGCATCCAGCAGCCCGCGGCGAATGCCGGCAGCGACTGCCGCGCATGCGCCGGTGCCGCACGCCAGCGTTTCGCCGGCACCGCGTTCGTAGACCCGCAGCTTGACCTCGCTACGGCCGACGATCTGCATGAAACCCGCGTTCACCCGTTGCGGAAAGCGTGCATGCCGCTCGATCACCGGGCCTTCGACGAGCACCGGAAAATCTTCGACGTCGTCGACCACTTGCACGGCATGCGGATTGCCCATGGACACCACCGAAATCCAGCGCGTTGCGCCGTTGACCTCGAGCGGCCAGAGCGTATCAGCGCCCTCGCGGCGGCCCTCGATGCCCTTGGTGGCGAACGGTACGCGCTCCGGTTCGAACACGGGCGCGCCCATGTCGACCAGCACTTCGCCGTTTTCCTGCATGGTCAGCAGGATGGTGCCGTTCTGCACTTGCACGCGCACGCTGCGCTTGTCGGTCAGGCCGCGGTCGCGCACGAACTTGACGAAGCAGCGCGCGCCGTTGCCGCAGTGCTCGACCTCGCCGCCGTCGCAATTGAAGATGCGATATCTGAAATCGACGCCTTCCATGGTGGGCTTTTCGACCAGCAGCAACTGGTCGGCGCCGACGCCAAAATGCCGGTCCGCGAGCGCGCGCGCCTGCACCGGCGTCAGGTTGACCGGTTGGGTGTAGCCGTCGAGCACGACGAAGTCGTTACCCGCGCCGTGCATTTTGGTGAATTTCAGTTTCATCACGCTATTGTAAGTGACACGCCTGCAGATGCGCCGAACGCCGTTTTATTTGCCACTCATTTGCCGCTCATGTGCCACTTTGTTGGCCGCTGATTTCCGCGTTCAGGCGCTTTTTTGAAGAATCGTCAGTAGACGCCCGGCTCACCCGGCGGCCGCGTCTTGAAGCGCTTGTGAACCCAGTAGTACTGCTCGGGGATCAGCGGAATCTGCTCTTCGAGGAAGGCGTTCATACGGCGCGCGTCGGCTTCGTCGTTGCCGCTCGGGTAGTTGTCCCACGGCTTGAATACCTTCAGGCGGTAGCCCTGGTAGTTCGGCAGCACTTCGCCGATGAACGGCACCACCTGCGCATGGCCGACCCCGGCGAGCCGCCCGACGGCCGTCAACGTGCAAGCCGGGACGCCGAAGAACGGCACGAACGTCGAGTTGCGCATGCCGTAGTCCATGTCGGCGCCCAGCATGACGGGTTTGCGGTCGCGCAACCAGCGCAGCACGATGCGCGCGCTGTCGGCCCGGCTCGCCATGTCCGCGCCGAAGCGGCCGCGAGCGGCTTTGGCCACGTCGTCCAGCACCTTGTTGGACATTGGCTGATAGAGCGCGCCGCACTGCCGGCGCAGCGCGTGATTGATGAACACCGAACCTGCCTCGATACCGACGAAATGCGCGCCAAGCAACAGGGTGGGCGGCATGTCGGGATCCAGCAAGTCGATCTCGCTATCCACCTGCACGAGTTTCTCCAGCTTTTCCGCGGACCCGAACCACTGGACGCTGCGTTCCACATAACTGCGAATCGCGTGGCGGAAGTGTTTCTGCGCGATCTCTTCGCGATGCTCCGCGCTCCACTCCGGGAAACACAAGCTCAGATTGATGTGGACGATGCGCTTGCGGTTGCTGGGGACCTGATAGAGCAGCCAGCCCAGCCCGTCGCCCAGTCGTGCGACGAAGCCATACGGCAATAACGCCAGAAATTTAAGCAGTCCAATGGCCAGGTGGGCGCCAAGACGACTCAGCATGCCGTCCCTCCGTGTAGGGCGTCGAGCGACGCTTTGCTCAAGAAACCTGAAGACGGGTTGAAATACAGCACGGGTGATCACTCTGTGACAATCAAAGGAAGTCGCTATAATAAGGGCTTCGCCGAGTTAATAGACAACTTGCGGGGCGAAGCTGGCAGGTGCGATCCATGGGATATGCGCCGGCCGGTAAGGTAATCCGCTAAAGCGTCGCCGCTTCAAGGCTCCCGAAGCTGGCTACGTGAAACTCAACCGTAACCACACAACAGGAGTCTGCAACGTGGCAAACGACTATCTCTTCACTTCCGAATCCGTTTCCGAAGGCCATCCCGACAAAGTCGCGGACCAAATCTCGGACGCCATTCTCGACGCCATCCTGGCGCAGGACAAATACTCGCGTGTTGCCGCTGAAACGCTGTGCAACACGGGTCTCGTCGTGCTGGCCGGTGAAATCACCACCACCGCGAACGTCGATTACATCCAGGTCGCGCGCAACACGATCAAGCGCATCGGCTACGACAACACCGATTACGGTATCGACTACCGCGGCTGTGCCGTGCTGGTGGCGTACGACAAGCAATCGCCGGACATCGCTCAAGGCGTGGACCGCGCGCACGACAACAACCTCGATCAAGGCGCCGGCGACCAGGGCCTGATGTTCGGTTACGCATGCGAAGAAACGCCGGAATTGATGCCGCTGCCGATCCATCTGTCGCACCGTCTGGTGGAGCGTCAGGCGAATCTGCGCCGCGACGGCCGTCTGCCGTGGCTGCGTCCGGATGCGAAGTCGCAGGTCACCGTGCGCTATGTCGACGGCAAGCCGCATGCGATCGACACCGTGGTGCTGTCCACGCAGCACTCGCCGGACATCGATCTGGCCACGCTGCGCGAAGCCGTGATCGAAGAAGTCATCAAGCCGACGCTGCCGGCTGATCTGATCAAGGGCGACATCAAGTTTCTGGTGAACCCGACTGGCCGGTTCGTGATCGGCGGCCCGCAAGGCGATTGCGGCCTGACGGGGCGCAAGATCATCGTCGATACGTACGGCGGTGCTGCGCCGCATGGCGGCGGCGCGTTCTCGGGCAAGGATCCGTCGAAGGTCGACCGTTCAGCGGCGTATGCCGGCCGTTATGTCGCGAAGAACATCGTGGCTGCCGGCCTCGCGTCGCGCTGCCTGATTCAGGTGTCGTACGCGATCGGCGTCGCTCAGCCGACCTCGGTGATGGTCAACACGTTCGGCACGGGCCGCGTGTCGGATGCAACGATCACGCGTCTGGTGCAGGAACATTTCGACCTGCGTCCGAAGGGCATCATCCAGATGCTCGACCTGCTGCGCCCGATCTACGAGAAGAGCGCAGCCTACGGCCACTTCGGCCGCGAAGAGCCGGAATTCACGTGGGAAGCCACGGACAAGGCGCTGTCGCTCGCCGAAGCCGCCGGCACCGAACCGGTCGCCGCGCTCGCCTGATAAGCAGGCGAGCCGTCCGCTTCAGCAAAAAACCCCGCCGGCGCGAGCCGTGCGGGGTTTTTTTATTGCCTTCGAAGTTGCCGCGCTTAAGGGCCTGCGCAGCGGCTCACTGAGCGATCCACTCAGCGGCTCGAAAACGCGAATGCAAACCAGCCGGTGCTGCCGTTCGTCGACATACGGCGCGGCCGGCGGCTTGTGCTTTGCGGCGCAGCGACGGGCGCACGGCGCGTAGTGGTGAGGCGCAGCGGCGTCGGTTTGCGCAGCAGCGTGCGCAGCGAAAAGCGGCGCGAACCGCCTTGCAGGCGCAACGCCGAGAAGAACGTGTGGAACCACGTGCGAATGCCGTCGACAGCTTTGGCTTCGCGCCATTGTTCGCCCAATGCGCGCGTGCGGGTGGCATGGTGACGCAGCGCTCGCACGACGTGACGGCGCGCCGGACGCGCCGCTTTCAGTGCGGCGCGGGTAAGACGGGTGCTCAGAAGAGTATGCATGGCTTCACAAGTAGGCAACGCGTCGCGCGAAGGAGTGTGCGCCAGAATGAGCACCAAATGTGCCAATGGCGGTGTCGCGATGGACGGCGCGAAAGCCTGGAATTCGAGGGAAAAGGGCACGAATGACGGCGGAGCCGGTCACGGCGGCGCTTGCGCGCCGCAAAAGTGCGGGAGTAGCGATCAACATAGGTGCAGGCTACACGGGATTCATGACGTCAGAAAGTCGGTTTTTACCCTGCGAATCCGGGTTTTTACGGGGTAAGAGCGATGTGCATGTTGACGGGGTCGCGCCCTTTGGGGGCGATTTTCGTGCGTGCTTGCCCCGACGATGTGCCATGCCAGGCGCCATTTCGCGTGAAAGTAGTGCGCAAATGGTACGTAAAGAGCGCGTAAGGCGTGCGCGCGGCGCTGGTTTTTCGAAAGGCGAAACAGCGCACAGTTCGATCGCGCCCGTTTTACAATCGAGCATCAGTCAGTCGAAAGTAACGGAACACCATGTCACTTCATTCGAAGAAAGAGCAGATTCAAACGTTGCGGGAGCAAGGATTTGTGGTTGTGCCTGGATTGGTGTCGCCGGAGCGTTGCGGCGAACTGAAGCAGGTCGCGGAGCGGCAGTTGCAGGAAGCGGCGGCGCCGATCGAGTTCGAGGCGGATCTTCGCTACCCGGGCGCGCCGGAATCGAAGTATGCGCCGGGCGGCCACACGGTTCGCAGGCTGCTGGACGCGTACGGGCGCCATCCGCAATTTGCGCAATGGGCAACCGCGCCGGAAATTCGCGGCTGGATGGAGTTGTACTTCGGCGAGGAGCCGCGCTTATCGCGGGCGCATCACAATTGCATGATGACCAAGCACCCGGCTTACGGCAGCTTGACCGGCTGGCATCGTGACGTGAGGTACTGGTCGTTCGAGCGCGACGATCTGGTCTCGGTATGGCTCGCGGTCGGCTCGGAGACGGTGGATAACGGTGCATTGTGGCTGGTGCCGAAGTCGCACAATGTCGCGTTTACGTCCGAGCGGTTCGACGAAGCCAAGTTTTTCCGCTCCGATCTCGACGAAAATCAGGCGCTGATTCGCACCGCGGTTTCGCCGGAGCTCAAGGCTGGCGACGTGGTGTTCTTCCATTGCAACACGCTGCATTCGGCCGGCAAGAATCTCAGCGACCAGGTGAAATTTTCTTTGGTGTTTACCTATCATGGGGCGAGCAATGTGCCCCTGCCGGGATCCCGCTCGGCGGCCAAGCCTGAAATTGCCTTTTAGTTTTTCGCCTTGCGCGGAGCGGATGTTCAGTCGTCCTGCGCCGCGCAGGCAAGCAGCGTTCTAGCGCTTGCGACCCGAAACAGCCACGCCGGTCAGTCCGGCGATGGTGGCGATAACGCCGCCCACGATCAACATGATCGCCTTATTGGTCGGAGATCCGGTGAACACGCGAGAGACCTCGCTGCTGACCGAGTTGAACGCCTGCCCGCCGAAATACAACAACACGATACCGCCGACTATCAGCGCGATTGAAATCGCCTTCACCATGAATCCGCCCCTTTCGATAAGCTTTGATCGGCCAAAGTGTAGGGGAGCCGCAAGCGGCCGTCCATCCCGCATAGTGGGCGTGTGCAGGCTGCACGGCGATTGGCTACCATAGCGCTCTGGTCTCATTCCTGGCTGGACATAAAACCTGCACGCCTCCCGCAGTACGTGATGATTCCCTCACGCCCGTGATCGCCGGGCGACTTCAACATCAAGGACACTAGCAATGGCTTACGAAGCAGCTTCAGAACGCTATTCGGACATGCAATACCGCGTCTGCGGCAAGTCGGGTCTCAAACTGCCGGCGCTGTCGCTGGGCCTGTGGCACAACTTCGGCGATACCACGCCGATCTCCACACAGCGCGATATCCTGCGCACGGCCTTCGACCTGGGCATCACGCACTTCGATCTCGCCAACAACTATGGGCCGCCGTACGGCAGCGCCGAAACCAATTTCGGCAGGCTCTTCAAAGACGACTTCAAGCCGTATCGCGACGAACTCCTGATTTCGTCGAAAGCGGGTTGGGACATGTGGCCGGGTCCGTACGGGCAGGGCGGCGGCTCGCGCAAATATGTACTCGCGAGCCTCGATCAGAGCCTGCAGCGCATGGGCCTCGACTACGTCGACATCTTCTATTCGCACCGTTTCGATGCCGATACGCCGCTCGAAGAAACCGCCGGTGCATTGGCGAGCGCCGTGCAGCAGGGCAAGGCGCTATACATCGGTATTTCGTCATACTCGGCCGCCAAGACGCTCGAAATGGCCAGGCTGCTTGCCGAGTACAAGGTGCCCCTCCTGATCCATCAACCCGCGTACAACATGCTTAACCGCTGGATGGAACGCGAACTGTTGGACACGCTCGAGAAAGTCGGCGCGGGCGCCATCGCGTTCACGCCGCTCGCGCAGGGTTTGCTCACCGGCAAGTATCTGAACGGCGTGCCCGAAGACGCGCGGGTCAACAAGCCGGGCGGCGGTTCGTTGAAGCAGGAGCATCTGAGCCCGGAAAATATCGAACACGTGCGCAAGCTCAACGACATCGCGCAGCGTCGCGGACAAAGCCTCGCGCAAATGGCGCTGGCCTGGGCGCTGCGCGACCCGCGCGTGACGTCGGTGCTGATCGGCGCAAGCCGTGCGGAACAGGTGCGCGAGAACGTGGGGGCGCTGAAGAATCTCGCGTTCTCGAAGGAAGAGCTGGCGGAGATCGACCACTACGCGACGGAAGGTGGCATTAACCTGTGGGAAAAACCGTCGACGGATCAGGCGATCTGATCGCACTGCGCTTGATGCCGTAGCAGCAGAAAAGCCGCCCGTGAGCGGCTTTTTTTTCGATGCGTTCAAGCACACACGTTCCCCGCGCAGCGGCCGAAGCGACTGCGTTCAGTCGAACGAACCATCGGCGAAGCGTGGAGGCCGTCTTCGCCGGACCGCGCTAAACCAGCGCAGGCAAGCCCTCGACCAGCACGACCGCGAATACCACGCCGAGCAGCGCGCCGAGTACCCGCAGCGCGTTGTGACGCAACTCCGTCTTGCAGGGAAGCGCACCGACAAACAACGCGCCAGCCAGCGCCATCGGAATGACCAGGATGAAATCGCCAATCGTGAAGTAGGTCGTCATACCCGTCTCCTTATTTAGTACTGGCGCGGGCAGTGGCTCTATTTCTGGAGTCATGCACTGCCAACGCTCGATTCGAGTATAGGCGACGGTTAGATTAACATAACAACGCTTTGCGGCGCTGCAGCGCCGTCTTCGCAGGCTGCTGAACCCGTTGCCGCAAGGGTTCGCAGGATTGGCGCGGCGCAGCAAAAACACTGCGAAAAATGAAGTGTTTGCTTACACGGTCCTTACTTTTCAGGCCGGTTCGATGCGCCGCGGATGGTTCTCGCGTGACTGGGATCTGCTCCACGCAAGCCCTTCACGCATGATCTCCCTGCCGTGCCCAGGCCTGCTTTCCCGACGCGGACCAGCAGCCCTGCCTCACGCGGCGGCGCGCTCGCGTTGACGCAAAAACGTGGCGGCGACGATACCGATGACGAGCAACGCGCCCACCAGTCCAGCAACGCCGTTCCAGCCATAACCGGCCCATACATGGCCGCCATAAGAGCCGACCACGCTCGAGCCGATGTAATACGCGAGCAGATACAGCGCGGCCGCTTGCCCCTTCGCTTCTTTCGCGAGGCGTCCGACCCAGCCGCTCGCCACCGAATGTCCGGCGAAGAAACCGAAGGTCACGCAGGCGATCCCGATTGCAATTGCCGTGATCGGATGGAGCATCGTGAGCGCGAGTCCGAGCGCCATCAGCAGCAGGCTGCCGGTCAGCACGCGAGCCCGGCCGAACATGTCGGCCATGCGGCCCGACCACGGCGAGGCAACCACGCCCGTCAGATAGACGACGAAAATCGCGCCGATCTCCGTCTGGCTCAGCAGGTAAGGCGGGGCGAGCAGCCGATAGCCGATGTAGTTGTACAGCGTAACGAAACTGCCCATCAACACGAAGCCGAGCAGAAACAGCAGCGGCAAACCGGGTCGCGTGAATTGCTTCAGCAGGGCGGCGCGGTGATGGGTAAAGCCGAGCCCACGACGCGGCACAAAATGGCGTGATGGCGGCAGCAGCGCGCGAAACGCGAGCATGGAGAGAATGCCGAGCACGCCGATCGTGCCGATTGCCACGCGCCACGAAAACAGATCCGCGACCACGCCCGTAATCACGCGCCCCGCCATCCCGCCGATCGCCGTGCCGCCGACATACAGCCCCATCGCGAGACCGAGTCCATCGGGGTGAACTTCTTCCGCGAGGTAGGCCATCGCAACTGCGGGAACACCGCCGAGCGCGAGTCCTTCGAGCGTGCGCAGCACGAGCAGTTGATGCCAATGCGGCGCGATCGACACGCCTATCGTCAATAACGCGGACAGCGTGAGTGATGTGGTCATCAGCTTGTGACGGCTCCAGCCTTCCGAGACGAAGCCGGCCACGAATATGGCGAGCGCGAGCGCTGCTGTCGTTAGCGAGAGCGACAGGCTGCTCTGTGCCGGTGTCACGCTGAATGCTGTCGAGAAAGCAGGCAGCAGGGGCTGTACGCAATACAACAACGAGAAAGTGGCGTAACCGGCGAACAGCAACGCGATGCTGGCGCGCCAATAAGCACGTGTGCCGCGTTCGAGATAAGGCGTGTAGGAGGCGTCAGGCACGGCAGTGGAGGCAGAGGCAGATGGAACAGATGAAGCAGACGAAGCAGGAACAGCCGAAGCAGCAGTCCGGTGACATTCCGGCGATGCGGTCACGAAACAATCTCCCCGGGGAACACAACGTATTCAAAGGAGTTAAGGATACGCTGAAAAAGCCGTGCGAGTGCGCGACGAACGAGGGCTGCCGGCGTGAGTATTCGCTTTTTGCGCTGACGGCATGATTTTGAAATATCGCCCCGGCAGGGTTTATGATGACCTCATTGCGACGCGTTACGCCCAGATCATCGGTTCGGCGCGTGGTAATCGGACTGCGTGAAATGACGGGCAAACAGCCTCGAGTTCACGCTTTCCATGGCCCCGCAAAACGGGAACAATGACTCGAACCTCTCACGCGTGTTACGCGCAGCAGATTGGGTGCGTACGCAACGTTATTGGCGAAGCGGCGCTTTTATCATCACCTTGACCGGCGCGGAAACCATAAAGCCGGCTATAGGAGAAACGGGGAAACATCATGCAAATCGGTTCCATTGTCCGCTCGGTGCATATCGCTGTACCGAAAGACGCACGTGGGATTGTCATGCGCATTCTCGGCGACATGGCGATGGTGGCCTGGTATGCCGGCGAGCCTGGCACGTCAGAGCATCTGAACACTGAACCCTTTTTCCTCGAAGATTTGATCGACACGGGCGAGCAGGTTCGCCCGGCAAGCGCGCAGGTGCACTGATACGGGTTTGAGTCCGATTCATCGCGTTGTCATCACGTTGCAGCAGACAGTCAACCGCAACGTGAGCTGACGCCCTCGTCTTTGACGGCGGCGCGGCGCACAATGCGCACATGAACGACGACAATCTCGACTCATCGGACGGCGCCAACAGCGCCGTCCCTTTCGCCCGGCTCAAGCCGGAAATCGTGCTCGACGCGCTCGACAGCGTGCTCAGCAGCGTTGGTGTGTACACCGACGGTCGCATGCTGCCGCTCAACAGCTACGAAAACCGCGTGTACCAGGTGGGCGTGGAAGACGGTCCACCGGTGGTCGCCAAGTTCTATCGTCCCGAGCGTTGGACCGACGCCGCCATTCTCGAAGAACACGCCTTTGTCGCCGATCTTGCCGCGCGTGAGATTCCGGCGGTGCCCGCACGTGTTTTCGACGGCCGCACGCTGCATGCGTTCGACGGTTTCCGTTTCTCGATCTTCGAACGCCGTGGCGGCCGCGCACCCGATCTCGACCGGCGCGACACGCTTGAATGGCTCGGGCGTTTCATCGGCCGCATTCATGCGGTTGGGCAGACGCAGAACTACACAGAACGCCCCACGCTCGACATCAATACGTTCGGCTACGAGCCGCGCGACTTCCTGCTGTCACACCGATTCGTGCCTGACGACGTGCGGCCGGCGTGGGAAGCCGTAGTGAATCTCGCGCTTGAAGGCGTTGAACGCGCATTTGAACGTGCCGGCGATATTCGCATGTTGCGAATGCACGGCGATTGTCATCCTAGCAATGTGTTGTGGACCGATGCGGGTCCGCATTTTGTCGACTTCGACGATAGCCGCATGGGTCCGGCGGTGCAGGATTTGTGGCTGTTGTTGCCGGGCGATCGTGCCGAGGCTTCGCGTGCGCTGGCGGATCTGCTGGCCGGCTACGAAGATTTCTGCGACTTCGAGCCGCGCGAACTGTATCTCGTCGAAGCGTTGCGCACGCTGCGGCTGATTCACTACCAGGCGTGGCTCGCGCGCCGCTGGGACGACCCGGCCTTTCCCGCGGCGTTTCCGTGGTTCAACACGCAGCGCTATTGGGAAGACCGCATTCTCGAGCTGCGCGAGCAGCTTGGCGCGATGCAGGAAGGGCCGCTCTGGCCGGTTTGAGCGCTTGCGCGCAGGCACATCGGCGATCTTTCAGGGTGCCTGCGACGCCACGCTCGACGATTCCACCAGCGTCGATTTGACGATCACTTCGGCGCGCACGTCGCGCCCGATCGCTTCGATCGCGGGACGCATCTTCGCGAAGTCCTCGGGTGTGCAGACATCGCTGTCGAAATGCGTGGTGCCGTCGCGCGCCATCGTCACCACGTTGCTAAGCGGATCGAACGTGTACTGCGACTGGAAATCGACGAAGCGGTCCTGGGTTCGCGCCGCTTCCGGCATGTCGAGCACGCGGAAATTCGTGGGCAACTCAATGCGCGCGCGTTCATGCAATGTCAGGTTATGGCAGACGAATGGCTGTGTGCGCTGCCGTTCGCCTAGCCAGTAGCGTGTATCCGCGTCCAGGCCGCCGGCGAGACTCGTCAGCGCCGGAATCGATGCCGCCGCGCCCGGCACCACGAGACTTTCGAGCGTGCCTTTCATCGTGATCGTCAATGGGCCGTCTGCCACGCTGAGGTCGTTGGTGGTCAGCGTGGCGGTGCCGCGCAGGTTGGCGCTGCGCAGCTCCGCCTGGATCGACTCCTCACGTTGCGCGGGCGTCTGCGTGCGCAACATGGCGCGTGCCTGTTCGGCGGTGGCGCCCGATGCCTCCAGCCGGTACGTGAAGCTTGCCGAGCCATCGGGTTCGACCTTGATCGACAGGTCGGTGCTGCGTGTCGTTAGTTCGGTGGCCGGTGTTTGCGCGACTACTCCTTGATTGACGAGGACGGTAGGCCGGTTCATATCGGACCACGGCAGAAAACCGAATTCGACATTCGACGCCGTGGAGTCGGCGTATTGCTGCAAATCGGGCAACCATGTGATGGCGTGATTGATGACGCCGTAGCCCGGCACGCTGGGCAACGTATAGATCGAGCCGCTGCTGATCAAGGCCGGGTCGTTGCGAACGCCGACCGCGTCGAGCAGCGCGCCGTATAACGCCACGTGATCCTTGCAGTCGCCGTAGCGGTTCGCGAGGATTGCGCTCGCGCTGTGCGGCACGACCGAGCCGCGTCCGACATAGATCGCCACGTAGCGGATGTTGCGGCGTACCCAGTCGTACAGCGTCTTGGCTTTGTCGCGTGGCGTGCGGTCATGCGCGGTCAGGCTTTGCGCGAGACGCGTGACGCCGGCGTCGCTCGTGGTCGGGTCGGCGGAGGAGGCCTTGTAGCTGGCGGCGAACGTGGCGTAGTCCGGAAAGGTCGAGACCATCAGCCGGTCGCCATACGATACGTACGCGATCGAGCCGCGTTCGAGCCGGCTGAAATGCGCCTTGTCGTAACGATATTCGTAGCGTGTGCGGCCGTCACGCGTGACTGGTTGCAGTGCGGTGAAGCCGCGCGCATCGGCATAAAGCGGCTTGTCGGCGGGCAGGTCGTAGATCAGGCGGAAGTTACGCGTCGGCACGAGATCGGGCGGCGTGAAGTCACTGAATTCGCCTGGCACGATCGGCTGCTTTTGCGTCTTGCGATAGGTGAGGTGTACGTGCGCGCCAGGTTCGACGGCGGGAAACACGATCACCTTTTCCTGGATGTCCTGAAACATCGGCGCATTGAATGAGCGGGCCTCCTGCACGTCGCGAATCTGGTCGGGCTGCACGTCGTGACGCACGCCGTCGGCGGTGGTCGTGTACGCCTCGAGGATCTGCACGTCTGCCATATTGCGGTTGAACCAGACGTACTGCTGCGCCACCCGCGCGACGCCTGCCTCGTTGTTCACGCGCAGCGTCATCGAATCGAGCTTTGAGAAGGAGCCGTCGCCGTTGACGGTGAAGGTCTGCGTTTCGCCTTCGTTGGTATAGGGATCGTCCAGTTTGGCAGAGACGCTCGCGCTCGCGGCGTGGGTGCACGCAAGCCAGCCGACAGACGCGAGATAGACCCAGGAGGCGAGACGCATGGCAGGCAGGTGTCCGGAGAACGGCAAAGTTGACGGGATCGCCAGCTAGAGTCGATTTACGCCGCGTGAATGTCAAGCGGATACCGCGCATTGCGATTGAGCAAATGGCTCAGTTATGTAATGATATCCATTCTCAATTGAAAGGCGCCGCCAGCTTTCTGTCACATTTCTCCTCCTCTGTGACTGCCAGCCAGCCTCTCAGCCGGACGGCCTGGACCGCAAGCCGGGTTTGTCCGGCCCTTCCTTTCAAACTTTCCTTTACCGCTGGTGTGAGCGAGCGCCTTGTCGTCGCGCGTCGCACGTTGGCGAGGGTTTAACTTGCTGCGCCTGGAGCCTGGATGTGAACGCGCCTGATTCGATCGATATGAAACCAGCTGTTGGTGGCGGTACGCAGTACACGGCTCATACGCCGGAGCGCGGTCATCATCTGATGGACGACGCCGAGCAGGCGGCGCGGCGCCAGCGTTCGCGGCGGGCGAATTTCATCAAGTGGTTGCGCAAGGTGCACGGCTGGGTTGGGCTGTGGGGTGCGGTGCTGGGATTGATGTTCGGCGCGACCGGGTTTTTGCTGAACCATCGGGGCGGGCCATTGAAGGTGTCGTCGGGTGAGCCGCAGGTCGAAGAGATGCAGATTCCTGTGCCGCAGAAGGGGCTGGGTTCGCCGATGGAGATGGCGAAGTGGCTCAAGGGCGAGTTGAAGATCGACGGCAAGCCGGGGCGGGTGAAACGTGAGCCGGCGCATCCGGTGGCGTGGGGCGAGCGCAGCACGATACAGCCGGAGTTCTGGCAGGTCGGGATTTTTGGGCCCACTCAGAATGTGCAGGCCGAGTATTGGGTCGGGAATGGGTTTGTTGCGGTGAAACGTACGCAGAACTCGTTTCTTACGACGATGAATAATCTGCACCGTGGTGTGGGGTTGAGTGTTGGGTGGGTTTTGCTGATCGATACGATTGCCGGTGGGATGATTTTGTTGTCGTTGACCGGCGTGTTGCTTTGGACTGAGTTGAATAAGCGGCGTGTAGTTGGGGTGGTTTTGATTGGTGGGTCGGTGGTTGCTGCTGTGGTTTGTGGATTGATTTAAGGTTCGGTTTTTTTGCCTGCGCGGCGCTTGGTTGTCTGGTTGTCTGTGGTGTTGGCCTTTCCTTAGTCTGGCTTTTTCTTTGGCCTTTCCTTGATTTGCTATTGGTTTATTAGTGTTGCCCCTGTGCGGGGCGGCACTTACTTTCTTTGCCGCCGCAAAGAAAGATAAGCAAAGAAAGCGGCTCAAACCGCCAGCCCATAAGCGGGTCCCCCGCACAGCTACGGTAGTGGTGCATCTGGAATCTGTGTTCTCGCACATTCCGCGTCAGTGACAAGGGCGTCATACTTCCGGCGGCGCTGCGCGCGCCGAGGCCCATTCCAGAAAAACAATCAGTTATGCGAAGCACACCTTGGTTTCCCATGCAGACCCATCCGCGACGCACGTAGTGCGGAGTGGGAGCGGATGAGCCCTTTTATATGGACGCCTCCCATTTGCCAAGGAATCGTGTGTGTTGGTGGACAGGAAGGCTGCGGTTTTATACATGGCCTCGTCCCGTTTGCCAAATGGTCTGATCTACTGCAGGCAGGTGCTGGATTGCATATATACGTTCGGCCTGTTTGTGGCACACATGTGCCTGGCCCCAATGGATTTCGCCCGGCGACTCCTTCATATATCCTCGGCTTCGTGAGCCCTAAGACCGCGCAGGTTTTGTCGCCGACGGTCCAACCTGTTTGCCATTGAATCAGATCATTTGTGCAATCGATGGAGGGGTAAGGTTATTGCAGCCGTGCTGTCATCGTCCTGATCATACTGGGGGCTCGTATTCACGCCCTCGCGCCAGCAACACCCAGATTGTGCGGGCTATCTTGTTGGCGAGCGCCACAACGGCGACGTTCGTTCCCCGTCTCGCTTGGACCGCGAGTATCCATCGCGAGAGCGCATCGCTTCGTTTCACTGCCTGCTGAACAACTGACCTGGCGCCGTGAACCAGAAGCATTCGCAGGTATCCGTTTCCCCGCTTCGTGATTCCGAACAGACGTTGCTTGCCGCCTGACGAGTGTTGCCGTGGCGTCAGACCGAGCCACGCTGCAAACTGTCGCCCGTTTGCGAACTCAGTCGCGCTGCCTGCCGCGGCGATGACGGCGGTTGCGATCATCGGCCCGACGCCGCGGATCTTCTCAAGCCGCTGGCTGAGTGCGGATGCCTTGTGTGCTTGACGGATGAGGTCGTCGTAGCGCGCGATCTGTGTATCCAGAAGCGTGAGTCGCTCATACATGTCGTGCATCATCGACCGGGTAAGCGCGGTGAGCTCGTTATCTGGATCATCGAGAATTGCCGGCAACTGTTGCCGTACTTTCAGCGGCGTCTGCGCTATCACCACGCCGTATTCAGCCAGCAGGCCTCGTATCTGGTTGATCTGCGCGATACGGTCCCGCATCAGCAGGCTGCGGATGCGATGCATGGACTGAATATCCTGCTGTTCAACGCTATTGATAGCGACATAGCGCATCGTCGGACGTGACGCCGCCTCGGTGATCGCCTCTGCATCGTTGCGATCGTTCTTTTGGGATTTGACGAAGGGTTTGACGAACCGCGGAGCAATGATCTGTACGTGATGTCCCATTGCAGCGAACTTGCGGGCCCAGTAGTGCGCTCCACCGCAAGCCTCCATCACAATGCGGCAGCAAGGTATATCGAGAACTGCTTGTAACAGCCTGGTGCGGCTGACCCGTCGACTCAGCACCGGCCGACCACGCTCGTCAACGCCGTGCAGTTGGAAGATGTTTTTTGCAAGATCGATACTCAGCAACGTGACACTCATGACGGCCTCCGTTCATTTACGGATCACAGTTCCTCAATACTGCCACGCCCTCCGATGGACACCCTTTTATGTGCTCCTCCAGCAGAGGTGGGACGAGGCCATTCCACTATATCCGGCCTTGTTGCAGGATGAACCCGCTGGCCTCGATGGAATCCGCTGGCTCACGCCTCATTTGTCACACGGGCTGTTAGCCCGCAAAGGGCTTCAGGTTTGGTGAGTCCCGGTCTGACCTGTATGCCATCACACTCAATTACCTTGCGCAACCTTTGACGTACTCCTCTTTGCAAAATCGTTCTGTTCAGACTTCGCTGCGTTCACACCGGCCGAACACTGACATGAGCTTTCTCGTACTTCAGGTCATGTGCCAGCAATGCCCAGATCGTTCGCGCCAGCTTGTTAGCCAGTGCGACGGTCACCACGTTGTTCGGGCGGCGCCTGCGCAACTGCTCGATCCATGGCCCCGGCTCTTTGGTGCGCGCAAGCACCGATCGGGCACCGTGTATCAGCAGCGTGCGCAGATACACATCCCCACGTTTGCTGATCCCATGTAACCGGAGCTTGCCACCGGTGCCGCTCTGTCGGGGCACCAACCCCAGCCAGGCCGCAAACTCACGGCCCGAACTGAATGTCTTCGGGTCTCCCATCGTCGCCACCGCGGCGGTCGCCGTCAGCAACCCGACGCCTGGAATCTGCGCGATCTGCATGCAGGCGCGCTCGGCCTTCATCCACTCCGAGAGCCGGCGCTCGATCTGCGCAATCTGCTCATCGAGCACGTTAAGCCGCTGCCACTGTTCACGCAGCGTATCCACCAACATCGCCGGCAAACGCTCGCTCAGGCGCGCCAGCACACCGTCCATCGCCCGGTTCAGTGCGGCGCGGCCCACCGCCATCACTTCACCGTATTCCGTCAGCAGTCCGCGCAGACCGTTGATCTGCATCGTGCGGAACTTGATCAACTGCTCGCGCATCCTGTGCAGGGCCAGCACTGCCTGCTGCGTTTCGGTCTTGACCGCCACCGACCTCACGGCCGGTTGCTGTACCGCAGTCCAGATCGCCCGGGCATCGGCCACGTCGTTCTTGTTGCCGCTCACGAATGCCTTGACCGCCTTGCCGGGCATCAACCTGACCTGATGTCCCATCTCGCCCAGACGACGCGCCCAGTGCTGGGCTCCGCCGCACGCTTCCATGCCGATGAGGCAGGGCGCGCGATTTGCGAAATGCTCCAGAAACGCGGCGCGCCGGATCTGCCGGCTGATGACCTCACCAGTTTCCGGCTCAACCCAATGCACCTGGAAAACCTGCTTTGCAATATCCACACCGACCGGAGTAAAGTTCATTTGGGTTCTCCTTCCTCAAGTGGTTCGTTGTCCAACTTCCACTCTGGCACATCTGATGCCGTCGGTTGCGAGAACCCACCCCACCTTTACCCGCACCCAACGGCCAGTGATCAGCAGCCCTCAGGGGGGAGGCGTCCATTCCATTTGTCACTCGCGCGGAGTGTGCGGGGGCAC
>NZ_MCAS01000020.1 GCF_003610895.1 Paraburkholderia fungorum
TTCGATGCATTCGACGACCCCTCCGCCGAGCGCGAACCGCCGGTGCATCTGATCGGCTTTCCCGGCTGCTATCCGAATGGGTACGCCGAGAAGATGCTGGAACGGCTTACCACCCATCCAAACGTAGGTGCGGTGCTGTTTGTGTCGCTCGGCTGCGAGAGCATGAACAAGCACTACCTCGTCGACGTCGTGCGCGCGAGCGGCCGTCCCGTGGAAGTGCTGACGATTCAGGAAAAAGGCGGCACGCGCAGCACGATTCAATACGGCGTCGACTGGATTCGCGGCGCACGCAAGCAACTTGCCGCGCAGCAGAAGGTGCCGATGGCGCTGAGCGAACTGGTGATCGGCACGATCTGCGGCGGCTCGGACGGCACCAGCGGCATTACCGCGAATCCGGCCGTGGGCCGCGCGTTCGATCATCTGATCGACGCAGGCGCAACTTGTATCTTCGAAGAAACCGGCGAACTGGTGGGCTGTGAGTTACATATGAAAACGCGCGCGGCACGGCCGGATCTCGGCGATGAGATCGTTGCGTGCGTGGCGAAGGCGGCGCGCTACTACTCGATCCTCGGGCATGGCAGTTTTGCGGTCGGCAATGCGGACGGTGGCCTCACCACGCAGGAGGAAAAATCTTTGGGCGCGTATGCGAAAAGCGGCGCGTCGCCGATTGTCGGCATCATCAAACCCGGGGACGTTCCGCCGACCGGCGGCCTTTATCTTCTCGACGTCGTACCCGACGGCGAGCCGCGTTTCGGCTTTCCGAACATTAGCGACAACGCGGAAATCGGCGAACTGATCGCCTGCGGCGCGCATGTGATTCTGTTCACAACCGGACGTGGGTCGGTGGTTGGCTCGGCGATCTCGCCGGTCATCAAGGTCTGCGCGAATCCCGCGACGTACCGCAATCTCGCCGGCGATATGGACGTCGATGCAGGCCGCATTCTCGAAGGCCGCGGCACACTTGAAGAAGTCGGGCAGGAAGTGTTCGAGAAAACAGTGGCGGTGTCGCTCGGCGCGGCGTCGAAATCTGAAACGCTCGGACATCAGGAATTCATTCTGACGTACAAGACGTTTGAACCGGTGGGGCCGGCTTGCCTGCCTTCGAATGCCACACCCAGGCATCGCGTGGCCGAAATCATGTCGCATGGAGATGCATTCCTTGAAAACTGAAACGGGGGAAGCGATCGGGCGTAGGCGCAAGATTGGCCGCACGACACTGGAAGTTACAGCGTTGTCGCTGGGAAGCGCCCCGCTCGGCGGCCTATACAACGATCTCTCGGACGAAACCGCGCGAGCCACCGTCAACGCTGCGTGGCAATCGGGTATCCGATACTTCGACACGGCGCCGCATTACGGTCATACCAAAGCGGAGCACAGACTCGGTGACGCGTTGCGCCGCTATCCGCGCAGTGAGTACGTGCTGTCGACCAAAGCGGGTCGCCGCTTCTTGCCGCGTACGACGCCATACGACGGCAGCGAGGGTTGGCAGAATCCGCTGCCGTTTGAGGCGGTCTACGACTACACGCATGACGGCATCCTGCGCTCGTTCGAGGACAGTCAGCAGCGTCTTGGTATCGTCGATATTGACATTCTGCTCGTTCACGATATTGGCCGTGACACCCACGGCGACATGAATTCGCACTACTGGACGCAACTGACAGCAGGCGGCGGTTTTCGTGCGCTCGATGACTTGCGCGCCTCGGGTGCGGTGAAAGCGGTCGGGCTGGGCGTGAACGAAAGCGCCGCTGTTCTTGAGGCAATGTCCGATTTCGATATCGATTGTGCGTTGCTTGCGGGCCGCTATACGTTGCTTGAACAGGCCGCTCTCGACAATCTATTGCCTGCTTGCGAGGCGCGCGGTGTAAGCATTCTGCTCGGCGGCGCGTTCAATTCAGGGATTCTTGCGCGGGGCTTGCAGGGCGATCTGAAGTTCAACTACGGCACCGCACCGCTCGAAGTGATGGAGCGCGTTGCACGGCTCGAGGCGGTTTGTCATAGGCACGATGTGCCGCTTGCTGCCGTAGCCTTGCAGTTTCCGTCTGCGCATCCGGCGGTGGCAACCGTGCTGACCGGCGCTCGCAAAGTCGATGAGGTGCGCGAGAACGTCGCTTCGTTTGAGCGTTCGATTCCTGCGGCATTGTGGGAAGCATTGCGCGACGAAGGCCTGCTCGACGCTCGCGCGCCGGTACCGAAGGACTGATCGACGATGCGTATCGATGCACACCAGCACTACTGGGACCCAGCCCGAGGCGATTATGGTTGGCTTACACCTGATCTGAAAACGCTGTACCGCACCTACGGTCCCGCGGATCTTGCACCGATGCGTACGCTTGCGGACATCCAGCGTACGGTGGTTGTGCAGGCTGCGCCGACTATCGACGAAACCCGCTATCTACTGGGGCTCGCGCGAAATGAGGCGTCGATTGCGGGCGTGGTCGGCTGGGTGCCGTTACTCGGCCCGGAAGCGCCAGCATTGATAGCGGAATTTGCACGCGACCCGAAGTTCAAGGGTGTGCGGCCGATGCTGCAGGACCTGCCGGATGACAACTGGATCGCGGATGTTGCGTTGGCGCCGGCTGTCGAAGCGCTGCTTGCGCATGACCTTGCTTTCGACGCACTGATTTTTGCGCGCCACGTGAATGCGTTCGAGACGTTTGCCACGTGTTTTCCGAGCCTGCGCGTCGTCGTGGATCACGGCGCGAAGCCGCCGATCCGCGACGATCACGCCTGCTGGCGAACCTGGGCCGACGGCATCACGCGTCTGGCGCGCCAGCCGCAGGTGCATTGCAAATTGTCGGGGCTTGCGACAGAGGCGGCCCCAGGCTGGACTGAAACAACACTGAAGCCGTACGTCGATCATCTGCTGGTTTCGTTCGGCCCGGAACGATTGATGTGGGGAAGCGACTGGCCCGTGCTCAATCTTAACGGCGACTACTTGCTGTGGCATTCAGTGGCGAGCACTTTACTCGGGTCGCTATCCGATGTTGAGCGCGAAGCAATTTTCGGTGGGAACGCGAGGGCGTTCTATCGTTTGTAAAGTTCATGAGACGACCGTGACGGGCCGCGGGAATGCCCGGAAGGCACGTTGCTGGGCCGCATGCCGGATCGGCCCTGCGGTCCAGATACTATTTCAACCGGAGCCGTAATAGATGACAAAGAGACTGGAAGGCAAAACAGTGTTGATTACCGCCGCGGCGCAGGGCATCGGCCTCGCCACCGCCGAGCTCTTCGCTGCGGAGGGCGCTCGCGTGGTAGCGACTGATATTCGTACTGAAGCGCTGGAGGGAAAACCTTTCGAAGTACGCCGGCTTGACGTTCGCGACAGCGCGGCAGTCAACGTGCTGGCACAAGAGCTGGGCGCTATCGATGCGCTCTTCAATTGCGCCGGCTTCGTACACGCCGGGTCGATTCTCGATGCAACGGAAACGGATTGGGACCTGGCTTTCGATCTCAACGCGAAGGCGATGTACCGAACCATTCGTGCGTTCCTGCCCGCGATGCTGCAACAAGGTCGCGGTTCGATCATCAACATGTCGTCGGCTGCTTCGAGCGTGAAAGGTGTGCCGAACCGTTTTGTCTACGGCGCATCGAAGGCCGCCGTGATCGGGCTCACGAAGGCGGTCGCCGCTGATTTTGTGACGCATGGGATCCGTTGTAATGCGATCTGCCCCGGCACGGTCGACTCTCCGTCGCTGCAGCAGCGCATCGCCGAGCAGGCGGCGCAGCAGGAGTCGAGTGTCGAGCAGGTGAACGCGGCGTTTGTCGCACGTCAACCGATGGGCCGGGTGGGTAAGCCCGAGGAGATCGCGGCACTTGCTTTGTATCTCGCAGCCGACGAGTCATCGTTTACGACCGGCCAGATTCACGTGATCGATGGTGGCTGGTCGAATTAATCGCACCGTTTAGCGGAACCTCTCGACCTGCGACTTCTGTCGGCAAATCTCCGGCGAGGCGAAGAGAGGCTATTGCATCGCGCAGGAAGGGTCTCGGTGGATGAGATTCACGCGCGCCTGGTTCAGGGTCCGGGAGGGTTCAGGAAATCCGCCAACTGCCGTTATGTGCGATTGGCAGGAATTTTATAGGACGGTATTTCTGCATTCTTGTTGTATTTCGTATACACGTTGCACACTTAATAAAAAGTTAACTAGGAATGCTAAATATGTTTCGATAAGGTTGCCGTCAACGAACTGGGAATTAAATCTGAAGGCGGACTTCTTCGGAAAGACGAGGAGTTCTAGCAGACACACAACATCTGTCGTTCCACTTCAAGCCTTCAGAACGGTTTCGGCTCGGTGCGCTGGCACCGGACTACATAGCAGTACTCGGGGTTTTACTTTTAGAAAGGTTGGAGGAGATCATGAAAAAAACTTTACTTGCAGCTTCGCTGCTGACGTTCGCAATGGCAGCGCAGGCACAAAGCAGCGTAACGCTGTACGGTCGCCTGGATGCAGGTCTGGAATATATGAGTGGGCTTGCAAACGGCAACGGCGGCTCGACGAATCGGTTTAAGGCCGAAAGCGGAGATTGGGGCACAAGCCTGTGGGGCATGAAGGGCGTTGAAGATATTGGCAGCGGCAACAAGGTGCTGTTTCAGCTGGAAGGCAGTTTTAATACGATGAACGGTCAAGGTCCTGGTGCGAACGGGCTCTTCAATCGCTGGGCTACTGTGGGTATCTCGAACGACGCCTACGGCACCCTGTTGCTCGGGCGTGAGCTTTTTATCTCCAACGGCGTCTGGGACTTCGATCCGTTCGGACAGTCGAGCTGGTCCTCGGCATCGCTGGTACGCGGTCGTAACTGGGCGGCAACGAGTAACAATATTTCGTACCAGTCGCCGAAATTCGGCGGTTTTGATGTTTATGGCCAGTACGCTCTTTCTAATGCGACTAACTGGAACGGCAACAGCGCCACTGGACAAGGCCGCAGCGATGGTCTTCAGCTGACTTACACGTCGGCGCTCTTCCAGTTGCGCGGCATGTATGACGAAATCCGCAACCCCGCCAATGGCCAGTTCACTGATCCATTCACCGCTTCGCGTGAATACACCGCAGCAGTTAATGTGTTCCTCGGACAGTTCAAGATTCAAGGGGTGTATCAGGCTCTGCGCACGTCCAATGCAGCCAGCGTGGCGGGCACGACACCTACGTCGCTTGACCATGAATGGGGTGGCGTGACATGGCAAGCTACGCCGGCTGCCGCGCTGATCGCGGCGGTATACCACGTCAATGCGAACAAGAATGCGGGTAACGCGACGATCTACTCAGTAGGCGGTTCGTACAACCTCTCCAAGCGCACGCTGCTGGATCTGCAGATTGCGACAGTGCGTAACAGCAAGAACGCCAACTTCAGTCTTGAGGCGAACAGCGCCGGTGCAGGAGGCCCGCAAACCGGCGGCACGTTCAACGATAACCCGCTGCCTGGCAAGAGCCAGACCGGTGTGTACGCGGGCATCCAGCACTCGTTCTAACCGACGCGGTTGTACTTAAGTATCCAGGGTGGTTCTTTTTGCGCCAATGCGAGAGGCGTATTCCGGTGTGACGTCCGAAAGGGCGTTACACCGTTTTTTTGTTCCGCCTCACTGTATGTGGCGCACTGAGTGCCTCAATTGGGGCATGGATTGATAGTGGCTGAATAGCGACGCATGCCTGGCATCTCAATGGGACGGCACTACGGCGGTTCCGATCGCGTCCTCACGAACACGTGGTTCGGAACAGCACAGAGGGTGATGATCGCCGGGAGCAAATGCGAGCGCTTCCGGCCACCAGGAATTAAGGAGAGGTCATGCTAAACAACATCACCATTCGCGGTGGCTTGACACTGGTCATCAGCGTTTTTGTCGCACTTCTACTGACTGTGATCGCGACCGGCTACGGTGCGCTCAAATTTGTAGGCGGCGGGCTGGAAGCGGCGCAGCACAGTTCGACCTCGCTGTCGCATCTTGCGGCCAGTTCGGGGAAGATGCTTCAGGCGCGGCTCACGCTCGCAAGTTGCGAGACGCTCTTTAGCGTTGGCAAGCAAACCGACGACTTGTTGCCGACGGCGCACAAGATGCTGGTCGATTCGAACGACGCTTTCCGAAGCTATATGGCTGGCCCGTTTGGCAGCGACGAGGAGGAGAAGCTCGCACGGTCCGTCGAACAGGCACGTACGACGCTACTCGATCAGGCGATCACCCCGGAGTTCAATGCGCTTAAAGACAACGATTTCATCGCCTTCCGCAATATTCAGGGAAACACCGGAAACCGCTACTACGAGAACTATGCGGCAGCGATCACGAAGCTCGAACAGGTCCAGGAGGCCGATAGGCTGCGTGAGTCCGAAACGGTAGCGTTGTGGCTTCGCGTGTCGACGCTGTTGTTCGGTGCAATCGGTACGATCGCAATCGTGGTTGGCGTGATTGCTCGAGTCGGGTTGTCGGCGGCGGTGATGAGGCCGGTCAATCAGACCATTCGTCACTTTCAGCGCATTGCGGCCGGTGATTTGACGATCGCTGTCGACGTGAGATCTAAAAATGAAATGGGCCAATTGCTTCGCGCCTTGATGGAAATGCGCGACGGCCTTGTTTACACGGTATCGAGGGTACGCGCCAGCACGGGTGCAATCACACATGGGGCTAATGAAATAGCGTCTGGCAACGCTGATCTGTCGCGCCGTACCGAACAGCAGGCCGCTGCACTCGAGCAGACCGCGGCGAGCATGGAGGAGCTTTCGGCGACGGTGAAGCAGAATGCCGACAATGCGAAGCAGGCACACAATCTCGCGCATGGTGCGTTGGAGACGGTGACGCGCGGCGGCACCGTCGTCACGCGCGTGATCGAGACGATGAACGGCATTACTGCCTCGTCGCACAAAGTCTCCGAGATCATTGGGATGATCGAAAGCATAGCGTTCCAGACCAATATCCTCGCATTGAATGCGGCCGTCGAAGCGGCGCGTGCGGGAGAGCAGGGCCGTGGCTTCGCGGTAGTCGCATCCGAAGTGCGCAATCTCGCTCAGCGCTCCGGTACGGCGGCCAAGGAAATCAGGGAACTGATCGGGGAATCGGCAGCCAAGGTGGACCAGGGCGCGTCACTGGTCACCGAAGCCGGCAAGACGATGCGCGAAGCGCTGCAGTCGGTTGAACTCGTGACCAGTCTGATGGGCGAAATCGAAGCCGCAGCACGCGAACAGACTGACGGAATAGATCAGGTCAACAAGGCAATCACGCAGATTGACGAAGTAACCCAGCACAACGCGGCGTTGGTCGAAGAGGCTGCGGCGGCGGCGGGTTCTCTGGAAGAGCAGACGGCTGTGCTGCGTGACGCGGTAGCGGTTTTCCGTCTTGACGAGACGAGTTTTGATGTAATCGATATCGTCAGTAGTGCAGATGCCAGATCTTCTGGTAAGCAGACGGAACTAGTTCCACGGAGATTGCCGTGTTGAGACGTTGGCAACGCATCGGCATGGAGAGTGAGAATTTCTCGGGACGCGGGGGAATCCTGACAAAGCTTCGGTCGAAATTCCGGTAGCAAACCTGGCACCATCCAGAAAAAGGATGACGGCCGTACTAAAAAAAAGCCGTGCAAGCACGGCGGAAGAGATCCTGCGTTCGGGATACGCAGGACCTGGAGAACGGTGGTCGAAGCCACGGGCGGCTGAAAACACCACCCTGATGACTCTGCCGTGAAGTTCAACAAGTTTCTGCATGCGTCAAGATATACGGCATGCATCAAAGTATACGGCGTGCATCAACAAACACCGAAGACCAAACTCGGTAGGGACTGGCTGAAAATAATGTCGGGCGATCCTTAATTCAAATCCCGCTTCGCAGCAGGATATGACACGAAATTTTTCAGCGTGCATCGCACACAATTGTCATCTCGAGATGCTCGATTGCACGCACGCGATTTTGATCCGGATTGAGTCTTTTGCTCGGGTTGGTACGCAGACAATATCCGCAGACGAATTCTGACTGAACTTTCAGGAAATCCTTAGCTGCATTGGTCTTCATAAGATTTGCACCACTGCCGTATACCTAGCTATGGGATCGGTAGTAAGTGAGAAGGAACGCTAGCAGGTGCGTGTTGGCCGGATCTATGGATGCGATGCCGGATATCAACGTAACGAAGCAGTCCGAACGTAATTTTGAGAAGGCACCGCGTTGCGCGGAGGGGATCATCGAGGCCATTTCTGACATTCTGCTAGAGGTGGATCGCAATGGCAGGTACCTGAATGTCTGGACTGAAGACCCGGACATGCTGGCGCGCTCCCGGGAAGCGCTGATAGGCAGGACGGTCCGCGACGTGTTTCCGCCGCAGCAGGCCGCTGCCCTGGTGCAGGCCATACAGGAAGCCGATAGGGACGGGGGGGCTAGCGGCCGTGTTATCTCCCTGGAATCGCCTGACGGCGCTCGTCGGTGGTTTGAGCATTCGTTGGCAAAGAAATCGGGAGCAACGCCCGCCGTCGACACATTCCTCCTGCTGTCACGCGACGTCACTCCCCGCTGGCAGGCGGACCAGCCGCCGGACGCGGAACTGGCCCGGTTGCGCAGTGTGTTGCAGACCATTCCCGACATGATCTGGCTGAAGGATGCCGATGGCGCGTATCTGGCGTGCAACCGCGCCTTTGAGCGATTGGCCGGCAAGCGGGCGCCTGAAATTGTCGGCAAGACAGATCACTCCCTGTTCGACGCGGAGCTGGCCGACTTCCTGTGTGCGAAGGACAGGGCGACAATCGAGGCAAGACGGACGTACATCGATGAAAGACGGGTGACTTATCCAGACACCGGCGAGCGTGCCTTACTGGAAACGCGCAAGGTTCCAGTGTTCGATGCCGATGGCAACGTGACGGGTGTGCTCGCCGTGGCGCGTGATATCACGGCGCACAAAGGTTTCGAGGAAATGCTTACGCACCGGGAGCGTGAATTTCGGACGCTAGTCGAGCATTCTCCCGACATGATCATTCGCTATAGCAGAGATTTTCGGCACCTGTACGTCAATCCAATTTTTGCGGCGCTGCTCGAGGTCGACGCAAGCGCTCTGATAGGTAAGAGGGGCGGAGGACCACAATCGATCTTCTACGAGCAAAAGCTGGGCGAAGTATTCGCCAGTGGAGAAGATCTGGAATTCGAATTGAAATGGAATCCGAAAGATGGCAGGGAGCTATGCCATCTTATCAAACTGGTTGCGGAACCAGGTGTGGACGGGACAGTGGAAACGGTCCTGGCCGTAGGGCGCGATATCACGGAGCTGTACGCGTCACGAGAAAAAATCCATCGGATGGCCTACTACGATCAGCTCACGTCATTACCGAACCGTGCCTTGTTCGACGAGCGTCTGCGGCAGGCGATTGCCGACACCGCGTCTGCGCGCCGCTGGTTGATTGGCGTGATGATGATCGACATGGATCGTTTCAAGGGTATCAATGACACGATGGGGCACGCGGTAGGCGACAAGTTGCTGCGCGAGGCGGCCGAGCGCCTGAGTGTCTGTGTTCGCTGCGTCGATACCGTGGCTCGTTTTGGGGGCGACGAATTCGCCATTTTGCTGCCGGAGATTCTGGATCATTCTCCTCTGGAGGATATCGCCAGAACGATCATTGACAAGTTCGACGAGCGCTTCGTGTTGAATGGCAAAGAGGTGTTCGTCTCGTGCAGCATCGGCATCGCACTCTATCCGACCAACGGCGTTGAAGCTGACGACCTGATCAAATACGCGGATTCGGCGATGTACCTCGCCAAACGCTCCGGCCGTCGCAGCTTTCGCTTCTATTCGAAAGACCTGACGGTCGATGCATCCGCGCACCTGCTGCTGGAGTCAGGGCTTCGCCGCGCCATCGAGCGCGAGGAACTCGAATTGTGCTATCAGCCCAAGGTGTCGCTCAATACGAACGAAGTGATCGGCTCGGAAGCACTGCTGAGGTGGATGCTGCCCGGTGTTGGTCTTGTCCCGCCCAATCAGTTCATTCCAGTAGCCGAGGAAACGGGCCTGATCAACGATCTGGGCAAGTGGGTGTTGCGCGAGGCCTGCCGCACCGCAGCCGAATGGAACGCCGCAGGTACCGTGCCCCACAAGGTGGCAGTCAACCTGTCGGCCAAACAGTTTCAGTCTCCGGACCTGGCGTCGATGGTGGACGGGATTCTCGACGAAACCGGCTGTCGCCCGGCATGGCTGGAGCTTGAAATCACCGAGAGCCTGCTCCTGAAGGAGGACGACACGATATTGCACACGCTGTCGGCGTTCAAATCCATGGGCGTTGCCATCGCCATCGACGACTTCGGCACGGGCTACTCCGCGCTTGGCTACCTGGCCCGATTCCCCATCGACTCGCTGAAGATCGACAGATCGTTCATCCAGAAGGTGACGACGGACCGACGTCATGCGGAGCTCGTCAAGGCGATTCTCTCGTTCGCCAGATGCCTTGGACTGCAAGTCGTTGCGGAAGGCGTCGAGACGGCGGGGCAGGCGGCTTTTCTGCAGGCGAACGGCTGTCAGGCCGCACAGGGATTTCTGTATAGCAAGCCATTGCAGAAGGCAAAAATGGCATCGTTTCCCAGGCATCTCGACCCGGATGTCTGGGCGAAGTAACTTGACCACTCTAGGGATGTAATGAAATGAGCGACCTTATCTTCTGGGACGAGCAAAATGATGCCTCGGAAAGATCCGTGGCGCCGTGGGTCCTGGCGGTCATCGACGACGAACAGTCGGTCCATGACTCAACGCGCCTCGCCCTGCAAGGTCTGGATTTCGAGGGTAGAGGTTTTGAGTTGCTGTCGGCCTACTCTGCCGCTGAAGGGCGTGCTCTGCTCGAGGCGTCGCCCGATATTGCGTGCCTGTTGCTCGACGTGGTGATGGAAAACGATCAGGCGGGTCTTGATCTGGCCGATGAGATTCGCGGCCGGATGGGCAACAGTGCGATTCGCATTATCCTGCGCACCGGGCAACCGGGCTATGCGCCGCCACTGGAAGTTTTGAGGCGCTTCGATATCAACGACTACCGGGAAAAAACCGAGTTGACGCGCACGCGCCTTTGGGCGGCGGTCGCTTGTGCGCTGAGAGGTTACAAGCATATCCGCGCGTTGGAGCAAAACCAGGACGGGCTGGAGATGATCATCCGTTCTTCGGCGTCACTGGTACGGCGGCGCGCCGTCGTGGAGTTCTCGCAAGGGATCGTCACGTGTCTGGCCTCTCATCTCGGCATCGCTCCCGATGGGTTGATCTGCGTCCAGCGAAAGGGCGATTGCAAGGACGCGATTGTCGTTGGCGGTGCCGGGCGGGCCTCGGAACTGCTCGGCCAGTCCGTCGGCGCGTTGCCCGACGAGGAGATGCGCGCCTCGATCAAGGAATCGTTCGAATGCAAGCGCGATATCGTTGGCCCGGATTCGATTGCCTTCAGTATTGATATGACAGGATGGCAGGGGGTCATCTTTCTTCGCGGCCGCACCCATCTCGACGATACCCAGAAGCGCATCCTGCGCCTCTTCTGCCATAACACGGGTTTGGGTCTCGAGAATGCCCAGTTGTTTGCTGCTATCACCGATCTTGCGTATGTCGACGGCGTGACCGGATTGTCCACCCGCGCCCGGCTCGAGCACGCCATCCTTGCGCTGGCGGAGGCCGGGCAGAAGCCGTTGGTTCTGGTCATCGATATCGACAATTTCCACTTTTACAATCAATGTCTCGGCCAAGCCTTTGGCGATTCAATTCTGATCGCTTTTGCTAACCGGCTACGCTTTATCAAAGGCGATGACTCGCGTCTTGGCCGTCTCTACAGTGACGTCTTCTGTCTGGTTACGCCGGAGCCGAAAGTCTCTCAGGAGCTGATAGCCCGGCTTTCAGAACCGCTGCTGGTCGACGGCAATCCACTGAGACTCAGTTTTACGTTCGGACAGGCAAGGTCGTCGGCCGAGCCGGGCAGTGTCGAGACGGATCTCATTCAGAAGGCGGAAATTGCCCTTAAGGCGGCGCGGGCGCGAAGCCGGGGATCCATCGTCGATTTCTCGGAAGATCTGGAGAGTGTCGAGCGGAGCCGCTCGGCGCTTCCTCACGAATTGCGCGAGGCGCTCGCCAACGGTGAGGGACTATCCCTCGCCTATCAGCCTCAGGTGGATTGCCGGACCGGCCGGGTCCGTTCAGTGGAAGCACTGATGCGTTGGCGCAGCCCCCTGCGAGGCGTGGTGCCGCCTTCAGCGTTCATTCCTGCCGCCGAGGCGACCGGCCTCATCGTCGATCTCGGCTACCTGGCCATGCGCATGGCGTGCCGGGAAATGAAACCCTTCCTGGACCGGGGGTGGATCGAGCATGTTGCGGTCAACGTCTCGCCGCTGCAACTGAGCGAACCGGGGCTGTTGACACGGTTCAGTCAGATCATCGAGGAGGAGGGCTTGAGCGAGCATCAGGTTGAGATCGAGATCACGGAAAGCGCCGCATTAACCGATGAAGGTACCGTGGCGCTGCTGGCCGAAGCGCGGCGCAAGGGGCACAAGATCGCGCTCGACGATTTCGGCACAGGCTATTCCTCGCTATCCATGCTGCGATGGATCCCGCTCGACCTGATCAAGATCGATCAGTCCTTCGTTCCGGCCGATGTGGGTTCTGCCGGCGACGCGATCTCGATCGTCAAGCTGATTACCGGGATCTGCCGTCAAATGAAGTTCGACAGCATCCTGGAGGGTGTTGAAACTGCCGAACAACTGGCGATGGCACAGGATGCCGGCACCGATTTCATCCAGGGATATCTGATCGCAAAACCTTTACCGCGGGCCGAACTTGCGACCTGGCTCACTGAGCGTTGCTGAAGACCGATTCATCTGTCTGTTGTCGCCGGCGCCCACCGATCTGTGACGGCGGGGTGGGGTATTGGGAAAAGACGCTATGTGGCAGCTCAAATCACTGCAGATTCGTACGGTCCTTAGCTCGCTCGTCGTTGCTATGGGCAGCCTGCTGATAATCAGCAGCCTGGTGCAGACGGCCAGCGCAATACATGAGAAGCACGAGGCCAACCGGGTCTACGCTATCGCCACGGTCAGCCGCACGCTCTTCAGAACCTTTGTCAGTACCCGGATCGAGCGCGGCACCTTTGTCGCAGTGACTGTCTCTGAACATCCTGCGACAGATCCGGAGAAGATACGCATTGCCAGTAACCGCGAGATTTCTGAGCGGATGTATCAAGTCACCATGGCCGAACTTGGGCACATCGACGTGCCGGGACTGGAGTCGGCGCGCCGCCGCGTTCTCGTTGCTCATGATGCGATGCAGGCATTGCGTCAACGTATCGATGTCCAGATTCTGAAACCTCAAGCCGCACGAGAGCCTTCGCTCATTGAGGATTCGCCACGAATTGCCGGGGATTACGTCGCGGCGCTGGTCGCCCTCAGCGATCTGATCGATACCTCTATCCAACGGCGGGATGCCGTCGTGGATTATTTTCTGACGATAAAACGAGCAGCCTGGGCTGTGCGTACCTACGGCGGACAGATCGCGTTGCGCATCGAACGGGCTGCGGCGGCCGGGAAAGGTTGGAGTCCGGAGGATCTGGCTGCGGCCGCCCAGGATGCCGGACAGGCAGACTACGCCTGGAGTCTGGTGAGGGCGGACGTTGAACTGCGCGATACGCCAAAGCGTCTGGTCGATCTGGTGAACCTGAGTAAGCAATATTTTTCCGGCCCGATGGCCGACGAACGCAAGTCGCTGATTGGAACCCTGGCCGGCGGCGGGAAAATCGTCATACCCATAAGAGATCTACAGGAACGCAATACGGTCGAACTCGGTTTCATCGTCGACGTTGCGAACGAGGCACTGGACGAGATGGTTTTGCGCGCGCATCAGCAGCGCCGCCATGCCGGTTACGTGCTATTCGTTAGTATGGGACTGGTGGCGCTGGCTCTTCTGTTTACCGTTCTCGGTTTTCTACTCGTCTATTTCCGGGTCAGTTTGCCATTGAGGCGGATGACTCTCGCCATGAAACGATTGGCGAGCCATCGTCTGGACACGGCCGGGAGCGACGATGAGCCATCGGCTCGCCAGGCGCTCGATTTCAAAGTTCCGTATGTCGGGCGCCTCGACGAGATTGGTGACACGGCCCGTTCTCTGGAGTACTTGCGTGGCAGTCTGATCGAGAAGCAGGAACTCACGCTGCGCGAGAAAGAGCACTGTGAGCAATTGCACCGCGCCGAGAAGGAGTTGATCGAGGTGGAAAAACTGGCGGCCCTGGGGCGGCTTGTGGCCGGCATCGCGCATGAGATCAATACACCGATCGGGAGCGCGCTGATGGTCGCAACGACGCTGCAGGAGCATGAGCAGGAATTGAGCAGAAAACTCGAAGAAAACCAGGGGCGCATGCAGCGGAGCGATCTGGAAAATTTTCTGGTTAATGTTCGCACGGCGGCGGAAATCCAGCTAAGGGCACTGTCTTCGGCCGCGAAACTCGTGAGAAATTTCAAGCAGGTTGCGGTCGATCAGGCGGGTGAACACCAAAGGGCCTTCGAGTTGGGCGAACTGGTCGAGCAAGTGGTCTCAACGCTGCGACCGACCTTCAAGCATGTGCCGTATCGAATCGCGCTGGCCATAGACGAGAAGATCGTCATGAAAAGCTTTCCCGGCCCTCTCGGCCAGGTGGTCACCAATCTTATCGTCAACAGCTTTGTTCATGGTTTCGAGGGGCGCGAGACGGGCACCGTGACTGTGTCGGCCGAGAGCGCCGGCGGTCTCGTCAAGGTTACGGTGGCCGATGACGGAGTGGGTATTTCGCCGCAGAATCTGCCGCACATCTTCGAGCCGTTCTATACGACAAAATTTGGGCAGGGCGGTAGCGGGCTGGGTTTGCACATTGTGCACTCGATCGTGACGGTCGCGCTCCGCGGCACCGTTAGCGTCGATACGGTGGAGGGGGAGGGCACGGCATTTGTGGTGACACTGCCGCTCGATCTGTAGCTTGCGTTCAGGATTGCGAATATCACGCCGCAGCGCTATCCGTGCTCACGCGTTTTAACGCGGATAGCGCTGTGGCGTGATGTTACCGGAATCTGTCAATTACGCCACTGGCTGGCTATGCGTGAGAACGGGACAATGTGCTGCAACGATTCACGCACAAGGAGCCTTGTATGTCCCCTGTCTCATCCGTACCCCCCGCCGACAGCGCTGCGGCACTCGCCCACTTCAGCGCGTCGTTGTCATTCGAAACCGATTGCGCCGACGTCCACGCGGCACTCGCGAGCGACGATCCGCGTTCGGTCGATTTCGTACTCCTCGACGTGCGCAGTCCCGCGCATTTCTCGCGCGGCCATGTGCCAGGCGCAGTGAATCTACTACGCGGCAAGATGGTGGCGTCGAAGCTCGCCGAGTATCCGCCCGATACGCTCTTTGTCACCTATTGCGCGGGCCCTCACTGCAACGGAGCAACCCGCGCCGCAATCAGGCTCGCCGAGCTCGGCCGCCCTGTCAAGGTGATGATCGGCGGCATTACAGGCTGGATCGACGAGGGTTTCCAACTGGCTACTGCCGATAAGGAGTGACCGCTGTGCGATTCGCCTGCACTCGATTGAATGAAGGCGAATCCAAACGACACGCCTCAACGACCCAGTTCCTTCAGATAGCGCGCGCGGCCCGCCAATGCCGTGTCGGCCACGTCGGAGAACACACCGTCCACGCCGAGACGGAAATGCTGCTGGTACTCAGCGGCCGCGTCGCCTTTGACGTCGAGCGGCAGGTTGTAGGCGCCCGGTTCGCTGCGGAAGGTGTACTCATGCACGAACAGGCCGGCCTTGTGCGCATCGGCTAACAGCGAAGTCGCGGTTTGCGAGGTGGAGTCGTTGTAGCCAGTGAATTTACCGTCGCCGTCCATGTCCTTGCACGCGCCTGTGGTGTCGAGCGTGCACTTGACCGGGATCACCATCGGCTTCCACGGGCCAATGCCGTCCGCGTAGGTTTTGATTTCGGCCAGACCCGCCGGTGTCAGCATGGCGTCGAACAGGCGTTTGTCACCAGCCAGTTTCCAGTCGGTCGGCTGGCTATAGGAGAGGTGGTCAGGTTCGCTGCCGTAGATCAGCTTGCCTGTCTTGAAGTCGACGTCGTAAGCGGAGATCAGCTGTACCTGCTTGACCTTCGAGCCGATGCTGCGCATGTATTTCAGGCTGGTCGACTCGAAGCTCTGTACCAGGATGGGCGCGTCCTTACTGTTCAGACCGTTGCTGTTGATGAGCTTCATCAGCGTGTCTTCCAGGCGCGCCGGAATCTTGCCGTCTTTCAGCAATTGGAGATGGTAGCTCGGGTTCTTGGTTTCCGGGTAGACGGCGACGGTCTTGCCGGTTTCCTTGGCCTTGACCGTGATCAGGTCGAGGATTTCCTGGAAGGTGGCGATCGGGAACTGACCGTCGTACTTCTGCGCCGCCGGGTGGTTCGGCGACGTGGCGCGCAGCGTCTTGAGTTCGGCCAGCGTGAAGTCGGCGACAAACCAGTCGGACGCGACCGGGTCGCCATCGCCGTTCTCGCCGGCACGCTTGCGGGCAGCGAACTCGGGATGTTTTGCGATATCGGTGGAGGTGGCCAGTGTGATGTCGTGTCGGGCCACCAGCACACCGTCCCTGGTGGAGACGAGATCCGGTTCGATCACGTCGGCGCCCATAGCGATCGCCAGCGAATAAGCTTCCAGCGTTTCTTCCGGGTAATACCCGGAGGCGCCTCGATGAGCGATGACGAGGGGCTGCTTGCCATCGAGTGTCGCGAAAGTGGCGCGCTGCTGCGACGCTGGCGAGAGGTCGTCGCTGCCTCCGCATGCTGTCAACGCTCCGGCGGCCATCAGCATGGTCAGGGCAGTCAGGGGAAAGCGCAAACGCGGGGAACGGGCCACGAGATACTCCAGAGAAGGGAAGAGACGCAGTCTGGAGATTTATACTTACAAAATGTTTACCAAAATATTACTTATTTGTTGCGGTGCGAAGGTGGCGCCGCGTCGTGTTCTGATCCAGGTACTGCCGCAGTCGATGACGCGGATAAGGACGACGGCATAGCCGAGGCGATCCCCTTGCTCAGCGCCAGACGGATTGCGCTTGCCGACAGAAATCAGCGACAGAAAATCGGCTCTGGATCCACGCGATTTTAAAAGGGATTGGCGAAACCCTGGTGCAGGGACACTCGAGCCTTCATTGTCACGACGCTACACGCGCCGGGTAAGTGGCGTAATCGTCAATCTCCGGTAACATCACGCCATGCAAAATCATCTCGTCGTTGCGCTGGCTTACGACCGGCTCTGTACGTTCGAATTCGGCTGCGTGACCGAACTCTTCGCGCTCGAACGTCCCGAGCTCGGCGTGGATTGGTACCGCTTCGCGGTATGCGCGAGCGAACCCGGTCCGATTCGCGCTGCGGGCGGCATCACCGTTGCCGCGCCCTACACGCTCAAGCTGCTGGATCGCGCCGACACAATCGTCATTCCGGGTTGGCGCGATGCCGGCGAATTGCCGCCCGAGCCGCTGCTCAAGAAAATTCGCGCTGCCTACGCGCGTGGCGTACGCCTTTGTTCGATCTGTTCCGGCGTGTTCGTGCTGGCCGCCGCGGGTGTGCTCGACGGTAAGACCGTGACAACCCATTGGCGCTACGCCGACATCTTGCAGCAGCGCTATCCGCAATTGCGCGTGCAGCCGGATGCCTTATATGTCGACGAAGGGCAGATCATCACGTCGGCGGGATCGGCGGCAGGACTCGACATGCTGCTGCATCTGGTGCGGCGCGACCACGGCAGCGCGGTCGCCAATCGGGTCGCACAGCGGCTCGTGGTGCCGCCGCATCGCGAGGGCGGTCAGGCGCAATTCGTGCCGCGGCCGATGCCACAAGATGAAGGCGGCCGCGTCGCGAAACTGATGGACTGGGTGCGCCGCCATCCTGCTTTGCCGCACACCTTGCACTCGCTGGCCGAACGGGCGGCGATGAGCTCACGCACACTGCAGCGGCAGTTTCACGACGCCACCGGCATGGCGCCCTACGAATGGCTGGTGCGTGAACGCGTGGCAATCGCGCGGGAACTGCTTGAAGCATCCACGCCGTTGCCCATGGCGCGTGTTGCGGAGCTCGCGGGCTTCGGTTCGGAGGAGTCGCTGCGACGGCATTTTCGCCGCATCGCTTTGACGAGTCCAGGCGCGTATCGTAAGAAATTCGGGGTGCAGGCCGGAGGATAGATTGGTGAGTGGGCCGGCCACCCGGTCGGTGCACGTCATGTTCGTCCTGCCGTTCTCGCATGCCGGCACCGTTTCAAGCAAACGCTTGCGGATGCGCGAAATCAACCAGGGCTCATGCGTGGCAAGCGATTCCATGCGAGTCGCATGAGATGTCGAACACGCGTCACGTCCGCTTCCGCGCAGGTTCAAACGTCACGGAGCGCCGCGTGCCGGGCCTTACGGCTGAATCGTCCGATCGCGTACATGCTTCGGTGGCGTGCGAGGGTTCGCGCAATCGGCGGTTTTCTGTCAGCATCACGGCCAGTGTCCGTCGCGACCCACCTCAAGACGTGTGGCGCATATGGCTGCTTGAAGCGCGTCTTTGAAACGCATCGTTGCCACCGTCCTCTCTCGCTCATGAACGTCAAAACCATCGTTGCTGCCGTTGCCGTCACCGCCGCCACTGCAGTGCTGATGCCTGCGCTCGCCGCGGCGCAAACGGAAGCCGCCGCGTCGCGTGCCGAACTCTATCGGCGCAACCTGCTGGCAGGCAAAGACGTGCCGTGCCGAACGAACGCGTCATGCGCGGCGTTGGGCGTGGCCGCGCTTGAAGCCGGACGCGTCAAGGAGGCGCAAACGCTGGTCGAGATGGAAGCCGCGCTCGCCGAAGCGACCGCCATGCAGGCGAACGAGGAGAACTCGCCGAAAGCCACCAGTTCGGCGCGGGCCCGCGTGGCGATGGCGCTGGTTCATCAGGGCGACGTGCAGTTGAAGCTGGGCGCGCTGCCGGACGCGCGCGCGTACTACCGCAGCGCGGTGAGCCGTGGCGACGACTATCCCAACGACGCGCTGCTCGGCCGTGCGGTCGCGGCCGCGCGTCAGCGTCTTGAATCGATCGCCGGCAAGGGGGTGGTGAGCGGGGTGCCGCCGAACGGCGCGCGCTTCGCTAGTTATATGTTCTTCGGCGCGTGGAACAGCATCGAGGTGAAGCCGGTGAAAGGTCGGCACGGTGTCTATCGGATCGACGGCGACTTCGTGTATCCCACGGTCGGCGCCGACGGTCAGCCCAGCGCGAACATGGGCAGCCTGTCGGCCTACGTGCGCTTTTACGACGGTGTGGCGCGCGTGCCGATGACCGACGGCGGTGGCGATGCGCCGCTCGATGCCACGGCGAGGATCACCAACCTCGCGCCTTACGACAAACCAGCGGGAAAGCCCGCGGACAAATGCCTGATCGAGTTCAAGCTCGCCGCGCCGGAGACGCTCGATGTTCGGACGCACGGTTCTCCGATGGAATGCGGTTTCGGCTTCAATGTCAGCGCGGACGGACGTTACTATCTGATGACAGGTTCCTGACGGCCGGCATGCCGGCCGCCGCCCTGCGCCCGCTCGGTTCCGGGCGCATGCTTCCCGATCCACGCCGCGTCTCTTATGATGCAGTGGCAGTGCACGTTTGATCACCGCCCAAAGCGTTCCCGCTAACAGAACTCCGACGAGAAAAGCGCTCGCCCATGCTAAGCCTCCCTGACTATCCTGGACTCGTATTCATTCTTTCTTTCGTGACGATGTGGTTGTCGGCGCGCGTCGGTGCGTCGGTGCTGCGGCGTTTCAGAAGGATCGAGGACGATGCACGCGACGACTTCGGCGTGATTCAGGCCGCCACGCTAACGCTGCTCGCGCTGATCATCGGTTTCACTTTTTCGATGGCGGTAGGCCGCTACGATCAACGCAAGAACTATGAGGAAGAAGAGGCGAACGCGATCGGCACCGAGTACGTCCGTGCCGATCTGCTGCCTGCCGCCGATGCGGCGGCCGTGCGCAGCTTGCTGAAATCTTATCTCGACGAGCGCGTGCAGTTCTATACAACGCGCGACGACGGCGATCTCGCCCGGGTCAATGCCGAGACGTCGCGCTTGCAGAGCGCAATGTGGTCAGCCGTGAAGAACGCCGCCGCCGCGCAGCCCACTCCGGTGGTCGCGCTCGCCGTCGCTGGAATGAACGACGTGCTCAATACGCAAGGTTATACGCAGGCCGCGTGGTGGAATCGCATTCCCTACGCGGCGTGGGCGCTGATGGTGCTGATCGGCGTGTGCGCCAACGTGCTGGTCGGTTATGGCGCGCGCGGTTTGAAAGCGAGTGCGGGGCTGTTGCTGATCGTTCCGCTGATCGTGTCGCTGTCGTTCATGCTGGTTGCCGATATCGACAGTCCGCGCGGCGGCGTGATTCGCGTGAAACCGCTCAATCTGCATGCGCTCGCGGATTCGATCCGCACGCCTTGAGCCCATTCTGAATTCGAGTTGAACCCCGAAACGAGCCGCATGAAAGAGAAATCCATGTCCGATATCGCACACACCATCGCCAGCTTCAATACCGGTCGCGATCCTGAACGGCTCGCCATGAAATACAAGCTCATGCGCAGCTCGCCGTTCGTGTTTCTGCGGGGTACATGTCATCTGTTTTACGCGCGCCTGCCGCGCGACAAGGTGCTCGACGATGCGCCGCCGGTTTGGATTTGCGGCGACATGCATCTGGAAAATTTCGGCAGCTACAAGGGCGACAACCGCCTCATCTATTTCGACAACAACGACTTCGACGAAGCCTGCCTCGCGCCGAGTCTTTACGAACTGGTGCGGCTTCTCACGAGCGTGCTGGTCGGTGCGAGCGACCTCAAACTGAGCCGCGCGCAGGCACTCGCGCTCTGCCATACGGCGGTCGATGCGTATAGCGGGGCGCTCGCTTTCGGCAAAGCGCGCTGGATCGAAGCGGAGACTTCGGTCGGCATGGTGCGCGATCTGTTCGATGCGCTGGCGAGCCGCACGCGTGCTGCCTATCTCGACCGGCGCACCACGCTCAAGGGCAAGACTCGCGTGCTTAAGGTGGACGGCAAAAAAGCGCTGCCGGTCAGCGACGAGGCACGAGCCACCGTCACCGCGTTCCTGCATCAGTTCGCCGCCACTCAACCCAATCCGGACTTCTATCGCGTGATCGACGTGGCCCGGCGGATTGCCGGCACCGGCAGCCTGGGCGTGGACCGTTACGCGATTCTTGTCGAAGGCAAAGGTTCGCCGGACGGTAACTATCTGCTCGATCTGAAAGAGGCGCTGCCTTCTTCTGTGACGCCACATGTACGCACGCCGCAGCCGAAATGGCACAGCGAGGCGCAACGCGTGGTTGAGATTCAACGGCGCAATCAGGCCGTCTCGCAGGCGTTCCTGCACGCGGTCGATTTCAATCAGTGCTCGTATGTGCTGCGCAGCTTGCAACCTTCGGAAGACCGTGTGGCGTTGAGCGCCTGGGACGACAAGCTGCCGCGGCTCGAAGCCGTGATTAACAGCATGGCCGAATTGAGCGCATGGGGGCAACTGCGCAGCGGTGGACGGCAAAAATCGTCGATTGCGGATGAGTTGATTGCGTTCGGCAATCGCAACGACTGGCGATTGCCGTTGATCGAACTCGCGACGCAGTGCGAGGCCCAGGTGAACGCCGACTGGAAAGCGTATTGCGAGGCTTATGACGGTGGTGCGTTCGATCTGCCGGTGAAAGCTTGACCTTGGCCGCACGGCTTTGAATGCGCGGCGCATAACAGCGCCGCGCATGCCAGTCGGCCCTCCAGACAAACCCTGATTGCTGCGTTGAATTCGCCACTGCTATCGTTCGCTGGTCGCTGTGGAAGCGCTTCCACTTCAGCTTCCAGACGCTTTCCAGGCAGCTTGCAAGCGGCCTCCGGGCAGCTTTCCAGCCAGCTTCCGCATCGAGCTTCGCCGTACCCGGTTCAACGACCTCAGTGAAGGAGAATCCGTGGCAAACGACGCATCCGCTGTATTCGACGCGCGGTCCCCCGCCGTTTCCGACAACCCGCTCGCCGATCCCTTCAGCCCGCCCGCTGACTCCGCGTTGTGGCGCAAGAACTTCCTGCTTGGCGCCGCCACGGCCTCGTATCAGATCGAAGGCGCGGTGAACGAAGACGGCCGCCTGCCGTCGATCTGGGACACCTTCTCCGCGACGCCCGGCAAGGTGCTGGCCGGCGACACCGGCGCGGTGGCCTGCGATCACTATCATCGGTGGGAAGCCGACATCGACATGCTGGTCTCGCTGGGCCTCGAAGGCTACCGGCTCTCGATTGCATGGCCACGCGTGATGGACGCGGCAGGCGTGCCCAACCGCAAAGGGCTCGACTTCTACAAGCGCCTGCTGAACCGCCTGAAAGAGAAGGGCGTCACGACTTTCGTGACGCTCTATCACTGGGATTTGCCGCAGCATCTGGAAGATCGCGGCGGCTGGCTCAACCGCGATACCGCTTACCGTTTTGCCGACTACGCCGATCTGATGAGCCGCGAACTGGCCGGCACAGTCGACGCATGGGCCACGCTCAACGAGCCGTGGTGCTCGGCTTATCTCGGCTACGGCAATGGCCACCATGCGCCAGGCCTCGCCGACGGACGTTTTGCGACGCAGGCGATGCATCACCTGCTGCTCGCACATGGCCTCGCGATTCCGGTATTGCGCGCCAACGATCCGGCTTCGCAGAAAGGTATCGTCGCCAACATCGGCCGCGGCACGGCCAATAGCGATAGCGCCGCCGATCAGCGCGCGGCGCATCTATTCGAAGTCCAGCACAACGCGTGGATTCTCGATCCGCTGCTCAAGGGCGCCTATCCGCAGGACCTGTTCGAGTTGTGGCCCGGCACCGAGCCGCTGGTGCTCGACGGCGACATGCAGACCATTGCCGCGCCGCTCGATTTCCTCGGCATCAACTACTACTTCCGCACGAACGTTGCGAGCGACGGCGGCCATGGATTCCGGGAGGTGCCGCTTGAAGGCGTCGAGCGCACGCAGATGGGCTGGGAGGTGCACCCGGATGGCTTGCGCGACCTGCTGACCGGTTTCAGGCGCACGTATCACAACCTGCCGCCGATCTACATCACGGAAAACGGCATGGCTTCGGACGACAAGGTGATCGACGGCCACGTCGACGACACGCAGCGCATCTCGTTCCTGAAGCGCCATCTCGCGGCGGTCGATCAGGCGATCAAGGCCGGCGTGGATGTTCGCGGCTATTTTCTGTGGTCGCTGATGGATAACTTCGAGTGGGCGTTTGGTTATGAGCGTCGCTTTGGGGTGGTGCATGTCGATTACAGTACGCAGAAGCGCACGGTCAAGCGCAGTGCGGAGCTGGTGGCGAAATTTTTGAAGGAGCGCGGGGCGCGAGTTTAGCGGCGAGGTGGAGCTGGTTTGTATGTCGACTTGAAACACGGGCGCAAAGCCCGGTGCGATTGGGTTGCATGGGACCGAAGTAAGAGCTTTGCATGGGGCTAGAGTAAGAGCTTTGCATGGGGCCAGAGTAAGCGCTGAAGCGCTTACTCTGGCCGACAGCTGAAGCGCTAACTCTAGCCGACAGCTAAAGCGCTAACTCTGGTCGACATAGGAGACGGAATGAACAGCAGAAAAATGATCACGGCGAGCGTGGCAGCGGCACTGGCGTTAGTTGGCGCCGTCGCGCATGCCGCTGAGCCCCTGAAAGCCAATGTGATTCACTGGTGGACCTCGGGCGGTGAATCGGCCGCGATCCGCCAGTTCGCCGATGCATATAACAAAGCCGGCGGCCAGTGGATCGACAACGCAGTGGCCGGCGCCGATCAGGCTCGCTCCACCGCGATCAACCGGATCGTCGGCGGCGATCCACCCACCGCCGCGCAATTTAATACTTCTAAACAGTTTCACGACCTGATCGACCAGGGCCTGCTGAACAACGTCGACGACGTGGCCGCGAAAGAAAACTGGAACAACGTGTTCCCGCAGTCGATCATCGACAGCGTCCGGGTGAAAGGCCATTACTACGCCGCGCCGGTCGATATTCATATGCCGGCCTGGTTCTTCTATTCGAAGCCGGTATTCCAGAAGGCCGGCATTGCCGCCGAGCCGAAGAGCTACGACGAATTCCTCGCCGATCTCGCCAAACTGAAAGCCGCGGGCGTGATCCCGCTCGCGCTCGGCGGTCAGCCGTGGCAGGAAAAGATCACGTTCGACGCGGTATTCGCCGACGTAGGCGGTCCCGATCTCTATCTGAAGGTGTATCGCGATCGTGACCAGAACGCCGTCAAGTCCGACGCGTTCAAGAAGGTGCTCGCGCAGTTCAAGCGCTTGCATGACTTCGTCGATCCAGGCTCGCCCGGCCGCAACTGGAACGACGCCACCGCACTGGTGATTTCCGGCAAGGCAGGAGTCCAGATCATGGGCGACTGGGCCAAGGGCGAATTCTCGGCGGCCAACCAGACGGCCGGCAAGGACTTCGGCTGCTTCCCGGGGTTCGGTCCGCACTCGCCGTATCTGGTCGCGGGCGACGTATTCGTGTTCCCGAAAACCGACAATGCCAGCGCAATCAAGGCGCAGAATCTGCTTGCCACGGTGATGACCTCGCCGGCCGCGCAAGTCGCATTCAGCGCGAAGAAAGGCTCGATCCCGATTCGTCCCGACGTGGACGCGAGCAGTCTCGACATCTGCGCGAAGGAGGGCATTGCGATCATGAAGGACAAGTCGCGCCAGTTGCCGAATCCGGAAATGCTGCTCTCGCCTGACACGCAGGGCGCGTTGATCGACGTCATCACCAACTTCTGGAACAAGAACCAGTCGGTCGACGATGCGCAGAAGGCGTTTGCCAGTGCGTTGAAGAGCTAGGCGCGCGCCATGCACGCGCTCAAGCTGCCGGCCGCCGATTCAGGTCATCGCAAAGGGCCGCTGAAGAAGCCGCTCAAGAAGCGTTTGCCGATAGCGGTGTGGGTGGCGTTGCTGCCGATGGTGCTGACCGTCGTGTTCGCGTATCTCGGCACGATGGTCTGGACCGCGCGCGTGTCCCTCAGCAACTCGCGCACGTTTCCTTCCGGCGACTTCGCGGGCCTCGCGCAATACACGCGGCTGTTCAACAATGACCGTTGGCTGCTGTCGCTGCAAAACATCGTGATCTACGGTGCGTGCTTCATTGTTGCGTGCATGCTGATCGGTTTGCTGCTGGCGATCTTCATCGATCAGCGTGTGGTGGGAGAAGGCGCGTTGCGCACGGTGTTTCTCTACCCGTATGCGATGTCGTTCGTCGCCACCGGACTGGTCTGGCAGTGGATTCTGAATCCCGAGTTGGGCGCGCAGGCCGTGTTGCACAAACTCGGTTTCGTGCATGCGCGTTTCGACTGGATCGTCGATCAGGACTGGGTGATCTACACGATCGTGATCGCGACGGTGTGGCAGGCGTCCGGCCTCGTGATGGCGCTGCTGCTGGCCGGCTTGCGCGGTATCGACGACGAACTGTGGAAAGCCGCGCGTATCGACGGCATTCCACGTTGGCGCGTGTATGCGAGCATCGTCGTGCCGATGCTCGGGCCCTCCATGTCCACCGCTTTCGTGCTGCTCTTCGTGATGGTGGTGAAGCTCTACGACGCGGTCGTCGCCATGACGCAAGGCGGTCCTGGCACGGCAAGCGAAGTGCCCGCGAAATTCATCATGGATTACCTGTTCGGCCGCGCGAACATCGGCCTCGCGTCGGCCGCCTCGATCGTGTTGCTGGCAACGGTGCTGGCGATTCTCGCGCCGTTCTTCTATGCCCGCAGCCGCGCTGCCTTGCGCAAGGAGGGGTGATGAACACGCTCAGTCCTTCACTGAAAGGCGGCACACCGAGTCATGGCCGCCGGCGCCGGCAGACATTTACGCCCGCGCGTCTCGGCGTCTACGCCTTTTTGCTTACCGCCGCCTTGTTCTTCCTGCTGCCGCTGTACGTGATGCTCGTCACGTCGGTCAAACCGATGAGCGAGATTCGCCTCGGCAATCTGCTCGCTTTTCCCACCCATTTCACACTCGACGCATGGAGCGCCGCGTGGCAATCCGCCTGCACCGGGCTCGATTGCAACGGCATTCAGGTCGGTTTCTGGAATTCGGTGCGTATCGTCGTGCCCAGCACGGCGTTGTCGATCGCGATCGGTGCGGTGAACGGCTATGCGCTGTCGTTCTGGCGGCCGCGTGGGGCCGGCTTGCTGTTCGGCGTGCTGCTGATGGGCGCCTTCATTCCTGTGCAGGTGATGGTCTATCCGCTCGTGCGTGTGCTGGCGAGCGTGCATCTGTTCAGTTCGCTGCCGGGCATCGTGGTGATTCACACCATCTTCGGCATGCCGGTGATGACGCTGCTGTTTCGCAACTATTACACGTCGATTCCACAGGAGCTGTTCAAGGCCGCGCGCATCGACGGCGGCGGCTTCTGGCGTATCTTCCTGCAACTGATGCTGCCCATGTCCACGCCGATCATCGTCGTCGCGGTCATCATGCAGGTGACGGGTATCTGGAACGACTTCATTCTCGGCCTGGTGTTCGCCGGCACGAAAAACCTGCCGATGACCGTGCAATTGAACAACATCATCAACACGACGACCGGCGAGCGGCTCTATAACGTCAATATGGCGGCGACCATTCTCACCTCCATGGTGCCGCTTGCGGTCTACTTCATTTCGGGCCGCTGGTTTGTGCGCGGCATTGCGTCCGGCGCCGTCAAGGGATAGGGCTCCGAGGCATGACAAACCCGCTGAATGGGGCAAACGCAGTGGCAAATACGGTGACAAATGCGATGACGCACATGGCAGCAGACGCGGCAGACGTGGTGAACCTCGGCAACCCGGCGGATGCGGCTGGCCTGTCGAATCCGGCCAATGTCTCGGTGCGCAACCTGAAGATCCAGCTCGGCGCGAATACGGTGATCGAGAATCTCGATCTCGACGTGCGCGCGGGCGAGTTCGTGGTGCTGCTCGGACCCTCCGGTTGCGGCAAGTCCACCTTGCTGCACAGCATTGCGGGCCTGATCGATGTGACCGACGGCAGCATCGAGATTGCCGGCGTCGACATGACCTGGGCCGACCCGAAAGATCGCCGCATCGCGCTGGTGTTTCAGTCGTATGCGTTGTATCCGACCATGAGTGTCGAGCGCAACCTGTCGTTTGCGTTACGCATCAACGGCACGCCGAAGGCGGAAATCGCGCGGCGCGTCGCGCGGGCCTCCGAGATGCTGCAACTCGGCCCGCTGCTCAAGCGCAAGCCGGCGCAACTCTCCGGCGGACAACGGCAGCGCGTGGCGATCGGCCGTGCGATCGTGCGCGAGGCCGACGTGTTCCTGTTCGATGAGCCGCTGTCGAATCTCGACGCCAAGCTGCGCACCGAATTACGTCGCGAACTCAAGCAACTGCACCAGCGCCTGGGCGCGACGATGATCTACGTGACCCACGACCAGGTGGAAGCCATGACGCTCGCCACGCGCATGGCGGTGATGCGCGGCGGCGTGATCCAGCAGTTCGGCACGCCCGCCGAAGTCTATGCGCGGCCGAACAATCTGTTCGTGGCGACGTTTCTGGGCTCGCCCGCGATGAATCTGCTCAAAGGCACGCTCGAGGTGCGTGACGGCGCGCTGCACTTCTGTACCGCGCATTTGCGATTCGACGTGTCGCACTATCCTTTCAGAAACCTGCCGGCGGATCGTCTGCCTTGTGTGCTCGGCGTGCGGGCGGAAGACGTGCGCGTAGGCGACATGCGCGTGGGCGACGTGCGCGCAGGCGACATGCGCGTGGGCGAGCACCCGAGCACGAGCATGAACGAGCGCGCGAATATTTCGCTAGTCGAGCCGATGGGCAACCACCGCGTCATTTGGCTCGACTATCATGGAGTGCAAATCGCGTCGATTGATCAGACGAAGACGCCGGTGGCGATCGGGGATGCCGGGGTGTTCTCGTTCGATGGCGCGCATATTTCGCTGTTCGACGAGGAGGGTGGCGCGCGTCTATAGTGACCGGACGCGGCGTCGCGCAATACAACAGGTTTGACGGAGAACCGCGTGGCAACACTCAAGGATGTCGCGGCATTGGCCGGCGTTGGGATGTCGACTGCGTCGCGAGCCATTTCCGGTAAGGGGCCCATTTCAGCCGACGCCGCTGCCCGTGTGAAGGCCGCAATCGAAGCGCTGAATTTCCGGCCGTCGTCTATCGGCCGGGCCATGGCGACGCAGTCGCTCGGCATGATCGGCATTTTCGTGCCGACCTTCTTCGGCTCCTACTACGGCACGATTCTCAAGCAAACCGACACCGAACTGCGCGCGGTGCGCCGTCACGTGGTGGTGGCGACCGGTTGCGGAGAGGTGTCGCCGCGCGAGCAGGCCATCGAGGCGGTGCGCTTCCTGATCGGCCGCGATTGCGACGGCGTGGTGGTGATCAGCCACGATCTGCACGACGAAGATCTGGACATGCTGCATCGTATGCACCCGAAGATGGTGTTTCTGAATCGCGCGTTCGATCAGTTGCCGGAGGCGTCGTTCTGCGCGGATCATCGGCGCGGCGGCGAGCTGGCGGCGCGCACGCTGCTCGATCATGGGCATCGGGATATTGCGGTGATATCCGGTCCGTCCAGCGCTTCGGACAATCAGACCCGGCTCGAAGGCTTCTTCGCCGAGCTATCGCGCGAGGGCATCGCGCGCGAGGACGTCACGCTGATCGAATCGGACTTCTCGCCGGAAGGCGGGTACCTGGCCGCACAGAAGCTGCTCGATTCCAAGCAGCGCTTCACGGGGCTCTTTTGCGCGAACGACACGATGGCGGTGAGCGCGCTGGCGCGTTTCCATCAGGCAGGCATTGCGGTACCGGACGAAGTGTCGGTGATCGGCTACGACGATGACTATTCGGCCGCCTATGCAGCGCCAGGACTCACCTCGGTGCATATCCCGACGGCAGAGTTGACGCAGAATGCCGTACGCTGGCTCGTGAATCAGTGCTACCGGACTTCGTGGGAGATTACCCGTGAGTTTCCGGTGAGCGTGACGATGCGCGAGTCGGTGGGGCAGGCGCCGCGCAGGCCGCGCCTGGAACCCGCTTACGTCCCGCTGCGCAGCGACTGCTCGTAGCGCAGGCGCGCTTCTTCGTCGAGCCGGGTGTCTTCGAGTTCCTGTAGCACACCTTCGAGATCGATCGGCGTGGTGTCCAGTTCGACACGGCCGGTCAACTTTGCATCCACGTGCAAGGCGCCCGCTTCGTACAGCGACCAGATTTCCTTGCCGTAGTGCGTGTCGAGTAACGCGGGCGCGAAACGGCCGAAATACGTGGCGAGGTTGTTCACATCGCGCTCCAGCATGGCCGGCGCTTCCAGATTGCCGGCGGCATCCACGGCTTGCGGCAGGTCGATGATCACCGGGCCGTCCGCCGCGAGCAGGATGTTGTATTCGGACAGGTCGCCGTGAATCATGCCGGCGCACAGCATGCGTACCACCTGATTGAGCAGCAGCGCATGCAATTCGAGCGCGCGAGCCTCGGTCATTTCGACGTCGTTCAGACGCGGCGCGACGTTGCCGTCCGCATCGGTCACCAATTCCATCAGCAACACGCCGTCCGTGCAGATGAACGGCTGCGGCACGCGCACGCCGGCATTGGCAAGCTGGAACAGCGCATCGACTTCGGCGTTCTGCCATGCCTGCTCCTGCACTTCGCGGCCATAGCGGGAGCCTTTTTCCATGGCGCGCTGCTGGCGGCTGTTCTTGACCTTGCGGCCCTGCTGATAGGACGCGGCCTGGCGGAAACTGCGCTGTTTGGCGTCCTTATAGACTTTCGCGCAGCGTGTGGATTCACCGCTGCGGACCACGTAGACGGTGGCTTCCTTGCCGCTCATCAACTGCGAGATGACTTCGTCGATCAGGCCTTCCTCGACCAGCGGGAGCAGACGTTTGGGTGTTTTCATGCGGCCGCCTGAGAGCGGTGGGCGGCTGATCGGCCGGGTGCGGCCGCTTGGCGGGAGAGAGAGTGCGGGATTCGGATCATGCCGGATTATAAGGGGTGATGCGGTCGTGCCCTTGCGCCCCCTTCAACAACGGCCCAATTGCCTGTTCGATGCAGTGGACGAAATACTCCGCCGGCCGGGTCAACTGCGATTCCTGCGGTGACAGCAGATACAACTGCAACGGCGGCGGCGCGACTGGCAGCGCGAGACGTACGAAGCTCTGCCCCAGCAAGGTTTCTTCGAGTGAGTGCGTGGTCCACGCGAAGATCGCGTCGGTGCTGACGGTCAGGCTATAAAACAGTGCATACGACGTGCAACGCGTGATGCGCCGGGGTGGCGCGAGCCCGGCAGATTCGAACATCGCGCGCACGAAGCCCGGATAGTTGTCCGTCACGTCGGTGTGAATCCACTCGGCGTCCTGCACCGCTTCGAGCGACGCCGCGTCCGCATAAGGACTCTGTGCGCGCGTCACGAATACGGTCTCGAACGAGACCATCCGCTTCACGCTCGCCAGATCGCCGACCGGCCGCGCGAAGGCGGCGAACGCCAGATCGAGCGTGCGATTGCGCAGTTGCTCGTGTAACTGGTTGAAGCCCAGTTCGCGAAACTCCAGCGTCACCATCGGCCAGCGCTTGCGAAATTCGACGAAGGCCTCGGCAAGCCCCGTCGTCCCGACGATCGGCGTGATGCCGATTACCAGGCTGCCGTCGCGCAACCCTTTCAGATGCGCCATATCCTCCTCGGCGCGCTCCATCTCGCGCACCACGGTGCGCGCCCGGCTCACCAGCGCCGCGCCTTCGGCCGTGGGCACGACGCCCCACGGGTTGCGCTCCAATAGCCGCACGCCGAACTCCGTCTCCAGTTCCCGCACCGCCTTCGTGATGGCCGGCTGCGTTACGTACAGCGCCTTGGCCGCACCGTTGATGCTGCCGGTCGAGGCAATCGCGACCAGTGCCCGCAGATGATGAATTTTCATGATGCGGAATATAGCACTGCTGGTTATGCGCATCAAAATTTGTGCTTTTTTGTTTTCGGGCCGGATCTTTACGCTTGGCTTCGACGGTTGCGAAACGACAGCCGGCTTAATCGGAGCAATACGAATGACGCAGTCTTTCCCCCAGCTTCTCGCCGAATTGCGCGAGACCGAGCACGAATTCATTTCGATTCGCCACGACATCCACGCGCATCCGGAACTCGGCTTCGCTGAAACGCGCACCGCCGAACTGGTCGCGCGCAAGCTCGCCGAATGGGGCTATGAGGTGACGACGGGTGTCGGCGGCACCGGCGTGGTCGGCCAGCTGCGGCGCGGCACCTCGAGCCGCACGCTCGGCCTGCGCGCCGACATGGACGCGCTGCCGATTCAGGAAGCCACCGGCCTGCCGTACGCGAGCACCGTCGCGCAGACCATGCACGCGTGCGGCCACGACGGCCACACCGCGATCCTGCTGGCCGCCGCGCACCGCCTTGCGAAGCGAGGCGAATTCGACGGCACGCTGAACCTGATCTTCCAGCCCGCGGAAGAGGGGCTGGGCGGCGCCTCGAAGATGATCGCGGACGGCCTCTTCACGCGCTTTCCGTGCGACCAGGTGTTTGCGCTGCATAACGCGCCGGGCCTGCCGGTCGGCCACTTCGCGCTGCGCCACGGCTGCATGATGGCGTCGTCCGATTCGGTGACGATCACCGTGACCGGCAAAGGCACGCACGGCGCGATGCCGCAGTTGGGCTGCGATCCGATCGTCGCGGCGGCCAACATCGTGCTGGCCTTGCAATCGATCGTCGCGCGCAACATCGAGCCGACCCGCGCCGCGGTGGTGACGGTCGGCGCGATCCACGCCGGCACCGCCCCCAATGTGATCCCCGAAACCGCGACGTTGAAGCTTTCGGTGCGCGCGCTCGATTCGGAAACGCGCGACAAGGTCGAGGCGCGGATCCGCAGCATCGCGCACTTGCAGGCGCAAGCCTACGGCGCTACGGCGGAGGTCGATTACCGCCAGATCTCGCGCCCGCTCGTCAATCATCGCGGCGCGGCCGACCTCGCGATCGAAACCATCGAAGCCCTGGCAGGACCAGAGGGCTACACGCTGATGCCCGATGCGGTGATGGGCAGCGAAGACTTCTCGTGGATGACCGAAGTGGTGCCGGGCTGTTATGTGGTGCTCGGCAACGGCGTCGACTCGAAAGGCGGCTGTGCGGTCCACAACCCGGAATACGACTTCAACGACGCGGCGCTCAGCTGGGGCGCGGCTTACTTCGTCGGACTCGCGCAGCGGTGTTTAAGCGTGTCCTGAGTACTACATCTCAATCGCATACGAGGAGAAGGGAGACCCATGAAAAAATGCATCGCAATGAGCGCGGCACTGCTGACGCTCGGGGCCGGCACGGCGCACGCCGAGCCGTATCAGGCAACCTTGCTGGCCGCGCTGCCGGAGTTCAATGGCAGCCTGCGCGAGGGCGTGGCGCTGTACGGCTCGGTCGATATGGGCATCAACTATCAGACCGTGGGCGGCAAGTCGCTGGTGCAGACCCAGAGCGGCGGCGAATGGACGTCGAAACTGGGCTTCTTCGGTCGGGAAGATCTGGGCGGCGGGCTGCGCGCCGAATTCAACCTGGAAAGCGGTTTTCTGGCCAATAACGGCACGATGCAGGACAGCACTTCGTTCTTCAATCGCGAGGCATGGGTTGGGCTGAACTCGTCGACCTATGGCCGCGTGCGTTTCGGCAAGCAGATCGGCACGGGCTTGCCGCTTTTCGTCGACGTGTTCGGCACGGTGGGCACCAACTCGGCCTACACGTGGCTCGGCACCGCTGTCGTGCAAACGCCAAAGGGTTTTGGCTACAACAGCGACCTCGGTGCGGGCGCGACGCAACTTGCCGCGCGGGTGAACAACGCGATCACGTACCTCTCGCCGAGCTTTGCGGGCTTCAGCACGGAACTGATGTACGCGCCGAGCAACGTGGCGGGGCAGTCGCCTACCGCGGCGGCGCAGGGCGCGCTGCTGCAGTGGTATGACGGCACGACCTACCTGACGGGCACTTACAACCAGGTGTGGGGCACGACAGGCACGGGCGGCACGAGCACGGTGCGTAATGATCTGTACGGTCTCGGTGTGGTGGTCGACACCGGCAGGATCGTGCTGTCCGGCGCGTTCAACCAGTACGCGCCGAGGCTCGCCAACGACGGCATTGCGCGCGTCTATACGCTCGGCACGATCTGGCCGGTGGGGCGCAATGCGTTCCGCGCTTCGGTGGTGTATCGCGATACGTCCGGCGTGCACGACTCGGCAAACAACCTCGCGAAAGATTCGGCATTCGGCGTGATGCTCGGCTACGACTACACCCTCTCCAAACGCACGGGGCTGTATGCGCGCGCCGGTTTCATCCGCAACTACGGCATTTCCACTGTACTGCTGAACAATAATCCGCTGCCGACGCAAACCGGAAGCACTGCGCCGGAACTCGGCACGACGCCGGTCACCGTGTCGCTCGGCATGTATCACAACTTCTAGGCGTACTGCTCCCCATGAATGCAATCCAACACACCGCAAGTGCCGTCGCGAGCCATGCAGCGGAGCAGCGCGCGTCGCGCCGGACCATTTTCGCCGCAGCGCTTGGCAATGGCCTCGAGTTCTTTGACTTTACGGTCTATAGCTTTTTCGCCGCGCTGATCGGCAAGCTGTTTTTTCCGGCCGGCAGCGAGGTCGGCGCGCTGATGATGTCGCTTGCGACGTTCGGCGTGGGCTTTGTCGTGCGGCCGCTTGGCAGCATCGTGATCGGCGCGTATGCCGACCGCGTGGGGCGCAAGCAGGCCCTCGTGCTCACCGTTTCGCTGATGGCGCTCGGCACCGGCATGATCGGCCTCGCGCCGACTTACGCGACGATCGGTCTGGCTGCACCGGCGATCATCGTACTGGGCCGTTTGCTGCAAGGGTTTTCGGCGGGGGGAGAAGTGGGCGCGGCGACCACCTTGCTGATGGAGTCGGGCAGCGCGGGGCGGCGCGGTTCGCTGGTGAGCTGGCAGATGGCCTCGCAGGGCGGCGCGGCGCTGGCCGGCGCGCTGGTGGCGGCGACGCTCTCGCGCAGCCTGTCGCACGAGGCTCTGCTTGCATGGGGATGGCGCGTACCGTTTCTGATCGGACTACTGATCGGCCCGCTCGGGTTCTATCTGCGCAAGCATCTCGACGAAACCTTGCCGCCCGCGCATGCAATGAAAGCGGCCCCGCGCACGGCGCGCATCGAATGGCGGCAGATCGTGGCAGGCACGATGCTGGTGATCGGCGGCACCTCGTCGATGTACGTGATCGTGTTTTTCCTGCCGTCGTTCCTGACCATGACGACGGGCATGCCTGCCGCGGTGTCGCTGCTGGCCGGTTGCACGGCAGGCTTCGTGCTGCTGGTCGGCTCGCCGTTCGCCGGCCGTCTCGCGGACCGCATGCCGCGTCGCAAGACCTTGCTGTACGCGGTATCCGTCGTGTCGCTGGCCGTGCTGCTGCCGGCGTTCTACGCGATCAGGACCTGGCCGTCGATCTATACGGTGGTGCTGGTGGTATTCGTGCTGATCGGCTTGATGACGCTTTCGAGTCCGGCGGGCTTCGTGCTGATTCTCGAAGCCTTCAAACCAGAAGTGCGGGCCACTTCCCTCGGCATCATTTACGCGTTGGGTGTGACGATTTTTGGCGGCTTCGCGCAGTTGATCGTCAGCGCGTTGTGGCGCGTGTCAGGTAGTTTTTACGCCCCGGCCTGGTACGTGCTGACGTGTGGACTGCTGAGTTTCGCCGGCGTAGTGCTGTTCAAGGAAGCGAAATAAGGAGGCGCACTTCTATGGTGCGTTCGGTGCCTCGCGTGCCTCACGTGTCTCGTGCGCTTGGTGGGCCGTGGCAGGATGCGCGAACCCTGCGTCGCCGTAAGTGCGCAGTACTTCGGAGATGATCACCTGGTAGCCGTCGAGCCAGTTCGCCTGAGCCGCTTTCGCTTCCAGATGCGCAGGGTGCTGCATCAACATCTGCAATGCGTCGAGCGAGGCCCAGTAATACACATTCGATGTCAGTCCGGTTGAGGCGTTTTCCCACGCCTCTTCGCCGAGATAGCCGGGAATGGCTTTGGCGGCGGTGGCGATGGTCTCGTCGAGCCGGTGAAAGCGGTCGTCCAGTTGTCTGGTTGCGAAGATGAAAGTTGACGTGTACATGGCGTAACCGGTTTGTAGGCAGGTGAGCGTTTGCGCATCATAGCGCGTCGTATCGAGTGCGCGTCTGTCGGCGTTATTGGCCGGATTTTCAGATGTTTTTTTTGCAAGCCGTCTGCCATGCGGCAGTAACGAACTTGTAATAGTCGGCAATAGTGTTTTGCGTTTTCCCTCATTCAATTCGCACCGCAATCGCTTAAACTTGGCGGTAACAATTTGTTACGGGGTGCGAGATGTTGGCCGTGTTCATCATCGCCTGTCCGATCGGCATCGCCGCGCTATTTGGTTTCGCGCGGCATGTGGATCCGCTGACGGGGCAGTTCAGGCGTTAACCCCAGGTGGGCTGGTTTTAGCGGCAAGTTCGGCGTCCGGCATGCGGGTTCGAAGCGCGTGTTCGAAGCGCGGGTTTGGCGTCCGGGTCTGGAGCCACCCAGCTGGCTTGAGCCATTTTCTTTCGCCGATCGAAGCCCCCAATCCTTGCCTTTATGTGCCGAGTCGCGGCACGATGCGCGATAACCTAAGTTCGGGGCACCATCGCGCATGCGAGATTTTCTGGCAAACATCACGACACGCCTCGGCGTACTGAAGGGCGTACTTCCTTTGAGCCGCGCTGCGGCGGCGCGCGATGCGCTCGCCGGTGTGCAACTGGCGTCGATGGACATTCCGCAGGTGCTCGGCTACGCGCGCATCGCCGGCATGCCTGCCGTTACGGGTCTTTACACGGTCTTTCTGCCGCTTCTCGCGTTCGCGTTCTTCGGCGCGTCGCGGCACCTCGTGGTGGCCGCCGATTCCGCCACCGCCACCATTTTCGCGAGCCGGCTTTCGACCATGGCGCCCGCTTCGAGCGCCGAGTATGCGGCGCTTGCCGGAATGGTCGCTTTGCTCACCGCCGTGCTGCTGCTCATCGCGCGGATCTTCAAGCTCGGTTTTCTCGCTGATTTTCTCTCACGCACGGTGCTGGTCGGCTTCCTCGCGGGAGTCGGCGTGCAGGTCGGCATCGCCATGCTGGGCGACATGGTCGGCATCTCCGGCCATGCCGCGACCAGCGTGGACCAACTCGCGGCGGTGGTGCACGAGTCGGCGCAGATCAATCTGCCGACGCTCGCTATTTCAGTGCTGGTGGTGGTGGCGATTCTGGTTTGCAAGCGCTTTTTGCCACGCGTGCCGGTGCCGTTGATCGCGGTGGTGGCGGGTATCGCGGCCAGCGATGTCTACGGTTTCGCGGCGCATGGCATTGCCGTGCTGGGCCCGGTGGCAGGGGGATTGCCGCCGTTGCGGATGCCCTCGGTCACGTGGAGGCAGTTGCTCGATCTGCTGCCGGTCGCGGCTTCCTGTTTCGTGATGATCGTCGCGCAAAGCGCCGCCGCGAGCCGTGTATTCGCCGAGCGTTATCACGAGACCGTCGACACCAATGCCGATCTGCTGGGGATTGCCGCCGCCAATGCCGCGGCGGCGTTTTCCGGTGCGTTCGTGGTGAACGGCAGTCCGACGCAAACCGCCATGGCCGATCGCGCCGGCACGCGCAGCCAGTTGGCGCAGGTTGTATTCGCGCTGGTGGTGGTCGTGGTGCTGCTGTTTTTCAGCCGTTTTTTGCAATACCTGCCGCATTGCATTCTGGCCAGCATCGTGTTTACGATCGCGGTCGGTTTGATCAATGTGCAGACGCTGTTTTCGATTCGCCGCGAAAGCCCCGGTGAGTTCACGCTGGCCCTGTTCACCGCGGCAGCCGTGGTGCTGATCGGTGTCGAGCACGGCATCCTGGTGGCGGTGGCGCTATCGCTGCTGCGGCACGTGCGGCACAGTTACCGGCCCCACACCATGGTTCTGGTGCCCAGCGAAGGCGGTATCTGGGCGCCGGTGCCGGCCGCGCCGGGACTGCAGACCGCGCCGGGGCTGATCGTCTATCGCTTCGGCTCCGACCTGTTCTACGCGAACGACCACTTTTTCATCGACGACACCAGCAGTCTGATCGACCATGCGCCGAGCCCGGTGCACTGGTTCGTGATCGACTCCGGCGCGATCACCGACCTCGATTATTCGGCGGCGCGTTCGGTCGGCGAATTGTGTGAGACGCTAAAGAAGAGCGGCGTCGACGTGATCTTCGCGCGCGTGAACCAGTATCTGCACGCGGATATGAACCGGCATGGAATCACGCCGATCGTCGGCGCGAATCGCATTTTCAGTACCTTGCATGAGGCGCTGCGCGTGGCCGGCGTGGAACAACCGGGCACGCGTAAAGAGGCGTCCTGAACGAGGGGCGATCAGTGGGCGCCGTAAGCGCCTGTCTGGTGGGCGGCGGCGGGTCGCTTCAGGTGGTTGTTTCTTCGTCGGCGAAGTAGTGGCCGATAAAAAAGCATGCACCCGCGGCCAGCGCGCCGAGCACGGCCACCGTATACGCGAGCGTCGTGCCCTGCCAGAGACCGTCGAACCACTGGTGAAGCTCCGCCATGATCACCTCCGCATTGCCGCCGATGCGCTGCAATTCGATCTGATAGCGCGGGTCGGCAATGCTGTATATGGAGACGGCGCTGTCCGGCGCCGGCGCCATGGCATAGATGATCGCAGCGGCGATCAGACTGCCGGGCAGCACGAGCGCGCCCGCCAGATAAAGCCGCTTTTGCAGCGGCGAGCGCGTTGCTGCCGGATTCAGGTTGTTGCCACCGCTCATTGTGTTCGTCTGTCCGCTTGCATCGTCAAGACGACAGTATCGCAGAGCCGGCGCGTACCGAAGGCGCGGCTAGCTTTTCGACGTCAGCAGCTTGATCCCCGCAATGCCGAACATGATCGCGAGCGAGCCGTCCAGCCAGCGGCGGATCGCGACGTAGATGCGCCGCGCGGACGCGGTTGAAAACAGCACCGCGTAACTGCTGAACACCGATACGCCGATCACCATGCAGCCGAGCACCACTGGCGCGGTGTGCGACGTGCCGCCCGCGGGCGACATGGCCAGCGAAACGATCGAGAGCCACACCAGAATCGCTTTCGGATTGGTGAGGTGGAGCAGCAGGCCGCGCAAATAGAGCCGTTTGAGCGGTTCGCCTTCACGTGCGGTCTGCGTGGGCAGCGTTTCTGCGCGCAAGGCCGAGCGCGCGGATTTGAAGCCGAGCCACAGCAGATAAAGTCCGCCGGCAATCTTGATCGCCACCAGACATTCCGAGTAAGTGGCAAGTACCGCCGACAAACCCAGCGACGCCAGCAAGGCCCAGAAGAACGAACCGGACACCACGCCGAGCGCGAAGGTCAGCGCGGATTTCCTGCCGGCGCTCATGGCAAGCGACATGATCGCGAGGTTGCTCGGCCCCGGACTCGCCGTGCCGACGAAGTAGGCGCTATAGGCAATCAGGACATCGGCGGTGAGGAAGGTGCTGGCAGTCATGGGCTGGTCAACCTTGGAGACGGGCAAGTCGCGCGGATCGAGACGGTACGGGTCGGGCAGCGCGGAGCGATGGGAGTCCACCGATTCTGCCCGGCCGCGTGCGAATCTCACAGATACAGTTGCTGACCCCTGCAACAGCACAATCGTACGGTTGCAGGGGCCGTTCAACCGGCGCAGGTCATTCAGGCCGCGGATTCAAGCCACTAAGACTGGCTGGGCAATTCAGGCGCCCGCCGCCGTGCCGATGCAATCGGCCAACGCACCCGCCACCGCTTGCCGGCTATGCCGTGGTCGCTGCACCAGCCCGATTTCACGGTGAAACGTCGCGTCGCCGAGTTCGAGCGCGGTCACGTTGGCGGGCCACCTGTTGAGTCCCGCCGTATTCGGAATGAGCGCCACGCCGATGCCGCGCGCGACGAGTTGCGCGATACCCTGAAGCTCGTCCAGCTCGATCACGTCATGCACGTTCAGCCGCTCGCGCCTCAGAAAGCGGTCGACCAGCCTGCCGCCGAACGATCCACGGTCATAGCGGATGAACGGTTCGCTTTTGAGCAACTCGCGCCAGGACCGCTTGCCGCGCGCGAGCGCCTTGGGCGCCAGCAGCACGAACGGCTCGGTGACGAGCGTGCGCCATTCCAGTTCGGACGGCAGCGCGAAGGGCGGTTTGATGATGACCGCGAGATCGAGTTCGCCCGAGTCCACCTGGCCGAGCAAACCCAGCGACACGCCGGGCACGACGCGAATCCGCCAGCCGGGGCGGTCGTCGCGAAAGCGGGCCAGTGCATCGGCGAGAAACGACACTTGCGCGGACGCAATCGCGCCCACCCGCAGCATGCCGCTGTCGGCCGCACCCGCGCCGCGCTCCGAGAGCCGTGCGTACAGCGTCATCATTTCTTCGGCGAGCGCGAGTGTTTCGCGGCCGGCGTCGTTGAGCGTGGCCGAGCGGCCCGTGCGGTCGAACAGCGCGAAGCCGAGTTCCTCTTCGAGCCGCTGCATCTGCGCGCTCACTGCGGATTGCGTCAGGCCGATGCGCGCGCCCGCGCCGGAAAACGTACCGTACTGGCTGACGGCGATAAAGGTCTTGAGTTCGCTGAGCATCGTCGATTGATCGATTTTGGTGTTGGTCAGATCAAATATATATCGTTTTTCACCATTTTTAGTCATGGTTAAAATTGGCCTTACGCGTGCGGCTTCATGGCTTGCTTCATGAACCGCTTCATGAACCGACACGCGATCCCACTTTCCTCTCTGCGAGTTTTCCCATCATGAGCGTTGCCGAAACCGTTTTGCCGCCGTTCCATCTGGCGTTTCCTGTGCATAGTCTTGCCGCTGCACGCGAGTTCTACGGCGAGCTGCTCGGCTGTCCGGAAGGGCGCAGCTCACCGGACTGGGTCGACTTCAACTTCTACGGCCATCAGATCGTCGCGCACCTCGCGCCTGAGGAAATCGGCCACCGGCACACCAGCAAGGTCGACGGCGACGCGGTGCCGGTGCGCCACTTCGGCGCGGTGCTTTCGATGGCGCAATGGCAGGCCGCCGCGGACAAGCTGCAACAGGCCGGCATCGACTTCATCATCGAGCCGCACGTACGCTTCAAGGGTGAAGTCGGCGAACAGGCGACGATGTTCTTCCTCGATCCGTCGGGTAACGCGCTGGAATTCAAGGCGTTTGCCAATATGTCATCGTTGTTTGCGAAGTAAGCCTGGGGCAAGGGCGCCGGCGGCATACACCGGCGCCTGGAAATGAGAAGGCCGGTCAACCCTCATGGTTGACCGGCCTTTTTTGCGTGATGCCGAAGTTCAGCGATTCACCAGCCGCGCCGGAATGAACACCAGAATCAACACGGCGGAAAGCGTCAGCGTGCAGGCCGTCAGTACCAGCCCCGACGCCAGCGTATGCGTGTAGCCCTTGAGCCAGCCGATCACGGTCGGACTGATGAAGCCTGCCAGGTTGCCGGTGCAGTTGATCAGCGCGATCCCCGCCGCCGCGCCGCTGCCGCCGAGAAACGCGGTAGGCAGCGCCCAGAACATCGGCAGCGCGGTGACCACGCCGGAGACGGCGAGAGTAAGCCCGATCATCGACAGCAGCGAGCTGTCGCCGTTGGCCGCGCACAGGCTGAAACCGCTTGCCGCCACCAGCGCGGGCACGACGATATGCCAGCGGCGCTCGCGCGTGCGGTCCGCGTGACGGCCCACCGTGATCATGGAGATCAGCGCCGCCGAGTAGGGAATCATCGTCAGCAGACCGATCATCAACGGATCGTCGATGCCTGTGCCGCGAATGATGGTGGGCTGCCAGAAGCCGATTGCGTAGGACCCCATCACGACGCCGAACAGCACGAGGCACAAGAGCCAGACGCGCGCCGAACCGAACACCGCGCGCACCGAGCCATGCGTGCGCACCACGGCGTCGGCGTCGATCTCGCTCTGAATCACGCGCTTTTCTTCGTTGCTGAGCCACTTCGCGTCGGCCACGCGATCGTCGAGCCAGCGATAGATGACAAAGCCGAGCACGATAGACGGCAGCGCTTCGACGATGAACAGCCACTGCCACCCTTCGAGGCCGCCCGCGCCGTTGAAAGCGTGCATCAGATACCCGGACAGCGGGCCGCCCAGCAAACCGGAAACTGGAATGCCGGCCATCAGCAGCGCGGTCATCCTGCCGCGCCGGTGCGAGGGGAACCAGTAGGTGAGGTACAGGATCATGCCGGGGAAGAAGCCCGCCTCGGCGACACCGAGCAGAAAACGCACCACATAGAACATCAGGGGCGTATGTACCCAGGCGGTGACCATCGACAGCAGCCCCCACGTAATCATGATGCGGGCGATCCAGCGCCGCGCGCCGAGGCGATGCAGCAGCAGGTTGCTCGGCACTTCGAACAGGAAGTAGCCGATGAAGAAGAAGCCGGCGCCGAGGCCGTAAGCCGCTTCACTGAAATGCAGGCTGTTGAGCATCTGCAGTTTCGCAAAGCCGACGTTGACGCGATCCAGATAAGCGATCACGTAGCCCACGAACAGCAGCGGCATGAAGCGCCACGCGACGCGCCGGAATAGCTGGTCGGCCGGATTCGTATCGGCCGTGGCGGGGTAGGACGTTTGGGTTAGCAAGACTTGTCTCCTGGCCCGCCGTGCTGATTGTTTTGAAGGCTTGGGCGGGCGAACGATGTGAGAGTGTAAGGGCTGGTGAGCCGCGTTTCCATGCTCAGGCGGGGCTGATCTCCTGAAGGTCGGCCGCGAGCGCTGCAGCGTTTTCGATTTCGAAGCCGATCTGGGTGAGCGCCTGCTGCAGTTCGTGTTGCTGGGCGTCGTCGAGTTCGACTAGCGGCGCGCGCAGCACGGCCCATTGCGGATCACCCGATTGCCAGGCGATCGCGGCCTTCATCGCGGCGATGATCGGATAGCGCTGGAATACCGCGCGCGTGTCGTTGAGCCGTTGTTGCTGGCCGGCGGCATCCGCCTCGCGCCACGTTTGCGCAAGACGCACGATCGCCGCCGCGTTGACGTTGCCCGTCGCCGTGATGCAACCGGCGCCGCCGTTCTGAAGGGTCGGCAGCAATAGCGTTTCGGTTCCGGCGAAGACATCGAAGCCCGTATTCTGGAATTCCTTGAGCAGCGTGGCGGTGTGATTCCAGTCGCCGGAACTGTCCTTGATGCCCGCGATCACGCCGGGATAGCGCATGAGCAGGCGCTCGATCAGGCCGAAGCTGATGCCGACCTGGGCAACCGGCGGGATGTGGTACAGGTAGACGCGCAGGCGTGCATCGGCCACGGCTTCGATGACTTCGGCAAAGCCGCGAAACAGCCCCTCGTCGCTCACGCCTTTGTAGAAAAACGGCGGCAGCATCAGTACGCCGGCACAACCGCTGCTCACGGCATGGCGCGTGAGTTCGATCGCATCGGGCAGCGCGCAGGCGCCCGTGCCCGGCATCATTCGCCCGGGCGGCAAGCCGGCGTCGAGCAACGCATCGAGCAGCGCGCGCTTTTCGCTCACAGTGAGCGAGTTTGCTTCCGAGTTGGTGCCGAATACGGCGAGCCCTACGTCCTGACGCAACAGCCAGCGGCAATGGTTGATGAAGCGGGCGGGCGAGGGCGAGCGGTCGGCGTTGAACGGCGTGAGTACCGGCGACAGGACGCCGCGTAAGCCGGGCATGGGCGTGCTCATGACAGTGTCTCCTTCGATGTTCCGATGTTCGTATAGGTCAGGTCCGCGAATGCGTGGCAATGCCGGGCAGGGCGGGCCGGCCAGTGCAAAGCATTCGGGCGCCGACGCAGTATTGCGTGACCGTGAACAGCGAAGAAGCGCGAGCCGCTTGCTTCAAACGTTAATTATTTTTGTGTTTCGCGCGGCGCGGCGTTCAGTTCCTGCGCGGCCTTGAGGAAGGCGTGGACGAGCCGCATGCGGGCCGACGAGCGCCCCCATAACAAACCGACCACGCGCTTCGGAAAGGCGTGCGGCAACGGCCATTTCGCGAGCGAGAGCCCGGAAAAGCGCGTCATCAGCCAGTCCGGCACCAGGGATACACCCAGGCCCCGGTCCACCATCACCGCGATGGCATCGAGCCCGTCGAGCTCGCAGCGCTGATGCGGCTGGATGCCGTGCTGCCGCAAATACCCGTCGGCCAGTTGTCCGCCGACCACGTTGCGGTCGTAGCGCACGAACGGCTCGCGTTGCAGCACAGCGTGCGGATCGTCGACCGTCATCGAGGCGGGCGTGAGCAGCACCAGCGGCTCTTCACGAAAGGTGTGCCAGTCGCAGCTTTTCGGCAGATCGAAGAGCGGCTGCACCAGCATCGCCGCATCGAGATCGCCGCTCACCACCTTGCGGTAGAGCTCGACCGAGTTGCCCGGCTCCAGATAGATATCGATCTGTGGGTGCCGCGCAAGCAGCCCGGCCAGCACGTCCGGAATCACGCTCGTCATCATGGTGGGCGTGCCGCCCAGGCGCAGTTGGCCGGCGAGTACGGACTCGTCGTTCAGGTCGGATTTCAGGTCGCGGATATCGTGCAGCACCGCGCGGGCGCGTTCCAGAATGCGCTCGCCGGCCTCGGTCGTGCCGACCGTGCGGCCGGAGCGGCGCACCAGCTTCGCGCCGAGTTCCTGCTCGAGCATTTTCACGCGCTGGGCCACCGCCGCGGGCGTCAGATCGAGCCTGCGCGCGGCTTCGGCGATCGATCCGAGTTCGACCACATAGACAAAGCTCTGCAGATAGCGCGAATCCATCGAATAGAATTTTTATCTTTTGAAGAAGCCAAAGGATACTGTTTTTGACGCCTCGCGGCTATCACACTTCGATCTCACCGAACGCGCATCAGACGCGGACGGCCAGCAAATTTGGAGGAGTGTGGAAATGCCAAGGATTGAATCGGTATCGGTTTGCGCGGCGGGTGTGCCGCTCGATCGCGTGACCTCGTTTGCGACTCGCACGGTCTCGACGCGTCACTATGGTCTGGTGAAAGTGCGCTCGACCGATGGCGTGGAAGGGATCGGTTTCTGTTATGTCGGCAGCGCGGGTGGCGAGCTGCTGCGGGTGGCGGTGGAGCAACTGCTCGCGCCCGTGCTGATCGGCAAGGACTCGTATGCGGTCGAGGGACTCTGGCAGGCGATGTATCAGGAGGCATTGCTGCAAGGCCGTGCCGGCACCGTGATGCGCGCCATCAGTATTCTCGACACGGCGTTGTGGGACCTGAATGCGCGCAGCCACAACGTGCCGCTGCACAAGTACCTCGGCGCGGTCGAACTCGATAGCGTGCCCGCCTATGCGAGCGGCGGCTACTACCTCGACGGCAAGTCCGCGGGCATGCTCGGCGAGGAAATGGCGAGCTACGTCGAGATGGGTTTCAAGGCCGTGAAGATGAAGGGCGGGCGCCTGTCGCCACGCGAAGAAGAAGCGCGCGTACGCGCCGCGCGCGAAGCGATCGGCCCGGATGTCGAACTGATGATCGACATCAACAACGGCTGGACCGACACGACGCAGGCGTTGCAGCACCTGCGCCGGATCGAACAATACGATCCGTACTTCGTGGAGGAGCCTTTTTCCCCTGACGATATCGACAACCACGCGCGCCTTGCCAAACTCACGCGCGTGCCGGTAGCGACCGGCGAAATCGGCTATGGCCGCTGGTATCACAAAGAGCTGCTCGACAAGGGCGGCGCGGCGATCCTGCAAACCGACGCGGTGGTGTGCGGCGGCATCAGCGAATGGCGGCGGATCGCGGCGACGGCCGCGAGCTACGGCGTGGTGATGTGCCCGCACTGGTTCCATGACGTGCATGCGCCACTGGTTGCGGCCACACCTAATGCTCGCTATGTCGAGTACTTCTGGGACGACCAGGTGCTCAATTTCCGCCGTCTGATCGATCGCCAGCTCGGCCACAGGAATGGGCGCATCGTGCTGCACCAGACGCCGGGCCTTGGCTTCGATTTTGACGAGCGCGAGGTTGCGAAGTACGGCAAGTGGACCGTGATCGCCTAGCCTGGCTTCGAGTGGTTTCGAGTAGATTCGAGTCGAATGCAAAGGCGTTGCATGACGCGAATCTGGCCGTAAGGTATTAGTATTGCGCAATAAAATATAAAGGCATGTCCCGCGTGAGTTCAGTGAGACTCGCGTGAGACATGCCTTTAATCATCCCCTTAAAATCGCCCATCTCCCTCTCTTCAAACGTTTGCGTCCACATGATGCACCCTGCGTTTGAAGTATCGTCTATCCTTACATTAGCCTTCCTGACAATTTCGCCATTTTGGTGCCATGCAGGCGTTGGTGCTATCGATCTAGCATAGCTGCTGATTCACCCATCCCTTATCGGCATTCTCTCAGGCGCGTTTCATGTGGATCGTCAACGTTGCGCTTAAGCGGCCATACACGTTCATCGTGATGGCCATTCTGATCTTGCTGGCGACGCCGTTCGTGCTGTTGACCACGCCGGTCGACGTGCTGCCGGAGATCAATATTCCGGTGGTCAGCATCATCTGGACTTACACGGGCTTGTCGGCCGAAGACATGGCCAACCGTATTACGTCCGTCAACGAGCGCAGTTTGACCACCACGGTCAACGACATCGAGCACATTGAATCGCAGTCGCTCGCGGGCATCACGATTCTCAAGGTGTTCCTGCAGCCGACCGCGAATATCCAGACCGCGATCGCGCAGACGGTGGCTGTCGAGCAGGCGCAGCTCAAGCAAATGCCGCCGGGCGCGACGCCGCCTCTGGTGATCAGTTATTCGGCCTCCAGTATTCCGGTGATCCAGCTTGGTTTGTCGAGCCCGAAGCTCTCCGAGCAGGCGCTCAACGATACCGCGCTGAACTTCCTGCGCCCGCAGCTGGTAACGATTCCGGGCGCGGCCGTGCCCTATCCGTACGGCGGCAAATCGCGTCTGATCTCGGTCGACCTCGACACGCGCGCCTTGCTTGCGAAAGGCTTGACACCGTCGGACGTGGTCAGCGCGTTCAACGCGCAAAACCTGATTTTGCCGACCGGCACGGCCAAGATCGGGCCGAAGGAATACACGATCAATATGAACGGCTCACCGCCTACGGTGGAAGGGCTCAACGATATTCCGGTGCGCACGCTCAATGGCGCGACAACCTATCTGCGTGAAGTGGCGCATGTGCGCGATGGTTTCTCGCCGCAGACCAATATCGTGCGGCAGGACGGACACCGTGGCGTGCTGATGTCGGTGCTGAAGAACGGCAGCGCGTCGACTCTGTCGATCGTCAATACGTTGCAAGGCCTGCTGCCGACCGCGCGCGCCGCCTTGCCGCCCGACCTGCACATCACCGCCTTGTTCGACCAGTCCGTATTCGTGAAGGCAGCGGTGCAGGGCGTGGTGCGCGAGGCGCTGGTCGCGGCCGCCCTCACTGCCGCGATGATTCTGCTGTTTCTCGGCAACTGGCGCAGTACCTGCATCATCGCGATCTCGATTCCGCTGTCGATTCTGTCCTCGTTGATCGCACTGCATGCACTCGGGCAAACCATCAACATCATGACGCTGGGCGGCCTCGCGCTGGCGGTCGGGATTCTGGTCGACGATGCGACGGTGACGATCGAGAACATCGAACGGCATCTGCATATGGGCACGAATCTGCACGATGCAATTCTCGACGGCGCCGGCGAAATCGCGATTCCGGCGCTCGTCTCGACGCTCTGTATCTGTATCGTGTTCGTGCCGATGTTCTTCCTGACCGGCGTGGCGCGTTATCTGTTCGTGCCGCTTGCCGAAGCGGTGGTGTTCGCCATGCTCGCCTCGTACATTCTGTCGCGTACGCTGGTGCCGACGCTGGCGATGCTGCTGATGGGACACGCGCACAAGCCCAAAGCCAACGCCAGGCCGAATCTGTTCCGGCGCCTCTATCTGCGTTTCGATCGCGGCTTCGAGCGCATGCGCTCCGCCTACATCATGATTCTGAGCAGCGTGCTGGTGCGCCGCGCGACGTTCGGCAGCGTGTTTCTGGGTTTCTGCGTGCTGTCGATGAGTCTTGTGTTCGTGCTCGGCGAGGACTTTTTTCCGACCGTCGACGCCGGCGACATTCGTCTGCACATGCGTGCGCCGACCGGCACGCGCATCGAGGAAACCGCGCGCCTTGCCGATCAGGTCGAGAATGTGATCCGCGAAGTCGTGCCGGCCAATGAGCTCGTCACGATTCTCGATAACCTCGGCTTGCCGTATAGCGGTATCAATCTTTCGTATAGCAATGCGGGCACGATCGGCACGCTCGATGGCGAAATTCAGGTGGCCCTGAGCGAGGATCACAAACCGACGCAGACCTATATGGACAAACTGCGGGCAATCTTGCCGCAGCGCTTTCCGGGCGTCGAATTCTTCTTTCAACCCGCCGACATCGTCACGCAGATTCTCAACTTCGGCCTGCCCGCCGCAGTGGACGTGCAGATTTCCGGCACGGATCAGCAGGGCAACTTCGACATTGCACGCAAGCTGCTGAAACAGGTGCGGATGATTCCCGGCACCGTCGACACCCACATCCAGCAGAAACTGGACGAACCGGCGATCAATCTTCAGATGGATCGCACCCGGCTGCAACAACTCAATCTGAGTGCGAGCAATGTGGCGCAAAATGTGCTCATTTCGCTGTCGGGCAGTTCGCAGACTTCGCCGGGTTTCTGGTTCAACAACAGGAACGGCGTCGAATACAGTGTTGCAGTACAAACGCCGCAGTATCAGGTGTCGTCGATCGATGAGTTGTTGCGCACGCCGGTGTCGGGTTCCGCCAACGGACCGACGCAGTTGCTCGGCAACCTCGTGCGGGTCTCGCCGCAGACGCAGTTCGCGGAAGTCACGCACTACAACATCCGGCCGGTGATCGACCTGTACGTGAGTGTGGAAGGGCGCGACCTGGGCAGCGTGGCCCGTCAGGTCGACAAGCTGGTGAACGACGCGCGAGCGACGTTACCGCGCGGCAGTCAGATTACCTTGCGCGGGCAGGTGCAGACCATGCGCAGTTCGTTCTTCGGTCTCGGGATCGGCGTGGCCATGGCGATCGTGCTGGTGTACCTGCTGATCGTGGTGAATTTCCAGTCGTGGGTCGATCCGCTGATCATTATCAGCGCCTTGCCCGCGGCATTGGCGGGCATCGTATGGATGCTGTTCCTGACCGGCACGCATTTGAGCGTGCCCGCCTTGACCGGCGCGATCATGACGATGGGCGTGGCCACGGCCAACAGTATTCTGATGGTGGCGTTCGCGCGCCAGCGGCTCTCCGCCGGCGCACCGCCGCTGACCGCCGCGCTCGAAGCCGGGGCAAGCCGGATCAGGCCGGTGCTGATGACCGCGTTCGCGATGATCATCGGCATGATTCCGATGGCGCTCGGTCTTGGCGAGGGCGCTGAGCAGAACGCGCCGCTGGGTCGCGCGGTGATTGGCGGATTGCTGTTCGCCACCGTGTCCACGCTGTTTTTCGTACCGCTAGTGTTCGCGAGCATTCATAGCCGCCTTGCGCGGCGTCACCGCGACGATGACGATACAGACACGACGGGCGGCCATGGCAACGACGGTCCCGCACCGGACCATGGCGGTGAAGGCAAACCCGCGTAACGTTAATTGATTGATGGCCGGCATGTACGGCTGACTGGAATGGCTGACTGAGATGACCGAAAAAACTCATGCATCGCTGGCGATTCCCGCGCGGGAGACCGAGGGTGGACATGCCTTGCCGCCCCGTGGCCGCGAATGGAAGCGCGCCAAGATCGCGATCTGGATCGTACTGGCGCTCCTCGCCGTGGGCGCGTTGCGCACGGTGATCGCGAATGTTCTGCAAAGCCGTTCGGTCGCCGAAACGACCAGGCAGAACGCGGTGCAATATGTGAACGTGGTGAGTCCGACGCAAACGGAAGGCGGTGGCGACACCCTGTTGCCGGGTACCTTGCGCGGCAATGTCGAATCGCCGATTTACGCGCGCTCCACGGGTTATCTGCTGCACTGGTATGTCGATATCGGCACGCGTGTGAAGCAGGGGCAACTGCTCGCCGATCTGGATACGCCGGAAATCGATCAGGAACTCGCGCAGGCGCTCGCGCAACGTCAGCAAACCAGTTCGAGTCTCGGTCTTGCGAAAAGCTCGCTGGATCGCTGGCAACAACTGCGTCAACGCGATGCGGTTTCGCAGCAGGAACTCGACGAACGGCAAAGCACCTATACGCAGGGCGTCGCCAACCTCGCCGCTGCGGATGCCAACGTGAAACGCCTGCAGCAACTCGAATCGTTCAAGCGCATCGTCGCGCCGTTTGCGGGCGTGGTCACGCAGCGCAATGTCGACGTCGGCGACCTGATCGACGCGGGCAGCGGCACGAGCCGCGCGCTGTTCGCGCTCGCGCAGTCGGATCCGCTGCGGGTCTACGTGCAGTTGCCGCAGGCGTATGCGCAAAACGTGTCGGTCGGGCAAAAGGTCGTGGTCACTCAGGCTGAATTGCCGGGTCAGCAGTTCCACGGCACGATCACGCACATGTCGGGCGCGATCGACGTGCCGACCCGCTCGCTGCAAATCGAAGTGACGTTGCCGAATCCCGACGACAAGCTGCGGCCCGGCGCCTATGTGCAGGTGGCCGTTCCGGCGGTGGCCCATGCGAAATGGCTGGTGCCGGGCAATGCCCTGCTGTTTCGCGCCGAGGGTCCGCGGGTCGCGGTGGTCGACGACAAGGGCAATGTGGCGTTACGCAAGATCGTGATCGCGCAGGACCTGGGGCAGTCGCTCGAAATCGAAAGCGGCATCGAGGCGAACGACAGGATCATCATCAACCCGAGCGATTCGATCGCGGACGGCGATCACGTGCAGGTCTCGCAGCCGCAGAAAAACGGCAAGGGGGCGTCGTGATCGCGAAGCAGGCGGGCGCTGGCGAGGCACGCCCATCACGAACCACACGCACGACGTTTGCCATCGCCGCGAGCGCGGCCTTGCTGGCTGCGTGCACGGTGGGCCCGGATTATCAGCGGCCGCAAGCCGAGGTGCCGCCGGGCTGGCAAACCGATTCGTACTGGCGTGTCGCGGCGCCTTCGCATGCACCGATCACGCCTGACTGGTGGAGCGCGTTTGGCGATCCGACGCTCACCACGCTGGAAACGCAGGCGCTCGCGCAGAATCAGACTCTGGCCGCGGCAAGCGCCCACTATGAGCAGGCCAAAGCGACGCTCGCCAACACCCGCGCGCAGCAGATTCCCGAGGTCGATCTGAACGCGACCGGCTCGCGCTTCCGGATTTCGAAGGACCGGCCGCTCACCAATTACAACACGCCGACCACGTCGACGGTGCAGAACAATCTGCAACTCGGCCCGACCATCAACTACGACACCGATCTATTTGGCCGGATACGTCGTGAGGTGGAAGGCGCCACGGCCTCCGCGCAGCAATCGGCCGACGACCTCGCCAACGCGCGGCTCGTGCTCACCACCGATCTCGCCACCGACTATTTCTCGCTGCGTGAACTCGACGCCGAGATCGACGTGCTGAATCAATCGGTGAAACTGCAGCAGAAGGCGCTCGATTACGTTTCGGCCGAGCACGATCTCGGCTCGGTGTCCGGGCTCGACGTGCTGCAGCAGAAGTCACTGCTCGACTCGACGCGTGTGCAGGCGCAATTGCTGCTAAATCAGCGTGCGCAGCAAGAACATGCAATTGCCGCGCTGGTCGGCGTGCCCGCGCCGCAGTTCGCCATCGAGTCCCGCGTGCTCGACACGCAGGTGCCGCCGATTCCGCTCGGTCTTCCTAGCGACGTATTGCAGCGCCGCCCGGATATCGCCTCGGCGGAACGCGCAATGGCGGCGGCGAACGCGCAGATCGGCGTCGCCAAGGCGGCGTTTTTCCCGAGCCTGACGCTGATGCCGGGCATCGGCTGGGAAAGCACGCAGTTCGCCAGCCTGCTGAGCGCGCCCACACTGATGTGGACGCTCGGCGCGACGGTCGGCCAGGTGCTGTTCGACGGCGGCCGCCGCGCGGCCAACGTGAAGTATGCGAGCGCGGGCTACCAGGCCAGCGAGGCGAACTACCGGCAAACCGTGCTGACCGCATTCCAGCAGGTGCAGGACGGCATCACCGGCCTCTCGGTGCTGGACGGCGCGGCGAAGCAGTCGCACGAGGCGGTGACCGATGCGCAGCATCTGCTGGCGCTCGCCAACGACCGCTACTCGGGCGGCCTCGTGGCGTATCTCGACGTGATCACCGCGCAGCAGTCGCTGCTTACCAGCGAGCGTCAGGACGTGCAGATTCACGGCCAGCAGATGAGCCTCTCGGTTTCACTGGTGAAGGCGCTCGGCGGCGGCTGGGACGCGAGCACGGACCTGGCGGGCACGCAGCAGCCTCGCGACACGGCCAACGCAACGAACGTAGCGAACGTAGCAAACGCAACGAACGTAGCAAACGCAACGAACGTAGCGAACGCGGCGAACACGAAGGAGGCGATGGCTCCCGCGAAGTGAGCCGCCTGACAATGACACGGCCAGACAGGAAAAGCGTAAAACGAGGCGTTTCGTATAATGCAGAGACAAGGGGACGCGCATGAAATTGCTGATCGTTGAAGACGAGCATAAGGTGGTGGACTACCTGCGCTCCGGTTTGACAGAGCAGGGCTGGGTCGTCGATGTCGCGCTGGACGGCGAGGAAGGCATGCATCTGGCAACCGAATTCGACTACGACGTGATCGTCCTCGACGTGATGCTGCCCAAGCGCGACGGTTTCAGCGTGCTCAAGGCGCTGCGCATGCGCAAGTCGACCCCGGTCATCATGCTGACTGCCCGCGATCATGTGAACGACCGCGTACGGGGCCTGCGTGAAGGCGCTGACGACTACCTCACCAAACCCTTTTCCTTTCTCGAACTGGTCGAGCGGCTCCATGCCCTGGCACGCCGCACGCGCTCGCAGGAATCCACGCTGATTTCCGTGGGCGATCTGTTCGTCGATCTGATCGGCCGGCGCGCCACCCGTGACGGCGTGCGGCTCGATCTGACCGCCAAGGAATTCCAGTTGCTCAGCGTGCTGGCGCGCCGCCAGGGCGACATTCTCTCGAAGACCGCGATCACCGAACTCGTGTGGGACGTCAATTTCGACAGCCATACGAACGTGGTCGAAACCGCGATCAAGCGGCTGCGCGCCAAACTCGACGGCCCGTTTTCCTCGAAGCTGCTGCACACCGTGCGCGGCATGGGCTACGTGCTCGAAGTACGTGAAGAGGCAGAACAATCATGAACCGTTCTATCGCACGCCGCCTTGCGCTGATGTTCGCGCTGGTGGCGCTGCTCGTGTTCACGCTGGTGGGCACGTGTCTGTTTCTGGTGTTGCGCACGCAACTCGAACACCATCTGCGCGAATCGCTCGACGCTCGCGCCGAGATCGCGCGCATTATCGTCTACCACGCGGTGACGCCCGAAAAATGGCGTATGGCCCGCGAAAAGCTCACCGACATGACGCCGCACGACGGCAGCACTGTCTATGCCGTGTCGAGCACCGATCCGTATTTCCACTATGGCAAGCCTGTCGAGGGGCCGGTCGTATCGAACTGGCAGGGCGGCTACGCGAAGATTTCGCCGGTCGGCGGCGGCGCGGATATGCTCACCATCAACGTGACGATACCGGCTTACGGCGCCCGCCCGCCCGTGCAATTGCAGGCCGCCGCCAGTTGTTCGCCGAACGCCCGCACGATGCGCGTGTTCGGCTCGACCCTCGCCGCGCTGTCCGCGTTGGGGAGTCTCGCCGTGCTGCTGCTGAGTTACTCGGTCACGCGTCTCGGCCTTGCACCGTTGACGCGCTTGACGAGAGACGCGTCCGCGGTGAGCCCGAATAATCGCTCGCAACGTCTGAATACGGCCTCGCTGCCGCTTGAACTGAGCGATCTGGCCAACTCGTTCAACGGTGCGCTCGAACGTCTGGACGGCGCCTATGGGCGCCTCGAATCGTTCAACGCGGATGTCGCTCACGAACTGCGCACGCCGGTGACGATTCTGATCGGTCAGACCGAAGTGGCGTTGACACGCAACCGCTCGGTCGACGATTTGCGCCATACGCTGCAATCGAATCTCGAAGAGTTCGAGCGCATGCGCGCGATCATCAACGACATGCTGTTCCTTGCTCGCGCCGACCAGGGCGAACGCGCGACTGGCCTCGTCGAGGTGTCGCTGGCCGCCGAGGTTGCGCACACACTGGAGTTTCTGGAGATACCGTTCGAAGAAGCGCAGGTGCAAGCGCAGTTGCGCGGCGATGCGGTGGCGCGTGTGAACCGCTCGCTGTTCGGCCGCGCCTGCACGAATCTGCTGATGAACGCGATCCAGCACTGTGCGCCCGGCGCGGCGATTACGGTGACGATCTCGAATGCCGCGGATCAACTGCACGTGGCGGTGGCCAACCCGGGCGAGCCGATCGAACCGGCCGTGCTCGAGCACCTGTTCGACCGCTTCTATCGCGCGGAAGTATCACGCACCAATAGCCGCGAAAACCATGGGCTGGGTCTCGCGATCGTGAAGGCGATTGCCGAGATGCATCGCGGCACGGTGTCGGTGGAAAGCGCGAACGGGATCAACACGTTTGCATTTTCGATCGCGTCGTCGGGCCTGGAGAGCAGCGTGCCGGCGGCGCGCACGAATGCCGGTGTTCCCGCGGTGGCCGTGGGGTAGTCGTCGCCGCTTAATCGTCGCTGAAAAAAGGCAAGTCGGCCTGAACCGGTACGCGCGGCTTCGCCGCTTGCGCGTTGGCCGGCGTCAACGCGCTGACGCGCACGCCCAGCAGCCGCAGCTTGCGGTTCAGTTCCACCCGCCGCAGACACTCGGTTGCCGCGCGCCGGATCTCGGCGGCGTCGGCCGTCGGTTCGTCGAGCGTCAGGTCGCGCGTGACCGTGCGGAAATCGTCGTAGCGCAGCTTGATGCCGACGGTGCGGCCCACATAGCCCTTGCGCACCAGATCTTCCGCCACCCGCACGCATAAGCCGGTAAACGAACTGGACAGGGCCGGGCGATCGTGACGTGGATGCAGATCGCGCTCGAAGGTCGTCTCGCGGCTCATCGACTTGGGCTCCGATTCGACCACGATCGGCCGCTCGTCGTAGCCTTGCGCGACTTGCATGAGCCACGCCGAATAGCTGCGCCCGAAATGGTCCTGCAACAGGCCCGCGTCCGCCGCCGCGAGATCGCCGACCGTGACGAGACCGAGCGCGGTGAGTTTTTCCGCGGCCTTCGGTCCGATTCCGTTGACCTTGCGCACCGGCAGCGGCCACACACGCAACGGCACGTCCGCGGGCGTCAGAATCGTGAGACCGTTGGGTTTGTCGAGTTCGGAACCGATTTTCGCCAGCAGCTTGTTCGGCGCGACGCAAATGGAGCAGGTGAGGCCGGTTGCCTGATTGACGGCCTGCTTGATGCGCCCGGCAATCTCGCGCGGCTCGCCCGGCAACTCGGTGAGGTCGATGTAGATTTCGTCGATGCCGCGATCTTCGATCCGGTCCGTGAAGGTTGCGACCGCCGCCTTGAACAGGCGTGAGTAGTAGCGATACGACTCGAAATCGGTGGGTAGCAGAACCGCGTCCGGCGCAAGCGCGGCGGCTTTCATCATGCCCATCGCGGAGAACACGCCGAGCGCGCGGGCCTCGTAGGTGGAGGTGGTCACCACGCCGCGGCCCGCGTAATCGCGCAGCTTCGCAAAGCGGCGGCTGCCGTCTTCAAGCGTTTGCGGCGCGCCGTTGCGGCCGCCGCCGATCACCACCGGCTTGCCGCGCAGTTCGGGATAGCGCAGGAGTTCGACGGACGCGTAGAACGCGTCCATGTCCAGATGCGCGATACGGCGGCTTGCAGAACTCATGGATGGCGGATGGAGTGACAGCGCGGGCCGCGAGCATAACAGTCAATGCGCGCGGCCGCGGCGCCTGGGTATGGCTTGCCGCGTTGGGCGCCCGCGCGTGTGAGCCATGATGCGCTCTCCGCCGGACGCCAAACCGTAATAGTACCTTGCTCCGCCCGGGCAAGGTGTCACCGGCGAGGCGTCAACCGCAAGCCGGCTTGGCTTTCTTGCAGGCGTCCGCAAGCTGGGGCGGCGGGTCCTTCTTGAACACGGTCTTATACGACTCGAGCACGTTCGATTGAACCACCGGCAGCGACTGCACGCCGATCCACGCCGGCGGCGTCTGGCCGATCAACGCCTTCATCATCGCCATGGCCTCGGCCACGCCCTGATCGTACGGCCGTTGCGAGCCGGTTGCCTTCAGCGGTCCGCCTTTGGCGATCTCGATCGCGGACTGCAGGCCCAGGTCGACCGTCGTGACGGGGATATTCACCCCTTGTGCCCGCATCGACGTCAGCGTGTCGAGCGCCGGTTGATCCCAGACGGCGAACAGTCCCTTGACGTCCGGATTGCCGGTCAGAAAATCGCCTGCGATCTGTCCCACCTTCGAGGGGTCCGTAAAGGCGACCTGTTTGATCTTGATGTCCGGCCGATTCTTCTTGAACCAGTCGTTGACGGCCTTGGTGCGTTCCGTGGTGCTGAAGTAATCCACGCCGAAATTCACGAGTCCGATGGTGGCGCCTTGCGGCACGCACGAGGCGAGCACTTTCGCCGCGATCTGGCCATTGCCTTCGCTGTCGGCGGAAATCATCGACGCGTATTGCTCCGGATGCTTCAGGCCGGTCGGCACGTTGTCCATGAACACGAGTTTGATGCCGGCTTCGGACACTTTCTTGTAAGTGGCGGCCGTGGCCGTTCCATCGACCGGAATGGAGATGATGCCGTCCGGATGGCGTTGGATGGTGTTCTCGATATCCGCGATCTGCTTGTCGACCTGATATTCCGCCGACGCCGTGCCGATCACTTCCACGCCGTACTTCTTGAGCGTATCCGTGATGCCTTGCACCTGCAGTTGCGACCAGTCGAGATTCATGGTCTGCATCGAAATGCCAACCTTGAATTTGCCGGCCTTGATTTTGGCGATGTCGGCGTCGCTCAGCTTGACGGCATCCACCGAGGCCGCTTTTTCGCCGTTCGGCCCTTGCCCGACAATCGTCTTCGGACCGATCGAACCGGCCGGCAGGCTGGTCACGCATTGCGCGTAGGCGCCCGGCGCTGCCAGCACCATGACGGCGGCTGCGGCGGCTGCCATGAGAGAGGGTAGAACGTATCCTGAGCCACGACGATGTTTCATGATTCTTCTCCGTTGGTCTTCATGTTGGTGTTACGTCTCCTGCCATTCACGAACAGCGTGGGCACACGAGCTCACGCTTGATTGATGCGCCCGCGTCTGCTGCTGGGCCACGGGCTTGCTTGCGGACTCATTTCCGGGTGAAGGCCACCGCCGCGACGATGATGGCGCCCTTGATCACCAGCTGCAGCGATGAGCTGACGCCGAGCAGAACCAGCCCGTTATTGAGCGTGCCGATGATGAGACTGCCGAGCAGCGTGCCGAGTACGAAGCCGCGTCCGCCGAACAGACTGCAGCCGCCGAGCGTCACCGAAGCGATCACGTCGAGCTCCATGCCTTGCACGACGTCGGGCCGTGCCGCATGCGAGCGCGCGGAGAGCACGAGCGCCGCGAGCCCGGCGAGCATGCCGGTGAGCACGAAGGCGATCGTGGTCACGCGTCTCGTGTTGATCCCGGAGTAGAGCGCGGCTGTCGGATTGCCGCCGGCCGCATAGATCTGCCGGCCGAACACGCTGAAATGAAGCAGCAGGATGCCGGCGATCACGGTCAGCCCGGTCCAGATGATCGGCACGGGCACACCCGCAATGTCGCCCTCGCCGAAGATCGCGATGAACGAGTCGTTGGTGATGATCTCGGGTCTTGTTGTCGTCACCATCAGGGCCAGTCCGCGTGCGGCGCTCAAGGTGCCGAGCGTCACGAGGAACGACGGAATGTTCAGCCGCGTGGTCACGACTCCGTTGATCGCGCCGACAATCGCGCCGGTGCCGATGCCGGCAATCGCGCCGATGATCCAGTTGTCGCCCACATATGCCATGGCGAGCGCCGCGGACATGCCGGACAGCGCCAGCGTCGAGCCCACCGAGAGATCGATTTGCCGCGCAATGATCACGAAGGTCATGCCGACAGCAACGATCGACACGAGCGCGGTTTGCCGGCCGATGTTCAGGAAGTTGTCGATGGAGAGAAACCAGGGCGAGGCGAAGCTGAACACCACCAGCAGGATCGCGAATGCGCCGTACAGCGCATAGGGCCGGTCGCCTTGCAGCAGCAGTTGCGCGATGCGCCGCACGCGGCTTTTGCGCGGTGGCGATGCCTGCCGTTCGGCCGGCATCGGCGAGACAGAATCGTTCATGTTGAATGCGCCCTGGAAGACGTCCCAGCGGGGGACTCGATGGAAGAACGGGACAGCTGGATCAGGTGATGGAGCGCCTCGGCGTTGGCGAGGTCGGCACGCTCGACGGTCTTGACGATGGAGCCGTCCACGACGATCGAAATCCGCCCGCACAGGCGCAACAGTTCATCGAGGTCCGAGGACACGACGAGCACGCCGGTGCCCGCATGCGCGGCGTCATTGATCACGCTGTAGATCTCCTCGCGTGCGCCGACGTCGACGCCGACCGTCGGTTCGTCGAGCAGAAGGATCTTGGGACGCGGGTGATTCCACTTCGCAAAGACCACCTTTTGCTGATTGCCGCCGGACAGAAACTTGACCGCGGTCGACGAGCCGGGTGCCTTGACGGTCAGCTCCCGCATCGAGCGCTTTGCCTGATTGACGGCCGCCTGGCTGCGCAGCCAGCCCCACCGGGAGAATTCCGGCAGCCGCGGCAAGGTCAGGTTGCGTTCGATCGAATGATCGAGGACGAGCCCTTCAAGATGGCGATCTTCGGGCACCAGCGCGACGCCGAGCCGGATCGCTTCGGCAGGCGTCATGCGCGCGCGCGATTGACCGTCGATCACGATGGCGCCCGACTCGATCTTTCGAATGCCAAAGATGGTTTGCAGGATTTCCGTGCGTCCGCTGCCGATCAATCCCGCGAGCCCGTGAATCTCGCCGCGGCGAATCAGCAGATCGACGTGGCGAAGCCGGTCATTGCTGAGCTTCGACAACTTGAGCATGGGCGCCGCCGCGGCATGGAAGGTGGCGAGGGTTTGCCGCTCGACACCGGGTTCGTCGCCCGCCATGCCGGCGGCAGTCCTCTCCCGCGCCTGCAAGGCGGCATGATCGGGGCCGACGATCGCCGCGACCAGTTGCTTCATATCGGTGTGCGCGGTCTGGAACACGCCGGCATTGGCGCCGTCGCGAAACACGGTGACGCGCTGCGAAATCCGGAACACCTCGTTCAGACGATGCGTCACATAGATCACGCCGACGCCGCGATCCGTGACCGTGCGAATCGCGTCGAACAGAATCTGCTCTTCGCCGCCCGTCAGCGCCGAGGTGGGTTCATCGAGAATCAGCACGCGCACGTCGCCCATCAGCGCCTTGCAGATTTCCGTCATTTGCCGGTACGCGAACGGCAACGCGCCAACCGGTGTGCGCGGGTCGAGCGGAATGCCGTGCGCGTGGAGGAATTCGCGCACGGTGGCCATGAGTTGGCGGTTTTTCACGAAACCGAGGCGGGTGCGAGGTTCGCGCCCCAGCATCAGATTGGCCCCGACCGAGAGCGACTCGACCAGGCTCAGATCCTGGTAGACCACCGCAACACCGGCTTCACGCGAGCGCGCCGGTGAGTCGAATGCCACTTTCTCGCCGGCAATCTCGATGATGCCGTCGTCATAGGCATGAACGCCGCTAAGGATCTTGATCAGCGTGGATTTGCCCGCGCCGTTTTCGCCGAGCAAGGCGTGGACTTCGCCGGGCAACACGTCGAGGCTGACGCCGCGCAGCGCCTGTACGCCACCGAATCGTTTGGTGACGCCCGCAACACGGATCAATGGAACCTGAGGCGATGACGCGGCCGCGACCGCAACCGGCTCACTCATCTGACACGTCTCCTTCGTCGATACGGCGGAATTTTTCTCTTTGCTTTCTCTTTGTATGGCGCTGATGGCCGAAACCGTTTTGTTATCTTCGCATCATGAATATGGTGCGTCAATAACATTCATGGCCAGAGTCAGGGCAGGACATCTGATTATGTAATGATCGAAGCGGAAAGCTTGTGATAATTCTATCAATCGTTGTAGCATAAGTGCGAACAACTTGTCGGCGGCCGTGGTGCGCCGCGTCAAATTTCCGGATGCCTTATGCCTGAAGCCCCTGTGCTTTCTTCCTCGGTCGTTACGCTGCGCGGCGGCCCGCTCGTTCATCCGGTTCGCAATCCGGGCCTGCCGTTCGATGCCTCCTGGCTCGACGGCCTGCGTGTCAACCAGTCCGCGGTCGAGCGGCGCACGGCCACGCTCGGCACGCGCCGCAGCGTCAAGAAAGATGCGCAGGCGGCCTGGCTGCTCAAGGCCGTCACCTGTATCGACCTCACCACGCTCAACGGCGACGACACCGAGGGGCGCGTGCGCCGCCTCTGCGCGAAGGCGCGCCAACCCGTGCGCGCCGATCTGCTCGAAGCGCTCGGCATCGCGCCGCATGGCATTACGACGGGCGCGGTCTGCGTCTATCACCGTTTCGTTGCGGCGGCGGTGGATGCGCTGCAGGGCAGCGGTATTCCGGTCGCGGCGGTATCCACGGGATTTCCGGCCGGCCTGATTCCGCATCCGCTGAAGCTGAAGGAAATCGAGGCCTCGGTTGCGGACGGTGCGCGGGAAATCGACATCGTCGTCACGCGTGAATACGTGCTGACCGGCAACTGGCAGGCGCTTTACGACGAAGTGCGCGAGTTCCGCGCGGCCTGCGGCCCGGCGCATCTGAAGGCGATTCTCGCAACCGGCGACATCCGTACGCTTTCCAATGTGGCGCGCGCCTCGATGGTCTGCATGATGGCCGGCGCCGACTTCATCAAGACTTCGACCGGCAAGGAAGGCGTCAACGCCACGCTGGATGTCTCGCTGGTGATGGTGCGCATGATTCGCGAGTACCAGGAGCGCACCGGCGTGCCGATCGGCTTCAAGCCGGCGGGCGGCGTGTCGAGCGCGAAGTCCGTGCTGTCCTATCAGATTCTCATGAAGGAGGAGCTCGGCCGGCCATGGCTCGAACCGGAGCTGTTCCGTATCGGCGCATCGAGCCTGCTGGCCGATATCGAACGCCAGCTCGAACATCACGTGAGCGGCCGTTACTCCGCTTTCAACCGTCACCCTGTAGCCTGAACTGAAGACCGATCCCATGAGCGTAGCCGAGTATTTTTCATCGATGGAGTACGGTCCCGCACCCGAGGACGATCAACCCGCGCGCGCCTGGCTCGCGCAACATGAGGCCGGCTTCGGGCATTTCATCGGCGGAGCGTGGCATGCGCCGGCCGCCGGCGAGCGCTTCGTCTCGCACGCGCCCGCCACCGGCGAGCGGCTCGCGGCCATCGCCCAGGGCGACGCGGCCGATGTCGACGCAGCAGTGGCCGCCGCGCGTGCCGCGCAGCCGGGCTGGCTCGCGTTGGGCGGTGCCGGGCGGGCCCGGCACCTGTATGCGCTCGCGCGCATGGTGCAGCGCCATAGCCGCCTTTTTGCCGTGCTCGAAGCGCTCGACAACGGCAAGCCGATCCGCGAAACGCGCGATATCGACGTGCCGCTGGTCGCGCGGCACTTCCTGCATCACGCGGGGTGGGCGCAGTTGCAGGAGAGCGAATTCGCCGATTACGCGCCACTCGGCGTGGTCGGCCAGATCGTGCCGTGGAATTTTCCGCTGCTGATGCTCGCGTGGAAGATCGCACCGGCGATCGCAATGGGCAATTGCGTCGTGTTGAAGCCGGCCGAATACACGCCGCTCACGGCGTTGCTGTTTGCCGAACTTGCGCATCGGGCCGGTTTGCCGTCAGGCGTGCTGAACGTCGTGACAGGCGATGGCCGTACCGGCGCCGCGCTCGTCGAGCATCCGCGGGTGGACAAGATTGCCTTCACGGGTTCGACGGAAGTGGGGCGTCTGATTCGCGCGGCCACGGCGGGTACGGGGAAATCGCTGACGCTCGAACTTGGCGGCAAGTCGCCCTTCATCGTGTTCGACGACGCGGATCTCGACGGCGCTGTCGAGGGCGTCGTCGACGCGATCTGGTTCAATCAGGGGCAGGTTTGCTGCGCGGGTTCGCGCCTGCTCGTGCAGGAAGGCATCGAAGCGCGCTTTATTGCGAAGCTGAAGCGCCGCATGGAAACGCTGCGGGTCGGCACGTCGCTCGACAAGAGTATCGATATCGGCGCGATCGTCGACCCGGTGCAACTCGAACGCATCCAGTCGCTGGTGGAAACCGGCCGTCGCGAAGGCTGTGCGGTGTGGCAGTCGCCTGATACGGCGATGCCCGCCGGCGGCTGTTTTTATCCGCCCACGCTCGTTACCGGCGTGGCGCCGGCTTCCATTCTGGCGCAGGAAGAAATCTTCGGGCCGGTGCTGGTCACCATGAGTTTTCGCACGCCGGATGAAGCGATTGCGCTCGCCAATAACTCGCGCTATGGGCTCGCCGCGAGCGTATGGAGCGAAACCATCGGCCGTGCGCTCGACGTCGCGCCGCGCCTTGCCTGCGGCGTCGTGTGGATCAATGCGACCAATCTGTTCGATGCGGCGGTCGGCTTCGGCGGTTACCGCGAGTCGGGCTATGGTCGCGAAGGCGGCCGCGAGGGCATCTACGAATATCTGAAACCGCTCGCCTGGCTCAAGCTTGCCGTCCGTCAGCCCGCGCACGCTGAACGGCCTGAACCGACAGCAGGCTCCGGCGAGCGCGAGCCGTTGTCGAATGTCACGTTGATCGACCGTACTGCGAAGCTTTTCATCGGCGGCAAGCAGGTGCGTCCGGACAGCGGCTATTCGTTGCCGGTTCACGCGCCGGATGGCACCCTGGTCGGTGAGGTGGGCGAGGGTAACCGCAAAGACATTCGCAACGCGGTCGAAGCGGCGCGCGCGGCGCAGAAATGGTCGCAGGCGAGTACGCATAACCGCGCCCAGGTGCTGTTCTATCTCGCGGAGAACCTGGCTGTTCGCGCGGACGAGTTCGCGCGGCAACTGGTGATCAGAAACGGGGCGACGGAAGCGGCGGCACATGTGGAAGTCGAGGCCGCCGTCGCGCGTCTCTTTACTTACGCGGCATGGGCCGACAAGTTCGACGGCGCCGTGCATACGCCGCCGTTGCGCGGCGTCGCGCTGGCGATGCACGAGCCGCTCGGCGTGATCGGCATCGCCTGTCCGGACGAAGCGCCCTTGCTCGGCTTTGTCTCGCTGGTGGCGCCCGCGCTGGCCATGGGCAATCGGGTGGTGGTGGTGCCGGGCGCGGCGTGCCCGCTCACCGTGACCGATTTCTATCAGGTGGCCGAAACCTCGGACGTGCCGGCCGGCGTGCTGAATATCGTCACAGGTGAGCGTAAGGCCTTGTTGCCCGCGCTTGCGAAACACGACGACGTCGATGCGCTCTGGTGCTTCGGCCATGCGGCGGATTCGACGCTGGTCGAGCGCGAATCGGCCGGCAATCTGAAGCGGACGTTCGTCGATTACGGCCGTCAGTTCGACTGGTTCGACCGTTCGAGCGAAGGCCGTGCGTTTCTGCGCCAGGCCGTGCAGGTGAAGAACATCTGGATACCGTACGGAGACTGACCGGGAGTCGGCGCTCGCGCCTGAACACTATGCACGCCAACCAGAACATGGAGGAGACAACGTGCTGAAGCATCTGAATCTGCATCTGAACACCGTGGTGCTGCGCTCGGCGCATGCCCCGCACGCATGCTTCACGATGAACGCGCCGCAAGGGGAATGCCAATGAACACGTCGTCGCAACGAAATGGGCGTGTTGTCATTCTCGGCATCTACGTCACGGACCTGACGTTTCGCGCCGGGCGTATGCCCCTGATCGGCGAGACGATCGCCGGTACGGCATTCGCAATGGGACCTGGCGGCAAGGGTTCGAATCAGGCGGTGGCGGCAGCGCGCGCCGGTGCCGACGTGGTGTTCTGCACGCGCATCGGCAACGACGCGTTCGGCGAGATCGCGCGCAAAACGTGGTCTGCCGAAGGCATTACGGCACGCGCGTCGGTGATCGAGGGCGTGTCCACCGGGGCGGCGCATATCTTCGTCGACGACACCACCGGCATGAACGCGATCATCGTCGCCGCCGGTGCGGCCGGCACGATGAATGCCGCCGACGTCGATGCGATCGAAGCCGATATCGCCGCCGCGCGCGTCTTCGTCACGCAGCTCGAACAGCCGCTCGCGGCGGCGCGCCGCGGTCTCGAGGTGGCGCGCCGGCACGGCGTCATCACCGTGTTCAATCCGGCGCCCGCGTTGCCGCTCGACGACGACATCTACCCGTTGTGCGACTACATCACCCCCAACGAGACCGAAGCCGCCGCGCTCACGGGTGTGCCGATCGCGAATGCCGACGACGCGCGCCGGGCTGCCGATGTGCTGCTCGCAAAGGGTGTCGGCGCGGTCATTGTCACGCTGGGCGAAAGCGGCGCGCTGCTGCACTCGGCAACCCAATCCGTGCTCGTGCCGGCCTATCGCTGCGGCCGCGTGGTGGAGACCGCCGGCGCGGGCGACGGCTTCACGGGCGGCTTCGCGGCCGCTCTTGCACGCGGTGACGACGCCGTGACCGCGCTGCGGTTTGGCTGCGCGCTGGCGGGCATTTCCGTCACGCGCCCGGGCACGGCGCCTTCCATGCCGACGCTCGACGAAGTGAACCGCGTGTTGAACCAGCCGGCCGAGCTGTCCCAGGCATCTTCAGCGCAGTCCTGACTAATCGAAGACTCAAGGAGATCATGCCCGCCATGAAGTCCTCGTTCACCGCTGGAAAAATGTTCGGCGACCGCCAGCTGAATTTTCTGCTGATCGTCAACGTACTCGTCGTGCTGGCCGCAACGTGGCTTTCGCGCGGGCAATTCGTCGATATCGACAACCTGCAGTCGATGGGCGGCCAGTTGCCCGAGCTTGGCCTGCTCGCGCTCGGGATCATGCTATCCATGGTGTCGGGCAACGGCGGGATCGACCTGTCGGGCGTCGGGCTCGCAAACCTGTCCGGCATGGTCGCCGCGCTGGTCGTACCGCGCTTCGTCAGTGGCGACGACTCGCCGGTGCTCTATACGTCGCTCTTCTGCGCGATCGTCGTGATGATGGGACTGCTCGGCGGACTCCTGAATGGCGTGGTGATCGCGCGCCTGCGGCTCACACCGATTCTCTGCACGCTCGGCACGCAACTGCTCTTCACGGGGTTTGCGGTGGTGCTCAGCAATGGCGCATCGGTGCACGTCGACTATGTCGACCCGTTGTCGAATATCGGTAACGGTACGGTGTTTCAGGTGCCGATCGCGTTCTGCATCTTTATCGCCGCGGTGATCGTGCTGGGATGGTTGCTCAAACGCAGCCCGTTCGGCCTGCGCCTCTATCTGATGGGCACCAATCCCAAAGCCGCGTTCTATGCCGGCATTCCGCGCGCGCGGATGCTGATTACGACCTATGCGATGTGCGGCGTGCTGGCGTCGCTCGCCGGCCTGATCAGCGCGACGCATACGTCCAGCGCCAAATGGGACTACGGGAACTCCTATCTGCTGATCGCCATTCTGATCGCGGTGATGGGCGGTGTGAATCCGGCCGGCGGTCACGGCCGCATCATCTGCGTATTTTTTGCGGCAACCGTGCTGCAGTTTCTATCGAGTCTGTTCAACCTGCTGGGCGTGTCGCAGTTTTTCGGCGATTGTGCGTGGGGTTTTCTGTTGCTGCTGTCGCTCGCGTTCGCGGGCGGCGAGCGGGTGCGCGCAATCTTCGGCTTCGGTGGCGGTAGCGGCGGTGGTGGTCGCAATGCGGCGAGTTCCGGCACGGCGCCGAAAGGTTAGCGTACCGAAACGGCTGCGGAGCGCAACAAGGTTTCAGTAGCGGCGGACAACGAGCCCTGGCTGTCCGTGACGGTGAAGTGGGGCGACATCGAACCATAAAGGAGACATCGCATGAAATTGACTCGACTGGGTACCGCGCTCGCAGCTGGCGCTCTTACAGTGGGCGTGATTGCCGCTGCGCACGCGGCAACCAACGAGACGATCGTCACGGTCGTCAAGGTGACCGGCATCAACTGGTTCAACCGGATGGACGACGGCGTCAAGCAGTTCGCGAAAGACAACCCGGGCGTGACCGCGTATCAGACCGGCCCCGGCCGTGCGGATGCGGCACAGCAACTGAAGATCATTGAAGACCTGATCGCGAAGAAGGTCACCGCGATCGCCGTGGTGCCCTACGATCCGCCGACGCTCGAACCCGCGCTGAAAAAGGCGATGGATCGCGGCATCAAGGTGGTGACCCATGAAGCCGACAATGCGAAGAACACGATGGTCGACATCGAAGCATTCGACAACACGGCCTACGGCGCCGGCCTGAACGAACGCCTCGCTTCGTGCATGCATAGCGAAGGCAAATGGGCCGTGCTGGTCGGTTCGCTTGGCAGCCGCTCGCAGGTGCAATGGGCCGACGGTGGGATCGGCAACGCCAAGGCGAAGTATCCGAAGATGGATCTGGTCGAACCGAAGCTCGAAACCAATAACGACGGCGAGCGTGCCTATGAAGTCGCGAAGGAAGTGCTGCGCAAGCATCCGGACCTGAAGGGCTTCCAGGGCTCGTCCTCGCTCGACGTGATCGGCATCGGCCGCGCGGTTGAAGAAGCCGGCATGCAGGGCAAGATCTGCGTCTACGGTACGGGCCTGCCGACCGAAGCAGGCAAGTTCCTCGAGAGTGGCGCGATCAACGGCATTGCCTTCTGGGATCCCAAGCTGGCGGGCATTGCGATGAATAAGGTCGCGCAGATGCTGATCGACGGCAAGACGGTCGAGAACGGCGCCGATCTCGGCATTCCGGGGTATACGAAAGTCACCGTCGCCAAGGGACCGGGCAAAGGGATCATCGTGCGCGGCCAGGGCTGGGTGAACGTCGACAAATCGAACTACAAGCAGTATCCGTTCTGATATGAACCGAGACGCAGTGTCACCGCAGTCAGCGCGAACCGGGACGCCGCAACCGTTTCTTCAGGTTGTCGGCGTGCACAAACGTTTCACCGGCGTGCACGCGTTGCGCGGGGTGAGCCTGTCGTTCGAGCGCGGTCAGATTTATCACCTGCTCGGCGAGAACGGTTGCGGCAAGAGCACGCTAATCAAGATCATCTCCGGTGCGCAGCCGCCCGACGAAGGCGAACTCGTAATCGAAGGTGTTCGGCATGCGCGGCTCTCGGCACTGGAGTCGCTGGCGGCGGGAATCGAGACCGTCTATCAGGATCTCTCGCTGCTGCCCAACATGAATGTGGCGGAAAACGTCGCGCTCACCGCCGAGCTGGCCACGCACGAAGGCCGGCTCGCGCGGACCTTCGACCGGCGCGCGCTCGCGCGCACGGCGGCGCGCGCGCTGGAATCGGTGGGCCTGCCGGGTGACGCCGAGTTTCAGGCGACCCTGATCGAGCAATTGCCGCTCGCCACGCGTCAGCTCGTCGCGATTGCGCGCGCGATTGCCAGTGAGGCGAAGTTCGTCATCATGGACGAGCCCACCACGTCGCTCACCCAAAAGGAAGTCGACAATCTGATCGCCGTGCTCGCGAATCTGCGCGCGCAAGGCGTCACGGTGCTGTTCGTGAGCCACAAGCTCGACGAGTGTTACGCAATCGGCGGCGAGGTCATCGTGCTGCGCGACGGCCAGAAAATGGCGCAGGGACCCATCGCGCAGTTCACCAAGGCGCAGATCAGCGAACTGATGACGGGGCGCCACCTGTCGAACGAGCGCTATCGTGAAGGCGCGTTTAGCGAGGAGGTGGTGCTCGACGTGCGCGGCTTCACGCGCACGGGCCAATTTAGCGACGTGTCGTTCGCGCTGCACGGCGGTGAGATTCTCGGCATTACCGGTCTGCTCGATTCGGGGCGCAATGAACTTGCGCGCGCGCTCGCGGGCGTTGCCCCGGCGCAGTCGGGGCAGGTGATGCTCGATGGCAAAGCGATTTCCTTGCGTACGCCTTCGGACGCGAAACATCATCGCGTTGGCTACGTGCCGGAAGACCGCCTGAATGAAGGGCTGTTTCTCGACAAGCCGATCCGCGACAACGTGATTACCGCAATGATCTCCAGCCTGCGGGACCGCTTCGGCCAGATCGACCGCACGCGTGCGCAAGCGCTCGCGGAACAGACCGTGAAGGATTTGCAGATCGCGACGCCCGGTGTCGACAAACCCGTGCAGTCGCTCTCGGGCGGCAATCAGCAGCGCGTGCTGATTGGCCGCTGGCTGGCTATCGATCCGCGCGTGCTGATTCTGCATGGGCCGACGGTCGGCGTCGACGTCGGATCGAAGGACATCATCTACCGCATCATGCAGCGCCTGTCGCAACGCGGTATCGGCATCATTCTGATTAGCGACGACCTGCCCGAGCTGCTGCAGAACTGCGACCGCATCCTGATGATGAAGAAGGGGCGTGTGGCGAGCGAGTATCAGGCCGACACGTTGAGCGAAGGCGACCTGTATCGCGCGCTGCTTTCGGAAGCCGCATAAAGGACACCGATACCCATGAACACGCGGATCCCCTCGCGCATGAACCAGACCATGACCACCCCGAGCGTTGTTGAAGTCGCACCCGAGGTCAAGCCGCCCACCTTGCGGGCCAGACTTTCGCGCAACCCCGAATGGTTCACCGTCGCCTTGATCGCGGCGACGTGTGTGATTGTCGGCGCGATCAATCCGCGCTTCTTTCAACTCGCGACGCTGTTCGATCTGCTGCATTCCGCCACCACGATGTCGCTTTTCGCGCTGGGCACGCTCGTTGTGCTCGCGTCCGGCGGTATCGATGTCTCGTTCACGGCAATCGCCGCGCTGACGATGTACGGCATCACCAAGGCGGTATTCGCGTGGTGGCCGGACGCGCCGTTCGCGCTGATTCTGATCACCGGCGCGCTGGGCGGCGTACTGCTCGGACTTATCAATGGCCTGCTGGTGCATCGTTTGAAAGCGCCTTCGCTGATCGTCACGATCGGCACGCAGTATCTGTATCGCGGCCTGCTGTTGACGTTCATCGGCACGACGTTCTTCATGAACATTCCGCACAGCATGGATCACTTCGGGCGGATTCCGCTGTTTTTCTATCACACGAGCGAAGGCCTGCGCGCGGTGCTGCCCATTTCGGTGCTGGCGCTGGTGGCGGCCGCCATTGTGACGTGGTGGCTGCTGAACCGGACCATGATGGGGCGCGGTGTCTATGCGATGGGCGGCAGCCTCGCGATCGCCGAGCGGCTCGGCTACAACCTGCGCGCGATCCATCTGTTCGTGTTCGGTTATACCGGCATGCTCGCCGGTATTGCGGGCATTCTGCATGTATCGAACAACCGGCTCGCGAATCCGTTCGATCTGGTGGGCTCCGAACTCGATGTGATCGCCGCGGTGATCCTGGGCGGCGCGCGCATTACGGGCGGCACGGGGACGGTGGCCGGCACCCTGCTTGGTGTGGTGCTGGTCACGCTGATCAACAGCGTGCTGATTCTGGTTGGTGTGCCGAGTACCTGGCAGAAGGTGATTATCGGCGCGTTCATTCTGATCGCCGGGACGCTGTTCGCTTTACAGCGCAAAAGCTGACAACGGAAAGCCGGCTGCTCGATGGCACGATGCCGGGAGGCACAAGCGCATTTATTTGCGCTTGCGAAGCTCCTGGCCTTTTTCGGTGATGATGGAATCGAAGTCGTCGACTTGTGAGAAGCGTACCGCCTTGACGACACCAAACTTGCTCTGGTCCACAACCAGATGCCGTTCGACGGCGCTCGCCATGGCCGCCTGCTTGAGCGCGACTTCGTGAAAATTCCAGCACGTGACGCCGCGTGCGTTATCGACGCCGCCCGCGGAAATAAACGCTTTGTTGATGCCCATGCGGCGCAGCATCTCCAGACTCTCTTCGCCTGCAAACGAATCTGAGGACGGTACGTAGACACCGCCCAGCAGAATCATCCGCACATTGGGCTTGCGCCGCAGAATTTCCGCCACGTTCAGCGAATAGCAGACCACGGTGACGTGACGCTCGAGTGGAATCAGGCGTGCAAGCGTGGTGAGCGTCGTGCCGCAGTCGATAAAGATCGTTTCGTGGTCGACGACGAGCTTTGCCGCGATCGCCGATGCTTCGGCTTTGGCCTGCGCGAAATGATCCTTCTCTTCTTCGAGCGAATAACCGGCGGTGTTGGGCAGATCGGTCGCGCTGACGATGTAGCCGCCGAGATAGGTGAATCGTTCCGGACTGCCTGCGATATCGCGCCGGACAGTCATCTCGGATACGTCCAGCAGGCTGGCGGCGTCGCGCAGGCGCATCACGCTCTGCTTGGCCAGCGCATCGGCGAGGGCGCGGAGGCGGTCGGGTTTCAGCATGGAGGTCCTGTCGCGCAGTGTGAGGGAACGTTATGTTTTGTTCGACTTGGTGGGAGAATTATAACAAGAGCTTGTCAGCGCGGCGAGCCTGTTTGTGCGTCGAATGTGAAGACGCTCTCGAATGGGGAACGGCAAAAAACCTTTAGCCCGACGGGCTAAAGGCGCGTTGCTGATGAATCTGGCGGGGTACCGCGTCAGAACCGGTAGCTCACCCCGATCTGAACCACGGGATACAGCTTGTAGCGCTCCAGCTTGTTGCTCAGGTTCTGTTCTTCCTGATCGATGTTCGCCTGCGTCGTATAGGCCGCATAGATTTGCGGCACGCTGTACGACGTACGTGGGCGGCCATAGGCCACGCCGAGATCGAGCGTCAGACCGAAACCCCTCGAAACCGGTTTGTGGCCGTAACCGATGCCAAGGTAGGGCATCACGCGCGGCATGGTGGCGGTGACCGAAGGCGCGGCGCCTACGGCTGGTACGAAGTCGTTACCGATCTTGTAGTTGCCTTGCGCGTTCGGCGTGGCGTGGGCCGTCAGTTCGTCGTCGTTGATCAGTGCGCCGGCTGTCACGCGAAATCCGCTCGACGCAAACGGGAACAGATCGAGATACAAGCCGCCTTGCAGCAGCTTGAGGTGGCCGTCGTAATCGTTGCCGCTGACGTTGACCGAATGCGAGAAACCAAGCCCTTCGAATTCCGCGTGCACGCCGGCCCACGAGTTCAACGGCAGCGCGGCGCCAATCCCTGCGCCGAGTGTGCCGCCGTGTACATAGACTTCCTGCGCATGGACGGCTCCCGTCGTCATCATTGCCATCGCCGCGGCCAGTGCCGCTTTTTTTACCTGATTCACCGCAGAGTCTCCAACAAGGGGTTAATTCCGTGGTGGCGACTTTAAGGTTTAACCATGCGGCTCAAACCGGCGAAAAGCGGGTACTTATGGCGGTTCATCGCGCTCAAGTTTTCGCGTGCGATGAAACGGAAGGAAAAGACCTGTCATGCGCGACAAACAGGTGAGTGAATTCGGCCTATTGATCAGACGAGTGCTGTTTTTAGGGGTGATTCAGCGGATCGGGAGCATTGTTCGGACGAATCGACTGTCGGCGCTGACGGCGGTGTCGAATGAAAGGGAGGGCGTGATACCACTGCCTGCCGCGAGCGTGTCGTGCAAGCGGCAGGAGCAGGGACAGCGGAGCGATTACTGCTTGATGCCTTCAGCCTGAATATGCAGCGTGGTCTGCATCTTGAAACCGTAGGTCTTGCCGAAGTCGATGCCGAAATCGTCGCGATTGAACGTGGCGGTCGATTCGGTGCCGCACACTTCACGCTTGAGCATCGGGTTCATCATGCACTTGAACGATTCGATCTTGAGGTTGACCGGCTTGGTGATGCCGTGCATGGTCAGCGTGCCGATCACTTCCACCGGCTTGTCGCCGTCGAAGCGGATCTGCGTGCCCTTGTAGGTCGCGTTCGGATACTTTGCGGCGTCGAAGAACTTCTCCGTGACCAGTTCCGAGTCGAGCTTGTCGTTGCCGATGTCAATCGAGCTCATGTCGATCGTCACGTCCACCGTGCCGGTCTTCGCCGCGCGATCCAGCACCACGGTGCCGCTGCTCTTCTTGAACTTGCCGCGCCAGATCGAGAGGCCGCCGAAGTGGTCGGTTTCGAAGCTCGGGTAGGTGTGCATGGGATCGAGCTGATACGTGTCCGCGGCCATGGCGTTGAACGACATAGCGGCGACCAGTGCGCCCGCGGCGAGCAAAAGTTGTTTCTTCAAGTGATTCTCCAGGTTTCAGAAAGTGTTGAGGCGCTGTGGTGTGTTTCGTTACTTCTTCGAAGCGACGATGTGAAATTTGATGACGACTTCGTCGGCGACGACCGACGTGTCTTTCCATTCGCCCGTGCCGACGTCGAACTGCGAGCGTTTGATCGGCAAGGCGCCGTCGAAGGTTTGCGTGTTGCCCTGGCTGGCAATCGTGACCGGGACCACGACGGTCTGCGATTTGCCTTTGATGGTGAGCTTGCCGGTGACCTTGTACTGATTGCCGCCAGCCGGTGCGATCGCACTGGAGACGAACGTGGCGACCGGATAGGCCGCGCTATCGAACCATTCCTTGCCTTGGGTCTGCTTGTTGTAGTCGTCCGCGCCGAGGTCATAGCTGCCGGTCTCGATCGACACGTTGGCGCTGCCGGCGGCCGGCTTGGCCGGATCGAAAGTCAGCTGTGCAGAAAACTTCCTGAACTTGCCGTCCACCGGCACGTTCATCTGCTTCGTCGTGGCGATGACGCTGCTTTTGCTCGTGTCGACATCGGCGTGCGCGAGGCCCGCGCCGAAGAACGAGAGGGCGGCGACGCCGGCCAGAATGGAGTGGTAAAGGTTTGATTTCATGGTGGTGCGCATCCTATCGAACCCGCGCGCGCAGATTGCACGCCGCTGGGAATTAAATTGCCAACAGGCGGTAGTGAATCGCCTGTGACTTGTTTGTGACCCGCCGCTGATTTATTTGAGGAACGGAATCATCCGCGCGAGCAATCCGTCGCGGTCGACAAATTGATGCTTTAACGCCGCGAGTACATGCATGACAACGAGCGTCAGTAACGTGTAATTGAGCAGTACGTGGACTGTGCGCAGACTCGCTTTGAGCGCCTGATCGGGGCCGATGAGGGTGGGCAGCGGCACGATGCCGAGGTACACCACCTGAATGCCCGCCGCGGAGCTATAGAAGTAGCCGGACAGCGGAATGGCCAGCATCAGAACGTAGAGCACGCCATGCACGAGATGGGCGGCAGCCTTCTGCCACGTGGGTGTCGCGCTATCGAGCGCCGGCGCGCGATGAGTGGCGCGCCACAGCACGCGGGCCACGGCCAGCGCGAAGACGGTCACGCCGATCCATTTGTGCCAGGAGAAGTACTTCAGCTTGGCGGGCGTAAAGCCGGGGATATCGGTCATGATCCAGCCGATCGAGAACCCGCAGATGATCAGCAAGGCAATGAGCCAGTGCAAGGCGATGGCTGGGCCGCTGTAATGCTCGATGTCTGAGGGACGGGGTTTCATGGGTTCAGGCTCGCTATTCGTGATGCGCGTGATGCGTGTGCTGCTTACCGCGTGCGGCATGTCGCGTGTGAATGCGGATAGTAGGGATGCCAATGAAAACTGAATAGACGGGCAGAAGAGAACAGATTGTTCTAGCGGTGACGTTAATGGGGATGGAATAAGTGCGCGAGGCCGCCTGAATGTTATTCCCCCGCCTCGGAATACATATTTGTGTCGAGAGAGCATCGACGGAACGCGCTCGTTCATCGGGGGCACGTATCTGCTGAGCGGCCGCCTCGGTGCGATTCATGATCAGGCTTCAGGATGCTGTATGAATACACAGTGATTCTGGCGCAAGATTTCAAGGTGGCGGGTTGTCCATTCGGTGCATTCGGCGTCGTGAATGAGGATAAGCCAGCTCTTTACTCCAGGCGTTGAAACCTGCAAGCGTCCCTCCCAGCTATCGCTTGACTAATTCGCCCTGAATGCACGACTGGAACTGCATCGGGGTTGCCGGGCATCTGATCTTCAGAGCGACCTGGACGGTCTGCCAGGCGACCTCACTTTCAAGGCCCGCGATATTCTGGCCATCCCGAACGGGTCCGGCACAAAGAATGCTGGGTTGATGCGTGTCCGATCCCCGTTCCATCGTCACACCGTGCGTGGCCTGTAGCGGCATAACCCGGGACATGACTTCCAGAAAGGAGACCTTCGTGGACGAGATTGGAATGAGCAGCCGGCACGCGAACGCGGCGAATGCAACGTTATTGGAGGGATCCAACAGCGCGGTCTCATGGAGCGCGATCTTTGCGGGAGCGGCGGCGACCGCGGCCTTCACGTTGATCCTGTTGACACTCGGCTCCGGACTTGGTCTTGCTTCGATATCGCCTTGGGCTGCCGCAGGCGAGAGCGCTGCGCGATTCGGATTTGCCGCCATCGTATGGATTTGTGTGACGCAGATTCTCGCATCGGGCCTTGGGGGATATCTGGCCGGGCGGCTCAGAAAACGCTGGGTCGCACTTCATGTCGATGAGACCTACTTCCGTGATACTGCTCATGGATTTCTGAGTTGGTCTGTAGCGACGGTCGTCACAGCCGCGCTTTTGGCGTCGGCAATTTCGGGCCTCTTTCACACCGGTGCGCAGGTCGCGGTGGCGGCTGGCAACACCGCGCCGCTGTCGATCGAACGCGGCAACGCAGCCATCGCCGGCAACAGCTGGCCTATGGGCTATTTTGTAGACTCCCTTTTCCGACAGCCGGCCACTGCGGCGGTAACCGGCAGCGTCACACAGAACGGCAGGGATCCCACCGACGAGGTTCTACGGATATTCCTGAACAGTCTGGCATCGGGTGACCAGCTCTCCGCTGACGACACACGGTATGTCGGTCTGCTGGTCGCGCGACGCACCGGGCTTTCCCAGGAAGCCGCCCAGGCGCGCGTAGACACGACGTACTCGCGGCTTCAGCAGAAGCTCAACGATCTCAAGGCCGCCGCGAAGGAAGCCGCCGACAAGGCGCGCAAAGCGGCCGTGTTCGCGTCCTTATGGCTCTTTGTGTCACTGTTGATGGGCGCTTTTTCGGCCAGCCTGATGGCAACGTTCGGCGGACGACAGCGCGATCTTTAGGGTTTCTGACCAATACAATTTCTGGAGGCAACCATGCGTTCGATCCTTCTTTTCATGCTCGGCGTACCCATTCCGATCATCATCCTCATCGCGCTGTTTGTGCATTAGTCTTTTCGGGGACGAAGTACTCGCGCCGGCGCCTTGCTTGCGCCCAGGTAAGCGACGCCCTTGCGGCCGGCTGATCTAACTTCGCGCTGTCATGTAACGACCGCCCGCACTCGCCTACAGACACGTGCCGCGCTTGCGATGTTTTGTGGAACAAGCCCCTCTCTTTATCTATCGAGGAGTGTGGAATGGCCTCGAACCGGCCCAACTGGCCCGCCATCAAGGTCGCGCCTCCAGAGGCCCCTAATCTTCGGCAACTGACGTCGCTGGTCACGGCCGTAGTTGTCATCTGCGCTCTTGACCTTGGACGTGAGGTACTGATACCCGTTACGCTGGCCGTGCTGCTGAGTTTCCTCGTGGCACCCCTCGTAAACCAGCTTCGGCGACTTCGGTTAGGCGAACTTCCTTCGGTTGTCATTGCTGTGGTTCTGGCCCTGGCCGTGATGGGTGGCGTTGGAACCCTCATCGGCGCTCAGGTCGCCCAGCTCGGGGCGGATCTGCCGCGATACCAGGCCGCTATCGAGAGAAAGATCCAAAGCGTGCAGGGCGCCACGGTGGGACGCGCTGACGACCTGCTTGGGAGCGCGTCGAGCCTGTTCAAACGTTCGGTTCCGGTTCGAAAGCAAGAAACTGCATCAGATTCCGGGGTGGCAAAGCAGGCGGACAAGGCACCCATGCCCGTTGCAGTCCAGGAACCGCCGCCGTCTCCGTTCGCCCTTGCGCAGCGGTTTCTATCGCCGGTGATTAGCCCGCTTGAGACGGCGGGCATTGTGCTCGTCGTTGCCATCTTCATTCTCCTTCAGCGAGAGGATCTCCGCGACCGGCTGATCAGACTGTTCGGTTCGCGAGATCTACACCGCGCTACGATCGCGATGGACGAAACCGCTCACCGGCTCAGCCGCTATTTTCTGACCCAGTTCGGCGTCAATGTGGGTGTCGGATTTGTCATCTCGATCGGCCTGGCTGTCATCGGTGTTCCTGGCGCGGTACTGTTCGGGGTGCTGACCGCGCTTCTGCGGTTTGTGCCTTATGTCGGCACGTGGATCGGAGCCCTTCTCGCCCTTACGTTCGCGGCTACAGGACCTGACTGGTCGATGCTGTTGTGGACAGTGGCACTTTTCGCTGCGACTGACCTGATCACCGGCCAGGTTATCGAACCTTTGCTATACGGCCACAGCACCGGGCTGTCCCCCGTCGCGGTGATTGTTGCCGCCATATTCTGGAGCTGGATCTGGGGCCCGGTGGGACTCGTTCTTTCTACGCCCCTTACTCTGTGTCTTGTAATTCTGGGACGCCATGTCGACAAACTGGAGTTCCTCGAAGTGCTTCTAGGTGATCGGCCACCACTCACTCCTCCGGCGAACTTTTATCAACGGATACTGGCGGACGATCCTGAAGAAGCGTTGAAGCAGGCCGAAACGCTGCTGAAGGACATGACACTGGTGGACTATTACGACAGCGTCATGCTGGAGGGGTTACAGCTCGCGCATAGCGACATGATGCGCGGGGTGATTCCGCCTGACCAGCTCATGCGTATCACTGAAGCGTTGCTCGATATTATCGATGGACTTGAGGATATCGACGAACCGGTTAGGGAGGAGGCGTTGACGCCCGCCGGGCGCGACCTACCCGCGCTGCGATCGCCCCCCGAACCAGCCCTCTCTGTTATCGCCAATGGAGCACCGGAAATAACGCAGCAAGCGGGCCGCCCGGTTCTGTGCATCGCCGGCCGGGGAGGACTGGACGAGCTGCTGGCGGCGGCCACTGCTCAGCTTCTGATGCGGGAGGGGATCCAGACAGACATTGCCGACTATGCGCAGTTTTCCCGCAAGAAGTTGGCAGAGGTAGATCTGTCGGCGGTAACGACGATCTGCGTTGTTTCCCTCGATGCGGGACAGTCGAGTGCGTATCTACGCATTCTGCTCCGCCGCCTCCATCAGCGGGCGCCGGCGGCCACGCTTCTTCTCGGTTTTATGTCGGACACACCGCAGGATACCCAGGAGCACCGTGGCACCGCTGCCGTCGCGGCATCGTCGTTCAGGCAGCTGTTAGCGTTGGTTCAGCCGGGAAGTTTGTCGGATGTTGATCTTCAGCCTGGCTCGCAAACAGGCGACAGGACGAGTCGCGCTTCATCCACGGTGGAGTCGGGCGGGCTGTCGCCAGACTCAATCTGAGCATCGCATTTCTGTGTCTGTCTTTGGTCCGATCGTGACTCGATCCAGGTTTTCACAATCCAGAGCCGTCTCATCAGTGGAGAAAAATATGGGAAAAAAACGGGGTAAAACACCTCCTGACGTGGAGGGGCGGCTGGCCCTGCTGAGCGCGATGCGAAACGCGAAGATGGCGCGCTCGGCACACGCCTATGTCCGCGGCAACACCATGCAGTTCTATGAATGGCTTGAGGCGCGCGAAAGCAAGGCACTGCCGGACGGGCCGGCAGTATGGATTTGTGGCGACTGCCATACGGGCAACCTTGGACCGGTTGCTGACGCGCAGGGCCGCGTGGAAATCCAGATTCGGGATCTGGACCAGACTGTAATCGGCAACCCGGCGCACGATCTTATCCGGCTCGGACTATCGCTGGCGACGGCAGCGCGAGGCTCTGACCTGCCGGGCCTGACCACCGTCCATATGCTGGAAGCGCTCGCCGACGGTTACGAGCGCGCGTTCGAACGGGCGACAAAGCGGAAAGAAATTGAAGGCCTGAAACGACCTGAAAGCGTGCTCGTTGTCATGAAAGAGGCGGTACGTCGCTCCTGGAAACATCTGGCAGTCGAACGCCTGGAGGACACGACGCCGACGATCCCGCTGGGAAAGCGTTTCTGGCCACTCACAAAAGACGAAAGAATTGAGATCTCGGCGCTGTTCGAGACGGGATCGATCAGCCAGCTCGCAACGAGCCTGAAGGGACGAAAAGATAATGGGGAAGTGTCTGTGCTCGACGCCGCGTATTGGGTCAAGGGCTGTAGCTCGTTAGGACGTCTGCGCTACGCCGTTCTCCTCGATGTCGATGGCGGCGTAGTGGATGGCGACGACCTGTGCCTGATCGATATAAAGGAGGGCGTGAAGGCAGCTGCCCCGAGATACGCCGGGGTCAGCATGCCGAAAGATAACGCAGAACGCGTTATCGAAGGCGCGCGTCATCTTGCACCATTTCTCGGGGAGCGTATGCGTGCTGGCCGGCTGCAAAACCGCCCGGTGGTGATCCGCGAACTGCTGCCACAGGATATCAAGCTCGAGATTGACCAGTTGACCCAGACCGGTGCGATGGACGTCGCGCGCTACCTGGCGCAGGTCGTCGGTATCGCCCATGCCCGGCAACTGGATCACGGCGCGCGAGCGTCCTGGCTGAAAGAGCTCCGGCGGGCCCGGTCGAAAACTATCGATGCGCCGCCCTGGCTTTGGAGCAGCGTGGTCGAGCTCGCCGGTAGCCATGAGACCGCTTATCTTGAACATTGTCGGCGGTACGCGCTGGCCGCCGTGTAGCATCGTGAACCGTTAGGGTCGGTTCACCTTCACCGGCGCCCACCGATCGAAAGCGGAAAGACGCGGCGAGTTCCCCTACTCGCCGTTGTCGCACAGAGGACTTATACCGTTTGCCCAGCGCCCAGGTCAGCGCCCGTCGTCGGATCGGACGAGGTGTCCGATGCGGTCCGCGACGCCATGGCCTGCAACATCTTCACGTCCTTTTTCGACACATTGACCGTCGCCAGCCCGTCACCGCCATCGACCGCCGGTTCGGGGGAATCGACATATTCCCATGCGGGTCCTTCGTTCCACGGCCCGCGCGGCGCATCGTCACCTTTTGACATGTTGTAGTAGACGCTCGTGTATTCGGGCACACCCGGAAGTTTGCCCTGCGGGAAATTTGGCTGGATCGAATGCAGCGCCTTCTCGAATGATTTCTGATGCGCGATCTCCCGTGTCATCAGGAAGCCGAGTGTTTCCTTGATGCCGGGATCATCGGTCACATTGATCAGCCGTTCATAGACGATCTTCGCGCGAGCCTCTGCTGCGATGTTCGATCGTAAGTCAGCGGTCGGCTCACCAATCGTATCGACATAGGAAGCGCACCAGGGCACACCGGCTGAATTGGTGAGTGCGGGGCCGCCACCGTAGAGAAGCGCTGTAGTATGCGAATCGTTTCCGCCGCCCGTCATGGACCGGTAGAGTTCTGCTTCGGCGTCCACAGCCTCGGCCAACTGACCTTTTGCGCTCTTGTTTAGCATGGCGACGATCGACCCGACGATTTCGAGGTGGCTCAATTCCTCGGTCGCGATGTCGAAAAGCAGATCCTTCCGGCCAGGATCGTCCTCAGCAACGGCCTGCGTAAAGTAACGGCATGCGGCACCGAGCTCTCCCTGTGGGCCACCAAACTGCTCCAGCAGGAGGTTGGCAAGTCCGGGGTTGGGAGCCGCGACGCGCACGGTGTACTGCAAACGCTTGTTGTGGATAAACATGACACATCTCCGGTGATCGGCGCGAGACAATCGTTCTTCGACCGGAAATCGGGTTTGCCGAGGATCGAAGCGGTAATAGGCCGATGGGTTGGCCAGGCAGCGGCTAGGGCAAGCCCCGTCGCACCCGACCCCGGGCGCCTGGCTCTCAGGGCGGACGCCCTGGCTGTTGCACCGCGAAATTGCCGTGCAAGGCATCAACTGCCGAAAACATCCGGCGCACGGGATGTGCCTGCTGGGAGGAATAAATTTGCAGTACGGCGTGAGTTTGCGAGGTGCGCGCCGTTGCCTGCTTCTCAGCTAAAAGACAAAGCTCAACCCTGTTGCATTCGCAGAAGAAATCGACAGATTGACCGCCGTCCCAGATCGCTTCCGGGGGAAAGGTGAGCCTCCTGCGACTTGCTCCTTCGTTGCCATGTTGATTTTCTTCTGGTCATTCCTGGTGCGGCAGGGAGATCCTCCATGCTGACTACCGATATGTGGCCGGCAAGAGAAGCGAACGGAATTCGTATCTTGCGAAGATATCGATGGCACGGTCGTTGCTCTACCTGCAATAGCACGCATAATCCGGCGGCGTATTTGTCGCGGTCGTCAAACCACCAGGGGAGCCAACCGTATGTTGGCGGATGCGTGAGAAAATGCTGACCGAAATGTGACCCGGACCTCTATGGGGCATGGTGCGGAAGGCACGTTACACTCCCATTTCTGCGGATTCGGTGCCCAAAACATGCTCGGCTCAAAAGAACAATCTTCGCGGGTCGCACCGCCGGCTCCTGCGCGAATCGTGGCAATCGGTGGATCAGCGGGAGCGCTGCACGCCCTGGGCCAGTTTTTCCGGGCGGCTTCTGCCATGCCACACGACGTCGCTTTCGTGGTCGTCGTTCATCTATCGCCGGATTCTGAAAGCCATCTGCCCGAGCTGCTGGCAAGGGATACATCCCTGGCCGTATCGATGATTGAAGATGGCGAGCCGATTCGAGCAGGATGTGTCTACGTCATTCCGCCGAAGGTGTTGGTGGGCGTTTCTCAGGGGACGTTCAAACTGATACCGGCGGTGGGGCGCCCTGAGATACCGATGCCCATCGACCGGTTGTTCTCTTCACTGGCAGCGGATCAACACGAGCGCGCCATCGGGATTGTGCTCACGGGGGCGAATGCCGATGGGGCTGCAGGCCTGCGCGCCATCAAGGCGGAGGGCGGCATGGTGATGGCGCAGACTCCCGAATCCGCTGAGCACAGCGCGATGCCAAGGCACGCGATCGCGACGGGACTGGTCGATTACGTGCTGCCAGTGGCCAAGATGCCTGCGGCGTTGATCGACTACATCGAGCGCCCAGCTGCCTTGAGCCTGCCAGCCATGGAAAACGAAGAGCATCCGGCCGATCTGGACCCGGTGCTTCGGGCGTTGGCTGCGGCCGGCGCCGACTTCAGAGGGTACAAGCGGGGAACGATGGAACGGCGTATCGCCCGCCGCATGACTGTGAACCGGGTGAACAGTCTCGACGCCTACTGCGACATACTGAGAAGCCGGGTTGAGGAAGCGGACGCGCTAAGTCTGGACATGATGATTGGCGTGACGGAGTTTTTCCGCGACCCGGAAGCGTGGAAAGTGCTGGCCGAACGTGTCCTGACTGACCTTCTCGACGAGCCGGAAGGCGATCAGCCATTGCGCGTCTGGGTGCCGGGGTGTGCGACAGGGGAAGAGGCGTACTCCATGGCCATGTTGCTCACCGAAGAAATCGAGAAGCGCAACGGATCGCGAAAATTCATGATTCTCGCGTCCGATGTGAACCGTGCGGCCCTCGCACGGGCGCGAACCGGCATCTATACACCTGGTGTCGCGCTGCCACTTGGTGAGGCGCGGCTGGATCGTTTTTTTCATCCGCAGGGCGACGGATACCAGGTCCGGCAGGACCTTCGGGAAACGATCCTCTTTACACCGCAGAACCTGATCGCCGATCCGCCATTCTCCCGCGTCGACCTCATCAGTTGCCGCAATCTGCTGATTTATCTCGAGCCCGAAGCCCAGCAGCGGGTTTTCGAGCTTTTTCATTTTTCGCTTAATCCGAAGCGCTATCTGTTTCTCGGACGCTCGGAAAGCACGGATCCAGATTCCGTCCAGTTTCAGGAAATGTCCAAAGCCTGGCGCATATACCAGCGCAGTCCGGCCGCGGCGCCCGGCGTTTCCGGCTACCGCTTTTCGACACTGACGGTGCGCCGCGAGGAATTCCCACCGACGGGGCGCATGGGTGCGAGAAGCAAGGGTTACGCGGAACTGGTGAACGCAACCCTGCTGACTGAACATCACGCCGCGTCGGTGCTGGTCAATGCCGCACATCAGGTGCTCTATGTAAGCGGCTCCGCAGACGACTATCTGGGGCAACCAGCGGGAGAGCCGACAGGCAACATTCTCGATATGGCCCGGGAGAGCCTACGCCTGAAATTGCGTATCGTGTTGCGCCGGGCAGGCGAAAGCGAATCTGGCTCCCCTGTCAGCGAGGTGGTGTCGGACGGCGAAACGCCAGGAGTAAAAATCACCGTCACACGGCCTTTCGATACGACGCATTCCGGCAAGGCCCTGCTCATCATTTTCGCGCGGTTGCCCGTCATTGACCGGCCTGCTTCGCCAGTCCCGTCGGGCATCGATTCGGATCTCTGGCATCTGGAGAGCGAACTTCGCACGACCCAGTCCGTCCTTGGCAGCACCATTGAGGAGCTGGAAGAGAGTAACAGCGAGCTACGGGTATCGAACGAAGAAATTCTTTCGATGAATGAGGAATTGCGCTCGGCCAACGAGGAGCTCGAGACTTCGAAAGAAGAGTTGCAGGCGGTTAACGAACAGTTGAACCAGGTCAATGCCCAGCTCGAACACAAGATCGGTCAGGCGGAGGCACTCGCCGAAGACGTCACGAGTCTTCTCGCGAGCACGGAGATTGCGACGTTACTGCTCGATCGACAAGGCACGATAAAGCGATTTACGCCCAGCGCGGCCCGAATGCTCGGTCTGGCATTACCTGATACTGGGCACACTCTCGCCGAAGTGCTGGGTGCGCCTCTCGGCGAGACGTTGGCGAAGGATGTAGAGCAGGTACTTTCTGGTGCGACGGGAAATGCGGAAAGGGAAATTGAAACGGCTACGCGGCAATGGTACGTGCGGCGGGTCACGCCCTATGTCGCGCTTCATGGCAAGGCGCCCGCCGGCGTCGTCGTCACATGGACGGACATCACCCACGTCAAACGCGCCGATGAGCGCTCGCGCCGACTTGCGGCAGTTGTTCAGGACTCCAACGACGCGATAACGGTATTCGACCTGAATGGCCGTTTCCTCGCATGGAACAGGGCCGCCACTGCCATGTACGGCTATAGCGAAGCGGAAGCGCTACGCATGTCCGTCTCCAATATGCTGCCAAGGGGCGCAAGGCAGGATCACCTTGATTTCATCCTGCAGGCCTTGCACAACGAAGCGTTTCATTCCTATGAAACGCGGCGTCTCGCCAAGGACGGGCGGGTGATCGATGTATGGATGACCATGTCGCTCCTGCTGGACGATGCGGGTAATGCCATGGGGGTGGCGTCGACAGAACGTGATCTCTCCAATCGAAGCGTGAGCAATCAACACCTTCGCGAGCGTGCGGACCAGCTTGCGCTTGCCGACCGCCGGAAAAACGAATTCCTGGCCATGCTAGGCCATGAGCTCCGCAATCCGCTTGCCGCACTTGTTTCTGCGGGCAACCTGCTGGTCTCCGAATCGGCGGGAGATGCGCGGAAAAACTGGGCCGCCGGTGTCATACAGCGACAGGTACGGGCAATGATGCACCTGGTGAACGACATGCTTGATATCACGCGGATCACGAGCGGCAGCATTGAATTGAACCGGCAGACCGTATTGCTGAAGACCGTGGTCCAGAGTGCGATCGAGGTTTGCCAGCCGATCATCGATGAACGTCATCACACGCTCTCGGTCTCGCTTCCGGAAGAGCCTGTCTATTTACACGCGGATGCGACCCGTCTGTCGCAGGTCATTGAGAACATCGTGATCAATGCCGCAAAATTTACTCCGGCGGGCGGCACCATACAACTTCGTGCGACCCGGGCGGCTGGCCGGCTTTCGCTCAGCATCAAGGACAACGGCAGGGGTATTCCGCCCTTGATGCTCGGGAGTCTTTTTGAAATGTTTGTTCAGGGCCCCGCATCGGGCCATCAGCGCCAGAGCGGGCTGGGCGTCGGGCTTTCCGTGGTCAAACGTCTCGTCGAGTTGCACGGAGGTTCGGTCAGGGCAATCAGCGACGGCAGGACAGGGAGCGAGTTCATCGTCGACCTGCCAATTGGCGCATCCCCCGGTGCGGAGGGCGACGTTGATGCACCGCTTGTCCGCACCCCGATGCCTGCGAAGCGGATCCTCATCATCGATGACAACACAGACGCGAGCGAAGCATTGGCGATGCTTCTGGCGATCGAAGGGCACGATGTGCAAACCCGCTCGGATGGCATGTCGGGAATCGCCGCGGTGGAGACCTTCGGCCCCGATGTCGTTCTGCTCGACATCGGACTTCCGGATCAGGACGGTTACGAGGTGGCAAAGCAACTCCGGAAGTCTGGACCCGGTGGCGCAATCACTCTGATCGCAGTTACCGGATATGGCATGCCGACGGACCGCATGCGCTCTGCTGAGGCGGGTTTCGATCACCATCTGACCAAACCGGTCGACCCGGAAGGCTTGTTGCGATTATTGTCCGAATAGAACCGTGCGGCGGTCCTTGAAGCACGCGCTGTTCGCCAAAGGCGGCCGTTCGCATCGGCGAGCCAAACTGGCGGCGATGCACGAGATTTGTCGCCGGCATCACGAATCGGGGCCCCGCGATTTTTCGCTCCCAGCCATCGGGCGCCTCGCCCAAGCCGTTGGAATCCTGAGAGGACGCGTTCGCCACCTCACGCCGTCCGAGCGCGAAGCGCTGCAGAAAGGTGTCTCGGCTGATTACCTCGAGAAGCAGGGTTTGGCGGAGGGCACCCACGCCGAGATCGTAAACGAGCTAGGCCGGATAGTGTTCGATATCGGCTTTGCACGCGGGATACGCAAGGTCCTTGGGACCTGACTGACCTTTGAAACGAACGATGTATTGATACATCAAAAGATAATGTCCCGAAGAGGTCAGGTGCCAGAGGCTCTTGCGTCATTGACGTACAAACGACGCGTCTCTGGGGTATAGGTTCACAAGGGCGTGGCACGCCACTTGCGCCTCGACTCCGGCTGCACCGCGGCCATGAGTTATGCTGCGCTCCATTACCGCGCTCGCGCGCAATCAAAAATCAGAAATCAAAAATCAGAATCAGGACTTGCCCGGTGAATTCCGTCTTTCTATCCTGGGGTATTGCCATTGCCGCCACGGCGGGGGTCATTACCCGTCCGTTCAAATGGCCCGAGGCCGTGTGGGCCGTCGCCGGCGCGTTATTACTCGTTTCGCTGGGCCTGCTTCCCGTCGATCTGGCCATTGAGGCGGTCGGCAAAGGCACGGACGTCTACCTCTTCCTGTTCGGCATGATGCTGCTATCGGAAGTCGGGCGCCGCGAAGGCCTGTTCGACTGGGTCGCCGTCTACGCGGTCAACCACGCCAAAGGTTCACCGCGAAAGCTCTTTTTACTGGTCTATCTGGTCGGCGTGGTCATCACGGCGTTTCTTTCCAATGACGCCACCGCGGTTGTCCTCACACCGGCGGTATTTGCCGCCGCGAGGAAAGCGAAGACGGATCCGCTGCCCTTGCTCTTTATCTGCGCATTCATTGCGAATGCCGCGAGCTTCGTGCTGCCGATCTCGAACCCGGCCAATATCGTGCTGTACGGCAATCACACGCCGGCGCTCGGCGCGTGGCTGATGCGTTTCACGCTGCCTTCGCTGCTGTCGATTGTCGCGACCTATGTGCTGTTGCGCTGGAGCCAGCGCGAGGCGCTTGCCGGCACCTGCGAGACCGACCTCGAGCCGCTCGTGTTGTCGTCGAGCGGGCGCGTTGCGCTTGCGGGTATCGCGGTGACCGCCGTCGCGCTGCTGGCGGTGTCCGCCTTCGATGTCCCGCTTGGCCTGCCCACGGCGATACTCGGCGCGCTCACCGCCGCGGTGGTGCTGATCCAGGAGCGCAAATCGCCGCTGCCGATGATTCGGGAAATATCGTGGAGCGTGCTGCCGCTGGTCGCCGCGTTGTTCGTGTTGGTCGAAATGCTCGATCACACCGGCGTCATCAGGACGCTCGTCAACCTGCTGCAAGACGCGACGCTGCACAGTGAGCGCGGGACAGCCGGCTGGGCGGGCGCCATCATCGCGATCGGCAGCAATCTGATGAACAATTTACCGGCGGGCCTGATCGCCAGCTCGACCGTGCTGCAGGCGCACAGTCCGGAGCGCGTGATCGACGCGCTGATGATTGGCGTCGATCTGGGGCCGAACCTGTCGATCACGGGGTCGCTTGCAACCATCCTCTGGCTCAACGCCATTCGCCGCGAGGGCGAGGACGTGAGCTTCATGAAATTCCTGAAAGTTGGGATCGTGGTGATGCTGCCGGCCCTCGCGCTGGCGCTGGCCGCGCGGATCCTGATCTAGGCTAGGTGCCCGTCGGACGCATGGGCGGCTCGGCCGCCAGCGTTCGCACGGACTGTTCGAGTGCACGCAGCACGGTGTCGAGCCGCGCGAGACGAGCGCGCTGTGCGGGCATCAGCGACGTTCTGGGAAGCATGAGCAGCCGCTGGCGCCAATAGGACAGCGGAATGCGATCGTTGGCGGAAATCTGCCCGAATACGAGTTCGAGATGGGCAATCTCTTTGTCTATCTGTTGAAAGCTCATCTATCGTTCCTGAAGAAGAGATGAATGGGCAACGAAACGTGTAGACGGGAGGCCGTCGGTGGGACAGATAGGTCTAACCAATAGACTCCAGACGGGGACTCCAGACGGTGGTACAACCAGTACGAAACGAGTAGCAAGCGCCGTACCGCACGCCGCCTTGTTGAGTTGACATCGAGCTTTCAAACGCCTGTATTGATCTGATGGGTTGACGCCGTCCTGTCAGGGCGGCCTTCGGAAGAAACCAGTCTTGTGCATGATTTAATTCGCGCCAGTCTGGGGGCGGGGAACGGGCGGCGGTGCCGCCACATAGACCGGTTTGAGCGGCGTGTAGCCGTAGTAATAGACGGGGCGTGGCGGCGGTGCGTAGACCACGGCAGCGGGCAGGGTGACGATCAGCCGGGCGAACGCGGTGGACCACCAGGCCAGACCGATGGCGGTGAAGGTAGAGGCGCAGACGAGACGAATACTCACTTGTTGCTCCTGAGGCATTTTGAACGGCACGGCGCGTCTTCCCTGCAGGAAGCCACGCGACTGATTCGGATTGCTTGATAACCCGCCAGGACCGCTGGCAGGCTTGAGGTCCTTGAGGCGCCAGGATGTTTGTGGCGCCGGCAGACGAAAGATACGCAAATGGCGTTCGAAACGGCAGCGCGAACTTATGTCGTTTCATGTCGCGCGAAAGTGGGGCGGAAGACAAGCGTGCGGGTGTATCAAGCGCATGAGGCGTTGGACACCGCGTTGGACAGGTAGCGCGCGCCCGCCGTGGCAGCGTCACGAAACCTTGAAATATGGCGACATGATTCTGAAATTGCCTTCCGGCTGGGCTTGCTCAAGAATTCGGCCTGTCATCGAACGGATCGCGGCGGTTTGCAGGCGACGCACGATGACTCAATCGAAGGAGTCAGTCATGAAGAAGTTGATCGCCGTTGTGCTGCTGTGCTGCGCATCCACCGTCACGTTCGCCCAAACGGCCGCACCGCAGGGCGGCAATCCCCAGCGCATGGAGCGCATGGCGCAACAGCTGCAGACGCGCTTTGCGAATGCCAACACCACGAACGACGGCAAGCTCACGAAAGCACAGGCCGCCGCGGGCATGCCGATGGTCGCGAAGCATTTCGATGAAATCGACACGCAGAAAGCGGGCTATATTACGTTGCCGCAGATCGTGGCATTCATGCAGGAACGCGGGGCAGCGCACTGAGCCGCGCGGACATCGGCAGGATCGTAGGATGGCTGTTTATCCTGTCGTTCCAGGTGCGGGTGCAGCGCGAGGCCAAACGGCTCGCGGCGCGCCATGCACCGCCCGACGTCTGAACCGAGGAGCTTTCGTATGGAACGCCCCGCCAGAATTATCGTGCTCGACGACGAAGCCGAACTGCGCAACATGCTGCAGCGTTTCCTGCGCGGCCACGGTTTCGACGTGCGCGTCGCGGAAGACGGCAAGCGCCTCGACCGTTATCTGGAGCGCGAGCCGTTCGACCTGCTGGTGCTCGATCTGATGATCGGCGAAGAAGACGGCCTTGCCATCTGCGCACGTTTGCGCGAGCAGGGGCAAACGCTGCCGATCCTGATGCTGACTGCCAAGGGCGATCCGCTCGACAGGGTGGCGGGCCTCGAAATCGGCGCCGACGACTATCTCGCCAAACCATTCCTGCCGCGCGAACTGGTAGCGCGAATCAATGCGCTGCTGCGCCGCCAGAAGATCGCCTCGGGCGATGTCACCGTGACTTCGCAGAGCGTGCGTTTCGGCGATTTCAGTCTCGATGTCGGCAAGCAGGAGCTCTCACGCACGGGAGCATTGCTGGAGATTCATTCGGCGCAGATGTTGCTGCTGGTTGCGCTGGCTTCTTCGCCGAACCGGCCCGTGAGCCGTGACAATCTGCTGGCGCGCGCCCGTGGTCGTGATCACGACGCGCTCGATCGAAGTATTGACGTCCAGGTGCTGCGGCTGCGGCAGATCATCGAGGAAGACCCGTCGAAACCGCGTTTCATCAAGACCGTGTGGGGCGTCGGCTACATGCTGGTCGCGGACGTCGACTCATGACGCGCGCGTGGCTGCAGCGGGCGCTGCCAAGAACGCTACTGGCGCGCAATATCGCCTTGCTGATCGTGCTGGTGATGCTAAGCCAGGTGTGTTCGCTCGGCGTTCTGCTGCACTATGTGCAGCGGCCTCGCGTCGAGCGTGCGGGCGCGGTGTTTGCCACCTATGTGACGACGCTCGATGGCCTGCTTCAGGCCACGCCGCCGAACGCGCGCGCCGAATTGACCGCGCGCCTCGATGCTCGCGCGCAGTTACCCGCGGAAGCCACCGTTGAACCGGCACCCAGTTTATTGCGTGCCTATCGCAGTTATCAGCGCAACGTGTTTCTCGGCAGCTTGCGCGCGCACCTGCCTGCCGATATGCCTGCGCTCTGGCAATCCGAAGGTGGCCAGCGCCTGTGGATTCGCATGCATGCGCCGGCCGATGCGCCGCACGCGCCGTACTGGATCGCGCTGCCGATTCCGGAGGACGCGCAGGGCGCCGGACTCGACGCCGCGATCCTGTTGTCGCTCGGCCTGGGCGCGCTGGCGGCATTGACCGGCTACGTGATCCAGCGCCACCTCAACCAGCCGCTGCGGCAGTTGACGCGCGCGGCGCGGCGCGTGAGCGCCGGTGAAACGCCTGCGCCACTGCCAACCGACGGTCCGACCGAGATCGCGGAGGTCAGCAGTGCATTCAATCAGATGACGCATGCGTTGCAGCAGGCCGAGGCGACGCGCGCGTTGATGCTGGCGGGCATCTCACACGACATCCGCACGCCGCTCACCAAGCTGCGGCTCGCGATGGCCATGGCGATGCCGGACGGCAGCGACAGCAGCTTTGTGGTGGCCGCCGAGTCTTATCTGGACCAGATCGAGACGATCTTGCAGCAATTCATGGATTACGCGGGCAGTGGCGAGCGCGAAGCCGCCGAGCCGGGCGATCTCAATGCGTTGATCGAAAGGCTTGCCGGCGATTTCGCGGGGCTCGGCCACGAGTTTGCACTCTCGCTCGCGGTGTTGCCCGCCATCGCGTATCGGCCGATCAGCATGATGCGGCTCCTGATGAACCTGATGCAGAACGCGATCGTCTATGGCGGCAGCGGACTCGCCGTGCGAAGTTGGGCCACGGGCGAAGCCGTGTATGTGGCGGTTGGCGATCGCGGCAAAGGGCTATCCGCAGAAGAGCTGGAGCAACTGAAGGCGCCGTTTCAGCGTGGCCACAATGCTCGTGCGCATAGTGGCGGCACCGGCTTGGGGCTGGCGATCGTCGAGCGGATCGCGCGGCTGCACCACGGCGGTTTGCAGTTTCATGCGCGTGAGGGTGGTGGGCTGGAGGTGTGGGTGGTGTTGCCGCTGGTGTTCTCGCTCACGCCCTAGTCGAGCCCGCTCATTTCCTGTCCAGCCACGCGTCCAGTCCCACCCGGAAGGCCACGCCCGCGATAACCGGCACGGTCAGCATCAGAATGATGCCGAAGTTGGGAATCTCGTCGCCGTAGGTAATCGGACCGTAGAGTACGACCGTCGCCACGATCGCGAAGACCACCACGCCGACCGCAACCATCAGCAGGTTGCGCGACACAATGGACAGATCCTTGCGCTTTGCCTTGTCCGGCTTGGTGCTGGCGGTGGGAACTTCGTCGTGTTGGGCGGGCATGATGGTTCTCGTGGCTGGAAGAAATGCCGCGCAAGACGCGGCTGCAACTACAAATCGAAACGCAATGACAAGGTGCGGCAAGAAAGCGTAATGACAGCGCGTAATGACACCGCGCGGCGCTGATTCTCACACTAACCGGCGCGCGTTCGCATCATACCCAGGGTCGTTCGTGCCGAGCAGATCAGGCAGCGCCGGCCAGCAAGCCCGCCGCGACGATCAGCAGCACGAGCGCAGCAATCGCGCCAAACCGGTAGTCGCGTTGATGCAGGAACATCCCTAACATCAATATAAGCCGCATTACCGGCAACAGGATAAAAAGCGCGATGCCGGCGGTTACAACAGGCATGCCGGGCAGGGCACTGCCGGGGGGGCTTGCGCGCTGGCTCAGAAGGCTAATTGCAAGGCCGGTCGCAATGATGCCGCTTGCCGCCCATGTGCCGTAATGCAGGAGCTTCGCGAGCCAGTGTTCGAGCCGTCCCGCGGTGGATACGATGCGGTTCATGCCGCCGCTCCGCCGAGGTGGACACCGAATGCTTCGAGCAGCATCTGCACGGCGAGCACCGTAAGCACTACGACAAAGAGCACGCGCAGCTTGTCGCCCGATACGCGCGTGAGAACGCGCGCACCGAGCACCGCGCCGACGACCGAACCCAAGGCCACCGGGCCCGCGATTGCCGCCACGATCTCGCCGCGCAGGAAGTAAGCACCGGCACTGGCCGTCGCCGTCACGCCGATCATGAAATTGGAGGTGGCGGACGAGACTTTGATCGGCAAGCGCAGCGCCGTATCCATTGCCGGAATCTTGAGAACGCCGCTGCCGATGCCGAGCAACGCCGAAATCAGACCCGCACCGACCATCAGGGCCAAGCCCAGGGGCACGCGTTGCACGCGATAGTCGACGTCGCGCCCGAGCGCACGATCCGGGTAGCTCGAATCCAGCCGCAACGAAGCGCCCCACGAGGATGCGTGCGGCGCGTGAGCGGCCAGGCTCGCGATCGGATCGGCGCGCCGTGCGAGCATTTGCTGGGCTGAGAGCAGTAGAACGACGGCGAAAATGAAAAACAGCACGGGCACCGGAATGAGTCCGCTCAGCAGCACGCCGGACAATGCACCCAGCGTGGTGGCGGTTTCCAGAACCACGGCGAGCCGGATATTGGTCAGGCGGGCGCGCAGGAAGGGCGCGGCGCCCCCGCATGAACAGGCGATCACCGAAACGATGCTGGCGCCAATGGCGACGTGAATGTCGAGGTGACCGAACATGGTCAGGATGGGGACGATAAAAATGCCGCTCGCCATGCCGAGCATGCCGCCCAGTGCGCTTGCGCCAAGCGACACCGCGAAGAGCCACAGGATGTAGCCCAGATCCGCCGCATGCACGCCGGTCACGGGCGGTTCGGCTTGCGCCGGGCGAGACGGGTGACGAACTGGATCTGATCGCCGCGGTAATACAGCTTTTCATAGTCGACCGGACGATTTTCGCCGTCATACGAGGTTCGCTCGATCAGGAAAATCGGGCTGCCAGCGTCGACCTCGAGCGCCCGCGCAACGGCTTCATTCGCGGCGATTGCTTCGAGCCGGTATTCGGCCTCGATCAGCGCGATGCCGTACTTCTCCTCGAGCAGCGTAAAGATCGGTTCCGCCTCGAGATCGTTCTCGACGATCTTTTCGCCGATGTCTTGCGGCAGCCAGGTTTCGTCGAACGAAAGCGGCGTGCCGTCGGCGATGCGTACGCGCTGAATGTGGACGACAGGCGTACCCGGTTCGAGCGCCAGCCTTGCCGCTACGGCCTCGCTCGCGTTTTCGATCTGTCTGGCCAGCAGGCGCGCGCTCGGATGGCGTCCGTGCGCACGCATATCCTCGACAAAGCCGCTCAGTTCGGTGAGCGGCTGGGTGAGGCGGGGCTGGGTGACGAAGGTGCCTTTGCCGCGGCGGATTTCAATCAGGCCGCGCGTAATCAGGTTCTGCACCGTCTTTTGCAGCGTGGTGCGGCTGATGTTGAAACTTGCCAGCAGGCTCGCTTCATTGGGTAGCTGTGTACCGGGTGGATACGTGCCGTCTGCGATCCGTGCGGCGAGTACCGCTTCGACCTGGGCGTAAAGAGGGAGTTGGCTGCTTCGGTCTGTGTTCATATGAGACATCATGACGTCATGATGTCTTGGTGTCAAGGCGTGATTTTCGGGCTCAAGTGAGGGGCGGCGAGGTTAGGAAGTGGGGATTCCACCCATGGGTAATCTGGTAAGGCGCCTAAAAGCTTGCGGCTGATCGAGGTTCCGTCGTCGACTGCCGTGTGATAAAAATCGATGACAGAAGGATCATTACAAAACCCACAATGTTCTGGCTGTTGATCGTTTCCGAAAGAAACAGCACCGAAAGGGAAACGCCGAAAATTGGCGTCAGGCAAAGCAGAATGGCTGACAGACTGGTGGGAATATATTTCATACCCCACAGGTAGAAATAGAACGATAGCCCGTAAGCCAGTGCCCCGGACGACACGGCGTAGACGTTGAACTGATTGGCATGCAGCGAAAACTGACCGCGCAACATCAGATAGCCGATCACCAGAACGATGCAGAAACTCAGTTGCCAGAACAGAAGCGACTCCGCGCTGTTCTCGCCGCCCACCACACGGGACGATAGCGTGACGTAAGCTGCCGCAAAGAGCGTACCGAGCAGAACGAGGTAATCGCCCGAATCGATCGATATGCCTGTCAGGATGCTCTCTTTCGTGGTCACGAGGATCGCACCGATAGTCGACAGGCAACCCCACATGAGCGTGCGGGATGAAACCTTGCCTCGAAAGAAGACGAACGACAGACCGATGATCATCAACCCTTCCATCGACTGGAGGATCGTCGCGTTGATTGCACTCGTTCGGGCAAGGCCGAGCAGGACGAGGTAAAACGCGATTCCGGGCTCCAGTATTCCCAGCCAGCCATGCTTCCACTCCCGAACCGAGAGCTTGCCTCCTGTCAGCGTCAAAATGAGGATGCAGGCCCAGGCAGAAATAAGTTGGACAACAAACAGGCTGTTCTCGTCCACAGTGTTCAGGCTGCGTTTGCTCAACACCATCCCACCGCCCCAGCAAAGCGTCGCGAGGATAGTGAGCAGAACTCCTTTACGTTCGTCCGAATGCGATTTCATTTGCATACCTCAATAGATCAGATTGGGTGAGTTGACGGCACGTATCGGCGGAAACGGATTGAAGTAGATAGCCTCGTCATCGACCGGGTAACCATGGAACATGCCAAAGTCAATCGATCCGAGTTGATACTGGCGTGCGGTGAAATACTCGATCGTCAACCACTTCCAGTCTTCAACAGAAGGGTCGCCCATGGTGGTTGGCACTTCAGTCAGTCGGCGTGGAATCAGGATGTCCGTGTGATATCGCGCCGAGTAGTTTGCGATCGAGAAATTTTCAGGCACTGTGCTCGGGCGCTCGCCGAACGGGCAGGTGTTTTTCGGATCGATGTTGTGCCAACTGGTCAGTGCCGGATTGTTGACTCCGATTCCACCGTTGCCGATCGACTGCCATGCAAACTTGCGGATGTTGGCCACAGCATCTTCGACATCCTTGAACTGCCCCTGCCTGACCATGTTGTTCGCATAGTGGCCAACAGCGTTGATCGAAATGACTGCGCCACCAGGAATCCTTCGATCATGATTGGACGTCAGGTGTGCCGTAGTGTGGAAGAGGTTAATACCGGCCTTGAACAGGTACAGCTTCTCGTCAAGCTTGAGCGGAGAAGCTTCCGTATAGATGACGTCGGGCTGTATCGGCCCGAATTCGTGAAAAATCAGATCCGAGAATCGGGTGAAAATCTCCAGCAGGTGGCTGGATGGCGGGACGCGGCTAAGTTTCTCTACATTCAGAAAATAAAGCACAGCGTCGCTCTCTCCGCACGCGCACTGGTCTTTCCAGTCGCGACGACATTGCCTGAGATATCGCTGGAGGTGTGAGTCGCCCCGTGCGACATCCTGCTCGTCGATGACGAATACAGAAATCTGGATGCCTCGCTTTCCGGACGAACCCAGGCGGCCGAGGATACAAGGCTGGAATTTTTTCGCCCAGTTGAACAGGATTGCTCTCTTTTCGGTCTTGTCGCGCGTTGAAAAGAGCAGTGCATTCGTTTCGTCGATATCCGCCCCGTACGATGCCTCCTTCGAATCGTGGCAAGGCGCCGCGTCTATCAGTTCGAATAGTTGCATGATTTTCCTCGTTGTAGACCGTCAGGCAACAGGTGCCCGCGCCGCGGCTGTGGCGGCGTCCCGGAAATGCGGCAGGAATCGAAACGGAAGCTAGACAGGGCGAAGCGGTGCCCAGCGGAGCGGGCCGCTGCGCAAGAAATGACTGGACCACGGCGCAATGGTCGATATTGTCAGGAGAGCATCCATCTTGATCCACTCCATGTCGGCATCCAGACTACGCGGAGCCCGCATGAACCCGCTTGCCTTCAGGCAAGTCCGGATAACAGGGAGGTTGATGCGGTGAATATATCTGTGTACGATACATACATACAATAGCGGGCTTCGTATGGAAAAGCAACGACTCGACAATCTCCTTGGTGCGCTTTCGCTAGCGATGATGGACCGGATTCGCGACGCTGTTTCAACGGAAACGGGATTGCATGAAACAACGGTCTTCGCGCTGACCCTGTTGAGCCAGCGGCCCGCTATTACGATCGACACGCTCGCGCGGCTGCTGGGCCTTGCGCATTCCACTGTCGTGCGGCTTGTGGAGCGTCTTGCCGAGGACGGATATATCGAGCGGCATTCAGGAACCGACAGGCGGGCTGTCTTCCTGTCGCTTGCACCAGCCGGACGAGCTATCGTGAACGTGGCGCTTTCTGCACGCCAGACAGCCATCAGCAAGCTCACTGATCAGTTTCCCGAACGGGCGCAAACGAAGCTGATCGCTATGTGCGAGCAGCTTCTGTCCCTCATGTCCACTGATGCGACGACTGCGATCCGCAATTGCCGTCTTTGTGACGAAACCGTATGCGATCTGGATCGATGCCCAGTAGAGCATCAGTATCGCCACCACATTGGCTCCGCGGCGGATTAGCCGGTTACGTTGTATTTGGATAGCTGAGTTGCGGATAGCGGGCATTCATCGGCACTATCCCGGCTCGCACGAGCGACCGTTAGCGCCGAAGCGTGCGCATAGCTATACCGGCAGTTTCCGGAGCACCCCTGCCGATGCAGCCGCGAGGACCACAAGCCGTGCACACATGCTCCGGAAATGCGCTCTAAAGGATACGGTCCAACGCCTTGGTAAGCCTCGCGACCGCGCCTTCGACGTCATGCAGTTTGTCGAGACCAAATAGTCCGATGCGGAAAGTCTTGAAGTCTTCAGGCTCGTCGCATTGAAGAGGAACGCCCGGCGCGATCTGCAAGCCGGCATCAGCAAACTTCTTGCCGGATCGAATGCCGTCATCGTCGGTATAGCTGACCACGACACCCGGGGCCTGAAAACCTTCGGCCGCCACGCTTCTGAAACCCCTGGCGCTCAGCAGTGAGCGAACGCGCGCACCGAGTTCGAGCTGCTCCGCTTTCACCTTCTCGAAGCCATATGCCTCGGTTTCCTTCATGACGTCGCGCAGCGTCGCGAGACTGTCCGTCGGCATCGTGGCGTGGTACGCGAATCCACCGTTCTCGTAGGCTTCCATAACCTGCAGCCACTTGCGAAGATCGCAAGCGAAACTGGTGCTGGTCGTGGCGTCGATTCTTTCGCGGGCGAGCGGGCTGAGCATGACCAGTGCACAGCAGGGCGATGCGCTCCATCCTTTTTGCGGCGCGCTGATCAGCACGTCAACACCGCTCGCCTTCATGTCGACCCAGACCGTGCCGGAGGCGATGCAATCCAGTACAAACATGCCGCCGACGGCATGAACCGCGTCGGCCACCGCGCGCAAATAGGCATCGGGCAGCATCATCCCGGACGCGGTTTCGACATGCGGCGCAAAGACCAGATCCGGCTTGTTTTCCCTGATCGCAGCGACCACTTCTTCAATCGGCGGCGGTGCATAGGCGGCCTGCCTTCCTTGTTCGACCGGACGCGCCTTCAACACAATCGATTCAGACGGGATGCCGCCCATATCGAAAATCTGCGACCAGCGGAAACTGAACCAGCCATTGCGGATGACCAGGCACTTCCGGTTCGTCGCGAACTGCCGGGCGACGGCTTCCATGCCGAAAGTCCCGCTGCCCGGGACGATAACGGCCGACTGCGCGTTATAGACTTTTTTCAGGGCGCCGGAAATATCCCGTACGACTCCCTGAAAAAGTTGCGACATATGGTTGATGGATCGGTCGGTGTAAACGACTGAATATTCGAGGAGTCCCTCGCGGTCGACATCGGGAAGTAAGCCTGGCACGTTTGTCTCCGGTTATAGATGAATATGAGGATCGAAAACAGATTCTAACGAAAGCCACCTGCACGGGCACCGGCATCGGCCGGGACGCCCCCGTTACCCATCCGGCACGTTTCGGCGCGGATCAGCCGTCGAATGATGCTGGTCTGGAATGCCCTATGGGCAACCGCCAAACGGCACGATTGCGAACCGTGAACCCACAGTCTACGGCACACATTCGATTCGTCGCACGAAAGTATTCAACATACCCCCACCCCCTATGCTAGACTCGCGTCTATTGCATACCCCATGGGGCTATTTGGAGGTCGCACAGTGAGTCACACAATCCATGAAAAACAGCGGCTCCTCAACAGGGTCCGCCGCATCAAGGGGCAGGTCGAAGCCATCGAACGGGCGCTCGAGGAAGAGCACGGCTGTTCGGACGTGCTGCAGCGGATCACGAGTTGTCGCGGAGCGATGAACGGTCTGCTTGCGGTCGTGCTGGAAGACCACATCAGGGACCACCTTGTCGACGCGGAAAACGGTGAGGAAGGTGGTGTCAGCGCGACGGAACAACTCATTGAAGTTGTCCACAGCTATTTCAAGTAGAGTCAAAAATGAGCGATTTCAAAGACGCCGCATTCGGCGCAGGACATGACCACATTTTTCTGGGTGTTGGTCACGAAAAGAACGAGCGCAAGACGTGGGCCGTGATTGCATTGTGCAGCGCGATGATGCTGATTGAAATCGTCGGCGGCAGTATGTTCGGCTCGCTGGCGCTCGTCGCCGACGGTCTGCATATGTCCACGCATGCCGGCGCGATGCTGATTGCCGCGCTTGCGTACACCTACGCACGCAAGCACGCCAGCGACTCCCGCTTCGTGTTCGGTACCGGCAAACTCGGTGACCTCGCAGGGTTCACGAGCGCCATCGTGCTCGCGATGATTGCCGTGCTAATCGGCTACGAGGCGGTGTCGCGCTTTCTGTCGCCGGTACCCATTCATTTCGGTGAAGCCATTCCTATCGCCGTGGTTGGCTTGCTTGTGAACCTGGCAAGCGTGTGGCTGCTGAGCGGCGGCGGTCATGGACACAGCCACGGTCATAGCCACGGACACGGTCATGGTCATGATGACCACGCTCACGAAGAGGAAGTGCAGAAGATTTTCGCCCCATCCGGCGTGTTTGCCGTTTCCATCTTCGAGGACGGTGTGCCACCCGTTTTCCGCATTACGCCGGCGACGCAGGCTTCACGACTGGATGCTTCGGCGGTTTCCGTTACGACGGTGCGGCCCGATGGGACAGAGCAGACATTCGCGCTGGCGGACCGTGGCGGCTATCTGGAGTCGGTGGAAGACATTCCCGAGCCGCACGCCTTCAAGGCCATCGTGCGGATGCCGGACGGCGCGCACGAAGTCGAGTTCGAAGAACATGAACACCACGACGACGCACATGAAGCGGCGACCCGCGACCATAACATCCGGTCCGCCTATATGCACGTCATGGCGGATGCGGCGGTTTCCGTGCTGGCGATCATTGGCCTCGTATTGGCGCGCGCATTTGGCTGGCTCTGGATGGACCCGCTCGCCGGTGTGATCGGCGCATTGGTGATTGCAAACTGGTCGTACGGCCTGATGCGTGACACGAGCGCGATCCTGCTCGACATGAGCCCCGACCGGCGCATGGCGGAGAACGTGCGTCACGCTATCGAAGACCGCGGCGACAAGGTTGTTGACCTGCATGTATGGCGGGTGGGTCCCGGTCACATGAGTGCCGTGGTGTCAGTGGCAACAGACGAAACCCAGCGAGACTCGCGCTTCTATCATGGGGTGCTCGGGCGCTTCAAGGGACTGTCGCACGTCACCGTTGAGGTCCAACCGTCGCACGCGGTGGCCTGACACATGGCAGTCAAGTCACCGTGCATCAACGTGTGCACCTTCGATGGCAAGACCAAACTGTGCGTTGGATGTTTTCGTACCCTCGATGAAATTCGAGGGTGGAAGAAGATGACCGATCATCGGCGCCATCAGGTGATTAACGACCGGGCGAGGCGGCAGGCCAGGTTGTAGCCGTCTCAGCGGCGTCTGAATGTCTGGCCCGCGGCACGGCTGAATGGCCCCTGGTTCGTTAACCTACGGGATCACCGTGCCGCGTCAGCCGGTAAAGAACATCGGGACATTGCTCCTCGTTATTGCTTCCGTCACTGTATTCAACTGCGACGAACCCATGATGTTCGTAGAAAGCGGCTGCAGAGGTGTTCATCTGGAATGTGTACAGTTGCAGGTCCCCGTTGATCTGCGCTTTAACGGATTCCAGAAGGAGTGTGCCGATTCCACGGCGTTTGAAACGAGGGCAAATGTACAGTTGATCAAGCCAGCCGATGCCTTCGGAAACCGAGTGAGACGCCATTCCAACGATAGTACCGTCGTCCACGGCTACGGTGACGTTGCCAGATGGAATGAGTACGTTTGCGAGCCAATCGCGCACCGATGCATCGGAGTGAATTATTGGCGCGTAGGACGCCAACTCGTTGCGCGATCGCAGGTACATTCCTGCAAGTTCCTCAGCGTCGCTCAATTCCGCGCGACGTAGAATCAAAGGCATAAGCGCCTCGTTGAAAGATGTCGATCAGGCCACGAATGGTAACGGCAAAAAAGAAGTATCGCGAGCGTGACGTCAGCGTGCCGTTGATCGTTTTCCCGCGCCCGCCACGCCCTACGCCAACGTAGCGCTTCCGCCGAGAATGCTCATCAGCGAACGCGCATTGCGTTGCCCCTGGTCTTCGAAGCAGTTGTTGAAGATCACGTGCGTCCGGCCTGCCCGTGTCGCGATTGCGCGGATCGACGGCGCCAGTTCGCTCAGTTCGGCGTCGCTATAGTCGTAGTTGAAGCGATCGGCCGCGCTCGCCGTACCCGTCGCGCCCCACGTCTGCGTATTGCGGCCATGCAAACGTACCATCGCGAGTTGAGGATGCGTCGCTTCCCACACGGTGTGCACGCGGTTCGTCACATCCGGCGGCGCGTCGACGATCACATGGACGAGGCTATGCTCGCGCAGGAAGTCCAGCGTCCATTGCGCGTGCTGATCGTCGAACCAGGATTGATTGCGGAATTCGGCGGCTATCAAGTAGTCTGCCATGCGCGCCCGGCAGGCTTCGACGAGCGCGAGACCGTCCGGTGAGCGCGTGATCCACGGCGCGAACTGGAACAGCACGGCGCCGAGACGGCCGCTTGCGCGCAGCGGTTCGAGCGCGTCCAGATAACGCCGCCAGAGCTCGTCGATGATCTCGGCGGGGAGTTCGGCGTAGTAGACGTTCTTCTTGCGCGAGCCGGTGGTACCGGCCGGCAGCGCCATCGCAATGTCTTTGGGCAGTACGTCGGGCGAAGTCTGGTGGCCGGTAAAGAGGCGAAACGCCTTGAAGTTGAATGTGAATCCTGCCGGCGTGCGCTCGCTCCACATCTGCGAATGCGCGGGCGACGGCATTGCATAGTAGGCCGAATCGACTTCAACGAGCGGAAACTGCGACGCGTAGAAACGCAGCCGCGCTTCCGCACTGCTGCTGCCACGTGGGTAAAAACGCTTACAGGCGATCAGCGTCTTGTCGGTCCAGCCAGCGGTTCCGCATTGAATGTCCATTGGCGGCCTCGTGTGCTTGCGTGAAAGACGCTTCGCTAGGAAGCCGCCTCGGTATGATCGAGCCACTCCGCGAGTTCGTAGCGCAACTGCGAGATATCGAGCGGCTTGCCGAGCAGCCGCGCGCCCGGAATGGCTTCGCCGATCTCGGCGTTCTTGCCGTAGCCAGAGAGCACCAGCACGCGGATGTCCGGCTGTTGACTGAGCACCGCGCGAGCCAGGTTGTCGCCGGACATGCCGGGCAATGTCAGGTCGGTGAGCAGGACGTCGAAGCGTTGGGCGGGTACCAGCGGCAGCGCTTCTTCGGCGCTGGCGGCCGCAGTGCAGTCCAGTCCCAGTGCACCGAGCAGTTCGCAGAGCGCTTCGCGCGAATCGGTGTCGTCTTCGACCAGCAGCACGCGAGCCGACGTGCCGGGTTGACGTGCCTGCGCGTGCATGCTTTCGCGTGGGTCGGACGCTTCAGATGCTGCGCCTGCGTGGGCCGGATCGTAGCCCGCGCGCGGCACGCAAGCGGAGATATGTCTATCGCTCACACTGGCTATGCCGGCGCTCAGTACGCTGCGCACCTTGCGCGCGAGATCGTCGCGCCGGTACGGCTTGGAGAGCAGCGTGATGCCGGCGTCGAGCTTGCCGTGGTGGACGATTTCGTCGCGCGTGTAGCCCGATGTAAAAAGTGTCGGCACCGTGGGCGAGCGCGCTGCCGCACGCTGCGCCAGCTCGACGCTTTTCACCACGCCGGGCATCACGACATCGGTAAACAACAGATCGATTGGCACGTCGCTATCGATGAAATCGAGCGCCGCATCCCCACTGGAGGCAGTCAGCACCTTGTAGCCGAGTTGCGCGAGCATTTCGACGGCGGTCAGGCGGACATCCGCATCGTCCTCGACCACCAGAATCGTTTCGCGGCCGCCCACCGGCGCCGCGGTCTGATCGGCGGTTTCGGCTGTTTCCGGCTCGCAGCAGCGCGGAAAATACAGCGAGACGGTGGTGCCGCGCCCCACCTGGCTGTCGATCAACGTATGGCCGCCGCTTTGCCTGACGAAGCCGAACACCATGCTCAAGCCGAGGCCGGTGCCATGGCCGTCGGGCTTGGTGGTGAAGAACGGTTCAAACACGTGCTCGAGGATTTCGGGCTTCATGCCGATACCGGTGTCGGTCACCGAGAACACCACGTACTCGCCAGGCGAGAGCTCCGGCTTGCCACGGCAAAACTGGACGTCCAGCACGCGGTTGGTCGCCTGTACGGTGAGCGTGCCGTCTGCCTGCATGGCGTCGCGCGCATTGATCACAAGATTGAGCAGGGCGTTTTCGAGCTGGTTGCGATCGACCTGCACATGCCAGAGGTCGTCGCTCAACACCGTCTCGATCTTGACGGTCTCGCCGAGCGCGCGGTGCAGCATCTCGCTCATGCCGGAAAGCAGGCGGCGTGGGTTCAGCACGATAGGCGAGAGCGGCTGGCGCCTCGCGAAGGCAAGCAGATGCGCGGCGAGTTTCGCGCCGCGTTTGACGGCATCGGTCGCGGCCGACAAACGCCGCAACGTGGCCGGATTGCCGTCGGTATCGGCGGCGAGCATCTGCAGATTGCCGTTGATCACTTGCAGCACGTTGTTGAAGTCGTGCGCGACACCGCCTGTCAGGCTGCCGATCGCTTCCATCTTCTGGGCCTGGCGCAACTGCTCTTCGGCGAGCGCCCGTGCGGAGACTTCATCGGCAACGCGTTGTTCGAGCGTTTCGGTCAACTGACGCAGCGATTGCTCGGCGATCTTGCGTTCGTGAATGTCGATCAGCACGCCGGGAAAGCGCGTCGGCTCCCCCTCGTCGTCGAACTCGCACTGGCCGTTCGCCTGCACCCACATATAGTCGCCATCGGCGCGGCGAATCCGGTACTCGGCACGAAACGGCTGGCCGGTGCGTATCGCTTCGGCAGTCAGGCGATCGTTGAGCGGCTGGTCGTCGGGATGGATCACCTGCGTTGCGGCCTGGCGCTCGACTCCTTTCGCGGCTTCTTCCAATGGAAACGAAAAGGTGCGCGCGAAGCGCTCGTCGCCGGTGACGGTGCCGGTGCCGGTGCGCAGATCGAGCACCCAGGTGCCGAGTACGGCGCCGGTATTGAGCGCGAGCTGCAAGCGTTCGTTGGTTTCGTGCAGTTCCGCCTCGGCGCGTTGGCGCCAGCGTTCGGTCAGTATGCGGGTAGTGGTTTCGACGACCATCGCGAGCACGCCCGCAGGGGCGCCGCTGTCGTCGGCGACCGGACTGTAGTACAGGTCCATCCAGACGTCTTCGGGTTTCCCGTCGCGCAGCAGAACCAGTTCCTTGTCGCGATACGACAGGGTGCCGCCGGCCAGACAGGTCTCCATGACGTGATGGTTGAACTCGGCGACCTCCGGCCAGCCGCGTTCGACCGGACAACCGAGCAGATACGGATGCCGTCCGCCTGCGAAGATCGCGTAGGCGTCGTTGTAGATCATGTAGCCTGGTTTGCCCCACAGAAGCACGAGGGGCACGGGCGAAGCGAGCAGCATTTGAACGACGGCAGTGAGACTGCGCGGCCATTCTTCCATCGGGCCGAGGCTGGTCGCGCGCCAGTCGAATTCGCTGATGCGCCGCGCCATTTCCCCGTTCCAGCCGGGGCAGCCGTGGTCTTGTGCCGGAAAGGGCATTGCTGCGCTCCACAGAGTTCACGTCAATGAGTGTGTTCCCACTCTGCCGACGCGCATGGCGCGTGAATGCCCAGCAAACGGTGGGGTGAATCTTCTGCCGTGCGCCGCGGGCGCGAAGCGGCCACGCGGCAGCAATAATTGTAGGCGACAACGTCCGGTTGGTGACGGGGTCGAGCGTGCTTTATGGGGCTGCCCGAACAATGCGGGCGAAGGGCAGGGTCACGCGTGGCAACCTTTACTTGGGCTACCCGGAAAGCGTGGTGCAAAGCGGAAAGAAGGGCGCGCGACGCGATGTGGCGCGAGGGCAAAACATCACACGAAATACGCTGCCTGAGCCGGACACACGTCAGGCGTCAGGTCGGTATCGAGCGCACCGGCCATGTTCCGAGGCCGCGCGTGGAGCGTTGAGCGTTGAGCCTTGGGCGCGCGCCATCGCCGCCCAAGAAAAGACCGCTAGTTCGACAACGACAGATAAGGCGATGTGAGCGGCGTAGGCGGGAACGGCTGCAATCCCGTCTGTTTGCTAAAGCTATACCGCACATAAACAGCGGCAAGCCACTCGCGATACTCATAAGCATTGCCGAGCGAAGCGGTCGCCCCAAACGCCAGTTGCGGCGCCAGTTGATATTCGCCCACCGCGCTAAGCGAATAGGACAGCCCGGTCTTGCTTTGCCCCGGATAAACCGCACCGCTATCCACACCTGTGCCGATCAGTTTGGCGACCGCAGCCGCGGTGGCCTGGCGGTTGGAGCCGTCATTGAGCGGGAAGTAGTTCGACGCGTCCTGACGATAATGCTGCACGCCGATCGAGCCCTTCACGTCATAAGTAAACTGACCATTGCGCCCAGTCCATTCCACCGGAAGATTCAGGATCACGTACTGTTGCGGACTGAAGTACCCGCCCTGGCCATAGGTAAAGTACGACAGGTTGTTGGCATAACGCATCAGTGTCGTGTTCACGCCGACCGTCAGCGTCTGATCGGCATCCTTGAAGACGCGTGTATAGACACCGCCGCCGCCCTTGACCGCGTTATTGCTCGCAACGTTGTAGCCCTGGTAGAACTGATACGCGGCGTTCACATACAGGCCGCTGGTGCCGTCGTCCCATGCGAGGCTGCCGAGGCCGCCGTTGGAAGTGACGCCGCCCCACTCGAGGCCGGAGCCTGAATCGCGTGCGCCCGCATACGACAGCAGGCTGTCGGTCACCGCGCGGCGCGCGATAGCCAGCGAATACGACACCTTGTCGGTAATGCCGCCGTTGTATTGCAGGCCGCCCACGATGGTTTTCTCGGGGAAACCGAGCGGCGTCACGCCGACATCGCCGCTGAAGCTGCGGCCTTCGTAGCCGACGGACAAGCCCACGCCGCTGGCGGTCTGACTGCCATACGTGTTGTTGCCGGCGACCGCCGCGGTGGCGGAGTTGAAACTGGACAGCCCCGCGCCGAATCGCGCGAGCGTCGAGACATTGCCCGCGGCGGTGCCGGCGTCGAGCGTAACCGGCGTCGCGGTCACGACGATATGGCCGTTGCCGGCCTTGATGCGCCCCTGGATCGGCGCTTCGATATCGTTCAGTGTCGACAGGCCGTCTTCGCCCGAACGGTTGCGGAACACGATCCCGCCCGACACCGTGCTCGACTGCTCGCGATTGACCTGAGCCAGTTCGTCCGCCACGCCGAGCGTCTGCGTATTGGCGACATTCGGCTGCGCGTAGCTGCCGCCGTTGCCATTCGCGCCGGGTTGCTGCGGGTAATACGGCTGCGCATAACCGGTCGGCGGTTGCGGAATGTACGGTTGCTGCTGCTGCGCGTAATAACCCGAGCCCTGGTTCGGATAGGGCTGATAGGGTTGACCGTAAGCCTGCTGTGGCGGAAGCGGCTGATAGGGTTGCTGCGCGTAAGCCTGTTGCTGCGGCGGATAAGGCTGCTGGCCGTAATAGGGCTGTTGCTGCTGCGGGTAGCCCTGATTCTGCCCATACGGCGCCTGCGCGTAGGCTTGCGTGTTGCGGCTGCTCTTCGCGGCGCTTGGTTTCCTGCTGGCCGCGTGTTTCGTGCCGGAGGGCGAGTTCGCGTAACGCGGCTGTTGCATCGAACCGGCATTGGCTTGCGCTTCGCGCGCCGCGGGCGACATCGGCCACGGCGTGGCCCCATAGCCGTCCGGCATTTGCTGCGGGTATTGCGTCTGCTGCGGATAAGCACCTTGCTGCGGGTAGCCGGCTTGTTGAGGATACCCCGCCTGCTGCGGATACCCCGGGTTGTACTGCTGCTGCGGGGCCTGCTGCATCTGCGCCTGACCCTGGCCCGGATACGGCTGCAACGGCGCGCCTGACTGGCTCGATCCGTTGGCCTCCTGACCGTAGCCACCTGTATTGACGCCCGGACGTGGCGCGTTATAGGGCAATGCGGAGGGTGCGGCATTGGGCAAATACGGCTGCGGCGCGGGTGCCGTATAGGGCGCGACGTAAGGCGCGGGTTGCGTGGGCGGCGGATAGTTCGGCACGGTCTGTGACGGCAAGGAGGACTGCGAGTACGGAAGCGAGGCACGCGCGGCATTGGAGCCGCCGCCGGCAAACGCGGCGTTGTCGGCGTCGGTCGGCGAGATCGTGGCGGTTTTACCTTCGAAGGGATTGGTGCCGGGCAGCGGCGTCGCGCCGATCCGGCGCATCGCGACTTCCCAGCCGCGCGGCACATTGCTCGGTGAATTGGCGCGCGGCGCAGCCATCAGCGGCGTATTGGCCGCGACCAGCGAGCGCTGCAGATAAGTCGCGGCGAGCGACAGCTTGCCTTCGGCGCGATACATGCGGCCGACCGTCGCCAGCACGCCCGGGTCGCCCGGGGCTGCCGCGAGCGCCTGCTTCGCGAGCGATTCGGCGTAGCTGAACTGCTTGGTGCCGGCCGCCGCGGAGATGCTCGCCTGCAGCAGGTTCAGGTCGTCGGGCTTGCGCTGCAGCGCGACGCGATAGCTGGCGAGCGCATTGCGGTCGTCGCCGGCGGTCGAATAGAGACGGCCGAGGGCGGCTTGCAGATCGGGATTGTCGGGCATCGCCGCCAGCCACGGCGCGATCACGTCGTAAGCGCTGGCAAGGTCGCCGCGCTGACGCACCGCGTCGCATTGCTTGATGACGATACCCAGATTCAGATTGCCGAAATCCGTGCGCTGCTGAGGCGTTAGCTGCATCGACGCGAGCCGTCGCATCACCATGCCGAGTTCGGCTTCCTGCTGCGTGGCGGACAGAATGCCCGCGTATTGCAGCAGCAAATCGGTGTTGCCGGGCGCCGCGTTCATCGCGCTGCGCACGAGACCCAGCGCGCGATTCGGGTCGCCGGCCTGCTGATACGCGGCGGCGATCACGCCGATCAGTTCGGGGCTGTTGCCGGCGACCGGTTCGGCGGCGGCGAGCGTTGCCAGTGCTTGCTGCGACTGGCCGTTGCGCGCCATGCGCGTCGCGAGGTCGGCCTGCTGATGCACCCACAAACGGTGCTGCAAGGTCGTCATCGCGTCGGTGCGTTGCGCGGCCGGAATCCGTTCGAGTTGCGCGAGCCCGGCCGCCCAGTCCTGCGTTTCCGCCGACAGCAACGCGCTCGCGTAGAGCGCGTCGGTCATGTCGGGATGCGCGGCGAGCAGTCCGTCCATCATGCTGCGCGCGTTCGCTACCGCCCCCTGGCGCACGTAGATGCGCGCGAGGTCGAGGCGCAGCCAGGGATCGTCGGGATTGTTCAGCAACGCGTCTTCGAACAGGCTGCGCGCGCTGCCGAGATCGCCGCGCGCTTCGGCCGCGCGTGCCTGGGCGGCCTGCGCTTCGCCGCGCAGACGGTTGATGCCGCCGGCCTTGGATTGTTGTTCGCTGTTCAACTGATTGGCGAATTGCAGCGCTTCGTCGCCGCGGCCTTGCGCGGCGAGCGCGCCGACGAGGCCGCGAATCGCATCGGGATTGTCGGCCTGGCGGCGCAATGCCATCCGGTAGGCCTGCTCGGCCCCGGCCGGGTCGCCATTCGAGAGCAGCATCTCGCCGAGCAGCACCTGCGCGGTGACGTCGGCCGGATTGAGCGCGATCGCGCGTTCGAACAGCGACTTCGCCTTCGCGAACTCGCCATTGCTGCGCGCGCCGATCGCGTCGCTGGTATAGGTCCAGTAGGTCGCGCTATCGAGCGCGGTTTTCCAGCGCGCGGGATTGCCGCTGCGCGACGCGCGCTCCAGATAGTTGCGCGCCTCGGCAAAGCGTTCCTGTTTCAGTGCGGCGATCCCCATGCCGCCGAGCGCGTCGGTGTCGTTCGGACTATTTGCCAGTACTGACGAAAACTTCGTCCGCGCCGTGCCGAGGTCGCCACGATCGAGCGCGGCGAAACCGTCGGCGATGGTGCGGCCGCGGGCGTCGACAGCGGCATTTTCCTGAGCGCGGTCGCGAGCGGCCTTGTCCTGCTGAACCATCGACTCGAAGCGTGCTTTCACCGCGGCGTCGTCGGGTGCGCCTTGCAGATAGGCTTCGTACGTCGCGACGTCGGAAGGCCGTGCGTCGAGCCACAACAAGGCCTGCCGCCAGCTCTTTTTCGCCGACGCGCCAACCGTGCTGTCGCCGGCGAGCTTCTGCAGCCGCGCGATACCGTCGCGGCGCGTCGTGTCGCGATAGGTCAGATGCTGGGCATAGGCGAGGGCATAGCGCGGGTCGTCGGGATTGTCGCGCGCGAGCTGTTCGAGGCCGCGGCGTGCCTGATCCCAGCCCTGCGGCGTGGCCGACAGCGCCTGGTAGTACTCGAGCTGCAGTTCGGGTGTGGCCGGTTTGCCGTTCAACGCGCGCTGGTATTCCTCCACCGCGCTCGCGCTCTGGCCGCTTTGCGCGAGCCGCCGCGCATCGTTGACGGTCTGATCCCGCAGGCTCGATTCGCCGAGACGCCGGCCGAGTTCGTCCAGATTCGGGTAGTTCGGCGCGACCGCTTTCAGACGCGCCAGATATTGCTGCGCACCCGCGCCGTCCTTGCGGTCGGCGAGCACCATGCCCATGCCATAGAGCGCATCAGGCTGCTTCGGGTCGAGGCTCAGCACTTTCTGCCACGCCTGTTCGGCGAGGTCGCCGCGGTGATGCGATTGCCAGTACTTGCCCTGATCGATCAGCACGCTCAGCGGATCTTTTGACGCCTGCGCCAGCACGTCGGGTGAAGCCGCCGCCGTACAGCAGACGACCGTCAGGCTCAGCGCGAAGCGCAATGACAACGCGAGGGCGCTCAGTCGCATGCATTTCTCCAACTTGGCACGAGACGGCCGGCTTCGTCGAAGCGATAGCGGCCGTCGATAAATCCGGTGCCGAACAAGCCGAGCACACGATCGTAATAGACAGGTTCGCGGCCCGGCACGGTGGTGTCGAGCACGGCGAGATGGGTGCGGGCGAGACCGAGGCCGCGTTCGTCACCGAGCGCCTTGAAATACGGCGCGAGCGCGCCCCAGTAGCTCAATGGTCCTTCGCCGCTCGCCGTGCCGGTGGTCGACGAAACCTTCTCGGGCGGGATGCCGGTTTGCGCGACGCGCGCGCGCATGCCGCCGAGCGCCGCGAGCCAGGGTTTGCCGAGCGGGTCGGCGGACGAGGTGAGACCGGCCCATAGGTAGACGCGGATCGCGTCGTAGCTGCCTGTGTCGCCTTCTTTCGGATCGACCACGAACTGGCCGTTCTGCCACGCGGCCCAGTCGGGTGCGAAGCCTTGGGGGGCGGTGGTTTTGATCAGCTTGAAGGTGCTGTCGGCGAGCTTGCCCCACGGGCCGTTCGGCACGTCTTTCGCCAACGCGCGCAGCACGGGTAAGGGCAGATAGCTCGGATTGAGGCGCGTCACCCCGCCGTTTTTGAAGCCCTGCGGGCCGGGCAGCAGCATCGGACCGACGCCCGGCAGCGTGGTCATTTCCTGGCGCGCGATCTGGGCGGCGAGCGCCTGACCGAGTTGCGTATAACCGGGCTCATGCCAAAGGCGGCCGGCTTGCAGCAGATCGTAGGCGATCCACAGGTCGGAGTCGGACGCGGAATTCTGATCGAGCACGCCGAACGAGCCGTCCGGTTTCTTGCCCCAAAGCCACGACGGCAGCCGCACGTTTTGCGCGTCGAACTGATTGCCCGCGAGATTCGCGCGGGTCCAGTCGAGCAGGCGGTCGAAGGTCGCACGGTCGTTCGCGACCAGGGCGAAGAACATGCCGTACGACTGGCCTTCCGAGGTGGTTTTCAGTTGCGGCGACGAATAGTCGATCACGCGGCCATCCGCCTGCACGAAGCGTTCGACGAAGATGCGATAGGCCGGCCAGTCGGTGTTGCACTGAGCAGGCTGACCAGCTTGACCGGTGGGCGAGGTGGTCTGGGCCACCCTGGTAATAGTGGTAGTAGCGGCAACACTCGCGGCCGCGGCAAGCGCGAGACTGAGGCCCACCGTTAGCGTCATAGAGGTTTTATTGATTCGAACCCGCATATCAGTCCTGTCGGTCCTCTCAGTCTTTCAGCCGGCGCGCGGCGATCGAGCGCAGCGTGCGGTAGAACAGGCCCGCGATGATCAGCGCGGCGAGCACGCCGCTTAGCACCAGCAGCAGCGGATGCGACGACAGCGCCCAGCGCAGATACTCCTGCGGCGACAAATGGCCGACATAGTACGCTTCGCCGTTCGACGTGATGGTGACGGTGCGGCCGTGGATCACGGCCATCGCGCCTTGAATTTCCGGCAGCACGTCGGCGTCGAGCAGGGCGGCGGACAGGTCGGCGTCCGACTGGCCGGCCGCGCTCACCAGCGCGACGGCGCTGCGATTCTTCTGCAGCGGCGATTCGAAACCGGTCAGCAGCGCGTCGCCGTTCGAACTCACGAGCGTGAGGTCGGCGCGCGCCGGCGAGCGTTCGACCCCGCGCTCGCCATGCCACCAGTCCTCGAGCTTGAAGACTACGTCTGACAGCGCGAAGGTGCGCGAATCGCCGTCGCTGGAGAACGGCATCGATTTGGCCCAGCGCTGCAACAGCGGTTGCTTGCCCGGCGCGCCGAAAATCAGCAGGTCCTTGTTGGCGTACTTGTCGACGTCGTCTGCCGTGCCGACGGTGACGCCGTTCACCGGGTAGCCCGTCGATGCCCCCATGCGGCCCATGGTCAGCAGGTACAGGCTGTAGTCGCTCGAATCGGCCTCGTCCGGCAGGATCACCGCGGTTTCGGAAAGGTCGGCCATGCGCGTGAACGGGAAGCCGCTGTTGGCGAATGCCGCCAGATCGGGCAGTGCCATGTAGTGCGGGAACGACGACAGGTCGATGGTCGAATTCGGATCGATGGCGCCGACCACATTTTCCAGCAGGCGGCCGTGACATTCGCCGGTGTTGGGAATGTCGTAGTAGAAATGCAGGCGCACTTGCGCACGCGGCGTCAGCAGCAGCGGCGGCACGTAGACCGTGCGGCGCGCTTCGGCGGTCTTGTCCGGCAACACGCGCGCGAAGTAATGGCTCAGCTCGAATACGGAGGCGGACTCGGTGGGAATCGGCAGCGCCTGCACGAAGCCGTCATTGACGCTGATGTTCAGCGACGACCGGTCGCGCAGCGGGCGCACCGTGTAGCGGTAGCGCAGATCGATCGGCGCGCCCTTGGTGTGCCACATGAACAGATCGGGCGGCACGCGCAGATTCACGCGCACGGCGTCGGCGTCGTAGCCGGACACGGTCAGGTCGCGCGGATCGGCGAGCTCGCCGAAACGCACGGGGCGATTGGTGGGCAGCCAGTTCGGCGCGTCGTACGGCGCGCGCGGCGTGAGTTCGTTCAGGCGCGTGATCGTCGCGCTCGGACCGGTCAGCGTGTTCTGGCCGATGCCGAGTGCTCTGGCCGCGGTTTTCAGTTCGGCCTCGGTGCGGCCGAGCACGAGCAGCAGCTTGCCGCGCGCCGGCGCTTCACGATCCACCACGGCGATGGTCGGGCCCGAGATCGCCGGAATCGTCACGCCGGCCGGGCGCTGGTCGTCGGTGGCGAACACCACTGCGTTGCCCGAGAGCGGTGCGTTGTCCTGTTGTGCCGGAAAGACCGCGCCGCGATAGCCGGCGAGCGCGCCGAACCATGAGGCGACGATGCCGCCTGCTTCGAGCGTGCCGGCGCCGGGTTTTTGCGGGAACACGAACGGCAGTTCGAGACGGCGCACGTCGCGGCGGTCGAAGAACGGCTGCGGCAAGGCCGCCAGATCCGGCTTGCTGGCGAGCGACGCATAGGTCAGATCGAGCGAGCTGGCATTGCTGACGGTGGCCCACAGCGACGAATTCGCCGGGTCCTCGCAACTCGTCGTGTAGTGACCGATCAGCTGCACGTTCAGATGGTTGAATTCGGTGATGAAGCGCGGATCGATCGAGACGTCGCGCGCTACCAGCATGCCGGCCTGTTCGCGCGGCACCGGCAGCGTCGCGGCGACTTCGCCGTTCACCAGCACTTTCAGCTGGGAAATATTCGCGAGCAGCGCGGGCGAGTAGCTATAGACCAGATGCAGGACCGCGCCGGTCACCACTTCGTCGCCGCGCACGGAGAACGCGACGCCGTTCTGGCCGTCGGTACCGCGCAATTGCAGCGGATCGCGCGCGCCCAGGTCGGCGAACGTGAGTGTTTGACGGCGGCCGCCCGGCACCAGCGTGCCCGGCTCGGCGGTGGTGGGCGTTTTGATGCCCAGCGCTTTCACCGACGACGCAGCGAGCGCCGGCGTGGGCGTGGCCAATTGCGCTTGCGCGATCGCGTTCGGATCGTAGGCGAGCGCCGGTCCCGGCGCGGGCACGCTGCCCACGCCAGTGGCGACGCGCGCGCCCGCTGCCTGGCCCTGGGCGTTTACCGCCGGCCCGGCTTGCGACGCGCTCGCGCTACCGCTCGTGGTTCCCGCGGCCGCCGCGACCACTTCGGCCGCCGAAGCCAGCGGTGCCGCCAGGGCAGTTTGCAAGGCGAGCCAGCAGGCCAGCCCGCGCGTCAATCGCTGCGTGCGGGAGCGTCCAGCCAGACGCGCCTGCACTCCCATCCCACCGCGCTCGTGATGCGAGCGTTCGACGTTTGACTTCGCCATCCTGTTGCCCATAGATCAGTCTTTGGTTTTTAGCTTTTTGACGTCCACCGGACGGCTTTTCATCGAGCTTCGAAGGTCGGCATAAAGATGCTCGAAAAGACCCCAGATGCCGCGTGCGCCGACGCTCAGCACATGCGACAGACCCCGCAGCGGCGTGTCCTGCTGACGTCCTTCAGCCCAGCCGGTCCATGCGTCGGCACGCGCGAAGGTGGTCTTGACGAACTCGTACTCCTGCTCGCGCGTGAGCGTCGAGAAGCGCAGCCCCACGCGGCCCGGCTCCGTGAATCCGACCGTGGCGGGGAAGGCGTATTCCTCGTCGCCGCGAAACAGCGACACGGTCACCTGTTCGTGCACCGGCACTTCGATCCTGGCCGGCAGCGCCACGCCGACGCCGCCTTCCGAGTAGTCGATGGTTTCGCAGGCGAGCGTGCGGCCGGTCGAGAACTTCAGCATCACGGGCATCTGCATCGCCACGCGGTGTACGGCGCGAATCTGCCGGCGCTCGCTCGCGGCGGCCACGCTCGCGCCGAGAATCAGCATGTTGTAGGTGGTCCAGCCCAGGTTCAGGATGGTCGTGTTGACCACGCTGCGGATGTGCCAGTTCAGATAGATATGCACGATCCCGACCACGAAGCCGATCAGGTTCAGCAACAGCAGGAACAGATACGGCCGCGAGATCGCCCAGTCGAAGTAGTTCTTCTCGATCTGGCCGCCCTTGGCCGTCACGTTGAACTTGCCGAGCTTCGGATTGATCAGCGCGAGCAGCGTGGGCGCGGTGATGTACGACGCCAGCACCGATTCATACACCTCGGCCCAGAAGGAATGGCGGAACGAGCGCTGCATCCGCGAGTTGGTGATGCTCGCGTGCATCATGTGCGGCAGGGCGTAGATCGCGATCGTGCTGGCGGCGGCCTCGATCACATGCGCGCCGAAGAACAGATACGACAGCGGCGCGGTCAGGAACACCAGACGCGGGATGCCGTAGAAGAAGTGCATCATCGCGTTCAGATAACAGAGCCGCTGGCCGATTTTCAGCCCTTTGCCGGTCAGCGGATTGTCGATCCGGAAAATCTGCGTCATGCCGCGCGCCCAGCGGATCCGTTGACCGATGTGACCGGACAGACTTTCGGTGGCGAGCCCCGCTGCCTGCGGAATCGCCAGATACGCGGTGGTGTAGCCGAGGCGGTGCAGCTTCAACGCGGTGTGCGCGTCTTCGGTGACCGTTTCCACCGCGATGCCGCCGATTTCTTCGACCATGCTCCGGCGCAGCAATGCGCATGAACCGCAGAAGAAGGTGGCGTTCCACAGATCGTTGCCGTCCTGCACGAGGCCGTAAAACAGCTCGCCTTCGTTCGGCACCTTGCGGAAGGTGCCGAGATTGCGTTCGAACGGATCGGCGGAGAAGAAGTGGTGCGGCGTTTGCAGCATCGACAGCAGCTTGTCGCGCAGGAACCAGCCGAGGCCGATCTGCAGGAACGAGCGCGTCGGAATGTGATCGCAGTCGAAGATCGCCAGGTATTCGCCCTGGGTGATCTTCAGGGCTTCATTGATGTTGCCGGCCTTCGCGTGGCGGTTGTGGGTGCGGATGGTCCAGTTGACGCCGACGTCTTCGCAAAACGCCTTGAACTCGGGACGGCGGCCGTCGTCGAGCACATGGATCGAGATTTTCTCGGCCGGATAGTCGAGCGCGAGCGCGGCATAGATGGTCGGCTTCACCACCGAGAGCGGCTCGTTGTAGGTCGGAATGAACACGTCGACGCTCGGCCACTGGTCGCGCGAAGCGGGCAGCGGCATCGGCGTGCGCTTGAGCGGCCACGCGGTCTGAAAGTAGCCGAGCATCAGCACGATGGTCGAATAGACCTCGGCTGAAACCAGCAACAGGCCCCAGGCGGCGTCGAGCGGATGTTCCCAGTATGTGGTCGACGTGAGCCGCCAGTACATATAGCGGCCTGAGGTGACCACCGAGAGCATGATCATCACCATCGTCGCGTAACGGCCCGGCATGCGGCGGAACCACAGCGCGGTGATGAAGCAGACGGTCGCGAACGTCAGTTGCTCGTAGAACGCGAGCGGCACGGTGAACACGAAGTACAGCATCACCAGGGCGAACAGCGTGACCAGACCCGTCACGATCCGGCTGTTCCAGAACCGCGCGTCGGCGAAGCGTTCGAGCCGCGACGGGTCGGCGCCCTCGAGGCCGTGTGAAGAAGGCGTACTCATGCGACGTTCCCCGGCGAGACGGCGATCGTGTCGACCGCTGTCATCAGCCAGTTGCCGCACGAGCGAAAATCGGCGGCCGCCTGGCTGAGTGGATCGTAGTGAATCAGCGTGGTGTCGCACGCGAGCGCTTCGCTCACGCCTTCGTCCAGATGGATCACGCCCGGGAAGAGCCTGTCGCCGAGCATCTGGCGCAGGACCTTGAGAACGTCTTTGGTCAACTGGCGTGACTGGTCGATCTGGTTGATCACGTAGCCAACCCCGCCGAACTCAGGGCGGGGCGTCGCGTAGGCTTCGATCAGCCGTTCCATGAGCGGAATGGCCGCGTACGAAGCCGCATCGGCGAGCACCACGTTCAGCGCGAAGGTGGCCGCGCACAGCGCATTGCGTACGTACGCGGAGGAACCCGGCGGCGTGTCGATGATGACGATATCCGACGCGTCGAGCCGCAGCGTTTGCAGCGACTGCGCGAGCCAGTCCGGTTCCCGGTCGATATAGGCTTCGAAGCGGCGGCGGTCGTCTTCGAGCAGCGCGCCATAGGGCAGCACGGTGACGCCGTCCACGCCGTCGAACATCACCGTTTGCCACGGATCGCCTGTCAACGTGGCGCGCGATAAACCGTCGATACTGTCGAGCGGTACGCCGAAATGCAGGCGTAGCGCGTTCTGTGGATCGAGGTCGAGTGCAATCACACGCCGGCCGCTGGCGGCGAGCACGGAGGCGAGATTGGCGGCGAGGGTGGTTTTGCCCACCCCGCCTTTGGCGGACACGACCGCAATGACTTTCATGAGCGACGAGGGCCGTTGACCAGCCACGAGTTGGAGGTGGCGGGCGTGACGGCGCGCGTTGCGCCTGCCGGCGCGGCGGCCGTTTGAGCGGGGGTGCCGCGCAGACGATCGAAGACCGATTGCAGCGGAGCGGATTCGCCCGGGTTGGCCGCGGGTGGTTGCGGCGCGGGTGCGGGTTGCGCGGCGAACAGTTTGCCGAGGATCGAGGCGGGCGGCCTGGGCGCCGTGGGCGCGCTTGTGTAGGCAGGCGCCGGCATTGGGGCGTGCGCCTGGGCAGGCGTTTGCGTCCAATCCGGCGCAGGAATGCGGGTTTGCACCCATGTCGGCGCAGGGGCCTGGAGCGGCGCCGGAACGGCGGCTCGCGGTGCGACGGCGGGGATTGCGGTACGTGGCGCCAGCACGTTGGGCGGCGTGCCGGTCATGGGTTGCGTGACAGGCACAGCCGGCGTGTGGAACTGGGCTAGCGGCGCGATACCTGCCGGCGGTATCGCCGTGGGAGCCGGTGCGCTGGCAACCGGGGGCACATGTGGCATATGTGGCACGTGCGGCAGGGTGGCCGCGGACGTCGCTTGCGTGACCATTGGCGTTGCCGCGTCGAGTTGTGCTGCGGCCGGCGCTGCTGGTGCTGCTGATGCGGACGATGCGGAAGCTTGCGCCGTGCCGTCGTCGTTCGTTTCGGGCGCGCCGAAACGCGAAGCGCCGCGCGGCGCCGCGGACTTGGCGGCAGCGACGACGACCGGCGGAATATCGCGCCGATGCGAACGGGTGAAGAGCGGCGCCTTCGCTCGCGTGACCGAAGCGGCGTCTTTAGGCACTGCGTCCTGGCGATCCTCGCTCGGCGCCGCTTCCTCAGCCGCCTTCCGGGCGGCTTCCTGCGCCAACGTCTCGGCACCCGGTTCGCGGCGTTGCACGATCGCGGGAATCGTGGGCTGCGTCAGGTCCAGCGTCACCAGCAATGGCCAACGCGTGCGCGCCGAACGCGCTTCGTTCTCACGGCCGATTTCCTGGTACGCGCTGGCGTCGCCCCCAAAATGATCGAATAGTTTCTCGATGTCGCTCGATGAACTCATAGTGCCACCGTGTTTTTCATGATCTGCCTTGCCCCGACCCACACTCTTGCTCGCGACGCCAGCATGCTGGCGCCGCCACTTCACGCGCACCGGTCTCGCGCGATCCTCACTGCCTGTTGCCTGACGACTCTCTGCAGGACGCGAGCCGGTACTTGCCGGCTCATGCCTGATGATTCCATCTCACGCGCCGCTTAGTGGATTCCCTTAGACAGGGTGCCGGCCCAGCCGAAACTCGATCGCGGTGTCCGTGCCGTACGCGCTCGTTTGTGCGACCGACAGACCTTGCGCGCCCAATGCGCTCAGCCAGGTCTGATAGACGCCTTCAAGAAATGCCGGCGTCCATGTGAGCGCCGTGTTGCCGAATGCCTGCAGCGGGGCACAGTAGTGCACGATGCGTAATGACTCGGCTTCGTCGGACAACTCGACGTAGCCCCAATCCATGTCCTGCCACAACAGATTCAACGCATGAGCGAGTTCCGCCGTCGACCCGCAGGCGGGTAATTGATGCGCCGCGGCAAACCGGCAGCCGACGCGGTACATCAGTTGACGCAGTTCGTCGCGGCCAATTTGCGCTTCGAACTCTGTTGCCAATGCGCTCAACATGCCGCGCCATTGTGGCGAAATCTGACGTTCCAGCAGGTAATCGAGAATTGGGACCATATATTCCGGGAAATGGCCGTTGCTTCAGCCGTATATGAAAACGCGCACCGACGCTTGAACGCAAGTGAGCGTGTTACGGAAAGCCGCGCGTTGCACGCGTCCGAGGTTACTTTTACCGGACTGTCCAGGCTGCCCGCCACACTTCGCAGGAGTCTACTTAAGACATTAACTTTTAGCCACTTTACATTCGTCAGAGTTATACAAGCAAACGATTGCCTCGAATATTTGACAATCAAGTAATACTTACGTCATTTTTTCAGCCTCAATTCCCTTTCGCGCCTTTCTGCCGAGAACGCATGTTGCGAAGTGCCCGCGATCTTCGTCATCGCTTTCTCATCGTCCGGGCGCACGGTCGTGCTGGCATTTCGTTTTGCGGTAAATGCGGCGCTTTGATTTTGCGTGGATGCGACACGCATTTGTCTGCACGAGGCCTTCCTGCATATTTATGCGGCCTCGCAGTGTCGTTGTGGCCTCAACTTTCATCAAGGCCGGTAAGCTTACGATCTTGCGCGGCTCTGGCGGCACGCAACGGGGAAGTTGCACAGGCAGCACGAACGTGGCGCGCCATGACGATGCCGCTCGACTCAAGACAATAATGCTCAATCCACTCACTATTCTGGTCGTCACGGTTTTGTCGAGCACCATGGCGATGGCCGTGCTCGGCTCGCTGTGGCGCGCCGCGATACCCGGCGTCGGTTACTGGATCTCGGCCAGTGCGATTGCGATCGTGGCGCTGATTGCTCTCGCGTTGCAAGGCTATGCGTGGCGCTGGCTGACTATCGTGACGGCCAACGAGTTGCTGGCTATCTCGCTCCTGCTGGTGGTTGAAGGCGGTTACCGTTTTCTGGGGCACCGCACGCGGCCGTGGGCGGCCTATGCCGGTGCGGTTGCCGTGCTGATCGGCTTGACTTACTGGACCTTTGCCGCGCCCGATTTCAACGCGCGCGTGACGCTCGTGTCGGCGTATCACGCGGCCCTCTACGCCATGCTCGCCGTCATGATGGTGCGCCACCGTCCCTTGAACCGGCCGCGCTATTGCTACTATTTTCTCGCGATCACGTCGGTACTCTTATGCGCGGGGCATCTCTCGCGTGGGGTCATGTACAGCTTCGGCATGCTGCTGCAGTCCAGCCTGCTGCAGGTGACACCCGGCAATGTGGTCTTTCTCGCACTCGGTATTCTCGCGCCGCCGTGCCTTTCGATCGGGGTCGTGATGCTGGCGCACGATCGCCTCGCTGAGCGGCTGGAGCGGCTTGCCAATATCGACGACCTGACCGGCGCGCTATCACGCCGTGCTTTTCTCGGGATCGGCGACGAGCTGCTGGCGGCGTCGCAGCGCACCGGTTCGCCGGTGGCGATGGCCATCATCGACATCGATTCGTTTAAAGCGGTGAACGACCGCTACGGTCACGCCGCCGGTGACCAGGTATTGAGACATTTCGCAGCTTTCGTGGGCGGCAACCTGCGCAGCGGCGACGTGTTCGGGCGCCTGGGCGGCGAGGAGTTCGGCGTGTTGTGCCCGGCAACCTCCTGCGCCGACGCGGTGCGATTGATGGATCGTCTACGAGGGCGGCTCGCGTCGGCCGCGCCGGGGGAGTTGCCGCGTGGACTGAAATACACCTTCAGCGTCGGGGTGGATCAGTATCGGTGCGACGAATCGCTTGCCCAGTTGATGGCGCGTGCCGACGGCGCGTTGTATGCCGCCAAGGCCTCGGGACGCGATCGTGTGATGGCCGCGTAGCCCTCGCTGGGCGGGGCGCCATTCTATTTGCGGGCAGGGCATAAATATTTATCAGATGATTGCCGTTATACATTGGCCGAGTGACCGGAGCCAGACTGATAACTATCAATATGCTTTCTACCTCAACGAAGCAACTGCCCGATTCCGGTTTGCGCGATCGTTTTCATCGACGCTCGCTGGAGCACCAGCGTCCGCTTTCTACCGTGACCATGGCGTTTACCGTGGTCGCGTTCCTGTGTCTCGTGGGGGCACGCAACCTGGTTGCCGGCCCGGCGACGCCGTTGCCTTACCGGCTCGCCTGCGCGCTGGTGCTTGCGTTGCTGGTGATGGCGATTCCCCGCGCCGGCTCGACGTGGATGTTCGGCGCAATCGGTGTGGCGTACTCGCTGGTGCTGGTGGCCGGTCTTGCGCTGAATGTCTCCGGCGTCGACCAACCGTTGCTGTGGATTCTGCCGGCCATGGTGGTGATCCCGATCTGCGCGGCGCCGCTATGGCTCACGCCGCTGCATTTTTTCATCGGCAGTGCGCTCTTCTATGGGGCGGCATTCGCGTTGCTGTTTGGCGGGCCGCGCACGCATGACGTCGACGTCGTGGTGTGGATGTGGATCGTGGGGATCGGCGCGCCGACTTCCATCGTGTTTCACTTTGGGTTTTATCGATTCCGGCGCAACCACTTTCTACTCGAGAGCCAACTCGCGCAGCTCGCCGCGACCGATCCGCTGACCGGCCTGCAGAACCGCCGCGCGTTTGTGAAGCAGGCCGAGCGTCGCCTCGAAACCCTGACGCCGGATGCGCGGGTCAGCGCGATTTTTCTCGACATCGACAATTTCAAATCGCTGAACGACCGCTTCGGCCACGCGATCGGCGACCATGCGCTGTACCAGGTCGCCCAGGTGCTGATGGAAGAGACCTGCGCGGACGACAGCGTGAGCCGCATTGGCGGCGAGGAGTTCGCGGTGCTGCTGCGCGACGGTCTGGCCGGCGCACTGGCGCTCGCTGAGCGTCTGCGCGGCGCGATTGCCGCGATCGAGCGGCCGGACGGCTATCTGAGCGCGAGCTTCGGCGTGGCCGAGCACCGCAGTGGCGAAAGCATCATGGTGCTGCTCGACCGTGCAGATGAAGCCTTGCTGCGTGCCAAGCATTCGGGCAGAAACCGTGTGTGCGCCGAACGCGCGCTGCCGCTCGATGCGCTGGACGTGATGCTGGCCGATGCGGCGCGCGAGGAGGGCGAGGTGGGCGCGCTGCGGCACCGTTGGGATGATTACTACCTGACCTCGCACTTCCAGCCGCTCTACAGTTTGTCGCATCAGAAGCAGGTGGGGTTCGAGGCTTTGCTGCGCGGTGAGCAGGACGATGGCACGCTGGTGCCGCCCGTTGTCATGTTTGCGCCGAAACCCTCCAGCGACGAAGGCGCGCTCGACCGCGCGAGCCATGCCGTGCATCTGGCCAATGCGCGCACGTCGCTGCCCGGCGAAGCATGGCTGTTCCTTAATATTTTGCCGGCAACGTTTATTGCCGAAGGCTATGCCGATCAGCTTGCCACGATCGTGCGAGCGGTGGGGTTGGAGCCGGAGCGGGTGATTCTCGAGATTCTCGAATCACATGGCGGCAGCGTCGACGACATGTCGTGCGCGGCGGCTTTGTACCGCGAGCATGGCTTTCTGATCGCCGTCGACGATTTCGGCGCGGGCCAGTCGAACCTTGACCGGCTGCTGCGGATCCGGCCGGATATTGTGAAGCTTGACGGCGAGTTGATTCGTGCGACCAGTCACGGCACCGAGCAGCCGATTTTGCCGAAGCTCGTTTCGTTGCTGCATCAGGCGGGGATGCTGGTTGTCGTCGAGGGCGTGGAGACCACGGAGGAATTGATCCTGGCTGTCGAGTCGAATGTGGATTTCGCGCAGGGGTATCTGCTTGGCCGGCCGGCTGCGGAGATTGCTCCGCCGGAGTCGGTGCATCGGCGCATCGATGATGCGTTCAATGTGATTGCCCAGGGGCGGGCGCATCAGTATGCGTTGTTCGAATCGGAGGTCGAGCCTTATCGGGTGGGGTTGAGGCTGGCAGCCGATGCTTTGCGGGCGGGTGTTCTGATGCAGGAGGCGTTTGCCTCGCTGGCGACTTTTGAGCGCTGTATCAGCTGTTTTATTCTCGACGATTCCGGGCGGCAGATCGGGCCTGAGGTGCGGGGGCCGGCGTGGAGTAGCGAAGGGGCTTCGCTGCATCCTGTGGCAAATCCGCAGGACGCCAGGTGGGACCATCGACCGTATTTTCGTAATGCGGTTTTGTTGCCGGGGATGGCAGTGGCGAGTAATCCTTATCTTTCTTTGGCCAGCGGCCGGCCTTGTGTTGCGGTGACTTTGGCTGTGCAGTTTGCTGCTGGGCGGTCTGTTGTTGGGGTGGAGCTGGATTGGTCGATGGTGGGGTTGCCTTGGCCGGCGGGGGATTAAGGTTTTGGTTTTTTTTTGCCTGCGCGGCGCTTTGGTTGTTTGCTTATGGCGTTGGCCTTTTCTTGTTCTGGCTTTTTCTTTGGCCTTTCCCTTGGCCTTTCCTTGATTTGCTATTGGTTTATTAGTGTTGCCCCTGTGCGGGGCGGCACTTACTTTCTTTGCCGCCGCAAAGAAAGATAAGCAAAGAAAGCGGCGGCGGATTCAACCGGTCGTTGCAACACCTCTGTTCCAATAGGGAAATGGAGAGTGGAGCACGATGGGACGACAAAGAAGACCGTGGTTGAACACCGCACAGAAGGCGGAAATCTGGAAGCTGTGGCGCGAGGGCGAGTCGCTGAGTGAAATCGCGCGGATGCTCGAGCGCCAGCCGAGTGCCGTTTATCACGTTGTGAACAGGAACGGCGGATTTTCCCCGCCCGTGCGCACACGATCTGCACGGGCACTGACGCTGGCCGAACGCGAGGAGATATCGCGGGGCCTTGTCGCAGGCGGTACGATGGGCGAGATTGCGTTGCAACTGGGGCGCTCGAAATCGACCATCAGCCGGGAGATTTCGCGTAATGGCGGCAGCCACCGATATCGGGCGCACGAGGCCGATGTGAACGCCTGGGAGCGTGCACGGCGGCCCAAGGTGTGTGCGTTGTCAGGCAATGCGCGGCTGCGCCGGCTGGTGGCGGCCAGACTCAAATTAAAATGGGCCCCTGTACAGATAGCGGGATGGCTCAGGCGCGAGTTCCGGGTCAACAAGGACATGCAGATATCACACGAGACGATCTACCGGAGCCTGTTCATCCAGGCACGCGGGGTCCTTAAAAAGGAACTCGTCGAGCATCTTCGTACCAATCGTACGATGCGTCAGGCGAAGAGCGCCTCGGCAAGCGGGCAGAACAGGGGCAGGATAATCGGGGCCGTGTCGATCAGCGAAAGACCGGCCGAAGTGGAAGACCGCGCGGTGCCCGGGCATTGGGAAGGCGATCTGCTGGC
>NZ_MCAS01000021.1 GCF_003610895.1 Paraburkholderia fungorum
CGAAAGACCGGCCGAAGTGGAAGACCGCGCGGTGCCCGGGCATTGGGAAGGCGATCTGCTGGCGGGCTCGAACAACACCTACATAGCCACACTGGTGGAGCGGCACTCGCGTTATGTGATGCTGGTCAAGGTGGCAGGCAAGGACACGGCAAGTGTGGTGTCCGCGCTGATAAAACAGGTGAATAAACTGCCGAAACAACTGCGTGGCTCACTGACATGGGACCGGGGTACCGAGATGGCGAGCCATCGGAACTTCACGATTGCCACGGACGTGCAGGTGTATTTCTGCGACCCGCGAAGTCCATGGCAACGCGGCAGCAACGAGAACACGAATGGGCTGCTGCGTCAGTATTTCCCCAAAGGCAAGCCAGTGGACGGCTATTCGCAGGCAGACCTGAACAAGGTCGCTGCGCAACTGAATGGTCGACCCCGTCAGACCTTGCAATTTATGAACCCTGCTGAAAAACTGGCAGAAACGTTGGGTGTTGCAATGACCGGTTGAATCCGCCGCTTTACACCGCTAGCTCATAAGCGGGTCCCCCGCGCAGTCGCGGTAGTGGTGCATCTGGAATCTGTGCCCCCGCACACTCCGCGCTAGTGACAAAGGGTTCGTTCGCTCCCACTCCGCACTGCGTGCGTCGCGGATGGGTCTGCATGGGAAACCTGGCGTGTGGGTGTGGGTATGCCGTGTTTTTGCTTACCGCCTTCTTCCTTCTTCTTTCTGACTCTCCTAGTCGAGTTGGCCGTGTACCGTCTCGCCCTCGAATAATGTCATCGTCGTCGTTATCTCCGCTATCTGATGGGGCGCCACTTCGCGTATGTCGTTGCTCAATACCGCCAATGACGCGGGTCTGCCGGGGCTCAGTTGGCCTGCCCGGTCGTCAAAGCGCAAGCTGTATGCTGAATTGTGCGTGTACGCTCTCAGCATCGTCGCGATGTCGACGCTTTGCTCCGCAAGGAAGGGGCTGTCGTTTATGTCCCCCGGTTTCGCGCGGCGTAGCGCGGTTTCTATCGCCACCAACGGGTTTTGAGTCGACACCGGCCAGTCGGAACCGCCCGATAACATCGCGCCGTGGCGCTGCAAATCGCCGAACGCGTAGTGGCGGCTCATTCGCTGCTCACCAAGCAGTTGCGTGTACAACTCCCGCAGATCAGGGGCGATGCTGCCCCATACGGCCTGGATCGATGCGATGGCGCCAGTCTGCGCGAAACGCGGGACGTCCTGCGGGTCGATCAGTTGCACGTGCGCCAGCTGCGCGCGGCGGTCGCGGTGGCCACGTTCCTGGTTCAGCGCTTCAAGTGCGTCCAATGCCATGCGTACCGCGCGGTCGCCGATTGTGTGAAAGTGCAGGTCGAAGCCAGCAGCGTCCGCGGCAAATACAGCCTCGCGCAATTGCGCGGGATCCCAATGCGCCGCGCCGTTATGGTCGGCGTCGTCGTAGTTGCTTAACAATGCGCCAGTGTGGCTCTCGAGCACACCGTCGATGAAAATCTTCGCTGTATGCAAGCGCACCCGCCCGCCGTCGTACTGGTGGCGCCAGTCGATCAGCCTCGCAATCTGCGGTGCTAGTGACATATTCGGCGATACCAGCAAGCCCAGGCTCACGTTCGCCTTCAATTCACCACTGTCTCGCGCGCGCACGTAAGCATCCACGAGACGTTGCCCCACCATCGCCTCGAACCACCCCGTAATACCGTTCTCGTGCGCCTGGCGCTGCGCTTTGCGGAAAGCCCGCGCGGATTCGTCCGCGCCCATTTGCGGAAGATGGCGGAACAGTCCGTAGAGCGCCGCTTCATGCACGACGCCCGTAGGTTCGCCCCGTTCGTCGCGTTCGTAGATGCCGCCTTCCGGGTCCGGCGTCGTCGCGCTCACGCCGAGGGTGCGTAGTGCGGCCGTGTTCAGGCAGCCGGAATGCACGTCATGGCCAATCAGCAGCAGCGGACGATCACTCACCATCGTGTCGAGTGCCGCACGGTTAAGTCGGGCGCCGAGCGCTTCGAGCGCAACGTTGCCCGCCATCACCCAACTGCGCTGCGGATGCAGGGCGGCACATTCGCTAACCTGGTGGGAAATGGCGTCGAATGAATGCGCGTCACCCAGATCGCCGTCACACGTCAACTGGAATCCTTCAACCGGGTGCGCGTGCGAATCCGTAAAGCCAGGCACGACCATGCGGCCACGCAAATCAATCTCTTCAGTTTTGCGGAGCGCTTGCGGCAAACCCGCGCGGCTGCCGACGTATGCAATCATGCCGTCGCGTACAGCGAGGCAATCCGCGAAAACCGGCGTCGCGCCGCCGGTGTAGATCGCACCGTTGAAGAAGGTGCAGTTGCGGTAGCGCAGCGCGTCGCGAACGGTGTCTTGGGAAAAGTTGGCCATGATAGTCGTCAGAAGGAATAGATGAACTGGGTCGCCAGAATGTCGTTGGCGCGTGAGTAGGTGCCGTCGTTCATCAGGAACACGGGGTGGTTGGCCTGGTCGTGCCGGTATTCGAACTTCAGCGTGATCTGCTGGGTTGGAAAGAACAGCAGGTCGGCCGTGATGTCGTAGTGCGTGGCGCCCTTGCATTCGGTGCCGTTGTGCGTCGATGCGGCGAAGCACGCGGGATCGATGCCGAAACCGCTCGTCGCATTCACCGACGGATTGCCGCCGGAAAGCCCATACAGAATGTTCGGCGCACCGCCGCCGTTGGCGGTGTCGTTCAGGTAGTCGAAGCGCAGCGTCGCGCCCATGTGGCCAAGCCACGTGGAAGTCCACTTCTTGTGGCCCTGCAGCGAAATGCCATACCAGCGCGCAGTGCCGCCGTCGTAAGCGCCCTTCTGCTGCTCGCCGTAGTCGAGCTGTGCGTTCAGTTGCAGCTTGTCGCGCGTGTAGGTCAGATCGGTTTCGACGTAGCGCATCATGCCGAATGGGGTCGACGCGTTGCATTGATAGCCGTAGCCGCCAGGATTCGCACACGGCGAAAACAAGGTCGAGCGGCCGATCATGCCGGCCACGCCAATGTCGAGCGCCGTCGACAATGCATCGTCGAAGCGCGCGGAGATCGACGGCACCCAGTTGCTCTGCGAGGTATTGTTCGGACCCTTGACGATCGCCGACGCCGTGCGTAACTGCTCGTTCGCGATATACACCTGCCAGAAATGCGTGAAGATCGCGTTGTTGCCCTTCAGGCCGATGCCGACCATGCCCGCCGGCTCGCTGAAGTCGTACAGCAGGTTGTGCGTCAGGGTCAGCATCTGATTCGACGGTAACGGCTCGTAGCCGATGGGGCTCTGCAACAAACCCGCCGTGAAGGTGGTCAGCGAATTCAGCGGTACCGTCACATCGGCTTGCGTCAGGATGTTGTTGCCGACGCTGCCGTGACCGCTGCTCAAGGTCGAGCCTACGCCGCGATTCGGCTGGATGACGATTTCCGCCGCCGGCGCAAGCGGGCCGACGCCGAAGGTCTTCTTGATGTCGAGATAGACATCGCCGATCTGGCTTTCGAAGTAGTCGTAGACGCCCGGGTCGTGATTCAGGAACTGGAAACCGCCTGAATGCTGTGCACGGTTGTAGAGATACAAGGGATCGATATAACCGGTCACGCTCAGACCCGCGAGCGGACCCGTGGTGGCCGCATCTTCAAGCGAATCCGTTTTCAGCGTGAGGTTGTTCACCTGCTCGTGCATCGACTGGAAATCGCGCGCCAATGCCGCGGAGTCCTGCGCGGCAGAGGAAGCTGCAGCAGGCGCCGGTGCGGAAGCGCCCGCTGCTATCTGCGGCGTTGCCTTGATTTTTCCCTGATCCTTCGCCTGGACCTGCAGACTATGAATCTCAGCTTGCAACGACGTGATTTGCGCCTGCAATGCGGCGAGTTGCGCGGCAACCGAAGGGGAAACTGCGGGGTCCGGCTGCGCGGCAAGAGCAGTCAACTGGAACGCAAGTGCGCTCACCAGAACAATGACTTTCAGTTTCATGATGGAAGACGTCGAATGGACGTGTTGATCCGCACCGCGTCGCGAGACGCGGCGGCAGGATGCGTGCTTGTTGTATGAACGCGGGGGGCCGCGGAACTCAGTTACGCTGCAAGCGCACTGATGTCACCCGGTTGCGCGGCCCATCAGATAACCCGTGCGGGCCACTAGTCCGCCTTGTACTGTTGCCACAAGCGCGTCACGAGCCGGTTGACCTCGGTCGGCAAAGGCTTGACCGCGAACAGCTTGTTGAAGTCGGCCGGTGGCGGAAACACCGCCGTGTCGGCCAGCACGTCGGCATGGACCAGTTTCGCCGCGCTCGACACCGCGCTCGGGTACGAAGTGTCGTTAGTCAGGTTCGCGCTCTCCTGCTCGGACAACACGAAGTTGATCCATTTCAGCGCCGCATCGGGATGCGGCGCGTCCTTCGGCACGGCCATCACGTCGAACCAGATCGGACCGCCTTCGTTCGGCAGAATGTATTTGATGTGATAGGCGCGATGCGCATCCAGCGCGGAACGCCGCGCGGTGTTCACGTCACCCGACCAGCCGAGCGCGAGACAGATGTCGCCGTTTGCCAGATCGCCGATATAGCTGCCCGTACTGAACTGCGCGATGTATGGCCGGATACCCTTCAATACGGTCATCGCATCCTGGTAGTCCTTGGGGTTGGCGCTATTCGGATCGCGCTTCATGTATAGCAACACGCTGCCGAACACATCGCGTGGCGAATCGATCAGCGAAATGCCGCAGTTTTTTAGCTTCGCCGCGTTCCTGGGATCGAACAGCAAATCGAGACCATCGAGTTTCGCGTCCTTGCCGAGCGCGGTCTGGACTTTCTCGACGTTGATGCCGAAACCGTCCGTACCCCAGCTCCATGGCACTCCATATTGATGACCGGGATCGTCGGCGGCGAGAAGCGCCATGAGCTTTGGGTCGAGCAACCCGTAGTTCGGCAGCTTCGTTTTGTCGAGAGGCTGGTAAATGCCCGCGGCGACCTGCTTCGCCCAGAACGCGTCCGAAGGCACCACCACGTCGTAGCCCGAGCTGCCGGAGAGCAATTTGGCCTGCAAGGTCTCGTTGCTATCGAACTCCTGATACACCACATGGATCCCGGTCGCCTTCTCAAAGTTGGCGACCGTATCCTTGCCGATCGAATTGCCCCAGTTATAGACATTCACGACGGCTGGGTCCGCATGCGCCGCCGCAGCCAGCAAACATGCCGACAGTGCCCGCATCGAGCGCGCCAGTCTCTTACTCAACCCGCTGATTTCCATCCCCTACCTCCGTCCCCGTTTCGTGATAATGCATCGATGGGCAGAGTCTAGGGAGGCGAAATTGTGCCGTCTGTCCCGACTGAGGGGGGACACGCACGATATAAACGCTCCACACCCGGTTTCCGGTGCTCCCGCGCTTACACCCGTCAAATGGATGGGTAAGCCGCAGTGGGCGTGCTGATTTTTTCGTGTTATCAGTGAGGTTGCCGCGACCCTCCGTTGAAAATATCAGGTCATGACCGCTTCTCCCTCCATCACACCGCTGTCCGTCGGGCAATTGGCGGCGCTGTCGAACGCCTTGGGTCCGCTGGTCGACTCGGCCGGTTCGTCGCGTTTTCTGGCGCAGCTATTCGATTGCGTCAAGCGATTCGTCGATTGCGACTCGTTGCATCTGCAACGGACACGCGCCACACCGCGGGACACAGGTGCCCGGCGCATCGAATGGATCGGCAGCTATGCGCCCGACCATGAAGCCTTGCAACGGACCATGGAGAAGTACTTCGCCAGTTTCGTCGACCGCGATCCGCTTAACGGCCGGATTGGGGATGCCCAGCAGATCGAGTTGATTCACTTTTCCGCGCAGACTATCGAAGACACCGAAATGCGCTGCCTGATCTACGACGTTGCGGATATTCACGACGAATGCGTGGTGGTGCGGCCGTCCAATGGTGTCGTCTATTCGCTGTCCACGTGCCGCGCGAAGCGCTTGCCGGCGTTTTCGCTCTATGACTTGAGCGTACTCAAGCATCTCGGCCAGGTGCTGTTGCCGCTCGCGGAACTGCATACGCGCATGGTCGGTGTGCCGCTCGACGACAACCTCAACCGGATTGCCCCCGCCGACGTATTGCAGGCGTATCTGACGCGCCGTTCGATCCTGCTTTCGTCGCGCGAGACGAGCGTGTGTTCAGCCTTCGTCAAAGGCATGACGACACTCGCGATCGCACAGTCGATGGGCGTCAAGGAATCGACCGTCGAAACCTACGCCAAGCGCGCGTTCGCGAAGCTTGGCGTGAGTTCGCGGCGCGGGTTATTGTCGGCCGTGCATGGGCGTGACGAGGCCACTGCGGCACAGGCGGCAGTCCAGTCGCTCGAGTAGCGTTGTGGGCGATAGGAACCCGATTCTCCGTACTACATACGCTGATTGAAAAACTGACATGAGCAAAATAGAACGCCTGCGTCTTCCGGAAGATGACGCAACGTTTGGAAGCAATCGAATTTTCGATCTTTTCCAATACTCTCCTGCCGTTACGGCCAACGGGCTGGCCTTCATCGCCGGCCAGATCGGGCTGCGCGCAGACGGGTCGATTCCCGCAGAGCCGCGAGACCAGATCGACGTCGCATTCAAGCGTATCGAGGCTGTGCTCCAGCACCTCGGGCTCGACTTCACCGACGTGGTCGAACTTGTTTCCTACCACGTCGACATCGCCTCGCAACTCGCCACATTCCGCGAAGTGAAGGAACACTACATCCGCTCCGACTTCCCGGCGTGGACGATTCTCGGCGTTGCCTCGCTGGCGCGTCCCGAGCTTATCGTCGAGATCAAGGTCGTCGCCGCAACCCGCAAGTGAGCCGCGGCTGCGCCGGATAGTGACTCAGTAGCTCAATCCGCGTGGCACGCGTCAGGGATTGTCAGCGAGCGCCACGGACGGCGGTGCATGGTCGTCCATCGCATTCACCGCGGCGCGGCGCTCAGGCGATTTCATCGAATGCAGAGGGAGTGCCACGAAAAGGCTGACGCGACGCAGAATCTGACGGAAAACCGCCTCGAACACGCGCTTTTGTTCCGCCTCGGTTCCGGTCTCAGCAAGCGGGTCGGCAAAGTTCCACTGGCAAAAGGTAGGATTGCCAGAAAACTGCGGCGCGTAGGACTCCCCTGCTTCATCGCACATCGCGATAACCAGGTCCATTTCTGGCGCGGACACGCCGGCAAACTGCGCCCAGCTCTTTGGACGCAGCTTGGCCACCTCTGAAATCGTCGGACGTAGCTGCGCAAGCGTCAATGGATGCACGTCGGCTGTCGGTTCAATACCCGCGCTGAATGCATTGAATCTGTCGCTACCCAGTTCGCGCAACAAAGCCTCCGCCATGATGCTGCGGGCAGAGTTGGCGCGACACAAAAACAGCACGTTGTATTTCTGATTCATGGAAGACCCCCGTCATACTCTGGCCAATTAGTTTTTTAGCCATTCTGACGGTCGAGTTTTGCGGCTCCATGACAAGTCTTTCGCGAGAACATCGCCGCACGTGCCAGCTGGAATGCCCCGACCGCTTTCGGTACCGAAGTATCGGCGCAACACCGTGGTCAGGAACGCAGCACGCCTTTCAGTCGCCCCAGTTCTGCCGGTCTGGTGTATGACCGGTACAGTTCGCCAACCGTGCCGAATGCTAGAGCGGGCTTGAGCGTGGCGCCGGGAAGTGCGTCTGTAATCCAGTCAAACGCATTCATTTCACGCTGGGCAGCGTGGATTGCAGCGGTGAGCACGGTAAGGGCTCGCTCGGCGGAGTGGCCACCGAGGTCAAGGAAGCAGCTCTCAAATGGATGCTTCGTGGCAGGTTCGACGTGTAACACTGATTTTCGAGCGTCCAAATCAATCTCCTACGCGGATTGCACCTTCTGTATATCAACCGATTGTGACAATTGCGTCGTTCCATTCGGCCAAAGACAGGACCTGAGCCATGCCGGCTCATCCTGCGCGTTTGTTTCGTTGCGCGCGATTCGCGCGCCAGCGAATCAGGCCGCCGGCCAGTGCGGCGAAACCCGCAGTCGCCAGGTAGCCGGCGAGGCGGATGGCGTCCTCACCCGAAAGGCGCGAGACCAGCACAACGACAATGGCGGTTGCAAGCAGAGCGAGAAATGCGATTGCCCATTTCATCTACGTCTCCCCTGTGGTTTGATGTGCTGCCACGTGCACGGCTATCCAGCCGTTTTGCCAAGCATACCGTGAGCCGCGTCCCCTCTCCCACTTCCGCGCGCCTGGTCGAGAATGAACTCGATAAAGCTCGCCGCCGCTCGCGTGTGATGGCGATTCGGCATATAGAGCATGTACATGTTGGTACCAAAGATGCTTAAGCGCCACTCATCCAGCGCCGTCACCACATCGCCGCGACGCAGGTCGTCCTGCACCACATAGTCGGGCACCAGGCCGACCCCGAGACCGGCCAGCACCGCCTGACGCAAGAACAGAAAGTTCTCGGAAATAATCGCCGGTTCCAGCAGCACTTCGTGGCGTTCGTCGCGCAGATATGCCGCCACCCGCAACTGCCTGCCGACCACCGCCGACGTAATCAACGGCGCCGTGCGCAGATCGTCGAGCCGCACCGGCATACCGCGGCTTCCGGCAAAATCCGGCGAAGCACACGCCACGTATCGCACCGGCCCCATGTCGCGCGCAACGAGGTTTTGCGGCGGTTCGGACATCACGCGAACCGCGATGTCGACCTCGTCGCGCATCAGATCCTCCACACGGTTCTCGAACATCACGTCGAGCACGATGCCAGGATAGAGACGCTTGAACGCGATCAGCCAATCCGACATCACCAGTTGCCCGTAGCCGCTCGGCACACTCAATCTGACCCGCCCTTGCAGGCTCTGCCCGAGCGTGGTGACCGACTCGCGCGCGGCCAGCAGCGCATTCTGAATCGTGCGGCCATGCTCGTATAACTGCAAACCGATTTCGGTCGCCTCGACCCGGCGCGTGGTGCGCCTCACCAGTTGCAGCCCGATCGAGCGCTCCAGCTGGTTCAGGTGATAGCTCACGTTCGCGCGGCTCATTTTCAGCCGGCGCGCGGCTTCGCTCAGGTTGCCCGCATCGAGGATATCGACCAGCAGGGTCAGCGAGTTGACGTCCATGACACGGCCTTTGTCAAAATAATTTTGACAGTCTGTCAACGGTCTATGTAATTGTCAATAAACCTTGACCGACCGAGAATTGGACAATTCGCCAGACCCGGTACGCCCCAACCGCGCAGATTTGGCCCGATTTAGCCCAACGGCACATATTCAGGAGACGACACGATGACCCTCACCCCTTCCGCCGACGTTGTCACGCGCGAATTGCGCGGCAAAGTCCTGCTGGTCACCATCGACCACGCGCCGGTCAACGCTTTGTCTGCCGACGTGCGGCGCGGCCTGCTTGCCGCCATTGAAGCCGCGGATGCGGACAAGGCCGTCGAAGCAGTGCTGATCGTCGGCGCCGGGCGCAATTTCATCGCGGGCGCGGACATTCGCGAGTTCGGCAAGCCGCCGGTGCCGCCGTCGTTGCCGGACGTGTGTAATCGCATCGAGGCATGCACGAAGCCGGTGGTGGCCGCCATTCACGGCGCCGCGCTCGGCGGCGGCCTGGAAGTCGCCCTCGGGGCGCACTACCGGCTCGCCGTGGAAGGTGCGAAGCTCGGTTTGCCCGAAGTCCAACTCGGCCTGCTGCCGGGCGCGGGCGGCACACAGCGCACGCCGCGCCTGATCGGCGCGCAGGCCGCGCTCGACCTGATCCTGAGCGGCCGCCATGCGGGCGCGAAAGAGGCCCTCGCGCTCGGTCTCGTCGACCGGCTCGGCAGCAGCGACGACATCCTCGCTGAAGGACTCGCCTATGTGCACGAGCTGCTGGCCGCTCACGCGCCGGTGCGGCGCACGCGCGATGCCGCCGCGCTAAGCGAGCGTGCCGCGAGTCTCGCCGCCGTCACCGCGGCACGCGCGGAAACGGCGAAGAAATCGCGCGGCCTGTTCTCCCCGCTCAAGATCGTCGATGCCGTGGAAGCCGCTGTGGAACAGCCATTCGAAGACGGCCTGCGACTCGAACGCAAACTGTTTCTCGCATGCCTCGACAGTCCGCAGCGCGCGGGGTTGATTCACGCGTTCTTTGCCGAACGCGAAGTGCTCAAGGCGCCGGAAACACGCGAGGCAAAACCACGTGCGCTGAATAGCATCGGCGTGGTGGGCGGCGGCACGATGGGCGCGGGCATCGCCGTTGCGGTGCTCGATGCGGGTCTGCCGGTGACGATGATCGAACGCGACGACGCCTCGCTCGCACGCGGACGCGCGCACATCGAAAAGGTCTACGACAGCCTGATCGCCAAAGGCCGCATGAGTGCCGAAAAGAAAGCCGACGTCATGACGCGCTGGCAGGGCAGCACCACCTACGACGCACTCGCCGATGCCGACCTGGTGATCGAAGCCGTATTCGAAGAGCTGTCGGTGAAAAAAGCCGTGTTCGCCGAACTCGATCGCGTCTGCAAAACCGGCGCGGTGCTCGCCACCAACACGTCGTATCTCGACATCGATGCGATCGCGGCCAGCATCTCGCGCCCCGCGGACGTGATCGGCCTGCACTTCTTCTCGCCCGCCAACATCATGAAGCTGCTGGAGGTGGTGGTGCCGAAGCAGGTCAGCGCCGATGTCGTGGCCACTGCGTTCGAGCTCGCCAAGAAGCTGCGCAAGACACCGGTGCGAGCCGGCGTGTGCGACGGTTTCATCGGCAATCGTGTGCTGGCGGTGTATCGCAGCGCGGCGGACGCGATGATGGAAGATGGCGCGTCGCCCTATCAGATCGACGCGGCCGTGCGTGCGTTCGGCTTCCCGATGGGCCCGTTCCAGGTGGTCGACCTGGCGGGCGGCGACATCGGCTGGGCCACGCGCAAGCGCCGCGCCGCCACGCGCAACCCGAACGCGCGTTACGTGCAGATCGCCGATCGCCTTTGCGAACGCGGCTGGTTTGGCCAGAAGACCGGGCGCGGTTTTTATCTGTACCCCGAAGGTTCGCGTACCGGCGCGCCGGACCCCGAGGTCGAGGCCATCATCGAAGCCGAGCGTGAACGCGCCGGCGTCACGCCGCGTGCGTTCACCGACGAAGAAATCATCCGCCGTTATATGGCCGCGATGATCAACGAAGGCGCTAACGTCGTGCACGAAGGTATCGCGTTGCGTCCGCTCGACGTCGACGTGACCTTTCTCTACGGCTATGGTTTTCCGCGCTATCGCGGCGGCCCGATGAAATACGCCGATACGGTGGGCCTCGCCACGGTGCTAGCGGACATCCGCGAGTTCGCGAGGGAAGACCCGCTGTTCTGGCGAGCCTCGCCGCTGCTGATCGAACTGGTCGAACGCGGCGCCGATTTCGCGAGCCTTAATCAGACAGCTTGAGCCAGACTGCTTGAGACCGCCCGTCATCTGGCGCATGCTCGACCGGTGACGGCCTGGCCGCCATCGGTCAGCCCGCCAGGCGGGCTGCTAAATATCGAGGAACGAACCCATCATGGATCTGAACTTCACGCCTGAAGAAGAAGCTTTTCGCGCCGACGTGCAGCGTTTCCTGCGCGACAGGCTCCCGCAGCGTCTCGCCGATAAAGTACACGGCGGCCGCCGTCTCACGCGCGACGACATGGCCGAGTGGCACGCGATTCTCAACGCCCAAGGCTGGCTCGCGAATCATTGGCCCAAAGAGTACGGCGGCCCAGGCTGGAATGCCGTGCAGAAATTTATCTTCGAGAATGAATGCGCGCTGGCAGGGGCACCGCGTGTCGTACCGTTCGGCGTCAACATGCTTGGCCCGGTGTTGATCAAATACGGCAACGAGGCGCAAAAACGCCACTGGTTGCCGCGCATTCTCGATGGCTCGGACTGGTGGTGCCAGGGCTATTCGGAACCAGGCGCGGGCTCCGACCTCGCCTCGGTCAAAACCACCGCCGTACGCGGCAACGACGCGCAAGGCGAGCACTACATCGTCAACGGTCAGAAAACGTGGACCACGCTGGGCCACTACGCGAACATGATCTTCTGCCTCGTGCGCAGCGCCACCGACGTGCGCAAGCAGGAAGGCATCAGCTTCCTGCTGATCGACATGAATACGCCGGGCATCGACGTGCGTCCGATCATCACGCTCGACGGCGAACACGAAGTCAACGAAGTGTTTTTCACGGACGTACGCGTGCCCGCAGACAACCTCGTGGGCGAAGAAAACAAGGGCTGGACCTACGCCAAATACCTGCTCACGTACGAGCGGACCAATATCGCCGGAGTCGGCTTTTCGGTGGCCGCCCTGAACCGGCTGCGCAAGATCGCCGCAAAGCAGCGGCGCAACGGCCGGCCGCTGGCGGACGATCCATCGTTTGCCGCCCGCATGGCGCGCGTCGAAATCGATCTGGAGAACATGAAGACCACCAACCTGCGTGTGATCGCGGCGGTGGCGGGCGGCGGCGTACCGGGCGCCGAGAGTTCGATGCTGAAGATTCGCGGCACCGAAATCCGCCAGGAGATCTCCTCGCTCACACGCCGCGCAATGGGCCCGTATGCGCAGCCGTTCGTCGAGGAAGCCCTGTACGACGGATTCGAAGGCACGCCGGTCGGCCCCGACGAAGCGGCGAGCGCGGCCGCGCTGTACTTCAATAACCGCAAGCTGTCGATCTTCGGCGGCTCCAACGAAATCCAGAAGAACATCATTTCCAAAATGATCCTGGGACTGTAAGGGGCGAACGCCATGAATTTTCAGCACACCGAAGACCGCCGCATGCTGGCGGACACGCTCAACCGCTTTATCACGGAGCAATACGGATTCGACACGCGCGACCGGATTGCGCGCTCGCCCGAAGGTTTTAGCGCCGAGCTGTGGAATCGATTCGCGGAACTCGGCATTATCGGCGCGCTGTTCGACGAAACGGATGGAGGTTTTGGCGGCGGCGGCTTCGATATTGCGGTGGTCTTCGAAAGTCTGGGTCGCGGCCTCGTCGTCGAGCCGTTTCTCGATACGCTGATCGTCGGCCAGGCGATCGCGCGTGGCGGCAATGAAACGCAGAAGGCCATGCTTGGCGGTCTGGTCGACGGCTCCCGAGTCGCAGCGCTCGCCCATGGCGAGCCGGACGGCCACTACGAACTATCGCGCGTAACGACGCGTGCAGAACGCAAGGACGACAAGTGGACGCTGAGCGGCGCGAAAGCGGTGGTTCAGCAAGGCGAGAACGCTGCCTTCTTTCTGGTCTCCGCGCGCACGAATGGCGCCGACGATGAAGAAGCCGGCATCACGCTCTTTCTCGTTCCGCGCGACACAGCGCGCGTCAGCGTGCGCGGCTATCGCAAGATCGATGGCGGCCGCGCGGCCGAGGTCATCTTCGACAACGTCACGCTGGGCGATGAGGCCTTGCTCGGCAAGACTGGCCAGGGTTTCGCAACGCTCGAGTACGCGATCAGTTGTGGCGTGCTTGCCCTGTGCGCCGAAGCGCTCGGCGCAATGGATGTCGCGAAAGACTACACGCTCGAGTACTTGCGCACACGCAAACAGTTTGGCGTGCCGATCGGCAGCTTCCAGGCCTTGCAACATCGAATGGCCGATCTGCTGCTCGAGATCGAGCAGGCGCGCTCGGCGGTGATCAACGCCGCAGCCGCGCTAAAGTCCGAGCGCACCGTGCGGGAACGTGCCGTTTCAGCGGCCAAGTACAGCATCGGCAGAATTGGCGCGCTGGTTGCCGAGGAGTGCGTTCAACTGCATGGCGGTATCGGCATGACGTGGGAGCTGCCGCTCGCTCACTATGCAAAACGCCTCGTGATGATCGACCATCAACTGGGGGATGAGGATCATCACCTCGAGCGGTACATCGCGCTTGGCAAAGGTTGAGGTCTTGTTTCAAACACAAAGGAAAAAAACCACAATCTGTTAGATACTGGCGAACATCCCGCCCGCGAGGGCGGCTCTCTGACTCATTGAGCATACGCAGCGCAGTTGCAGGAAGCCGGCAGAACCCGAAGTCTCACACCCTATCGGAGGAAACGTGGATTTCCTGAAGACGCTTCTTGAGCAGCAGCCCTTAATGACGTTGTTCCTTACCATCGCGGTAGGTTATTTCGTCGGCGAAATCAGTATCAAGGGGTTTTCGTTAGGAGTCGGTGCGGTACTGTTCGTCGCACTCGCCGCCGGCTCGTTTGCGCCGAAGTCCGCGCCTGCGCCCATGATCGGCACGCTCGGCCTGTCGCTCTTCCTCTACACAGTCGGCGTGCAGTACGGCAAGCAGTTTTTCCTTGGGCTAACCAGCGCCGCCGGCCGGCGCGCGAACATCCTCGCGCTGATCGGCGTGCTCTGCGCGGGCGCGGCAAGCATCGCGATCCAGAAAGTCATGCATCTGAATCCGGGTCATGCGCTCGGCCTCTTCTCCGGTTCCGGCACCAGCACGGCCGCATTGCAGGCCACCATTGCCACGCTCGGCAACGACGACGCAGCGGTTGGCTATTCGGTCTCCTACCCGTTTGGCGTGGCCGGTCCGATTCTGCTGCTCTATCTGGCGTTCATGGTGCTCGCGCCGAAGATCAAAACGGCCCCCAACGCGGGCCTCGAAATCCTCGAAATCGCGCTGCGCAACCCGGCATTCGGCGGCAAGACGCTTGCCGAAACACTCGCGGCCCTGCCCGCCAACGTACAGATCGTCGCGGTGCGCAGCGCGCATCACAACGCGCCGGCCACGCCCGAACTCGTGCTCGCCGAAAACGACGTGGTGCTCGCCGTCAGTCCGGATGAGGATGCGCTCGCCGAGGCCCGCAAGCGCCTGGGTGAAGCCGCGCCCGGGCGCGTGCTACGGGACCGCGGCGATCTGGACTATCTGCGCGTGTTCGCGTCGCGGACGAATGTGGTCGGCCGCACGCTGGGCGAACTGAAGCTGCCCGACGGCTCGATCGTCGCGCACTTGCGCCGCGGCGACGCCGACCTCATGCCGGGCGCCGATCTCATACTCGAATACGGCGACCGCGTCGGCCTGCTGACGCAGCGCGCGACGTTTCCCGCCTTGCGGACCTTCTTCGGCGACTCGATCAAGGGCACGGCCGAGTTCAGCTACATTTCGGTCGGCCTGGGGATGGCGTTGGGGTTTCTGGTCGGCGCGACCCAGATTCCGCTGCCGGGGTTGGGCAAGCTCGCGCTCGGCCTTTGCGGCGTGTTGATCGTGGCGTTGGTACTTGGCAAACTGCGCCGCACTGGCAGCGTCAACTGGACGATGCCGCTGCCCGCGAACCTCGTGTTGCGCAATCTCGGGTTGACGATTTTCCTCGCGCAGGTCGGCATGGCGTCGGGGCCGAAGTTCGCCGCGACCGTTTCGCAGACCGGACTGCTGATGCTGGCGCTCGGCGCGATCGTCCTGCTCGCGCTGGCGGTGCCCATTCTGATTCTGGGTCTGCTGGTGTACCGGCTGCCGTACGACGAAGTGGCGGGTATCGTTGCCGGCGCCTGCGGTAATCCGGCGATTCTTGCTTTCGCCAACAAGCTCACGGCAACGGACAAGCCGGACATCGGCTACGCGATGATCTTTCCGGCTATGACGATCGTGAAGATACTGTTCGTGGATATTGCGGCGGGGCTGTGGTGAGGGATCGCGCGTAAAGCAAGCCCCGTTCGGCTACGTCTCGCCGCGCTTCGCGATGCCAAGCCTCGTTTCGGTTTCGACGGTGTCGAGCAGCGCGTCGACACCGCGTCCACTTCCATGCACGCCAGTCAGACTGGCAAGCCCGGTGTCACGCAAGACGGCGGCACCGTCGCGACGGATTCCCATCTGCACGTCGACCAGTTCATCGCCACTCTCCGCGGCAAGCGCCCGAATATATTGCAGATGCGCAAGCGTCTGCGCGTTCAGGACGGGACTTTCCTTCGAACCCGGACGGTGGTTCGACTTCGAATCGAATATCACGGCCTGTTCTTCGGCAATCCATGCGGGACGTCCGAAGATATTGCCGGTACGCCGGATTCGCTCCACGGGATAACCCAGTGCCTGAATCCGGCGCTTTGCTTCCACGATCTGATCTGGCGAGCGGATGAACGAAGAACCGTTGGGCGTGCGCTGAATGGTAACGACCACGGGCTCGCCCCAAAGCCGATCGATAGCCGCGCCTTTGAAGGCAACTTTCTCCCTGCCGAAATTCTCGAGCACACCCAATCCATGGGAAGACGGACGGCGCAAATCCGACTCTGGTGTTATCGAGCGCCCGTAGCCCCCGGCTATCACCTCGAACGCTGCGCCGGGCGGTCCAGGTGAGCGCTTTGCGCGGACCTCGCGAATATGCATCAGCGGAACCTGGGTAACGTCAGCGAGATCCTCCACGAGCCGGTCGATGTGCTCCTGAGAGAGCGCGCCATCCGGCTCGGCATAGAACGCTAGCGGCTGCCCATACCGGTATGCGCCGGAGGAGACGACCCGGTAGACGATCTCATGCGCGCTCATCACATGTCCGTCCGCATGGATCGCCCCTCGGACGAAGTACGCATCCAGCGGAACGTGGAACGCTTCTCCTGCCTGCCCCCTGGGCAAACGCCCATGTGGCGCGAACAGAATATCAGGCGGCTTGCGCCAGAGGCTCTGGTGGCCGTGCAATAGGGTGCGCGGCCCGTCTGCGGCTTGAGCGGCATCGAGCCCACGTGGTGGAGTGCCCGCCACTTGCACGCCATCGATCATGTCGCGCGTGACAGGACGCGGAAACCGCACCGCGCGTGCCTGGAGCTCGCGGTAGCCGAGCGATGCAAGTGCTTCGCCGACGGCGCCCTCCAGCGCGTCCGGTGTTTGCGAAATCGATGGGCGGTCATTGATGAGCACAAAACCGTTGCCTGGATGCAGACCATACGCATTGACTGCGTCGACGATCACCTTAGTCAGCGGTGCACGTCCTGCAGCGTATGCGCCCTCGCTGCGGATTTCGAGCACCGCGCATCCGTCGATCCGGTTGGACGCGTCATGATAAACGGCGATATCGACGTTTGAACCGTCGAGACTCTGGGCGATGACCGTATTGGAGCGGATCGAATAACTGACGGGAATAAACGGCAATGGCCCGTATCCCGAGCGCCGCGATAACGCAGAAACGGGAGGGTTTTCCGCGGATTGCGGGGATCGTGCGGCACGAAACGTGGCTGCCGACGCGTCGCCGCGTGATCCGCCCGCGGCGCGAAACTCGCGCAAGGCTTCGAGTTCGGCCGGCATCGACGGCGGCGTCGATGGCCGCGAGCCACCGTCCGGCTGCCGCAGTGGCGTTTCTGCCGCAGCCTTTTCGAACGGCGATGTCGGGTCCGAATCGCTGATTCTTTCAGTCATGACCACCTCGCCTCACGCACGACAACGTATTGCTCCCCTCACCGGGCGGTCGTCCAGTGTATGTGCGCGACCGGTAACCGGCGTTCAACATGCGAGGTGATCGCCGAAAAAGCGAAGTGCCCGGGCGACGTCGCCGCTTCACTGCTTCGCATGCCGATACGATATTGCGGCCTGGTCCGAATCTGCGTTCGCCAATGTCTGTAGCGTCGAAGCATCGAGCAAAAGGAGCCCGCCATGCGCGTCGGAGACAACGGAAGCAATCTTCCTGCAGGCCTTACCGCCGCAGATGCCCAGGAACAACAGAAGCCGCAAGCCGCCGGGCGGGAGCCGCGTCCTCAGCCGCAGGACATGTCTCTGCCGGCACGCGCGCCCGGTGCCGCGCGCGGAGCTTCTTTCGGCCGCACCGCCGGCGACGCTGACCGCAAACCCGGCGACGGAGCACCGGCGCACCTCAGCGGAGACGCTGAGGCAGTCGACACGATCGTATGGCCGCAGCTTCAACCCGAGCCAGATCGGCCCGCGGTACTCGGCTTCTATCCGCACCGCGATGACGAATCGAACGGTAGCGGTGGCGTGCGTCGGCTGATTCGCAGCGGCGTCCAGTTCGATGAAGCACATGCCACCAGCGGCGAAGGCGGCAAACGGATCGTATCCGATCGCCGCACCGGTACGATTTCGCAGCAAGACCCGGAGGATCCAGCGGCGCTCGCGCGTGAACGCGGCAACGAATCACGCCGGTTCCTGCGCATGCTCGGCGCGGGACGCCGCTCGACAATCACCTCGATGCACGGCAACCCCGACCTTGATCCGTTCGCACCCGGCGCGCGCCAGGATACGGCACATCTTCTCGATCACGAGCACGGCGTCTGGAGCGCATTGCAAACAAAGCAACAGCTCATCAACCTGCTGGCCGAGCGCCGCCCCGTTGCGGTGTTGACGATGACGCATGACGGCGCCGTGCACCAGGCGCATCGAGCAATGTACGAGCTTGTCGAGGAGACTGTCGGCGAGTTCGCGGCGCACTACGGCATTGCAGCACCCGGCGTGTTCGGTGTGCGCGAAACCGGGTGGGCTACGGACGATCAATTAGCGTCGATCGATCCCGCGCGCGCCGTGCGCGTCGACCTCTCGCGCAGCGAGCAGCGCGCGAAGGTGCGGGCTCTCGTTCAGTCGTTCGCCTCACAGCCGCCAGGCCACCCGTTCCGTTCAGAAGACGCCGGGCTCAACCCGCTACATCGCTTCGACGTCTATCTCGACAGCGCGAGCACGTTGAGCGAGCAAGGAACCCGGAGCGAACGCAACGATAACGTGCATGGCTGGGACTTCCTGCGTCCCGAGGAATACTTCATCGCGAGCGACGCGACAGGGCCCGCGCAAATCGAGGCATTACGCGCTCTGTTCGGGCGCAAGGTATCGATCAGGAAGGTAATTCGGCAAGCGCTCGCGAGCCGCCTGCCGCTGCCTGGCCCACGCAGACGAACGGTGGAGCTGACACCGCCTCGCGACAACGAGGAAGAAAACTGAGCGCGTGGTTCACAAGCCACCGGTCGCAAATAACCCCGGCCAGTTGATCCGCGTTGTGGTTCACGAAACACCATTCGCTATAACGATCGCGACGGTACCGTTCGCGGATATTGCAGCGGCGTCGTGGTGAAATACCACGCTTTGCCCAGCCGGCACGCAAAGCAGCCGGCCAGACCGCATTCAGTACATCTACTTTCGCTGCACAGGAGCGGGTCAGGCTAAGCCGCACCCGTTCCCCATACGTTCCCCTAAATGCTTCATCAGCGCGCTGATTTCCATCCTGCCAATCGCGCTCATCCGCACAGCGCCTTTAGTCGTTGACGCCGATAGGTGTTTATGGATAATGGCTTGAAACAAGATGCTTTCATTCCTTCCGGCCTGCGCTGACTCGACACGACTCACTTGAAACCCTCCTCGCCCAATCAGACCTACCGGCTCGCCACGGGTTGCGCATTTGGCCTATCCGATATCGGACTCGTGCGTCGCAACAACGAAGACAATTTCCTGATTGACGACGCACTCGGGCTTGCCATCGTGTGCGACGGCATGGGTGGCCACGATGCCGGCGAGGTCGCGAGCACCGAGGCGCTGGCGCTGTTCCATCAATTCATCGCGGAAGTCGATCCCCACGCGTTTCATCATGAACCGGGCGACGATCCCGACGCCACCTTGCCCGGCCGATATTCCGCACAATCGGACGGCACCGCGCCGCAACGCACGCATCCGGCCATTAGCGTCGCGACGCGAGCGGTCGAACACGTCAATGAGCAGATCTACGCGATGAATCGCAGCGACATGCGTCCCGACGGCCGCGGCATGGGCACCACGATGACGGGCATCTGGCGTCAGCCTCATTCGGCGACCATGGTGGTGTTCCACGTCGGCGACAGCCGGCTCTATCGCTGGCGCGATAGCCGGATGCTGCAGATCACGAGCGACCAGACGCTCTACCAGAAGGCGCTCGACGCAGGCATCACCGTCAATCTGCCAGGACGCAACGAATTGCTTCAGGCGATCGGGCCATCGCCTCTGGTCGAGCCTGAGGTACACCGGCTCACGCCGCGGCCGGGTGATCTCTATCTGCTGTGCTCGGACGGTCTGCACGGCATGCTGAACGACCAGCAGATTGCGGATGTGCTACGCCACGCTACAGCGGACACACTGGCGGCCTGCAGCCACCAGCTCGTCGAACTCGCCAAACAGCATGGCGGCAAGGACAACATCACCGTGGTGCTGGTGAGGTTCGACGCGTAGCGTCCGGACCGGCCGCCAGCGCGGCCCGCTTTGCGTAGGTAAGCAGAACATTGCTCCTCACGCTGCTCGCAAAGCAAGTTTGTTCAACGCGTGGTGCCGCGGCATAAAACCGTCCATCCCGACGCTTCCCATCCGGCGCCCACCAAGCCGCCGAACTGTTGCTCGCGAGGCAAGCCCTCGGATGCGACCAACACGGCTTCGCCAGCCGCACCGCCATCACTCCACCAGAAGCTGCACCCGGCCGCACAGTTCGCCACCAGATCGTTCATCAGCGCGTGCACACCGTCTACGAGTTCAGCGCCCGAGAAGGACGCCAGCGGAAGGCACACCGCAGTCTCCCCCGTACGCACCGCTGGTACCGCGGGCGCGACCAACTCAGTGAGTGCCGCGTCGAAAGCGTCGATCTGGAAGCGTTCGTCGAGCGTCGAGCGCGCCAGCACGTCCAGACGGTCGTACCACTCGCCGCTCGCGCCAATCCATTCAGCCACATCGACACCCACGTCGCAACTCGCCGCTATGGTCAGCGGAAAATAGCGCCCGACACGATCGATGCCCGGCATCATCACGCCCGCCCAGACACGCTCGCCACACACCCCTCGCCCAAGCACAAAGCGCCACACCGGACTCGTCAGATACGCGCCGAGCCACGCGTCACCCAACTGCTGCCGGCTCGCGTGCAGCCCGCGCTGCAGCCAGTCGTCCCAAGGATCGAGAAAGGACGCAGGCAAGCGTCGTGACAGAAAATCCCCATGCGTAATGGCCTTGCCGAAAAAACCCGGTGTCTCGAACCGTTCGCTCATAGCTTTGCCGGACACGTGAATTTGTTGAGCGCGTCGAGATTGAACGGATTCACCACGCTGCTCGCGCGCAGCTCCAGCGTGACCTTGCGGCCGTCGAGGTCCAGCGTGAGGTTATAGCGGTCGCGCTGCGCGGTCGGCTCCAGCACGCCCTTGTCGATCATCCTGAACCACGCCCATGGGCCGTCCGTGGAATATCCGCTGCTGCCACCCGCCCCCGGCGGCGCATAGTCGACCCGCACCGAGCTCGATACTTTTCCGTTAGGCCACTGGAACGCTGTCGAACGCGTGGGGCCGTGCCCGTACGTGAGCGTCTGTCCATCGATATCGAGCGTGAACTGCGTCACGGCAGCGTCCATCGTGACGGGCTTCAACTCGAAGCGCGCCGATGCCATCTTGCCGCCGCCCGAAAAGAACGCATCGCGAATCTGCGCCGCGCGCTGGAATTGGGTGAGCACATCTTCTGGAATGCCAAGCGATACGTTGCCGAACGGCCGCCAACTCCAGCGCGTCTTCGACATATCGACGTAAGGCATCAGGTTGTGCTGGAAGAAATCGTCGATCAGGCCGCCCGGCGAGAACACGCGGCCGAAGTCGTCCTGCGTCACTGCGTTGCTGGCGTTACGGACGAGCGGATAACGGCCGTCAATCGCCTGGTGGCAGAACGACGCGACGTTCGCCACCCACAGCGAACTCAAGCGCCCGCGCTCACTGCCGAGCGTCAGCGACGATCCCGCGTCCGCCACGCCCGTAAGCATGGCAGCAAGGGGCGCGGGCTTGCCTTCGGCGCCCTGTTTCAGCTTGACCAACGCATCCGAGGCGGGCGCAGGCGCGCCCTGGCGTTTCGCGGTATTGGCGGCATCGAGATAGACGAACACCTCGTTGAGCGCGGCAAGCTGCGAATCGAGTGGCGATGCGCCGCCCGCACCCGCCGCCGCGAGCTGGTGCAACGAATCGAAATGAAGATCGACGGGATTCTGCAGCGCGGCCGCCGGCGCGGGCGCCGCATCGTCGGACGCGGCCAGCGCACTCTCCAGCTTCTTCTTGACGCTGTCGAGTTTGCCCTTGGCGGTGTCGATCAGGGTGCTTTGTTTGACGTCCCCTAGTGTGGTTTCCTTCGCGGCCACGCTGAGGAATTTCTTCAGCGGCGAGGTGGGCTGCGCGAGCACGTTCACCACCCGCGCGGCCTGATCGAGATCGTGAAACGGCACGATGCCGACGTCAGAGAGGAACGCGTCCCAGCGTCTGATGTAGTCGTCGTAATAGAGTTCCAGCACCTGCGCGTTCAGTTGCTCAACTGCCGCCGGATCGGTGACCGCCTCATCCTTGCCCAATATCCAGTTGTCCTTGACGACGTCGGCCACCGCGAGATCGCGGCGCGCGAGGAATTGCCGGTAACCGTCGCGCGTATAGAGGCCGGGGACGCCGCGCGTCATCGGCTCGCCGCTCTTGCGCACGAACACGAGTGCCGCATCACGCCCTGCCGCGCTGGCCGGCGAGACTTCCGGCAAACTCGTGTGCTGCAGATTGCGCACCAGCGACGCATAGACCCGCTGTTGCAGCGGAATCTTCGCCAACGCCTGGCGGGTCGACGCGACCAGGTCGGCGTCGAGCGTGACCGGGCCGTCGTCCTGCAGATGGTCGAGCAGCGCGCTCATATGCGCCGACAAATCCTTGCGCTGGTCGTCCGTGACATGACCAGCGAGGTTGCGGTCCCAATCGTAATCCGTCCACGCGCCAACCGATTCGGCGTCGAAATGGCTCGGATCGCCCAGCATCAGATAGACCCGCAGCGTCTCGTACAGATACTGCGGGTTGTTCGCTTCGCCACGCCGCAACTGCTCTTCCAGACGGCCCACCACTCTCGGCAACAGGGTTTGACGCAAAAGACGCTGATACAGGGCCTGTGCGGCAGAGCCGAGCTTGTCGCCCTGATACAGGCCCAGCGTCATCAGAAACGGCGCACCGCTGTTGCGATCCGCGTAGCCGCCGGGAATATCGCGCGCGGCGTCGAGCAGCGGCAACACGCTCAGCACGCCCGCTCCCGGCACGAGGTTACGCGCCTGCGCATCGATCGCGTCGACCTGCGACGCGACCTCGCGGACGTATGATTTGTTGCGCACGTAACTGGTCACGAGCCCTGCCGTCACCAGCACGATCAGGACAGCGGCCAGCATCCAGGCGCCGCGTTGCAGCCATGCACGGCGCCGCTCGACACGCAGGTCCGCACCGGCGAGGCCCGACTCCTGGAACAGCACGTCGCGCAGCAGCCGTGTAATGAAATAACTGCGGCCGCTCGCCGTATTCGCCACCAGCACCTGGCGATCGACGCCGAAGCTCGCCGCCAATGCGCCCATTACGCGGTCGATCGGGCTGCCCTCCTGGGTGCCGCTGGTGAAATACACGCCGCGCAGCAGCGCGTTTTCTTCATAGCGGCTCGACTGGAACACGTCGCCGAGGAAACCGGCCAGCAGGTCGCGCAGCGAGGCGAGTTGCTGCGGAAAGCCATAGATCAGCGCGCGCCGCCGCACGTCCCGCTCCTGTTGCAGGCGGTCGAGCACGCGCGCCTGCAGGCGCGCTTCCAATGCGTCGAACTCAGCCGGAAAGGTGGCGAGCAACTGATCGACGTTCGCCGCGTCGGCGACCGGAAACGTCATGCCCCACACACTCGTGCGCTCCTCGCGCCCGAGGTCGTCGAAGAACTCCACAAAGCCTGCCATCAGGTCGCACTTCGTGACCAGCACGTAGATCGGAAAGCGGATGCCGAGGCGTTCGTGCAATTCCTTGATCCGCTCGCGGATCGCCTGCGCCTGGGTCTTGCGATCCGCTTCGGACTGCCGCAACAGATCGGCGACCGAGACCGCGACGATTACGCCGTTGATCGGCCGGCGCCGGCGGTATTTCTTCAGCAATTGCAGGAAGCCCGTCCATGCCGCCTTATCGGCTTCGGAATCGCTGTCCTGCTTCGTGTAGCGGCCGGCTGTGTCGAGCAGCACGGCTTCGTCGGTGAACCACCAGTCGCAGTTGCGCGTGCCGCCAATGCCGCGAATCGCCTCGCGGCCGAGTTTGTCGGCCAGCGGGAATTTCAGGCCCGAGTGGACCAGCGCGGTGGTCTTGCCCGCGCCCGGCGCGCCGACGAACATGTACCACGGTGTCTGATACAGATACTGACCGCCAAAGCGGCGGCCGCCGCGCGCCTCACGCAGAATCGTCAGCGCTTCCTGGAAGCGCTGGTTGAGCGCCGACACTTCGGCGGCCGAACGCGTGTCTCCCGCGGACGGCGCGGGCGACGCCGATGCTGCATCGGCGGCCGGCTGCGCGGCCACGCTCTGCATCAGCTTCAAACTGGCAATGCGCCCGATCAGCCATTTGCCGACGAAGAAACCCGCCCACAGCACAAAAATAATCGCAATCAAGGTGACGCGGCTCGACACCGATTCCAGCGGCGCATTGCCGTTGAACGCCACGAGCGGCCCGTCGAACCAGACGATCAACGCGAGCGCGAGTGCGCCGAAGAACGCCAGCACCCAGGCACGGATGAACCAGCTAAAGAGACGTTTCATGACAGGTGACCTGGCAAAAGACAAAGCGGAAACATCGCGGCAACCACGTCATTCATGGCGCACCCGAGGTGAAAACGGTCACATCCACGCGCCGGTTGCGCGCGCGGTTCGCCGCGCTGTCGTTCGGCACGAGCGGTTCGGTGTCGCCACGCCCCTCGGCGGCGAAACGCTCGGGCGCGCCGGTGCGTGCGGCCAGCACCTGCTTGACTGCTTCGGCGCGGGCCTGCGACAAATGCCAGTTCGACGGGAAACGTGCCGACACGATGCGCTGGTCGTCCGTATGCCCCGCCACCACGACGCGGCCCGGCACGGTCTTCAGTGCGTCGCCGATGCGATCGAGCAGCGGATAGAAACTGCGCGACACGTCCGCGCTGCCCGAACCGAACATGCCGTCGCCATGCAGCGTGACCGTCGATTTGCCGGGCGTCTCGGCCACACTGACGAGCCCCTGGCTGATCTCCGGCGCGAGAAACGTAGCGAGGCGCGGCTTCACGGGTTCGAGCGCGACGGCGGCCTTCGGCGCGGCGGCAGGTTGGGCCACCGCCGTCTTCACGCCGTGCAGCGCGGCGAATACCGGATCGGACGCCCGGTTCAGACTGATCGAGAACGCCAGTTGCAGCCCCATCAGAATCACGCCGGTGAGCGCGGCGAGCACCCACATCGGCAGCATGCGCATCAGCGGATTGCGCTTGTCGACGACACCTTGCCAATGCGGCGACAGATCGCGTTCGAGCGGGCCGCGCCGCTCGCGGATCATCGCCAGCAAGCGCTCGCGCAACACGTCGAGTTGGGCACGGCCGCCTTCGATCAGGCGGTAGCGCCCTTCCATGCCGAGCGCGAGGCACACGTACATCAGCTCGAGCACTTCGAGGTTGGCGCGCGGGTCCTGCGCGAGCCGCTGCAGGATCATGAAGAATTTCTCGCCACCCGAGGCCTCGTTGTGAAACAGGATCAGCAGGCTGCGCCCGGACCACGCACCTCCGCCGCCCCACGGCGTGCTCGACACGGTCTCGTCGAGAAAGGTGCACAACGCGTAGCGCGCCGCCGACAGCGTTTCGACGCTGAGGTTCGCCGCGCGGGCCTCGTTCTCGAACTGACGCACGCCATCGACCAGACGGCGGCGCAAGTCTTCGAGATCGGAATGCGTCGACATATGGCGCAACGGCACGATCAGATCGAGCAGCGGATTGGCCGCGCGCAACAGCGGATTGAGCCCGCTCGTCGAGATAGGTCCGGATGTGGGCGCATCGGTCTGCGCCGTTGATTGCACTGGTGACGGGCTGGGCGCGGGTATCTCACCAGGCGCTGCGGGCGCGCCCGGCGTTGCGCCCTTGCCGCCCGGACGCGGCACCAGGAACGTCGCGTCCTGATCCGCAGCGAAGTCGTCTCGACTCATGATCGGCTATCTCCTGATGGCCCAGAACGCCAGTTGCAGACCTGGGAATTCGCCCGCTACGTGCATCGCGAAGCCGGCCGAGGTGGGCAGCAGCTTCCACAGATCGTTGCTGCGATCGAGTTCGAAGTACGTGAAGCCGGCGTGAAACGGCAACTGCCGTGGCGCAACCGGCAGCGCGCGCAAGGCGATGCCGGGAAGCTGCAGGTTGACGAGGTCGCGGATCTTTTCGACCGGCCCGATCTTGACTTGCTGGGCGAAGCTGTTGCGCACGGTTTCTGCGGGCATCTGCGCATTGACCGCGAGCACGAACATGGCGGACTTGTAGAGCTCGGTGTCGGGCACCACCGCGACATGCACGCCGAATTTTCGGGCGTCGAGCGGAATCGGTACGACGGCGGAGTCCATCACCATACTCAAGGACTGCCGAAGATCCGCGATCACCGGCATGAAGGTTTCGGCGAGCCGGTCATGCCTGTACACCGGGTATTGCGCGGCGCGCTTGTTCGCCTGCGAGAAGGTCGCCAGTTCGCCCGCCAGCGCCACCGCGACGCGGAACAGTTCTTCCGGGTGCAAGCCGGTCATGGTCGCCAGATGCGCGATCAGCGGCTCGGCGCGGTTGACGAGTTGCAGCAGCAGAAAGTCCTGAATCTCGGCAGCGCCGCCTGTGCCTGGCGCGGTCAAACGGCTCGCAAGCGCCTCGCCGCGCTGGCGCAGCAGCCCGGTGAATTCGTCGGCGAACGCGGCGAGCCGGGGCGCCACCCGGTAGTCGAGACACGGCGGCGCGTAATCGGGATCGAGCACGACACGGTTGTCCGCGCGCCGCTCGATCACGCGTGCGACGCCCAGACACGCATGCGCATTCACCACTTCGGATTCGAACGCGAGTCTCAGGCGCAGCTTGCCGATCTGCAGCAGCGCGGCGCCCGTGCCGTCGGCGTTGCTGTCGTTCACCTCGTATTCGAGCGTGCCGTAGCGCGCGAAACCATCGGCGGACGGTGCAGCCGTGGCCTCCGGAATACCGGGCCGGCGCACCGGCAGCGCGAGCACCACGAGCGCGTTGCGCGCGTCATCCGGAATGTCGATGCCGGGCGGCGGGGCGTCGTCGGCGGAAAGCGCGAACGGCGTGCCGTCAGGCAGCACGCCCGCGCACTCAAGAATCGCCAGCTTGCCGAGCGCGAGTTGCGCATCGTCGAGTTTGAGCGTGGTGAAGCCCCAGCCATACGGCCGCAGTCCGGCCGCCCGCGATTCGACCAGCGCGTGAAGATAACGATCGTGTTGCTGGAGATGCTGCGGCTGCAGAAACATCCCCTCGGACCAGATGACTTTGTTGTTCCAGGACATCGCGTGTGCTAACTCCGGTGATGCTGCGATTCATCAATTCGTCTCTTTGCCTGACGAGTTCGGGACAACCCCTGCCCGCTCGTCGACGGCCAACGCGCGCGGCGCAATCTACGAATGGGGCGCGCCGCCCTGGCTCGCTGCCGCTGGTGCCGCTGGTGCCGCCGCCGGCGCGCCTGCCGCGAGCGCGACGCCCAATGCTTCGAGCCGAACCTCGACCTGTTTGACGTCGGCCGGCCAGACGTCGACGACCGCGCGCCAGCTCGCCGAGTCGACGTCGCGATACGCGGCCAGCACGGCGATCTGCCGAACGTCCTTCGCACGCTCCAGCACCACGACGCGGGTCGCGCCGGGCTCGACCTGAAGGTCTTCGCGCGCGAGCAGGTCTGCGCCTAGCAACGCGCTGTCGTGATCGAACAGCGCGAAGAAATCGGCGTTGGTGAACTTGCTTGCCGACTTCAACTGGTAGAGCCGCACCGCAACCGGCGACGGCCTGCCGGTGACGTCCGGATTGAGTTCGGCGGCGGCTTTCAGCGTGACGTTGATAAGCTGCGGTGGCGGTGCGGCGGGAGCCGGTGGCGGCGCAGGCGGCGGCTTCGCTTTGCCGATCAAGGGCAGCTTGTCGAGCATGCCGCAGCCGGCCAATAGCGACGCTGCGCCCAGGACCAACAGCCGGCGCCTGCAATCGATGCGCCGTGGCCGCGCGGGCGGGTTCTCACGCGGCGTTGCCGGCGCGCGACGGAACAGGTCCAAAGGAGAACGAGTTTTCATTTGGAACGTATGCGTCCGATCTGGTCTTCGTAAGCGCTCGCGAAACGTTCGCCGAACAGGCGCTGAAAGTCGTCGTCGGCCTCGCGCACCATCTCGTCGTACATTTCGACCTGACGGTCCCACATGCGCGCCTTGCGGTTGCCGCCGAGCATCTTGTCCATCACGCTCGGCGCCGAGACGCGCTTCTCGATCGCCGCCGGGTCGAAACGCTTGAGCACGTCGAGCAGCGCCGCGCGCATGCCGGCGACCATCGCGAGCTCGTGCGCCTTGATGTCGTCAAACGAGGCCCAGATCGCCTTGAGCGGCGGCAGATAACCCACGCCGCGCCCAGACAGCATCTGCATCAGCGCGCTATCCACATCCGGGAAAAATTTCAGCGGATTGTTATCGCGCACGCCGATCACCGTCATGTCGATGCGAATCTCCTTCTTGGTCAACGCCCGGGCCATCAGCACGTCGATGGTTCCACCGAGCGATTCGCGCAGCATCTGGCCGACCAGTTCGGCGAGGTCCACCGTGCTGCGCGAGCCGAGCGGCAGGTCGGGAACGCCAAGGCCTTTGAGGAGCGCCTGCAGAATCGCATCCTGCGTTGGCGCGGGAGCGGATGTGGGTGCTGGCGCTGATGCAGGCGTTGGCATTGCCTGGCCCGTTGGCGCCGGCTGGACTGCCTGCGCCGCCTGCATGGCGTGAACGGGGACTGCAGGAATCGCAGTGGCCGCCTGCCCGGCGGTTACCTGGGCGACAGCAAACGCCCCCGCGTGCTCCACTTGAGTGGAAACAGGCGGCACGCCAGCTTGCGCTCCCTGTGAGAGCACATTTGGCTGGGGCGGTACTTCCACAAGCGTGACTTCTGCCATCGGCTTGACGGGCTCCGCACGCGCACTCACGGGCGGCGTACCCGCATGCTGATTCTGCGAGCCAGCCGAAAGCAGATCCGTTCGCTCATCACGCGAAACCGCCAACGATGCAGGCGGAACTGACGGGGCCGCCTTAGGTGCGGCCGGCATAGGCGCGGCCGGCACAGGCGTGACCGGTCCCTGCCCCGAGCGCCCGAGAATCGTGAATTCGGGCAGCAGCACCGGCGCGGGCGCCGCCGCCGATGTCTCGCTCGCGCTTCGCTCATGCACCTGCTGCTGCGTCGCCGTCACCACATCATGAACGTCGCGGCCACCTTGCCCCAAATCCGCAAACGGATCGTAGTCCGTAGGAATTCCCATCGACGCGCCAGAGAACGGCAACGACTCCGGCGCCGCATGTGTGCCCATCGAGCCGCTGTAGCCCGGCGTCCGCTCGAGCGACGGACGTTCGAACAACGCGTCAGCTAGCGGCCCCGCGTGCGAGTTCAACGGCCCATTGAGTCCGAGCGGATCGTCCGCCGGCCCACTGCCGATCTGCAACGCGTCGAGGCCCGGCGGCAACGCCAGCGGATCGGGCAACGGCAAAGCGCCGCCCGAACCCAGCAGATCGTCGAGGCCATGGCGGGCAGCAAGCGGGGATGGAGACGCTGCCACAACCGCGGGCGCATCGGCCTGCACCACCACGCTCAACAGATACTCCCCCACCGCGAGATCGTCGCCGTGCGTCAGCCGCGCCTGGCGCGAGCCGCCCAACGGCCGCCCGTTCAGCACGCTGGGATTGCTGCCCACGTCCTGAATCAGAAAACTGCCCTCGCGGAACTCGATGCGGGCATGCGCACGCGAGATCAGTTTGTCCGGGTCCGGCAGGACCAGGTCGTTGTCGGTCGAACGGCCGATCGTGCCGCCGTCCACCCCGAATTTCCTTTCAATCGCCTCGGGCGCCGCCGCGTTGCGATAGTGTTCCACGCGAAGTATCAGGAACATGACGGATTACCTCGTGCCATCGTCGGCCTCCGTGGGCGCGTCGGGCGCTTGCGGCGCGGCCGCTTGCGCGGACCCTCCGCTATTCGCGCCGCCACCGTTGATATTAACCATCGCCGAGCCGACGATGGCGACCGTCGTACCGGAGATCGAGACGCCGTCCGGCGCGAGTACGATCGTGTTGCCGCCGACCTTTAAAGTCAGCATCTGATCCGCCTCCAGCGTGATGTTCGCGGCCTTGAGATCGATACGGCTGCCCGCGCTCAGCGCGATATTGCCGCCCGACTTGTGCTGCGTGTCGCCCGTCACGTCAAACGAAAGCGTCCCGCCGATCTTGCCGTTGTGCGCGCCCTCCACCGTGTCGTGCCGGTCGCCCGTAACCTTCAGATAGTGGTTGCCCGCTATCGAGAGATGCCGGTCCTTGCCCACGGATTCGAGCGAATCGTTCTTGACGGTGTTGTCCTGGTTACGGCCCGCGAAGAGAAAGAGTTGCTCGCTGCCGCCCTTGTCGTCGAAACGCAGTTCGCTGTACGTGTCGCCGCCTTTGAACGAATCGCTCCTGATCGCCGAGCGGCTGGCGTTATCGGGCAGCGCGTAAGGCGGCATCATGCCGGCGTTGTAGACCGTGCCGGTGACAAGCGGCCGGTCGGGATCGCCCTCGAGAAATTCGACCACCACCTCCTGCCCGACGCGCGGCAGGAACAGCGCCCCCCAGCGCTTGCCGGCAAACGACTGGGCGACGCGCACCCAGCACGAACTGTCGCCGTCGCTGACGCCGGAACGGTCCCAGTGAAAACGCACCTTGACGCGGCCGTATTGGTCGGTCCAGATTTCCTGGTCGTTGTTGCCGGTCACGAACGCGGTCTGCGGACCACGAATCGAAGGCCTGGGGGTCGTGAGCGGTGTGCGAAACGCATGCGTGCTGTCGAGCGCGTCGAACGTGCAGGAAAACCTCAGGCCCTCCGCCGCACCGCCGGCCGACTCGTAGCCGCCGTATGCAATCGTGTAGCAAGCACCCGTCACGAGGTATTGCGTGTTCTGATCGGCGCGCGGATGGTCGTACAGTTTGAACAATCCGCCGGGGTTGACGGCGCCTATATTCGAGCAGCCGCTAACGCGCTGGGCCCGCGCCTCGATCGCTTCGAGGCGCGTGCGAACCACGGTCTCCGCAGCCGCCCGGGTCGCAAAACCGCCCGGATAATCGAAGCGTGCCGCCGTGGCATTCTCGTAGTTCGATTGCAACGCAGCCTGCGCAAGCGGGATACTGGCCTCGCGATTGGTTGCCATCTCGAAGTTGAAATCCGCGGCGCTCTGCTCGTGCGTCTGCAACGCGCCCTGCAGCGTCCATTCGTCGATGCATTCGATGCCCCGTGTGCCGCTCACGCCACCGGCCATGTAACGGATCGATGCGGCACCGTCGAGGGCGTTGTGCGCCGCGTACGAATCGGCGAGCACGAGCGTGTGGCTCGATGCGTCCTGACGGAAGAAGTAGTAGATGCCAGCCGACTCCATCAGCCGGCTCACGAACGCGAAGTCGGTCTCACGGTACTGCACGCAATACGGCAACGCTTCATACGTGTTGGAAAGCGATGCATCGAAGCTCGCCGGATACTCGTTGAACACGTCCTTGATGATCTCGACGACCGTCTTGTTCTGGAACACCCGGCAGTTGTGCGCGCGCGTGAGAAACCACAGCCAGTGGTGCAGCGTTGCCTGATAGGTCGCAAAACGGCCGCGCCAGCCGGTATGCGAAAACTGCGTGACGTAGCCATGAAAATACCGCGGGTTGCCGCCCGGCCGGTCGATACGCACACTCATCGGCTGTCCGAGAATATCGGGCAGCGCGATCGCGTCGCTTTCGCTCAGCAGGTCGAGCCGGTATTCACTGAGCCGGCCGAGTTCGTCGCTGCCGTTCATGCCGGCAAACAGCAGCACGTCTTCGCCGAGCGGGCTCGACACGGCGCACGGGCGGTTCTTCTGAGTAGTCATGGAGGTGGTCGCTAAGGTCGCCACGCGTCAGCCTTTAGGGAATCATCGTTTTGACGGTGCCCGGCGCGACGAAGCTGATCGCGCCGCCCCAGGTGCATAGGCAGGTCGACGTGTTGTCGAGTGCCGGAAAATTGCCGATCGTCACCGTCGGCGCGCCAGGTGTCCAAGGCGCCACCGTCGCGGGTACGCATGGCATCGGCGTCAGCACGCCGAGCGCGGCCGCCGTCGCGGCGGCGACCGTCGGGTTCGCGATCGAGTTGCAGGTGCCGAACGGCATGATGTTGACGAGCGGAATGTGATCCATGATGTTGGCGGCGGGCGGCCCCTCCGCGAGCACCTTGTTGGTGGGCAACACCACAAGGCTCGACGGCGCCGCGCCGAACGAGCACTTCAGGGTCGCGCCCATCGAGACCTGGCTAGCCATGGCAGCGCCGCTCCTCAATCGAATGCATAACTGAACTCGCCGTTCGACACGGTGATGTGCGCACGGCGCACCGGTTTGCCGTCCATCAAGCGGGTCAGAAATTCGCCGCTGATGGCGGGCAGCAGACTGTTCGTGAGGATCGCGTCGATCATCCGGCCGCCGCTTTCCAGCTCCGTGCAGCGGCTCGCGATCAGCTTGACCACTTCGTCGTCGTAGGTGAACGGCACTTTGTGGCTTTGCGCGACGCGCCGCGCGATACGCCCGAGTTGCAGCCGGATGATCGCGCCGATCATCTCGTCGTTCAGCGGGTAGTACGGGATCGTCACGAGACGGCCCAGCAGCGCTGGCGGAAACACCTTCAGCAAGGGTTCACGCAGGGCCTTGGCGATGCCTTCGGCGTCGGGCATCAACTCCGGGTCCTTGCACAGGCTCGTGATCAGATCGGTGCCGGCGTTCGTCGTCAGCAGGATCAGCGTGTTCTTGAAGTCGATCACGCGGCCTTCGCCGTCTTCCATCCAACCCTTGTCGAAGACCTGGAAGAAGATTTCGTGCACATCCGGGTGGGCCTTTTCCACCTCGTCGAGCAGCACGATGCTGTACGGACGGCGGCGCACCGCTTCGGTCAGCACACCGCCTTCGCCGTAGCCCACATAGCCCGGCGGCGCACCCTTGAGCGAGGAGACCGTATGCGCTTCCTGGTACTCGCTCATGTTGATCGTGATGACGTTCTGCTCGCCGCCGTAGAGCGCCTCGGCGAGCGCCAGCGCGGTCTCGGTCTTGCCCACGCCCGAGGTACCGGCCAGCATGAACACGCCGATCGGCTTGCCCGGATTGTCGAGCCCCGCGCGCGAGGTCTGAATACGTTTGGCGATCATGTCGAGCGCGTGGCGCTGACCGATGATCCGTTGCGACAGCGTATCGGCCAGTTTCAGCACATTCTCGATTTCGTTCTTCACCATCCGGCCGACCGGAATACCGGTCCAGTCCTGCACCACCGACGCAACCGCCTGGTGATCCACAGTCGGCAGAATCAGCGGTGTCTCGCCCTGGTGCACGGCAAGTTGCGCCTGCAACGTTTTCAGTTGGGCGAGCCATGTCTCGGCACTGCTGGTATCCGCCGCGCCTTCCACCTTGCCGGTTGCGTCGCGCAACTTGCCGCGCAGCTCGAGGATGCTATCCACCAGCGTCTTTTCCGTTTGCCAGCGCGCGTCGAGTTCGGCGAGCCGGGCACGTTCGGCGACGAGCTTTTGCGTCGCGAGCGTCTCACGCTCGAGCGTATCGACACCGACCGCCGTCTCGCGCCCGATGATCGCCAATTCCGTTTCAAGCGCGGCAATGCGCTTTCGGGCATCGTCGATCGTGGCGGGTGTGGCGTGCTGGCTGACCGCAACCCGCGCGCACGTCGTGTCGAGCAGACTCACGGCCTTGTCCGGCAATTGGCGTGCCGGAATGTAGCGATGCGACAGCTTGACGGCGGCGTCGAGCGCTTCGTCGAGAATCTGCACGCGGTGATGCGTTTCCAGCGACGAGGCAATGCCGCGCATCATCAACAAGGCCTTTTCCTCTGACGGCTCCGGCACCTGCACGACCTGGAAGCGGCGCGTGAGTGCCGGGTCCTTCTCGATGTGCTTCTTGTATTCCGCCCAGGTGGTCGCCGCAACGGTGCGCAGCGTGCCGCGCGCGAGCGCCGGTTTGAGCAGGTTGGCGGCGTCACCGGTGCCCGCGGCGCCGCCCGCGCCTACCAGCGTATGCGCTTCGTCGATGAACAGGATCACCGGCTTTTCCGAGGCCTGCACTTCTTCGATCACCTGCCGCAGACGGTTCTCGAACTCCCCTTTCATGCTCGCGCCCGCCTGCAACAGACCGACGTCGAGTGTGAGGAGGCGCACATCGCGCAATTGCGGCGGCACGTCGCCCGCCACGATGCGCTGCGCGAATCCTTCGACCACCGCGGTCTTGCCGACGCCGGCCTCGCCGGTGAGGATCGGATTGTTCTGGCGCCGGCGCATCAGGATATCGATTACCTGGCGAATTTCCTCGTCGCGCCCGACGATCGGGTCGAGCTTGCCGCTTCTCGCCTGTTCGGTCAGATCGAGCGTGAAGCGTTTCAATGCTTCGCCCTTGCCGAGCGCTGCCGGCGCGAGCGCGCCGCTGGCTTCGCCAGGCGCCGCCGCGCCCATCTGGAAGTTGTCGGTCGCCGCGAGGTTCGCTTCAGGCGAGCCGCCGGCGATTTCATCGAAGGCGTCGGCGAGCGTTTCGCTTTTGACCTTCTCGAACTGGCGGGAAATCGCATGCAACGAATGGCGCAAGCCAGGCGTCTTCAGCAACCCCACCATGATGTAGCCGGTGCGCACCTGCGACTCGCCGAACATCAGCGTGCCGTACACCCATGCGCGCTCGACCGCCTCCTCGACCTGCGAGGACAGATCGGTCACCGAGGTCGAGCCGCGCGGCATGCGATCGAGCGCCGCCGTTAGGTCGCGCGCGAGCACGGCGGCGTCGAGGTCGAAATGGCGAATGATGCGATGCAGGTCGGAGTCCTGCAATTGCAGGATCTGATGAATCCAGTGGGCAAGCTCGACGTACGGATTGCCACGCAGCTTGCAGAACACCGTACTGCTTTCTATCGCCCGGTAAGCGAGCCCGTTCAACTTTCCGAACAACGCGACGCGACTGATCTCAGCCATGAATGTCCTTTAGAGCGTGTGGGTGCCTACGTTTAATGAAATGTTCTTTCTCCGACACCGGAGACTTGTCGCCTCAGGATCGCGAAGGAACCGGATAGAACAGCAACTGATCGGCATCGCGGGTCCGCTCGCGACTCCCGATCCAGGTCGTCAGCCCAAGCCGCGCGGTGCGCCCGAGCCGCAACGGCGGCACGTGTTCCTTCCTGAGCACGAGCCGCACATCCCAAGCGAGCGCATCGCCCGCGTATTGCCGAACCCAGTCGATCAGGCGTGCGAGATTCGCGCCGCCTGGCAAGAGCGTGCAGAACTGCTCGAAATCGAGTGGACCGATGCGCAAACGGAATTTGTGCTGGACGTTCCATACCGCGCTGCCGAGCACGGTGCTCACGCCCAGCCGTTCGGCGTTCACCCCCGTCTTCAGCCGCGTGCGCTCGTCGAGCGGCAGGCGCATCCAATGACCGACGAACGGTTCGACCCGCACCGCCACACGAAAAAAATCCGCGAGCAGCGCGGCAAGACCCTCGGCATTGCGGCGCTGATCGGCAAGACGGCCGGCGTAGTGAAGCTTCGCGACGCCGGGCACGGTCGAACGATGCTGCAGCGACGGCATGCCGAGCCCGACGAGCGACGCGACATACATCGCGAACCGGTCGGCTTCGGGGCGGTCGAGACTGACCGCGGGCTGCGCATTGGCCCATGCGCAATAGAACAGCGACAGCATGCGGTGGTGAAACACGTCGAGAAACCGCGCCATCGTCGGGTCGGACGAATTGCGCAGACGATCGCGGATGTACTCGGTCAGATGCAGCGGCAACGGCCCGTTCGGCCCGCTCAGGCCGAGAAAATTGACCTCCATGCGCGGCGCCTTCTCGCCGCGCCATTCGAGCTTCTCGATCATCGCCGGCTCGAACGCAAGCGTCACCGCCTGGGCGAGCCGCACCGGATCGTCGGCGGCGCGCTGCGAGCGGCCGAGGCGCGGCTTGTCTGGGTACGCGGCCTCGATCAGCCTCAGCGCCGCGTAGAAGTCGAAGCGCCGTGGCTCATCGGCAAGCGGCGCGAGGCGCGCTACAGGATCTCGCATTGCCCGCTCCTCGCCGGCCATTTCATGATGTCGCCGCGCGTAGTCGAACGCACGACGGTCTCGGTGAAAGTATTGAGCGACGTGTACTTGGCGAAGAACTGTTCGAGCACGCCGCCGAACAGAAAAATACCCGCGCCTTCGAAGGCGCTTTCGTCCATCGTCACGGTGACCTGCAAGCCTCGCCCGTAAGCGATGTGTCCCGGTGCGGGAATGCGCCGCACGACAGGCTGCGACGACACCGAGCGCACGCCTTCGATCTGCCGGTGTCCGACCGTGTCGGCGACACCCACATATAGGCGCAGCAGATCGCGCAGCGCCGAAGCACCTTCCTTCTCACCTTGATCCAGCAAGGACAGATAGTTCAGCGACAGATGGCTGACCGCGCGCCACGCCACCTCCCCTTCCGCATACGAAGGCGCCGGCGCCGTGGGTCCCGCGACGCAGCGCACGGACTGAACGGGGGCGCTCGCCTCCAGCGTGAAGTCGGTCTTACCGAGACCAAGCGGCATGGAAAGCGGCAGATCGCGATTGGTGCACAACAGCTCGGCGCCGAGCTGGCGCAGGTCGCTGCGATACGGCGCCTCCAGCGGATCGACCAGCGAGACGAACATCTCGCTGCCGATATAGCTCGAACGCGGCCCCTGGCGCCGCTGCCGCTCGGACAGCACGCGGCGCGCGCGACGCACCTGGTAGTACGCGCCCGCCTCGCGCTCGTTCATCAGGTCATTGGCCGCATAAAACGGCCGGAACACCTGCTGCTCGTCCTTGCCGCTGCCATAGCCGGTGACGGACACCACCTGATGGATTTCGAAATCCATCGGACGCGTGCGGTCGGGAATCAGGTGGAATTCGGCGTGCTGCTTCGTCAGCTGAATGCGGTCCGACCGCTTCGGAAACAGATTGATCGCCGGCGTGCAGAACAGGCTGAATGTCTCCGCGCCGACGCCGCCTTCGAGCGACGGCTGCAAGCGGTCGAACAGAATCACCAGATCGAGCTCGTTGTCCGCGCAGCGGCTGACGGCGCGCCCAAGGCCGCCTAGCTCGACGAACTGGTAACGCTGCGGAAACGCGAAATACTCGTGCAGCAACCTGTAGCCGTGAAACGACCGGGGTCCGTGCGGCAGCAGGGCTTCGTCCGCCGAGAATCCCACGCGGCCGATCCGCGCCCGGTCGATCACCTCGTGCCACACCGCGTTGCCGTTGGCATTGGTTTTGGCCGGCATCGCGATCAGCGCCAGCGCATGACCGAAGATCTGCTCGTACAACTGCGCGGGCAGCGCGTCGCTGCCGCGCAGATGCAGCGTCAGGCGTTCGAGCGACAGTTCGTTGAGCGCAAGACCGGCGGTTGCGCGCAAGCGCAATCTCAACCCTGCGCGTACAGTGCCGAGCCGCGAAAAATCGAGCCCGGCAATCTCGCCCGCGTGCGCGAAATACTGCGCGTCGGCGATCTCAAGTGGCCAGAGTGTGGTGTCGTGCGCGGTGCGGTATTCGCACGGCGTCTGGTCGTTCTTGCCGAGAATGCTTTTCAGCACGGTGCCGCGCGGCAGCGTGAAGCCCGATGCGAGACTGCCTTCGGCCAGGTCCGGCGCGAACTGCACCACCGCCATAGAAGGCGTTGGCGCGAGGTAATGCGGATAGACCAGTTCCAGCAGATGTTCCGTGAAGCGCGGAAACTCCGCGTCGATTTTCATCTGCACGCGCGCGGCGAGAAAGCTGAAACCTTCCAGCAGGCGCTCGACATAAGGGTCGGCGCACGCAAAGCTTTCAAGCCCGAGACGTCCCGCCACCTTCGGAAACTCGCGGGCGAATTCACCGCCGGTTTCGCGCAGATGCTGGAGTTCGCGCTCGTAATAGCGCAATAGGCGCGTGTCCATCAGGAAAACACCGCGTCGAAATCGGTTACGCGGATCTCGCCCATTTCCAGGTCGAGCTCGGTCTTCAGGAACAAACGCTCAGGCACGGGTTGCCCCCACAGTTCGCCTTCGAGTTCGAAAACGAGCTGGTTGTGCGAGCTCTGGTCGAAAGCAATCGGCCGCACCTGCACCGTGTTGCGCAAGATGCGCGGTTCGAAGTCCCAGATGGCCTGGCGCATGCGGCGCGCAACGCCCTCGATGTCGATGCCCGAGGCAGTCTGCCCGGAAAAATCGGGCATGCCATAGTTGACGACCGATTGCGCCGCGAGCGGAAATGCTTCGAGATCCTGCAGAATTCCAATGCCACTGGAATTGAAGAGCCACGCGAGATCGCGCAGCACCGCCTGACGCAGCGTACGCATCGACAGCACGCGGCGCTCGCGCGATTCCTGCGTGTTATCCGGTTCGTCGTCGGTCAGCCGGTCGAGCAGCGACGGCTGAAGACGTTCCCGGGCGGTCAGTTCGGCCATGATCGCCTCACTGCAGCGGCGCTGCGGGCGCCGCGTCGATCTGAATCTCGCGCACATCCATCAGCGAGTGGTCGTCCGCATCGGTTGCGAAGACGCGCTGTCCGATACCGACAAACACACCTTCGTGCGGTTCGTGCCATTCGGTACGGCGCGCGAGTTTCAGCGCGTCGTTGGCCGCGGCAAGCGTGCCGTCGTAGCGGGTCGGCACGAAGGCGACGCTCTCGCCGCCGCTCGCGAAGGTCACTTGAGCGGGCATCCACACGGTGTCGCGCAGATCCGCGGGCGCGTCGAAAGCGATCCGGGTCAACCGGTGAAACGGCACCCAGTAGTAATGGCCGTTGACGATCATCTCCATCAGCGGGCCGAGACGCGCATCCGCATCGGCAATCCATTCGAACGGCTCACCGTCGAGCGTGCCGCTGCTGGCCGGGGCCATCTCGAGCGCTTCTTCGCGAATGTGCGCAGCCTCGGCGAAGGCGCCGGCGGCATCGCGCTTCAGCGCTTCGAGCATCAGTGCAATCCACGCTTCAGGTTCACCGAAGATGACCGGCGTACGCCGGCCGGCGAACACCTCCGCGCGCAACGCCTCGCAACGCAGCGCCTCACGGTAGCTCTGCACCATGGCCAGTGCACCGGCGTCCAGCTCGCCGCACACGGCAAGCTGCGTATTCGCGCGTTCCCACTGGCCGAGCACGGCAAGCAGTTGAAACAGGAATACGCGGCTTTTCGGATCGGCGGGATTGGCGCGTACCTCCTGCGTCAGCGCGGCGAGTGCGTCGTCGAGCCGGCCGCTTCGCAACAGATCCTGAGTCGTCATGGCGTGTCTCGTGAGTTCTCCAGCACGCGGCGCGAGCGCCGCGGCATGAAGAGCGGTGAAGGTCGGTGAAGATCGGTGTCGCTGAACAGCAGGAATCAGTACGACGCCTTGTTCGTGCTCAGGTCCCACTTCTTCGGCGTACCGGTCTTCACCGTGGCGCCGTCGAACTGGTCGTACTGGAACGAGATCTTCGCGAAGTTCAATGAGAACGATTCGGACGGCCGGTCTCCGCCGCTCGACAACGAATAGGCACTGACGATCGCCTCCTCGAGTTCGATCTTCAGGTACACCTGGTCGGTCTTGTCCGCGCCGCCCGTCTGGATGAAATGAATTTCGGCCTTGCCGAGCGACTTGCCATAGGTCGCCTGGGCAAACAGGTCGGCCGAGGCGATATCGGTCGGCTTCGAGAAGGTCACTTCCGAGAACGACGGATTGCTCGTATCGCGATCGGTCGCGCCGTCGCTGCTCGTGGAGATCGCGCGACCGACGCCTAGTTGCATGGAGTTGACGGCGATCCAGTCGGTATGGCCTTCGACCTTGGAGGTGCCTTTGATCTGCGTTGCGAAGTTCAGGAGAATCATTTTTTTCCTCTTGATAAGTGAGCAACAACCCGATGGACACCGGGCTGCCGAAGCTTGCTGATCCGATTACTTCTTGGCCGACGGCAGCTTCGAGACGAGCCGCAACGACACGGTCAGTCCTTCGAGCTGGTAATGCGGGCGCAGGAAAAACTTCGCGCCGTAATAACCCGGATTGCCTTCGACTTCTTCCACCACGACTTCCGCACCGGCGAGCGGTTTACGCGCCTTGTCGGCCTCGGTCGCGGTGGCCGGATTGTTTTCCACGTACTGGCCGATCCAGTTGTTCAACCAGATCTGCATATCGCTGCGCTCCTTGAACGAACCGATCTTGTCGCGCACGATGCACTTCAGGTAATGCGCGAAGCGGCAAGTCGCGAACAGATACGGCAGCCGCGCCGCGAGGTTCGCATTGGCGGTCGCGTCGGCATCCTCATATTCGGCAGGACGCTGCAACGACTGCGCGCCGATAAAGGCGGCGAAGTCCGTGTTCTTCTTGTGAATGAGCGGCATGAAACCGTTCTTGGCCAGTTCGGCTTCGCGGCGGTCGCTGATCGCGATCTCGGTCGGACAGGTCATGTCGACACCGCCGTCGTCCGACGGAAACGCGTGCACCGGCAAGCCTTCGATCGCGCCACCCGATTCGATGCCACGAATCTGCGAGCACCAGCCATAGGTCTTGAACGAACGGTTGATGTTGACGGCCATCGCATACGCCGCGTTCGACCATGTGTAGTTCTTCGGATCGCCGCTCGTTTCTTCCTCGAAATCGAACTCCTCGACAGGATTCGTATTCGCGCCGTACGGTGCGCGCGACAGGAAGCGCGGCATCGTCAGGCCGACGTAGCGCGCGTCGTCCGAATCGCGGAACGAGCGCCATGCGGCATGCTCGGGTGTCTGGAAGATTTTCGTCAGATCGCGCGGATTGGCGAGTTCCTGCCACGAATCCATCAGCATCACTGACGGATCGGCAGCACTAATGAACGGCGCATGCGCCGCGGCTGCGATTTTCGCCATCGAACTAAGAAGCTCGACATCCGGTGCGCTGTTGTCGAAGTAGTAATCGGCAACCAGTGCGCCGAACGGTTCACCGCCGAACTGACCGTATTCTTCTTCGTAGATCTTCTTGAACACCGGGCTTTGGTCCCACGCGGTGCCTTTGTATTTCTTGAGCGTCTTGCCCAATTCGTTCTTCGAAACATTGAAGACGCGGATCTTCAGCATCTCGTCGGTCTCGGTGTTGTTCACCAGATAATGCAAACCGCGCCAGGCGCTTTCGAGTGCCTGGAATTCCTCGTTGTGCAGGATCTGATGAATCTGCTCGGTGAGCTTCTTGTCGATCTGCGCAATCAACGCGCCGACGGTGGCCAGCACGTCGTTCGACACGAGATGGGTGCCGGCGAGCGCCTGCACCGCGAGTGTCTTGACGGCCTCTTCGACGGCTTCTTTCGCCTTGTCGGTTTTCGGTTTGAATTCCTTTTGCAGCAGGCTCGCGAACTCGCTGAGCTCAACGGTCTCGCCGCCAGGCGACGCTTGTGATTCGGTACTGGTCTCGGCCATGTGAAACTCCGTCGGTAGCGATTGGGGTTATTCCTGGGGCTTTGGCGCCGAGGTGAGCGCCTGCATCAACGCCGGTTGCTCGAGCAGTTGCGCGATCAGTGTTTCCGCGCCGGTCTTGCCATCCATGTAGGTCAACAGATTGGCGAGCTGCGAGCGCGCTTCGAGCAACTGGTTGAGCGAGCCGACCTTGCGGGCGATTGCCGCGGGCGAGAAGTCGTCCATGCTCTCGAAGGTCATATCGACGGAGAGATTGCCTTCGCCCGTGAGGGTGTTCGGCACCTGGATCGCCACGCGCGGCTTGGTCGCTTTCATCCGCTCGTCGAAGTTGTCGACGTCGATCTCGAGAAACTTGCGATCCGCTACCGGTGCGAGCGGGTCCACCGGCTTGCCGGACAGATCGGCAAGCACGCCCATCACGAACGGGATCTGCACTTTCTTCTGCGATCCGTACACCTCGACGTCATACTCGATCTGGACGCGCGGCGCCCGGTTTCGAGCGATGAATTTCTGACTGCTTTCCTTGGCCACGATGACTCTCCGCTTACGAAGGGGTTGCTGGGATTACTCCGACTGAATGCCGCCCACCTGGCGGACGGATGCCATGCTCTCCGGCGCGAGGTCCGCGACGATTTCGAGGAAACTCATCGTCACGAGGCGCCGTGCGCGCAGCAGCATCAAGGGCACGGGGCTCGACGGCTCGTGGCGCTCGTAGTACGCGCAGAGTTTGTCGAGCAGGCGCGTGACGTCGTCGCGGCCGGTGATTTCGTCCTTGCGTGCAGGGGCGTTCGCGCCGGATTGAGCCGCGTCGCCGTCTGCATGGTTTGCGCCAGCCTCATCGCTTGCCTCGGCTGCATCCACCGGTGCGCGGCGTTGCACGCGCTGAGCCGTGAAATCGCGGGCGCGTTTGAGCAGGCGGGTGAGTTCGGTGAGGTCGATGGCGCGCGCGGCGCCCACCCGTTCCGTGAGCTGCGATTCGATATGTTCGATACGTACGCACGCTTCTTCGAGTACCGCCGCCGATTGCTGCAACACGCCGAGATCGACGTTCAGGAATATCCCTTCGATCAGCGTCATCGTCGGCGCTTCCTCGCCTGCCGGAGCCGGCATCTCGCCGTTGGCGATTTCGATGTCGCGCAGGCTGACGCGCCCTGCCACGCCGGCGTCGACGAGCGGCGCGGTCTTCAGCGTACGCAAAACCGTGGTGGGTTCGATCAGCGCGGCGAGCGCGTTGACGCGCATCGTCGGATCGTTGCCGTCGTCCGGATCGAGTTGGGGATGCACGTGGTCCCAGTTCGCGTCGAGCAAACGGTCCAACACGACGAGACCTTGCGTGAACCCGGCGATGCCCTCGGTTTCGAGCAGCGCGCGGGTCAGGTGGATCGCAATGCGCATATCGCGCGTGCGGGTAAACAGCGCGAGGCAGGCCTTGCGGATCGCCTTCCAGTCAGGCGGCTCGCCCGCAATGACCGTCGCGCCGAATTGCGCCTCTTCCTTGCCCTTGGCGAGTTCTTCGAGCTCGAGAAAAGCCGCGTCGTATTCCAGGTCGCTGCCGCACGGCGCGTCCACGGATAACTCGGTCAGGATTGCATCGGCATCGAACACATTCACCCCTTTTTCTGATTGCGGGATGAATTATTGAGACGGTGCGTTTCCCAAACGTTTCCGTGGTGGCTTGCCTTTGATCCAGATACAGTTTGTGCTGGAACTACGTGTTCAACAAACTCAAAAGCAGAAGCATCGCGAAGGACACCGAACACTTACCGCTTGCTCACATCCGGCACATCCACCCCCGCCGTGCGCGCGACGTTGTACCAGCGGATCGACTCCGCGTAATCGCGTGGCACGTCACCCGAACCGTTTCCGTAGATGTCGCCTAGCTGTTTGGCTGCCTGGCCGCTGCCGCCACGCGCCGCGCGTTTGTAGAGTCGCACCGCGTCGTTGAGTTTGCCTTCGCCTTGCAGCTTCGCCGCCTGCGCAAGCAGATCGGCGGACGACACTTTTGGTTCTGCGGCAGCGGGCGATTCAGTCGGCTTGGCGGCGAGCGTGGGTGCTGCCGTGCCGGGTGACGTTGCCTGCGCGTTTGCCGCGTTTGACTGCGAAGGCGCTGGTGACACAGACGTCGCAGCGGCATGCGTCGCCGGCGCGCTGCTCGCCGGCGCAGCAGTTTGGGCCGCGGTCGTACGCGGCGTCTGAGTCGCAGCAGTGGCGGTCGATGCCGCCGTCGGCGCCGCATTCGGCCTCGCAGCTTTATTCGCACTCGCGACCGCTTCTGACGCGCGGTTCTTCGCGAGCGCCTCGCGCGCGCGGCGCTCGGCGTCGGCGGCGGAAGCCGCTTTCAGACGTGCGGCTTCGCGCTGCGCCGTGTTGGCGCCGCTTGCGTTGCTTGCACCGTTTGTGGCCGTGGCCGCGCTTGTGGCGCCCGAGGCGCTCGCATTGTCCGTCGCGCTTGCCGTTGGCGCTGTCGCAACCCGCGCCTGGGCGCCGGACGCTGCACCTTGCGATGACGATGCGTCCAAGGGTTTCCCAGCCACGAGCGACGATGCTCCATTCGCACTGACCGGCGGTGTCACGCTAGCAGCGGACTCACCACCGCTCACCGGCGCGCTCTGCCTGAGCATGAAGTACCCGCCGCCGCCCACAGCCAGCACCGCCATCGAGGCGACCGCGATCAACGCAGTCCTGCTCCGCTTCTTCGCGACCGGCGCAGTCCGCATCGATCCATCGCCAGAATCCCCGGGCAGACCAGACTGACCCGGCCGGTCAAACGCGAGCCGCGTGCCGCCTTCCGCCACACCCTCGCCACGCACGGCGGACCGCGACGCCGACGAATCGTCGCCATGCAGCTTTGCCAGTTTGCGGCGCGCGAGATCGGCATAGGTTCCGTTCGGAAACTTCGCGATATAAAGCTCGAATTCGTCCGGATCGCTACTGTCCTTGATGGTCTTCCAGAACTCGATCTCGACCGCGCTCGAATCGTTCGCGACGCGCGCGCCGCGCGCCGCGCCGGTCTCACCCGGCGGCCTTGCGCGTGCAGCGGCCACCGCGAGCATGGTCGCCTCGTCCTCGTCGATCGCCTGACCGGCAAGCGCGCGCTGCAAATCTTCCTTGAACGCCCGTGCGTATGGGTAGCGCTCCTCAGGATTCTTCGCGAGCGCGCGGAACACGATTGCGTCGAACACGGGATCGAGCGCCGGATTCTGCACCGACGGCGGCACCGGATCGTCCTGAATGATCTGCCGTTGCACGGCCCAGTGCCCGTCGCCGACAAACGGCCGCTTCATGGTCAGCAACTGATACAGCACGATACCGACGGCGAAGATGTCCGAGCGCGTGCCGACCGGATTGCCCATTGCCTGTTCGGGCGACATGTAGCTAGGTGTCCCGACCATCGTCCCGGCCTGCGTGCCATCGCTGCCGGTATCCGACAGACGCGCGACACCGAAATCGGTCAGCTTCACGCGCATCTGCGCGTCGAGCATCACGTTTGCCGGCTTTACGTCGCGATGCACAATGCCTTGCTCGTGCGCGTAGCCGAGTGCGTCGAGCAATTCGCCGGTCATCCGCACGGCGTCCTTCACGGCGAATTGCGTACCCCTGTCGAAGTACGCCTTGAGCTCCTCGCCGCGAATCAACTCCATCACGATGTAGGCGACGTTGTTCTCTTCGCCGAAATCGAACACGCCGACGATATGCGGATGATTCAGCCGCGCGACGGCCTGCGCCTCACGTTCGAAGCGCACCTGATATTCGGCCGCCATTTCCGGATCGGAAAGCTGGCTCTTGAGAATGGTCTTGATCGCGACAGGCCGGTTCAGCTTCGGGTCGACGCCTTCATAGACGACCCCCATCGCGCCGCGCCCAAGCACGCGCCTGATCTGATATCTGCCGAGTTGTTGTAGCTCTTCCATCGCTGCGGCCGCTCAAGGCGGCGTGCCTCCCATGAAAACGTGCGGAAGATCGATCGACTCACCGGACTCGCGCGCCCGGCGCTGCCAGTACACAGCACACGCATAATCGCGTGCGACGTCGCCCTCGCCGCCGTACAGGTTGCCAAGACGTTTTTGCGCGGGGCCATAGCCCGCAACGGCTGCGATGCCGTACCAGCCGAGCGCTTCTTCGAGCCGGCCGGCCGCGTCGTACAACTGCGCGCAGTGATAGGCGGCGAGCCGGTCCAGCGCGGCGCTGGGTTGCGCGGCGCAGCGCGGATCGTCCATGTGCGCGAGCGGCACACGGTGAGGTGCCTCGGCCGGTTTCTTCTGCTCATGCGCGGACGGCGGTAACGGATAGCCGAGCGAGCAGGCCACTTGTGGCTCCGCGGCAACGTCGGAGACCGTCGTCGCGGCAAGCACAACGGCAATCGCGGCGTTCCTCAATGCGGCAGCGGCGGACGCGGGCGAAATCGTCCACTTCAGGAGGAACGTTGCAAGCAGCGTTGCAAGCGATGCAGCAAGCAATTGCATGAGCCATCTCACGGACGCGTTCACGGACAGACCTCCGCCGCACGCAAGCGCACACTCTCGTCGCGCGGCTCGGCCACGGCATGATCGGCGAGCCGGCACGGCGCCGGCATGCGCACCTCGAGGTCGCCCTCATGCGGATAGGTCTGAACCTGCTCGAGGTCGCCGGCGAATCCATACTTCACCTTCAACGTGAATTCGTCCTCCTGATGCATCTGGTTCACCATCGCCGACTGAATCCCTGCCTGCACCGAGGAAATAGCGCTGATCAGCACGTTGTTGCCGATACACGGGCCCATGTTGACGCGCGCGCAGTTGACCTTCGTGCCGATCGAGAAGCGGGTCTGCTGGCCGTCAGGCAGCAGAAAAAACGCATCGTAGCCAGACACGAGCGACAGCTTGCCGACGTTGTTCAAAACGAACTCGCCCGGCAGCGCCGCGCCGATATTCTGGTTGTCCTTCGCCGTGAGCGTGATGCTGTTCGCGCTCACCGACGCGCCGCTCGCCGTGGTGACGGGACCGCCCGCGACAATCGTGAGCGCGTCGCCGACCACGGTGCCGCCGAAGGTCGTGGCGCCGCCGCTCGTCGTCGACAAGGTGCCGGCCGTGCCGGAGACGGTGAGCGCGCCGCCCGCCGTCACGTTCATCGTGCCCGGCGTCGACAGCGCTAGCGCGAGATCCTGCGCGCTCTTGAGCGAGCCCCCCGCGGCACGCGCCGTGACCAGCGCGCCGAACGTGTTGGCAAGATCGAGGATCAGGTTACCGTTCGGCGTGCTGAGCGTAGTCGCGCCAGTCACCTGGAGCACACCGCTCTGCGTGATGTCGCCGCCCGCGCTCGCGTTCAGCGAAGCCACATTGGACGCGCCGAAGTTCAGCGCGCCCACGCTGTTCACGCTGGCCGGTCCGCCGCTCAATTGCAGCGAGCTGCCGAATTGATTGGCCTGGTTGAGCGTAATCGCGGCGCCACCGGTCGTCGCGATCGAGGTCGTCCCGCTGACCGTCGCGGCAGCAGATTGCGTAACGGCGCCATCCGACTGCAATGTCAGACTCGCAAGCGTCGTTGTGCCGAGCTGGATGCCGCCCGTATCGGCACTGAGGACGAGCGACCCGCCGCCGGTGAACGTGCTCGCGCCGGTGAAATGATTAAAGGCGTTGGCGGCGTTGAGCGTGGAGCCGGCACTGATGTCGAACGTCGCGCCGCGCACGTTGAGCGCACCCGACAAGGTGTTGAGTCCACCGCTTGCGACAAGCGTGCTGCCGTTGAGCAGGCTGAGGTTGTTGCCAAGCGTGGTGCCGGCGAGCGCGAGCGCCGCGCCGCTGCTCACGGTCGCGAGACCGCTGCCGAGCGACCCCCCGGCGCCCATGGCGAGCGTGCCTTGTGCGATCGACGTGCCGCCGGTATAGCTATTGGCGCCGTTTAACGCAACGAGTCCTGCGCCCTGTTTGGTCAGCGACTGTCCTGTGCCGTTGTCGCGAATCACACCGTTCACGGTGAGCGTTGCGTTTGACGCCGCCGATACCGTGCTGCTGCCGCTCAGTGTGATGGGCCCATTCGCGACGCCATTGCCGGCCGTCGTTTCCAGTGTGCCGCCCGCCAGCGTGACGGCATTCGCGAGCGTGTTCTGCAGATCGAGCGAAGCACCGCTGCCGACCACGATCGCGCCGCCCTGCGCGCCTGCCGTGCCGCTGCTCTTCAGCGCGAGCGTACCGCCTGTCACGGCGGTGCCGCCGGAGTACGTCTGGGCCGTATCGAAGCTCAGCGTGCCGGTGTTCTGTTTGCTGACCGCGCCGCCACCGCTGATCGCGCCGTTGAAGGTGCTGTCCGACGCCTGGTCGAAGATGAGGTTTGTCCCGCCGGCGAGCGCAATGTTGCCGTTCAGGCTGGCCGAATTGCCTTGCAGCGCGCCGCCAGTCACGCTTGTACCGCCCGTGAAGCTGCTGACGCCGTTCAGCGTCACTAGGCCCGCCCCACTGGCGACCAGGGCTCCCGCCGATGCGCCGTTGCCGAGCGCGCCGTTGATCGTAAGCACGGCGTTGCTTCCGGTCGAGAAGATGTTGCTGCCGTTGAGCGTCACGGCGCCGTTCACGATGCCGTTACCGGTGGTCGTCTCCAGTGTGCCGCCGTTCAACGTCACCGCATTCGCGACCGAATTCTGCACGTCCAGTGCCGCGCCGCTGCTCACCGTGATCGCGCCGGCCGAAGCACCGGCCGTACCGTTTCCGGTCAGGGCCAACGTGCCGTTCGTCACGCTCGTGCCGCCGGTGTAGGTCTGACTGGTGCCGATCGTCAGCGTGCCGCCATTCTGTTTCGTGACCGCACCGGCGCCGCTGATCGTGCCGCTGAACGTGCCGTTCGATGCCTGATCGAACACCAGCCCCGTCCCACTGGCGAGTGCGATATTGCCTTGCAGGCTGGAGGTATTACCCTGTAGCACGCCGCCTGTCACCGTCGTGCCGCCGCCATAGCTCTGCGCGCCATTGAACGTTAGCGTGCCGGCGTTCTGCTTTTTGACCGCACCCGTCCCACTGATCGAGCCGGTGAACGTGCCGTTCGATGCCTGATCGAACACTAGCGAAGCGTTGTTCGTGATGCTGCCCTGCAGACTCTGCGTGTTGCCCTGTAACGTGCCACCGCTCACCAGCGTGCCGCCGCCGTATGTGTTGACGCCGGTCAGCACCACCGTGCCCAGTCCACTCACGGTGAGCGCGTTCGGTGAACCGCCGCCGCTAATTACTCCACTTACCGTTAGCGTCGCGCCGGAACCGGTTGCAAAAGTGCCGCTGTTGCTCAACGCGACCGGTCCGCTCACGGCGCCGTTGCCGGTCGTCGTTTCCAACGTGCCACCGCTCAGCGTCACTGCATTGGCAAGTGTGTTCTGCACGTCCAGTGCTGCGCCGCTGTTCACCGTGATCGCGCCAGCTGGAGCGCCGGCCGTGCCGCTGCCCGTCAAGGCCAAGGTGCCGCCGTTGATTGTCGTGCCGCCGCTGAACGTGTTGATGCCGGTCAGCATTACCGTGCCCGTGCCGTTCACCACCAGCGCGCCTGCTGGTGCACCGTCGACAACGATGCCGCCAACCGTCAGCGTCGCGTTATTGCCCGTCGAAAACGTGTTGCCGCCGTTCAGCGTCACCTGGCCGTTCACCATGCCGCTGCCGGTCGTCGTTTCCAGCGTGCCGCCGTTCAGCGTCACTGCATTCGCAAGCGTGTTCTGCACGTCCAGCGCGGCTCCGCTGCCTACCGTGATCGAACCTGACTGTACTCCGGCCGTGCCGCTGCCCGTCAGGGCCAGCGTGCCACCGGCGACGTTCGTGCCGCCCACATAGCCTTGCGTCGAGTCGAATGTCAGCGTGCCGGTGTTCTGCTTTGTGACCGCACCCGTCCCACTGATCGTGCCGGTGAAGGTGCCATTCGATGCCTGATCGAACACTAGCGAAGCGTTGTTCGTAATGGTGCCCTGCAGACTCTGCGTATTGCCCTGCAACGTGCCACCGCTCACCAGCGTGCCGCCGCCGTATGTGTTGACTCCCGTCAGCACCACCGTGCCTGGCCCGCTAACGGTAAGCGCATTTGGAGAAACGCCGCCGCTGACTACGCCACTCACCGTTAGCGTTGCACCAGCACCGGTTGCAAAAATGCCGCTGTTGCTCAACGCGACCGGTCCGCTCACGGTGCCGGTGCCACTCGTCGTTTCCAGCGTGCCGCCGTTCAGCGTCACTGCATTCGCGAGCGTGTTCTGTACGTCCAGTGCGGCCCCGCTGCTCACCGTGATCGCGCCAGCCGGAGCGCCGGCTGTGCCGCTGCCCGTCAGGGCCAGGCTGCCGCCGGTAACGTTTGTGCCACCGCTATAACCTTGTGCTGTGTCGAACGTCAGCGTGCCGGTGTTCTGTTTGGTGACCGCACCCGTCCCACTGATCGTGCCAGTGAACGTGCCGTTCGATGCCTGATCGAACACTAGCGAAGCGTTGTTCGTAATGGTGCCCTGCAGACTCTGCGTATTGCCCTTCAACGTGCCACCGCTCACCAGCGTGCCGCCGCCGTATGTGTTGATGCCGCTCAGCACGACCGTGCCAGGTCCGCTAACGGTAAGCGCATTTGGAGAAACGCCACCGCTGACTACGCCACTCACCGTTAGCGTTGCACCAGAACCGGTTGCAAAAATGCCACTGTTGCTCAACGCGACCGGTCCGCTCACGGTGCCGGTGCCGCTCGTCGTTTCCAGCGTGCCGCCGTTCAGGGTCACGGCGTTCGCAAGCGTGTTCTGTACGTCCAGTGCGGCCCCGCTGCTCACCGTGATCGCGCCAGCCGGAGCGCCGGCTGTGCCGCTGCCCGTCAGGGCCAGCGTGCCTCCTGTAACGTTTGTGCCACCGCTATAACCTTGTGCTGTGTCGAACGTCAGGGTGCCGGTGTTCTGTTTGGTGACCGCACCCGTCCCACTGATCGTGCCGGTGAACGTGCCGTTCGATGCCTGATCGAACACCAGCGAAGCGTTGTTCGTAATGGTGCCCTGCAGGCTCTGCGTATTGCCCTGCAACGTGCCACCGCTCACCAGCGTGCCGCCGCCGTATGTGTTGATGCCGCTCAGCACGACCGTACCCGGTCCACTCACGGTGAGCGCATTCGGCGACACGCCGCCACTGATTACGCCACTCACCGTTAGCGTTGCACCGGTACCTGTTGCAAGAATGCCGCTGTTGCTCAACGCGACCGGTCCGCTCACGGTGCCGGTGCCGCTCGTCGTTTCCAGCGTGCCGCCGTTCAGCGTCACGCCATTGGCAATCGTGCTCTGCACGTCCAGCGCTGCGCCGCTGCCTACCGTGATCGCTGAAGTGCCGGCCGCCTGGTTGTCCTTCAGCGTCAACGTGCCGCCCGTGACGCTCGTGTCGCCGCTATAACTCTGTGGACCGTTGAAGATCAGCGTGCCAGTGTTCTGCTTCGTCACCGCGCCAGCGCCGCTGATTGTGCCGCTGAACGTCCCGTTCGATCCCTGATCGAACACCAGCCCCGTGCCCGTAGCGACATTGACGATTCCTTGCAGGCTGGTGGTGTCACCCTGCAATGTGCCGCCCGTTACGCTCGTGCCGCCGCTATAACTCTGTGGACCGCTGAAGATCAGCGTGCCGGTGTTTTTCTTCGTCACCGCGCCAGCGCCGCTGATCGTGCCGCCGAACGTCCCGTTCGATGCCTGATCGAACACAAGGCCCGTGCCAGTGGCAACATTGATACCTCCTTGCAGACTGGAGGTATCACCCTGCAACGTACCGCCCGTCACACTCGTGCCACCGCTATAACTCTGTGTACCGCTAAAGATTAGCGTGCCAGCATTCTCTTTCGTCACCGCGCCGGCGCCACTGATCGAACCACCGAAGGTGCCATTCGATGTCTGATCGAACACCAGCCCCGTCCCACTGCCGACATTAATGCTTCCTTGCAAGCTGGAGGTATCGCCCTGCAACGTGCCGCCTGTGACGCTTGTCCCACCGCTGTAGCTCTGCGTGCCATTGAAGATCAGCGTGCCACTGTTCTGCTTCGTCACCGCGCCCGCGCCACTGATCGTGCCGCTGAACGTGCCATTCGCCCCCTGATCGAACACCAGTCCCGCGCCAGTGGCAACGTTGATACCTCCTTGCAAACTGGAGGTATTGCCCTGCAACGTGCCACCCGTTACGCTCGTGCCACCGCTATAACTCTGTGGACCGCTGAAGATCAGCGTGCCGATGTTTTGCTTCGTCACCGCGCCGGCGCCACTGATCGAGCCACCGAAGGTGCCATTCGATACCTGATCGAACACAAGCCCCGTCCCACTCGCGACATTGATGCTTCCCTGCAGACTGGTGGTATCGCCCTGCAACGTGCCACCCGTGACGCTCGTGCCGCCGCTATAACTCTGTGGACCGCTGAAGATCAGCGTGCCGGCGTTCTCTTTCGTCACCGCCCCCGCGCCACTGATCGAACCAGTAAAAGTGCCGTTCGATGCCTGATCGAACACCAGTCCCGTGCCAGTGAGAAGATTGATGTTTCCTTGCAGACTGGTGCTGTTGCCTTGCAGCGTGCCGCCCTGGACCGTCGTGCCGCCGCTATAACTATTGGCTTGACTCAGCTGAAGCGTGCCGGCGGTCAACGTCAATCCACCGGTGCCCGAAATCGAACTGCCTGCGGACTGGGTAATCAGGTCGCCCGTATTGTTCGAGCCGAGGGTGATCGCTCCCGAACCGGAACTCAGGTTGCCGAGCGTTATGCCACTGGTGCCCTGCGTGCTAGTGTCGGTGCCGGCTTGCATCGATATGCTGCCGCCGTTGGTCGACAGCGAATGGCCGCCCATATCGATCGCCCCACCGGCCATGAGCGATATTGATGCCACAAACGTCGGCGCGGACCCCGTGTTGAGCGCCAGGTCCGCCATGAAGATGATGGAATTTGTAGCAGCAAGCGCGAGGTTGGCAGTCAACGAAAGCCCCACCAGCGTCGACGTCAACACATACGAATCGCCCGTACCACATGTGCCCGGATCCGCGGTCACAATGCACAGGTCCGTCGGATCGAGCAGCAGCGTGCCGCGCCGACCATTCGGCGCGCTCAGATCCACTGTGCCGTCCACGGTCAGCAGACCTTTGCTCGAAATTTCCGCGTTACCGCCATTGCCGGCGTTGGCCCCGCCGCGCGAGACGATCGCTCCGGAAAACTGCGTGCGGTCATTGGACCAGACGACGACCTGCCCGCCGTTACCCTGATCGGTTGCGCTAGCGTCCAGCATGGCCCCTTTCGCGATCGTCGTGGTCGACGCATTCTGCAATGGCCCCGCGCCATGCTCGGCGCCGCCCACCAGGATCGCACCGCCGCCGGCAGGACCGGACGCGTCGAGTTTCGCCGTACCGGCGAGCGCCAGTTGATCGCCGCTCACCGTAATGTTGCCGCCGTGACCACTCGCGCCCGCACCGCTCGCGTCGAGTGTTCCGCTGATCGATACGATGCCTTGAGCGCCGCCGTTCAGTTGAATGTCTTCGCCATCCGAACTGATTGAGCGCGCGCGAATCACCCCGCTGCTGTTGATGACCGTATCGAGCGCACTGTCACGCGCCTGCGCGCTCAGCATCACCGGGCCACCGGAGACAATGGTGCCGCTGTGGGTAATGCTGGCCTTGAACGCACTGGCGTCGACATTCACCGACAAGGGACTCTCGGCATCCAGCGTCATGCTGACCCGGTCTCCTGCAGCCAGTGCAACGCCGCCCGCTGCGCTCACGTTGCCGGCGTTGACGATCTGCGGCGCGATGAAAACGACCGCACCGTCGCGGGCGTTCACCGAGCCCTGATTGACAATGCTGCCCGCAGAACCGCCGTTCTGAAATGTGTAGCGCCCGGCAAGAAAATCGCTATCGGAGATGCCGAGTGTCGACGCGACGAAACTGCCGGTGTTCACCGACGCCCCCGGCGCGAACAACACGCCCGCCGGGTTGACCAGAAAGACCTTGCCGGTCGCCGTGAGGCTGCCGAAGATCGACGAAGGCGAACCGCCCACCACCCGATTGAGTGCGACGGAACTGGCATTCGGCTGAACGAACGTGACGCTGTTACCGTGACCAATTGAAAAGCTCTGCCAATTGATGATCGCGTTACTGCTGCCCTGGTTGACCACCAGTTGCTGGCCATTGGGTTGCGTCACCGTAACGTTGCCCGACACCACCTTGGCGCCGCTGGGCAAAGTCTGCGCGAGAGCGGCCGCACTCGTCAGCAGCAACGCGGGTCCCCATACGAGCGCGAGCACGCTGGGCGCCCACGAAAAGGCGCGCGTGCCGCAATGGCTCTCGTTGAAGCAACGATCGGAGCGACCCGCGTAACTCATCGATCCGTTTTTCCGCGACATCCCGTCTCCCCAGCGCACGGACCTCGGGTCCGCATCAAAAGAACTGCACCCACTGCACCCAGACGCGCGGCGTGTTGTCGTGCGTGTCGGAAGTCGGCTTCCTGCCGCCGTGCCATGCAATGCTGGTGCGGAACAGGTACTTGTTCGGCGCGCCGAAGTTCATGCCGACGCCGTAGCTCAGCAGGCGCACGCTGTTGGACAGGCCTGGATCGGGCGCCGGTGCGTCGCCCGGTTTGGCGTTCGACAGGATGTAGCCGAAATCGAAGAAGCTCGTCAGCACAAAACCGCCCGCGCCGATATGCAGACCCGGCACCGTGTAGCGCAATTCGAGCGTGCTGGCGAAGCCGTCGTCACCAATCGCCTCGCCTTCTGGGTAGCCACGCACGCGGTTCGCACCGCCAAGCGAGAACTTTTCCGCCGCGGTCAGATTCTTCGAGGCGGCCTGGCCAGACGCGGAGAAGAACAAGGCGAGGTTCGGCGCGAGTTGCTGAAGGCGTTGGTAGTCTCCATAGAACTTCGTGAAGAAGCCGTTGGTGTGATAGCCATTCACGCTGGCGTCATCGGTTTTCTCGGCATCGCTGCCAAATCCGAGCGTGCCGAACATCACACCGGCAGTGTAGACGTTGACATAGCCTGTGCCGCGCGAATCGCCGTTCACCTGAGCCTTCAGCCCAATGATGTTCTTCTGCTGCGCAGGCGCACCGCTCTGCTTGTCGTTCAACTGCTCGTAGGTCAGACCCACCTGCGCGAACAGATTCACGTTCTTGCTGCGCTCGATAGGATGGAGTACGAATAGATTGACGACGTCCGCCGTGCCGTGCGCGTTCAGGTCCGCGAACTCCTTGCCGAGCGAATAGTTGAGCCTGCCGTAGTCGACACCCACGCGTGTCCCGAGGTGTCCCACCGGCACGAGGTAGCTCACGTCGCCGAAATCGCTCAGGTTCTGGTTGGTGATGAAGCCCTGCACCGTCAGCAGATCGCCAATCCCGAGCGGACTCACGAGACTGGTTTTGAGCCCTAATCGATAGGCGCCCGCATAGCGGTTGCCGTAATTGTCCACGTCGACTTCGCCGGTGATGCGTTTGGGCTTTTCGGCCAGCACCTCGACTTCGAGATCGGCCGTGCCGACCTGCGCGCCGCGGTTGAGAGTCGAACGAATCACCGCGCCTGGCAGATCGCGAATCAGCAACAAGGGGGTTTCGACGGATTTCTCCGTAATGATGTCGCCTTCCTTCAAACGCGCGTGCAGCATGCCCAACACCTGATCTTCCGTCACGCGTGCTTCGGGCGGATAAGGATGCTTGACGGTGATCTTGCCCAGGCGCCCTTCGAGGATGCCGATCGTCACGACACCATCCGAAATGTTCTGCTTCGGCAGAAACGCGACGGCGAGGAAGTAACCACGCTGGCGATAGAACGCCTTCACCTTGTCGACGATCTCGTTCAGACCGTCCAGGTCTACCTCGTGAAACGCATACGGTGCGAGCAGGGCGGTCAGTTCCTCGCTCGAGATAACGGTGTTGCCGGTAAAGCGAAAACCCTGGGGCGTGAAGCGCAGATCGGGGGCTTCGACCTTCGGCGTCGGCGGCGTCTCCGGCGGCTTGACGACCACGTTCGGGTCGGCCGGCGGCACCTGTGGAGGCGGCTTGATCGCCTCGATCAATTGCCCCGAAGTCGGTGGCGTCGGCGCAGTCTGCGGGAATGCAGGCCATGCGGCACACAGACCTGCCGTCAGCAAGGCTGTGCGATGCAACACGTCAAAGCGCGTCGGCGTCCTGCACGGGAAAAATGGCATTGGATAAAAACCCGGACGGTCGTTTTATGTTTCTTTCGCGTGCGATGCGCCACGCCCCCTGTCCTGCAATTCGCCGCACCTTGAACGAACTGCCTGCAAAGTTCAGCGAGTTGCCGCCATGATGGGAAAGCCGCGTTTCCGAAACGTTTCCGTCCTTGATAGAAGCGCCTCAGCGCCTGTAATACCGATGCGGATGAGCACGGCGGCACGCACAGCGCGAGCATCCTTGCGACGCTCGTTTCACCGCTATGCGTTCGATTTCGGCACACCTTCGAGTGCGAGCCGCGCACTGGCAACGCGCTGATGCGCCCATTGCCGCCGCTCGCGCGAGAGCGATTGATAGGCCGCTTCACGCAGCATCGGATGGCGGAACGCATAGCAGCCCGCCCCCGTCGCCACGATGAGCCGCGCTTGCAGCAGCATGGTCAGTAGCGAATCGATCTCGGCGACACTGCGCCCCGCCGCGTCGGCCAGCAACGCAGCAGTGAAATCCCTGCCGCTGGCAGCGGCGAGTTGCGCCAGCGGTTTGGCGGCGCCCGCGGAATCGATGCGCCCCATCAGCAATTCGTGCAGAGACGGCGGCACGGCATTGGCCGGCATGCGCTCGGCATCGGTCGCCGCGCGGGCGAGCGCCATCAGGTAGAGCGGTACCCCGTCCGCACGCTTCGCGATTTGCGCCTCCGTATCGGGTTCGAGCGCGGCGCCCTGAGTGAGCGACGCGATGAGTTCCATACTCGACTCTGGCGACAGCGGTTTGAGCTGGATGCGGGCGATCGCGGTCGTCGACAGCCATGGCGCAGCAAAGTCGTCGCGCCCCACGAGGATCGGCAGCCGCCGGTGCAATGGCGCCTCAACGAGGCGCGCCACCAGTTGCAACGTGCCAGGGTCGGCCCATTGCAGATCATCGAGACAGATGAGGCCGCCATCCGGCACGGTTTCTTCGAGCAGCGCGAGCAGATGGGTCACAACCGCTTCGGCCTGCCGTGAGGCGCATTCGAGTTGGTTCAAGCGATCGCTGAACACCTTGCTCAAGGCTTCGAGCGCCGCTTGAGCACGTGGCGTGTCGGGTATCGTGGCATCGCGCAGCCAGCGTCGGAACGGATGATAAAGTGTCGTCGCCAATTCGGGCCGGCAGCGCAGTTCGATCGCCGGCACGCCCCGGCTCTTCACAAATTGCCTGACCAGTGATGATTTGCCCGTACCCGCGTCGCCCGTCATCAGCAACGCGCGCATCGATAGCTGAGCGCACTGGCGCAATGCGTGGTTCAACTGCGTCAATTGCGCGTCACGTCCGATCAGCGTGCCGCGCTCGCGCGCCGGCAGCGCGGCGTCGAGCGGCATCGCCAGCAGCGCTTCCACTCTCTCGCCGGTGGAGGCATCGCTGACGAACACCTGGCGCACGGCACGGAAATCGCATTCCGGCAGCAGCTCGGCCGTCGCGTCGCTCATGAGCACTTCGCCGGCGCGCGCGCTGTTGGCGAGCAAGCCGACGATGCGCGTCAGCCGGCAACCGAGATCCGGTTGATTCTCATGGGCCGCGCTGAGCGTCAGCCCGGTGTGGATACCGAATACGATGTCGACGCTGCCGCGCTCGGGTGTACCGATCGCCCCATCCGCCTTGATCGAATCGCGGCATTCGAGCGCGGCTGTCACGGCCTGACGGACCGCGCCTTCATGCGTGACCGGAAAGCCGAAGTACGCGAACATGCCACCGCCTGGCGCGTGCACGATATAGCCGCCCGCTGCCTGCAGAATCGCTTCGCAGCGTTTGCGCGGCGCGACAAGCGCGGCGGCCCAGCTATCCGGATCGTCGCAACGCGGCACGGTCAACTGGCAATACGCGACCGTGATCAGGCGACGCTCCGCCGCCTCGGCAAACATCGGCGCAACCGAGCGTGTCGGCGTCGCGACGAGCGCGAGCGTGTCGCGGTGCGGGGGGACGTCGAGTGCAGCCCGGCAGTGTTCGAGTTCCGCTTGCGCCTCGGTGCGGCGACCGGCGCGCATCAGCAAACCGATCAGCAACTGCCACGCGGATTCATCCCAAGGCTCTTCAACCGTCAGACGGCGAGCGTGGGCGGCCGCACGGGTGAACTCGCCCTGCTGCGCAAATCCTTCAGTCAGGAATCGCCGCAGGCGCGAGATCGCACAACGGTAAGCGACGCGACGCGCGTCCATCCAGCGTTCGAATTCACCGGCGTCATCAATCTGGATATCGGCGAGGAATTCCCCCCGGTAAAGCGCCGCAGTTTCCGACAATGCTTCGAGCTCGGCCGGCGCTGCGCCCGCCGCGGTCTCGACCAGCCGGTCGTCGGGCGGCAACTCGCCAATCGCCACAGACAAGGCGTGGACGTCGACCCACGGAAGCGCGTCCGGCCGCAAGCACAGCAGATCACGATGGATCTCGAAGCACTCTTCGCCGAGCGCGGCTTTCACGTCGAACAGAATGCGTTTGAGCTTGCGCCGCCCGCTCCCGGGCTCTTCGCCGGGCCAAAGCAATTCGGCCAGCCAGTCGCGCGAATGCGCCGCCCCCGGTTGCGACACGAGCCACGCGAGCAGCGCACGCGACTTGTGATACTTCAGTGGGAGTACGGTATCGCCCCGCTCGATACGCATCGGTCCAAGTAACGCGATGCGATTTGCATGTGGCACAGCAAGTTCGTTGCCGTCTGCGCGATAACGCTGAAGCAGCGGCAACACCGCCGCCTGTCCTGCCGGATTTGATTCGATCACGAGCATGTCGTGTCCGCCCCCGCCGTGCGACGCCTCTCAGGTGCATCGCCGGACTGGATGCCTGCTCCAGTTAATTGTGAATGAACTCACCCTGAGTCATCGACCCGGGTTAGTGGTCTTTACTGTCATCAAGTACCGGCGGAGGATCGAATCCCAATTGGGACGGTCCACTTCGTATCCCCGTGGTCACTGAGTTTTCTGGCGCCGCCTGCTGCGACCCTCATGCCTGGTCGCGGCAAGGACTTTTAACAAATAATATTCATCGTACTAATACAAAGCCGGTGCTTGATTTGTATGCCGTGCCGACCTATGAAACCATCGCTACAGCCACCCCGGCCACGCCCAGAAAGGCGGTGCCACATCTCGCGATAAATTCACGCTGGCGGGCCGGCTGCGTTCACCGGCTCATCTCGGTGCGCGTGCCGCCGCTCAGCACGCCCAGATCGCGCGCCGCCTTTGCCGCCTCGCTGATATGACGAATCCGCAGTTTCTCGACGATCTCCGGATAGACCCTTCGGTGTACCTGGTTTGCGGAAAGCTTGAGCGCCTGTGCGATCGGCGCCGCCGCCATGCCGCGGCTCAACATCCGCAGGACTTCGATATCGCGCGCCGAGAGCTTGTATTCGTCGGTAGCGGCACGCGCACGCGCCTCGGCGCGCCACTCCACCAGTTCGGCCGCCAATACCCGCAGCGTGTGACGCCGCCTCAACATCAGATCCTGGCTTCTTGCGTCGCTCATACCCGCGACTAGCAGATACGCGACGAAAGACTCGCCCGCGGTGCGAGCGGGCGAAATCACACCGGTGGAAAAACCTGCCTCGGCAAATGCGTCGAACGTCTGGCGCTGTCCAGCGCTGCGGATCTCGATCTGATCGCCCGGGCACGGCGCGCTGTTCGAACGTGCGTACTCCAGAAACAGGTCATTCATATACCACCGCCGCTGCACGAACTTTTGCAGCAAGGAGAAACAGCCTTCCGACATGAAGTGACACCAGCTGATGCCCTGCTCCCGATTGGAGAGCTGATACGACGCGAAGATGTACTTCGCCGGCGCTTGTCCGCGCGAGGCAAGCACCGTCGATACGCGATGCGCGAGCCTGGGTTCGCTGCGCGTCGCGCGGATCGAGTCGAGGTTGCTCAACCCCATCTGCGAGGTCCTGCCAGTTGTTTCGGTGCGCTCGCGCAGCAACCGTTCGTAACGCTCGAACGCGCGCTGGTAAGCGACTCTCAGCGCGTCGCGATGAGGATCGCTTGCAACGGCCTCCCGCAAGTCATCTGTGCTGCGGATCCGTGTCGAAATGGTGATGCACATGCCATCGGGTTGCACGAGTTGCCGTTCGATCAGTTGTCCATCGGGGCTCGCCATCAACGATAGCCGCAGCCGCTCTTTCGCCGCCCAGGCGGTCTCAACGAACTCCAGGTCCACGGTACAAGATCCCCTTTCGCCGTGCCAGAAGACGCGGGAAGTCCAGCGTTGCCTGAAAATCATGTGCCCGCAGCCGTGGGGAAAATGCGGGGGTGTTGCTTTGCTGCAAGCAGCACATGGACGCGCGACATGCTTGTTGCCACCTTGGGTCACCCGTACGTTCGTTTCTTTCGTCGGTCGTCGAACGATGCGGTCTGCCGTGACCTTAGTGCAAAGCGCGGCGATAGAACATACCTGGAAATGAGTATCCCGACGCCGCTTCAGAAGCCGTTCGATATCCGGCCCGCGAATCTTACGAAGATTGCAAGCAATGCGCATCAGACTAAAGTCCCATGCCGGCGATAAAAATCTGTGGGAGACTCCCGGTGCGAACCGGTCGTGACTTAACGCCAAAGGCACTAGAACAATGAACCCTCAAGCGGCGCCGATAGCCGGGACCTCTTCCCCTTATGCCGATCAGATCTTTGCAGCGCAGATGGCTGCGCTGCGCCGCAACTTCCCCGTCGCGCTCGCGGGCTCGTTGCTCACGGTCGGCCTGATCGTCGTTGTATTGCACGGCAATTTCCCGCTGTACGAACTGCTGAGCTGGCTCGCCGCGAACGCGCTGGTCACGCTCACGCGTGCGGTGCTCGTAGCGCGGTACGCACGCGCGAGCCGGCAGATGGCGTCACTGCGGCGCTGGGAACGCTCGATACGATGGTGCACGGCGCTCGCCGGCGCGCTCTGGGGTCTGCCTTATGCGTACTGGCTGTTTCATGCGCCTTTCGAACATCAGATGTTCCTGATCATCGGCCTGCTCACGCTCGGCACCGGCGCGATTTACGCGTATTGCATTCATCTGCCGCTGCTCTATGCGTTCGAAGTGCCTTATTTCATACCGTCGTTCGCCGCGCTTTCGTTGTTGCCCGGAACGATCGCTCACGCGCTCGGCCTCGCCGGCGTGCTGTACCTGGCGGTCACGTTCGCCTTTGCTCATCGCATGTACCGCACGCAACTCGATTCGCTGCGCATCCGCTTCGAGAACACCGACCTGCTGCAGCGTCTGGCCGTCGAGAAAGAAGCGGCGGAGCGCAGCAATCTGGCCAAGTCGCAATTTCTCGCTTCGGCGAGTCACGACCTGCGTCAGCCAGTTCACGCGCTGAGTCTGTATGTCGGAGTCCTACGCGAACAGCAGTTAAATGCAAAGAGCCGTCAGCTGGTCGATCACATTGGCCGCGCGACCGCGGCGATGGGTAGTCTGTTCGACGGCTTGTTGAACATCTCGCGGCTCGATGCGGGCGTCATCAAGCCGCGGCGCCGCCATTTCCCAATCGACTCGCTGCTCGATCAGATTCAACGCGAGTACGCGCCGCAAGCGGCGGCACGCCGGCTTATCCTGCGTGTGCGTTGCGCCGGCGCGCCTGTCGTCTATTCCGATCCTGTGTTGCTCGACCGCATTCTGCGTAACCTGGTCGACAACGCGATCCGGCACACACGGCAAGGCGGTGTGCTGATCGCGTGCCGTCAGCGCGGCGCGAAGTTGCGCGTGGAAGTGTGGGATACCGGTGTGGGCATTGCGCCCGAGGAACATGGGAGCATCTTTCTCGAGTTCCGCCAACTGAGTAATCCTGAACGGGACCGCAACAAGGGCCTAGGGCTTGGCCTGGCCATCGTGCGTCGCACCGCCGACCTGCTCGGTCATCCGCTTGAATTGCGCTCGCGGCCCGGAAGCGGCAGTGTGTTCGCAATCACGTTGCCGCTCGGCGAAACAGAGTCTGAGGCCGGGTCCGACGGGCCGTTTTCGTCCGCCGCCGATGCGGATCCGGACACAGATGACGACGCCGATAAGCAACGCTCCCAGGGACACCTTATCTTCATTGTCGAAGACGACGCGGACAATCTGCACGGCCTGCAACTGCTGCTGGAAACGTGGGGCTATCGGGTGATGGTCGGCAGCTGCGGCGAAGAGATCTTGCAAGCGGCGCTCGACGCCGCCGAGAAGCCAGCGCTGATCCTATGCGACTTCCGGCTGCGTGATCACGAGACCGGCATCGAAGTCATAGATCGTCTGCACGAGGAGTACGCAGACGACACGATCCCGGCAATGTTGATTAGCGGCGACACCGATCCCTCCCGGCTGATCGAAGCGTCCGCGCACGCGTGGCCGCTGTTGCACAAACCGGTCGACTCGGTTCATCTGCGCCAGGTAATCGCGCAACTGCTCGCGCCCGCTACGCGCGAGCGGGACGGCAACACCGCCTAGCGTGTCAGTTCGGCTTGCCGAATAGCCCGGCACGGCGCGCGATCAGCACCGCTTGCGTGCGATTGATTACGCCGAGTCCGGCGAGGATCGCCGTCATGTGCGCTTTGACGGTTTTCTCGCTCGTACCCAGCCGCGCTGAGATTTCGCTGTTACGCAGGCCGTCGCAGACGAGTCGCAACACTTCGATCTGCCGCGGCGTCAATGCGCCGAGCAAGGCTGCGTCGTCGGATTGAGCGGGGCGGCGCCCGGTTGTATCGATGGCCGCGTAGGCGTGCGGCACGATCTGTTTGCCTGCGATCACGCCGTGGAGCGCTTCCAGCAATGCTTTGCTCGAAGCAGATTTGTGAATGAAGCCGTGGGCGCCGGCGGACAAAGCGGTGTGCACGTCGTCAGGGTCTTCCGAAGCGGACAGCACCAGAATGTGAAGGCCCGGACGCGCTTGCCGAAGACGCCTCAGCAAGGCACTGCCGCCCACGTCCGGCAAGTAGTAGTCCATCATCACAACGCCGATCTCGGTGTGCGCGTCGAGCGCGGCAATGGCCTCGCTGCCGTTGGAAACCGCATGTACGATGAAATCGGGCGCAGCCTGCGTGAGCGCGAGAACGAGCCCTTCGCGAAACATTGCGTGATCGTCGATCAACAGAATTGCTCGCATCGGATCTTCGGTCTCCGTGGATGGACCTGGCAGCGGTCGTGCAGAAAACTGGACAGGGTAAAACAAAAGCAGGAAAACGAAAAAGGCCTTACAAGCAATGCTTGTAAGGCCTTGATTTCTTTGGTCGGGGCGAGAGGATTTGAACCTCCGACCACCTGCACCCCATGCAGGTACGCTACCAGGCTGCGCTACGCCCCGAACAGCTAAAAATTATAACAGACACTTCAGGCGATTAGAACTGCCCCACGCTAACAAAGCCAACTAGTGACTCAACAAATCGATCACGTTCAGCAACTCCTTGCGCAACCGCTCCACGTCGACCGTGCCCGTTGCTGCGGCCGGTGCGGCTACGCCCTCGCCTTCCTCGACCGCCTCTGCCGGTGCACCGTGGGCGCCGCCGCCATGCGAATCCAGCCGATTGCGCGCACCGTTGATCGTGAAGCCCTGCTCGTATAGCAACTCACGAATCCGCCGGATCAGCAGCACCTCATGATGCTGGTAGTACCGGCGATTGCCGCGCCGTTTGACCGGCCTCAACTGCGTGAACTCCTGCTCCCAGTAGCGCAGCACATGCGGTTTCACCCCGCATAGTTCGCTGACCTCACCAATTGTGAAGTAGCGCTTCGCCGGAATCGGAGGCAAGACGACTTTTTCGATCGTCGCTGTCATCGTCAGTTAGCCGTCGTGGTGGGTTGCGCAGGGACGCGCCAATCGATCAGCGCGTGAAGCTCGCTTCAGCGCCGTTCTCGACCAGCGCTTTCAGCTTTTGACTTGCATGGAACGTCACAACGCGGCGCGCGGCGATCGGAATCGCCTCGCCGGTCTTCGGGTTTCTGCCGGGACGCTGGGGTTTGTCGCGCAACTGAAAGTTGCCGAACCCCGACAGCTTCACGCTATCGCCACTCTCCAGCGCGTCGCGGATCACCTCGAAGAACGCTTCGACCATGTCTTTCGCTTCCCGCTTGTTGAGCCCGACATTGTCGAACAGCAACTCGGCAAGTTCAGCCTTGGTAAGCGTCGGCGTTTCGGTGGAAACGGCCGCGGGTGATGTCGGAATATCGCGAATCATGGCGCTACGCTGCGCCGTAAGAAGGGCTTCGAAATCACTCGAGTTCATTTCATTCATATCTATCAAATGGCGCGCCAAGCAGAAACGGAAATTGCGGAAAAATGCCGTGCAAATGTTAACTGCGGGTTATCCACGCAACCGTGCGCCATATACTCGAGCCAGACGTTCCACCAGAGTTTGAATGGCCAGATCGACCGTTTCATCCTGAAGGGTCCCGCCAGTATCTTGCAAGGTCACACGGAACGCAAGGCTTTTCTCATGAGCCGCCAGGCCACCGGAAGTGTTTGATTTTGGACGGAATTCGTCAAATAGCGCAACCTTCTGGACAGCCTTGCAGGCCGCTTCGGACTGAGCCTTCTGGAGCTCGTCCAGCAGCGCCTGCACCTCGATTTTCTGATCGACGACCACTGCAATATCGCGCCGCACCGGCGGGAATTTAGACACGTCCGCCGGAGTCGGCAATACGCGCTGCATTAACGCTTCCGCTTCGATTTCAAACAGAATCGGCGCATGCGGTAAATCATACTTTTGCATCCAGCGCGGATGCAATTCGCCAATCCAGCCCACTGCGCGGCCATTCAGTTCAATACGCGCGCTGCGGCCCGGGTGCAATGCCGGATGCTCCGCTTTCACGAAATGCGCCACGGCCGGCGCGAGCACGGCTTCCAGATCGCCCTTCACGTCGAAATAGTCGACTGCGCGCGTTTGCGCGCCCCATTGCTCTTCGAGCGCGGGACCGTAGGCGAGGCCGCCGATCATCTTGGGCTGCGCGAAACCTTCGATGGTCAACTCGCCTGCCTTGATCGCCGGGTCGTGCAGGAACACGCGGCCGGCTTCGAACACGCGTACGCGATCGGCCGCGCGACGGTTCAGGTTCGTGCGCAGCACATTGATCAGGCTGCCGAACAGCGTCGTGCGCATCACCGACAACTGGCTTGCAATCGGATTGAGCAGACGCACGGGCTTGTCGTTGCCGGCGAAATCCAGCTCCCACTCGGCGTCGACGAAACTGAAGTTGACCGTTTCCGCGTAGTCGCGCGCGGCGAGCGCGTGGCGGATCACGTGGATCGAGCGCTGCGTTTCGTTGGTCGGCAGCATTTCGCTGGTCGCGACCGGCGGACGCGCGGGGATCCTCTCGAAGCCGTAGATACGGGCGACTTCTTCGATCAGGTCTTCTTCGATTTCGATATCGAAGCGGTACGACGGCGGCATCACCGAGAAGGTGTCGCCGTCACGCTCGAACGTGAGGCCGAGGCGCGTGAAGATCTGCGCGATTTCGTCAGCATCGATCTTGATGCCGATGATGCGGTTCGCGCGCGACACACGCATCTTCACCGGTTCACGCTTGGGCACATTGACGATCTGATCGTCCACCGGACCGGCTTCGCCGCCGCAGATATCGAGGATCAGCTGCGTGATGCGTTCGATGTGCTCGACGGTGGTCGCATAGTCGACGCCGCGTTCGAAACGATGACCCGCGTCGGTCGAGAAGTTGTACTTGCGCGAACGGCCGCGAATGCTATCCGGCCACCAGAACGCGGCTTCGAGATAGATGTTGGTGGTGTCGAGCGTAACGGCCGTGCTGTCGCCGCCCATGATGCCGGCGAGGCTTTCGATATGCTGTTCATCGGCGATCACGCCGACGGTTTCATCGAGTTCGACGGTGTTGCCGTTCAGCAGCTTGAGCGTCTCGCCCTTGCGGCCCCAACGCACGTCCATGCCGCCGTGGATCTTGTCCAGATCGAACACGTGCGACGGACGGCCGAGTTCGAGCATCACAAAGTTCGAGATGTCGACGAGTGCGGAAATGCTGCGCTGCCCCGAACGCTCGAGACGCTGCACCATCCATTGCGGCGACTTCGCGCGCGCATTCACGCCACGAATCACGCGGCCCGAAAAACGGCCGCACAGGTCGGGCGCCGAGATTTTGACGGGCAATGTTTCGTTGAGCTTCACTTCGACCGGCTTGATCTCGAGCGGGCGCAGCGGCGCGCCGGTGATGGCCGACGTCTCGCGCGCCACGCCGAACACCGACAGGCAGTCCGCCTTGTTCGGCGTCAGCTTGATTTCGAAAACCGTGTCGTCGAGATTGAGCGTTGCGCGGATGTCCTGGCCGATCGGCGTATCGTCCGGCAGGATCATCAGGCCGCTATGGTCTTCCGAGAGCTTCAGCTCGCGCGCCGAGCACAGCATGCCCTGACTTTCTACGCCACGCAGCTTCGAGAGCTTGATCGCGAAGGGTGTGCCGCCCTCTTCGGCAGGCGGCAGTTGCGCGCCGACCAGCGCCACCGGCACCTTGATGCCCGGCGCGACATTCGGCGCACCGCACACGATGTTCAGCGTCGCGCCCGTGCCGGCGTCGACCTGACATACGTTGAGCTTATCCGCGTCCGGGTGCTTGACGACTTCCAGCACCTGGCCGACGACGATCTTCGAGGTCGGCGGCGCGGCCGGCCGCAGGTCTTCGACTTCGAGACCCGCCATCGTCAACGCGTGCGACAGCTCATCAGTCGTCAGTTGCGGATCGACAAAGGTTCTCAGCCAGGATTCCGGGAATTGCATGGTTCTGTGTACGTTCTGATCAGGTTAGGTCCACGTCCGGCAGGCGGCCCGTTCATTCAATGGGCACTGCCGGGGACGCTGCTGGCGGCACGCACTGCGTGCGGTGCCGCGCTCTATGCTAGTCGCGTTCGGACGCGCCGGTTTACGCGAATTGACGCAGGAAACGCAGGTCGTTTTCGAAGAACAGACGCAGGTCTTGCACGCCATAACGCAACATGGTGAGCCGCTCGAGGCCGCTGCCGAAAGCAAACCCGATGTAGCGCTCAGGGTCGAGGCCCATGTTGCGGATCACCGTGGGGTGAACCTGGCCGGAACCCGAAATTTCGAGCCACTTGCCGGCGTTCTTACCCGTTTCGAACAGCATGTCGATTTCAGCCGACGGTTCGGTAAACGGAAAGTACGACGGACGGAAGCGCACCTGAATATCGTCGCGCTCGAAGAATTTCTTAAGGAAGTCAGAGTAGACGCCCTTCAGGTCCGCGAAGCTGATGTTCTCGTCGATCCACAGGCCTTCAACCTGGTTGAACATCGGCGAGTGAGTGGCATCGCTGTCCACACGATACGTGCGGCCGGGCACGATCACCTTGATCGGCGGCGTGTTGGTACGCGCGTAACGCACCTGCATCGGGCTGGTGTGGGTGCGCAGCAGCAGTTGGCGGCCGTCGGCATCTTTGCCGTCGACGTAGAAGGTGTCCTGCATCGAACGCGCCGGATGGTTTTCAGGGCTGTTCAACGAGGTGAAGTTGTACCAGTCGGTTTCGATTTCGGGGCCGTCGGCCACGTCGAATCCGATCGTACGGAAAATCTGTTCGACGCGCTCCCATGTGCGCATCACCGGGTGCAGGCTGCCCGCACCGGTGCCGCGGCCAGGCAGCGTAACGTCGATGGCTTCAGCGGCGAGGCGCTGATTCAGCAACGCGTCGGCCAGAGCCTGACGGCGGGCCGTCAATGCGGCTTCCACTTGTTGCTTGACGAGGTTGATCCGTGCGCCTTCGGTCTTGCGCGTTTCGGGATCGAGCTTGCCAAGGCCCTTCAATAGCTCGGTCAACGCACCCGATTTGCCGAGAAAGCGCGCTTTCTCGTTTTCGAGGGTGGTGACGTCGGAGGCTTCTGCGAAGGCTTTTTGCGCGTCGGCGACAATCTGGTCCAGATCCATTGATCCCATCATTTCAACGTCAGTGTTCAATCGTTGCAAAACTGGTTCTACCAACAAAAACGGGGCTCGGTGAGGAGCCCCGTTTTTGTTGCAGCGTCACCGAGACTACCGGATGTTCGCTGCAACGAACCACGCAGTTTAATTGCCCAAAGCGCAATCAGGCTGCAACGGCGGCTTTCACCTGCTGAACGATCGCAGCAAAAGCAGCCTTGTCGAACACAGCCATGTCGGCCAGCACCTTGCGGTCGAGTTCGATCGAAGCCTTCTTCAGGCCGTTGATGAACACGCTGTACGTCATGTCGTGCTGACGCACCGCCGCGTTGATACGCGTGATCCACAATGCACGGAACACACGCTTCTTGTTGCGGCGATCGCGGTAGGCGTACTGGCCTGCGCGCATGACCGCCTGCTTGGCGATGCGATAGACGTTATTGCGACGGCCGCGGTAACCCTTGGCCAGCTTGATGATCTTCTTGTGACGGGCCCGTGCGGTAACCCCACGTTTTACTCGAGGCATATCTTGCTCCTATGAGTGTCGGTTAAGGGTTAAGCGAACGGCAACATTGCGCGCACGGAGTTCATATCTGCTTCATGAACTGCCGTCGAGCCGCGCAAATGGCGTTTGTTCTTGGTGGTCTTCTTGGTAAGAATGTGGCGCTTGAAGGCTTGACCGCGCTTGACGGTACCGCCCGGACGCACCACGAAGCGCTTTGCAGCACTCTTCTTGGTCTTCATCTTCGGCATGACAACTCCATTATTAGATGGATATGGGTGTGCGGTCGGCCAGATGGCCATTACCCGCCCTTCGAAACCCATTCCACTTGGTATGCAGACCACCGATACCGCCGGCAGCCGCTTTTCAGGACACAGCGCCCACTTGCGTAGGCACCGATCCGAAACCTGCTGATACCGCGCCGGACACCCGGCACAGCACCGTTCATTCTTTCACAACCGGAGCGCGCGCCACACGGCGCGCCGCCGCTCCAATCGCTTACTTCTTTTTCTTCGGCGCGAGCACCATGATCATCTGGCGCCCTTCCATCTTCGGCATCTGCTCGACCTGACCGACTTCGTCGAGGTCCGTACGCAGACGCTCGAGCATGCGCATACCGATTTCCTGGTGAGCCATTTCGCGGCCACGGAAACGCAACGTGATTTTCGTCTTGTCGCCGTCTTCGAGGAAGCGGATGAGGTTGCGCAGCTTGACGTTGTAATCGCCGTCATCGGTACCCGGGCGGAATTTGACTTCCTTGACCTGGACAACCTTCTGCTTGAGCTTGGCCTCGTGCTGCTTCTTCGCTTCCGAGTACTTGAACTTGCCGTAATCCATCAAACGGCAGACCGGCGGGACCGCTTGCGGAGCGATTTCGACCAGATCCACATCTTGCTGTTCCGACATGCGGAACGCATCAGCGAGTTTCACGATGCCGAGCGGTTCGTTCTCGACTCCGACCAGACGCACCTCGGGTGCTGTAATCTCACCGTTGATGCGGTGCGCAGACTTATCAGTAGCGATGTTACGTTTCCTCTAAAAATTAAAAAAACGAGCCGGGCTGCCAAGTGGCTCAGTTGAACGACTGCACGTCCTGACGCAGACGCTCAATGAAGGTATCGAGAGGCATCACGCCCAGATCGACACCACCACGGGCACGCACGGCTACCGTTTGGGCTTCACGCTCTTTGTCGCCGACCACGAGCAGGTACGGCACCTTTTCTAGCGTGTGCTCGCGTATTTTATAGCTAATCTTCTCGTTGCGCAAATCGGCCTCTACTCTAACCCCTTGTTTTTGCAACGATTGGGCTAGAGACTGCGCATATTCGGCCTGACTTTCCGCGATATTCATCACCACAACCTGCATCGGCGCAAGCCATGACGGCATTGCACCAGCATGGTGCTCGATCAGAATGCCGAGAAAACGTTCCATTGATCCGACGATTGCCCGGTGCAGCATGATCGGGCGGCGGCGGCTATTGTCTTCGGCGACGTATTCAGCGCCGAGGCGCTCCGGCAGCACCATATCGAGCTGCAACGTGCCGCATTGCCACGAGCGGCCAAGCGCGTCCTTGATGTGGTACTCGACCTTCGGGCCGTAGAACGCGCCCTCGCCCGGCAACTCTTCCCACGTCACGCCGCAGGCCGTCAGCGCCTCGCGCAGGCCCTGCTCCGCACGATCCCACGTCTCGTCCGTGCCGGCGCGCGCATCCGGGCGCAGCGACAGCTTGATCTCGACACGGTCGAAGCCGAAGTCCTTGTAGACGCTCATTGCCAGCGTGTTGAACGCGATCGACTCGCTGATGAACTGGTCTTCGGTACAGAAAATGTGGGCGTCGTCCTGCACGAAACCGCGCACGCGCATCAGGCCATGCAGCGCGCCCGACGATTCATTGCGGTGGCATGAGCCGAATTCCGCGTATCGCAGCGGCAGATCGCGATACGAACGCAGACCGTGGTTGAACACCTGCACATGACCCGGGCAATTCATCGGCTTGATCGCGTAGTCGCGCTTTTCCGACTCGGTCGTGAACATGTTTTCACGATAGTTCTGCCAGTGACCCGATGCCTCCCAGAGCGAGCGGTCCATGATCATCGGCGTCTTGATTTCGAGGTAGCCGGCGTCATTCACGCGGCGGCGCATGTACTGCTCGACCTGCTGCCACAGCGTCCAGCCACGCGGATGCCAGAACACCATGCCCGGCGACTCGTCCTGCATATGGAACAGATCGAGTTGCTTGCCGAGCTTGCGGTGATCGCGCTTTTCCGCCTCTTCCAGCATGTGCAGATACGCGTCCTGGTCTTCCTTCTTCGTCCAGGCCGTGCCGTAGATACGCTGCAACTGCTCGTTCTTCGAGTCGCCGCGCCAGTAAGCACCGGCCAGCTTCATCAGCTTGAAGACCTTCAGCTTGCCGGTGGACGGCACGTGCGGGCCCCGGCACAGATCGGTGAAGCCACCGTGCGAGTAGAGCTTGATTTCGTCGGTAGCCGGAATCGATTCGATGATTTCGGCCTTGTACTTTTCGCCAATACTCTTGAAGTAGTCCACCGCTTCGTCGCGCGATACCACGCGACGCGAGACCGGCTCGTCTTTCTTCGCGAGTTCCTGCATGCGCTTTTCGATCTTCTCGAGATCTTCAGGCGTGAACGGGCGGCTGTAGGAAAAGTCGTAGTAAAAGCCGTTGTCGATAACCGGGCCGATCGTGACCTGCGCTTCCGGGAACAGGCTCTTCACTGCGTACGCGAGCAAGTGCGCCGTGGAATGGCGAATGATATCGAGGCCGTCTGCGTCTTTCTCGGTGACGATGGCAAGCGCCACGTCGTGATCGATCAGCGTGGAAGTGTCGACGAGTTCACCGTCAATCTTGCCGCCGAGCGCGGCCTTCGCGAGGCCGGGGCCGATGGACGCGGCCACTTCGGCGACGGTCACCGGATGCTCGTACTGTCGAACAGAACCGTCAGGCAGACGTATCGAAACCATTGTGTTCTCCGTGGTGCCGACCGGCGGCGGCATATACAACCAGGTCAAAAAAGCCAAAAAAAATGCGGCCCCGCTTTCGAGGGGCCGCATTCACATTTTCTGCAAACTACATTGGCGAAAGTGGTCCTCGACTAGCGTCGCTCCGAAGTGGTTTCGGTCAACGTTCGCGGTGCCATAACCGTATTTGCCTTTTGCGCCGAAGCGCCTACTGCAGTTTGCGAAACCCCGGTAAAACCGGAATTTCTCTTTCGTTGGTAGGCTCGATTGGACTCGAACCAACGACCCCCACCATGTCAAGGTGGTGCTCTAACCAGCTGAGCTACGAGCCTGAAGAAACGAGATTATATGGAGCGCCACACTGCTTGGCAAGTACTTTTATGCATCGACTTTAAATTTCTACTCACACGCTCCGGCGCATCCAATGGACGCCTGCCGCCAACCCGCCGGCGCGCCCAAATCTCAATTCTTGCGTGAAGCGCGCATCACGCCGGTCACTTCGCCGAGCAGCGCGCACGCACGTTGAATCTGCGCCGCGCTCGATACCTCGACGGTGAATTGCATGAATGCAGCGTTACGGCGCGATTGTGTTTTCACGCCGATTACGTTCATTTTCTCGCGCGCGAAAACTTCGGAAATATCGCGCAGCAAGCCTTGCCGATCCGTCGCCTCGATGCTGAGGTCGACAGGATAGACCGATTGCCCGCGGCCGCTCATGACATCGGCCGACCATGCGGTTTGCAACACGCGCTCCGGCGCGCGATCGGCCATGCGCAGGAAGGTCGGGCAATCGCTGCGGTGAACCGACATGCCCTTGCCGCGCGTAACGAAGCCGCTGATCTCGTCAGGCGGTGCGGGACGGCAACAGCGTGCGAGCTGCGTGAGCAGCGCGTCGACGCCGACCACCAGCACACCCGTGGACGCCCCACGGGCAACGCTCGCACCGCTACTGCGTTTCTCGAACTGTTCCGGCGCCTCGACGACAGGCTCCGGCGGCGGCGCGTCGTGCAGCGCCTGCTCGACGAGCCGCAGACTGAATTCTTCCTTGCCGACCACCGAGAACAGATCGTCGGTGGTTTTGAAGCCGAGCTTGGCGGCGAGCTGATCGAGATTGACCGAGGTCTTGCCCTCGCGTTGCAGGGTCTTTTCGACCATCGCACGGCCGCTTGCGATGTGCTCCTGCACTTCGACCGCGTTGAACCACGCGCGCACTTTCTGACGCGCCCGATGGCTCTGCAGATATCCGAGTTGCGGGTTGAGCCAGTCACGCGACGGGCCGCCCTCTTTCACCGCGACGATCTCGACCGTCTGACCGTTCTGCAACTGCGTGTTGAGCGGCACCATGGCACCGTCGACACGCGCGCCGCGGCAGCGATGACCCAGTTCGCTATGCAGGTGATACGCGAAGTCCACCGGTGTCGCACCGTGCGGCAACGGAATCACGCGCGCTTGCGGTGTCAGCACGTAGATGTGGTCGTCGTCGAGCGTGGCCTGACGCAGTTGCTCCCATGGCTGCGCGGCGCGCTTCTCGCCGTGTTCGCCTTCTGACACTTCGTCTTTCCACGCGAGCAACTGCCGCAACCAGGCGATCTTCTCGTCGTACTTCTCATTGGCGCTGAACTGGCCGCCATAACCGCGGGCGCCCGCTTCCTTGTAGCGCCAGTGTGCCGCCACACCGTACTCGGCGAACTGATGCATTTCCTGCGTGCGGATCTGCACTTCGAACGCGCGGCCGTCGTCGCCGATCACCACCGTGTGCAGCGATTTATAGCCATTCGGCTTCGGCCGCGAAATGTAGTCGTCGAACTCTTTCGGCACGGGCTGCCACAGGTTGTGCACGATGCCGAGCACCGTGTAGCAATCCTTGATGTCCGGCACAATCACGCGAAACGCGCGCACATCGTACAGTTCGGCAAAGTCCAGCTCCTTGCCGCGCATCTTGCGCCAGATGCTGTAGATATGTTTGGGCCGGCCACTGACTTCGGCCTCTACGTTCGCCGCGGCCAACTCCTGCTGCAGCCGCTCGATCGCCTGCGCAACATAACTCTCGCGCTCGACGCGCTTTTCGTCGAGCAGCCTGGCGATGCGCTTGTAGGTGACCGGTTCTTCGAAACGGAACGCGAGATCCTCGAGTTCCCATTTCAGTTGCCAGATACCCAGACGATTGGCGAGCGGCGCGTAAATATCGAGCGTCTCACGCGCGACGTCAGGCGACGGCGTGAGTTTCGCCGCCGCGTAATAGCGCAGCGATTGCACACGCGACGCAAGCCGTATCAACACGACGCGGATGTCCTGCGCGAACGCGAGCAGCATCTTGCGCAGCGCCTCGACCTGCGTGCGGCGCGCGGCCTGCGCATCGCGCCCGGCTTCCGGCATCGCATTTTGCGCGGCGCGCAAGCTCACCGTACCGAGGCGCAACAACTTGCGCACGTCGCCAACCAGCTGCGCGACTTCTTCCCCGAAGTTATCGGCGATCACGCGCTCCGGGTCCTGCAGATGCGGCGTCAGCGCGAACAGGGCCGCCGCCAGCACAGCAGGCGGATCGACGTTCAGCGTGCGCATGATCGACGCCGTACCTGCCGCGTGATCCGCCAGCAACTCGCCCGAGGAAAGCCGCACCTCGCCCGCATGTTCGCGCACGAACGCCATCGCTTCGTCGAAGGAAGGGATGGGAGTAGGCGTGCTCGTAACGATTTCGGTAGTCATGGTGCGACGGCCCACCGGGCCAGACAGATCAACGGAATTTCAACAACCACTGCGAGCCGGAGCTCGCCCCGGCTCAATCGCGCTGAGCCGCGACCACGACGATTTCGACGAGGCACTTCGGATTCGCGAGCTTCGCTTCCACGGTAGCGCGCGGCGGCGTGGCGCCTTGAGCGACCCACTCGTCCCACACTGCGTTCATGCCGGCGAAATGCACCATGTCCGAGATATAGATCTGCACGGACAACAAGTGCGACTTGTCGCTGTTCACTTCAGCCAGCAGACGGTCGATGTGGCCGAGCACTTCGCGCGTCTGGCCCGTGATGTCCTGATCCGCGTCTTCGGCGATCTGGCCTGCGAGGTACACGGTGCCGTTGTAGACGGCGGTTTCCGAGAGGCGCTTGCCGACGTGATGACGAATGACTGCCATGAAGAATCCTGAGTTTGGTTGAAAGTAGATCGAAGATGCGTTGCGCATTGCGCCCGATCAGAAGCGAAAGGACGCCACACGCAACCCTATATTATGACGCGTCAGGGGCGGGCCCGATGAAGAACTGCCTCGCGAGGTCGATCTGATCGGCCGAGAGAAACGCCGGCGCATGACCGACGCCCGCGATTTCCGCACTCGAGACGGCACGCCCGGTTTCGACCATCTTCGCAACGGTCTCGCGAGAAAGCAGATCCGATTGTTCGCCACGCACCACCAGCACTGGCCCCTGAAATGCCGCCAGCGAATGCCACAGCGCGGCCTCGCCGAGTTTGGTGGCCTCTTCGGTTATCGCCGCAAACGGCTGCGCAATCCGCGGGTCATAGCGCAGCAACCACGCGCCGTCCTGCTCGTGCAACAGCGGCGTATTGATCTCACGCCATTCGTCCGGCGTAAGCGGACCAAAGGACTGCGCGAGCAACGCGGCGTAGTCGATGCCCTGCTGGAGCGACTCGAAACGCGCGGGCTTACCGAGGTAATCGCCGATGCGCTGCACGGCCACCGGTTCCAGATGCGGACCGACGTCGTTCAACAGCATCTTGCGGATTGGCGTTTCCGGCAGGCCGGCCAGCGCAAGCCCGATGAGACCGCCCATCGAGGTCCCGAACCAGTCGACCGTTTCGACGTTCAGGCGCGCAATCAACGTGACCATGTCGGCGACGTACTGCGGCACCGCATAGAAGTTGGGGTTCGCGAGCCAGGAAGACAAGCCCCGTCCCACTACATCCGGACACACCACGCGGTAAGTGCCGGCAAATTCCGCCGCGAGACGGTCGAAATCGCGCCCCGAACGCGTCAAGCCGTGCACGCACAGCAGCACGCGCGGATTGGCCGGGTCACCCCACTCGGTATAGGCAACACGATGCAAGCCACTGGCGCTCGCGCACTGCACATAACGTTGGCGCGGCGTGGGCCGCGCGACGGCGGACGCGGAGATTTCGGTCATCTGGGTTCCTTGCAAAAGCGCTGCGGATTTGGCTTGGGCACAGCAGGGATCAACAAGCGTCCAATCTTCCAAAGATTGTAAACCGCTTTGCCGCACGGCAAGGATCGGCCAAACGTCATAGGACGACCCGGGACTTACACAGGCATGGAGCGCAGACATGGGGCACACACCAGGCACCAAAACAAAGCGGGCGAGACTCACGTCTCGCCCGCTTCGGGTCCTGCCTCGCCGCCACGTGCCGGTCATGGAGACCGAAACCGCCGGCGGTTCACGAAACCTCAGCTCACCGCGCTGACATCCAGCGGCGCGCCCGTCTTCGCCTTGATTTCCTCGATGCTGACGCCCGGCGCCAGTTCGGTCACTTTCAGGCCGTCTTCCGTCACTTCGATCACGCCAAGATCGGTGATGATCTGATCGACCACACCCACGCCCGTCAACGGCAACGTGCATTCTTCGAGGATCTTGTGCTGGTCGCCCTTCGCGACGTGTTCCATCAGCACGACCACGCGCTTGACGCCCGCGACCAGATCCATCGCGCCGCCCATGCCCTTGATCATCTTGCCGGGGATCATCCAGTTGGCCAGATCGCCCTTCTTGCTGATCTGCATCGCACCCAGAATCGCGAGATTAATGTGCCCGCCGCGAATCATCGCGAACGAATCCGCCGACGAGAAAATCGACGAGCCCGGCAGCGTGGTCACCGTCTGCTTGCCTGCATTGATCAGATCGGCATCCACTTCTTCTTCGGTCGGCGACGGGCCGATGCCGAGCAAGCCGTTTTCCGACTGCAGCCACACTTCGACGCCCGCCGGCACATGGTTCGCCACCAGCGTCGGCAAGCCGATGCCGAGGTTCACATAGAAACCGTCCTGCAATTCCTTCGCCGCGCGTGCGGCCATTTCGTCACGAGTCCATGCCATGATCAGCCTCCTTTCGCGCGGACGACGCGTTGTTCAATGCGTTTTTCCGGATGCGCATTGAGCACAATGCGCTGCACGAAAATACCCGGCGTGTGGATCGCGTCCGGATCGAGTTCGCCCACCTCAACGATTTCCTCGACTTCCGCGACGGTGATCTTGCCCGCCATCGCGCACATCGGGTTGAAGTTGCGCGCGGTGCGGCGATAGATCAGGTTGCCCGATTTGTCGGCCTTCCATGCCTTGACCAAGGCGACGTCGGCCGTCAGCGAATGTTCGAGCACGTAGTGGTTTTCGCCGAACTGGCGGGTTTCCTTGCCTTCGGCGATCAGCGTGCCGTAGCCGGTGTTCGTGAAGAAGGCCGGAATGCCCGAGCCGCCCGCGCGCAGCTTCTCGGCGAGCGTGCCTTGCGGCGTGAATTCCAGTTCGAGTTCGCCGGCCAGATACTGGCGCTCGAACTCCTTGTTCTCGCCCACGTACGACGAAATCATCTTCTTGACCTGGCGCGTTTCGAGCAACAGACCGAGGCCGAAACCGTCGACGCCCGCATTGTTGCTGATGCAGGTGATGCCCTGCACCTTCGAATCACGCAGCGCCGCGATCAGCGCTTCGGGAATGCCGCACAGCCCGAAACCGCCGACGGCAAACGTCTGCCCGTCCTTGACGATGTCTTTCAGCGCCTCTTCGGCGCCTGGATAGACCTTGTTCATCAGTATGTCCCTTCCTTTATGGAAACCCGAAACCGGAATTCGGATCGTTGCGACTTCGATATGACGCAGAGCGGGCAAGCGCCCGACACGTCATTCTAGTCATCCGCAGCCGGTCCTGCGCTCAGCTTGCCATACCTCGAGCAATGCCGGCCGCAGGCGCTTCGCCGCGTTGTCGTGTGTCCGAAAGAGTACGCTGGGCGCGCCATACGGCACAATACGCAAAAATACATAAGTACTTGCCGCCCGCCCATGCCCGCACTGGATTACCAAACCGCATTCCACCTTGCCCCGATCGGGCTCGTGCTGTCGCGCGAACGGATCATCGAAGACTGCAATAACGAGCTGGCGTCCATCTTCGGCTATGCGCGCGAGGCGCTGCTCGGTCAGTCGTTCCAGGTGCTGTACCCGTCGACAGACGAATTCGAGCGGATCGGCGCACGGATTACGCCCATCATGACCGCGCAAGGCAGCTATGCGGACGACCGGATCATGAAGCGGGCCAACGGAGAATTGTTCTGGTGCCACGTGACAGGCCGCGCGCAGCAACGCGCGGACGCGCATGCCGCCGGCGTGTGGACATTCGAGGATTTGAGCGCGACGCGGCGCGTGGCGGTCGAATTGACGCCGCGCGAGCGGGAAATCGCCGCGCAACTGGTAACGGGTAAAACCAGCAAGCAGATTGGGCGAGTGCTGGATATCAGTCCACGCACGGTCGATGTCTACCGCGCGCGGCTGATGCGTAAATACGATACGGGCAACGCGACCGAGCTATTGCAGCGTTTGCTCGGTCATTGAGGGGCAATCGGGACGCTTGAATCAGGCAACCTTCACCAGCGCCGCGCGCTCGATGGTTTCGCGCAGCGTATCCGGAACCGGCACCGACTTGCCGGCCGCATAGTCGATCCACACGCAGCGCGCGGCGCCACGTGCATAGACGGTGTCCGGGTCGTCGGCGCGCACGAGTTCGAAACCCGTGTCAAAGCTGCTGCGCCCTGGCGTCGCTACGGACATCCGGCCAATCACGTCGCCGGGATAGTGCAACTGCTTGAGAAACTCCATCGACGCGTTGACGATGACCGGCCCCTGCCCGTCGACGTTGCTGCCAATCAGCCCCTGTTGTTCGAACCAGGAAATCCGCACCTGCTCCATGTAACGGAAATAGACCGTGTTGTTCACATGGCCGAATGCGTCCATGTCACCCCAGCGGATCGGCATCGACATCTCAAAAACTGCGTGAAAATCGCTCATCGTACTTCTTTAACGGTTGAAACGAGGGTGAAACCGGCCAGCGAGCCGGCGAAAACATGACAAACGGGTAGATGCAGGCCGTCGTTTGGCGGACAGCCCCTGGGCTCAGGCGAGCCCGAAGCCATCGTCGGCGGCAATCACCGAGCCGTTGATGAACTGCGATTCGTCGGCGGCCAGCAGCAGCAACAGCCCGTCCAGATCCTCCGGCTTGCCCACGCGATGGCGCGGCAGCATCGACACCAGCTTCTGCCCCTGCTCGGTCGACCAGTGATGATGGTTGATCTCGGTGTCGATATAACCCGGGCAGATCGCGTTGACATTGATGCCGTGCTTGCCCCACTCCAGCGCCATGGCCTTCGTCATATGGACGACGGCGGCCTTGCTCATCGAGTACAGGCCGATCTGCGGCAGCACCCGCAGGCCCGCCATCGAGGCGATATTGATGATCCGGTATGAGGGCTTCTGCGCGCTGTTGCCGCGCATGATCATGCGTTTGGCGACTTCCTGGGCGACGAAGAAAGCGCCGCGCGTGTTCGTATCGAACACATATTCGAAGTCGGCCGGCGTGACTTCCGAAAGCTTCTGCGTAGTCGACACACCTGAGTTGTTCACCAGAATATCGATCGTGCCCGCCTCGGTTTCCGCGTGGGCAACGGCCGACTTGATGCTCTGATAATCTGTGACGTCGAGCGAAACAACATGCGCCGCGCCGCCGGCGGCCTCGATCTCGGCGCGCAATTCCTTCAGACGCTCGGTGCGGCGGCTCGCCAGCACGACCTTCGCGCCGGCCTGCGACAATACCTGAGCAAAGCGCTTCCCCAACCCGCTGGAGGCGCCGGTAATCAGCGCGACTTTGCCTTCCAGATTGATCGAACGGCCCATTGTCGTTCCCTTGTTCGGTTGTTGTTACAGACGCGGTTGACCGATGCGGCAAGACCGTCACTGCGGGTCATACCGTATCACAGAAATAGAACGATCGTGCTAATCTCTGCTCATCGGGTTGCAGTGGCGCAGACCATCGCCCACAATACGATCCCGAAAAAAGCATTCTAACGGTAAGAAGAGGAGCATCAATGACCCCCGCAAGTCTCATTGAGCAATACGGTCCACGCGAGTCGATGGAATACGACGTCGTGATCGTCGGCGGCGGCCCGGCTGGCCTGTCCGCAGCGATCCGCCTGAAGCAGCTGGCGGCTGAGAAAGGCGTCGAAATTGGCGTGTGCGTACTGGAAAAAGGCTCGGAGATCGGGGCTCATATCCTGTCGGGCGCAGTGATGGATCCGCGCGCGATCACCGAACTGATCCCCGACTGGAAGGAAAAAGGCGCGCCGCTGACGGTGGACGTGACCGAAGACAAATTCCTGTTCCTGACCGAAACCGGTTCGAAGAGCGTGCCGACCTGGGCGCTGCCGGACAACTTCAAGAACCACGGCAATTACGTGATCAGCCTCGCGAATGTCACGCGCTGGCTGGGTCAGCAGGCCGAGGCGCTGGGCGTCGAGATTTTCCCGGGCTTTCCGGCGGCCGAGATTCTGTATAACGACGACGGCTCGGTCAAAGGCGTCGCCACCGGCAATCTGGGCATCGGCAAGGATGGTGAACCGACCGAGAATTTCCAGCTCGGCATGGAGCTGCACGCGAAGTACACGCTCTTCTGCGAAGGCGCGCGTGGGCACCTCGGCCGTCAACTGAACGACAAATTCAAGCTGCGCGAAGGCGTCGATCCGCAGGTCTACGGTATCGGCATCAAGGAACTGTGGGAAATCGATCCGGCGAAGCACAAGCCCGGTCTGGTGATGCACACCGCCGGCTGGCCACTCGAAAACGACACGTACGGCGGCTCATTCCTCTATCACATGGACAACAACCAGGTGGTGGTGGGTTTCGTGGTTGGCCTCGGCTACACGAATCCGTATCTGTCGCCGTTCGAGGAATTCCAGCGCTACAAGACGCATCCGGCGATCCGGGCGATTCTGGAAGGCGGCAAGCGCGTCTCGTACGGCGCACGGGCGATTACGGCCGGCGGTCTGCTGTCGCTGCCGAAGCTGGTGTTCCCGGGTGGCGCGCTGGTCGGCGACGATGCGGGCTTCCTGAACGCATCGCGGATCAAGGGCTCGCACGCGGCGATCAAGACCGGCATGCTGGCCGCCGACGCCGCTTTTGAAGCCGTGCAGGCAGGCCGCACCAGCGATGAGCTGACGGCCTATCCGGAAAGCTTCAAGACGTCGTGGCTGCACACGGAGCTGCATCGCGCGCGCAACTTCAAGCAGTGGATGAGCAAGGGCCTGTACCTCGGCACGCTGATGGTGGGCCTTGAGCAGAAGGTGCTGGGCGGCAATGTGCCGTGGACGCTGCATCATCAGCATTCCGATCACGAGATGCTGAAACCCGCGTCGCAGTGCAAGCCGATTGTGTATCCGAAGCCCGATGGCAAGCTGACGTTCGACCGGCTCTCTTCGGTGTTCATTTCGAACACCAACCATGAAGAGAATCAGCCGGCTCACCTGACGCTGAAAGATCCTTCGGTGCCCGTGAATGTGAACTGGCAGACCTATGCCGGTCCTGAGTCACGCTACTGCCCGGCAGCGGTGTATGAGTTCGTGAAGAACGACGACGGCAGCGAGCGGCTCGTGATCAATGCGCAGAACTGCGTGCATTGCAAGACCTGCGATATCAAGGACCCGACCCAGAACATCGTGTGGGTCACGCCTGAAGGCGGCGGTGGTCCGAATTATCCGAATATGTGATTCGGTGCTGGTTTGCCGTGCGCGGAGCGTGTTGGTCAGTCCGCGCACGGCTTGCAGTCAAACGCTTCGTGCGCACAAAGACGAAGCGGCATTCACTGCAAACAGACTGTCGACGTTGCCGCAAAGCAGAGCACTCAAACGCCCCGCATCACTTCAATCCGCTCCCGCACCTTGGCCAGCACCGGCGCCCACGCGCCGATCTCAGGCTGCCTGAAAAGCTCAATCGAATCGTACCAACCCGTAGTGCGCGATTCATCGCCCCAAAACCATGCCGACACGTGATCGATCATCAAACACGTCGGCACGCCGAGCGCTCCCGCCAGATGCGCGGGCCCGCTATCGATCGTGACGACCAGATCCAGATTCACCAGCAACGCAGCGACGTCGTCGAATCCGGACTGAAAATGATGCGTCAAATCGGCAACTTCGAGACCTCGAGCGCGCCATTGCGCGACCGTCTCGCTGCGCCCAGGCGATAGCGCAAACCAGCTCACGCCGGGCACGCCCAACAGGGGGGCGAGTTGCTCGACGGGCACTGAGCGCCGCCTGTCGCGGATATGGTCGGGGTTGCCGTTCCACACCAGCCCGACTTTGAGGTTGCCTGGCTTGCCGGCCGTATGCGCATGAACCCGCTCGCGCCACGCCTGCACGCGCACGGGCTCAGCGCTCAGGTACGGCGCACCCCACCCTTGAGCATCGAAGACGCCAAGCCGCAGCGGCAAACTCATCAATCCGCAATGGAAATCAGGCCGTGTTTCAAGGCTCGTTTCGAGCGGCAAATCGGTTGGCAGCATGCGTTCGATCAGATGCCGCAAGGGTCCGTCGTGACCGAAAATCACGCGGCCGCCTTCGCGGCGCGCGCGCTCGGCCAGCGGCGGAAGAAAGCGCGCCGCCCAAAGACAGTCGCCGTTGCCTTGCTCGCCATACACGATCAGCGTTTTGCCTTCCAGCGACTCGCCCTGCCAATGCACGCTGATGGAAGCCAGCGCATGCTGGGCACTATTCGAATCGTCGCCGAATGCCATGCGGGATTCGTAATGCGCCCAACCGTCGGCGAAACGCCCCGTGCGGATTTCGAGCTCAGACAGATCGAATAGCGCATGCGCGTTATTGGGCGACAACACCAGCACTTGCCTGAGCAGGTCTTCCGCTTCGTGGAAACGCGCCTGTTCCTTGATGCACAACGCGAGCTTGTGAAGCGCCACGGGATTACCAGGTGCGACGCGAACCGCTTCGCGCAGCAGCCGCTCGGCCGTATCGAACTCATTGCGTTGTTGTACGGCGGCGGCGCGCCAGATCAGCGCATTCGCATCTTCGGCGTTCCGTTCAAGAAGCAGCGCGGCGGCGGAGTCGACGAGTGCCCAGTCGCGCACGACGAATGCCGTCTGCGCAATCGTGTGAAGCAGTGTGGGTTCGCAGGAGGGATCGAGCTGAAAGGCGCGCACGAGTGCGGCAAGCGCTTCGCGCTGGGCGGCCTTGTCGCGTTCGGCGTGCTGTAAAAGCGTTCGCCCGAACACAAGGCAATCGGCCGCGCCGGCATGCCGCGCGGCCGCCCGGGCACGCAGAGTCGCGAGTGGACTATCTGTGGGCCGCGTGTTCGTGCCGGTCATTGAGACGAGGTTGCGCGCGCAGTACGGAAACGCTCGAAGCGCGCCCTTTACGGCGCGCTAGCCGCGATCTTCGGTGTGCTGACGGCGACATCGCCGCATTGCGCGCGGTGGCGCAGCGCGTGGTCGATCAGCACCAGCGCGAGCATGGATTCGGCGATCGGCGTGGCGCGGATGCCGACGCACGGGTCATGACGCCCAAACGTTTCGACGATAGCCGGCTGCCCGGCCTTGTCGATCGAACGGCGCGGCGTGCGGATGCTCGAAGTCGGCTTGATCGCGATGGACACCGTAATGTCCTGCCCGGTCGAAATACCGCCGAGCACGCCGCCCGCATGATTGCCGACAAAGCCCTCCGGCGTCAGTTCGTCGCCATGCACCGAGCCGCGTTGCGCGACGCTCGCGAAGCCCGCGCCGATCTCGACACCCTTCACCGCATTGATGCCCATCATGGCGTGCGCGATGTCCGCATCGAGACGGTCGAATAGCGGTTCGCCAAGGCCGACCGGCACGCCGGAAGCCACGACGTTGATACGCGCGCCGATCGAATCGCCGTCTTTACGCAATGCGTCCATGTAGCTTTCGAGCTCCGGCACGATCTGCGCGTTCGGCACGAAGAACGGGTTCTCGCGCACGTGGGCCCAGTCGACAAACGGCACGTCGATCTCGCCGAGCGCCGCCATGTAACCCCGGATTTCGGTACCGAATTTCTCGCGCAGCCATTTCTTCGCTACCGCGCCGGCCGCCACGGTAGGTGCGGTCAGACGGGCCGAGGAACGGCCGCCGCCGCGATAGTCGCGAATGCCGTATTTCTGCCAGTAGGTGTAGTCGGCGTGACCGGGACGGAAGGTGTCCGCGATATTGCCGTAATCCTTGCTGCGCTGGTCCGTGTTGCGAATCAGCAGCGCAATGGGCGCGCCGGTGGTCTGGCCTTCGAACACGCCCGATAGGATCTCGACCTTGTCTTCTTCCTGACGCTGCGTGACGTGCCGCGACGTGCCCGGCTTGCGGCGGTCGAGTTCGAGCTGGATGTCAGCTTCGCCAAGCGCCATGCCCGGTGGGCAGCCATCGATCACGCAGCCGATAGCGGGGCCGTGCGATTCGCCGAAGGTCGTGACTGTGAAAAGCGTACCGAGCGTGTTGCCGGACATGGGCGTCGTCCAAAGAAATGCGGGGAAAGCACTATTATGCCAGCCTTGATGCCGCCCCGGCCGCCCCGGCAGGCCACGCCGCGCTACTTCCGCGCCCCGCGCAACTCGGTGACAATCTGCTGCAGCACCTCAGGCGACGCCTCAGCCGGGTCGATCGGCTCCCCTACCGCCAGCGTCAGCCGGCTCATGACGCCCTTCTGGATCGGCCGCGGCCAGCGCGCGTCGTTGGCGCGCGAGAACACGCTGCCCCACAGTCCACGCAGCGCCATTGGTATCACCGGCGCCGGCGTGCGGCGGATGATCTCAGTCACGCCGTGGCGGAACGGGTTCATCTCGCCGGTCTTCGTCAGCTTGCCTTCCGGGAAGATGCAGACCAGATCGCCCTCGGCAAGCGCCTCGGCGCAGCGCTCGTAGGCGCGCGCGAGCAGCGCCGGATCCTGATGGGCGGGCGCGATCGGAATCGCCTTCGCGTGGCGGAACACCCAGCCGGCGAACGGCGACTTGAAGATCTGATGGTCCATCACGAAGCGGATCGGCCGCGGGCTCTCGGCCATGATGACGATCGCATCGACGAAACTCACGTGGTTGCACACCAGAACGGCCGCGCCCTCTTCCGGAATCCGTTCGGCATGAACCAGACGGATCCGGTAGAACGTGTGCACCAGCACCCAGGCGATAAAGCGCAGCAAAAACTCGGGCACGAGCGAATAAATATACGTCGCGACGACAATATTCAGCAGCGCGGTGACGAGGAAAATCGCCGGAATGCTGAAACCCGCCGCGGTCAGCCCCATCGCCATCAAGGCCGAAACGATCATGAACAGCGAGTTCAGAATATTGTTTGCCGCGATGATGCGCGCGCGGTGGCTCGGCTGGCTGCGGCTCTGGATCAGCGCATAGAGCGGCACGCTATAGAAGCCGCCGAACATGGCCAGCAAAAACAGATCGGCCAGCACGCGCCAATGGGCGGGCCGCACGAGGAATTCGCCGACGCTCAGCAAATGCCCGGCCACCGGCAGCGCATGGCTCGCGAAGAACAGATCGATCGCGAACACGCTCATGCCGATCGAGCCAAGCGGCACGAGGCCGATTTCGATGCGCCGCTTGGAGAGCTTTTCGCACAGCAGCGAGCCGATGCCGATGCCGATCGAGAACGTGCCGAGCAGGACGGTTACGACATCCGGATCGGCGGACAACACGTTTTTCGCAAAGCTGAAAAACGAGGACAGAAAGGTGGCGCCCACGAACCACAGCCAGGAAATCCCCAGCAGGCTCAGAAACACCGTGCGGTTCTCGCGCGCGAGCTTCAGGTTGCGCCACGTCTCGCTGACCGGATTCCAGTTGATGCGCAGATCGGGCTGCGGCGCCGCCGTGACAGGCACAAAGTTCGACACCAGCCGCCCCACCAGCGCAATCGCGACACACGCGCAGGCCAGCACCACGGCGCCATGCTCGACGAAACCCGCGCCCACGCCGCCGATGATCGTGCCGACCAGGATCGCGACGAAGGTGCCCATCTCGACCATGCCGTTACCACCGACCAGTTCCGACTTCGACAGATGCTGCGGCAGGTACGAATACTTGACCGGCCCGAACACGGTCGAATGGACGCCCATCAGAAACGTGCACAGATACAGCAGCGGCGCGCTATGCAGCCAGAAACCCGCGCCCCCGATCAGCATCACGACGATTTCGAAGGTTTTGACGAAACGCGTGAGCATTGCCTTGTCGTACTTGTCTGCGATCTGACCGGAGGTCGCCGACAGCAGCACGAACGGCAGGATGAAAATCGCTGAAATCAGGAACGCGGCCGTTTTCGGATCGACACCCGAAAAGCGTGCCGCCTGATAGGTGACGAGCGACGTGAAGCCGATCTTGAACACGTTGTCGTTCATCGCGCCGAGGAACTGGGTCCAGAAAAACGGCGCGAAACGGCGCTGGCCGAGCAGGCGGAACTGCGACTCATGCGCCTCGTGAGGGCGCGCGGCACGGCGGGCAGCAGGTATTGGGCGATCGCTCATGGAGGTCGGGAACCGGCAAGAAACGGGCTAAAGGAGCAACACGGTGGAAAAGCCGGGAAAAAACCAGGAAAAGACCGGACACAAAAAAAGCGCACGTTTTCGCGCGCGCCTTGACCGCATTTTCACACTCACGGCAACGGCGCGAGCGCCGCGGTGAGTCACCAGCCACCGGGCATTAACGCGCCGGCTGCTGTTCCTGCTGTTCTTCCGGCCAGTCGCGGATATAGGCCTTGAGCATGCGATTTTCAAAGCCCTGCTCTTCGACCACCGCCTTCGCGACGTCGTAGAACGAAATCACGCCCATCAACGTGCGGCTTTCCAGCACCGGCAAATAGCGCACGTGATGCTCGAGCATCATGCGGCGAACCTCGTTGACGTCCGTTTCAGGCGTGCAGGTGAGCGGATGGTCGTCCATCAGCTTGCGGATCGTGGAGGTACCGAGGCTGCCGTGATGCTTGCTCAAGGTCAGAATGACTTCGCGAAAGGTCAGCATGCCGACGAGGTCGCCGTATTCCATCACGACCAGCGAGCCGATGTCGTGCTCGGCCATGGTATTGACTGCGTCGTGCAGCGTGGTATCCGGCGTAACCGTGAAAAGGGTGTTGCCTTTGACTTTAAGAATGTCGCTGACTCGCATGATCTGTCTCCGTGATACCCGCTAAGCTGATAGTGCCTGAATGACTTTCGATCCTAGCGGAAAGGCCCATAAAAGGAAAGCGGCCCGCCCATCAAGGCGCGACGGGGGTTTGCCGGTTCTGTGCGGCACCGTCCAAACAGCATGTATCGGGAAAACCGCGCTTGAAGCGATTCATGCCGATGATAGGATGGCCGCCACTTTCACCTTTCGCGGGGCCGTCCGTGGCCTCGCCGCCCAGGATGTCCGCCAACCGTTTCGATACGCTTGCGCTGCACGCCGGCGCAGCGCCCGACCCGACCACCGGCGCGCGCGCCACGCCGATTTACCAGACTACCTCGTTTTCGTTCCGCGACTCTGACCACGCCGCGGCGCTCTTCAACATGGAACGCGCCGGCCACGTCTATTCGCGCATCTCGAACCCCACCGTGGCCGTGTTCGAGGAACGCGTCGCCGCGCTGGAAAACGGCGCGGGCGCAATCGGCACGGCTAGTGGCCAGGCCGCGCTGCATCTGGCGATCGCCACGCTGATGGGCGCCGGCTCCCATATCGTCGCCTCCAGCGCGCTGTACGGCGGCTCGCACAACCTGCTGCACTACACGCTGCGGCGTTTCGGCATCGAGACGACTTTCGTCAAACCCGGCGATCTCGACGCCTGGCGCGCCGCGCTGCGCCCGAACACGCGCCTGCTGTTCGGCGAAACGCTCGGCAACCCGGGGCTCGACGTGCTCGATATCGCCTCCGTGGCGCAACTCGCTCACGAGCACCGCGTCCCGCTGCTGGTCGATTCGACCTTTACCACGCCCTATCTGCTCAAGCCATTCGAGCATGGCGCCGACTTCGTCTATCACTCCGCGACCAAATTCCTCGGCGGCCACGGCACGACGATCGGCGGCGTGCTGGTGGACGGCGGCACTTTCGACTTCGACGCGTCCGGCCGTTTCCCCGAATTTACCGAACCGTACGAGGGCTTCCACGGCATGGTGTTCGCCGAGGAAAGCACCGTCGCGCCGTTCCTCCTGCGCGCGCGCCGCGAGGGCTTGCGCGACTTCGGCGCATGCCTGCATCCGCAGGCCGCGTGGCAACTGCTGCAAGGCATCGAAACGCTGCCGCTACGCATGGAGCGGCACGTCGCGAATACGCGCAAGGTGGTCGAGTTCCTGTGCGCCCATCCGGCCGTCGAAGCCGTGGCTTACCCGGAGCTGCTGTCGCATCCGGACCATGCGCTCGCGAAGCGTCTGCTGCCGCGCGGCGCGGGTGCCGTGTTCAGCTTCAATCTGCGCGGCGATCGCGCCGCCGGACGCAGCTTCATCGAAGCGCTTTCGCTGTTCTCGCATCTCGCGAACGTCGGCGACGCGCGCTCGCTCGTCATCCATCCCGCCTCGACGACGCACTTTCGCATGGATGCCGCCGCGCTCGCCGCAGCCGGCATCGCGGAAGGCACGATCCGCCTGTCGATCGGTCTTGAAGACCCCGACGACCTGATCGACGACCTCAAGCGCGCACTGAAAGCCGCACAAAAATCGGCTGGGAGCGGGTCTGGAAGTGGGCCAACCGGTCCGTCCGGTACGGCAAAAACCGATCCGGCCAATTCATCCACAACTTCCTCCCCAGGCACCCAATCCGCGGCACCTGCCAACCCGGCCACGCCCCGCCCGGAGTCCGCATGATCCTCACCGTTCAAGGCAAACCTGCCTACGCATACACCGGCGGCAAACCATTCGACTCCAGCTTGCCAACCGCCGTATTCATCCACGGCGCCGAGCATGACCATAGCGTGTGGGCATTGCAAACGCGTTACTTCGCGCATCATGGCTTCAGCGTGCTGGCGGTCGATCTGCCCGGCCACTGCCGCAGCGCGGGCCCGGCGCTCGCCAGCGTGCCCGCGATGGCCGACTGGCTGGTCGCCCTGCTCGACGCCGCCGGTGTGCAGCGCGCGTTCGTGGCCGGACACAGCATGGGCTCGCTGATCGCACTCGACTTCGCCGGCCGTTATCCGGCGCGCACAACGCATCTGGCGCTGCTTGCCACCGCCGTGCCGATGGCCGTCTCCGACGCCTTGCTCGAAGCCGCCTTGCATCGCGAGCCCGATGCAATCGGCATGGTCAATCAATGGTCACACTCGACATTCGCCGCCAAGCCGTCGTGCCCAGGCCCTGGCTTCTGGCTGCACGGCATGAATCAGCGGCTGATGGAACGCGTCTCCAAGAGCGGCGAGCCGCAGTTGTTCCACACCGACTTCACCGCATGCAATAGCTATGCGGACGGCCTCGCACGCGCCGCCGAGGTACGCTGTCCGACCCGGCTGATCGCGGGCCGGCGCGATGCAATGACGCCGCCGCGCGCGGCCAAAGCGCTCGCCGACGCGCTCGCCCGAGCCGGCGTACCGGTCGACACGGTCATGCTCGAAGCCGGCCATGCCTTGATGACCGAGCAGCCCGATGCCACGCTCGACGCGTTGTTCAGTTTTGCTTCGAAGTCCTCGAAGCCGTTGCAGGCCGCTCAATAGCCGTCACGAGCCGTCACGATAAGCGCGAAGGTAGACGCGCGCCATCGGCCGAATGGCCAGGTTGCACGCATGGCCCGATAGCCGCACAATGGGTCAGGCCTGTCCTGTTTCGAGCGCGCGCCGGGCATCTCTGCGCGCGGCGAACCAACCTGGAGCGACGGGCACGGAATCGAGTAGCGTCGACATTCGGAGGCCGTGATGGCTCAAACCGCGCACACCGATCACTTCGCAAGTTTCGCGGAGTTCTACCCGTACTATCTGAGCGAGCATCGCAACACGGTGTCGCGGCGGCTGCATTTCGTGGGTTCGCTCGGCGTGATCGGCTGCCTCGCCATGGCGCTCGCCACCGGCAACTGGCTCTGGCTGCCGGCTGCGGTCATCTGCGGATATGGCTTTGCATGGGTCGGGCATTTCTTCTTCGAGAAAAACCGGCCGGCCACCTTCCGGCATCCGCTTTATAGCCTGATGGGCGATTGGGTGATGTTCAAAGACATCTGCGTGGGGAAGATTTCGCTTTAGATGGTCAGCGCTTCAGGCTGCCGGCTCATGCAGCCTGCTTATGTAGCACACTTATGCAACACGCTCATGCAGCCTGATGCGGCATTGAAGAAGCACCCTGTTCGCTTTCCTGGGCGCGCGCTGCCCGCGCAGCGGCACGCGCCGCCAGCAGCGTAGCGAGCGTCACTTTCAGCTTGTCGTTTTCCAGCGCCGCCAGAAGCATCTGCCCATCCACACGCGTGGAGTTCAGCTCAAGCTGATATTCGAGCTCGGCGCGGTCGATCACGAACAGGTCGAACAGACGCTCAACCGTGATCTGCGCCGGATTTGCCAGCAACAGGAAATGCGGCCGCGTGCCGTCTTCCTGCAAGCGCGCAATCCAGTCGATTTCCTCGAGCTTTTCCAGCAGATTGATCGTGGTGTCCATCTCACGGCGAAGCATGCGTGACAGCTCCGGCACCGTGTAGCCGCGCTTGCCCGCATCGCGCGCTTCCGAGAGCCGCGCGAGCAGTTCGAGCGAATCGAACAGATTGCTGCCCTCGAACCTCGGCCGGTGAAACTGGCCAATACGGATCGCCGGCAATGCCGATGCGATCATCGCGCCCGCCAGCGCGATGAACCAGCATAGATACATCCACAGCAGGAATAGCGGCACGGCGGCAAATGCACCGTACACCGCGGTGTAGGTCGGAATCCTGCGCACGTAGTAGCCAAAGCCGCGCTTGGCGAGTTCGAAGGCGATCGCGGCAGCAACCCCGCCGATCACCGCGTCGCGCCACTCCACCCGGCAGTTCGGCAGAAACACGTAAAGCATCGTGAAAGCGAGTGCCGTCAACGGTAACGCGGCGCTCGTCAGCGCCCAGTCGATCACGGACGGAATATGCTGCGTGCCCGTGAACGCCATGGAACGCGTGAACAGATAGGACGAAATCGACAGGCTCACCCCGATCAGAATCGGCCCCAGCGTGATGATTGCCCAGTAGACCAGAATGCGCTGCGCGAACGGCCGCGCCTTGCGCACCCGCCAGATCACGTTGAAAGCGGATTCCACCGTCATCATCGTCATGACGGCGGTGACGAACAGAAAAATCATGCCGATGGTCGTCAGGCCCTTGGCCTTCGACGCGAACTGGTTCAGGTAATTGAAAATCTGACTGTTGAGCTGAGCAGGCATCAGATGGTCGGCGAGGAAAATCTGCAGCGACATCTGAAACGAGCTGAAAATCGGAAACGCGGTGAACAGCGCGAACGCGACCGTGGCGAGAGGCACGAGCGCGAGCATGGTGGTGAACGTGAGGCTGCCGGCCACCTGCGGAATGCGATCTTCGCCGCTGCGCTTCGCGGCAAACTGCGCAAGCCGTTTGAGCTTGTCGAGATCGAAACGCACCCTGGACAGCAAACCCACCTTCTTACCTCCCGGCTTTATCAAACGGTGTTTCAGGACCGTGCCCGAGGCCTGGCCGAATGGCTATGGATGGCCTGTACAGCGGACCCAGCCCCTATAATACCCGTTCACCGATGAGGCCTATGAAAGACATTCTCGTGCTCTATTACAGCCGTCACGGCGCTACGCGCGAGCTTGCGCTGGCGATCGCGCATGGCGTCGACAGCGTCCCCGGCATGCAGGCGCGCGTGCGCACCGTACCGGCGGTTTCCACGGTCTGCGAGGCGACCCAGCCGGACATTCCCGCTGAAGGACCGCCCTACGTCGAACTGCGCGATCTCGAAGAATGCGCCGGTCTCGCGCTCGGTTCGCCCACCCGCTTCGGCAACATGGCCGCGTCGCTGAAATACTTTCTCGACGGCACCACGCCGCAGTGGCTTTCGGGTGCGCTGTCCGGCAAACCCGCTTGCGTGTTCACCTCCACCGGCAGCCTGCACGGCGGCCAGGAGTCCACGCTGCTCTCCATGATGCTGCCGCTTTTGCATCATGGCATGCTGATCGTCGGCATTCCGTACACCGAGAGTACGCTCTCCACCACGCAAACCGGCGGCAGCCCCTATGGCGCGTCGCATTTCGCACGCGCCGGCACGGCCGAACAAGGCATCTCCGCCGACGAGAAAACGCTGGCGATTGCGCTCGGCGCGCGCGTTGCCCGCACGGCGGCATCCATGAGCGAACGGCCGTGAACGCGCCGGATGCGCCGGGCGCCGCGAACGATTCGAACGATGCGAACTCCGCGATGCCCGTGAGCAGCCGCAACGCGCAATCCGCCGGTTCGTCCCCGGCGGATTGCGCAAGGAACACGCCCATGCGCCCAGCCACCATGCCCGTGCCGCAAAAACGCGCCGCCGCTTTCGGCGCCACCGCCACCCTGCTCGCGCTGATCGTCTTGTCCGTCGCCTGGGAATGGTGGCTCGCGCCCCTGCGTCCCGGCGGCTCGGCACTCGTGCTCAAAGCCGTACCGCTCCTGCTCGCCCTGCCCGGCGTATGGCGGCACCGGCTTTACACGTTGCAATGGGCGTCGATGTTGATTCTGCTGTATTTCGCCGAAGGCATTGTGCGCGGCTGGAGCGACCACGGCCTGAGCGCCCGCCTCGGCTGGCTCGAAACCGCCCTCTCGCTGGCTTTCTTTGTCTGCACACTCGCGTATGTCGCGCCGTTCAAGCGCGCTGCAAAACGGGCAGCGCGGCAAACCGCAATGGCAAACGCACCGCAGAACGCTGAACAGGCCGGGGACAGCACGCGATGAGAACAGCACGTCTCGCGTCACCGCCCGCGTAACCGATCCGCCGAACACCCTGACCGACCAATATGACCCAAGCCGCTTTCCTCACTGCCTGCCGCGACGCCATCGGCGCGTCCCAGGTGCTGACCGATCCGCACGACACCGCCCCCTACCTCACCGACTGGCGCCGCCGTTACACCGGCGCGGCCTGCGCGGTGCTCTGTCCGGCCACCCCTGACGAAGTCGCCGCGCTCGTCAAACTCGCCGTCGAGCATCGCATCGCGCTGGTGCCGCAAGGCGGCAACACCGGTCTGGCCGGTGGCGCCACGCCGGATGCAAGCGGCGCGCAAGCGGTCATCAGTCTGCGGCGCCTGAACCGTGTGCGCGACATCGATCCGCACAACAACACGATCACCGTCGAAGCGGGCGTCATTCTCGCCGAGGTGCAGAAGCACGCCGACGAGGCCGGCCGCCTGTTCCCCCTCAGCCTCGCGGCCGAGGGCAGTTGCACGATCGGCGGCAATCTCGCCACCAATGCCGGCGGCACCGGCGTACTGCGCTACGGCAACACGCGCGAACTCTGTCTCGGCCTCGAAGTCGTCACGCCGCAAGGCGAACTCTGGGACGGCCTGCGCGGACTGCGCAAGGACAACACCGGCTACGACCTGCGCGATCTGTTCATCGGCGCGGAAGGCACGCTTGGCATCATCACCGCCGCCGTGCTCAAGCTGCATCCGCAACCGGCCGCGCGCGTCACGGCGCTCGCCGCGCTCGCGTCGCCGCATGCGGCGCTCGATTTCCTGTCGCTCACGCAACGTGTCGCGGGGCCGCTTCTGACCGGCTTCGAATTGATGTCGGATTTCTGCCTGCGGCTGGTGGGCCGGCATTTCGAACAGATGCGCTATCCGTTTGCCGAAGCGCATGCTCAGGTCGTACTGCTGGAACTGTCGGACAGCGAGAACGAGGCGCACGCACGCGCCCTGTTCGAGCGCCTGATGGAAACCGCGCTCGAAGAAGGTCTGGTCGAAGACGCGGTGGTCGCGGAAAACCTCGCGCAGTCGCGGGCATTCTGGAATCTGCGCGAACACATCCCGCTCGCCCAGGCTGAGGAAGGCCTGAACATCAAGCACGATATCGCCGTGCCGATTTCGCGCATTGGCCATTTCATCGAGGAAACCGACGCGGCAATCGCGCAGGCCGTGCCCGGTGTGCGAATGGTCACGTTCGGCCATCTCGGCGACGGCAACCTGCACTACAACGTCCAAGCGCCCGAAGGCGTGGACGCGAAGGCGTTCCTCAAGACGTGGCAAGGTCCGATCAATCAGCTCGTCTACGACAGCGTGCATCGGCATCGTGGCAGCATCAGCGCGGAACACGGCCTCGGCCAGCTGAAGATCGACGAGGCAATGCACTACAAACAGGACGTCGAGGTGCAATTGATGCGCGCCGTCAAACATGCGCTCGATCCGTTGAACCTGATGAACCCGGGCAAGGTGCTACGCTAGGGTTTAAAGGCCGCGCCGTTTTGTGCGAGGCCCATTGCAGGAGTCGTCGTCGTGAAGATTCGAGTGCTGTCCGATCTGCATCTGGAAAACGATGAGCCCGAGCTGATCCCGCATGCGCAGGCGGATCTGATCGTGCTGGCCGGCGACATCCATAATCACGCGGCCGGCCCGCGCTGGGCCGCGCAAACCTTCGACGGCGCCGTGCCGGTGGTCTACGTGCCCGGCAATCACGAGTACTACGACGGTGAATTCGGCGCGCTCGAAAGCGCCCTCTACGACGCCGCCGCGCAAGTCGACAACGTGCATGTGCTGAACAATGCCGCGCTGGTCGACCCGCAAGGCCGCTGGCGCGTGCTCGGCACGACCTTGTGGACCGACTTCACGTTATACGGCGCGGATCCTGACACGCTTGCCGACTGCATCGAGTCATCGCGCCGGGTGATGCTCGACTTCCGCGGCCTGATCCAGATGAACTGGCCGCACGACACCCACGACTCGCCGCGCGACTTCACCCCGGAGGACTCCCTCGCGTTGCACGCGAAGGCGCGCGCCTGGCTCGAAAGCGAACTGGCGAAGCCGTTCGGGGGCAAGACGATCGTCGTTACGCATCACGCACCGCATCGGCTGAGTCTGGCCGAACGTTATGCAGAGGATCGCTCGTCGGCCGGATTCGTCAATCATTTGCCGCAGCTGGTGCGCTCCCCCGTCGCACTGTGGATTCATGGACACACGCATACACCGTTCGACTACACCGTGAACGGCACGCGCGTGGTGTGCAATCCGCGCGGCTATCTGGACCGGCGCACCCGTCAGCTGGAGAATCCGCAATTCGCGTGGGACAAGGTCGTCGAGATATAGCGCCGGCTTGGGGCCGATCGGGGTAGCGCGGCCACGCGCCACGCACTACGCTGGGGGTGTCGTCGGATCCGGGTTCGGGTTCGAGCCGGTCAAACCCGCCAGACCGGTGATCTCCGGAGGTCGCTCATGTGTGGTCGAATCAGCCAGTACCGCGATCCGCATCTGTACACCCAGCAGCTTGGCCTCGCCGACCCGCTGATGCTGTTCGACGCCGCCGATCGGCGTCCCGGCTACAACCTCGCGCCAGGCACCCATCCGCTCACGATTTACCCGGACCAAACGCTGCGCGCGATTCACTGGGGTTATTGCCCGGCTTGGGCACGCGAGCAGCATCTGCCGCAGACGATCAACGCGCGCGCCGAAACCGCGCCGCACACGCGCTACTTCAAGGATTTGTGGAAAACCGGTCGGGTATTGGTGCCCGCGGACGGCTGGTTCGAATGGCGCATGGAAACGGCGCCAGGAACATCAAACGGGGATCACGCGGGAGACGCCGACGCAACGGTGCGCCAACCCTATTTCGTGCATCTGAAAAGCGACGCACCGATGTACCTCGCGGCCCTATCCAGCGTACACGGCACGGAACTTCAGACGGAGGGTATGGGACTGGTGATCGTGACGGCTACGGCCGACGCGGGTCTTGTCGACGTACACGGCCAACGCCCGCTGGCATTCGCGCCGGAAGCGGCGCGCCGCTGGCTCGACCCGGCGCTGCAATCCGACGAACTCGAGCAACTCGTGCGCAGCGCCTGCCTGCCCGCCGCACGGTTTCGCTGGCACCGCGTGAGCCTCGAGGTGGACCGCACGCTCAACGACGAGCCAGGCCTGATCGAGGCGCTGCTTTGACCACGCGGTGCGCGGACCGAAACAGACCGAATAGCTTCAACGATCGCGCCGTTGCCCTTGCGAATCAGGACGCTCGACCTTGACCGGCACCAGTTGCGGCTGCTGGTCGCGCAGGCGGCGCAGCAGATCGCGCGATGCGGCGATTCCAATCAGTCCCAGCATGACGGCCACGCCGATCATCAGATGCGTATCCATGAATTCCTCGTCCTAATTGTTGCGGATGTTGCGATTTGCCAAACGGCGGCTAATACGATGGCTAATTGAGCGCGTCCAGCTGAATGCGGCAGCGCGTGAAACCACACGTTAGCAAATCGACCGCGGCGCAGAAGTAAGGAAATGTTGCGGCGCGGCACTTATGTAACAGGCTATCACGCCGCTAAGGCCTGCAACCGTCAAGCATCGTCAACCGCCCGAGTGGTGCCGCTTCAGTGCCGCTTCAGCTGCGCGCGAACTGGCGCAACTCTTCCTGATCCACGGCCAGCGTGGCGGGCAGTTCGTCGCGCAGAAATTCGACCCAGGTGCGAATTTTCGCGTCCAGATACTGCCGGGACGGATACAGCGCATACAGATTCATTTCCTGCGAGGTGTATTCCGGCAGCAACCACACCAGTTCGCCGCTGCGCAAACCGCTGATGGCCGAGTAGATCGGAATCAGTCCGATACCCATGCCACTGGAGGCCGCGACCGCCATTGCCTCGGCGACATTCACCTGGAAGGTGGCCGCGCCCAGAGCGATCGTTTCCTCGCCGTTCGGGCCGTCAAAAGTCCATTTGTCGATCGGAAACACGGGCGTGACCAGTTGCAGGCACGTGTGCTGTGCGAGGTCGGCGGGCGTTTGCGGCACGCCGTGCCGCTCCAGATAAGCCGGCGACGCGCACGCAATGCTGAACGCACTGCCTAGCCGCTGCGACACCAGCCCCGAATCGGGCAAGCCGGTTGCCAGTGTCAGCGACACGTCGAAACCTTCGTCGAGCAGATCGGGCATGCGCTGCGCGAGCGTCAGTTCGATATGCACGTCCGGATAGCGCTCCTGATAGCGGCCCACGGCCGGCACCACGTAGTGCTGGCCGAAGCTGGTCATGGCGTGGACCTTGAGCTTGCCGGAGGGGCGCGCGTGGGCGTCGCTCGCCTCCGCTTCCGCCTGATCCACGTAGGCGAGAATCTGCTCGCAGCGCTGCAGATAGCGCTCGCCCGCCTCGGTCAGGGCAATACGGCGCGTGGTGCGGTTCAACAGACGCGTGCGCAAATGCGCTTCCAGATCGGAAACCGCGCGCGACGCGTACGCCGTCGTCGTGTTCAGGTGCTGCGCGGCACCCGTAAAACTGCCCGCTTCGACGACGCGGACAAATACGCGCATGTTTTGAAGCGTATCCATACTTTTCCTGTCGATCCGGAGTTAGCGCTTCAGCACTTACTCCGATCCCATGCAACATAGTTGCAAGATAGTTGCTCGTGTTCGGCAGCGATTGTTACACGATTCGCAAAGGCGATTGTCTCATATTCCGTAAAAATGCCTTGCATCTTTACCGGTTATTCCCCAATCAATCAAAAAATATAATGACGCACATGCTTCTATAGCCAATTTTGGAGGAAATCGTGCAGTCTCCGGTACAGAAAGGGATCGCCGCAGCCGCGGTTCTTACGATCCTATTAACAATCGCCGGCTGTGCAAGTACCGGAGGCATCGCCCCGCAAGACCACGGAATCGAGCCCGCCTCGCTCGACGCAGGCAACGCCATCCGGGCCGCCAACGCGGACGCCCAGTGGCCGGCCGCCGACTGGTGGCGCGCCTATAACGATCCGCAGCTCAATCAGTGGGTCGAAGCCGCACAGGTGGGCAATCCGAGTGTCGCGGTCGCTCAGGCGCGCGTGCGCGAAGCCGTGTCGATGGCGGGCGTCGCCCGTTCGGCGCTCTCTCCGCAGGTCAACGGCAGCCTGTCGATCCAGCGTCAGAAATGGGCCGACAACCTCTATTACGGCCCGGGGCCGCTCGCGGGCGAGCAGTCGTGGAACAACACCGGCACGCTGGGCCTGTCGTACAACCTGGACCTGTGGGGCAAGGACAAGAACGCCGCCGAGCGCGCGCTCGACGCCGCCCATGCGAGCGCAGCGGATTTCCGTGCCGCCCAGCTCGAACTGGAAGGCAACGTGGTGCGCACCTACATCGAACTGTCGATGAACTATGCACTACTCGACATTGCCAGATCGACGCTGCAGCAACAGCAGCAGATCGTCGATCTTGCGAACCGGCGTCTGAAAGGCGGCATCGGTACGCAGCTCGAAGTGAGCCAGGCCGAAACGCCGATGCCGGAGTACGAGCGCCAGATCGACGCGATCGAGGAGAAGATCGCCCTCGGCCGCAATCAGTTGGCCGCGCTGGCCGGCAAGGGCCCTGGCGCCGGCGACGCGATCCAGCGTCCGACACTCTCGCTCGACACCGCTCCCGCCGCCCTGCCGAGCGCCCTGCCCGCGGATCTGATCGGCCATCGGCCGGACGTGGTGGCGGCACGCTGGACGGTCGCGGCGCAAGCGCGCGGCATCGACGTCGCCAAGGCCAGCTTCTATCCGGACATCAACCTGCTGGCGTCGATCGGCGGATATGCGGCAATGGGGCCGCTGTTCCAGTTCCTGAAAGACCCGTCGCATAGCTGGAGCGCGGGTCCGGCGCTGTCGCTGCCGATCTTCGACGGCGGGCGGCTGCGCTCGCAACTCGGCGCTGCGTCGGCTGGGTACGACGAGGCGGTCGACCGCTATAACCAATCGATTGTCGGTGCGCTGAAAGATATCTCCGATCAGGTGATCCGGATCCGTTCGCTCGCCACCCAGGCGCAAGACGCCGACCGCTCGGTCGCGGCGGCCCGCAAGAATTACGACCTTGCACGCGAAGGTTATCGGCGTGGTTTGACCGACTATCTGAACGTGCTGGTCGCGCAAAGCCAGTTGCTGCGCGCGCAGGAAGGCGTCGCGAAGATTCAGGCGGAGCGGCTGAATGCGCATGCGTCGCTGGTCACGGCGCTCGGCGGCGGACTCGACGAACCGGCCAACGCACCGCAAGCCAACGAAACCTTGCCGGCGCATGGAAAAGGCAAAGCAGCGTCCGATTCGAACACTGAGGCCAGGCCTTCGGACGCGCCGACGCAAACCCGCTCGACGAGCGCCACGGATAACACCGCTGCCGCCACGGTATCGGTGCGAAGCCCTACCGCCTCGGCGGCAAAGGCATCGCGCGGGGCTGCCAAACGGGTGAGCGGAGCCGGCATAAGCGCCGCGGCCAGCGTATCTGGCCCGTCCACCAACGTGCCCGCGGCTGAGTAAGGAAGCCGGCCATGTCAGCCTCCCCCTCTCCCGCCTCGCGCCCGACTTCGTTTGCCGCGCTCTACTCGGCTGCCGCCGACTGGGCGCGCACCGACGGCCTCACCTGGGTCTATCTGTTCAAAGCGCTCGCCGCCTGCTTTCTCGCACTCGGCATTGCGATGAAACTCGACCTGCCGCAACCGCGCACCGCCATGACCACCGTGTTCATCGTGATGCAGCCGCAAAGCGGGATGGTGTTCGCCAAAAGCTTCTACCGGATCTGCGGCACGCTGGTCGGCCTCGTCGTGATGCTGGCGTTGATCGGTCTGTTCGCACAGCAACCGGAATTGTTCATCGTCACGACCGCAATCTGGGTCGGCATCTGCACGGCGGGCGCCGCGCGCAATCGCAATTTCAAATCGTACGGCTTCGTGCTGGCCGGTTATACCGCCGCGCTGATCGGCATCCCCGCCTCGCAGCATCCGGACGGTGCGTTTCTAAGCGCGCTTACGCGGGTGGCCGAAGTGGTGGTCGGTATTCTCTGCGCGGGCGCGGTCAGTGGTCTCGTGTTTCCGCAATTCACCGGTTTGCAGATGCGTGGTACCGTGCGTGCGCGTTTCTCGGCGTTCGTCGAGTATGTGTCGGCCTCGCTGGCCGGCCGCAACGACCGCGCACAAATCGAGGCGACCAACGCGGGCTTCGTCGCCGACATCGTCGGTTTCGAAGCGGCGCGCAGCGTCGCCGTGTTCGAAGGCCCCGATTCGCGGATGCGCGGCGGCCGCCTCGCGCGTCTGAACAGCGAGTTCATGACCGCTTCGACACGCTTTCACGCGCTGCATCAACTGATGAACCGGCTGCGCGATGCGAATACGAGCGGGGCGGCCGTCGCCGTTGACGCGCTGGAGCCGTACTTCAAGGAAATCGCCCCCTTGCTCGCGAAGTCCGGCGAACCGGTGTTGAGCGCCGGCGACGCGGCCCACGCCGCCGCGCAACTCGACGCGTACAAGGCAGAACTGCCCAGGCGCGTACGCGCGACCCGCGCCGCGCTGGAAACGCAGCCGGACGCGCCGCTGCTCGACTTCGACACAGGCGCCGAACTGCTGTACCGCTTCATCGACGATCTGCACGCGTACGCGGCCACTTATGCGTCGCTTGCCGTCGACACGCATGAGCGCGAGCGCTGGATCGAGCGTTACGAGCCGAAGACGAACGCGATCGCCGCGAGCGTCGCCGGCCTGCGCGCGGCGATCGTCATGATCGTGCTCGGCGCATTCTGGATCGCCACCGCCTGGCCGAGCGGCTCGACCTTGACGCTGGATGCCGCAGCGGTGTGCGCGCTGGCGTCGTCGTCGCCGAATCCGAAACGCACCGCGTTCCAGATGGCCGGCGGCACGCTGGTCGCCTCGGTGATGGGCATGATCGCGGTGTACGGCGTGTATCCGCACATCGACGGTTTTCCGCTGCTGTGTGCCGCGCTCACGCCGTTTTTGCTGCTCGGCGTGTTCATGACGACACGCCCGGCGCTGGCCGGCTACGGCGTCGGCTACTGCATCTTCTTCTGCTTCCTCGCCGGCCCCGACAACCTGATTCATTACGACCCGAGCGGCACCATCAACGACGCGATTGCGCTGGTGCTGTCGATGCTGGTGTGCGCGGTTGCCTTTGCCGTGCTGCTGCCGCCTTCGACGCCCTGGCTGCGCAACCGCCTGCTGGTGGACCTGCGCCGCCAGGTCACGCTGGCGAGCCGGGCGGGCATGCGCCGGGTGCGTTCGCGCTTCGAGAGCGGCGCGCGCGATCTGATGTTCCAGATCAATGCCCTCGCGCAGAACGAACCCGAGCTCAAGCGCGACACCTTGCGCTGGCTCTTTTCGGTACTCGAAGTAGGCAACGCAATGATCGATCTGCGCCGCGAAGTGGCGGCGCTGCCCGCCGACGCGCGCTACGCGAAGTCGATGCCGTGGCGCGTCAACCTGCGTGCGATGCGCGATGCGCTGACCGCGCTGTTCGAGCGGCCGCGCGCGGACCGCTTCGACCGTGCGCTGTCCGCCACCGTCGACGCCATCGCCGCCGTTCAACTGATGCTGGCCACTTTCACGCCGCCGCGTGAGGAGCGGCATCAGCTGCAACGCATTCTGAGTCAACTGCATTTCATTCGTACCGCGCTGCTCGATCCGCAATCGCCGCTTGAACCGCTGGTGAGCGGTCGTGCCCACGCGTCAGAAGGAGTTCGTCATGCCACGTGATATCGCCGTTTTCGACGCCTACGTGCCGGCCATTGTGCTGCTGTTCATCGCGGGCGCCGCGCTTACGTGGGTGTTGGACCGCGCGATTGCCTATACGGGCCTGTATCGCGTGGTATGGCACCCGTCCTTGTTCCGGGCCAGCTTGCTCGTGTGTGTGTGCGGCGTGCTGGGTCTCGCCGTTTATCGTTGATCAGAGTCGAAACATGACCATCCGAAATATTGTTGGCTTCGTCGCGACAGCCATTATTTTTATCGTCGCGATTTTGATTGGGCGCGTGTTGTGGGTTCACTACATGGATGAACCGTGGACACGTGATGGGCGCGTGCGCGCAGAGATCGTCAATGTGGCGCCTGATGTTTCAGGCGCGGTTGTCGATTTGCCGGTTAAGGACAATCAACTGGTGAAGAAGGGGGATCTGTTGATGCAGATTGATCCTTCGCATTATCAGATTGCTGTTGAGCAGGCAGAGGCTGCTGTTGCTGCGCGCAAGGCGGAGTTGCAGATGAAGCGGGATGATGCGCAGCGGCGGGCGGATATGGATGCTTTGGTTGTGTCCAAAGAGAGCCGTGAGAATGCGACTCATACTGCGTCTGCTGCCGAGGCTTCTTATCAGCAGGCTTTGGCTGCGCTTGATGCTGCGAAGTTGAATCTTGAGCGCACTCGGGTTGTGTCGCCGGTTGACGGGTATGTCACTAATCTGAATGTCTTTCGCGGCGACTATGCGACTGCTGGGGCTGCCAAGCTCGCGATCGTCGATAGTCACTCGTTCTGGGTTTATGGGTATTTTGAGGAGACCAAGCTGCCTCATGTGCGGGTCGGCGATAAAGCCGAAGTTCGGCTGATGAGCGGCGGTACCCTGCAGGGGCATGTCGAGAGCATCTCTCGTGGGATCTATGATCGTGATAATCCCGAAAGCCGGGAGCTGCTGGCTGATGTGAATCCGACTTTTAACTGGGTTCGGTTGGCGCAGCGCGTGCCTGTGCGGGTTAGGATTGATTCTGTACCCGACGGGGTTGTGCTTGCTGCTGGGATTACTTGTACTGTTGTTGTTCGGCCTGGGTGAGTTTTGTGTTTGCCTTCGTGGCGTTTGTTGGGGTGTTTTCTTGGTCTGGCTTCTTTGGACTTTTCTTGGTCTGGCTCTTGGGCCTTTCCTTGAATTGATAGTGGTCTATTAGCGTTGCCCCTGTGCGGGGCGGCACCTACTTTTCTTGGTCTGGCTCTTGGGCCTTTCCTTGAATTGATAGTGGTCTATTAGCGTTGCCCCTGTGCGGGGCGGCACTCACTTCTCTTTGCCGGCCGCAAAGAGAAGTAAGCAAGAGAAAGCGGCTCAAACCGCTAACTCTTAAGTGGGTCCCCCGCGCAGTTACGGTAGTGGTGCATCTGGAATCTGTGCTCTCGCACATTCCGCACCAGTGACAAAGCAGTCATTCTTCCGGCGGCGCTACCGCGCGCCGAACGGCCCTTCCCCCGACTCCACGTTGTCCCACGTTCGCGAAGCTTATGGTGCCGTTTGCCGTTTGCCGTTTGCCGTTTGCCGTTTGCCGTTTGCCGTTTGCCGTTTGCCGTTTGCCGTTTGCCGTTTGCCGTTTGCCGTTTGCCGTTTTATAGCCTGAACTTGCCGACCATCTGCTTCAGGCCGCGCGCCTGATCGTCCAATGATCTGGCGGCCGCCGTTGCCTGTTCCACCAGGGCGGCGTTCTGCTGGGTGCCTGAATCCATCTGTGTCACCGCGAGGTTGATCTCCTCAATCCCCGCGCTCTGCTCCGATGACGCCGCCGAAATCTCGCCCATGATGTCAGTCACGCGCTTCACCGCCTTGACCACCTCATCCATCGTCTGTCCAGCATCCTGTGCCAACGTCGAACCATTACTCACCCGCTCTACCGACGTGCTGATCAATCCCTTGATCTCCTTGGCAGCGGCCGCGCTGCGCTGGGCCAGATTGCGCACCTCGGCTGCCACCACAGAAAATCCTCGCCCCTCTTCGCCAGCTCGGGCGGCTTCCACCGCCGCGTTCAACGCGAGAATGTTGGTCTGGAAGGCAATGCCCTCGATCACGCCAATAATGTCGCCAATGCTGCGTGCGCTGTCGTTGATCTCGTTCATCGTCGCCACCACGCGGCTCACCACGGCGCCGCCCTTCTCGGCAATTTCCGATGCGTTGTTCGCCAACGTGCTCGCCTGCTTGGCGTTGTCAGCGTTCTGTCTGACCGTGGAGGTCAACTGCTCCATGCTGCTCGCCGTCCGCTCGAGCGCCATCGCCTGCTGCTCAGTGCGCTGCGACAAGTCGAGATTGCCCATCGAAATTTCGCCCGATGCGGTCGCGATCGCGTCGGCGCTCGACGCAATGTCCGAGACCGTCGTCGCAAGACCGCTTTGCATGTCGTGCAGCGCGTACAGCATGCTCGACTTGTCCTTGCGGCCGAGCGCGATCTGATTCGACAGGTCGCCCGCGGCAATCCGGCTCGCAATTTCCTTGGCGTAGCCCGGCTCGCCGCCGAGCTGGCCAGCAAGGCGTCGCACCACCCACTCGCTAATGCCGAACGCCAGCACGATCAGCCCGATCGTCATCACCGCAATCATCACAAACGACGAATGGAAGATAAAACCCGATGCCTCGATAGTCGCCTTCGCGGCCGTGCCGCGCTGTGTAACGAGTTCGTCGACGAGTTTTTCAAGCTTGCCAGTCTCGACCAGCAGCGATACGTCCTGTGTCCCGACCTGCCAGTTCATCTGCGAAAGATCGAGCGGCTGCGCCTTCACCAGCTTCACGAAATCACGCAGGTGACCGCTCCATACCGCAACGGCCGCAGCAAATTTCTTCTGCTGATCGACCGCCTTCGCGTCGGATGTGTCGACGTACTGTTGCAGCGTGCCGAGTTCCACGGTAAGACCGCTCAACCCCTTGTCGATGTCGCCGCCGAGATCGTCGCGCTCCTTCGCAGTGGTCGCGGTGAGCAGCATCTTTTGCGCGCGGCTTGCGCGCAGCATGTGGCCGCGCGCCTCTTCGGCTGCGCGGCTCGCCACGTGGCCCTGGTCGTAAATCGATTGCGCCGAGGCATTCAGCCGGCTGATCTGGGTCAGGGAAAACACCCCAATCGCGAGCGTACCGATCAGCAGAACGGCAAACGCAAGCCGCAGCGTCGCCTTTACCGACAAGCCCTTCAGCCCCACGGCACGGGAGCGGCTGCTCTCGCCGCGCGATGGTGACGGCTTGCCCGCCGCTTCCCCTTCCGGTACGAACCCCGCGCCCGTCTGGCCACCCAGCGAAACTGCTTTCATATTCCTCGTCCCCGCGTATCGAACTGCCGGAAAGGTCGGTTCCGGCATTAATGCTTATCTCTCCGGGTCTACGGCATAAACGTCAGCGATCTTTAACGCCGCCGCTCGCGTCATGCCGACCGTCGCGCCCGGTCCTCGACGCATCGCTTTGTAAGCTTCGCGCCCGCGACCGTTTTATACATGGCCAAAAATCCCCGAACCGCATTTATCAAACGGCTTGCCAGGCACGCGTGGCAATGGCAACACACTCGCCGCCAGCACCGCGGCAGTGCACCAAACGCCCAATTTCCGCGCTGGTGCGACCTCCAGACAGGCCCACACGTGTCCGATTCGCGACAAAACTTGTCCTTACATTTCGCCGAAGCCACATTAAACTTCGACAAATAGGTGACAACGCCGGGTACCGCGTCGAAATGCCGCACAGCTCGCGTACCCATCGGACAGACCGGCGAACCTGCAGTACGACGGCGCGTCCGCAGCCTGAAATCATGACCTTTCACCCTTTCTCCTCTCTCATCTAGCGTATGGAAACGAGCCTCGATAAAAGCGCCCTCGCCGGCGCCTCAGCCTCTCCCGCCAGTCCTGCCAACCCCGGCGCCGCGCAGCCCACCGCCAAAATCCAGCGCACGGTCTACTCCGTGCTGGGCGCGATCAGCTTTTCGCACCTGCTCAACGACATGATCCAGTCGTTGATTCTGGCCATCTACCCGATGCTGAAAGACAACTTTTCGCTGTCGTTCGGGCAGATCGGGCTGATTACGCTGACCTATCAGATCACCGCGTCGCTGCTGCAACCGCTGGTCGGCAGCTATACCGACAAGCATCCGAAACCGTATTCGCTGCCGGTCGGCATGGGCTTCACGCTCGCCGGCCTGCTCCTGATGTCGGTCGCGCCGAGTTTCGGCGTGCTGCTGGTCGCGGCGGCGCTGGTGGGTTGCGGCTCGTCGGTGTTCCATCCGGAATCGTCGCGCGTGGCGCGCCTCGCGTCTGGCGGCCGGCACGGTCTGGCACAGTCGCTGTTCCAGGTGGGCGGCAATGCGGGTTCGTCGCTCGGGCCGCTGCTCGCTGCATTGATCGTGATTCCGCATGGCCAGCGCAGCATCGCGTGGTTTTCGGTAGCGGCGCTGGTGGCGATCGTCGTGCTCACGCAGATCGGCCGCTGGTACAAGCAGCATCCCGCTGTGAAAAAAACGCGCAGCCAGACCGGTCACGCGACCCTGTCGCGCAACCAGGTCATGTTCGCGATGGCTGTGCTGATGCTGCTGGTGTTCTCCAAGTACTTTTACCTCGCCAGCATCAACAGCTATTTCACGTTCTATCTGATCGACAAGTTCCATCTGCCAGTGCAGGCCGCGCAGGTCCATCTGTTCGTGTTCCTCGCGGCGGTTGCGGCGGGCACGGTGATCGGTGGTCCGATCGGCGACCGGATCGGCCGCAAGTATGTGATCTGGGTGTCGATCCTGGGCGTGGCACCGTTCACGCTGCTGCTGCCGTACGCCAACCTGTTCTGGACCGGCGTGCTGACGGTGATCATCGGTATCGTGCTGGCGTCGGCGTTCTCGGCGATCCTCGTCTATGCGCAGGAATTGATCCCCGGCAAGGTGGGGATGGTCGCGGGCCTCTTCTTCGGTTTCGCGTTCGGCATGGGCGGCGTCGGCGCTGCCGTGCTCGGCCAGTTGGCCGACGCTACCAGCATCACGTATGTGTATAAGGTCTGCTCGTTCCTGCCGCTGATCGGCATGCTGACGGTGTTCCTGCCGAATGTCGAAGGCAAGCGCGCGAAAGCCTGATGGTGTGACCTGTCTGGAAGTGAATGGAAAAAGGCGCCGCGGCGCCTTTTTTCTTGTCCCCGCTCATGGTGAACCCGCGTTGTCCGCCCAGCCACGCGTGCACTATGCTTGTGCGGATGTACGTGCCGCTCTCTCGCCACGCCCGCGCGCCGTACGATTCGCCATCCAATCACTCACGCAGCAGAAGGATCGCCGCCGATGACCAGCTACCGCGACTTCCACCGCCGTTCGATTGAGCAGCCCGAGGCATTCTGGCGTGACGAGGCGCAGCGGATTCATTGGCAAACGCCGTTCGATACCGTGCTCGACCGCTCGAATCCGCCGTTCGCGCGCTGGTTCGTCGGCGGCCGCACGAATCTGTGCCATAACGCGGTGGACCGGCATCTGGCCGAACGCGCGCAGCAGAATGCGCTAGTGTACGTGTCGACGGAAACCGGCATCGAGCGGCGCTACACCTACGCCGAGCTGCACGCGGAGATCAACCGCATGGCCGCGGTGATGCGCTCGCTCGGCGTGAAGCGCGGCGACGTCGTGCTGCTCTATCTGCCGATGATTCCCGAAGCGCTGTTCGCGATGCTCGCATGCGCGCGGCTCGGCGCGATTCACTCGGTGGTGTTCGGCGGCTTCGCGGCCCCCAACCTGGCGGCGCGTATCGACGACGCGAAACCGGTGCTGATCGTGACCGCCGACGCCGGCGCGCGCGGCGGCAAGGTGATCGACTACACGCCGCTGATGGACGAGGCGCTGGCGCGCGCGGCCCACAAGACGCCGCACGTGCTGCTGATCGACCGCCAGCTCGCGCCGGAGCGCCTGAACGCGAGCTACCTCGTCGCCTACGAGCCGCTGCGCGAACAGTTTTTCGATGCGCATGTGCCGTGCGAATGGCTCGAATCGAACGAACCGTCGTACGTGCTGTACACCTCGGGCACCACCGGCAAACCGAAGGGCGTGCAGCGCGACGTCGGCGGCTATGCGGTGGCGTTGGCGGCTTCGATGGAACACATCTTTCAGGGCAAGCCCGGCGACACGATGTTCACCGCGTCGGACGTGGGCTGGGTGGTCGGCCACAGCTACATCGTCTATGCGCCGTTGATTGCGGGCCTCACCACCGTGATGTACGAAGGCACGCCGATTCGGCCGGACGGCGGTATCTGGTGGCGCCTTGTCGAACAGCACAAGATCAACCTGATGTTCACCGCGCCGACCGCGCTGCGCGTGCTGAAAAAGCAGGATCCGGCGCTGCTGAAAAAGTCCGATCTGTCGAGCCTGCGCACGCTGTTCCTCGCCGGCGAACCGCTCGACGAACCGACCGCCGCATGGATCGCCGGCGCGCTCGGCAAGCCCGTGATCGACAACTACTGGCAGACCGAAACCGGCTGGCCGATGCTGGCCATTCCGCGCGGCGTCGAGGTGCTGCCCACCAAGCTCGGCTCGCCGGGCGTGCCGTCGGCCGGCTTCAATCTGACCTTGCGCAACGAACTGACCGGCGAGTCCTGCCCGCCCGGCGAAAAAGGCGTGCTCGCGCTCGGCTATCCGCTGCCGCCGGGTTGCATGTCCACGGTGTGGGGCGACGACAAGCGCTTTATCAGCACGTACTGGTCGAGCGTGCCGAACCAGCAGGTCTACTCGACCTTCGACTGGGGCATCCAGGACGAAGACGGCTACGTGACGATCCTCGGGCGCACCGACGACGTAATCAATGTGGCCGGCCATCGGCTCGGCACGCGCGAAATCGAGGAAGCGTTATCGAGCCACGCGGCGGTCGCGGAAGTGGCGGTGGTCGGCGTAACCGACGCGCTGAAGGGTCAGGCGGCCATGGCCTTCGTCGTGCTGCGCGACGCGCAGGCGTATGCGGACGACAAGGCGCGGGCCAAACTGGAGGCTCAACTCAGCGCGACGGTCGACCGCCAGCTCGGCGCGATTGCGCGGCCGGCGCGCGTGGTGGTGGTGCCGATGCTGCCGAAGACGCGCTCCGGCAAGCTATTGCGCCGCGCGATTGCAGCGCTCGCGGAAGGACGCGAACCGGGCGATTTACCGACGATCGAAGATCCGTCGGCTTTGCAGCAGGTGCGTGAGGCGCTGGGGGACTCGACGAAGCACTAGCGGGCGGCAAGCCCGATCGTGCAGTGAACGGGCGGCACCCTGGTGCGCCGCCGGTTTGTTTGGGTGTGCTGCTGCCGGCTGATCGACACGCTGCGTGCCCAGCCGGCGAGCCTGTCACACGAGGCGGCGTGCCTCCAGAAACCGCGTCAGAATCGCATTCGAATACGTCCCGGCAATCTCCGTGAGAAACGACACGAACGACTCCGGCGCGTGATCGTCGGCGGTGTCGGAAATGGTGCGCACCACCGCGCATGGCACGCCGTACTCGTAACAGACCTGCGCGATCGCCGCGCCTTCCATCTCGACTGCGAGCGCATCCGGCAGCGCGTCGCGCAATGCCTTGACGCCCGTCGCACTCGCCACGAACTGGTCTCCGCTGATAATCAGGCCGCGATGAACACGCGGCTCGCGCGTGCCAAAGCGCGCTGCAGCAGCAGCCCCCTCTTCGGCGACAAAACGCTCGCATGCCGCGGCCAGTTGATCAGCGAGCGCCTCATCGGCGGCGAAACGCGACACGCCGAGCAGCGGCACTTCGAAGCGCGGAAACAAGGGCGACGCGTCGAGATCGTGCTGCATCAGCGCGTTGGCGACAACGATATCGCCGACCCGCACCTCGGTCCCCACGCCACCCGCGACACCGGTAAACACGATCGCTTCGACATCGAATGCATGGATCAGGGCACTGACGGTGGCCGCCGCCGCGACCTTGCCGACGCGCGCCAGTGTCACGACGCAAGGCACGCCGTGCACGGTGCCAAGGTGGTAGTCACGCTGACCGTGGGTGATCGTGCGTACGCCGGATCCGGCGCGCATCGCTTCGATCAGATCGCCGAGCTCTTGCGGCAAAGCCGCCAGAATGCCGAGCGGGCGATGCGAGACCGGTGCGCCGCTGCGAGTTGGGTCGATCATGGGCGCGCTCATTCAACCGCCTGCAATTTGGCGACTGCCAGCGCCAGCCACTTCTCGCCGTGCCGCTTGAATTTGACCTGGGCCTTGGCGTCCGTGCCACCGCCTTCCAGCGCGGTGATCGTGCCTTCCCCAAACTTGGTGTGGAACACCTGCTGGCCGACGCGAAAGCCCGTTTCAGCCGCGCGCTGTTCGTTCGCAAAAGCCGGCAGCGGCGCCGGGGTCGACGACGACGGGCCCGTGTAACCCGGCCGCGCGAACCAGTCGCGGCCATAGCCGGCGTTATCCGAACGGCCGCCCCAGCGTGCGCCCGCCTCGACCTTCGGCGTGAGCCACTTGAGGGTTTCCTGCGGCAGTTCGTCAAAGAAGCGCGAGCGGATGTTGTAGCGCGTCTGGCCGTGCAGCATCCGGCTCTGCGCAAACGACAGATACAAACGCTCCTTTGCCCGCGTGATCGCCACGTACATCAGACGGCGCTCTTCCTCCAACCCGTCCGATTCCATCGCGCTGTTCTCATGCGGGAACAGCCCTTCCTCCAGACCCGTGATGAACACCGCCGTGAACTCGAGGCCCTTGGCGGCGTGCACCGTCATCAACTGCACCGCTTCCTGACCGGCTTGCGCCTGGTTGTCGCCGGCTTCCAGCGATGCATGCGAGAGGAATCCGGCCAGCGGCGTCATCGTGTCCGGGTTTTGCGCCGGATCGGCGATATCGGGCGCGTCCAGCACGACCGTATTCGGATCGTCGGTGGCGACGGCCAACTCGGGCGCCGCCGTCGCGCCGGGGCGCAGCGGAATCGAGCGCGCCGGCGTATCCATGCCGTAGCCTTCTTCGCTGACGAAAGCAGCGGCCGCGTTGACCAGTTCCTGCAAGTTCTCCAGCCGGTCCTGGCCCTCGCGTTCGTTCTGATAGAACTCCGTGAGACCGCTGGTGCGGACCACGTATTCGACCGTTTCCGGCAGGCTCATCTGCTGCGTTTCCGCACGCATCCTGCCGATCAGATTCGCGAAACTCGCGAGACTCGACCCTGCCTTACCCGCGACATACGGAATCGCCGCGGCCATCGAGCAGTTGTACAGACGCGCCGCGTCGGCAAGTTGCTCGATCGAGCGCGCGCCGATGCCGCGCGTGGGGAAATTGACGACGCGGGCAAACGCGGTGTCGTCGTTCGGATTGTCGATCAGGCGCAGATAGGCGAGCGCGTGCTTGACTTCCTGGCGCTCGAAAAAGCGCAGACCGCCGTACACCTTGTACGCGATGCCAGCATTGACCAGCGTATGTTCGATCGTGCGTGACTGTGCGTTGCTGCGATACAGGATGGCGACTTCGCTGCGCGAGGTGCCAGTGCTGATCAGCGCCTTGATTTCCTCGACGATCCAGCCGGCTTCCTGCGTGTCGGTGGCGGATTCGTAGACGCGCACCGGCTCGCCGTGACCCGCGTCGGTACGCAGATTCTTGCCCAGACGCCGCGAGTTATTGGCGATCAGCTGATTGGCCGCGTCGAGAATATGACCGTGCGAGCGGTAGTTTTGCTCCAGCTTGATCATGTGCCGAACGTTGAACTCGTGTTCGAAGTCACGCATGTTGCCGACGTTCGCGCCGCGAAAGGCATAGATCGACTGGTCGTCGTCGCCGACCGCGAAGATCGAGTTGGTCTGCCCGGCCAGCATTTTCAGCCAGGCGTATTGCAGCTTGTTGGTGTCCTGAAACTCGTCGACGAGAATGTGCCTGAAGCGTGCCTGATAGTGGGCACGCAGCGGCGGATTGTGCGCGAGCAGTTCAAAGCAGCGCAGCAGCAGTTCCGGGAAGTCGACCACGCCTTCGCGCTGGCACTGCTGGTCGTAGGCTTCGTAGAGCTCGACGAATTTGCGGTTGAAGTTGTCGGTGGCGTCGACGTCTTTCGGCCGCAGGCCTTGCTCTTTGGAATTGTTGATGAAGTACTGGAGATTTTTCGCCGGGTACTTTTCGTCGTCGATGTTAAGGCCCTTCATCAGACGCTTGATCGCGGAGAGCTGGTCCGCGGTATCGAGGATCTGGAAGGTGGCGGGCAGGCCCGCGTCGCGATGATGCGCGCGCAGCATGCGGTTGCACAGACCGTGGAAGGTGCCGATCCACATGCCTCGCGTGTCGATCGGCAAGAGGGCCGACAGACGCGACATCATTTCGCGGGCGGCCTTATTGGTGAAGGTCACCGCCAGGATGGTGGCGGGCGACGCCAGACCATGCTGGATGAGCCACGCGATCCGCGTGATGAGGACGCGGGTTTTGCCGCTGCCCGCGCCGGCAAGGATGAGCGCTGGCTCGTTGGGGAGCGTGACGGCGGCGTGTTGTTCGGGGTTTAGATTGGCTAGCAGATCGGGCATTTTTTGGGAGGACGGCAAGTGCGTCCGACATTATATGCCCCTCCGGGGCTGGGGTTTTTTTGGGGTTTTTTGCCTGTGCGGCGCTTGTTCGTCTGGTTGCCTGCGGCGGTGGTCTTTCCTCTGGGTGCCTGCGGCGGTGGCCTTTCCTTGCTGTGTTAGTGGTCTATTAGTGTTGCCCCTGTGCGGGGCGGCACTTACTTCTTTGGCCTTTCCTTGCTTTGTTAGTGGTCTATTGGCGTTGCCCCTGTGCGGGGCGGCACTTACTTTCTTTGCCGCCGCAAAGAAAGATAAGCAAAGAAAGCGGCTCACCCCGCTAATTCTTAAGCGGGTCCCCCGCGCAGCCACGGTAGTGGTGCATCTGGAATCCGTGCTCTCGCACATTCGGCTTTAGTGACACAGGGCTCATCCGCTCCCACTCCGCACTGCGTGCGTCGCGGATGGGTCTGCATGGGAAACCAGGGGCTTCGCTTCGCGTCGCGGGGGCCATCNAAACCAGGGGCTTCGCTTCGCGTCGCGGGGGCCATCGGCTTCGCCTCGGCGAGATGCTCCCGCACTCATTGGCGCCCCCACTTGAAATGAAATGGCGATGCACTGCGTACGTTGCAGCGCGCGCAATTGCGCCAGCCGCGGCGATGCAACGACTAGCCAGGGAACTGGGTAAGCCGTGGGAGCAAACGTTTGAAATGGTGATGCGTTGCGTTCATCACGCGGCCGCAGTCGTTCCAGCGGCTGCGATGCAACGACGAGTCAGGGACCGAGACAAACCGCAAGAGAAAACGCGTGGCGGGTGGTTTCATGAAGGACCGTTCGGCGCGCGCAGCGCCGCTGGAAGTATGACGCCCTTGTCACCGGAGCGAAGTGTGCGAGAGCACGGATTCCAGATGCACCACTACCGCGGCTGTGCGGGGAACCCGCTTATGAGCTGGCGGGGTGAGCCGCTTTCTTTGCTTATCTTTCTTTGCGGCGGCAAAGAAAGTAAGTGCCGCCCCGCACAGGGGCAACACTAATAGACCACTAACACAGCAAGGAAAGGCCAACGCCACAAAAACACAACCAAAACAGACCACTAACACAGCAAGAAAAGGCCAACACCATAAAACCACAGCCAAAAACAGACCACCAGGAAAACAACCAAAGCCCAAAAAAGCCAGAACAAGGAAAAACCCCGCCCCCGGCGGCCCCCCCTCATCTGCTGTAAAATTTGACGCTTAAGCGTCGCTCACCGACGCCCCTCACCCCGAAGGTCATCGTCGATGCAAATTCAGGTTCACAAGGAAGTCGATGCGCGCGGCCTGATGTGCCCGCTGCCCATTTTGCGCGCCAAAAAGGCGCTCGCCGACATGGAAAGCGGCCAGATTCTAAAGGTATTAGCGACCGATCCGGGCTCGCAACGCGATTTCGCCGCCTTCGCCAAGCAAACCGGCAACGAAATCGTCGAAAGCTCCGCGCACGACAAGGTCTTCACCTTTTTGATGAAACGCCGCTAAAGCACAAACAAAAAGGCGCTGTGCCCGCAAATGCGGGACACAGCGCCTTTTTTACATCTGACTGACGTCTATCGCGAGAGGCTAACAGCGCAAAGGCTTCCGCGCAGCGGTTCTGCCGCTCAGCCTTCCAGCACCGGCGAACGGGTCCGCAAATATTCTTCGAAGTCGGCTGCCACTTCCGGGTGACGCAGAGCGAACTCGACCGTCGCCTTCAGATAACCCAGCTTGCTGCCGCAGTCGAAACGCGTGCCGTGGTACTTGTACGCCAGCACCTGCTCATCGGCGAGCAGCGACTGAATCGCGTCCGTCAGCTGCAATTCGCCGCCCGCGCCCGGCTTCAGCGCGCGCAGATGTTCGAAGATCCGCGGCTTCAGCACGTAACGGCCCACCACGCCGAGATTCGACGGCGCCACGCTCGGGTCCGGCTTTTCGATGATGCCCGACATCTTGATGATCGAGTCTTCCCACTCCTTGCCGTCGACGATACCGTACGACTTCGTCTCCGCCGGCGGGATCTCTTCGACGCCGATCACCGAGCTGTGATAGTGGTCGAACACCTCGATCATCTGCGTCATCACAGGCGGCGTGCCGTACAGCAAGTCGTCCGCAAGAATGACGGCGAACGGGTTGTCGCCCACCAGTTTTTCGGCGCACATCACCGCGTGACCAAGGCCGAGCGCTTCCGGCTGGCGCACGTAGAAGCAGTCCACATGGCTTGGCTTGATGCTGCGCACCAGTTCCAGCAGCTTGGCCTTGCCACGCGCCTCGAGCTCCGCCTCGATTTCGTATGACTTATCGAAATGATCCTCGATCGCGCGCTTGCTGCGGCCCGTGACAAAGATCATTTCGGTGATGCCGGCCGCCATTGCCTCTTCCACCGCGTATTGAATCAGCGGCTTGTCGACGATCGGCAGCATCTCCTTCGGGCTTGCCTTCGTGGCAGGGAGGAACCGGGTGCCAAGACCTGCTACCGGAAATACCGCCTTTGTAACTTTTAGCATGTGATTACCCTGAATCCTCTGGTTTAGCTTTGCTCCACGCCCGCCCACGGGCAGGCGCGGAGCGTCGATCAGGCCGGCAAACGGGCCAATTGCGCTTTCAGCTTGCCGATAGTGGTTTCGAATTCTGCCAGCCTTTTCTGCTCCTGCTCAACGACTGCCGGTGGCGCCTTCGCAACAAAGCTTTCATTTTGCAATTTAGCATTGCATTTGGTGACTTCTGTGGCAAGCCGCGCGATTTCCTTTGACAGACGCTCGCGCTCCACGGCGACATCGATTTCCACCTTCAACACCAGCTTGTCATTCCCAACGATAGCAATTGGCGCGCCATCCGCTTGCGCGTCCAGGCTTGCCTCGTCGGCAATGATCTGCACTTCCGACAAACGGGCCAATGCCTGAGCGTACGGCGCGAAGGTGCGCAGGCGCTCGGCGTTGCCAGTTGCGAGCAACGGCACCTTGACCGCCGGCGACAGATTCATCTCGCCGCGCAGATTCCGGCATGCATCGATCACTGCTTTCAGGTCGGCTGCCCATTGCTCCGCGTCTTCGTCGAGCTTCGACGGTTCTGCAATGGGGTAAGGCTGCACCATGATGGACGCTTCGCCCTCCACCTTGCCTTGCGGATAACGATCGGCCAACGGCGCCACTTTCTGCCACAGCGCTTCGGTGATGAACGGAATCACCGGATGCGCGAGGCGCAACACCGTCTCGAGCACACGCAGCAGCGTGCGGCGTGTTGCGCGCTGCTGGTTCGGCTGACCCGTCTGGATCTGAACCTTGGCGAGTTCGAGATACCAGTCACAGTATTCGTCCCATACGAACTTGTATAGGGCGTTGGCCACATTATCAAAACGATAGTCGGCGAAGCCCTTGGCGACTTCCGCTTCCACGCGCTGCAGGCGCGAGACGATCCAGCGGTCCGCCGCCGAGAAATTCAGGTGGCCGTCCGGGCCGCATTCGCCGCATTGCTCGGGCTTGCCGAAACCGCAATCGTGGCCTTCGCAATTCATCAGCACAAAACGGGTGGCGTTCCACAGCTTGTTGCAGAAGTTGCGATAGCCCTCGCAGCGCGCCAGGTCGAAGTTGACGTTGCGCCCGAGCGTGGCCATCGACGCCATCGTGAAGCGCAGCGCGTCCGTGCCGAACGCCGGAATGCCGTCCGGGAATTCCTTGCGGGTTTTCTTTTCGATCGACGCGGCCTGCTTCGGATTCATCAGGCCGGTGGTGCGCTTGGCGACCAGCGCGTCGAGGTCGATGCCGTCGACGATATCGATCGGGTCGAGCGTATTGCCCTTGCTCTTCGACATCTTCTGGCCTTCGGCGTCGCGCACCAGACCGTGCACGTAGACCGTGTCGAACGGCACCTTGCCGGTGAAGTGCGTGGTCATCATGACCATGCGCGCGACCCAGAAGAAGATGATGTCAAAGCCGGTGACCAGCACCGACGAAGGCATGAAGTGCTTCAGTTCGGGCGTTTCAGCCGGCCAGCCGAGCGACGAGAACGGCACCAGCGCCGACGAGAACCACGTGTCGAGCACGTCGTCGTCGCGCTTGAGCGAGCCCGTGTAACCCGCAGCGGCCGCCTTCTCGCGCGCGCCTTCTTCGGTATTGGCGACGAAGATTTCGCCGTTTTCGCCGTACCACGCCGGGATTTGATGACCCCACCAGAGTTGGCGCGAGATACACCAGTCCTGGATGTTTTCGAGCCACTGGTAATAAGTGGTGCTCCAGTTTTCCGGCACGAACTTGATTTCGCCGCTGCGAACCACGTCCAGCGCGGTTTGCGCGATCGACTTGCCCGGATTGAAGGTGCCTTCCGGCGCCGGCTTGCTCATCGCGACGAACCATTGGTCGGTCAGCATCGGCTCGATCACGACGCCCGTGCGGTCGCCGCGCGGCACCATCAGCTTGTGCGGCTTGACCGATTCGAGCGCGCCGAGCGCTTCGAGATCGGCCACGACCTGCTTGCGGGCTTCGAAGCGATCCAGAGCGCGGTATTTTTCCGGCGCGTTGTCGTTGATCTTCGCGTCGAGCGTGAGGATTTCGATCATCGGCAGCTTGTGGCGCAGGCCGACCTGATAATCGTTGAAATCGTGCGCAGGCGTAACTTTGACCACGCCGGTGCCGAATTCACGGTCGACGTAGTCGTCGGCGATGATCGGGACTTCGCGGCCGGAGAGCGGCAGCGTGACTGTCTTGCCGATCAGATGCGCGTAGCGCTCGTCTTCAGGGTGGACCATCACGGCGGTGTCGCCGAGCATGGTTTCCGGGCGCGTGGTGGCGACCGTCAGATGGCCCGAGCCGTCCGTGAGCGGGTACTGGATGTGCCACAGATGGCCGTTTTCTTCTTCGCTGACCACTTCGAGGTCGGAGACGGCGGTGAGCAGCACCGGATCCCAGTTCACGAGACGCTTGCCGCGATAGATCAGGCCCTGTTCATACAGGCGTACGAATACGTCGCGTACGGCGGCCGACATTTTGTCGTCCATCGTGAAATATTCGCGCGACCAGTCGATCGATGCGCCGAGGCGCCGTACCTGATTCGTGATGGTCGAGCCGGATTGCTGCTTCCATTCCCAGACGCGTTCGGTGAATTTTTCGCGGCCGAGATCGTGGCGCGAGATGTCCTGGGCGTCCAGTTGACGTTCGACGACGATTTGCGTGGCGATGCCTGCGTGGTCCGTGCCCGGCACCCACAGGGTGTTTTCGCCGAGCATGCGGTGATAGCGGGTGAGGCCGTCCATGATCGTCTGGTTGAACGCATGGCCCATGTGCAGGGTGCCGGTGACGTTCGGCGGCGGCAGCTGGATCGAGAAGTCTTTTTTGTTCTCGTCGAAGGTGGGCGCCGCGTAGGCGCGCTTTTCCCATTCCGGGCCCCAATGGGCTTCGATGGTGTGGGGCTCGAAGCTTTTGGCAAGCGTGGAGGTCGGGTCGCTCGGGGTCTCGCTCATTTCTGTCCGTCTGCTGGTGGATGCAAAGAATGCTCGATTATAAGCGGCGCTGGGCGCGCGGGGCTTTTGGGGGTGGGTTGGGGCCTGCTCGGCGGTTTGTGGGGGGTGGGGTTCGTCTGTTTTTGGCTGTGGTTTTATGGTGTTGGCCTTTCCTTGCTGTGTTAGTGGTCTATTAGTGTTGCCCCTGTGCGGGGCGGCACTTACTTTCTTTGCCGCCGCAAAGAAAGATAAGCAAAGAAAGCGGCTCAAACCGCCAGCTCATAAGCGGGTCCCCTGGCTTGGAGGGGGCAGTGGTGCATCTGGAATCTGTGCCTTCGCACACTCCGCTTTAGTGACACAGGGCTCATCAGCTCCCACTCCGCACTGCGTGCGTCGCGGATGGGTCTGCCAGGGAAACCGGGAGGCTTCGGTTAAGTTCGGTGGGGGCCATCGGCTTCGCCTCGGCGAGATGCTCCCGCACTCATTGGCGCCCCCCACTTGAAATGAAATGGCGATGCACTGCGTACGTTGCAGCGCGCGCAATTGCGCCAGCC
>NZ_MCAS01000022.1 GCF_003610895.1 Paraburkholderia fungorum
GCCAGCAGATCGCCTTCCCAATGCCCGGGCACCGCGCGGTCTTCCACTTCGGCCGGTCTTTCGCTGATCGACACGGCCCCGATTATCCTGCCCCTGTTCTGCCCGCTTGCCGAGGCGCTCTTCGCCTGACGCATCGTACGATTGGTACGAAGATGCTCGACGAGTTCCTTTTTAAGGACCCCGCGTGCCTGGATGAACAGGCTCCGGTAGATCGTCTCGTGTGATATCTGCATGTCCTTGTTGACCCGGAACTCGCGCCTGAGCCATCCCGCTATCTGTACAGGGGCCCATTTTAATTTGAGTCTGGCCGCCACCAGCCGGCGCAGCCGCGCATTGCCTGACAACGCACACACCTTGGGCCGCCGTGCACGCTCCCAGGCGTTCACATCGGCCTCGTGCGCCCGATATCGGTGGCTGCCGCCATTACGCGAAATCTCCCGGCTGATGGTCGATTTCGAGCGCCCCAGTTGCAACGCAATCTCGCCCATCGTACCGCCTGCGACAAGGCCCCGCGATATCTCCTCGCGTTCGGCCAGCGTCAGTGCCCGTGCAGATCGTGTGCGCACGGGCGGGGAAAATCCGCCGTTCCTGTTCACAACGTGATAAACGGCACTCGGCTGGCGCTCGAGCATCCGCGCGATTTCACTCAGCGACTCGCCCTCGCGCCACAGCTTCCAGATTTCCGCCTTCTGTGCGGTGTTCAACCACGGTCTTCTTTGTCGTCCCATCGTGCTCCACTCTCCATTTCCCTATTGGAACAGAGGTGTTGCAACGACCGGTTGAATCCGCCGCCGCTTTCTTTGCTTATCTTTCTTTGCGGCGGCAAAGAAAGTAAGTGCCGCCCCGCACAGGGGCAACACTAATAGACCACTAACACAGCAAGGAAAGGCCAAAGCGATCAGAACAAGGAAAAACCAGCGCCCCGCATAACATCAAACATCCGCCCCCCCCAAAGCCCGCGATTCATCAACCGAATCGCCCTCATCCCTTGCATCATTCCCATACTCAACCAGCCGGTTGTACAAGGTCTTCAAACTAATCCCAAGAATCTCAGCAGCCCGCGTCTTCACCCCACCACATTGCTCAAGCGTAGCCAGAATCAACTGACGATCCGCCTCAGCAAGCGAAGTCCCAAACGCAATCGTAATCGCCGTACCAGCCGCAGGCTTCGACAGCGTGATCTGCAACGGCACCGTCGCCGTACTATCCGAATCCGTACCCGACATGATGTGCGCACGCTGCACGTAGTTCTTCAGCTCGCGCACATTGCCCGGCCACGGATACGACATCAACATCTCCTTCACCGCAGCCGGGAAATGCTTCTTCGTGCTGTGACGTTCGTTGAGTTCGTCGAGGAACGCTTGCCCAAGCAACTCCACATCTTTGCCCCGGTCACGCAGCGGCGGCAGGCTGATCGGAAACACGTTCAGGCGGTGGTATAGATCGAGCCGCAACTTGCCTTCCAGCACCGCCTGCTCAGGATCGCGGTTGGTCGCCGCAATCAGGCGCACATCCGTTTCAATTTCCTTGGTCGTCCCGACCCGCATGAACATGCCGGTTTCCAGCACGCGCAGCAGTTTTACCTGCAACTCGATCGGCATTTCGGTGATTTCGTCGAGGAACAGCGTGCCGCCGTTCGCACGTTCGAAATAGCCTTTGTGCTGGCGGTCCGCGCCGGTGAACGAGCCGCGCTCGTGGCCGAACATTTCCGATTCGATCAGGTTCGGCGAAATCGCGCCGCAGTTCACCGCGAGAAACGCATGCTTGCGGCGCAAGCTGAGTTGGTGCAGCGTCTGCGCGGCAACTTCCTTGCCAGTACCCGACTCGCCCACCAGCATGACCGACGCAGCCGTCGGGGCGACGCGGCCAATCTGGTCATAAACTTCCTGCATGGCCGGTGAATTGCCGAGCATCAAACCAAAGCGGCCCATGCGGCGCAACTCGCCGCGCAACGTGCCGATTTCCGCCTTCAGGTCGCCGGCGCGCGGCAGGCGCGACAGGATCGCCTTCACACGCTGCATGTTGATCGGCTTCACCAGGTAGTCGGTCGCGCCCATCTTCAACGCGTTCACCGCCGACTCCACCGTGGCGTGGCCAGTAATCACGATCACCTCCACGCCAGAGCGCGGATCGAGATCTTCGAACAGATCGACTCCACTGCCGTCAGGCAGCTTCAGGTCGGTAAAGACGACGTCCGGCATCTGCCGGACGAGTTGAATGCGCGCTTCGCGCAAATCGCCAGCGGTGGCAGTAGTCAGACCGTCTTCCCCGATGATGGCGGCAAGCGCCTCCCGGGTACCGGCATCGTCATCGACAATCAGTACGTGTGGCATCGCGTTTCGAAAGCCCAAAAGCGTGAAAGGGGAACATGCAAAGCGCATGCTGAAATGCCGGCCGGCCACTTCCCGCTATGCTATGCGCGCGCCCTGATTGTGAGCACACACTAACATCACGCGGCAGCGCCAAACCCCTGACTTGACTCAATATCGCAACAATCAACCGGCAAATTGCCTGTTGCGCGGCAGGATTGTTGTCTATTTTTATATTATACGGTTTTATCAAGACGCATTCGTCACGCGTGCCAGGCACCGCCTGGCGAACCCGCGGGCGGCGGTGCGCGGCGGTACATCGGCGCACACAAGGGGGTTCACTGTGGCCCGTCGCTACGCGGAAACGGCCATGCGCCGCCTTGGCCGTTCGGATGCGCGCCATTTGCGCCACGCGCCGTGTCTGGCGCGGCCGGGCTGGCGCTCGCCACGCTCACGCTGCCGGATGGCGTAGGCGTCGCTACCGTGCCGCCCTCACCTTCCCAGCGGCTCAGGTCACGCGCCGCCGAAACCTGTGCGGCACGGTTTCGCTGCACGTAGCGAAAAGCCATAAATCCACCGAGCGCCACCAGCGCGCCGAAGATGCCAATTTTGGGTCGTCCCATCGTGAACTCCTTGTTGTCGCCTCGCGAACCTGCGTCCGACATGGCGCGTCAGCGCGCCGTGATAACGCCAAGCAGGAAGCCGGCGCCCGCGGCCATGCCGAGCGAGCGCCACGGGTTGCGTCTCACGTAGCGTTCGGCATTGACGGCAGCAACGCGGTAGCGATGCTTCGCGTTTTGCTGTGCGTCGCCGAGCGCCGTTTGCAGCGTTTCGACATGCGCCCTCAGCCGTTCGCGCAGTGCATCGACGCCCTCGCCCGGCATATTGGCCGCCAGCCGCAGCATCTCTTCCGAATCCGTCAGCAGCACTCCCAGATCTTCGACAATCTTCTGGCCGCCGAGTGCTAGCTGTTGCGTGGTGTCACTCATTATTCGCTCCTATGTCTGAATTCGGCGCTTGCGTCCCATTTGCGTCCTGCTTGCGTTCGCCGCACGACGAACCATCGCGGAATCGCATCCGCCGTCAGCGCGCCTTGAACAGATCTGCTCAAGTGCGCACACACGTCGAATTCATGCCGCAAATGCCGTGCCCGGTCAATTTGCCGCTCTCATCCATAGCGGCACGGGCCCAGGCACTTTCGACAGGCGTGCGACCGGCCATTTCGCCGCCCGCCACATGGATTGCCGGAAGCACGGCCAAAGTGGTTAAATCGAATTTATATGAGATAGTGACCGAACTGGCCTGTCTTGCTCCAAGGGCGTCAAGGCTTGGGCACCGCAACACCGAACCCCATTTGCACAGGACTCCCTCGTTTATGGCGTCAATCGACCTGGACCCGCCAGCCGTCTCCGCCGCACGGACGAAGCAGCGCGTCGCGGACGGCATCGCGGGACTGAAATCGTACGGGCTGCTGTATGGCTCGTCGCCGGTGATGCTCGATCTGTACGAACAGATCGAACGCGTCGCCAGCACCGACGCGACCGCGCTGATCATCGGCGAATCCGGCACCGGCAAGGAACTGATTGCCCGCACGATTCACGATCAAAGCAGCCGCAAGGATGCCCCGTTTATCGCCGTGAACTGCGGCGCGATTCCCGACGAACTCATCGAAGCCGAGTTGTTCGGCCACGAAAAAGGTAGCTTCACCGGTGCAGTGCAGGGCCGCATCGGTTATTTCGAGCATGCGAACGGCGGCACGCTGTTTCTCGACGAAATCACTGAAATGGCGCCGGTGCGCCAGGTCAAACTTTTGCGCGCACTCGAGACCGGCACGTTTTTCAGAGTCGGCGGCAACGATCTGATTCACAGCGACGTGCGCGTCATCGCGGCCACCAATCGCGACCCCGCGGTCGCCGTGAAGGAACACGGTCTGCGTGAAGACCTGATGTACCGGCTCGCGGTTTTCCCGTTGCGCGCACCGCCGTTGCGCGAACGCGAGGGCGATCGCGAACTGCTCGCCCAGCACTTTCTCGCCTTGCTGAATCAGCAGGAAAGCACGGGCAAAAGCTTCAGCAAACGCTCGATCGAAACACTGCGGACCTGGTCCTGGCCGGGTAATGTGCGCGAGCTGAAGAACGCGGTGTATCGCGCCTTCATTCTCGCGGAGAAAACAGTCGAATTGCCGCACCCGCATCTCGCCTCGCGCGTGAAAAAGCCGGTGACGCAGGGCGACGCGATGAGCGTGTGGATCGGCACGCCCCTTGCCGATGCGCAAAAGCAGATCATTCTCGGCACGCTCAAATATTGCGGCGGCGACAAGCGGCGCGCGGCCAAAGCGCTCGGCGTGAGTCTGAAAACGCTGTACAACCGCTTGAGCGTGTACGGCGGCGAGGATGGCGCGGAAGAAGAAACCGAGCCATAAACGGTGCCGGGCGCTCACGCGCCTGGTTCACGTGAGCGTGTCTCTTCCGTGTACTGAGCGCTCACTTTTTTACCCGCTTTGTGCGCTTGTTATACAGACCCTCCTCGCTGAAACGACCCTTTTTTGCAGACACGTCATCTCACAATTAATCCCTTCGCACCACCAATCAAATCGGCTTCTATCCACCAGAAACCGATTTGACTCGCACCATCTTTTGCAATTGCTTGCACTTTCCCACTGCCAATTACAAATCGCATCCTGCAAAATGCGGCAGCGCATAGTGCAACGATGAGAAAGCCGTGCCTCTCGCATGCCCGCCGTTCACAAACGTGAAGCACGTGAATGAACCACGCGTGTGTGAAGGCACTTGCAGGAGCAGAGACAGGGAAATGCAAAAAAGTATGGTGTGGGCCGCAGGAGTAAAACAAACAGCCAACGCGTCCAAAGCAGCCAACCGTGGGCGCCTGAATATCACGGCGCTCGTCGCGTTGGCAGCGGCGATCACGTCGGCCTTGAGCGGATGTAGTTCGCTCTATTCCGAAGGCGCCACCGCCGGCGCCGGTGTCGCAGGCGCCGCGCTCGCGGCCAAAGTCACCAGCAATGCCGCGGTCGCAACCGGCATCGGTCTCGGCGCAGTGGCCGCAGCACGCGCCGGCGTGCAGTACTCGGAACGCGTAGTCCATAAGAACACGCAGGACGGCATCGCCAAAATCGCCGGCCCCCTGGAGGTCGGCGCGATTGCACCGTGGAGCGTGACCCATTCGGTGCCGATCGAAGACGACGAACACGGCCGCGTCACGGTCAGCCGCACGATCAGCACCGGCGCGCTCGACTGCAAGGAAATCGTCTTCTCGGTCGACCAGACCGCCACCAAAAATGTGCCGGCCAGCAGCGCGTTCTACGTCGCGTCGATCTGCCGTGATGGCGACAACTGGAAATGGGCGTCGGCCGAACCCGCCACCGAGCGCTGGGGTGCGCTGCAATGAGGGCGCTGTCGCTTCCACGTCCCCAGAATGGATGCGCGCTGTCTGAACTACGCACCGATCATGGCGCACGTGCCGCCCACGCTCCGCGCGCGCGTACGGCGGCGCTTGCCGGCAACCGGCTGCGGCTCGTGCTGGCCGCTGCGATCTGCGTCGGCGCCAGCCTGCTGACAAGTGGCTGCTCGTCGGTCGGCGCGGCGAGCGGTGCCGCAGCCGGCGTCGCGTCGGGCCTTGTGACTGCAAACCCGGCAGTCGGCATCGGCGTCGGTATCGCCGTGCAGGCCGCGACCGACGAGGCCGTCAACCGCTACATGCGTACCATGCACACCGATCAGCAGAACCTGATCGCCGCATTGGCGGGCGCGATGCCGGTCGGCGAGACACGGCCCTGGGCGGTCAAGCACTCGCTGCCGATCGAGAACGGCCATGGCCAGGTGCGCGTGACGCGCGCGTTCAGCTCGGCGCTCGCGCTGTGCAAGGAATTCGTGTTCTCGGTGCAGGACGGCGACGATCCGAATGCGCACGAAGACTGGTACACAGCCAGCGCGTGCCGTCAGGACAAGGGTTGGAAATGGGCATCGGCGGAACCGGCGGTCGAGCGCTGGGGCAATCTGCAATAAAAAAACGGCAGGGTCTCCCCTGCCGTTTTTTGCATGGCTTTCGCCTCTGGCGTCTTAATCAACCCGACCGTGTTTAAGACTCCACGTCTTCCAGACTGAAGATTTCGGTCTGGTCGTTATACGAGAAGATCTCGCCATAACGGCCCCAGTTGATCACCGCGTCAAGCGTCTCTTCCGCAGCGCTGTCCGACAGGAAATCCTCCAGCTCCTGCTCGAAGCGCACGCGCGGCGCGCGATGGCCCGGGCGTTCGTTCAGCACCTTCTTGATCCGCGCCGCGAGCGGCACGTGGCGCAGCAGGTGCTCCGCGAACATCATCTTGCGTTCCTGCGTGCCGAATTCCGAGAAGACGCGTGCCGGCGGCGTCAGGAAAATATCCCCTTCGCGCACGTCGGCGAAACCCAGATGCTGCAGCACTTCGGCCACCGGGAACAGATCGTCCACCTCCAGATGCAGCGAGCGGGCGATTTCCGGCATGTCGGCACGGCCGTGGTACGGCGCGGCGGCTAGCGTTTCGATCAGACCGGCCATCAGGTTGGTCGACACATGCGGCAGCCAGCTGCCGAGTTCGAGCCCCTTCTTGGTCGATTCGTCGGTCTGGCGCGCGGTCATCTTGGCGTAGATCTCGTCGACCAGACGGCGGAACGCCGGATCCAGCCGGTTGCGCGGATGCTTGAACGGCACCTTGATCTCGGCAATCACCCGACCCGGATTCGACGACAGCACCAGAATGCGGTCGCACATGAACACCGCTTCCTCGATGTTGTGCGTGACGATCAGCACCGATTTGATCGGCATGCGGCCTTGCGTCCACAGGTCGAGCAGGTCGGTCCGCAAGGTTTCCGCGGTCAGCACGTCGAGCGCGGAAAACGGCTCGTCCATCAGCAGCAGCGTCGGATCGACCACCAGCGCGCGCGCAAAGCCGACGCGCTGGCGCATGCCGCCCGACAACTCGCGCGGATACGCGTTCTCAAACCCGTCGAGACCGATCAGGTCGATCGCAGCCAGGGCGCGTTCGCGACGCTCGCGCGCCCCCACGCCTTGCGCTTCGAGACCCGCTTCCACGTTCTGCAGCACGGTCAGCCACGGGAATAGCGCGAAGGTCTGGAACACCATCGCGACGCCCTTCGCCGGGCCGTCGAGCGGCTTGCTCAGATACGTCACTTCGCCATCGGTCGGCTCGATCAGGCCGGCGATGATACGCAACAGGGTCGACTTGCCCGAGCCCGAACGGCCCAGCATGCCGACGATCTCACCTTCGCGCAGCGACAGGTTCACATCGTCGAGGACGAGCAACTCGCCTTGGGTCTTGTTGAACCCCCGGCACACGTCCTTGACGCACAGAATTTCCTCACCCAGGCGCGGAGGCATCGGCGGCGTCTGGACCGGCGCGGCGGTTACGGCAGCTTTAGGATTTTGCATCGCGGTTTGCCTTAAATTTACTCAATCGAGCCGAAGCTTGGCCTCGGCATAGGCGTACATCGGACGCCACAGCAGGCGGTTAAACAAGGTCACAAAGAGGGACATCACGGCGATGCCGAGAATGATTTTCGGGAAGTCGCCCGCGGCGGTAGTTTGCGCAATGTATGCACCCAAACCGTGTGCGGCGAGTTTGGTATCGCCCCATTGCACGAACTCGGAGACGATACTCGCGTTCCACGCGCCACCGGATGCGGTAATCGCCCCCGTCACGTAGTACGGGAAGATACCGGGCAGCATCACCTTGCGCCACCACTGCCAGCCGCGGATGCCGAAGTTGGCGGCCGCCTCGCGGTAATCGTTCGGGTAGGAGCTCGCGCCCGCAATCACGTTGAACAGGATATACCACTGGGTGCCGAGCACGATCAGCGGCGACAGCCAGATGTCCGGGTTCAGGTGAAAGCGCACGATCACGATCACGAATACCGGAAACAGCAGGTTTGCCGGGAACGCCGCCAGAAACTGCGCAAGCGGCTGGATCTTCTCGGCAAGCGCCGGACGCAGCCCGATCAGCACGCCGAGCGGCACCCAGATCACCGACGAGATCGCGATCAGCAGCGCCACCCGCAGCAGCGTAATGAGGCCCAGCACGAACACGTGCCCCACTTCGTCGAGCGTCACGCCGGTGCGCACATACGCCACGACGCTGTACACGACATACACGGTCAGAAGGATCACGAGGATCCCCCACACGATGTCGCCCACGCGCGACGATTTCTGGCGCTGCGGAATCGCGAAGCGAACGCGGTCGAATGCCGGCAAACGCATCGGCACGCGCGCGGCGTTCGCGAAGACCCAGCCCATCGGCACCAGCAGGCGGTGGATCAGGCGGGTACGGCGGATCAGGTCGAGCAGCCACGACTCCGGGGCATTGCCGGAGCTGGTCGTTTCCATGCGGAACTTGTCGGCCCACGCCACGAGCGGGCGGAACAGGAACTGGTCGTAGGCCAGAATCACGACCGTCATCGCCAGAATCACCCAGCCGACCGCGTGAAGATTCTTGTCCGAGATCGCCTGCGCCAGATACGCGCCGATCCCCGGCAACGTGATCGTGTTGTTGCCCACCGTGATGGCTTCGGAAGCCACCACGAAGAACCAGCCGCCCGACATCGACATCATCATGTTCCAGATGAGGCCGGGCATCGAGAACGGCACCTCGAGCTTCCAGAAGCGCTGCCATCCCGTCAGATGAAAGCCCCGCGACACTTCATCCAGATCGCGCGGCACCGTGCGCAGCGACTGATAGAAGCTGAAGGTCATATTCCACGCCTGGCTCGTGAAGATCGCGAAGATCGCGGCGAGCTCCGCGCCGAGCACGCGCCCCGGGAACAGCGCGAGGAAGAACGTGACCGTAAACGAAATGTAGCCCAGCACCGGCACAGACTGCAGGATGTCGAGAATCGGCACGAGCACGAGACCCGCGCGGCGGCTCTTCGCGGCGAGCGTGCCATAAACCAGCGTGAAGACGAGCGAGGCCACCATTGCCGCCAGCATGCGCAGCGTCGTGCGCATGGCGTATTCAGGCAGGCTCGACGGGTCGAGCGAGATGACCTGGGTCTTCAGCGTCGACATCGGCGCTAGCGTCTGATGAAAACCGATCGCGGCCATCGCGATCACGCAGATGATCAGCGGGAAGGCGACGAAATCCCAGCCGTTTGGCAATAATCGCCACGCCGAAGCGTTTGCGGTGCGTTTCAGGTCGAAACTGAAGTCCATCAGGCGGCCTCCTCGTTATTACAGGTGTTCGAATAGACAAAGGAGGCCGCGGCTTCGGCGCGGCAGTCTGAAGATCGGTCCGGAAAGCGGAAATCAGGCATGGCAAAACGCGTGTGCGCGGTAAATCGTTAGCGTTGGAGACACATAGACCGGTGCGGACGTGTCCTTGAGCGAGCCGCCCAGGACCATACCGCGAAGCCGGACTGCTTTGTCGCCGCGGGCGCCGCCCTAAGGCCGGCGGGCTTTCCTTGTTTTGGACGGCACGACACTACACCATCCTATGTTTCAGGCACAACCTTTCGCGCCAAATACCAGCAAATAGCAGCGTACGCCCCGGCCACGGCCTTCAGACGGCCTTCAAGCTGCCTTCATCCAGCGTCGATCCGGCGAGGTGCAGCGCATTATCTCCCCTCGTGTGTCAGCCACTTTTCAGGCAATCGCGAGCGCGAGCTGGCCAGGTATTTCAAACACCCTGAAAACCCGCGTTGCCATTCAGAAAGCCGACACGCTGCCGTTAAGGACCTGATGAACGGGACGGACACACTTCGCATTCCCGCAATAACAGTGGCGTCAGGCCCCATGACGGTTAAAATCAAAAGACGCACGCTGTGTACGGTTATATCGGCCCCCTGCGCGGCACCCAGCGCGGCCCATACCGAGGCCGTATCGCCAGCCGCTTCCATGAGGGCATAACAGCTGGGCGGAAACAACCGGGCAAAAAACCGGACAAAACGGCGCCACCGCGCTGCCACGAATGAGCTAGTTGCATGCCACAGCCAGACGGATCTGAGAGTCGATGAACAGGACAACCTTGCGCCAGGCAACCGGACCGATCAGCTTCGCGCTGATCGTGCTCGTTTGCTGGTTCGTGGCCGGCATGGTTGCGGACCGGATGGTACAGCAAGAGCTGGACGCGGCCTTGCGCACACAGCGGCAAATGTCCACGTCGATCGTCGATAACATGGCCGAGGTGATCGCGAGCGATCTTTCGATGTCTCGGGCGATCCCCGCAACCATGGCCGAAATGGACGTGGTCCAGCACGCGCTGGTGCAATCGCAGAATTATGCCGCGAACGGCGAAGCGACGGAACCCGCCTTGCGCGCCGCGTTGCTAAAAGACCCGCAGATGCTCACCGTGAGCAACTTCCTGCATGACGCACAAGGCTTTTCCGGGCTCGATCAGATCTGGCTCGTCAACACCAACGGCACCTGCGTCGCATCGAGCAACTCCGCCAATAATCCGCTCGCCGCGGAACGCTCCTTCGTCGGCGTCGACATGCGCACGCGCAGCTATCTGACGAATGCCCTGCTCGGTGCGTTTTCGGAAGCCTATGGCGTGGGCCGTTCGAGCGGCGAGCCTGGCATCTTCATCGCGGCGCCGGTCTACGCCGACGGCCTGCTGGTGGGGGCCGTGGTGGCCAAGGTGGGGATCGCGCGGCTGCGCCACTGGGTCGCCCATGCCGGCACCTTCGTCGCGGACGAACACGGCGTCATCATCATGGCGCACAACAGCGAACTCGAAGGCCATGCCCTGCCGAACTCGCGCGTCACGCAGATGAGCGCCGCCGAGCGCCGGACCATCTACCGCCGCGACATCCTCCCCGACGTCCGGATCCAGATCGACACTCAGGTGCGCGAGCAGGCGCCCTGGGTTCCCGCCGCCATCGCCAGCCAGTTGTTCGGCATGAGCGAGCAGCGCACGCCCGCGCTATACCAGGCACGCGGCGGCCTGAATTCGGGGCTGTCGGCCCATCTGGTCGATCCGCTCGCGGCCTGGCCCGAGCTGCTGCGCAATCACAAGCGCGATCATCTGCTGGTGTTTCTGACGCTGGCCGGCACCGTCGCGCTTGCGTGGGTGATCACCGTGTCGTACGTGCGCGAGCGGCGCCACCATCGCGCCACCCGCGATCTTGCCGAACAACTGCAATCGGCCAACACCCTGCTCTCGGCCGAAGCGCGCCACGATGCGCTGACCGGCGCACTGTCGCGGCGCTACTTCCTTGACCTGCTGCGTCACGAGATCGAACGCGCGCATGCGGGCAATGAGCCGTTGTGCATGGCGATTGCCGACCTCGACCACTTCAAGCAGATCAACGACCGCTTCGGCCACGCCGCCGGCGACCGCGCGCTCGAACATTTCGTCGACACCTGCCGGGCTGAATTACGCGGCACCGATGCAATCGGCCGGCTGGGCGGCGAAGAGTTCGGCTTGCTGCTGCCGGCCACGGATCTGGAGGGGGGGCGCGAAGTCGTCGAGCGCTTGCGCCTGCGTCTCAAGGCGGTTCCTTCGCCGAAACTGCCGGCTTCGGTGGGCCTGAGCGTGAGCATCGGCATCACCGAACTCTCCGCCGACGATCTGCCCGAGCGCATCATGAGCCGCGCCGACATGGCGCTTTACGCAGCTAAGACGGGCGGGCGCGACCGCATCGAAGCGCTGCCGCCTGACGACACCGCGCCGCCCGCGCGGACGGTGGCCAACGCCTGGTGAAATTCGCTCATACCGGTTAGTCGCGTGCCGGTCCGCGCCGACATTCAATTGGCACTGCCTTGCCCGCCGTGCCTGTCGCGCCACCGGCGCCCGCTCAAGCGCGGCAACTGACGCAAAGCAAGTTGGCCCTCCGGCGTTCCGTAAGGAAGCAGGTATCATCAACCCTGACATTGAGGTTGCCGCTACCGCTCTAACGGGAGATTCGCATGAAGGGAAATTTGGTCATCGTCTGTCGCGATCAGGATGCTGACGCATTCGACCATTTGCTGGCCGAATATGGCGCGTTCCAGACACGCCTGTCGTCGACCGCGTGGTATCTGAAACTGGATGTCGCACCGGAATTGATTCAGGAAGAAATACTCACGCGTCTCGGCAAATACACCACGCACTATATTTTTGAAGCCGAAACGGTCACGTGGAATACGGTGGATAGTGACGCGGCGAATGCGTTGAATACGCTGTTTTCAGACTAGCTTCAGACTGAGGCAGCCATTGCCGGGCGCGCGTTCCGGCATGAAGTTAGAGGGCCAGGCACCTGCTGCCCCGGCCCCGCTCAACCTACCAGACGCTTTCCGAGGCCGCCGTGACGCGCGGCACCACTTCGAACGGAAAGCTCATCAAGACCCGCAAGCCACGGCCTTCGTGGTTGCCGATCTCCCACTCCCCGCCCGCCCGCCGCACCAGACGCTCGACGATTGCGAGCCCCAGCCCGCTATGACCGTTGCCGCCGCGTGCCGGGTCGAGCCGCACGAACGGGCGGCTGGCATTGATCAGGTCCTGCGCGGCGATGCCGCCGCCATTGTCGCTTACCGAAAGCGTGAAACCTTGCGCGGTTCGCGCCGTGGCGACCACGATCGGCGGCGCGCCGTAGGCATGTGCATTGTCCAGCAGGTTCGACAGAATCCGGTCGAGCGTCGCCGCAGGCAGCAGGAAACCCGGCCCAGCATTGAGCTCGGTGCGCACCGTGGGCGCACCGGCTGCGACCGCGCGATAACTGCGCACCACCCGGTCGCACTGCGCGTCTACTTCGACCGCTTCGCTGCGATCGGCGCCGTCGTGGGCGAACACCAGAAACTGCTCGACGATATGCGTCATCGAATCGACGTCGCGCACAACGCCGTCACGCATCTTCACTTCTTCCATCATTTCAGCGCGCAGCCGCAAGCGTGCCAGCGGCGTTTTCAGATCGTGCGCGACGCCGGCCAGCATGACCGCCCGGTCGTTTTCAGTGCGCGCCACTTCCTGAACCATCTGGTTGAAGCCGTGCGTCAACTGCCGCAACTCGCGCGGACCGCGCTCGGGGACCGGCGGCACCGGCAGGCCGCGGCCGAAGCGCGCCACCGCCTGGGCGAGCGAACGTAACGGCTGCTGCAGCGCCCATGCGGCAAAGAGCGCCGCCATCACCGCGAACGAGAAAATGATGGCGAGCCACAGCACCGTGCGATCGAGCGAGCGCGGCGGGCGCAAGGGTTGCACCGGCACGACGATCCAACTGCGATCCGTGGTAGCGCGCACCCACAGCGTGGGTGGACGGCCAGGCTGGCCGATCCGCACCAGCGTGCCGGCCGGCATGCGATCGCGCACGTCTTCGATAAAGCGTTCAAGCGGCGCAGGCAGATTAGTGCTGTCCGGCGGCACGTCGGAGCTCGCCGGATCGACCAGCCGCACACGTGACGGCAAGGGCAGATCCGGCGTGCGGGCGACGTGCTGACGCACCGCGTCGACGAGGAAGGTGGCTTCCTCGACGGCATAGCGCGTTTGCAACTGGCTGCGCTCGAGCCGCATCAGCGCGTACCACGCGAAATGCGACAGGAGCAGCACTGCAATAACTAGCAGCGCCAGGCGCCCGAAAAGCGAATCAATGGGCCGACGCATGCTGCTCGCCATCCGGCACGAACACGTAGCCGCGCCCGCGCACCGTTTGAATGAAGCGCGGCGTGGACGGATCGGTTTCGAGAATGCGACGCAGACGCCACACCTGTACGTCGATGCCGCGGTCGGTGCCGTCGTACTCCGGGCCATGCAGCAATTCAAGCAGGCGCTCACGGGTGAGCGTGCGCATGGGGTGATTGACGAAAATCTTCAGAAGCGCGAATTCGCTGCCCGAGAGCGTGAGCGGCTTGTCTTCGAGATGCAGCGTGCGCGACTGGAAATCCAGCGTGAAGCGGCCGAAATTGAACGGCTCACGCTGCTCCGGCGCCGCCGCCGACGGCAGCGTGCGGCGCCGCCGCAGCACCGCCTGCACGCGCGCCAACAGTTCGCGCGGATTGAACGGCTTGCCGAGATAGTCGTCCGCGCCGAGCTCCAGCCCGACAATCCGGTCCACGTCGTCAGCACGTGCGGTGAGCATGATCACAGGGATGTCGTCGCCCGACGCGCGCAGCTTGCGCAGCGCGGTCAGCCCGTCTACGCCCGGCATCATCAGATCGAGCACGATCAGATCCGGACGCTCGCGTTCGAGCCTGCGCTCGAGCGTGCCCGCGTCGTGCAGCACCGAAACTTCGATGCCCTGACGGGCCAGATAGTCGCGCAGCAGATCGCGCAATTCGACGTCGTCGTCAACAACAAGTATTTGAGTAGCCATGGGATGAAGTTTAACGCGCGGTAGGAGGGGTTTTCGATTTCAGACGGCCCGCAAGGGTTACCGGGTGTTACCGTGAAAGGCGCACGTAATGACCCGTAATAGCCGCATCCGTTCGCGTAACACAGCGCCCGACTCGTTTCTCTACGCTGTGACTTACCGAATGCAGGCCGTCCTCTATCACCGGTTGCATCGTCGGCTATTCCATTACAAGGAGCTTTACATGTCCACCAAAAAGATGTCGCGCGTTCTCGCCGTCGCCGCTACCGCCCTTGCCATCGGCGCGGGTGCCGCCTATGCCGCACAACCCGCCGGTCAAGGCGGCCCTGGTGGCTGGCATGGCCACTTCATGAAGGAACTGACGCAACTGCACGACCAGCTTAAGCTGAACGCGGATCAGGAAAAGCAATGGCAGGCCGCGCTCGACACAATGAAGCAGAACCATCAGGCCATGCGCGCCAACCATGAACAGATCAAGAACCAGATGAAGGCCGCGCAGCAGCAGCCGATCCTGGATCTGAACGCCATGGCTGCGGCGCACCAGCAGGTCGAGCAGAAAGACGCGCAACTGCGTCAGCAAACCACCGATGCGTGGCTCGCTTTCTATAACGGCTTGAACGACCAGCAGAAAACCACTGTCAGCACCGCGCTGAAGCAGCGTTTTGCGAAGATGGAAGCGCGTCACGAAAAGATGCAAGAGCGCTGGCAGCATCATAAGGGCGCGGCGTCGGCGCCCGCCGCGAATCAATAAGCGGTATGACACGGGCGGAAGGCGGCTTGCGGGGCCGCCTTCCGAATGCAAAAACGCCACGGAAAATCTTCCGTGGCGTTTTTGTTTGCGCGCAGTCTGCGCTTCGGGCCGAGGTACTCGTTGCGCTCGCAACCAGCGTCCGCCCCCCGGGCTATCGGCCGATGCTTGAGCGGCCCGTGACTGGCGCCTGGCCGTTGCTTGGCGGTTGCTTGGCGGTTGCTTAGCCGTTGAGCGGGCCGAGATCGAACAGCAGCACTTCGGCATTCTCGCCCTTCTCGAGCGTCACCATATCGGTCCCGCTGAGCTTGGCGGCGTCGCCCGCCTGGAGCGCTTCGCCATTCACGGTCAGCGCACCGCGCGCCACGTGCACATAGGCCAGACGCCCTTTCGGCAACGCGTACGAAGCCTCTTGCGCGCCGTCGAGCAACGCCGCGTAGATCGAGGCATCCGCGTGAATCGTGACGGAACCGTCCCGGCCGTCGGGCGAGGCGATCACGCGCAGACGCCCGCGCTTGTCGGCATCGTCAAAGCGTTTTTCCTCGTAGCCGGGCTGGTCGCCGACGCGCTGCGGGATCACCCAGATCTGCAACAGGTGCGCCGGCTCGTCCTGCGATGCGTTGAACTCGCTGTGCATCACGCCCGTGCCGGCGCTCATGCGCTGCACGTCACCCGGCCGGATAGTCGAGCCGTTGCCCATGCTGTCGCGGTGCGCGAGCGCGCCTTCGAGCACATAGGTGACGATTTCCATGTCGCGGTGGCCATGCGTGCCGAAACCCTGGCCGCCTGCGATACGGTCTTCGTTGATCACCCGCAGCGGGCCGAAATGCACGTGTTGCGGGTCGCGGTAATCGGCAAACGAGAAGCTGTGATACGAATCGAGCCAGCCGTGATTGGCGTGGCCGCGTTCGTCGGAACGGCGAATCTCGATCATGAAGGTCTCCCAGTGACTCAATAACAATGCCCAGAATGTATGGGCGCGAGGCACGCTAAACAATCGGCAACGGCGCACCGGATCGTTCCATAAATCCATGCAATCTCGGGCCGGCCGGGCGCTCGGCGCTGCCAGCCCGGCTACTGGCGGGCCGCCTCGCGATTCCGGCCGCCGGCGTGCCGATCATCGGGCGAATGAACACGCGCGAACACAGCCAGACTGGGCGTCGCCAGCGTCGCGCATCCACAACGCATGCGCCCACCCACCGGCGGTTGACGGCGTGCCGCACTGGCGCCTCGCCCCTGTTCGGGTAAAATACCGCCCTTTTCAAGACGCGTGGGCGCCAAAGGTGCGCCGGCGGGCTCGGCGGCCAAGCCGCGATGGGGCTGCCGCGGGTTTCGCACTCTCGCCGATTTCGCCGGATACGTCGAAAAGACCTGCGCGGAAGCGGGACAGAAGCTGGACAGAAGCGGAACGGAACCGCAGCGAAACCAAAGCGGAACCCGGACGCGGCGCGACAATTTTGACCGCCTAGAATAGCGACGGCCGGCCACGAGCCGGCGGTCGTCGAGATCGGTGCACCACGACGATCAGTTTGATCCAGGAGAAACATGAAGAAGGCCGCACTGTGCGTGGCGCTTGCCGTCATGGCCACCGGCGCCATGGCGAAAGAATGGAAAACCGTGCGCATCGGGGTGGACGCCAGCTACCCGCCGTTCGAATCGAAGGCGGCCAGCGGCCAGGTCGTCGGCTTCGACGTCGATTTGACGAAAGCGCTGTGCGCGAAGATGAACGTCAAATGCGTGTGGGTCGAACAGGATCTGGACGGGATCATTCCGGCCCTGAAGGGCAAGAAGTTCGATGCGATCGTGTCGTCGCTGACCGTCACGGACAAGCGCCGCGAGCAGATCGATTTCTCCGGCAAGCTGTTCGACGCGCCAGCCCGCATGATCGCCAAAGCCGGCTCGCCGCTCCTGCCCACGGCTGAATCGCTGAAGGGCAAGCATGTCGGCGTCGAGCAGGGTTCGACTCAGGAAGCCTACGCCAAGGCGTACTGGGAGCCCAAAGGCGTGACCGTGGTGTCCTACCAGAATCAGGATCAGGTGTATGCCGACATCGCTTCGGGGCGTCTCGACGCCGCGTTGCAGGACGAATTGCAAGCCGATGCCGGGTTCCTGAAGACCCCGCGCGGCAAAGGCTTCAGCTGGGCCGGCCCGGAAGTGAAAGACCCGAAGACGATTGGTGAAGGCACGGCCATCGGCCTTCGCAAGGAAGACGTCGAGCTGAAAGCGATGTTCAATCAGGCGTTGGCGCAGGTGCATCAGGACGGTACGTTCAGGAAGCTCGAAAAGCAGTATTTCGACGTCGATATCTATCCTGGGCGCTGAGCCGGGCACTGAACCAGGCAGCGGGTCGTCGGACCGGCAGCCGGGCGAGGCACCCCGCAATATGCAGCACCCACGAAACTCGGGGCTCGCCCGCATGGGCTTTCCCGAGGCTTCGTAATACAGTCGGCAACAGTTTCAGAAGCAGCTTCAACCCCGATTCAAAACAAGAGTCGACAAGCGCGCTGCAAGACCGGCAACGGCCATGCAGTCATGATTTGCACAGCGGTGCGCTGTGCGCCGCAGGAAACGGCGGGCTCAGGCTCGCGGCAAACGCGGTGCACAGCTGGCCGCGTCTTTCGCGGTGCGCCATAAGCGCATCGTCAAGGACCCCCTATGTTCCTTCAAGGCTACGGCCCGCTGCTTCTTAGCGGCACCTGGCAGACCGTCAAACTGGCGGTGTTGTCGCTGGCGTTCGCTTTCGTGCTGGGCCTGCTCGGCGCGGCGGCGAAACTGTCGAAGAACCGCTTCTCCTATGGCGTGGGCACCGTCTATACGACGCTCGTGCGTGGCGTGCCCGACCTGGTGCTGATGTTGCTGCTGTTCTACAGCATCCAGATCTGGCTGAATAACCTGACCGACCTGCTCGGCTGGGACCAGATCGACATCGACCCGTTCGTAGCCGGCGTTGCGGTGCTGGGCTTCATCTACGGCGCGTACTTCACCGAGACCTTCCGCGGCGCCTTTCTCGCGGTGCCGCGCGGCCAGCTCGAAGCAGGCGCGGCCTACGGCATGACCAGCTGGCAGGTGTTCTCGCGGGTCATGTTCCCGCAGATGATGCGCTTCGCGCTGCCCGGCATCGGCAACAACTGGCAGGTCATGGTGAAAGCCACGGCGCTGGTGTCGATCATCGGTCTCGCGGACGTAGTCAAAGCCTCGCAGGATGCCGGCAAGGGCACGCTGCGGTTCTTCTTCTTCACCCTGCTCGCAGGGGCGATCTATCTCGTCATCACCACAGTGTCCAACTTCGTGCTGATGTACCTCGAAAAGCGTTACTCGACTGGCGTGCGAAAGGCGGATCTATGATCGAGATCATTCAGGAATACTGGCGCAACTATCTCTATACCGACGGCTACCGTCTCACGGGCGTCGCGATCACGCTGTGGCTGCTGGTGGTGTCGATCGGGCTCGGCTTCTGCCTGTCGATTCCTCTCGCGGTCGCGCGCGTGTCGAAGAAGAAATGGCTCGCCGGCCTGGTGTGGCTGTATACATATGTCTTCCGTGGCACACCGCTCTACGTGCAGCTGCTGCTCTGCTACACCGGCTTGTACAGTCTCGACATCATTCGCAACCACGAGCTGACCAACGCGTTCTTCCGCGACGGCATGCATTGCACGTTGCTCGCCTTCACGCTGAACACCTGCGCGTACACCACCGAGATTTTTGCGGGCGCGATCAAGGCCACCCCGTATGGCGAAATCGAAGCGGCGCGCGCGTACGGCATGTCGTCGTTCACGTTGTACCGGCGGGTCATTCTGCCGTCGGCGCTGCGCCGCGCGTTGCCGTACTACAGCAACGAAGTGATTCTGATGCTGCATGCCACCACCGTCGCGTTCACCGCGACCGTGCCGGACATTCTCAAGATCGCGCGTGACGTGAACTCGGCCACGTATCAGTCGTTCAATGCGTTCGGCATCGCCGCCCTGCTCTATCTGTGCATTTCTTTTGCGCTCGTGTGGCTGTTCCGCCGCGCCGAGCATCGCTGGCTCGCTTACCTGCGGCCGCAAGGCAAGTAACCAAGGGCACTGACTCAAGCCCCAGGCAAGTAAGCCCGCCAAGGATCCCGATGAACACCAAGAAGCAAAAGCTCTTCGTCGATGAGCTTCACAAACAGTACGGCGACAACGAAGTCCTCAAGGGCGTGTCGCTGAAGGCCAACGCCGGCGACGTGATCAGCGTGATCGGCTCGTCCGGTTCGGGCAAGAGCACGATGCTTCGCTGCATCAACTTTCTCGAACAGCCGAACGCCGGGCGCATCTTTGTCGACGGCGAAGAAGTCCGCACGCAAATCGGCAAGGCCGGCGCGCTGCGCGTGTCCGATCCGAAGCAATTGCAGCGCGTGCGCACCAAGCTGTCGATGGTGTTCCAGCACTTCAACCTGTGGTCGCACATGAACGTGCTCGAGAACATCATCGAGGCGCCGGTCAACGTGCTGGGTCTGAAGCGCAAGGAGGCCGAAGAGCGGGCCCGCGAGTATCTGGAGAAAGTAGGCCTCGCGCCTCGTCTCGAGAAGCAGTACCCGTCACATCTGTCGGGCGGTCAGCAGCAACGCGTGGCGATTGCGCGCGCGCTGGCCATGCATCCGGACGTGATGCTGTTCGACGAACCGACTTCCGCGCTCGATCCTGAACTGGTCGGCGAAGTGCTCAAGGTCATGCAGACGCTCGCCGAGGAAGGCCGCACGATGATCGTCGTGACCCACGAAATGGCGTTCGCGCGCAACGTGTCGAATCACGTGATGTTCCTGCATCAAGGCCGCGTCGAGGAAGAAGGCCATCCGGACGAAGTCTTCGGCAACACGAAGAGCGAACGGCTCAAGCAGTTCCTCTCCGGCAGCCTCAAATAAAGCTGTCATACAGCCCGGTATTTGGGCTGTAGTCAAAGTAGCATTACAAGGCGCTTACGGCGCCTTTTTTTACTTCGCTCACCTGCACATTCCGGCCATTCTGGCCGCCAAAACGGGCCCAGCCGTGGCCCGAACCACCCTCTTTCCGCCCTACTCCGACGCATTTGAAGCGTCAATAGTGGCAATCCTTAACGTTGCCTGTCCCAATCCGTGATTCCCTTGTGGTGTAAGGGTTTCCCGTCTTTTTGGAGATATCGCAACGCTTCCATGTGCATATTCGTATTGCAATTTGGAGACATCAACCCAGGCCGGTACTAATTTCTTCTCCCAGTCCAGGGTATTTTTGATAAATTAGTAACCAAAGTAGCAAAACAAAGTTCATTAAAAGTAGTTTCACTTCAAAGCAACAGAGGAGAACCGGTCGGCGAGGGATCGGCATGGCGCGAAGAATAGCCCGCTGAGGCTATCCGTCACGGCAGGAGACCCAATCCACCCGCTAATCTCCCTGGTACCGATTTCTGTTCGGCGCGCTTGTGTCCGAACACCATTCGCAGTACTGGGTTTCACTTTTTGACAGGGTATGGAGGAGAAGATGAAGAAAGCTTTGCTCGCCGCTGCGCTGATGACAGCCGGTGTAGTTGCGCACGCCCAAAGCAGCGTGACGCTGTACGGCCGCCTTGACGCAGGCCTGGAATACATGTCGGGCGTTCCGCAAGGCGTCGGTGCAAACGGCCAGGCAACGGGCAGCACCAACCGTTTCAAGGCAGAAAGCGGCGACTGGGGTACCAGCCTGTGGGGCTTGAAGGGCGTTGAAGACATCGGTGGCGGCAACAAGGTGCTGTTCCAGTTGGAAGGCTCCTTCAATACCATGACGGGCGCGGGCCCTGGCGGTGGCGGTCTCTTCAATCGTTGGGCAACGGTCGGCCTCGCGAACGATCAATACGGTACCTTCACGATGGGCCGTATGCTGTATATCTCGAACGGCGTGTGGGACTTCGACCCGTTCGGTCAATCGAACTGGTCGTCGGCATCGCTGGTGCGTGGCCGCAACTGGCCGCAATCGAGCAACAACTTCGCGTACCAGTCGCCGAAGATCGCAGGCTTTGACTTCTACGGTCAATACGCGCTGTCGAACGCCACGAGCTGGAACGGCAACGGCACGACTGCTCAAGGTCGCGAAGCCGGTGCACAGGTTACCTACACGAACTCGCTGTTCCAGGTTCGCGGCCTGTATGACGAAATCCGCAACCCGGCCAACGGTGTTCTGTACGGTCCGGCGGCAAGCTCGGTTAATCCGGGCAACATCGGCAGCGGCGTGTTCGCGGCATCGCGCGAATACTCGGCTCTCGTGAACGTGTTCCTCGGCCAGTTCAAGGTCCAGGCTGCATACCAGGCTGTCCGTTCGGCAGGTTCCTCTGGCGTTCTGCCGGGCCAGCCGACGACCCTCGATCACGAATGGGGCGGCGTGACGTGGCAAGCAACGCCGGCTGCAGCACTGATCGCAGCGGTGTACCACGTGAACGGCAACAATGGCGCGGGCAATGCAACGATCTACACGATCGGCGGCTCGTACAACCTGTCCAAGCGCACGCTGCTGGATATCCAGATCGCTACGGTTCGCAACAGCAAGAACGCGAACTTCAGCCTGGAGGCGAACAACGCCGGCACGTCCACCGCTACGGACAACCCGCTTCCGGGTCACCAGCAATCGGGTGTGTACGCAGGTATTCAACACTCGTTCTAATCGAACGGGGCGCCCCCAAGGGGATTTCCTTTAGGGGCGCAGTCACAAGTTCTTCAAGAGAATCTTTTTCACGCTGCTGCGAGAGGCGCGTATCGGTGCGATGTCCGCAAGGGTATCGCACCGTTTTTTATTTGCGCGCACGATTTTGCCACTACCCTCGCGCACCTGAACGGTGCGCACTATGCGAGTGCCAATACCGCCGCTTTAAAGCTGTGTTTCAACAGTGCGAGTCAAACGGCTCAAACTGCCGCTTCGTTTTCTTCGCCCGTACGAATCCGGATCACACGCTCCACGTCCGCAACGAAAATCTTGCCGTCGCCGATCTTGCCGGTGCGCGCCGCGCCGATGATCGCGTCGATCACCTGATCGCACTGATTGTCCGCGACCACCACTTCGATCTTCACCTTCGGCAGAAAATCGACCACGTACTCTGCACCACGATAGAGCTCGGTATGGCCTTTTTGCCGGCCGAAACCCTTGACTTCGGTCACGGTCAGCCCTGTGAGACCGACTTCAGCGAGCGCCTCGCGCACTTCGTCGAGTTTGAACGGTTTAATGACTGCAGTGATGCGCTTCATGGCGGACCTCGTCTCGTGATTGGAAGGTTGAAAGGGAAATGGATGATTTTTATTCTACGCCGCGCCGGACGCGTTGCGGCAACCCGGCGCGCGCTTCTGCTCTGCTATCGGGTAAGTCCGCAGCAACGGTTTGCTTCGGCTCACTCCACCGGTTCGGTATAGCGCGACGTAATCGGATAACGCCAGTCGCGGCCAAATGCGCGATGCGTGACGCGGATGCCGATCGGCGCCTGACGGCGTTTGTACTCGTTGATCTTGATGAGGCGCGTGACGCGTTTCACATCTTCAACCGCGTAGCCCGCCGCGATGATTTCGGCCAGCGAGCGGTCTTCTTCCATGTACATGCGCATGATCGCGTCGAGCACTTCGTACGGTGGCAAGCTGTCCTGATCGGTCTGGTTCTCGCGCAGCTCCGCCGACGGCGCGCGCGTCAGGATCCGTTCGGGGATCACGTCCAGCTTGCCGAAGGTCGTGGCCTGGTTGCGGTAATGGCACAGCTTGTACACCAGCGTCTTGGCGATGTCCTTGATCACCGCGAAGCCGCCGGCCATGTCGCCGTATAACGTGCAGTAGCCCACTGCCATCTCGCTCTTGTTGCCGGTGGTGAGCACGATCGAGCCGAACTTGTTCGACAGCGCCATCAGCAAGGTGCCGCGAATGCGCGCCTGAATGTTTTCTTCGGTGGCGTCTTCGGCACGGCCCGCGAATTCATCGGCGAGCGAACTGCGGAACGCGTCGAACATCGGCGCGATCGCGATTTCGTCGTAACGCACGCCGACGCGGCGCGCCATTTCGGCAGCGTCGGTGGTTGAAATGTCCGCGGTGTAGCGCGACGGCATCATCACCGCGCGCACACGGTCGGCACCCAGCGCGTCGCACGCGACGGCCAGCACCAGCGCAGAATCGACGCCGCCCGACAGGCCGATCAACGCACCCGGGAAACCGTTCTTGTTGACGTAGTCGCGCACGCCCATCACGAGCGCGGCGTACACCTGCGCTTCGAGCGACAGCTCGGGCGCAATCGCGGCAGGCAGCGGCTTGCCGCCGTCGAACTCGACAATCGCATTGCCCTCTTCGAACTGCGCCATCTTCGCGACCAGTCCGCCCGTTTCATCCAGCACGAACGAGCCGCCGTCAAACACCAGTTCGTCCTGCGCGCCGACCATGTTCACGTAGACCATGGGCAAGCCGGTCTCGCGAATCCGCGCGCGCAGAATGTCAAAGCGCACTGCTTCCTTGTTCAGGTGATACGGCGAGCCGTTCGGAATCAGCAGCACCTGCGCGCCCGCCGCCTTCGCCATCTGCGCGGCCGACGCATGCCATGCGTCCTCGCAGATCACCACGCCGTACTTCACACCGTCCAGTTCGAACACGAACGGCTTCGGGTCGGAAGCGAAGTAGCGCTTCTCGTCGAACACCTCGGTGTTGGGCAAATCCTGCTTGCGATAGGTGCCGGCCACCTCTCCGTCGACGATCAGCGAGGCCGCGTTGAAGGTATCGACCGGCGGCACGCCGCGCTCGATCGGCGCGTTTGCATTACCATGGCCGCTTGCCACGCTGTGCGTCAACGGGTTGTGCGTCAGCGGGTTGTGCGTCAGCGGGTTGTGCGTCAGCGGGTTGTGCGTCAGGTCACGCAGCGGATGGCCGACGATCACATGCAAGCCGGCGAAGGGCTTCAGTTGCGTGGCCAGATCGGCGAGTGCAGCGGCACTCGCGGCGTAGAACGCGGGACGCAGCAACAGATCTTCGGGCGGATAGCCGGATAGCGCGAGTTCAGGCGCGATCAGCAGCTTCGCACCATCGTTGTGCGCGGCGCGCGCGGCAGCGACAATCTTCGCGACATTGCCGGCGAAGTCGCCGACGGTGACATTGATTTGAGCAAGAGCGATTCGGGTCTTCATGGCAGGATCGACAGGCAAGCCACGCGGCTTGCGAGTACCGCGGCTGGTTAGCTCGACGGCAACGGACAAATCGGATAAACGAACGACGCATCGCTACAGGCCTGCGTCGCTCATTGGGAACAGTCACACAGATTGAACCAGGAACGCTTTGATTATCGCACGGGCATTCTGGCGTCGCCCTCCGAGGTGGACGCCGCGGAATGGAACGCCCTTCTCGCGCAGCAGGCCCAGCCCACGCCGTTTTTGCGGCACGAGTTCCTCAGCGCGCTGTCCGCGACCCGATGCGCGGTCGCCGATACCGGCTGGGCGCCGCAATTCGTCACGCTCACCGATCCGCGCACCGACAAGCTCGTGGCCGCCGCCCCCGTGTACCTGAAGGGGCACTCGTACGGCGAATACGTCTTCGATTGGGCCTGGGCCGACGCGTACAAACGCAACGGTCTGCCGTATTACCCGAAGCTGCTGTGCGCGGTGCCGTTCACACCGGTGCAAGGCAACCGGCTGTTATCGGCGGATACGCATGCCCTCAAACATCTGGCGGCAACGTTGATGGCGTTCGCCGAGCAAGCCGACGTGTCGTCGCTGCACGTGCTGTTTCCGACCGAAACGGAAGGCGCTGCGCTGACCGACCTGGGCATGATGCAACGCGAAGGCGTGCAATTTCACTGGCTGAACGACGGCTATCGCGACTTCGACGATTTCCTCTCCACGCTCGAACAGAAGAAGCGCAAGAACATCCGCGCGGAGCGCCGCAAGGTGCAGGAAGCCGGCGTGAGCCTGCGCAGGATTCGCGGCGAGGATATCCAGGACGCCGATTGGCGCTTCTTCAGCAAGTGTTATCGGCAGACCTACCGCGAGCACTTTTCGAGTCCGTATCTGAACCTCGATTTCTTCCGGATGATCGGCGCCTCGATGCCGGAAAATCTGCTGCTGGTCATCGCCGAATACGAGGGCAAGCCGATCGCCAGCTCGCTCGTGGTCTATCAGCGCGACGCGAAAACCGGCGGCACCCTGTACGGCCGCTACTGGGGTGCGCTCGAACATGTGCCATGCCTGCACTTCGAAACCGCGTACTACCAGCCGCTCGAATTCTGCATCGAAGAAAAGCTCGGTGTGTTCGAAGGCGGCGCTCAGGGCGAGCACAAAATGGCGCGCGGTTTTCTGCCGACGGTGACGCGCTCGGCGCATTGGCTTGCGCACCCGGCCTTCGCCGATGCGGTCGGCCGCTTCCTCGACAACGAAAAGAACGGCATCCACGCGTATGTGGACGAGCTGCGCGAACACAATCCGTTCAAAGGCTGAAGCGTACTCATGGCGTGGTTTCTGTATCTGCTCGAATGTTCGGACGGCAGCGTCTATACCGGCATTGCCACCGACGTGCAGGCGCGTTTCGACAAGCATGTGAGCGGCGAAGGCGCGCGCTATACGCGTTCGCGCAAACCGGTGCAGGTGCTGGCGTCGTTTGAGTTGGCAAACCGTTCGAGTGCGTCGAGTGCGGAGTATTGGGTCAAGCGCCTGGCGCCTTCCGAGAAGCGGGCACTCGCCGCGGGGCTGCGTACACTTGAATCGGTGTTGCCCACGCCTGAGCCTGAGCCCGCGCCTGAGCCTGCACCCGAACTTCTGCCCGAGCCCGCATCGGGGGAGCCCACCTAACCCCTCGCCTCCCGCATCCGCTCCGTGAGCAGCCGATGCATCAGCGCGATTTCTCCCACCGCATCCGCTTCCAGCGAGGTCAACTGGTCACGCACGGGAAGCTCGCGCCGTATGGGCCGCAGGGTTCGATTCAAGGCCGCCTCGATGTCGGCACTCGTCGCGGCAATCCACGCGCCGAGTTCATCGTGCAGGTTGCGGCGGTTCGTACTCAGGCGCAGTTGGGTCGCGGTTCCCGCCATTTTCCGCAACACGCTCAACACCGTCAGCGTCACCGTGTCGACCATCGAGTCCTCGAGCTTCTCGAGTCGAATCCGGCCGATTGCCTCCTCGGCGTTATTGCTGCTCAAACCCGCAGCCCGGCGCAAGCGCTCCATCTCCTTCTCGCTTCGCGCCGGCGACGCCAATGCCGCCCTCAGATACGCGAGGTTGGCCCGCACGGCCTCGCCCAGATAGGCGCGATAGTCGATCTTTTCACGCGTCGGCCACAGATAGAACGTTGCCAGCAGCGCCAGCATGCAGCCGAGCACATTGTTGCCGAGCCGCGTGAGCGCGTAGGCGAACTCGCTGGCGCCTGGCGTCGCGAAGTCGGCCACCAGCACGAAGGTCGGGGTCAGAAACAGAACGAAGAGGCTGTAGCTGACGGGGCGCAGCGCCATGGTGGCCACCACCAGCGGAAACACCGCCAATGAGATGCCGAGCGGCGAATGAATCGCGTAGCCGATTGCAGCGGCCAGCACGCCACCGACGATACTCCCGGCTGCGCGCTCGATACTTCTCGGCCAGGTCGCCGCAATCGACGGCTGCAGGATCAGCAGCGTCGCCATGGTTGCCCAGTAGCCAAACGGCAGCCCGAGCGCCCGGATCACCAGAAAACCCGCCGTGGTCGTCACGCCCACACGGGCGGCATGGCGCAAGCCGACCGACTGAACCGAGAGGTTCGCCTTGAAGGTCGCCCAGGTCCGCGTCAGCAATCTGGCGGCGCTGTGCGGCCAACTCAGCGCCTGGGCATAGACCGGCGCGAAATCGACCAGTTCGAAATCGGGTTTGAGCGCGACGGGTTCCAGCAACGCGGATTCGAGCCGCCTCGCAAGGCGTCGCAAACGGCGTTGCAGCTCAGCGAGGCGATTCCATTGCGCTTCGTTGCTGGCCGTGCCGATTCTTCGCAGAACCTCGCCCATTGCGGTCAGCAGTCGAGCCGTTCGCCTCGCGCGACGTGCGTCTTCCGGGACTTTTTCGCAGGCGCCGGTGACCGCGATCAGATAGGCGAAGAGCGCCTCGCTTTCGCTCAGCAGGCCGAGCAGATTGTCGTAGTCTTCCCGGCCGGCCGCTCTCGAACCAGGCACGTTCGCGAGCACCTTGCGCGAGCGTTCCAGCGCGGCCCGCGCGTCCGCGCGGAATTTCGCGGCATGCGTGGCCCATTCGCGAGGGGCGGCGCGCTGCTCGAGCAGACGCGCGCTGTCGAAGGCAATGTCGGCGAGACGCACATACACCGCCCGCAGCGAAGCGCGGCTCGTGCCGAACGGATGAATGCGCCAGACGGTCAAGCTCAGCACCACGGCAAACAGGCATCCGCCCAGATAGATGCCGAGAAACGCCATCCCTGCCCGAAGATCGTGCATGGGCCGGTCGACCATCACGACACACGCGGTCGCCGCCAGAATCGTCACCTGCGAAGTCGCGGCGCCCCAGATCCGGCCGAACGCGCCGAGCGCCGTGAACACCAGAATGGCGAGCGCCGCGAACATGGTCCCTTCGCCCGACGCGAAAGCGGTTACGCCGCCACACAGCGTCGACAGAAGCGCAAAGCCCATCATCGAAGCGAAGCGCGCGCGATTCGAGCCGGCGGCGTCGGCGAGACAGGTCCAGAAAGCGCCGATCGCCGCCCATGCGAAGGTCGGGTCGTGCAGCAGATTGCCGAGCACCAGCATGGCGGTGGACGCACAGGCGGCTCTCAGCCCCTCCGACAGATTGGCCTCACTGGTCGAAAACGACACCATCCATACCGGCCGTTTGCGGTAAATCGTGGTGACGAACGCATACAGGCTCCCGTACAGGCGGCTCGACCAGCGTGACGACGAAGGGTGAGACTTGCGATTCAGCATCCGGACGATGGGCTCTCAAAAACGCAGGTTGACGCGACCTCAGCGCATTAATACGCCGACGGCAGGAAACCTGCTGCGGCCGCCGAATGATAAGGGTTAACACTGAGATATAAAAATACCTTCGGTTCATCCCGGCGATGCGTTGTGGCTATGCGCGGATAGACGGCGGCAGAACGCGGCTCCGCAGCGATACTCGCAATAACTCGATTGCTCGTAAAATCGAGCAATATGACTTATATGATCGATTTTACGAGCATTCCCTTGTGGATCGTGAGCTTGACTCGTAGCGACGGATTGCTCAAAATGATCGATATATCGATCATTAAACCCATAATGAGTGTTTTAACGAACATGAAGATCAACCAATCTTCCAGCCTCGCACCGTCCCTACTGGAGCAGAGCCGGCGCCTCGGCGAACTGCTGGCGCGCCTGCGCATCGCGCGCGGTGTCAAACAGACTGACGCGGCTTTGCGCGCGGGTCTGTCGCGTAACACCGTGTATCGCCTCGAACACGGGGACCCCGGTCTTGCCATCGGCCAGGTGCTACGGTATCTGGACGCCATCGCGCCCGGCACATCGCTCGAGATGCTGTATTCGGAAAAGGACCCGGCGCTGGCGGTTCTCGCGGCGCGCGAGCGTAAGTCCCGGGTTCGCGACATGAACGCGTCCGAGCGCGACGAACTGAACTTCTAACGATCCATTACAGCCTGCCCCCGCTTAAAGAGACCCCCCAATGGCAACCCGCGAATCGAGATTGATAGCCTTCGCCAACATTGGCGCGCAATGGGCGCCGTGCGGACAACTCGTCTTGACCGAAGAAGGCTCGAACCTTATCGCATCGAGCTTCGCCTATGGCCTGAACTATCTCAAGCGCAACGACGCCCTTGAGGTGGACCCGGTCAGCCTGAGCATTGCGGACCGGACGGCCATTTCAGGTAAGTACCTGCTGCCAGTCAATGCCCTTCATTTCTTCGGCGCTATCCGCGATGCAGCGCCAGACTCGTGGGGGCGGCGCGTTATCGAGGCCAAGCTCAAGGCGCCACCGAACAGCCTGGCTGAATCGGAATATCTTCTGCACGCGGGAAGTGAGCGCGTGGGAGCGCTCGACATCCGTTCCAGTCTGACGGATTTACCAGCAGCGGGCGTGAGTAGCTGGCACAGCCTTAGCCACCTGATGGAGGCGGCCGAACGTATCGAGGACGGCCTGCCCGTTCCTGCCCATCTGGAAGCCATTTTCGTTGAGGGCACCGCGCTGGGTGGCGCGCGCCCTAAGGCCTCCGTTCGCGACGAGCAGGAGGTGCTATGGCTCGCCAAATTCGCAAGTCGCCACGACCGGTTCGATATTCCTGGCGTCGAATGTGCCGCGCTCAGAATGGCAGAGAAAGCAGGATTAACTGTACCGCCTGTGAAAACGCTGTTGCTTGGCGACCGCCGCATCATGCTTATTCGTCGATTCGACCGCTACTGGATGGTGCCAGGCAGTGCGCCGGCGCAACACGCCAACCTCCAGAAGCTCGGGTCCGGCGATGGGCGAGTTGAACATCGCTCGGCGTTTGTCAGCGGCCTCACCCTTATGGCGTGCGATGAAACCGAGTCGCGCGACAAGTCGTATGCAGATCTGGCCGACGCCATTCGGAAATATTGCCACCCAGGCGTGATTCGCAACGACAACGCCGAGCTCTTCAAACGCATGGTCTATAACATCTTCGTTAGCAACGACGATGACCACCTGCGTAACCACGGCTTCGTCTGGGACGCCGCGTTGCCCGGCTGGCGGCTGAGCCCCCTTTACGATGTGCTGCCTCGCCCCAGCAATGCCACCGAGCGCTATCTCCACCTGAGCCTTGGCAAGGACGGAAGACTGGCCACGCTGGACAACGCCCTCAGCTCGCACAACAAATTCACGCTATCCCAGCGCACCGCCAGCCAGATGATTGCAGACATCTGGCACGTGGTGCGGGAGTGGCGGGTCTACTTCGAGGAGTTCGGCGTCAACGCTGTGGAGATGGAAAAAGCCGCGCCAGCGTTTCGCCATATCGATGACATCTCGACGCCGGCACTGCGCAAGCTATTGCCGTGAGAAGTATCGCCAAACCAGCGGAGCAATGACAAAGAGGCAAACCGCAATGGTTTGCCTCTCAAGGTTCTGGCAACTGCCCGCAAAGCACACTCAATCGTTCACTTTGCGTTTTTTGCGGTTATGCAGCTTACTTCTTGTAGTTCGCCACGCCTTCGCTGATTTCCTTGTGAGCGGCTTCAATGCCCGCCCAACCCTCGACCTTCACCCACTTGCCCTTTTCCAGCGCCTTGTATTGCTCGAAGAAGTGCTTGATCTGGTCTTTCAGGTACGCCGGCACGTCGTCGATCGACTTGAGATCGGCGGTCATCGGGCAAACCTTGTCGTGGGCGACCGCGACCAGCTTCGCGTCGACGCCCGATTCGTCGGTCATTTGCAGCATGCCGAGTGCGCGTGCGCGGATCACCGAGCCGGCCAGCAGCGGGAACGGCGTGATCACCAGCACGTCGACCGGATCGCCGTCGCCCGACAGCGTTTGCGGGATGTAGCCGTAATTCGCCGGATAGCGCATGCCCGTGCTGATGAAGCGGTCGACGTGGAGGAGGCCCGTTTCCTTGTCAGCTTCGTACTTCACCGGATCGCTTTGCGCCGGGATTTCGATGATGACGTTGAAATCTTGCGGAAGGTCTTTGCCTGCGGGGACGTGATTGAAGCTCATGAGCGCTCTCTGATCAGATGGAATTCGGAACACGGCGTGCGGCGCGCGGGCTCGAGCGGCGTGAATCGTGAAACTCGCCGGCACGAGCGGCGCTACGGCCGGACAGTGCGGAATACGCCATTATAGCCAATCGGCCGATGCCACCTCGAGTTGGATCGGCGCGATAATCGTCTGGCGTCGCTCGATTGTGCCTCTCGTTTGTGAACATCGCGTATCTGAACTACGGCTTGAACTACGGCTTGAATCCCGGCCTGAGCATCGGCCCGGACATACTGGCTGCGTGACATCTCAAGGAGCATGCATGGAAGAAGCCCGGCATTTCATCGGCGGAGAATGGTCCGCTGCATCAGGCGGCGAGACGATCGCCGTGCTCGATCCCTCGGACGGCCAGCCGTTCACCCGGCTTGCGCGCGGCACCGCGGCGGATATCGACGCCGCCGTCCACGCGGCCCGCCGCGCCTTCGAAGGCGCATGGGGCGAAGCGAGCGCCGCCGAACGCGGCCGCGTGCTGTACCGCTTATCGATGCTGGTCGCCGCCCATCAGGAGGAACTCGCCCAGCTCGAAGCCCGCGACACCGGCAAGCCGCTCAAGCAGGCGCGCGCCGATTCGGCTGCGCTCGCGCGCTACTTCGAGTTTTACGCCGGCGCGGCGGATAAGCTGCACGGCGAAACGCTCCCCTATCAAGCCGGCTACACCGTACTGACGATCCGCGAGCCGCACGGCGTGACCGGCCATATCGTGCCGTGGAACTACCCCATGCAGATCTTCGGCCGCAGCGTCGGCGCGGCGCTCGCCACCGGCAATGCGTGTGTCGTCAAACCGGCGGAAGACGCGTGCCTCTCGGTGCTGCGCGTCGCCGAACTGGCGGCCGAGGCGGGCTTACCGGCGGGCGCGCTGAATATCGTCACGGGTTTTGGACATGAAGCGGGCGCCGCGCTCGCGCGCCATCCCGGCATCGACCACATCTCCTTCACCGGCTCGCCCGAGACCGGCAAGCTCGTGACGCAGATGGCCGCCGAGAACCACGTGCCGGTCACGCTCGAACTGGGCGGCAAATCGCCACAAATCGTTTTCGCCGACGCGGATCTGGACGCGGCCTTGCCCGTGCTGGTGTCGGCAATCGTGCAGAACGCCGGGCAAACCTGCTCGGCCGGCAGCCGCGTGCTGATCGAGCGGGCCATTTACGAGCCGCTGCTCGACCGGCTGAGCGGCGCATTCCATGCGCTGCGGGTCGGACCGTCGCACGCCGATCTCGACTGCGGCCCGCTGATCAACGCGAAGCAGCAACAGCGCGTGTGGGACTTTCTCTCCGACGCGCAACACGACGGCATTCCGATGGCGGCACACGGCGAGGTGATTCCCGAAGCACCGGAAAGCGGCTTCTACCAGGCGCCCACGCTGCTGCGCGACGTGCCCGCGAGCCACCGTCTGGCGCGCGACGAAGTGTTCGGGCCAGTGCTCGCCGCCATGCCGTTCAGCGACGAAGACGAAGCGCTCTCACTCGCCAACGGTACGCAATACGGTCTGGTCGCGGGGATCTGGACCCGCGACGGCGCCCGGCAGATGCGCCTCGCGCGGCGCCTGCGTTCCGGCCAGGTGTTCATCAACAACTACGGCGCGGGGGGCGGTGTCGAATTGCCGTTCGGCGGCGTGAAGCATTCGGGCCACGGACGTGAAAAGGGTTTCGAAGCGCTGTATGGCTTCACGGTGTTGAAAACCATCGCGATCCGCCACGGCTAGGCACGCATTCACAGCAGACGGGAGCAGTCCGAAGCAGGCAGACAGCACGCGCATCACCATCCACAACAAACAACGGAGACATTATGCGGTTGACAGGTAAAACGGCCATCGTCACGGGTGGCGGCTCGGGTTTCGGCGAAGGCATCGCCAAGACCTATGCGCGCGAGGGCGCGAACGTGGTGGTCAACGATCTGAACGGCCCGGCCGCCGAGCGTGTGGCGAGCGAAATCGCGCTGGCCGGCGGCAAGGCGATCGCGGTGCCCGGCAATGTCGCGCTACGCGCGGATTGGCAGACGCTGCGCGAGGCCGCCCTCGAAGACTTCGGCAGCGTGCAGATCGTCGTCAACAATGCCGGCACCACGCACCGCAACAAACCCGTGCTCGACGTGACAGAAGCCGAGTTCGACCGTGTTTATGCGGTGAACGTCAAAAGCCTCTACTGGAGTGTGCAGGAATTTGTGCCGTACTTTCGCGAGCAAGGCGGCGGGACCTTCATCAATATCGCCTCGACTGCCGGCGTGAGGCCGCGGCCAGGACTCGTCTGGTACAACGGCAGCAAGGGCGCGGTGATCATCGCCAGCAAGTCGCTCGCCGTCGAACTGGGTCCGGACCGCATTCGGGTGAACTGTGTGAACCCGGTCATAGGCGAGACGGCGCTGCTGTCGGAATTCATGGGGGTCGAAGACACGCCGGAGAACCGCAAGCGCTTTCTCGCCGGCATTCCGCTCGGGCGCTTCTCGACGCCGCAGGATATCGCCAACGCGGCACTGTATCTCGCCTCGGACGAGGCCGAATTCATCACCGGCGTATGCCTCGAAGTGGACGGCGGGCGCTGCGTGTAAACGCCATGCAAACCAAACCATCCAGCACGGCTAGAATCGCGATCGACGGCGGTACTTCATTTCCACAAGAAAAAAGGAGACACCATGGCTAGTCCTGCAGACCCGCTCCATCATCCCGGCGCGGGGGCGCCACCTTCCACATTCGAGGAGGCGACCTACCGCAAGGTCACGTGGCGGCTCGCGCCGCTCCTGATGCTCTGCTATGTGGTCGCGTATCTCGACCGAGTCAACGTCGGCTTCGCCAAGCTGCAAATGACCACCGATCTGGGACTGAGCGACGCGGTCTACGGCTTCGGCGCGGGGATTTTCTTCATCGGCTATTTCATCTTCGAAGTACCGAGCAACGTGATCCTGCACAAGGTCGGGGCACGCGTGTGGATTGCCCGGATCATGGTGTCGTGGGGCGTGATCTCGATGCTGACCATGTTCGTCACCACGCCGGCCATGTTCTACGTGATGCGCTTCCTGCTCGGTCTCGCCGAGGCGGGCTTCTTCCCCGGCATCATCCTGTATCTCACATACTGGTATCCGGCACATCGCCGGGGCCGCATGACCACCTGGTTCATGACGGCAATCGCGTTGTCCGGCGTGATCGGCGGCCCGGTGTCGGGCTATATCCTGAAGAGCTTCAACGGCATGAACGGCTGGCATGGCTGGCAGTGGCTGTTCCTGCTCGAAGGCATCCCGTCGGTGATCGTCGGCATCCTGGTGTTCGTCATACTCGACGACCGCGTCGCGAAGGCGAAGTGGCTCACCAAGGAAGAGAAGGAATTGCTCGAACGTCAGGTGGCAGCCGAGGAAGCCACCAAGCACGACATGCCGATTCGTCAGGTGCTGACGAGCGGCCGCGTGCTGATGCTGAGCCTCACGTACTTCTCGTTCGTGATGGGCCTCTATGGCGTGAGCTTCTGGCTGCCGACCATCATCAAGGCGACCGGCGTGACGGACGCGTTCATGATCGGCCTGCTGTCGGCGATTCCATTCGCGGCGGCGGTGATCGCGATGGTATTCGTGTCGCGCAGCGCCGACCGCACGCGCGAGCGGCGCTGGCATATCGCGTTGCCGGCTTTCGCCGGGGCAATCGGCCTCGTGCTCTCCGTGGTGTGGGCGCACAACACGGTGCTGGCAATGGCGTCGCTCACGCTCGCGACCATGGGCATCCTGACCACTCTGCCGCTGTTCTGGAGTCTGCCGACGGCGATCCTCGCCGGCACGGGCGCAGCGGCCGGCATCGCGATGATCAATTCGATCGGCAATCTCGCAGGTTTTCTCAGCCCGTATGCGGTCGGCTGGCTCAAGCAAGCGACCGCCGCGAACGACTCCGGCATGTACATGCTCGCGGCGTTCATGATCCTCGGCGGACTGCTGGCGATCAGCGTGCCCGCGAAAATGGTCAATAAATGAGGCAGCTTGCTTCGTGACGTAGCGCAGGAAGCGCCGTCAAACGCCGTTCGTCACGAGGCACGAGTCCCGGTTCACGCAATGCACTTCCATGCATCGCATGCATCAATGAAAAAGCCCCCTGCGTCCTGTAACGCCGGGGGCTTTTTTCCATCTATTGCAGCGCGCGATCAATCAACCGCGGCAACGCATCAAACGATATTCATCGCCAACGCGCTCTCGCGATAGTGCTCGCTCGCCTTGGCGGAATCGCCGATCTGCTCATGCAAGCGCGCCAGCGCGCGATGCGAACGAATCTTCAGCGTCTCATTGTCGGCCAGTTTCAGTGCACGCTCGAGGAACGACTGTGCCTTGCCCCACAACTGCTGATGCAAGCACAAGCGACCCAATGCGAACATCAGGTCGGCGTCTTCCGGACGATCCTTCTGCCATCCCTCGGCCTTCTGGATCAGCGGCAACGCGTCGCCCCCGGTCGTGTCCGGATAACGGCGTAGCAGACGCGCGTCCCAGTTCTGCGCCAGCGCTTCCTCGACGATCTTGCGAGCTTCCTGCGGACGATTCAGCGACACCAGCAATTCCGCGGCCAGATCGGCGAGGCGCGGCGAATGACGCTCGGTGACCGACAGCGAATTCCACAACTCCAGCAGCGCATCGGCATTGTGGCGCCGGTCGCGCAGCAGGTTTTCCGCCGCCAGCTGACGCAAGCGCACCGCCACCGCCGGATGGATAGCCTCGCGCTTTTCCAGCGTCTTGACGAGCTTGAGCACTTCACTCCAGTTCTTCAATTGCTGTTGCGCGCGCAAGGTGATCTGCTGTGCGTGAATGCGCCGTGCACCCTGTGATTGCATTTCGGTGAGCGCAGCGAGCGCACCGTCCGCGTCGCGGCCATCGGCCCGCATGTCCGCGGTGGCCATCAGGCGTGCGTCCTGCCAGTCCGCTTCGTCGATCTGGGCGAGCCATTCGTCGCGCCGCGCATATTCATGCATGCGGTGCGCCGCGGTGGCCGCGATCAAACCGGCCGCGCCCTTGTTGTCGCCATTGGCGAGCGAATCTTTGGCGGCTTTTTCAGCGCGCGAGAAACGCCCGGCGTACAGATTGCCGATCGCATCACGCAACGCGGCGTGCGCCTTCGCGACCCGCGAGCGAGCACGGTAAGCCGCCACACGCTGCGGCATGCGCCAGATATTGCGCACGATACGCAGCAACGCATACAGCAGGATGAACAGCACCACCAGCCCGACTACGAACAGATTCAGCGAAATGTCGACGCGGTACGGCGGATAGATCAGCAACACCTGCCCCATGTCGAAGCGTCCGACCACCGCCAGCACCACGGCGATGGCGAACAGCAACGCGAGCCATAGAAGTCCCCGGATTGCCATGATTAACCTCGGCTCCGGTATTGATTGACGGCCTGCAGGCTGGTGTTCAGATTCGGCAGTTCAACCGCGGCCGAGCCCTCATCCACCTGCTTGACCAGATCGATCACGGTCTGGGTTTTCTTCGAAGTGCTATCGAAGTAGCGCGTGAGTGCGGCTTGCGCTGCCTGCAGGTCGGACTTCAGCGTGGTCTGGTTGCGCGAGAGCAGCGCGAGCCGCGCCGACAGCAGACGCAGCTTCAGATTCTCGCGCACGAAGTAGCCTTGATCGGGCGTGACGAGCATGGCGTCGGCGTTGTCGATGCGGCGCACCTGCACGAGGCTGGTGAGCTGCTGGCCAATGCCGGTCGTGACTTCACGCCACCAGACTTTCCAGCGCGGCTCGCCGGTGGCCGCGGCCACCTTCGCGGTGTCGGCCCAGGTGGCGGCCTTCGGCGTGGCGTGGGCAATCGGTGCTTCGCCGGAGAGCGGCAGGTTGTCGACCTGGTCGATCGCATTGTCGAGCTTGATCGCCATGCCCGTCAGATCCGTGGACGGCGCGGCCTTCAGTTTGTCGATGTCTTGCGCGATGGCCTTGCGCACAGTGACGGCCTGCGGGCTGTCCGATGCCGCGAGCCGCGTGTCCGCGCTTTGCAGCGCGAACAGCGCGAGTTGCGTGTTGCCGGTGAGCTGCAATTGCTGGCTGGCGGCCGACAGCATCTGGCCGACTTCCGCCATCGTCCAGTCGTCGCGATTGCGGGCGAGATCGGTGTATTGCTGTTGCAGTGCCTGCTGCGCGGTTTGCGCGTCGGCGAGCTTGCCTTCGAGTTGCGCGACCTGCGCGTCGGATCGATGCACCGTGGCGAGCGCCTGATCGGTCTTGACGCGCAACTCGTTGGTCTGCGCGTCGTTCGCCTGCTGGCGTTGCGCGAGCTGCTGCTCGGTGCGCTCCACCTTGCGATTGAGCGCATAGCCACCCACACCCGCCGCACAAGCGATGATCACGACGACAAACCACAGCAGCGGTCCGCTCGCGCTGCGGCGCTTTTGCGCTTCGTAGGGCGTGAAGGGTGGGTTCGGCGGCAACGCGCTGGTTGCGGCCGGCTGGGGTGAAGCGTTCGTGGATGGGTTCGTTTCAGTCATGCGTGATTTAGCCGGTGAATAAGCCGGGTTGGTCGGTACCGGTTGAACTACGGTCGGCACGGCAGCAAGCAAGGTGCGGGCGATGCGATCGTCGCCCGCGCCGGACACCGTAATGCTATCAAAACCCAATGCCCGCGCGGTCTGTGCGATGCGGGGATGCGGCGTGACCAGGCTGGCGTGCTTCAGTTGCACGATTTCGCCCGCAGTCAGATGCTCCTGCGCGAGCTCGTGCAAATTGCGCACCCCTTCCGAACTGGTGAGCAGCCAGGCGTGCGGTGCGCCGGCGAGCAGCGCATGCACGCGCGCCCAGCCGCCGATCGACGGTTCCGGCACGAGGCGGCGATAGGCCGCGACCGTTTCGACTTCCGCGCCTGCTTCGCGCAAACGGTCGGCGAGCCATTCGCGGCCACCGTCGCCGCGCACGATCAGCACGCGCTTGCCTTCGAGCGCGCTCGCGCCGAGCGCGGAATCGATCGCCGCGAACAGGCCTTCGGAATCGAAGCGCGCCGTATCGTCTTCGGCTACGGACCGCGGGCTGATGATGTTGTACGCCGGCGCGGCGACGCCGTGACGCGCCAGCGCCTGCACACTGCCCGGCCCGACTACGCCGATCGGCAGCGCGTGCGGCCAGATCGCATCGCGGCGGGCGAACGCGTGATCGATCGCATTGGGCGAGACGAACACGACCAGCGCATAGCGCTCGAGAGAATCCAGTGCTGCGCGCAATGGCGCTTCGTCAGTAACAGGCGCAATGTCGATCAGCGGAAAGTCGAGCACGGCAACGCCCGCCGCCGCGAGTTGCGCGATCAGTTCGTTCGACTGACCGGCCGGTCGCGTAATCACGACCGTGAACGCCGTCTTGTCGACGGACGGGGATGCGTTGCCCGGGATATCGGCCGCCATCACTCGCCGGTCGCCGCGCTGTCCGGCGCGCCCTCTGCCCGCGCCGCCGGCGCTGCCGCGGGACCGCTGGCCGTGCTCAGCGCGCGGACGATGTCCATCGCGCCTTGCTGCTCGAGCGCGTTCGCCACTTCCTGGCCGAGCGCAATCGCCCTTTCGACGGTGGGTGCCGGCGCCGATGCCTGCGCGCTCAAGACACGCTGGCCGTCGGGCGTGGCGACGACGCCGCGCAAATGCAGCGCGCCGTCATGCCATTGCGCGTAGGCCGCGAGCGGCACTTCGCAACTGCCGCCGAGCGCACGCGACACCATCCGCTCCGCTTCGACAGCCGCTGCCGTATGTTCGTGATGCAAGGGCGCGAGCCATGCCGCGAGGTCCGCGCGATCGGCGCGAATCTCGATGCCGAGCGCGCCCTGACCGGCTGCGGGCAAGCTGTCTTCGGGATCGAGCAGCGCGCGGATGCGCTCGCCGAGACCCAGACGCTTCAGGCCGGCGGCCGCCAGAATGATCGCCGCATAGTCGCCGCGATCGAGTTTGGCGAGGCGCGTGTCCAGGTTGCCGCGCAACGGGCGCACCACGAGGTGCGGATAACGCATGCGCAGCATAGCCTCGCGGCGCAGGCTGGAGGTGCCGACCACGGCGCCGGCCGGCAGCGCGGCTAGCGAGTCGTAAGCGTTGGAGACCAGCGCGTCGCGCGGATCTTCACGCTCCATGATGGTGGAAAGCGCAAAGCCCGCGGGCAACTCCATGGGCACGTCTTTGAGCGAGTGCACGGCCAGATCGGCACGGCCGTCGGCAAGCGCCGCTTCCAGTTCCTTCACGAAAAGGCCCTTACCACCAACCTTCGACAAAGTGCGATCGAGAATTTGATCGCCACGTGTTGTCATTCCGAGGATTTTTACGTCACAAGATGGATATAATTTGTGCAGCGCACATCGCACATGCTCCGCCTGCCACATGGCAAGGCGGCTTTCTCGCGACGCAATCACAAGCGTGTGGGGTGGCGTAGAAAACGTCTCGGTGTTCATTAGCTTGCTGATTGAAAGACGGGATGTAATAACAATCAATGTTAGCACGCGCCCTTGTGTCTCAAGGCACAGCGGAGCGCCGTGCCGGCGCGGTATCGATGGAGGAGACGGGCCCTGGCGCTACGCGCCTGCCCCATCCCAGCCTGTTCAAGCACGGTCGTTCGCGCACCGGAGCGCGGCATGCGGGATGATGCAATGCGGCGCAACGTGCTTCGCGTGCACGGCATGCATGCCGTGCACCTCGTGCGCTTTGTGCAGATCTTTGTACAAAGGCTCGCGGCTACCCCTCTCCAGCGTGTTGTCATCGGCGGCCTTCGGCCGCATACCGCTTCGTACTGGTTTCGCGCAGTTCACGTTGCAGCTCATATGCAGTTCCGCAGTAGCAGTTCATCACTCAACAGACCCTGGCTTCCCTGAGGAAACCCATCGTGACGTCTTCCGGATCGGCGCGCCCTGCCCGCCGCAACACTGCATCGCCCAACGCTCAAGCGGCCGACGCCGCTTCTGCTTCTGCCTCCGCGGCAACGACCGCCGCGGCCAAACGCGCCGGCAAAGCTGCCAAGGCAACCCAGCCTGCCAACGCCGCTAAAGCCCCCAGGTCAGCCAAAACCTCCACGCCCGCGAAGGCGAACAAAGCGGTGAAGGCCGTCAAGACAGAGAAGGCAACGCAGGCCGCGAAAGCGCCCTCGCTGCAAGCCGTTTCGCCGGATACGGTCGCGCCCGCATCGAAAAGCAGCGGCCGCACGCGCGAAGACAAGGACCATCCGCTGTTCCAGGACATCCGCTATCTGGGACGCCTGCTCGGCGACGTGCTGCGCGAACAGGAAGGCGACGCCGTGTTCGACGTCGTGGAGACGATCCGCCAGACCGCCGTGCGTTTTCGCCGTGAAGACGACAACGCCGCCGCGCAAACGCTCGACAAGAAATTGCGCTCGCTGAGCCCGGAGCAAACGGTCAGCGTGGTGCGCGCGTTCAGCTACTTTTCGCATCTTGCGAATATCGCCGAAGACCGCCACCGCAATCGCCGTCACCGGATTCACGCGCTGGCCGGCTCGACCTCGCAGCCTGGCACCATGGCGCATGCGCTCGAACGGCTCGTCGAGGCGGGCGCCGCCGCGACACCGGTGTTGCAGCAGTTCTTCAACGAAGCCTTGATCGTGCCGGTCCTGACCGCGCACCCCACCGAGGTGCAGCGCAAGAGCATTCTCGACGCGCAGCACGACGTTGCGCGCCTGCTGGCCGAACGCGATCAGCCGTTGACCGACCGCGAGCGCGCGCATAACGAAGCCATGCTGCGCGCCCGCGTCACGTCGCTGTGGCAAACACGCATGCTGCGCGATTCGCGCCTCTCCGTAGCCGACGAAATCGAAAACGCGCTGTCGTACTATCGGGCCACCTTCCTCGAAGAAATCCCGGCGCTCTACGCCGATATCGAAGAAGCGCTCACCGAGCACGGCATCGACGCGCGTCTGCCGCCGTTCCTGCAGATGGGCAGCTGGATCGGCGGCGACCGCGACGGCAACCCGAACGTCACGGCCGAAACGCTCGAGAACGCGATCACCCGCCAGGCCGCGGTGATCTTCGAGCACTACATGGAACAGGTGCACAAGCTGGGCGCCGAGATCTCGGTGTCGAACCTGCTGGCCGGCGCGAGCGACGCGTTGAAGGAACTCGCGGCCATCTCGCCCGATCAGTCGCCGCACCGCACCGACGAGCCGTATCGCCGCGCGTTGATCGGCATGTACACAAGGCTCGCGGCCAGCGCGCGCGTGCGTCTGGGCGAAGGCAGCGTGCCGGTGCGCAGCGCGGGCCGCGGCGCGGCGCCGGTGCGCGCCATCCCGTACGGCGACTCCAGCGAATTCGTGCGCGACCTGCACGTGCTGATCGATTCGCTCGCCGCACACCATGGCGCGCCGCTCGCGGCACCGCGCCTGTCGCCGCTCGCGCGCGCCGCCGAAGTGTTCGGCTTCCATCTGGCAAGCATCGACTTGCGTCAAAGCTCGGACATTCACGAAGCGGTGATCGGCGAGCTGCTGAAACGCGCGGGCGTCGAAGACGACTACGCGTCGCTCTCCGAAGAAGACAAGCTCAAGGTGCTGCTCGCCGAACTTTCGCAGCCGCGCCCGTTGCGCCTGCCCTACGCCGAGTACTCCGATCTCGTGAAAAGCGAACTCGGTGTGCTCGAAGAGGCCCGCATCACGCGCGAGAAGTTCGGCGCGCGCGCGGTGCGCAACTACATCATTTCGCACACGGAAACCGTCAGCGATCTGGTCGAAGTGATGCTGCTGCAAAAGGAAACCGGCCTGCTGCAAGGACGTCTGGGCGACGCGAACGATCCGGCGAGAGCCGGCTTGATGGTGATTCCGCTGTTCGAGACGATCCCCGACTTGCGCAACGCGCCGCACATCATGCGCGATCTGATCGCGCTGCCGGGCGTGGATGCGCTGATCGAACACCAGGGCAACGAGCAGGAAGTGATGCTCGGCTATTCGGACAGCAACAAGGATGGCGGCTTCCTGACTTCGAACTGGGAGCTGTATCGCGCCGAACTGGCGCTGGTGTCGCTGTTCAATCAACGCGGCGTGACCCTGCGCCTGTTCCATGGCCGCGGCGGCACGGTTGGCCGTGGCGGCGGCCCGACGTATCAGGCGATTCTGTCGCAGCCGCCGGGCACCGTCGACGGTCAGATCCGTTTGACCGAGCAAGGCGAAGTGATCGCCAGCAAGTTCGGCAATCCGGAAATCGGCCGGCGCAATCTGGAAACGGTGGTGGCCGCGACGCTCGAAGCGTCGTTGTTGCCGCACGGCATTGCGCCCGCGCAACTGCCTGCCTTCGAAGAGACGATGCAGCAGTTGTCCGACGCGGCAATGGCGTCGTATCGCGCGCTGGTCTACGAAACGCCGGGCTTCAAGGAGTATTTCTTCGAGTCGACGCCGATCTCGGAGATCGCCGAGCTGAACATCGGCAGCCGTCCGGCCTCGCGCAAGCTGCAGGATCCGAAGCAACGCAAGATCGAAGATCTGCGGGCCATTCCGTGGGGCTTCTCATGGGGTCAATGCCGTTTGCTGCTGACCGGCTGGTACGGTTTCGGCAGCGCGGTGGCCGCACATCTGGACAGCGCGCCGAGCGACGCCGAGCGCACCCGCCGTCTTGCGCTGCTCAAGAAGATGCACAAGACCTGGCCGTTCTTCTCGAACCTGCTCTCCAACATGGATATGGTGCTGGCGAAGACCGACCTCGCAGTGGCCTCGCGCTACGCCCAGCTCGTGTCGGACAAGAAGCTGCGCAAGCACGTGTTCGAGCGCATCGTCGCGGAATGGGAGCGCACCTCGAAGGTGCTGTCGGAGATCACCGGCAAGAGCGAACGGCTCGCGGAGAATCCGCTGCTCGCGCGTTCGATCAAGAATCGCTTCCCGTATCTCGACCCGTTGAATCACTTGCAGGTCGAGTTGCTCAAGCGCCACCGCACGGGTGATACCAACGCGCGCGTGCGGCGTGGGATTCACTTGACCATCAACGGGATTGCGGCGGGTTTGCGCAATACAGGCTGATCGAAGCCGGTCGAACAGGCGGCCTGTCCTTGCTGGCCCTAGCCGCCTGAAAGACGAAGCCGGGCGCGGAGCAGTTCGCCGCGCCCGGCTTTGTCATTTTTGCGGCTGGTGTTTTCAGGCCGCATCGGCAAGCGCGTTGCCGAGCGCGCCGCACTGCCGCGTTATTGCGCCTCGACCATCAGCGCGTCGAGCTTGAACGAGCCGTCTTCCTGCACGTCGAAATACTGACGCACCTCATCGGGTGAATGGCTCCACAGCGAGCGAATCGCCACCACGCGCGGCTCCGGTGTGCGCATGCGCGCCACCCACGAACTGAACTCGATCGCGATGCGCCAACGCTCACGAATCGACGCCTTGAAACCGGCCGCTTCGAAGAACGCAATCCATTCGTCAGCACGGTAGTCGCGGATGTGCGAACCGTCGCGCAATACTTCGACCGCCTGAATATGCGTGTCGAGCAGCGGATGATCGGCACCGGCAATGTCGATGAACAACACCTTGCCGCCCGGCTTCAACACGCGCCGTACTTCGGCCAGCGCGAGCGGCACGTCGTGCCAGTGATGCGCGCTCATCCGGCTAATGATCCAGTCGAACGAATGATCGTCGAACGGCAGTGTTTCGGCGGCGCCCTGTTGCGTGCGGATGTTGGCGAGGCCGCGCTCCTTCGCGGCGCCGTCGACCGTCGCCAGCATTTGCGGCGCGATGTCGTACGCGATCACCTCTCTCGCGTGCGGCGCCACCGCGAAACTCGCGTGACCCGCGCCGCAGCCCATATCGAGCACCCGGGCATCCGGCGTCGTGGCGATCGATTCGGCCAGCGTCTGCAGATCGGCGCCGGTGGCATGCGTCTGACTCGTCAAATACGCGGCGGCGGTCGAGCCGAAGGCGTCGGCGACCTGATCGTGATGCTTCATGGAAGGCTCCGGTTATCTATGTGGGGTTGGATTTCGCGTGGACCGGGTTGGTCTGGACGGCACTGCGTCGTTCCAGTCGTTACAATAGAGCCCGCCGTGTACCAGTACAAGTTAAGCAATTATTCTGGTATTGATAACACCACCCGACATTCCCTCCACGCGCTGCCCGACAAGAATGACCACGCCGTCTTCCGCCGACCACCCGCCGCCGCTCGACGCCACGCCTGCTCGCGCGCTCGGCGATTTCATCCGCGCCCACCGTGAACGGCTCACGCCGCAAGCGCTCGGGCTGCCGCCGGGCCCGCGCCGCCGCACCCCTGGTTTGCGGCGCGAGGAAGTCGCGCAACTGTGCGGCGTGAGTCCCACCTGGTACACGTGGATCGAGCAGGGGCGGCCAGTCTCCGCCTCCGCCGAGGCGCTGGCGCGGATCGCCGTCGCGCTGCAGTTGTCGCGCGCCGAGCGGGCGTATCTGTTCGAACTGGCCGCGCAGCGCGACCCGGCCGAGCCCGATCCGGCGGCCACCGACGCTCCCGCCACCTTGCTCGAAACCGTGCAACTCGTGAACGCACCGGCTTACGTGCTCGACCGGCAATGGAACGCGCTGGCGTGGAACGAGCGCGCCGCCGACCTGTTCGTCGGCTGGCTGGACGGCACGCACGACCGCAATCTGCTGCGCTATACCTTCACCGAGCCGGCCGCGCGCGAGCTGATCGTCGACTGGGACACGCGCGCGCGGCGCCTCGCCGCCGAATTCCGCGCCGACTCGATCCGCCATCTGAACGACGCCCCGACCCGCGGGCTGATCGACTCGCTTAGCGCCGCCAGCGACGCGTTCGCGCGTTTCTGGGCGTCGCAGGACGTCGGCGGACGGGAAGGCGGACGGCGCGAATTCAACCACCCGCGCGACGGGCGCATCGTGTACGACCAGATCACCTTCAAGCCCGCGCATCGCGAAGACCTGAAGCTGGTCGTGCTGGTGCGGGAATAGCGGCGCTTTCGTCCCGGCAGCCCCTGGGCTGCCGGCGTCTTTGATGCGGTCCGCCAGTGTTAAAATCCCTGTCTTTCGCCCGTTTCGGCGGCGCCTGCACCGTACGCAAACGCCGTCAGCGTCCTCACCTCGTTCAACTGCCCAACACCATGACGTCCCAACTGCACAAAAAAGGCGAAGCCTGGTCGGCTCGCTTCTCGGAGCCGATGTCGGAGCTCGTCAAACGCTACACGTCGTCGGTTTTCTTCGACAAGCGTCTGGCGCTCGTCGATATCGAAGGGTCGCTCGCGCACGCCTCGATGCTGGCCGCGCAGAAGATCATCGCCGCCGACGACCTCGCCGCGATCCAACGCGGCATGGCGCAGATCAAGGGTGAAATCGAGCGAGGCGAGTTCGAGTGGCAACTCGATCTGGAAGACGTCCACCTGAATATCGAAGCGCGCCTGACCGCGCTGATCGGCGACGCCGGCAAGCGCCTGCACACGGGTCGTTCGCGCAACGACCAGGTCGCGACCGATATCCGTCTGTGGCTGCGCGGCGAGATCGACCGTATCGGCGGCCTGCTGACGGAACTGCGCACGGCTTTGCTCGACATGGCGGAGAAGAACGCGTCGACCATCATGCCGGGCTTCACGCACCTGCAAGTGGCGCAACCGGTCACGTTCGGCCATCACCTGCTCGCCTACGTCGAAATGTTCTCGCGCGACGCCGAACGCATGATCGATTGCCGCAAGCGCGTGAATCGCCTGCCGCTGGGCGCAGCCGCGCTCGCCGGCACCAGCTATCCGATCGACCGTCATGCGGTGGCGAAGACCCTGGGTTTTGACGGCATCTGCGCAAACTCGCTCGACGCCGTGTCCGATCGCGACTTCGCGATCGAATTCACGGCCGCGTCCGCGCTGGTGATGACGCACGTGTCGCGCTTCTCCGAAGAACTCGTGCTGTGGATGAGCCCGCGCGTCGGCTTCATCGATCTGGCCGACCGTTTCTGCACCGGTTCGTCGATCATGCCGCAGAAGAAGAACCCGGACGTGCCCGAACTCGCGCGTGGCAAGACGGGCCGCGTGAACGGCCATCTGATCGCGCTGCTGACGTTGATGAAAGGCCAGCCGCTCGCCTACAACAAGGACAATCAGGAAGATAAGGAGCCGCTGTTCGACACCGTCGACACGGTCGCGGATACGCTGCGCATCTTCGCTGAAATGGTCGCGGGCATCTCGGTGAAGCCGCAAGCCATGCGCGACGCGGCGTTGCAAGGTTTCTCCACGGCCACCGATCTGGCCGACTACCTGGTCAAACGCGGCCTGCCGTTCCGCGACGCGCACGAAGCCGTGGCGCTGGCGGTCCGCGTGTGCGCCGATCGCGGCTGCGATCTGGCCGACCTGACGCTGGAAGAAATGCGCAAAGAATTGCCGAACGTCGCGCAGTTGATCGGCGAAGACGTGTTCTCTTATCTGACGCTCGAAGGTTCGGTGGCGAGCCGCAACCACCCGGGCGGCACGGCACCCGAGCAGGTGCTTGCAGCGGTCAAGGCTGCACGGGAAGCGTTGAAGTAAGGTAAAAGGCCGCTAACAGGCAGATAACAGGCGGCGCAAGAACAAAGGCGAACTCCTCGACGGGTTCGCCTTTTTCTTTTTCGCAGCTGGCCGGATGGATTGCGCAAAGCGCCGCGCAAAAAAAAGAAAGCCCGCGCGAAGCGGGCTAAATGAAAGACTTCCACCGATGCCTCCCGAAAGAGGCACTCGAAGTGTAGGCGCGTTTTGGCCGAAGAGAAATCTGGTCATATTTCGGCCTATTACAAGCGTTCGAATGGCACGGCGCGGGTGAACGACAATTGCATCCTGGCGCTTTTTGACTACCATCAAATTAGATCCTGCCCCCGTGCTTTCCACGACGATGCTCACCCGCGCGCGTCACCTTCGCCGCCTGACCGAACCCTTCGCTTCCCGCGTTGGCGTGCCGCTGTCGCATGCGCATCGGGTGGCTTCGGCATCCGTGCTGACGGCTGCTTCGATTCTGATGTTCGCGGTCATGGCAGGCTGTACGTTCACACCGCCGGATCGCCCGCTGATCATCACGCCGGCGGCCGCCGTCAACAGCGCGACGCTCGATCAATATCGCACTGCGGTCGCCCAACGCATCATCGAACGCAGCCCGTCCTATGTGCTGCACGGCACGCCGCAAGCCATGCTGCGTTCGCTGGTGGTGGTCTCGTTCACGGTGGATCGCAATGGCGAGGTGCTGCAATCGTCGGTGTATCGCACCAATGGCGACGACGAAGCCGAAAGCACCGCACTCGCGACCTTGCGGCGTGCTTCGCCGCTGCCGCAACCACCCGGCAAACTGCTGAATGGCCGTGGGCAAGTCGAACTGTTCGAGGACTGGCTCTTCAACGACGACGGTAAATTCCAGTTGCGCGAGTTCGCCTCGCCGCAAGCACAGACCATCGAGTGAACGCTTCGCCCTGGCGGCGCTACAGCGGCAGGATGCGAGTCAGGTCCTACTCTCCCCTCTTGCGCCGCCTTGCCACCTTGCCACCTTGCCACTTTGCCGCCTTGCCGCGCTGCGGATGCGCTCGCTATAATTTTCCGACTCCCACGCCGGATCCCCCGGCATGGCTCGCGCCGCCCGCTCATCCGTTGGCGCAGCGCGAGCCCGACTGCAGCAGCGCCGCGCCACCCGCGCAGGCCGCCTGCCTGACACGCAACGCTGACGCCTAACAGCCGCCGTTGTAAGCTGTCGCATCGTCGCCCGCGTCAAACATGGCTTCAACCGCCGTGCAAGACGCGCCGAAGCGCACGAACTTAAACAAAGATGCCGCCTGAGCTCGCACCGCACGCACGTAAAAGTACAGCGCCCAGCGGCATCACGACACCTGGAGACCCTGCATGTCCACTTCGCCGATTTCCGCGGCCCAGCCCAATGCGGCCGGGCAGAACAGCAGCGCGCGAATCATCTTCGCGAGCTTCATCGGCACCGCGATCGAGTTCTACGATTTCTACGTCTATGCGACCGCCGCGGCGCTCGTCATCGGACCGGTATTTTTTCCGCACGGCTCGGCGACCGCCCAGGCTTTATCGGCTTTCGTCACGTTCGGCATCGCGTTTGTCGCGCGGCCGATCGGCTCGTTCCTGTTCGGCCACTTCGGCGACCGGGTCGGCCGTAAGTCGACCCTGGTGGCCTCGCTGCTGGTGATGGGTGTGTCCACCACCCTGATCGGTTTCGTCCCGGGCTACGACTCGATCGGCAGCCTCGCGCCGATCCTGCTATGCATCTTGCGTTTCGGCCAGGGTATCGGCCTGGGCGGCGAATGGGGCGGCGCGGCGCTGCTCGCCACCGAGAATGCGCCGGCCGGCAAACGCGGCTGGTTCGGGATGTTCCCGCAACTGGGGCCGTCGATCGGTTTTCTGGCCTCCAACGGTCTGTTCTTCGCCTTGGCGTTGTCGCTGAGCGACGAGCAATTCCGCAGCTGGGGCTGGCGCGTGCCGTTTCTCGTCAGCGCGGTGCTGGTCGCGCTCGGCTTGTATGTGCGCTTGAAGATCGCCGAGACGCCGGCTTTCCAGGCAGCCATCGAACGCGAGGAACGCGTGAAGGTGCCCATCGCCACGCTGCTCTCGCAGCACTGGGTGCCGACGCTTCTCGGCGCGCTGGCCATGGTGGTCTGCTATACGCTGTTTTATAACGCCACGACGTTTTCGTTGTCGTACGGGGTGTCGGTGTTGCATATTCCCCGGCCGACTTTCCTCGGCATGCTGTGCATCGCGGTCGTGTTCATGGCGCTCGCCACACCGCTGTCGGCCTGGGCAAGCGACCGTTATGGCCGCAAGCCGGTGCTGATCGTCGGCATCATCGCGGCGATCCTGTCGGGCTTCACCATGGCGCCGCTGCTCGGCAGCGGACAGACGCCACTGGTGCTGCTGTTCCTCGTGATCGAACTGTTCCTGATGGGCGTGACCTTCGCACCGATGGGCGCGCTGCTGCCGGAACTGTTTCCGACCAACGTGCGCTATACCGGCGCAGGCGTGTCGTACAACCTCGGCGGGATTCTCGGGGCGTCAGTCGCCCCGTATATCGCCCAGGTGCTGGCCGCGCACGGCGGGCTGCCATGGGTGGGCGCTTACGTGTCGATCGCGGCGGCCGTCAGCATGATCGGTGTGCTGTTCATGCGCGAGACGCGCGATGCGCACCTGATGTAAGGGCGATGTGAGGAGCCTGAAGGCGCGCTGGGTAAATCCCCTGCCTTGCGCGTCTTTTTGACTTGCCTATACTCGAATCGAATAACCCTAAGGCAAGCAGGGAGGCTCTGATGAATATTCATCTTCACAACGCGGACATCGTGATGATTATCGCGTTGGCGCTGCTATGTTCGCTGTTGCTGGCTTTGCGTTTTCGTCCCGCGACGTGGAAGGGTATCGTGGTGGAAGCGCTGGCCGCGAACGTGGCTGCCATTACCGCGGTGATTGCTTTCGAAATGCTGCTCGCCTGAGCAGCCGGACGTCACGGCATCGGCATCTGGCCGGTCGCATGCGGTACCCGGAAGCGGCGGCCCTTGCCTACGCAGGCAAGCGGCAGCCGTCAGGATTCGCGCTACGTCTGACCGAACGCCAGCCGCAAGCCATTACCGGTAGTAGTAACCGTGATGGTAGTAACCGCCGCCGTAGTAGTAGCCAGGCGCCGGTGCAACGATGCAGCCACCGAGCGCCGTTGCCAGCAGCGTGCCTGCGATCAGGGTCAGGATTAAGCGTTTCATATTGTTCTCCTTCGAGTCAGAGTCATTCGAGCCGAAACCCCGAATGACTTGATTTGACACGACCCTGCTTCGCCTGAACGTTGCCATTTGTAAGGGAAGATCACCGAGGTGTTACACGTTCGCGCCCCGAATCCGGCGGCGCTGAAGCATAGCGACAACAGATTCACATCAGACGAAAACAGCACCTATACTGGTTTGAATATGCGTGCCGTGTGCAGCCCTTACCTGTGGCGGGTGCGCGGTTTGAAACATGGACGGCGGGGATGGAGTACGCGCTGCATGTCCCGTAACCAGACCGGCAGGCACACGCAAGATCACGCGATTCGCTGATTAGGCACCCTACGAAAAGCGACAGATTTAACAGGTATGTAATGCGCGATGCTTATCCGAATGCAGAGCGTGGTGGTCCCAAGAGACCGCCTGCGGGGCGCCGGTGAGCGGCCCACGGTTCTGCCGGCACGCGCGCGGCATGCCTCGATGAATGCACCATTGAACTTGGCCGCCGGACGGCGGTCTGTTTAGAACTGGGTCGATCGCCCGCTGTGGTCGCTCAGTGTCTGAGTCAGTTTGTTCATTGCAGTGATTCCTCTCCGCCCGTAGTTCCCCGACGCGGGCGTTTTTCGGAGGCGTTCCGTGGCAGCGCTCGTTTGATTGGGCGACTGTGCGTCGCGCCTCTTTTCTTTAGCCGAACGATTAGCCAAACGATTGCGCGAAAGCGCGGGGAAGCCGCGCTCAGGCGGCCGCTGATCCGTGCTGCATGGCGACGGCGCGCGACTCGCTGTGCACGTAATCGATCGCCTCCAGTGCCTCGGCGATCGACGGTATTGACCGGCCGTCACCGATCGAAATCGAGCGAAACGGCGCGTCGATACCGCAATGCGCCGGCGAGGTTGCGACAAAAATCATGACCGTGCGCTTCTGCAAGGCATGCGCCAGATGAACGAGCCCCGTATCGGTACCGACCACCAGCGCGCATGCGTCGATCATTTGCGCGATTTCGGTCACGCTCAGCTTTGGCAGGACGGTAGAACCCGGCACCTGCGACGCGATTTGCTCCGCCTCGGCGCGCTCGCCTTCCGAGCCCCACGGCAGCACCACCTGAAAACCACGCTGCGTCAACTCGCGGCCAACCGCGACCCAATGGGGCAGCGGCCACTTCTTGTCGTCTTTGGAGGTGGCGTGAAACAGCGCCGCGACCGGCGCGCTGTTAGCCGCGAATGGAGCGACGGCCGGCTCGGGCAGGCGCAGATTGTAGGCGGGAGGGCCTTCGACCTTGTAACCCAGCGCCTCACTCGCGCTCACACGCATGCCGTGCCATGCGTCGCAAGACGGACGCGGACCGAAACGCCCGGTGTAGGCAAATGCGGCGCCCCGCTCGCCCAGATCCTGGGACTGGTATCCAATACGCTTGGACGAGCGAGCCAGAAAGGCGATGATCGCGCTCTTGTACACACCGTGAATGTCGATGATGAAGTCGTAGCGGTAGGCGCGCAATTCGGCGATCGACGCCGCGATCGCCTTGAAATCGGCCCAGTGGCGCGCCTTCTTGAAGCGGCGCAGCGGGGCGGAAAGCACGCGGTCCACGCTCTCGCTCCAATGCACCACTTCGGCGAATGCTTCGTCGGCAGCCCAGTCCACTTCAACGCCGGGGAACGCGCGCTTGATGTCGGCGACGACTGGCAACGCCTGCACGATATCGCCGAGTGAAGTGACCTTGACGATAAGGACTCGCTTCATTGAGGACCTGTTAGTTATTCGAACATCAAACTATTTTAGCCGACGATTGGGATAATCTTTACTGAACGCGGTGGCGCAGCATCGCAGCATTAATACAACGCGTTACATTGCACGCCTTACAAACCGCCTTTCAGTATATTTATAAATACCTTCACCCCGTTCTGTCGATGCGGCGCGTTTTATAATCCACCCTTTGCGCCAGTCTATTCCTCATGTCCCGGGCCTTCCCTCCGCTTTCTTCCAGCATTGTGCGTCGCGCGAGGCGCTTGTGGCGGCAATACGGCGTCTTCTGGCTCGGCGCGATCGCTGTCGGCCTCGTGGCGGTTCTTTATGCACGACTTATCGACTGGGGCTATGGCGAATTCCGCGCCATGCAGCAACAGCACGTGTGGGCGCCCTTGATCGTCACGCCCGCGGTCGCCGCGCTCGCCGTCTGGCTCACGCGCAAGTTCTTCCGCGGCGCCGAAGGCAGCGGCATTCCTCAAGTGATTGCCACCCTGCATGCCAAACCCGGTGAATACGGTGCACGGCTGCTGTCGTTCCGGATTCTGTTCGGCAAGATCGCCGTGTCGTTTCTGGCGATTCTCGGTGGCTTCACGATCGGCCGCGAAGGACCGACCGTGCAGGTCGGCGCGGCACTGATGTTCAACCTGCGGCGGCTGTATCCGCGCTCGAACGCGCTGATCGAACGGCAACTGGTGCTCGCGGGCGCGGCGGCGGGTTTGTCCGCGGCGTTCAATACGCCGCTGGCGGGCATCGTGTTCGCCATCGAAGAACTCACCCGCAGCTTCGAAGCCCGCGCGAGCGGCGTGCTGATTACCGCGATCATCATCGCCGGTGTGATTGCGCTCGGACTGAACGGCAACTACACCTATTTCGGCACCATCCAGATCGGCGCGCATTTCCCCGACCTGCTGGCGGTGGCCGTCGTGCTCACCGCCATCGTTACCGGCATTGCGGGCGGCGTGTTCGGCTGGCTGCTGCTGAATACCGCGCGCTGGATTCCGGCGCCGCTGCGCCAGTTGCACGGCGAGCGGCCGGTTGCGTTCGCTGCGTTGTGCGGCTTCGTGATCGCGGTGGTCGGCCTCATCTCCGGCGGCACGACCTTCGGCAGCGGTTATGCGGAAGCGCGCGGGCTGCTCGACGGACACGAGCACCTCTCCGTGTTCTATCCGTTTCTGAAAATGATCTCGATGGTCGGCTCGTATCTGCCCGGCATTCCGGGTGGCATCTTCGCGCCGTCGCTGTCGATCGGTGCAGGCTTCGGCAATCTGCTGCACATGGTGTTCGGCTCGATGCAATTGCCGATGCTGATCGCCCTTGCCATGGTGGGTTATCTGGCGGCCGTCACGCAGTCGCCGATTACGTCGTTCGTGATCGTGATGGAGATGATCGATGGTCATGCTCTGGTGATCTCGCTGATGGCCACCGCGTTGATTGCGAGCCGTGTAGCGCGTCTGTTCGCGCCGCCGTTGTACGAGTCGCTGGCAGAGCGCTATATGGCACCACTGCCGCAACCGGCGCCTGCACCGGTGCCTGAAGTCCCTGAGGTCGAAGCGCCTGAAGCAACGGTCGTCGACGAAATCGACGGCGACGCTCGCGCTGAAGACAACAGCGCCCCGCGTCAGTAAACGACAACCGCCGGCGCACGCATATAAACCGGCCGCGCCGGCACCACCACGCAGCCGGCCAGCATGACCGCCAGCACGGCGATCAACAGCAGATTCTTTTTCATCATGTGTTCCTCTGCAACCCAGGCGAGCGCTGACGCGGCGCCTGCGTCGTCAAACTGGAGAGAACGGCACGGGCGCAATCAACCGCACCGTGCCGCACAACGCTGGAGCCCGAGGACTTAAGCCCAGTGGCCTTCGACCCAGCGATAGTTCGGGCCATGCTCGACCCAGTGACCCGGCACCCAGTGGAAGCCGACACGCTCAGCCTGCCAGTGACCCGCTGCCCACACATAGCGGCCATGGTCCCAACGCCAGTGACCGTGATCCCACACATAGCCGACGCGCGGCGCCGGCACGGCTTCGTAACGCACGGCCGGCGGTGCGGACGGCGCGATCACGACGATTTCTTCGGCCGAAGCGGAGGCGATGGCGGATGCACCAGCTGCGATCAGAACAGCGTTGGCGATCAGCAAGCGAAAGGTCTTGTTCATGTTTTTCCTCTGTAGTTGGACACCGAATCCGGCGTTATCCGTTTAATGCGCGAGGGGACAAAAGCGCTGACCGCCGCCGTGTAACGGCACACGCTGAAATGCAACGGATTATTTCGCCGTGCGGCATGGCACCGTGCGGGCGTGCAAGGGCATACACGGCGACACAGCGCTTTCGAGCAGCAAGGGGAGGACAAGGGGGCAGACGGCGCGTAGAACCCACATCCGCGCGTCTAATTGAACAGCAGAAGGCACAACAGGAGAACAGCGCACGCGCCCCATCTCGTCACGCCACATCGACGCACCGAGGCAGAGCGCGCAGCGCGTTATGCAGAACCCACCTGCGGTATTTCGATCTTGACCTCGAGCACCTCGAGGTCGTCCTGGCGTTCCAGGCTCACGCGAATATCGTCATCGGAGATTTTCACGTACTTTGAAATCACGGCCACCAGTTCGCGTTGCAACGCAGGCAGGTAATCGGCAGGCGCATGGCCGCCGGCGCGCTCGTGCGCGATGATCAACTGCAGGCGTTCCTTCGCTACCGACGCGGACTTCTTCTTCTCGCCCAGCAAAAACGAAAGAATCGACATTACGTGCGCTCCCCTTACTTGGTGCCGAAGAGGCGCTGCAGCAGCCCTGGCTTCTGGTAATCGGTAAAGCGAAGCGACTTCTGCTCGCCGAGGAAACGCGACACGACGTCTTTATAAGCTTCGGCGACATCTGTGCCGTCGAGGTGCACAGCGGGCAACCCCTGGTTCGACGCATGCAGCACCGCTTCCGATTCCGGGATCACGCCGATCAGATCGATGCGCAGGATTTCCTGGATGTCGGTGAGCGACAGCATTTCGCCTTCGCTGACACGCTTCGGGTTGTAGCGGGTGATCAGCAGGTGCTCCTTGATCGGCTCCTTGCCGTCGATCGCGCGCTTGGTCTTGGACGACAGGATGCCGAGGATACGGTCCGAGTCACGCACCGAGGAGACTTCCGGATTCGTCACGATCAGCGCTTCGTCGGCGAAATGCATGGCGAGCAGCGCGCCCGATTCGATACCCGCCGGCGAATCGCAGACGATGTATTCGAAATCCATTGCGATCAGGTCGTTGATGACCTTCTCGACGCCTTCCATGGTCAGCGCGTCTTTGTCACGCGTTTGCGAGGCCGGCAGGATGAACAGGTTCTCGCACTTCTTGTCCTTGATCAGCGCCTGGTTGAGGTTCGCTTCGCCCTGGATCACGTTGATCAGGTCGTACACCACACGGCGCTCGCAGCCCATGATGAGGTCGAGGTTACGCAGGCCGACGTCGAAGTCGATCACGGCGGTTTTGCTGCCACGCAGTGCGAGGGCCGATGCAAAACTCGCGCTCGTGGTCGTCTTGCCCACGCCACCCTTGCCCGAAGTCACCACAATGATTTTTGCCATTACCCTTACCTTGTGTTCGTCAAATTCGTCAATTATGTGCGGCCCGATTTGCCGTGGAACGCCGCGTGCCGTGATGGTTCAGGGCAACGCGCGTCACGTCGATCAGGTGAGCCGCAGCGGTTCGATCATCAACTTTTCTTCTTCGAGCCAGATCTGCACCGGCTTGCCGAGCACGTCGGCCGGCAGCGGGTTCTCGGTCGTACGATAGATGCCCGCGATCGAGATCAGTTCCGGTTCGAGACACGTGCAGAAAATGCGCGCGTCGTGATTGCCCTGCACACCGGCCAGCGCCCGGCCGCGCAGCGGCGCATAAATATGGATGTTGCCTTCCGCGATCACCTCCGCGCCGTAGCTCACCAGACCGAGCACGACCAGATCGCCCTTTGCGTAGATGCGCTGACCCGAGCGCAACGGTTTATCGACCACCGTGGTTTGCGACGAGGTGGCGAGACGCACGGGCTCGGCGGCGGGCACCGGCTCGACCGCGGCGGCCGTGGCCGGCGTGCCGTTTTCGAGGGACGCACCGGCAGCGTCGGCAAACAGATCGGCCGGCGGCGTAGCGGTCGCGGCAGTGGCCACCGGCGCCGGAGCAACGGGATTGACGCTTTCTTCGTCAGCGGATCGCGCGGCGCCGCGGCGGTCGCGCGCTTCGAGCAGCGGCAGCGCGGATTCGGCCGCCCACGCCTGCTGCGTGTTGGCGACCACGCCGACCGGACGCATGCGCACGCTGTCGAGCAGTTGCGCGATGTCGGCGAGCGGCACGCGTTCGTTCTCGGCGAGACGGCGCACGTCGATCGCGACAACGTCGTTAGCGAAAAATTCGGGGGTCGCCTCGAAGCGCCGGGTCAGTTCGGCACGCATCGCATCGAGGTCGGTTGTCTTGACCACGAACAGGAGCGTGTCGACAGAGCCGCTGCGGAGTTCGAAAAAGGGTGATTTCTTGGGCGACATAGCGTTCGGCAAAAAATTTTGCGTATTTTACAGGCGTACAGGCGGGGAGCGAGTTTTTTTGCCGGGAGAACGCGCCCGCACGGCCTGAATACCCATGACGTAGGCACGTTGTGGCTGTTCAAGCCGCGCCTGGGCCGCTTGATAGTCCATAAACCCGGCCATAAATCAGGCCACAAGCCCGTCAATAAACCGGGCCATGACCCAGGCCATGAACGCTGTAGCGACGCGGATGGGATGTGAGCGGCAGGCTGACGCGCCGCTCGCGGGATCACTGTTGAAACACCTGAGACGTGCTCGGCACGTGACGCACCAGCAGGCTTTCGGCCTGCTCGGGCGCACGCGCGATGCGCCGATGCTCGCCGGTCGGACCAAAGCCGAGCGCCTCGTAAAAGCGCATTGCATTGCGGTTGGCGTCGGCAACCCACGCGTAGATTTCCATCGCGCCTTCGCCGGCGAGCCATGCGCTGGCGGTGTCGACCAGCAGCTCGCCGCCTCGCAGATGACGCACGGCCGGCGCCACCCACAACTCGCCGACGAACGCGCGGTGCGCTGCCGTATCGTCGAAATGCGCTTCGATCAGTCCTGCCGGATGGCCTTCGGTATAGAGGATGAAACTGGTGGCGATAAACGAAACAGCGTGTTCGACAGCGGTGGCGTCGAACGTGGCGGCATCTGCCGACAACGCGTCCTCGAGCGTTTCGCCGAAGGCATAGGGTGCCTCTCGCAGCGACGCAGTACGGAGTTCGCGGAAAACGGCGCCCTGATCAGCGGCGATACGGCGAACGGTCAATGACGGACTCATGCAGACGAAAACCCCTTGAAACCCTAAGACATAGCTTTAACCGAACCGGCGCGCGAGTCAAATGCTTATTTACTGGATCGGGCCGCGGCGCCGGTCCCTGGTGCAGACAGCGTGCCTCAATTGCGCAGCAATCCGCGCACCCACCGCCCTGCTAGCCGGTTCGCGAGGCGCGCTGACCATCGCATTCAGGGCGCATCGTAATCGCCGGTGCCGTCCGGCCAGGGCGTCAACAGTTCGTAGCCCTCTTCGGTCACGGCAATCATGTGCTCCCATTGCGCCGACAGCGAGCGGTCTTTGGTCACGACCGTCCAGCCGTCACGCTGCACCGTGGTGCCGGCACGGCCCGCGTTGATCATGGGTTCGATCGTGAAGACCATACCCGGCTTCAGACGCACGCCCTGCCCCGGCTGACCGTAGTGCAGCACCTGCGGATCTTCGTGATAAACCTTGCCGATGCCGTGGCCGCAGTAGTCGCGCACGATCGAGAAGCCGTCGCGCTGCGCGACCTTCTGGATCGCGTAGCCAACGTCGCCTAGCGTGGCGCCCGGCTTCACCTCGCGGATACCGGCGAGCATCGCTTCATAGGTCGTGTCGATCAGCTGGCGCGCCACCGTGCTCGGGTGGCCGACGCAATACATGCGGCTGGTGTCACCGAAATAGCCGTCTTTGATAATCGCGACGTCGATATTGATGATGTCGCCATCTTCCAGGATTTCGCTACGGCTGGGAATGCCGTGGCACACCACCTGGTTGACGGACGTGCAGACGGTCTTCGGAAATCCCAGATAACCAACATTTGCCGGAATCGACTTTTGCGTCTTGACAATGTAGTCGTTGCACAGTGCGTCGAGCTCGTCGGTCGAGACGCCGGCCTTGACGTGCTCGCCGATCATCGCCAATACGTCGGCCGCGAGGCGGCCGGAGATGCGCAGCTTGGCGATGTCGTCGGGAGTCTTGTAGGTAATGGCCATGAATTCGGTCGAGGTGGGTCGATGATGACGATCGCCCAATTGTACAGAGGATCGCCAGACGGCCTCGGCAAACCGGGCCGGCCCTGGATCGCGGGCGGCTTTCCGCACGGCGCAAAGCGGTTCTCAGGGGCCATTCAGGGATCGGCTACGCCGAACCAGCCCGGCTCATGCTGCAAGCGCACACGGAAATCTTTTGTGATGTTTGCATCTGGCAGTCCATTCGCTCCGTAAAGGCGGTTGAGGACTCGGTTTCTTCCCCTGCATCGTTTGGTTCTTCGCGGAAGAACGGGGCCTCTTTTTGCTTGCGCGATTTGCGTTGGTGCATTGCCTGTGTAACTGCTTTCCGTGCGTGTGCGTCGCGAGTCCGTGGCATTGGCAGCGAACCATCTGAGGAGCATAGCCATGTCGGAGTCCAGCAATAAATCAGCAGAACTTATCGATGTATTTGACCGCCGGGTGGAACGGCGCCTGCAACGCAGACAATTTTTCCGCAACGCCGGCGGACTGGGACTGGGTTTGGTCGGCGGCACACTGATCAGTGCGTGCGGCGGTGGTTCCGGGTCGATCGCGTCGGCCCAGAGCGCGCCGACCGACCCGGAAATATTGAACTTCGCATTGAATCTGGAGTACCTCGAATCGCAGTTCTATACGTATGCGACGACAGGTTCGGGGCTGGCCGCGAGCATGACTGCCGGCGTCGGCACGATGGGCACCGTCATCCCAGGGCAGCAAGTGCCGTTCCAGGACCCCGTGGTGCAGGCCTACGCGAATGAGATCGCCAACGACGAACGCGAGCACGTCAACTTCCTGCGCAGCGCGCTCGGCAGCGCAGCGGTGGCGATGCCTTCGATCGACATCGGCGGCACCAATCCGAACGGCGCATTCTCCAACGCGGCGCGCGCTGCAGGGCTGGTCGGCGCGGGCGTCGCGTTCAACCCGTATGCGAGCGACAACAACTTCCTGCTCGGCGCGTTCATCTTCGAAGACGTCGGCGTGACGGCCTATAAAGGCGCCTCGCCGCTCATCAGCAACAAGACGTTCCTCGAAGCGGCAGCCGGGATTCTCGCGGCCGAGGCGTATCACGCGGGGCTCGTGCGTACGGTGCTGTTTGCGAAAGGCGTCGACACCGCGAGCATCTACACGGCCGCCAACGCGATCTCCGCCGCGCGCGACAGCCTCGACAACAACGGCCACGACGATCAGGGCATCACCGGGGCGACGGCCGGTTCCTCGAACATCGTGCCGCTCGACAGTAACGGGCTCGCTTTCAGCCGCGGCTATGGGAACGTCCTCAACATCGTCTATCTGACGAGTTCGGTGGCGACCAAGGGCGGCTTCTTCCCGAACGGCGTGAACGGTGTGCTCAATATGAGCGCCTGAAGCACGCACGCCGCAGTGCCCGCTGCACCGGCAACGGGGTCGCCGCGATGACGATCGCGCTCACCCGTTGGCGGGCCTTCACCTGCATTGCCTTGAACGCTTGATGCCGTACAGGAGCAGTCATGAACGAAGCGATGAGCCAGGCCGCCTTACCCCAGACCCTCACCGAGCAGACCTGTTTCGACATTCGCGAGACGCTGGCCGGACGCCGCCGCGGCCTGCGGGCGATGCTGCCATTCGCCGGACCGGCGGTGGTCGCTTCGATCGCCTATATGGACCCCGGCAACTTCGCCACCAACATTCAGGCGGGCGCCGGCTACGGCTATACGCTGCTGTGGGTAGTGGCGGTAGCGAACATCGTGGCAATGTTGTTTCAATCGCTATCGGCCAAGCTGGGGCTCGTGACCGGCAGCAATCTCGCCGAGTTGTGCCGCTCGGCGCTGCCGCGCCGTTGTGTGCTCGCCATGTGGGGCATCAGCGAAATCGCGGCGATGGCGACGGATCTGGCGGAATTCGTCGGCGGCGCCATCGGCGTTTCGTTGCTCACGCATCTGCCGATGATGCCGAGCATGCTGATTACGGCGGCCATTACCTATGGTCTGCTGCAGTTCGAGAAGCGCGGTTTCCGCCCGCTCGAACTGGCGATCGCGGCGCTGGTCGGCGTGATTGGCCTGTCGTATCTGGCGGAGTTGCTGATTGCACCGGTACATTGGGCGTCGGTTGTCAAGCACACGTTCACACCCGGCATACCCGACAGCAATGCGTTGACGATTTCGGTCGGCATTATCGGCGCAACCGTGATGCCGCATGTGATATTCCTGCATTCAGGACTCACACAGAATCGCGTGAAGCCGCGCAACGAAAGCGAGTGCACCAGGCTGCTGCGTTTTTCGAACATCGAAGTGGTGGCCGCGCTCGGCGTCGCGGGGCTCATCAACATGGCGATGGTAATCATGGCGTCGAGTGCGTTTCATGCCGGCCACGCCGAGATCGCCAGCATCGAAACCGCATGGCGCACGCTCACGCCGCTGCTGGGCGGCGCGGCGGCGGGTCTCTTTCTTGCGGCGTTGATCGCCTCCGGCATATCGAGTTCGGTCGTCGGCACGATGGCGGGGCAGATGATCATGCAGGGCTTCGTCGGCTTTCACATTCCCGTGTGGGCGCGGCGGCTGATTACGATGGTGCCGGCCTTCGTGGTGGTAGCTTGCGGCGTGGACGCGACGCGCGCGCTGGTGTTGAGCCAGGTGGTGCTGAGCGTGGCGCTGCCGGTGCCGATGATCGCGCTGGTGTGGTTCACGTCGCGGGGAGAGTTGATGGGCCGCTACCGGAACCGCCGTTCGACCACGATCGCGGCGGTGGCCGGCACGATCGCCGTGCTGGCGCTCAATTTCGTTCTGCTGCTGCAAATCGCCGGCATTTCGTCGTAGCCGCCGCTTCATGCGGATGCCTTGCCTGTTTTGATCGCGCCGCATGAACGCGTTCCCGCGTCTGCATCCGGTTGTGGGCTTATCGCGTACATTGTTCGAACGCTTATTGTTGAACAATTTCCGACGGATCCGCCCCTCATGCCTCGACGCCTGCTTACCCTGACCGCCGCCCTGGCGCTCGCTGCGCTGGGCGGTTGCAGCCCCGCCGGCGTGCTCAACGCCGCCGTATCGCACAAGAACTTCCGGGCCGAAAATGGTCTGGCTTACGGCAGCGCGCCGCGCCAGAAGCTCGATGTCTACATGCCCGGCGCCGCCAGTGCGCCACCCACGGGTTCGCACGGCAGACCCGTGGTCGTGTTCTTCTACGGCGGCAGCTGGCAGAGCGGTTCGCGTGACAGCTATCTGTTTGTCGGCGCGGCGCTGGCCTCGCGTGGCTTTGTCGCTGTGGTACCCGACTACCGGACGTGGCCGGAAATCACCTTCCCCGGCTTTATCGACGACGCCGCCGCGGCCGTGCGCTGGGCCCGCGATCACGCCGCCGAATTCGGCGGCGACCCGTCACGGATCTTCCTGATGGGGCATTCGGCCGGCGCGCATATCGTGATGCTGCTGGCCACCGATAATCGCTATCTCGCGGCGCAGCAGATGAGCAAACACGATCTGAGCGGCGTGATCGGCCTCGCCGGTCCGTATGATTTTCTGCCGCTGAAGGACGCAACGCTCGAAGAAATTTTCCCGCCCGAATTGCGCGCAGCGAGCCAGCCGATCAACTTCGTGAACGGTGACGAACCGCCTGCCTTCCTTGCAGCGGGCGAGCGCGATACGACAGTCGATCCGGGCAACACCGACCGGCTCGCGGCAAAGCTGCGCGCCGCCGGCGATACCGTTGAAGTGAAGCACTACCCGCGGATTGGACACGCGCTGCTGGTCGGCGCCATTGCGGGTCCGCTGCGCGGTTTTGCGCCCGTGCTCGACGATGCGAGCGCGTTTATCGACGCGCAAGTGAGTCACGCGGCGCAGCGCGACGCGCCCTACGGCGCGGTTCCGAGCAACTGCTTGCGTAAAGCCGGAGCACGCGTCGACGGATCGAGCCAGATGCCGAAGAACGCGCGCGCGAACGCGGGGTCGTCGAACTCGCCGGTCATCCGGTCGCCGGCATAAAAACGCACGCCCTTGTCCGGCAAATAGACCGCGCTGAGCTGATCGCCGGGACTGACATCCACGAACGCCTGCATCATGTCCGCGCGCCAGCGCGCCAACGTGTCGGCCGGAATCGGTGCGCTCGCGAGACGCTTGATCTCGTTCATGCCCGTATCGACGAACCGTTCGCGCTTGATGCCGCGCACATAGACGATATGCAGCGCGAAGCGTTCTTCATAGTCGATAGGTACGCGCTCGCTCCACATCTGCGCACGGTAGAGCCTGAAGCCGAACACGCTGAAATCGCCCTCGCCCACGAGCTTCGCGGACTGCACGTCGCCGAGCCAGTCAGCGCTGGCCGCAGTCGCCCACACCATTAGCACGAGAGCCGCGAGTGCGCGCATGTCAGTCCGCCGACGTGAGCACGAATTGCATCACGTCCGTGCGCCCTTCGTCGAAGCCGGCTTCACAGTAGGCCAGATAGAGTCGCCAGGTGCGCACAAAAATCTCGTCGAAGCCCTGTTTCTGGATCGCACCGAGTTGCGCTTCGAACGCACTGCGCCAACGGCGCAACGTCTCGGCATAGTCGGGCCCGAAAGCCAACGACGGGTACGCCGCGAGCTTGCCGCGCCGGGCTGCTTCAATAAAGCGCCGCGGACTCGGCAACATGCCGCCCGGGAAAATGAATTCGCGGATGAAGTCACTCGTCGCGCGATACGCGGCAAAGTGCGAGTCGTCGATCGTGATGGTTTGCACAAGCGCGCGTGCATCCGGCAGCAGACGTTCGCGCAAGATGCGAAAGTACGTCGGCCAGAATTTTTCCCCGACAGCTTCGAACATTTCGATCGACACGATGCCGTCGTACTGCCCGGTCAGCGTACGATAGTCCCGCAATTCGAGCTGCACGCGATCGCTCAATCCTGCTTCGCTTACCTGCTTCCGGGCGAATTCGAGCTGCGCCGCGGAAATCGTCACGCCATGCACGTGAATGCCCTGGCGCGCCGCATGCATCGCAAAGCCACCCCATCCGCAGCCGATTTCCAGAATGCGCATGCCTTCGCGCAAACCGAGCGTATCGATGATGCGCTGGTACTTCGCATGCTGTGCGTCTTCCAGCGATTGATGGAAGTTGCCGTGGAATACCGCGCTGGAATACGTGAAGGTCGGGTCCAGCCATTGCGCGTAAAACGCGTTGCCGATGTCGTAGTGCGCGTGAATATTGCGCCGGCTGCCCGAGCGCGTATTGGGCCTCAGCTTGTGACGCAGTCCGTACCAGAGTTGCGCAAGCCAGCCGCCATAAACCGTGCGTTGCAACGCGCGTTCGTTGCGAATGGCCACGCGCAGCAAAGCGGCCAGATCGGGCGTATCGACCCAGAAGGCGCGCCATGCATCGGCAAAGCCAATATCGCCCTTGCGCAGAATCGCGCCGCACGCACGCCAGTCGCGCAATTCCAGACGCGCGCCTGGCGCCGCGTGCGAATCGCCGAACACGCGCTGCTGACCGTCGGGCGTGATCAGCACCAGATGCCCGACCTGAATCCGTTCGAGCAGAGACAGAAACAAACGGCCTGACGCGGGGACGGTTCGAGGCCCGCTTAGGGTTCTTGAAAGCGCCATGGCTGGATCTCCTCAATCGGACGAAATGGGGCGCGCTGCGGTGGAGGGCTCGGCCTCGCCGGCAGCGGTGTGGTCGGTGGATGCGTCGGCCGTGCGGCCCGGCGCGGGATTCTTGCCGTAGAACGGCGCCTTTTTGATGGCGAGGCGCAACGCCTGCCAATGAATTCGCGCGACGACGCCGAGGGTCAGCATCGGTTGACGCATCAACGCGGCAAGTGCCGCCGAGCGCGTCAACGGCTTTAGACGGCCACCCACTGCGGTGCGGATCAGAAGCCCGTCAGCGTCCTTGTAATCGATCGAGACCGACACACTATTCGGCGTCTGCCTGACACGAAACTCGTAGCGCCCCTCCACGCGGCAAAACGGCGACACGTGCAGCACCTTGCGGCATTTGAGCTCCGTTTCAGCCGTGATCGGCGCATTCCCCGCGGCGCTCAACAGATAGCAATGGCGATCCCCGAAGGTGTTGCGCACCTCGGCCAGCAACGCGCGCAGACGATCGTCGCGGTCGTGGCAAAACCAGAAGCTGACCGGATTGAACGCATAGCCGAACACGCGCGGAAACGCTTGCAGCCAGATCTTGCCGTCCGCTTCGCCGATACCCGCAGCGGATAGTTGCGCGCGCATCCAGCTGGCGAGATCGCCGCCGTCACGCGGACCATGATCCCGTTGATGCAAGCTGAGCGGTCGCCAGCGGTCGATGCCGAACCAGCCGCTGTCGAGCGATGCCAGACGATCCAGATCGCAGCGCACATAAAACACCGGATACGAGAAGCGGTGATGCTTCGGCCGCAGGCGCTCGTGCATCACCTTGCCTGTCAGAAGCCAGGCGGCCGGATCAACTGCGGCTTTGACACGGGCGGGATTCATAGCCTGGCCCATGCCGGCGACACGTTGAAATCGGCCGCAACGCGCAGCGCCGATTTCAGACCGTCCTCATGAAAACCGTAACCCGTCCACGCGCCCGCGAACCACGTGCGACGCTTGCCTTGCAGCGACGGCAGCCGGTGCTGCGCGTCGATGGCGGCCAGATCAAACAGCGGATGGTCGTAGACAAAGCGGCGCAACTCCGTGCCCGGCGCGAGCTGCGCCACCGGATTTAGCGTGACGACGAGCGGCGTCCTGAACGGCAGCGGCTGCAACTGATTGACCAGATAGCTGACGCAGACCGGATGCGTGCCGTCGAGCGCGCGGCTCCCCAGGTAATTCCACGCCGACCACACGCGCTGACGGCGCGGCAGCAGATTCGCATCCGTATGCAACACGGCGACGTTCGGCTGGTAACGCACGGCGCTGAGCACGCTGCGCTCGTCCAGCCCGGCGTCGTTGCCAAGCAGGCGCAGCGAGGTTGGCGCGTGGGTGGCGAGCACCAGCGCGTCGAAACGCTCCGTGCCCGCGTCCGTGAACACGTCGACACCATCGGCATCGCGCCGCACGCCCCGGACGGCGGTACCGACGCGAACGTCGTCGAGCGTGCCGACAATGCGCCGCACATACTCGCGCCCTCCTCCAACCACCGTCTTCCATTGCGGCCGCCGATTCACCTGCAGCAGCGCGTGATTCAGGCAGAAGCGCAGGAACGTGGTGGCCGGGAAAGCGAGGATATCGGCGGTCGCGCTCGACCAGATCGCCGCCGCCATCGGCAGCAGGTAGTGCCGCTGGAACGCGGAACCATAGCCACCCGCCGTCAGCAGTTCGCCCATTGATGCGCGCGTTTCTGTCGCGAGTTCAAGATTGCGTTGCGCGCTGTCGTTGAAACGCATGATGTCGCGCAACATGCCGATAAAGGTCGGCGAGAACAGGTTGCGGCGTTGCGCGAACACGGTGTTCAGACTCGTGCCGGCCCATTCGAGACGGCCTTCGTCGAGCGAAACCGAGAAGGTCATGTCGCTCGGGTGCGACTCGACGCCCAATTCAGCGAACAGCGCGATCAGGTTCGGATAGGTGCGGTCGTTGAAAACCAGGAAACCCGTGTCGACAGGATGTGTGTGACCGTCGAGCGTGACGTCCACGGTGTTGGTGTGGCCACCCGCGTAGGCGGCCGATTCGAACAGCGTGACACGATGCTCGCGCGCCAGCAGCCAGGCACTGGCTAAACCCGAAATACCAGCGCCGATGACCGCGACCCGCGATCCGCGCGGTAGTGGAGGGGTCGGTGCGGGATGAGTCATGGGCGCGTCTCCAGGTCCAAAGAGCGCGCGGTCGGTTAGTTAGGTGTAGCGGGGGTGCGCGTCCTTGACGGGATTTACGCAGCGAGGAGTGAAATGGATGCAAACCGGGCGGTTTTTTGGGGGCAGACGCGCGCACGCGAACCCGGCACGACAGAGGAGACAGGAAATGGCAGGCGTGCGGCGTCTCCCGCCTGGCCGGTGAGGTGAGGTTTTTCCTGCCGGGTCGCAAGGGGCCCGGCAGGAACCTCTACCGCGTCAGCGCACCGGAATGATCAAGTGCTGGCCAATCAGGATGAGGTTGGGGTTCGGAAGGTTGTTGCGCTTCTGCACATCCACAAACCGCGCACCGCTGCCCAGCTGGCTCGCGGCAATGGCATTCAACGTATCGCCGGCGCGAACCACGTAGGTCTTCTCGCCGCCGGTCGCAGCGGTGGTCAGCACCTGGTCGCTGATGAAATATTTACGCAGCAGATCCAGATATGCGGGTGACTGCTTGACCTTCGCGATTGCGGAGTTCAGGTAGATCAGGAGCGCGCTGTCCTCCTTGCGTACGCCGATTTTGTACGCGAGGTTGGAGCCGTCCAGTTTGGTGACGGCGAACGTCAGGTCAGTACCCTTGATCTCCGACACGCCAAACGGATAGTCGTAGACAATGGCATCGACCTGATGCTCGTCCAGGAAGTGCGACATCCACGACCGCTGCCCCTCGATGCTCGCATCCGATAGTTCGACGATCTTGTTGTTCGGAAACGCTTTCTGAACAAACGCTTTCACGTCGGGATCGCCCTGCAGCACGCCGATCGTTTTGCCGGCCAGATCGGCCGCCGAGCGAACCGGCGAACCCTTGGCGACGATCAGCGAATAGCCGAAGTCCTCGACATAAGGAATTGAATAGACCACGCCGCTTGGGGTGTTGTCGGGGAAAGTCAAACCGTCCATGGCGACGTCGACAACCGCGTTGCCTTGCTTGTCGGTTTTGGTCAACTGATCGGGGACAGCCGGATACGTGTCCACGCCATGATGTGTGTCGACCGTGATGATCGAATGGTCGCCCGAGGTGAACTCTTTCTGTGCGAACAGCAGATTGGCGAAGTCGACGTTGAAGCCTTGCGGTTTGCCGTTGTCTTCCGAGTAGAACGGCCGCGACGGGTTTTCGACGCTGACGCGCACAACGCCGTTGCTCAGGATCGATTTCAGCGTGTCCTTGTTGGGCACGAATCCGTCCGGGTTGCCAGGGGGCGGCGTTTTTGCGTCGGTGTTGCCGGTGTTCGTGGCGTTGCCGATGTCCACCCCGTTCGCCGCGACGCCGTCTTTATCGGCGCTCTGGCTGCTGTTAAGAGGATTTTTCAGGCCACCCTCGTGGATATACCAACCGGCGGCCAGCAAGATCAGGAAAAGAACCGAACCCAGGATTTTCTTCATTATTTTTTGATCGAGTTGAATGGTCGAGTGGCGCGTGCCTGATTATTTGGGTGCGGCGGGCGAGCCGAGTTGCTGAGCGGGCGGATTGACCGTGCCCAACTCGGTGGCGGCCTTGGCTTGCTGCACTTCCGCGCTTTCCATCAGCGACGTTTCCATTTCGGAAAATGCCTTGTTGACCGAGTTCATCACGGAGTCGAGCGCGGCGTCCGTTTTGATTTGCGCGAAAGTATCGCTGGATTGCATCCCGGCAATCTTGTTCATCCGTTGCGCGGATTGCGACATATCCCAAAGTGCTTTGGCCCGATCGATCGCGTCGGAGAATCGCTTGAGTTCGTCCTGCACCTGCTTATAGCGCCCCTCACGAAACGCCAGCAGTTTCCGCATGGTTGCGAGCTGGGTTTCGAAACGCGCCGCGTCTTCCGGATACTGTTTTTTGAATTGCGCGGTCTTGTCTTCGAAGTTTTTCACTTCGGTGCGGAAGTCAGTGATGCTTTTCTTGAAGCGCTCCGCACCTTCCTGCTTTTCCGCCAGTTCGTTATAAAGCGTCTCGATCGGGTTCGACTTCGCCTCGTTCACGAACATCTTGACTTTCTGGTTCGCGAATTTCATGGCGAGCACGGGACCGAAGTTGATCGCCGCCAGCCCGATCACCGCGGCCAGGATCAGACCGACCAGGCCTTTGACCAGCAAGATCGCGAGCGGCGCGCCGATGGCGATGCACAGCCCGATAATCGACCACTTGATGACTTTGTATTTGGTGGAGTTCGTGGTCGTGCCTACGACCGAATTGCCAACTGACATGTGAATCCCCTTTTGAAACCTGTTTTACAAAACTGCTTTTGCAAACTATTCGGGACATCGTTGTGGCCATGCATTTGGCGCCGGTTTTTCGGACCGGCCGCGAAAACGCTGTATGACTTTACAGCCACTGAGGCGGCTCGGGAAGTGCCACTTATTTTCCACCGTCATTCAGCGGATCATGAACTCGAATCGGCCTGATGGCCCGGGATGGCCCATGTCGAATTCAGGCAGATTATTTATGACAAAAACATATCAAATTATTTTCTAATTGCTTTCAATTTGAACATCCGCTGTGAATGAATCGACGCATGCGCGAGAGAAAATACCTGTCGATTATGTGCGCGGCATGAGTCCGGGACACCGTATCGCAAAGACCGGCCTGATGGTTAAACGCTGCGACCCTGGCCGTTGCATTCGTCAAACTGACCGATCGCGCCTGGGTCAGGAAAGCGCGGATACCCTCAGACGCACTCCGCGTGAACTAATATAAAGTCCGAAGTCACCCGCGGGTTCAATCGCCCTGGAGCGCAGATGAAGACGTCCGGACTCGTCAGGTTCTCCGACTTCGAACTCGACATCGACCGCTACCAGCTGCGCCGGGCCGGGCAGGAAGTGCGTCTCGAACACAAACCCATGGAACTGCTCATCCTGCTGGCGACGCGCGGGGGGGAACTCGTCGCTCGCGCGGAAATCGTGCGCGCTTTGTGGGGAGCCAATTCATTTCGTGACACCGAGAACGGCCTGAACACCGTGGTGCGGAAAATCCGCATCGCGCTGGACGAAGATCCGGTGAGCCCGCAGTACGTCAAGACCGTCAAGGGCAAAGGCTATCGGCTGGATGGGATCGAGGCGCAATCGGCCGCCGAATCCCAACCCACCCCCGCGCCCGCCGTTCGCGTGATCGTGCTGCCTTTTGCGAATCTGACCGGCGACGCTACACAGGACAGCTTCTGCGACGCGCTGGCGGCTGAAACGTCCGCCACGCTCGGCGCGCTCAAACCCGGGCGACTGATGGTCATCGCAAGAACTACCGCCGCCCGGTACCGCCGCACCGAAAAAAGCATTGCCGAGATAGCACGCGAACTCGCGGTGGACTATGTGCTCGAGGGCTCCTTGACTCAGGAAGGTCAACGCTTTCGAATCCTCGCGCAGTTGATCCGTTGCGCCGACCAGGTACAAGTCTGGAGCCATGCTCACGAACCGACGTCGCGAGGCGCACTCGATATCCAGAAGGAGATCGGCGCGGCGCTGGTCACCGAAGTGACGCCGACACTCACCGAACAGCAGCAGACCATGCTGGCAAGACGCTTGCCCATCGAGCCCGCCGCGCACGACGCCTACTTGCGCGGCCGGTACTTCTGGTACCGGCGTGTGCACTTCGACGCCGGATTCTGCGCGCACCATGCCATCAGCGGCGAGGATTTTTTCCGGAGCCGAGCCTACTTCGAAAGCGCGGTCGAGCTCGATCCGACCTACGCGCTCGGTTACGTCGGCCTGTCGAATTTCCATGGCTCGACAGCGGTACACGGTCTTTTTCCACCCGAGCAAGGCTGGCCGCTCGCCCGCGCCACGGCCGAACGGGCGCTGGAACTCGACCCTGGGCTGCCCGAAGCGCATCACGCGATGGCGGCGGTTCACTACTTCTACGACTGGGACTGGCGAAAAGCCGAAGCAGAGTTTCTGGAAGCACTGCGCCTGAATCCCAGCTATCCCGAGGCCCGCAGGCTGTACGCGAGGCTTTTGCTCGCGATCGGGCGCGAGCCGGAAGGAGACGCGCAAATGAAGCGGGCCGAACAGATCGATCCGCTCGCTTTCAAAGGTTCGCGCGCCTTCGGCCTTGTGCTGTCTGGCCGTCACGACGAGGTGATGAAAGAGTATTTTTCCGGTGAGCGAAGCGAGCGCTCGCCGCTCATCTATCAGTTATTGGCCATTGCGTTCGAAATAAAAGGCTTGTTCAGGGAAGCGGTGGAAGCCACGACAGAAGCGCTGGCCTCATGCGGCGGACACGCCCGTGCGCAGTCTATCCGCACGCAGTGGGAAAACGGTGGCCACGATGCGGTCTTGCGCTGGCTTCTGGAAGATCTGCTGGCCAGGCATCGCACGAGCTACACGTCGCCGCTGGTGCTTGCCGAGATCTACGCCAGACTCGCCAGACCGCCCGAGATGTTTCATTGGCTCGAGGCGGCGCTGGCTGAACGCTCGTCACGCCTGTGCGAACTGCGCACCAATCCCTGGTTTCAGCGCTATCTGTCGGCCGGCCAGTTCAGAAGCGTGGTCAAACGGGCCGGCTTCTGAACACCATGATTTTCGATGAATCCCGCAGTCCGGTAATCCGGCGATCCGGCGATCGCGTAGCAATGCCGGATCCGGCCTTCAGTTGCCACCTTTGAAGAGATCGCGCATGCGGTCAGCTTCACCGTTGTGCTGCGATTGAATCAGTTCGTTGTAGACCTGATCGCGGCTTTTGCCGGTAGGCGATCCCATTTCTGTGCTCGTCGACGGCGTGCCGCCGACCGAGGTCGTGACCAGGTCCTGGGAAGGCTGCGTTTGAGTTGAAGCGTCTTGCGCATAAGCGCTGCCGACTGCGAAGACAACTGCGCTAGCGGCCACAATTCGAAGAGCTTTCATTTTGCTTTACTCCGGAAAGTTGAATCGGGGAGGCCTTCATGACGAGGCCAGGGCTGTGCTTCCCTGACCCCATGCATCAGGGGCCTGAAGGGCGTTGTAGTGCGAGACGCCTGACCCCATGCTGCTTGCGCGAGACCGTTTCGCCCATGGAGGCTGAATGAAGAAATCCTTAATTTTCGCGGCGAGGTGCGTAGGCCCAATGAACGATTCACGAGCGATGCCGGAGCATCGGCCATGACCGGCAGTCCGCTCCCAATGCGCACCGGAACGATGCGCGCCCACCAGCGCTGGACGATCCTGGTAACCAGCACAGCGGGCGCGCTCGAGACTTTCGACGTCGTCATCTACGGTTTTTTCGCGCAGGAGATCGGCCGGGCCTTCTTTCCGGCCAGCGCGGGGCTATCGACCGTGACGTTGTCGTTTGCCGTATTTGCGCTGGGATTTCTGGCGAGGCCCTTAGGCGGCATCTTCTTCGGTCATTTGGGTGACCGGTATGGGCGGCGCCGGGTTTTCGCGTGGTCGGCGATCATCGCGGCGCTCTCGACGCTGCTCATTGCAACGTTGCCGTCGTATCGCGCGTGGGGCGCAGCGGCCCCTTGTCTGTTGCTCGCACTGAGGCTCACGCAAGGATTCTGTGTCGGCGGAGAGCTGCCCGGTGCGATCGTCTATGCGGTTGAAACAGCGCGGATGAAACCAGGCTTCTCGTGCGGCATCGTGTTCTTCGCGGTCAACATGGCGTTACTGCTTGCTGCGGGCATCAACCTCGTTGAACAACGAACGCTTGCGCCGGCACAGATCGACGCGTTCGGGTGGCGCATCGGTTTTCTCGCAGGCGGTGCAATCGGACTGCTTAGCTTTCTGTTGCGCCGCACGTTGCCGGAAACCGATGCCTACGCGCAGGCTCAGGATGCACGTGAGCAAAAACCACTGTTCGTTCTCCTGCGCGACTATCGTGGACCTGTTGCCGTGGGAGTGTTTACGTCGATGCTGGTTGGGCTTAGCAACGGTTTGCTTGTTACGCACGCACCTGCCTGGCTGCGACTGCTTCACTATGAGCCGCAACGAATTGCCGCCGCGCAGACGCTGCATGTGGTGACGATCTCGGCATGCATGCTGCTGATTGCACGCATCGGCGACGCGTTGCCGCGACGTTATCTGTTTCGAACCGGCGCCGTGTTATGCGCCTTGTTCGCGCCGTTTTTTTATCTGACGCTGGCTCGTCATCAGGCTGATTTGCGCGTGGTCTTCCTGATCGCGGCGCTCGTCGCTTCGTTTGCGAACGGAACATTCGCCTGCGCGATTGCGGAGATGTTTCCCGTCGGCGTGCGCTATAGCGGTGTTGCGTTGACGATCAATATCGGGCTGGCGACGACAATGGGCTTCGCGCCGCTCGCCGCCAATCTGCTCATTGTGAAGACGGGCTGGATGGAGGCGCCGGCGCTTCTGCTTGTGTCCGGCGCGGGGCTCGCGTTTGTTGCTTCGTTTGGGATGAGGCGGAGTTGAGTAGCGCTGCGGCGATAGTCAAACGGCTGTGGTAGCGGCCACAATACGGTCCGTTGTCGTCTATGGCAAATCGTCATCAGGCCGAGTTCAGCCATCCGCGGTCATAATTCGCACCACGGCAAACCACCGACTCAATCCCGTAACGGAAAAATCACATGACAGATCGCGAATTGATCGTGCCACCGACAATGCAACCTATCGTAGAGCGTGCAGGCTATGTCCCCGCAGTGAAGGTCGGCACTACGATTTACTGTGCCGGGCAGGTCGGGCGTACGGCAGACCTTGGAGTAATCGCCGATCCCGAGGCGCAATTCCTGGCGTGCTGGGAAAATCTGCGCGTCGTGCTGCAAGCGGCCGGCTGTACTTTCGAGGATGTTGTCGATATGACGACGTACCACGTGCAGATGAGCACGCATATGCCGGTATTTCGCGAGGTGAAGAATCGGGTTTTCCCACGCGGCACCTGCGCATGGACCACGATAGGTGTGTCCGAGCTTGCGCATCCGGGCTTGCTGGTCGAGATCAAGTGCGTGGCAGTGAAGCGAGGTTCAACAGCGAGCTGACTGTCCACATGCAGTCTTGATGACGCCTGGCGGCGGCGTGATCGTATAGCCGTCCGCCTTGAGTCGCTCCAGCAGCGAGTCGTCACCGAAGAAGTGCGCAGCGCCGACCGCAATCAGAATCGGACCCTTGCCGTGAAAGTAACCGTAGCCCTCTATTGCGGCAGCAAAGATTTTTGTGCCGTCATGAACGATGTACTGGTTTGCGTCGTAAACCGATTGGCTCTCGTGCGGATCTCGGGTTGTCGAGATCTGCTCGATCCGCGCGGTATCCGAGTCCAGCCACGCCTGTTCGAGCTCGCTTAGATTCAACTCACCCGGCGCAGGACCAGTCAAACCGGCGCAACGATTCTTCAGATAGGCCTCCTGCTCATCTGCCGGCATGTCATCGAACATCTGCATTGCCTGTTCAATCGTTTCCAGATAGATCACCGGCATCATATTCCGCTGGGCGATCTTGAGCAGCCGTTCGTCGATGCCGGCCTTGAGCGGAGACGGCTTGCCATCCTTCGTTTGACCTGGAAGACGGCCGGCCATCCTGGCGCCATCCACCGCGAGTGCAGCAAGCCACGGCTTCAACTGAAAAAACCGAACAATGTTCTCATCGCTCTGCCGTGCACATCGCGCAAGTGCTTCAGCCGTCAGCGTGCTGACATGATTTGTGATGTTGTCCCGCGGACCGTATTGCCCGTAGCGAAGCACCATCGGCAACTCCTTTTTGCCAACAGTAAGAGGACCCTCCAACACCAGGGCCTCGGCACGGCTTGCCACTTGCGACAGCCGGTCGTCGATACGCGGATCGTCGGCGGGGAGCTTGTGGATGGTGGGAAGCAGCAGCAAGGTCGGCCGCCCAGGCGCAGTCGCCGTCCATAACGGCGCGGAGTCCGTAGCGGGTGGCGTGAGGGTCTGCGCGAACGGGATGCCGGCGAATAGCGCGCTGCCTGCAAGCGCGATCACTATGCCAATGATGAGCCGCATCCTTGTCTCCCCATTTTTTGTTTTCGATGTATTGATCGCGCGCGGGTATTAATTTGAATCCGGGTTTTCAATCCATGCATCCTGCCATCATGGAAATCGACGGCTCAGCGGCTGCCGTCGTATTCCCCGTTGCGCTCAAATCATAATAGACGTGCAGAACGTCCATGATGTAAGGGGAAACGCTCGATCTGGCAACGTCATGCGCACCGCATGGATATTTCTTCGCATCGGCAGGCGTCGGCGCCACGGGCGCGGTCGGCCTCCCCATCCCGACCAGGCTATTCCTCGCGGCCAGCGCAGCGGCTGATGAATTCCGTGAGCAGGTCCGTGATGTCCGCCGGTCGCTCCAGGCTCGGCAGATGCGCCGCGCCGGCCAATTCACGGTACGCTCCGTTCAGTAGCGTAGTTGCAACATGACGGCTTCGCTCCTGAGTGCTGGGGAGGTCGAGGTCGCCACAAATCACAAGCGACGGCACCGATATCTCCCCCAAACGATGATAGGCAGACTCGGCATCGAGGTTCGTCCCGGTCGGCGCAGACCTGAGCGCAACTGAGTTCATCTCGACGAACAGTTGACGAGCGTGGCCCATAACACGACCTTCTGGCTGCAGTGGGCCGTCCAGAGACAGGCGCGTTCTGATCGCGATCGTCTGATCTATATCGCCGATGTTTTCCGCTTCCTTCAGCCGCATCCGCAGGCCCTCGATTTCGGGCTGGCAGATTGCCTCAGGCGCGCCGCTCACGTTGGGCGCAATGAGAACAAGGGCACGGACACGTGACGGATGCCGAAGGGCCGCGTCGAGCACGATTCCCCCACCCTGTGAGCATCCGACGAGAATGACCGGCTCATCGTTCGCCACGGCATCAATCACTGCCATCAAGTCCGCGACGGCAGAAAAGTCCTCCGCGTCGGCGTGGGTCTCGCCGAAACCCCGACGATCGTAGGCGATAGCCTTATTGTGAGCGCCGACGCCATCCAGTTGTGCGCGCCACATGCGGCTATCAGCAACGCGGGCGTGTAGAAAGACGACCGGGTCGCCATGACCGACCACTTTCGCAGCCAACGTGGCACGGCCGGACGTAATCCGAAAATTGGAACTCATGGCCCATCCCAAGTGTTGGTCAAGATTTGATCTGAAATTCTGCGCCAGAATCCGCCCGGCGGTGACGGGCATTGATCCTTTCCAGTGTCTAGCCGGCGGACTTGGCGCGCTTGTATCATCGCCCTCTCCCGAGTCAGCTTTCTCCGTCTAGTTCCAGACATCGCATGCGCCTTTCAAGCTCCGCCAGGTCGACCGATGCGGCGAGATAGGCATTGCGACGGCTCAGTGCGGCAGACTCTACCAACCGCACGATCCCCCTGTAGAAATATCCAAGCATGAATCGTTTCCGTTGGTGCGCAGATAGGTCATGGGTGTCCGGATCAGGCGTGCAACGTAACGGAGCGCACCGCTACCGTCATGAACACGCTTGCCGGAAGAGCGCCCATGTTGGCACCTTGCCCATAACCCATCCATGCACAGGAAGGGCAAATCTGTTACATAACAGATTTGCCCTTGGGGATACGAAGCATGGAGACTGCCCGTTCCGCGATGCCGCTCTACCGGCAACTGGCTATGCGGCTGTGGGAAGGGATTGAACAGGCTGGGTCGCGTGAGGGCAGCCGCCTGCCGTCCGTACGCACACTCGCGGCCCAACACGGTGTCAGCCTGACGACGGCGCTCCAGGCTCTGCGCTGGCTGGAGACGCAGGGAAACATTCAGGCGCGTCCTCGCTCGGGATATTTCGTGGCGAAACAGACCGAGCGACGAAGCACTGCCGTTGCAGACAGGTGGCCTGGTCCGCTGCCGGAGCTGGATGCTCAGGCGCGAGATCACCTGGCTATGGTGGGCGCGCCATGTGAGGTACGCCTTGACCTCGCAGCCGGCGAAGAGTCCCTGTATCCGATCGACCGGTTCAGCGTCCTGTTCCGTCGTCTCGCATACCAGCATCCGAACCTGATCGGCGCCCATGTCCGAGGCACCGGGCATCCAGATCTGCGGCGGGAAATTGTGCGTCAGGCCATGCAGTACGCGTGCGATCTTGATCCTGAAGAGCTGGTCGTGACGAACGGCTGTTGCGAAGCGCTGAACCTTGCACTGCGGGCCGTCACTCGACCCGGCGACGTGATTGCCGTCGAGTCCCCAACGTATTTCGCGCTGTTGCGGATGTTGCGTGCGCTCGAATTGACGCCTCTGCCTGTTCCATGCAGGCCGGGCACAGGCATGGACCTCGCCGTTCTCAAAGATGCGCTCGATCAGGGACCGGTCAAGGCCGTCGTTACGATCGCCAACGCCAACAATCCTGTCGGCAGTGTGGCGTCGGATACCGCCAAGGCAGAACTCGTCCGGCTACTTCAGGAGCGGGACATTCCGTTGATCGAGGACGACATCTTCGGCGACGTCTGTTTCGCCGACGTACGGCCACCGCCCGTCAAAGCATTCGATACGCAGGGCAATGTCCTGCTGTGCAGCGCTTTTTCTAAAAGTCTTTGTCCAGGATTGCGTCTGGGCTGGATAGCGGCCGGCCGTTTCACGGACCGCGTCAAGGCGCTGAAGTACACGACCAGTATGGCGACGGCGGAACTGCAACAGGTCGCCGTAGCCGAAATGCTGTCCAGCGGCGGCTATGCGCTGCACCTGAGACGATTGAGAAAGCAGCTTCGTCAACAGCAGCAGGTGCTGCGAGATGCGGTGTTGCACTACTTTCCGGACGGCACCGAGGTGAGCCGCCCTGCCGGCGGATTCGTTCTCTGGGTCACACTGCCCGCATTCGAGGGCGTCTCTGCGAGCACTCGTCCGCTGTTCGAGCAGGCACGCACCGAGGGGATTGGCTTTGCCCCTGGACATCTGTTCGGCCGTGGCGATGCCTATGACAATTGCCTGCGTTTGAACGCCGGCTACCGCTGGACGAGTGGGATCGAAGCAGCAATCAAGCGTCTTGGCGAGTTGGCGAAGATATCGGCACGAGCGGATTGACTATTGCTGAATGCGTGCATCTTTTAACAGTCCAGCCACCAGATTTGCGGCTGCTTTTTCCAGCGCGACAGTCTGCAATTGCTGTCGGATCGCCGCCTTTGCCTGATCGAACGCAGGAACTTCCGTCGGTCGCTTTGCGTCCAGCTTTACGAGCGCGCGTGCATTGCCGACAACGATTGGCACCGGCGTAACGCCGCCAGGAGGCAGTTGCACCACCGCCTGTGCGATCGGTAACGGCACACCCTGAGTCTGTCCGTCGGTAAGTGGTGTTTTGAAGCCGACCCAGGCCAACTCGCCTCCGGCTGACTTGCTCGGCGCAATGCTGTACTCCCGGGCGAGCTGGTCGAAAGCCACGCCGGACTTCAGCTTTCCAAGGACGAGGGCGGCCGTTGCGTCGTCTGCGACCAGAATGATGCGAGGCTTGTATTCATCCTTGCCGAGCGACGCGACGATCCGATCGTACTGGGCCTTTACCTGCAAATCTGTGACCGGCTCCGGGTGTACGTTTTCTTTCAGGAAGAGCGCCGTTTCGGCGTTCGCCTTCGCCGCGTTCATCGCCTGCGTCACCTCGGGCTTCGTCCCATAGTGCTGTTTCTCAGCCTCCTGCCGGAACAACTCGAGCGCGACCAGTTGTGATGTCAGCGTCTTGCGCAGTTGCGGCGTGTCGGGCTGGCGCGACAGGAGGACTGCCTCGTCCAGCTTCGCCTGCGGGATAGCCATGTCGTTGACGATCGCCACCGTGCCAGCCGGCATCGGGGTCTGGGTTGCGGTCGACTGGGAATCAGCAATCGCTTGAGCTGAAACAGTTGCCGATGTCACAAGGCAAAACGCCAACACTGCACGCACCACCGTCCGAGACGTAAAAGAGGAGTTTCGTTTCATGCCTAGTAATTCCAGTTGAGTGTTGCAAGAACGAGTGTGGCCTTTGGGCCAAGCGCGGCCGGCTGCGTGAGCGCCCGCCCGACCAGCGCCTCAGTCGACAGCATCTGCTGATGCCACAACCACTGCACGCGCAACCCGGCGCCTGCACCCGCCAGTGTGGGGAACCCCGAGACCGCAATGAGGCTTGCCTTTCCCGCATCGACAAAGATGTACGGTTCAATCCGCCCGTCGTGCCACGCAGGCGCATTCACCCATGCGATCTCGTTGCGCGAATACAAACCCCGGTCACCCGATATCTCGCCGGAGCGAAAACCGCGAACCGTATCCATGCCGCCCAGATAGATCTGCTCGGAACCATACAGCGCGACATTCGTGAATTGACCACTCAAAACACCGCGATAAGCGAACGCGGTGCGGCCTGCCCTGGGAAGTGGCACGGTAAACGATGCCGTCGCGTCCAGCTTGGTGAACTGGCTATGGGCGTCGTCACGGTCGATTCCATGTGCGTCATGATCCGCCTCTAACCACGGCAATCCCTGTGAGACACCGGCGTCGAGCGTGAGATTGCCTGGCGCGTCGTTAAGCACGAACTTGCGCAACCAGTTACCGCCGATGCGAAGTACCGCAATATGCTGCGGGTTCAATTCGATGTCGTTGACTTCGCGGTCAGTGCGCCGCCACGACAGCGTGGCGTCGAGGTTTGCAATGCCGGCCTGCGTGCGATCCAGCGTGTAGTTCCAGCCCAGAATATGACTCAGCGTGCGCCCATACATCAACGCGCTCGTCCCAACCAGCTGCTGGTATTCCGAATCGGAGAACGTATAGCTGAATGTGTGACGGCCATACGGCATCGCAAACGAACCCACAAACGCATTGCTGTCCTCGCTGTCGAGGAAATTCAGGCTGATCGACTCCTGCAAGCCGATCAGATTGTCCGCCTCGACACCCGCACGGTAGCGGGTTATGCCAGTCGCAGCGCTTCCGTAGTTGTCGACACCCAGACTGTAGTAAAGGCGGTCGCCAGGCCGGTTGTTGATCGCGACGATCGAATCCCCCGGCGATTGGCCGGGCAGAATCTGAATTTCGGCCTGATTGCGCCGCAACCGGTTGATCTGCGACACCCCCTGATCGATGTCACCAAGGTTGAGCGCGTCGCCCGCCGCCGCAGGAAATGCCCACTCCGATCCCGCGTCAGTGAAGAGTCCACCACCGGCCGACTGCTCGTCCTTTTTGAGGCGCTGCCCTAACGGTTTGCCGTTCAATGTATAACCCGCTATGCGGCCTACCTGAACTCTGATTGTCAGCACACCTGACTCAAGATTCTGCGGACCCAGAAACGCCCGCGTCGTGATATAGCCGGACGACACGAACGCGTCGGTCAATCGCTTGAGCAGCACATTCAGACGATGCGAACCAAGCGTGTGAGCGACGAACGGTGCCACGATGGCGTCGATGCGCTTTTGCGCGAGTACCGTATTGCCGTCCACGGTGATGCGCTTGATCGTAAAGGCAGGTCCTGTCTCGACGATCTGATCGACCGGCGTGTCAGGTGGAACATCGAGTGAACCTTGCGAAGCCGGCTCCGGCAGCGCGATGGATGCGGGCGGCTGATTCAGTTGACGCTGCGTCGCCTGTTCGCGCTGTTGGTCGATGATCAACTGCGCGGGGTCCTGAATGGGACGCGCCAACGGTAAAGCCTGGGCGGGCGACGGTGGTGTCTGCGCATGGACGGCGACGCTATGCATGAAGACGAGCGTGACCGCACGCACTATCCCCGCGCACTTCAGGCGCGGTCTGGTCGATACGGATTGCATCAATGCCACCACCACGTCGTCATGCCGAGATGCTGGCCGATCTGAACCGGTGTCGTCGCGGGCGCGCGGATTGTTGTCACGCCACCGCTTGCCGAGACGCCGTTGTTACCCGTGATGTAACCGCCATCGATCACGGCGCTGCCGACCAGCGACACCGAGCCGTTGGCCGTGAAGCCTCCGCCGACATCGCTCGCGATGATCTGCGCCCACGTGCTGCCGAAGAATGCCTTGAAACCACGGTCCTGATTGATTGCCGAGTAACCGGTTACACCCTGTGCGTAGGTTACGGGTGCCGACACGTTGAGATTACCGCTCGCAAAAACGTTACCGCCGATGTTGCGCGCAACCGTTCCCGCGGAAATCGCGACGTCCGCGCCAGACTGGATCGTGCCGCCATTAGGCATCACATTGCTCGATGCACTCGCATGACAGAATATCCAGCAGACGCGCGAATAGCTGGCTTGGCCCGAGAATACCGCGGCGTTGGTAAAGGCCTGCTGCGCGGTAATCGATATGTCTCCCTTATTCGACTGGATCAGGCCGCCGGAGTTGGTGACGTTGTTCCCCGAGATCGTCACCGCGCCACCGGTCGAGGCGATATAGGCCAGTTGGGCCGGTTGCGCGACGGTGCCGTAGTCGACGTCGAAACCGCTGGTGTTATGCGTGAAGAACACGAAGCTGCCGCCCGTATGCGAGTACGCGAGCGGCTGGCCGCCGTTGGTGCCGTCGGTGTGATCGATGATGTTGGAAACGTCGCCTTGAGCGGTCACGCTGGTTTTATCGTTCGCGAGAATGCGAGCGTTCTCGTTGGTGATGTTGCCTTGTGCGCTTAGCGACGTTTGTCCATTCGCTGCGAAGACCACACCCAGATTCGCTGCACTCGAACGATTCAGGATGTTGCCAGTGGCGCTCAAGGTCACATCGCCGCCGACTGCTGCGCCGCTCGCGTTGATCGCGCCCGCCTGGATCAGGCTGCCGGTATTGGAGATGTCACCGGTGCTGGTCAGCTTGATCGCGCCGTTCTGCGCGCTGAGCGTTGAGCCGCCGGTAGCATCGTCGACCAGCGTGATGCCGTTCGCGCTGAGCGTCACACCGTTTGCGGCGGACATCTGCCCGCCCTGCAACGAGAACGCGCCAGGCGTGGTGATCTGAATATTGTTTTCCGCCTTGATTGATCCGTCATTCACGCCGATGTCGCCGAGCGACGACACCACCACGTCGCCCGCGCTTGCATAGATCGCGCCGAGATTGCGAACACCCGCGCCTTTGTCGGTGACGATGAGTTGAACACGGCCACCGGTCAGTCCACCCAGTGCGGTGATATCGACGGCCAATGCGGAATTAGCTGTGCCGGGTGAGGTCGTGTTGACGAGCCAGTCGTGGTTGTTGTCGCTGGGGGAGAGGCTGGTGTCGTAGGTATTCGTGCTGTCGCCGATGATCGCTCGCACGCCGCCTGTGGAGGTTGTGAAGTCGTTTTTTACGGGACCGTTCACCGATAGCTGCTTGGCGATCAGATCGAGATTGACGAGTGTGCCGCTCAGGCCGCCAGGGCCGATGGTGATTGCGCCGCGGTTGGTGGTTAGCACAACGTTGCGTTGGATCACGCCAGGGGCTGGTACGAGGTCGTTGAAACTCACCTGGCCGGTTGAAAGGACAACGTGACCTGCGTTGATGAAGCTGCCGCCGTCGATCGTGATGCCGTTCGGGTTCGCGAGAATCACGTTGGCGCGAGGGCCCAGCACGTTGATGTCGCCCTGGATCAGCGAGGGGTTCGTGCTGGTCACCTGATTGACGATCGTGCGCGCGTTAATGCCGATGTTGTTCAGATCGGCGCCGGCTTTTGACACGTTGAATGAGGTGTAGGTGTTGTTCGAGACGCCACCCGTCGCCGGCGCGATGCTCACGCTCTGGTGGCCATTCGCAGCGGATGACACCGACGTCGCAGTGTCGCCGGCGGCCACGATACCGGCAGCCAGCGCCGGCTCCGCCGTCGCGCACAGCATCGCGCCGATCGCGACGGCGATCCGCGTGGGAAGAGGCGCTTTCATTCGGTTTCCATGACCTTATCTTGAAATTTCAATATGCACTACCAACCAGCACATACAGAACAGGAACGTCTGCAGTGGCTGTTCGCCCGACTGTGCCTTCATGCAAGCAGAGTCAGCGCGACCTGTTAAACGTCTCGCGGGGAGACGGACAAATGATGAAATAAACGAAGCGGTAGCGCAGTTAGCGTCCCACTACCGGCGCGATCCTTATCCTGCCGCCGAATTAACACCACGGTGACAATGCTCGATCAAGGCAATCGTAAAGATATGTGAGGTTGGAATAATCAATGTGTCGGTAGTACTACAATGCGATAAAGCGCTGCAGCAACAACTAGCAAGCCGCCGATCGTAGCACTCCCCCACAGCCCCATTCTGAACCAGCAACGTTTTTCAAGCTCACGTCGATTAAAAAACGAAGCCACCATAACCATCATCAGCACTGCCTTCATGGCTTTTCCCGTCACGCCAAAGCTTTGGACCGTCCCGCCAATAATAACAAGTCCAAGATAGGCACAAATACGCAATCCCCACGTCTTCTTTGCTGTTTGGCTTTCCGTGTTCATACATAGTCGTTTTAAATTCATCGACGTGTTTTGCCAAAATTTTGTCCGATCCAAAAAATTGGATCACTTTCACTTAGTGTCTTGTTGCTCATCAAACTCCGCCGCTCGAAGTTCCTTCGTGAACTGGTAAGTGATGGCAACAAGTAAGACTATGTAAACCAACACCCCGCCCAAAAGACTCCGCGTGGCCACATACCAACTAGCTCCATTCAACTTCAAAACCATCATTGCCACCAGCGGAATGGCTGCCAATAGCGCGTAGCCTCGAATAAAACGGAAAATCACTGCCCTTTTTTTCAATCGGATCGAATCAGGTTCCCTTCTCATTTATTTACCTTGCCCTGACAGATGTTGGTACAACCCTTGAATTGGGCCTGCGGTAGATTGGATGAGTTGGTTCACAAATTCTCCAACCGCCGGGGGCAAGTACCCTTTAACGAGGTTACCCGCCACTGCCGTAGAGCCCCCTACTTGCGCCGCCAAGCCGGCACTGTTCGGATCAGCCATCGCCGCCCCACCGTAACTGGCCGCCGCCCCAACCGATCCATTGTAGATCGAAGCACCGATCTTGCCGCCCAGGCCAAGTTCGCCCATCTCACCAATCAGCAAAGGTGTCGCAGCGGCCTGGAACGCTCCGACAAAGTACGATTTCTGGAAATTGGGAGCCGACATACCAAAGGCGATATTGTTGAATAGATCACCGCCGTAATCGAACGCAAACCCGAGCGCTCCACCGAGCAACATGGCTGGTGACAGCACACCAAGTGCCGCAGCAGGCAGGCCATAGCCAATTGTCGCACCGATCATCGGCAGCGCCATTGCGGCGTTTTGCGCCTGTGCATTGACCAACGTCTGGACCATCGAGTCGCTGCACGGTGGGTTCGAAGCCCCACACACCTGCGCGACTAGTCCGCCGAGCGGCGTTAATCCCGCGTTATGCGTCAATTCCGAATTGTTCTGCGCCTCGTTTTCCGCAGCCGTCATCGCTGTCGTCGCGTTCTGACCCAACAGTCCGGCTGCTGTTCCGCCCGTCAGCATCGCAATCGCAGTAATCGTCGCCCGATCAGCGTCCGTCAAATTCGCCGCTCCGCCCGCCTGGTCAACCAGGAATGGCGAGATCAGCGCACTCGTTGACCCACCAATGGCCCCACCTGCGCATCCACTTCCCAGGGCCGCCGAACTCGCACAGCCTAAAGCCGCGTGAGCGAGTACATAGGCCGGATCGCTCGCATTCGGTGCCCCCAGACTGCCCGGCTGACCATTGAACGCCGTCCCGATATCGTACGCGCCAGCCGCTGCCACATCGGAGACCGCATCGTTTTTCAGGTTCGCCAGGAAACTGCCGCCGCCAATCGCGCTCTGCACGCCAGCCTGAAGGGTGGCTTCCGCGCCGATTGCCAGCGCCTGCTGCGGAAGATTGCCGGCAACTGAAGCCGCCGACTGCGCCACCGTAGTCCCCGCGCCTGGCGCGACGCCCGCGAGCTGGCCCAGCGTGCTCACCCCTTGAGGAAGCTGGCTGATGTTCTGGGTCAGATTGAAGCCCAGAGAACCAGTATTACTGTCGAACGTAACGCCATTGGTCAGCCCAGCCGTGACCGCCGCAATGGCCACCGATTCAGCTATGCTTTTCAGGCTGAACTGCCCGTTCATTGCCTGCCCGGCAAGCGAACTGACCAGTGCGGCGAACGCTGCATTCGCCGCAGCAGCTTCGGCGGTCCCCGCTGTAAAACCGGCGATCGCAGCGCCTGTCCCGGCCCCGGCCGTCACTACCGAAATGGCCACCAGCATCACCATCTGGAAAACCTGCAGCGGCCCCATGCCGCCGTCCGCAATCAGTGTGCTGTTCAGATTATTGCTGACCGTACTCTGCGTGAATTGATTGCCCAACTGGCTTTTCAGGTTCGCAAGCATCTGGGACGTCGCCGCCTGGTTGAGGCTGCCGTCCGCGTTGACCTGCTGGATCGCGCCACCAACGTTGTCGATCGCCTGCGCGTTCATGTCGTAGTTCATCGCCGACATGAAGCCGCCCTGCTGCACCACCGTGCCAGTGGTCTTTTCCACACCGACACCGACGTCCTGGTAGATCGTGCCGATGTTCGTCGAACGCTCTTCGTTCGTGAGCGTCCCGGTGTTAACCGTCAGGTTGTCCGCGCTAATCGAACCCGTGTTCAGGATGCTGTTCGCGTAATTCAACGAAACGTTCGTGCCGGTAATCTCGCCATCCGCACGCACGGACGCATAGTTCTGCGGCAGCAGCACTTCGGGCATTAGCGTCTGCACCGTCGGGCACGCGCCATTACCCGTAGCCGTGCATCCCGGCTCGGGCACCGTCTCCTCGGTGTACCAGAGCATCGGCGCGTCGATCAGTGCGAGTTGCGCCTGGCTCAACTGGGTGCCCAGCGCGACATTGTTCTGCTTGGCGTACTGAAGCGCCGCGCCGTAAAGCGCCGCCTTGTCCTGATTGTCGATCGACGTCTGACTCGTGCTATCCGCTGCACTCGTCGTACTGTAGAAACTACTCTTGCCTGTAGCCTGCAACGCGGCCTGCTCGATCTGCTGGTCTTCGGTGTAGGGGTCGTAGTAGAACGGCACACTGGCCGGTTGCAGGTTCGCCGGGAGATTGGCCAGCAGGCTCGCCGGGGTGATGTCACCCATCACCTGCGCGGCCGGATTGCTTGCGAGGTAGCTCACCGTCACCGTCTTTTGCCCGTTGGACGTCTGGACAGTCACGCTCTGCGGCGCGGGCGTCGTACCGGTTACCGGTGGAACGGGTTTGCCGACCGTCTGAACGCCGATCGGCGTATTCGACGGCAGGCCGGCCGCGCCTGTCACGGAGGTCGGCTGGCCGGCAAGCGTCGTCACAAGTCCGGCACCGTTGATGGTAGTCGTCGCGCTTGCAGGTACCGAAAGCGGCCCCAACGAAATGACCTGACCGGAAACAGCGGGCGGCGGTGTGTAGACGTGCGGGTTCGTCAGTCCATTCACGAGCTGCGAACCGCTCAGCGCAACGGTCTGGCCGATCACATTGCCTGTGTTCGTCAAGGTCGGCGAGTTCACCGACAGCGTGTTGCCCGCCTGAATCGTCGCCGGCACAAAGCCCGGAAGACCAACAGACGACGGCAGACCCGCCGGGTCCTGCGCGGCGCTGCTACTGTACGCACTGCCGTAAAGTGTGCCGCACAGCGACGGATTGTTCGCGCAGCCCCACGTTGCATACGGCGTACCGTAATGCGTGAAGCCGCTGCTCCAGTAAGCGTTCAGATACTGGTTGGCGCTGCTAGCGGAGCCGCTCGCGTTGATCGTGACGTTGTTCAGCGCGGTAATCAGACTGCCGGTATTGCTGAAGCTACCCGCTGTCAGGTTGACGTTGTGGTTCGCCGTGATCGTCGACGGAGCTGCCGACTGCACGTCGACGTACGCTTCGCAGTTGCTGGTACAACCTGTGAAAGGCGTCGCGCTGCCGTAGTTCTGGTGCACCTGCACGGGTGCCGCAATCGTGTTGGTGAGCGTGGCCGCGCTGATATTCGCGTCATTGCCCGCAGCGATCGAACCGGATGTGTTCGTCACGCTCGCGGCCTGCGTGAGATTCGTGGGCGTGGCCGAGGTGTCGCTCGCTGTGGTGCCTGCACCACCGATCACCACGTTGCGCCTGGCGGCCAGCGTGCCGTACGTGTTACTGACGGTGTTCGCTGCAATCACGATGTCGTTGCCCGCCGTCACCGTGCTGTTGGTCTGCTGGTAGCTGTAGGTCTGTGAATTCGGGTTGGTTGTCGACAGCGACGAGCACCCTGCGGAGTAGCCCGAGGCGCACCCCGCCGTGGTCGTCATTGTGCCGGTGTTCGCCCCCTGGTTTGTGAAGCTCGACGCAGTAATGTTGACGTCGTTGGCAGCAGCCAGTGTCCCGGCGTTCGTGAGATTACCGCCCGACAGGTTCAGGTTGTGTCCGGCGACAATCTGTCCTGTCGTTCCCTGTACGGTCACGGAGGACGACGTGGACAGCGGCGTCACCGTGCCCGGCGCGTTCAGCTGAATGCCGGCCGGATCGATGTAGGCGCCCACCGTGTACGGACCGAGCGCATTCGGGCCGTAAAAGTTGCTCCATATCTGGATCGTCGACGGCGCCTGCGACAGGAAACTGTTGATCGATGCTGTATCAACCGTATCGGTGACAGTTGAGCTATACGTCGATCCACCATTGGACAACGACTGTACATTCAGGTTGACATCGTTACCTGCGCTGACTGTGCCGCCCTGATTGCCCAGACTGTTTGCCGTAAGGTTAAGGTTATGGCCTGCTGCAATGACCGATGGGGCGGACGACGCTTGTCCTCCTGTCGTCGTGGTTGTCTCCGTTGCGACGGGCAGCGCAACGGTTCGGGTCGCCGTGCCCGTACCGGCATTCTGGGACGTTTGTACGAACCACTGGCCTCCGATCTCCACAAAGGTGACAGAACCAGATGTAGCAACCGGGGGGCTCCCAGTCAGATAGAAGGTACTTGTTGCGAGGCCGGCAGGTGACAGCGCATCTGCGAGCGTCACGGTCTGGGGGGTCTGGGTAATCGTGCAGCAGAAGCCATTCTCCCCACCGTAAAGAGAGGCAAGATCAGCCGTGTCGGTCCCGACGACGAGTGACATCACCAGCGCTGGGTTGTTGATCACCGTGGTCGTGGTAGTGGTTGTCGTCGTCGAGGACGACGCGGTCGAGTTGTTGACGTTATTCGCGGTAATCGCGATGTCATTCGTCGCCGCCAGCGTGCCGCCTGTATTCCCGAGGTCGCCGGTCAGGTTGATGTTCAGGTTACCGCTGCCAGACGGGCTGCTCGCGTTGCCAGCCTTCGTCGTACCGTTCGAATTGTTGTAGCTCGACCCGCTGATCGTCAGTGTATTGGCGGCTTCAACGATACCGGTGTTCGTTCCGGAGCCGTTGATCGTCAGCGCGTCGTTGGCCTGAACCGTCGCATTCGTCTGATTGACTACCGAGCCATTGATGGTCAGGTCCTTCGCTGTGACCGTACCGGAATTATTCACCGCGCCATTCAGCGCAAGCGTACCCGTGCCCTGGTTGATCGTCCCTGCGTTATTGATACCCTGCGATGCTGTCACCGTCACGGCGGTACCCGGCAACGTCCACGTGCCGGAGTTATTGACCGCCTGCACCGACAGGTTCAGCGCACTGCCGCCGTTGACCGTCCCGAACGAGCCCGCCGATGGGTCGATCATCTGATTCGGCAGGGTCAACGTCGTGTTCTGATACGCGAGAATCTGACCGTTTGTATTATTGAAACTGCCGTTACCACCGGTCACCGTGACGTTGGTGTTACCGGTCGCGCTGGCCGGATTCTTCACATCGCCTGAGAAAATCAGGCCATTGCTGTTGTTCAGTGAACCCGTCGTCAACGTCAGCGCATTCGTCGCCAGCAGCCCGCCCGTGTTGGTGGTATTGCCTGCGACATTGATGTTCGTGGTGGGCCCGTAGATTGAGCCGCTGTTGTTGAGATTGGCCGCGGTGACTGCCATCGTCTGCAGCGCCGAGAGGACGCCCTGATTCGCGATGGTCGAACCCGACACCGTGAGGTTGCCCGCCGCCTCCTGCGTGCCGACATTGGTCACCGTGCCGCCGGCGAGTGTCGCATTGCCCTGATAAGCCGCGGTACCGCCCGTTGTCAGGCTGGTTGTACCCGTGGCGCTATAGGTACCACTGATCGCCGCATTGGCGGTCGTCACGTTTGCTGCATTGAGCGTCGCGCTGCCCGTTACGCTCAGCGCGGGAGCGTTTGCGTTGAACGCTGCATTCAGTTGTCCGGCCGACGTGTCGAGGCTGTTCGTTGCCGTCGCGACCAGATTGCCGCCGACCGCCAGACCCTGCGTCGTGATGTTGTTGCCCGTAAGCGTCGCATCGCCGGACACCGTCGTCTGGCCACCCAGTGTCATGTTCTGGCCGGCATTCAGCGTGCCGCTGCCGGCTGCCTGGACGGCGGCCGCCGTAGTCAGATTGCCGCTGCTCGCATTGACGTTAAGATTGCCGAGGCTCTCGACCGTGCCTTGCGCACTCACGTTCGTGCCGGCGCTCACCGCCATATTGCCGCCCGACAGCGCATTACCGGTAAGCGTGGCGCTACCGTTCGTCGCCGTCAGCGTTTCAGTGCCAACTGCTGTCGTCGGGCCAACTGACAGACTGGTTCCCGCCGTAGCGCTCAGGTTGTTGCCAGTCTGGATGGCGCCTGACACGCCGATATTGCGGCCTGCCGACAGCGTGGCGTTATTCGCGACATTTACCGCGCCTGTGCCATTGATGTCGCGCCCCGCGCTGACGGTCGCATTGCCGGTGCCATCGACCTGCAGGCCGCCGTTCAGGTTCGCATCCCGTGTCGCCGTGATGATTGCACTCTGCCCGCCATGCACAAGTCCCGTGACGGTCGCATCCTGCGCCGCATTGATACCGATCGTGCCAGGGCTCGTCAGCGTGCCGCCAACAGCGACGCCTCCCGCACTTGAGCTGATCTGCGCGTTACCCTGACTGTAGACCGTGCCGCCCAGACTCACGCCCTGCTGGCCGCTGGCAGTCAACGCACCTGTCGTCGTCACGCTACCGGTTGTACCGAGCGTGCCGCCATTGGCGGATAGGCTCATATCGCCGACCGATGCGGCCGCTCCCTGCACCGTGGCGTTGCCGCCTGCGTTCACCGTCAGCGTTGATCCACTCGTCGCGTTGCCGCCGATCGTCGCATCCTGCCCGGTCGTCACGCTGATCGCACCCGGAGCCGTCAACGTGCCGCCAAGATTTGCATTTCCTCCAGCGGTCGCACTGAGCGTCGTCGCACTTTGCAGTGAACCCGTCAATCCGATGTTGCCGCCCGCATCGAGCGTCACCGAGCCCTGGGACGAAGCGATGTTGCCAGAGCCGTTGAGTGCTCCGTTCTGGGCGGTCACCGATACGGGGCCCTGTGCCTGAACTGTACCGCCCAGTGTTACGCCCTGAGCAGCGCTCACGGTGAACGTGCCATTGGTCTGCACATTGCCCGCGATACTGGCGTTGCCAGTCGTGGCGGTCACGGAGGTATTGCCTACTCCCGAGAGAATGCCATTCACATTCGCGTTGCGCGCCGCGCTCAACTGGACAGTACTGCCGCCCTGCACAGCGCCATTGACGGTGAGGTCCCGGCCAGCGTTCGCGGATATCGCACCAGGAGAACTTACGGTGGAATTCACCGTGAGATCACCCGTAGCCGTTTGCAGGGCGACGGATTGGGCAGACACTGTCCCGAGCGTCATCGAGCCGCCCGCGGTCAGGTTCGCACTGCCAGTGGCCGCGGTTGATGTCGCGCTCAGGTTACCGCCAGCGCCCAGCGAAACGTTCTGGCCTGCCGACACGGAACCGGATACGTTGATGTCACCGCCGGCGGTGACCGTGTAGTTCTGGTTCGCCAGCCCGGCGGCAGTGATCGTGGTGCTGCCCGCGCTGGCGATACCGATATTCTGATTCGCGACGGTCTGGCCAGCGGCAATGTCGCCGCTGGACGTCACACTTATATTGCCCGCCGTCGCCGTCAACGCGCCCTGGGTATTCACCCCCATGCCGGCGGCCGTCGAGACGATATAGATCTGCCCGCTCGTCACCGAGCCGAACTGGTTTGCGTCGATGGCTACCGCGTTGTTTCCGATCGCGGCCGCCGTATTGGCCGCGCCGTTGGCTGCGGTGCCATAGTTCGTGCCCGATGCGTCTGATGCCGTCGGGCTCACGAGCTGATTGCCCGTAACCAGATTAATGCGCTGGTCTGCCCGCAATGGTGCGTTCAGACTGATCGTCTGCGCGATCACATCGATATTGCCGACCGTGCCCTCGATGCCGACCCCAGGACCGTTTACACCGGCGGGACCGTTGATCGATACACTCCCCGACGTCACGTTGTAGGCAAGCGAGCCCGCATGAGCGAAGTCCGTCGACGCACCACCGACGCCAGTCAGGAATTGCGGCGTGCCGGTGGTCAGTACGAGACCCGTCGCGTTGGTCAACGAAAGTCCGTTGACGGAAACTCCGTTTGGATTACTGATGATGAGCGAAGCGGGACTGCCGAATACCTCGAGCGGACCGACCAGCGTTGAAGCAGGTCCTGTGGTGGTGACCTGATTCACGATCACGCTCGCCGCACGACCGGCAAGATTCGGGTTCGCGCCAAGCGTGCCGCCCAGCAGCGGCGTACCCGGTGTGAGGCTGTTGTTCAGCACCAGGCCGTTGCTGTCGATATTGAATGACTGGTAGCTATTGACGCTAATACCATTGGCATTCGGCGCGGCGATATTGACCGCCGGAATACCGGTACTCGTCTGGGTAATGGCGGGCTGAAACGGAATAGGTGCGCGCGGATCGACGATCGGCGCAGCATGCGCGACCTCGTCCAGTGTAAGCACGCCCGGCAGCAGGTAGGTCACCACCGCCATGACGCACGCGGTCGCTCTCATCCATAGCGGCCGTGTCTGCTCCGCCATGCCTTTTGACGCCGCCTCAAACATTTTTGCCTGCCGCGCCGCCTCTATCTGGGCGAGTCGCTGCCTGCTCCCACGAGCACCCCGTAGCATTATTTTCTTATCCGAATTGTTTTTTTCGGATTGGATCTTACCGAATCTTCCGACGAATGAATGTCATATATCTTTGCCTGTCTTTTTCAAGACACAGATTTAAAATACATTAATTCCAGATGCATAACCTTACATTTATATTTCTTTAAATTCAGTGACATATAGATGGCGTGCAGCAAGGCTTCCGTAATCGACAGAATCGCAGCGTGCTAATTGTCGATGAGGATGGGACCGAATTTTTCTTATTAACCGCAGTTGACCGCGCCATTCCCGAATCGGGTATTCGATGGTTTTCTTTATTCGCGTTCTAGCTCAGTGGGGTACACCATAATGCGCCAAACGTTAGAGCGGCAGCGGGTGGCTCGGCAGGATGAATCGTCAATTTGAGCCACGCCATAATTGATCTAGCTATCCTAACTATCCAACCGAAATCATGTGCAAGCTCTATTACGGGCGGATTTCGACCACGGACGGCCAGTCCTCCGTGAGCCAGTACGACGACCCCAAAAGCCCACTGAGTGCAGGACAAGAACGTTTTCATTGATGAGGGCGTCAGCGGCTACCACGTTGCTCCTGACGCGCGGGAACAGTGGCGCAAAGCAGAACACGATCTGCGGCACGGCGGCATTCTCATCGTGCGCTGGCTCGACCGGATTACCTACACGCTTGCTGCGCACTAAAGAATGCTGTGGCGCTGATCGTTTTGATAGTCGATTCGTGAGCCGCAAAACAAAAACCCCGCAAGTCATCGACTTTACGGGGTTTTTTGAACAAATTTGGCGGAAAGGGTGAGATTCGAACTCACGGTACCCCTAAAGGTACACTGGATTTCGAGTCCAGCGCATTCGACCACTCTGCCACCTTTCCGGGTCTTCCAACTCACCGCAACTTGGTTGCTAGCGAATCAGATCCAAGCGGGTCGTTGCTTGGGAGAGAAAGATTATAGAACAACTGAATCCGCTTTCCAAGCCCCTCGACCAAAAAATTTCGAGGGGACTCTGCAATCGGTAACAGTATCAAGCGGTATCAAGCAGCATCAAGCCGCCGGTACTTCCAGCCGCTCCACACCGCCGAGGTAAGGCCGTAGCGCCGCCGGCACCGTCACCGAACCATCCGCGTTCTGGAAGTTCTCGAGCACCGCCACGAGCGTGCGGCCCACTGCCAGGCCCGATCCGTTCAGCGTATGCACCAGTTCCGGCTTGCCTTGCGCATTGCGAAAGCGCGCCTGCATGCGACGAGCCTGGAAGGATTCCGTATTCGAACAGCTCGAAATCTCGCGATACGTATTTTGCGCAGGCACCCACACTTCCAGGTCATACGTCCTGGCTGCCGAGAAGCCCATGTCGCCCGTGCACAGCGTGATCACGCGGTACGGCAATTCGAGCTTCTGAAGAATCGTCTCGGCGTGGCCAACCATCTCCTCCAGCGCGTCATACGACGTTTCCGGCGCGACGATCTGCACCATCTCGACCTTGTCGAACTGATGCTGGCGGATCAAACCGCGCGTGTCGCGGCCGTACGAGCCCGCTTCCGAGCGGAAACACGGCGAATGCGCGGTCAGCTTGATCGGCAGCGTTTCCGCTTCGACGATGCTGTCGCGCACCGTGTTCGTCAGCGAAATTTCCGACGTCGAAATCAGATACTGCGTGATCGTGTTCTCGTCGCCGCCCTTCTCGACACGGAACATGTCGTCGGCGAATTTCGGCAATTGGCCGGTGCCGTACAAAATCTCCGGATTCACGATGTACGGCGTGTACACCTCGGTGTAGCCGTGGTGCAGCGTGTGCGTGTCGATCATGAACTGCGCCAGCGCGCGATGCAGCCGCGCAATCTGGCCGCGCAGCAACGTGAAACGCGCACCCGACAGTTTCGCGCCGGTTTCGAAATCGAGGCCGAGCGGCGTGCCGACGTCGACGTGATCCTTCACTTCGAAATCGAACTGGCGCGGCGTGCCCCAGCGGCGCACCTCGACATTCCCGGTTTCGTCCTTGCCCACCGGCACACCTTCGTGCGGCAGGTTCGGCACGCCCAGCAGCAGGTCGGACAGACGCTTCTGGATATCGTCGAGCTTAGCCGCCGACGCCTTCATCTCGTCGCCGATACCGCCCACTTCGGCCATCAGCGCCGAGGTGTCCTCGCCCCGCCCTTTCATCCCGCCGATCTGCTTCGACAGGGTGTTGCGGCGCGCCTGCATCTCTTCGGTACGGGTCTGGGTGTCGCGGCGTTCCGCTTCGAGCGCGGTAAAGGCCGCCACGTCGAGGGTATAGCCGCGGTCGGCGAGGCGCTTGGCGACGCCGTCGAGGTCTTTGCGCAGCAGCTGGATGTCGAGCATGGGATGGGGCGGGTGTTCGTTATATGAAATCGGGATTTTAGCGCACCGGCGCGGGCGGCCGGTACGTTAGATGGTCAACGTGTGCGCAATGGCGACACGGCATCTGAACCGGCCGCGCCGGCCCGGGCGAAAACGCTCAGCCCTTCTTCGGCTTGTTTTCGCTGCGCCACTGCGCGTCGAGTTCGGCCAGCCGCGCCATCTTGTCGCCGATCTTGCCTTCAAGACCGCGCGGCGTCGGCTCGTACCAATGCGGGTCGCGCATATTGTCCGGCAGATAGGTTTCGCCGGCCGCGTATGCATCAGGTTCGTCGTGCGCATAGCGGTATTCGTGGCCGTAGCCGAGTTCCTTCATCAGCTTGGTCGGCGCATTGCGCAGATGCACCGGCACGCCGCGCGACTGGTCCTTGCTCACGAATCGCCGTGCCTCGTTATACGCGTTGTACCCCGCGTTCGACTTCGGCGCGACCGCCAGATAGATGATCGCCTGCGCCAGCGCCAGTTCGCCCTCGGGCGTACCGAGGCGCTCGTAGGTTTCGGATGCGTCGAGCGCGATGCGGGCCGCGCGCGGGTCGGCGAGACCGATGTCTTCCCACGCCATCCGCACGATGCGGCGCGCGAGATAACGCGGGTCCGCGCCGCCGTCGAGCATGCGGCAGAACCAGTAGAGCGCACCGTCCGGGCTGCTGCCGCGCACCGATTTATGCAGCGCGCTGATCTGGTCGTAGAATGCGTCGCCGCCTTTGTCGAAGCGGCGCAGATTCTCGGCGAGCGCGCTGCCGAGCAAGGCGCCGTCGATTTCGGTGCTCTTCTGCTGGGCCGCCGCACGCGCGACGATTTCCAGGTTGTTCAGCAGCTTGCGGCCGTCGCCATCGGCGGAACCGATCAGGGCGTCGCGGGCTTCGTCGGTAAACGTGAGACCGCCGAGTTCTTGCTGCGCACGGTCGAGCAATTCGCGTTGCTCTTCGTCGGTAAGGCTTTTCAGCACGTAGACAGCCGCTCGCGAAAGCAACGCGCTATTCACCTCGAACGACGGATTTTCGGTCGTCGCGCCGACGAACACGAACAGCCCCGACTCGACGTGCGGCAAGAACGCATCCTGCTGGCTCTTGTTGAAGCGATGCACTTCGTCGACGAACACCAGCGTCTGATGCCCGTTCGCGCGATGAATCTGCGCGGTCTCGACAGCTTCGCGGATATCCTTCACGCCCGAGAGCACCGCCGACAACGCGATGAACTCGGCGTGAAACGCGTCGGCCATGAGCCGCGCGAGCGTGGTTTTACCGACGCCGGGCGGGCCCCACAGGATCATCGAATGGGCTTCGCCGGATTCGAAGGCGACCCGCAGGGGCTTGTTCGGGCCGAGCAGGTGCTTCTGGCCGATCACTTCGTCGATATTGCGGGGCCGCAGGCGTTCGGCGAGCGGAACATTGGCACGGGTTTCTTCAAACATGGCGTTTTAGGGATAATCGAGGCTTTTCCGGACACGGTCCGTGTGAAGGCGGCGTGCTGCCGGTGAGCCACGCCCGCACGCAGGCGCGCGGGCAACGTCCTGCATTATGACAGTGACGGCGTTCGGGCGATGGCTGTGCACTGTGGCGAAGCAATTTGGGCAGCACCGTTCGGGCAGAATTCCGGCGCTGGACAACGCAAAAAAGTAGTCGAATTCACGGGCTAACGCGGCCGATAACTGAGCCGATCGCTCAGCGGGCAAAATCGCACGCCGATGAGCCTGCCGATTGAGCCTGCCAATTGGCCCGTAATCTCGCCGACAGCCTGACAGGCTAACATCGCGCGCGGCTTGGCCGGCAACGCCGGCGTCGCACGCGAACGTGCAAGCAACACCAACAGGACCAAGATTAGATGGCACAAGACCCACTCGCCGGCGACGCCGGCTCCACCTACGCACCGCTCACCCCGGTGCCCGACGCGCGCCGCGCGTTCCGCACCGGCGACGCTTTCGCGCTCTGGTTCTCGCTCGGTATCGGCCTGCTGGTCGCGCAAGCGGGCGCGCTGCTGGTGCCGGGGCTGTCGTTGCCGCATGCCTTGCTGGCGATCCTGATCGGCAGCATGATCGGCGTCCTGTTGCTGGCGTTAGCCGGCGTGGTCGGCACGGATACGGGCCTCGCGGCCATGTCGTCGTTGCGGCCAACGCTCGGCGTGCGCGGCGCTTCGGTGCCCGCGATACTGAACGCGGTGCAACTGGTCGGCTGGGGTTCCTTCGAAGTCATCGTGATGCGCGATTCCGCCGACGCGCTCGCCAAGCAGGCCTTCGGTTTCTCGATGCCTCTGATCTGGACCGTGGTCTTCGGTTTGCTCGCGACGCTGCTGGCCATTAGCGGGCCGCTGTCGTTCGTGCGCCGGTTTCTGCGCACCTGGGGCATCTGGCTGCTGCTGGCAGGTGCCGCGTGGCTGTCGTGGAATCTGCTCGCGAAGCACGATCTGGCCGCGTTGATGCGCCGTCCGGGCACCGGCGAGATGTCGTTCGGCGGCGCCATCGATCTGGTGGTCGCGATGCCGCTCTCGTGGCTGCCGCTGATCGCCGACTACACGCGTTTCGGCCGGCGCTCCGGCGAAACCTTCCGAGGCACGCTGCTCGGCTACGGCATTGCAAACATCTGGTTTTACGCGCTCGGCGCGATCTACGGCCTCGCGGCAGGCGGTGGCGATGCACTGCTGACCGGCGCGTTGGCTCAAGCGGGCGGCGGCCTCGCCCTGCTGCTGATCCTGATCGACGAAGTGGACAACGCATTCGCCGACATCCACTCGGCCGCGGTCTCGACCGGCACATTCTGGACGCGCGGCAGCGTGCCGTTGTTGTCGGCGGCATTCGGCGCGCTGTGCACGGCGATCGCCTTGCTGGTGCCGATGGCGAAGTATCAGAACTTCCTGCTGTTGATCGGCTCCGTGTTCGCACCGCTGTTCGGCGTGATGCTGGTGGATCACTTCATCGTACGCAAGCGTCGCATTGAAGCCGCCGCGCTCGGCGACGTGCGCGGCCGTTACGGCTTCTCGGGCGGCTGGCATCTGAGCGCATTCGCGTCGTGGGCCATCGGCATCGTGGCGTATCAGGCGATCAATCAATGGCTGCCGGATCTGGGCGCGACGCTGCCCTCGCTGGCGATCGGCGCGCTGTGTTATCTCGCCCTCGTCTCGGCTCGGAAAACTGCTTACGCCTGAGCTGCATCAGCATCCCAAAGTACAGAAAAGGCCTGCATTTGCAGGCCTTTTCTGTTCATGCGCCGTCAACTTCAATCAGTCAAACCCGCAACTCACCGCTTCGCCGCCCGATACTCGACACCGGGCAACACACACAGCAATTCGAACGCGAGATTCGCGCCGAGCAAGGCGGTCGTGCCGAACGGATCGTACGGCGGCGCAACCTCCACCAGATCGCAGCCGACGATGTTCAACCCGTGCGAGCCGCGAATGATTTCCAGCGCCTGTGGCACCGTCAACCCGGCGATTTCGGGCGTGCCCGTGCCCGGCGCGAACGCAGGGTCGATCCCGTCGATATCGAAGGTGATGTAAACCGGAGCGTCGCCCATGCGTTCACGCACACGCGCCATCAGCGGCACCAGCGACTGATTCCAGCACGCCTCGGCCTGCACCACTTCAAAGCCCTGATCACGGCACCAATCGAAATCTTCCGCCGCATAGCCGGTGCCGCGCAGACCAATCTGCACGACGCGGTCGCAGTCGAGCAAACCCTCTTCCACCGCGCGGCGGAACGGCGTGCCGTGCGCGATCTTCTCGCCCATCATCGTGTCGTTGACGTCGGCATGCGCGTCGACGTGAATCAGACCGACCTTGCCGTGCTTGCGATGAATCGCGCGCAGGATCGGCAGCGCGATCGTGTGGTCGCCGCCCAGCGTGATCGGCTTGCAGTCGTGCTGGAGGATTTCGTCGTAGGCGGTTTCGATACGCTTGATCGAATCGTGCAGGTTGTACGGATTGATCGCGACGTCGCCGAGATCGGCCACGCGCAGCGAATCGAACGGCGCGGCGCGCGTTGCCATGTTGTAAGGACGCAGCAGCACTGACTCGCTGCGGATCTGGCGCGGCCCGAAGCGCGCGCCGGTGCGGTTCGACGTGCCGAGATCGAACGGCACGCCGACGAAGCAGGCGTCGAACCCTTCGGCCGAGCCGACGTTGGGCAGCCGCATCATCGTCGCAATGCCGCCGCAGCGGGGCATGGCGTTGCCGGACAGCGGCTGCGGCCGTTCGCCGGCCTCGGGGGAAATGAAGGAAGAAGTATTCATCGTGTCTCGGCAATGAAAAGAGGGCAGTAAGCAAATCTGTGCAACCGGCCGGTGGATCAATGAAAAAACCGCACCTTGCCGGGCGAGTCTCGATTCTTGAGCAGTTTCCCGCAAGTTAAAATACGAACAGAATAAACTTCACATTGATTTCAAGCGATGTATCCTGACGTATGTTCTCCCAACTCACCGATCTCGACCTGCGGCTGATCCGCGTCTTCCTCGCCATCGTCGACGCCGGCGGCGTATCGCCAGCCCAAGCCACGCTCAACGTCGGCCAGTCGACCATCAGCACGCAGCTCGCCACACTGGAAACACGCCTCGGTTACCGGCTGTGCGAACGCGGCCGCGGCGGCTTCAGCCTGACCGCGCGCGGCGAGCAATTCATCGACGCGGCGCGCGCCCTGTTGTCCGCCGTCGATACCTTCGGCATGCAGGCACGTAATGTCGGCCGCAAGCTGGTCGGCACGCTCGATATCGGCATGATCGGCCACACGCCGGTGTCGGCAAGCGCGCGTATCAGCGACGCGATCGGCCGGTTCCGGGCACGCGATCAGTCGGTGCGATTTTCGATTCTGGTGCGCTCGCCAGGCGAGCTCGAGGAACTGCTGCTGAACGGCCGGATTCAGGTTGGCATCGGCTATTTCTGGCACCGCGTGCCGTCGCTCGAGTACACCGAGGTGTTCGCCGAAGATCAGTTCGCGTATTGCGCGAAGGGGCATCCGCTCTTCGCTTCGGCCGGCGAGGTGTCGCCCGTCGAAGCCGCGGCTCACGAATGGGCGTGGCGCAGCTATCCGCTCCCCGAGGCCGAAAGTTCGACCACGCCGCAGAACGTCACCGCCGTCGCGGACAACATGGAAGCGGTCGCGATGCTGGTGCTGTCAGGGCATCATCTCGGCTATTTGCCGGGGCATTTCGCGGCGCCGTTCGTCAAACAGGGTTTGCTGGCCGCGTTGAATCCGGCACAGATGCGCTACCGCGTGGCGTTTCATATGGTCACGCGCGCTCGGCAGCATCGAACGGATATTGTCGAAGCGTTTATCGACGATATGAAGGCCGCGCATCCGGCGCAAGTGCTGGAAGTGGATGACTAGTGGTTCGACGTTGCGTACACCGCTTGCGTACACCGCCATAGGCCGCAAAAAAGAGAAAGCCGCGCAATCGATGCGCGGCTTTTTTATTTCACAGGCAAACCAAAGCGGCTTAACCGTTGATCACGTCCGCGCCCTTCGGCACCGTGAACTTGAATGCATCGGCCGGCAGCGGCGGGTTTTTCTGAATGTTCGAGAAGGTCAGCAGCGTCACGTTGCCGAATACATCATGCAGTTCCATCGCTTCAAGATTGCCATCCTTGAAGCCGATGCCGACGCTCTGAAACTGCGTGTCTTTCGCCTTGGGCGTCAGTTCGAGCCAGTCGATGCCGGCCTTCACGCCCGCATCGCGCAGCGTGAAGTTCTTGTCCAGATCGTTGCTGCCGAACAGAATCGCCGCCGGACTCGCACCAAGCGCGCCGCCGAGGCTGCGCACCGTTACCTGGTTCAGATCCTTGTCGTACACGTAGAGCTTGTCGCCGTCGGCCTGCAGCAGTTGTGCATAGGGCTTCTCGTATTGCCAGATGAACTTGCCCGGACGCGCGAAGGTGAACGTGCCGCTCGAGGTGCCGGTCTTGCCGGCCGTGGACAGCACGCCGCTCGCACCCTGCGCCTTGCTCGGCGCGCGCACTTCCTGCTGCACGAAGGTACCGCGCGCGGAATGCACCTGCGCGACGAATGCCTTCAGTTGCTCGGTGCCGCTCGCGAATGCCTGCGACGCGACGAGCATCGACGCGCCGATGGCCACGCTGCCAACGCCACGTACGATCGTGCGAGCGAGTTGGCCGAAACGGCCCGGTTGAGCACGCTCCCGAGCGTGCTGCTGCGCGAATAGTTGCATGGTGTTTTTCTCCCTTGATTGAATTTGTCGAGCGCTCGTGGCGGCGGGCGTTGCGGGTAGCGGCCGCGTGAGCGCGGCGATCAGCTTGACCCGCGCCGCCGGGGCAGAACCCCCAGCCTTGAGTCGCAGCTTAAGCAACGAGCCTTAAACAGGGCTTATGAGCCGGCCTTACACGCGGTGCGTTGCGGCCCCAGTTCGGTGAAATGGCCACGTGAGTCGCCTATTCCGCTTCCCGCGCCGGGGCAAGAATCTCGCGATTGCCGTTCGACGACATTGCCGAGACCACGCCCGAGTTCTCCATCTGCTCGAGCAGGCGCGCCGCGCGGTTATAGCCGATGCGCAAATGCCGCTGCACCAGCGAGATCGACGCGCGGCGGTTCTTCAGCACCACGTCGACCGCCTGGTCGTATAACGGGTCTGCCTCGCCGTCGCCCGAGCCGGATCCTCCTGCGCCCGCGGAGCCTTCGTCGCCCTCGCCTGTTACGCCGCCTTCGAGAATGCCCTCGATATAGTTCGGCTCGCCCTGTTCCTTCAGCTTGTCGACGACGCGATGCACTTCTTCGTCCGACACGAACGCGCCGTGCACACGCACGGGCAAGCCACTGCCCGGCGGCAGGTACAACATGTCGCCCATGCCGAGCAGCGATTCCGCGCCCTGCTGGTCGAGAATCGTGCGCGAGTCGATCTTCGACGACACCTGGAAGGCCATGCGCGTCGGCACGTTGGCCTTGATCAGGCCGGTAATCACGTCGACCGACGGACGCTGCGTGGCCAGAATCAGATGGATGCCTGCCGCGCGCGCCTTCTGCGCGATCCGCGCGATCAGTTCCTCGACCTTCTTGCCGACCACCATCATCAGGTCGGCCAATTCGTCGATCACGACGACGATGTTCGGCAGGCGCGTTAGCGGCTCCGGATCGTCCGGCGTCAGGCTGAACGGATTCGGCAGCTTCTCTTCGCGCTTCGCGGCTTCGTCGATCTTGTTGTTGTAGCCGGCCAGGTTACGCACGCCGAGCTTGCTCATCAGCTTGTAGCGGCGCTCCATTTCGGCGACCGCCCAGTTGAGCGCGTGACCGGCCTGGCGCATGTCCGTGACCACCGGGCACAGCAGATGCGGAATCCCCTCGTAGACGCTCATTTCGAGCATCTTCGGGTCGATCAGGATCATGCGGACCTGCTCGGCGCTCGCCTTGTAGAGCAGCGAGAGGATCATTGCGTTGATACCCACCGATTTGCCCGAACCGGTCGTGCCGGCCACCAGCAAGTGCGGCATCTTTGCGAGATCGGCGCACACCGGCTTGCCACCGATGTCCTTACCGAGACCCATGGTGAGCGGCGAAGCCGCATCCGCATAAACCGCCGAGCCGAGAATCTCCGAAAGACTCACGGTCTGACGGCGCTGGTTCGGCAACTCCAGCGCCATGAAATTCTTGCCAGGAATCGTCTCGACCACGCGAATCGACACCAGCGACAGCGAACGCGCCAGGTCTTTCGCCAGCCCGACGATCTGGCTGCCCTTCACGCCGGTAGCCGGCTCGATTTCGTAGCGCGTGACAACCGGACCCGGATACGCGGCGACCACGCTCACGTCGACGCCGAAGTCCTTGAGCTTTTTCTCGATCAGGCGCGAAGTGAATTCGAGCGTGTCGGCAGAAATGGTTTCCTGCGTGGCTGGCGCCGCGTCGAGCAGCGAGATGGGCGGCAGCGTGGAGTCGCCCGGCAGGTCGGTGAACAGCGGCACTTGCCGTTCTTTCTCGACACGCTCCGATTTGGCGGGCGTCACGATTGGCGGCACGATCATCACCGGCTCGTGCTCCTCGATCCGCACGCGGCCCTTTTCGACCTTGCCCTCGCGCTTCACCGCGGCGGCTTCGCCCAACTTACGGTCGCGGCCGGCTTCGCGGCGCAGCTTGGCGAAAGTGACCGCCGAAATGATCGATTCGCCGACCTTTTCCGACACCGACAACCACGAAAAACGGAAATACAGCGACAAGCCGATGCCGAGCACGACCAGCAGCGCCAGGGTGCCGCCCGTGAAGCCCAGCGCATGCGAAATGCCGCGCGCGACCGCTTCGCCGACCACGCCGCCCGGCGCACGCGGCAATTGCACTTTCAGCGACCACATGCGCAACGCTTCGATACCGTCGCAAGCGAGCAACACCAGCATGAACGCGAAAGCGTCCGCGAGCCAGCCGGCATCGCGCGGCGCGTCTTCCTGCAGATCCTCGTGACGGGTGATACGGCGGTAATTGGCGGAGATATGGCGGCCGAGCAACACGATCCACCAGTAGGCGGACAGCCCGAACAGCAGCAACAGGATGTCGGACGTCCACGCGCCGACGCGCCCGGCCCAGTTGGCAATGTGATCGACCTGCGCGGCGTGCGTCCAGCTCGGATCGTGCCGGCTGTAGCTGACGAGCGCCATGAGCAGAAACACGCCGAGCGCGACCTGCAAGATCCAGCGGATTTCGGTGAAAAGGCGCGACATGCGGTGCGGCAATGCCTGCGCGCTCGCGGAATAGGGAGCTTTTGCCATTGATCCTGTTGCTAGTGTGGCCGATTTGCCGCCGGAGTCGCGGTCCGCAGCGGCCTTGAGGCGGCTCCAGACCCGGTCCCGGCTGCCGGGTCCATCGATTCAACCTATTGTAAACGCAGTGCCTCACGCAAGGCTGTAAATGACGGTAACTTAGCCGATTGGCGCCATGGCCGGCCGCCGGGACTCGCGGACACGCTATCGCCGCGATCGGAAAGCTTCATGGAGCAGGCCGGCGTGCCGCCCTTTATAATGCCGCTCTGATACCCATCTATAGTTTCAGCTCAAGTCGCGCGGCCTCGCATGGGCGAGCCGGGCGCCGTAAAAGGATTTCGATCATGCCCGCAACTTCCACGAAACACGCCAAAGTTCTGATTCTCGGTTCTGGTCCCGCCGGCTATACGGCAGCGGTCTACGCGGCACGCGCCAACCTGTCGCCGGTGCTCGTCACGGGTCTCGCCCAGGGCGGCCAGCTGATGACCACGACCGACGTCGAAAACTGGCCCGCCGACGCCCACGGCGTGCAAGGCCCGGAATTGATGGCGCGTTTCCTGGAACACGCGGAACGCTTCAACACCGAAATCATTTTCGACCACATCCATACGGCCAAGCTGGATGAGAAGCCGATTCGCCTGATCGGCGATTCGGGTGAATACACCTGCGACTCGCTGATCATCTCGACCGGCGCATCGGCGCAGTATCTCGGCCTGCCGTCGGAAGAAGCGTTCATGGGCAAGGGCGTATCGGCTTGCGCCACCTGCGACGGCTTTTTCTACAAGCAACAACATGTGGCCGTGATCGGCGGCGGCAATACCGCGGTGGAGGAAGCCCTCTACCTGGCCGGCATCGCCAAAAAAGTGACGGTGATTCATCGCCGCGACAAGTTCCGCGCCGAGCCGATCCTGATCGACCGCCTGCTGGCGAAAGAAAAGGAAGGCGTGGTCGAGATCAAGTGGAACAGCACGCTCGACGAAGTCACCGGCGACCAATCCGGCGTGACCGGCCTGCGCATCAAGAACACGAAAACCGGCGACACCACCGACATCGCGCTGCAAGGCATTTTCGTCGCGATCGGCCACAAGCCGAACACGGACATTTTCGCCGGCCAGTTGGAGATGAAGAACGGCTACATCATCACCAAGGGCGGCCTGAACGGTTTCGCAACGGCAACCAATGTGCCGGGCGTGTTCGCGGCGGGCGACGTGCAGGATCACGTCTATCGTCAGGCAATCACCAGCGCGGGCACGGGCTGTATGGCCGCGCTCGACGCACAGCGTTATCTGGAAAGCATCGAAGAAATTGGCGAGCACGTGATGAGCGCCGAAGCCGACCGTTGATCGGGCTGTGAATCCGTGCCCCGCGAATCTGCGCGGTGGGTACGGGCAGGCGCAACGGTAAAATGGCGGTTGGGCATGACCCGGCCGCCTGTTTGAAAGAAGGCCGCGGCTCACAAGCCGGCGGCCTTTTTTGCGCCCTGGCGAATGTCAGATGCGTCGCACGACCGATCTACTTTTCTGTGTATCAGCTATGCCGAAAAATCAGCCCCACCCTAGCGAACCGAAGCGCACCCGTGCCGTTGCGAGATCCGCGCCAGAGGCGGCCGCTCCCGTCGCCAAACCAAAAATCGAGCCGGCCGCCGGTCTCGCCGGACTCGGTGCGTTGCGCGACGCGCTAAAGGGCGACACGCAACGGCGTGAACGCGAGCGCGCGGCAGCAGCGGCTGCGCAGCGCGAAGTCGCCGCGGACGCCGATCTGTTTCGCCGCGAAATCGGCGCCGTTGCGCCGCTGGCGGTCCCGCCGCGCGCCTCTTTGCCACGCAACCCTCCTTCGCCGCTGCCCGTGCAGACCCGGCTCGACGAAGAAGCCGTGCTGCACGAAGCCATCTCCGACGAGTTCGATCCCGAGGTCCTGCTCGACACCGACGAAACGCTCTCCTATTGCCGGCCCGGCATCAGCCAGGAAGTGGTGCGAAAACTGCGGCGCGGCGACTGGATCGTGCAGGCGCAAATCGACCTGCACGGCATGCGCCGCGAGGAAGCGCGCGAGGCGTTGGCCGAATTCATTCGCGAATCGGTGAAACGCGGTCTGCGGTGTTTGCGCGTAATTCACGGCAAGGGCCTCGGATCGATCGGCAAAGAGCCCGTGCTGAAGGGCAAGGTACGCGCATGGCTCGTACAGAAGGCCGAGGTCATCGCGTTCTGTCAGGCGCGTGCGCATGACGGCGGCGCAGGTGCGGTACTCGTGCTGTTGCAGCCGGGCGCCATGCCGGCTCAGCCCAAGTCCTGACGGAGTCCCGGTGATCCACCCGAGGCTGACGCTGGCGCTGACCGTGATGGAGGCGCTGGCCATTTTCGCGTACGCGGTTTCCGGGTTTATCGAAGCCCGAACCCGCCGGCTCGACGCCGTGGGGACTTTTCTCGTGGCGATTGCGACTGCCTTCGGCGGCGGTACCCTGCGCGACGTGCTGCTGGAGCGGCGGCCTTTCTATTGGGTCGAGCATCAGGCCTATCTGATTGCGATCTTCGTGATGTCGCTGTTCGCGCCGACGCTGCTGAAGATGACCTCGCGCCTGCTTTCCGAGCGGGTTTTGCTGGTGGCCGATGCCGTGGGACTGGGCCTGTTCAGCGTGGCCGGCACGTCGATCGCGCTCGACGCACAAATGCCGTGGTTCACGTCGGTGATGATGGGGGTGTTGACAGGCGTGTTCGGCGGCGTGATCCGCGACGTGCTGTGCAACGAAGTGCCGCTGATTCTGCGCGATTCGCGGCCGTACGCGACATGCGCTTTTGCAGGGTGTTGGCTGTACGTGCTGCTGGACTACCTGAGCGTCGATACGGTCTATAGCGTGTTGATCGCCACTGCCTTCATCCTGCTCTCGAGACTGGTGACGTTCAGGTTCAACGTCCGTCTGCCTCATTAGATCGGTTCACCAGATCCTCTCCCCTGCGGCAACTTCCAACCCGCAAGCACGCTTCGCAAAAAAAAAACGCCGCCCGGAACCCGGGCGGCGCATGCGCTTTGCTACGGCCTTACTTGTTGGTCGCCAACGCGCCCGCACTCTGCGAGCCGCCGAACAGCGCCGTCAGGTACTTGGAGTTGTTGTTCATCGTCGACATCAGCGTGTTGAGCGCGGTGAACTGATTCTGGTACTGCTTCGTCAACTGCGTGCTGTAGTTGGCGAGGTTAGTCTGTTGCGCGGTGATGCTCTTCAGGTCGGCGTTCAACGCGGTGTTGCGCGTATCGATGATGCCGCCCGTCTTCACGAAATCGGTAATGCTCTTGTTCAGCTTGGCGCCGATACCGTCGGTCGAGTTGAACAACGTGGCCACCTGTGCCGGATTGCTGGTAAGCGACGTGCTCAGCTTCTTGCTGTCGATCACCAGAGTGCCGTCCGCCGGATCGCCCTTCAGCGAAATGCCGATCGCACCGAGCGTGGCCATCGAACCGCGCGGGCCGACGCCGCCGCCGACAATCGATGCCAGCGAGTTCTTGATCGTCATCAACGTCGAGTCGCCGAGCAACGCGCCGCCGGTCTTCGACGTTTTGTCGTACGAGGACAGCGAGTTAATGGTCGTGACAACGGTGTTGTAGAGATTGGCGAAGTTCGTGATGGCCGTGTTCTGCGCGGTCGTATCCGGCGCGATCGACAGTGTCTGCGTGGTGCCGACCGAAGCGCTCGACAGATTCAGCGTGACGCCTGAAATCGCCGACGTGACGGTGTTCGTCGAACTGCTTGCCTCGATGCCGCCGACGGTGAAGAGCGCGTCCTGAGCGGCCTCGCTTTGCCGCCATGCCTTGTTGGTATCCGACGACACGATCGTGGACGCCGCGCCATTCGCGCCGGGCGTCGAGCTCACGCCGAGGCTCGACAGACCGGCGTCGTTCGCGACATTGCTGGTGGACACGTTGATCGTGTTGGCCGCGCCGGTGGCGGACGTGCGCAGCACCAGGTGGGCGCCGCCCGTGCCGGTCACGATCGTGGCCGTGACGCCCGGATTGTTGGCCGCTTTGTTGATCGCGTTGGCGATGCCGCTCAAGGTGTTGTTGCTGCTGTCGACCGTGACGTCCATCGACTTGCCGCCGACCTGAACGGTCAGCTTGCCGGTGCCCAGCTTGGCGGCGCCGTCGAACGCCGCCGACGACAGGCTTTGCGACGCAGCGATCTGCTTGACTTCAATCGTGTAGCTGCCGGCCACTGCACCGGCGCCGGCTGTCGGGTCAAGGCCCTTGCCGCTCGCGGTAGCGCCGAAAGTCGACAGCGTGGTGCCGTCCGACAGATTCTTGATGGCTGCCTGCAAGGCGTTCAGCGCGGAACTCAGGGCGCCGAAGGCGGACAGGGTCGTGGTATCGCTCGTCTGCTTGGCCTTGAGCGCCGCCGTCTGGCCGGCCGTCTTCGCGTTCACGAGCGCCGATACCAGCGACGCCACGTCCATCGTCGAATTGCCGGTCGAACCGCTGATAATCGATTGCGCCGCTTGCTGCACCAGGCTCTGCGCGTTAGCCGTCGCGCTATTCACAGACGTAGTGATCGTTGACATGCAAAGACTCCGTGCGTCGAATTATTCGTTGTTTATTGCGTGACGCCCGGTGGTCATGCTCATTACGGCGGCAAACCGGCTGCGTCGTGGTCACATCAGTTTTATTACAATTTTTTCAAATGTTACACTATCTTTCTTGAAAGTTTGTGACGTTTTTCCGGCGATGATCCGGTGTGATCCGATTCGCATTTATCGCCACGGGAAACGAGCGTTTTTCGCTCAGCACCCGGTATGGTGCGACGCAACATTATTTGTCAGAAAGATACGCACACCCGAACTCATGGCGCGTCCGTTCGGACGCTTGAAACCCGGCGATGCGCCGCACTCACGCGCGGTGCATCGCCGTTACTGCATCAGCCCTTACTGCAAGAGCTTCAGAACTTGCTGCGGGTTCGAGTTAGCTTGCGCCAACACCGAGATACCAGCTTGTTGCAGCACTTGTGCCTTGCTCAGATTCGCCGTTTCCTGTGCGAAGTTGGCGTCCGTGATTTGCGACTGTGCCGACGACAGATCGGTCGATTCAGCTTGCTGCGACGTGGCGATTGCCGTGAAGCGGTTTTGCGCGGCACCCAGCGACGCCTGCAGGTTGTTGACGGTCTGCAGTGCGTTGTCGATGGAGACCATTGCTTCGTTCGCGCCGGTAACCGTGCTGATGTTCAGGTTCGAAACCGTCGGCGGGCTGTTGATCGCGTTGATCTGCGCAACTGCCGAAACCTGAGCGGCGGAACCTGCGCCTGCCGTCGTCGTTGCACCGGCCTGAAGTGCCAGAGCCGTACCCTGCGTACCCGTACCTGCCGTTGCGCCTGCGCCGAACACCGCGGATGCGACTGTCTGTGTGATCGCCTGGTTGTTCTGGTCGGTGAAGGTGTAGCCGCCCTTGCCGTCCGACAGCACGTTGATTGCCGTGATGGCCGGGCTGGCAGCCGTCGTGTAAGCACCCGACGCGTCCACGCTGACGTTGACCGTGCCCAGCGTTTGACCCGTTTGCACCAGGCCGCCGCCGATCTTCGCCGACGACATCGATTGGTTCAGGTTCAGGCTGATGGTCTGGCCAACGTTCGCGCCGACCTGGAACGTCACGCTGCCTGCCGAGCCGTCCAGAATGTTCGTGCCGTTGTACGTCGTTTGCGACGCGATACGGTTCACTTCCGAGATCTGTGCCGAAACTTCCTTCTGCAGTGCAGCCTGATCGCTCGGCGACAGCGTGCCGGTCGATGCCTGCACAGCCAGCTGACGAATACGTTGCAGGCTGGAGGTGAGCGAGGACAGTGCGCTCGATGCGGTTTGAATCATCGACACGCCGTCATTCGCATTCGACACGCCCTGGTTCAGGCCGTTGATCTGCGTTTGCATACGCGTCGAGATCGCCAGACCTGCTGCGTCGTCCGCTGCGCTGTTGAT
>NZ_MCAS01000023.1 GCF_003610895.1 Paraburkholderia fungorum
GGGCCTGTCATTAATTTCGTGTTCAAGGCATATCATTCTCCCCAGGAGAACCTATGCCTCGCAAACCGAAAGCTACGCCGGCAGAACTGCCGGTGATCCCCGCTGAGCTGCTTGAGAAGTTCGGCAACGGGCCGATGACGGCCGAAGCGATCAACGCCGCGACGTTGTCCTTGAAGAAGGCGCTGATCGAGCGGGCGCTGGGTGGCGAGATGAGCCATCATCTCGGCTACACGTCCGGTGCTGCAAAGCCCGCGGCCGTCACCAATCAGCGCAATGGCACGGGCGCCAAGACAGTCCTGACCGAGGACGGTCCGATCCGTATCGAGATCCCACGCGATCGCGACGGTAGTTTCGAACCGCTGCTGATTCCCAAGCACGAACGGCGCTTCACGGGTTTCGATGACAAGATCGTCGCCATGTATGCCCGGGGTATGACCGTGCGTGAGATACAAGGCTTTCTGCTCGAACAGTATGGCACCGACGTCTCGCCTGATTTCATCAGCTCGGTTACCGACGAGGTCATGGCCGAAGTGACGGCCTGGCAGGGCCGCCCGCTTGAGCCGATGTATCCGGTGGTGTTCTTCGACGCATTGCGGGTCAAGATCCGCGAAGACGCCGTGGTGCGCAACAAGGCGATCTACCTTGCGCTGGGCATTCTTCCCGACGGCACACGCGATATCCTCGGCCTGTGGATCGAGAACACCGAGGGCGCCAAGTTCTGGATGAAGGTGTTCAACGACCTCAGGACGCGCGGCGTCAACGACATCCTGATCGCCGTCACCGATGGTCTGAAGGGTATGCCCGAGGCGCTGGCGGCAGTGTTTCCGGCCACCACGCTGCAGACCTGCATTGTTCACCTGATCCGCAACAGCCTCGATTACGCGAGCTGGAAGGACCGCAGGGGCCTGGCCGCAGCGATCCGCCCGATCTACACCGCGCCCAGCGCGGAAGCGGCGCAGGCGGAACTCGATGCATTTGCTGATGGGCCATGGGGGCAGAAATTCCCGCCGGTCAGCGCGGCGTGGCGCAACGCCTGGGATCGCGTAATTCCGTTCTTTGCGTTTCCACCGTCGGTTCGCAAGGTGATATACACGACGAACGCCATTGAGAACATCAACTCGCAGTTGCGCAAGATCATCAAAACGCGGGGCCACTTCCCGACCGACGAGGCTGCGACGAAGCTCATCTGGCTTGCATTGCGTAACATCACTGCCGATTGGGGGCGTGCGGCTCATGACTGGAAGGCCGCCATGAACCAGTTCGCCATACTTTATGAGGACCGATTCGTTCGACCATCCGTGTAATTCTCAACCCGCCTTGAACACGGAAATTCTGACACCCCCACCAAGTGCCGCGCAGGCAAACAGATCAAGAAAAGGCCAACACCGCAGGCATACAACCAAGCGCCGCGCAGGCAAACCTTCCCTTCATCAACCCCCCGCAGCAGCAGAAGCTAAAGAAGAAGGACAAGCAGGAGCAACAAACCCACCCCCCTTCCCGGCAGAGCCACCTTTAGGCGCAGCAGCCATAGCCTGCACAGCCGCCGCCACCTGCAAAGAAATCCGCTGCAACGCAGCCCGATGCCCACTAACAAGCGCGTCATAGCCGTCGCCAACCGGCTCACTCACCACACTCCGGCAAGTCATCACAGCCGTCCCACGCACGGCCCGCACACTCCAGACCGCATCGATCAACGCATGCGACCCCGGCCATGACTCGAATCGCTGCACATTCACGCTCACCCGGTACACCGGCGTCGTATCCGCATACGCAGTGCCATACACATCGATCGTGTTCAACTGCTGCGTCAGACTGGTCGACAAAGCCCGGCGAATTTCGTCGCCCGGCAACGAAGCCCAGCGCTCCTGCTCCAGCACCTTGACCTGCGTCGGGCCGGTCTGCACGACAAGCTGGTTTTTCGCCACCTGCGGCGGTACGTCGATCGGCGCGACTTCGATCAGCCACGGCGGCGCAGCTGAAGTCCGGGCGCTAACCGGCGCCGCGGACCCGGCAGGCATGCCATCCGCGCCGAGCGTATAAAAGCGGCTGCTCGGCGACGAACACGCCGCCATCGCCACCAGTCCGGCCAGAGCGCCGACATAAACAGCGCCGCGCACAAGCCCGCGCGGCGGGCGGGGGAGCCGGGCAAACATCATGGTTTATCTCCTGTTTTACCGCGCAACAGCGATTCCGGATGACGCTCCAGATAATCGGACAGCGCGTTCAGCGACTGCAGTGTGCGTGTCAGTTCCTGCAACGCCTGATGGACATCCGACTGCAACGGCGAGTCCTGCTGCAACGTTGCCTCGGCCGAACCGAAGGTCTGCTTGGCCGCCGCCAGGGTGTCGCGGGCCTGCGGCACGACTTCCTTGTCGAGTCGCGTGAACAGCTGATCGGCATTCTTCAGCGCGCTGTTCAGGTTCGAACCGATCTGGTCGAACGGCACCTTGTCGAGCTTCTTCGCAATGTCGGCGACTTGCAGTTGCAGTTCGTCGAGCGTGTTCGGAATGGTCGGCAATTCGAGTGGATCACCCGTCACGTCAACCGTGGCCGGCGGCGCTTTCGGGAAGATGTCGAGCGCCACATACAACTGGCTCGTAATCAGATTGCCGGTGCGCAACTGGCCGCGCAGGCCATGCTTGACGAGCTGTTGCAGCAAGGTTTGACCAGCGAGCGTGCCCGGTGTCGGCGCGGTTTCGCGGAAGCGCTTGCCGAGGCGGTCCGGGTATAGGTTCATCGTCACCGGCATCGTGAAGCTGCGCGTCTTCGGATCGTAGTCGATGCCAATGTTGGTCACCTGGCCCAGCACGATGCCGCGGAAATCCACCGTGGCGCCGACCGACAACCCACGCAGCGACTGGTTGAAGTTCATGACCACGCGCAACGGCACGCCGTCCGGCTCGCGCATCGCGTCCTGTTCATCCGAGGCGAGGCGGAACGTCATGTTGTTCGGCGCCTGCGCGCCTACGCCCTGGCCCGGCGGCGACTGGAACGACAAACCGCCGACGATCACCGTGGCGAGCGATTGCGTATTCAGCTTGAAGCCGCTCGAATCGAGCCGCAGATCGACCCCGCTCGCATGCCACCAGCGCGAATTGGTGCCGACGTACTGATCGAACGGCGCCGACACGAAGACCTGCATCGTCACGCCGGTGCCGTCTTTGTCGAGCGAGAAACCGACCACCTGGCCCACCTGCACGCGCCGGTAGAAAATCGGCGAGCCGATGTCGATCGAACCGAGCGAGTCGCCATGCAGAATGAACTGATGGCCCTTCTGGTCGCCCGTGATAGGCGGCGGTGTTTCGAGGCCGACGAAGTTCTTCTCGGTGTCTGGCGAATGGCCGGCGTCCGCGCCGATGTACGCACCCGAGAGCAAGGTGGTCAGCCCGGACACGCCGCTCGCGCCGACGCGAGGCCGCACCACCCAGAAGCGCGAATCCTTGACCGCGAAGTTTTCGCCTTCCTTGGTGAGCTGCACCTGAACCAGCACATGCGACAGATCTTTGGACAGCGTGATGGTCTTCACCGAGCCGACGTCGACGTCCTTGTACTTGACCTTGGTCTTGCCAGGTTCGAGGCCCTCGGCGCTAATGAAACTGATGGTGATGGTCGGGCCTTTTTCGGTCACCGATTTGATCACGAGCGCAATGCCGATCAGCGCGGCGATCAGCGGAATCACCCAGACGAGCGAGGGCAGCCAGCGGCTGCGCGGTTCGATGTCGGGGTCCGGCAATTGAGGCGGCAGCTTCGGTCCGTTCGAATCGTTGCGCGGCGCATCGGAGGCGGGCGTCGGTCCTTGCGGGCTAGTCATGGTCGAGGTCCTGAGGTTTTTGGGTACTGCCTTCCACGTTGTCCCAGATGAGCCGTGGATCGAATTGCATGGATGCCATCATCGTCAGAATCACCACCGAGCCGAAGGCGATCGCACCCGGTCCGGCCGTGATAACGGCAAGCGACTTGAAACGGACCAGCGCGACGGTCAGCGTGACGACGAACACGTCGAGCATCGACCAGCGCCCGATCTTTTCGACCATCCGGTACAGCGTGGTGCGCTGATCTGGCCGCCAGCGCGAGCGGCGCTGTGCTGTGGCGGTGAGCAGCACCAGCACACTGAGCTTGAGCATCGGCACCATGATGCTGGCGATGAACACGATCACGGCCAACGGCCAGTCGCCCGAAGTCCAGAAGTACACGACGCCGCTCATGATGGTGTCGTCTTCCGAGCCGAGCAGCGAGGACGTGTGCATCACCGGCAGCAAATTGGCCGGAATATACAGCAAGGCTGCGGCGATCAGCAGTGCCCAGGTGCGCATCAGGCTGTCAGGGTTGCGCCGGTGCAGCACCGCGCCGCAACGGCTGCAGTGTTGCGGCGTGACGGAGCGGATGCGCGGCTCCACGCGTCCACACGCGTGGCAGGCAACCAGGCCGGCGCTCTTCGCGGTCACGTATTTCATCGTGCGTTCATCCTTGATGCGGCGCCGGCGGCGCGCCCGGCGGCAATGCAGGTTGAATCGCGCCTTGTACCTCAGGCGGCGCGGGCGGCCCATCGAGCGAACTGACGGCAACCGCTGCGCTATCGGCGGCGGTGCGCGGCCGCGGTCTGCCGCTGCGGTCGTTCATTTCGTCGGCGAGATCCCACAGCACGCGCGGATCGAAAGTCAGGACGACCGCGATCATCAGCGTCAGCACGCCGAACGCGAACAGCGCCGCTTCGGGAATCACGCGTGCGAGACTCACCATCTTCACGATGGTGATCAGCACGCCGAGCATGAACACTTCGATCATGCCCCACGGCCGCACGAACTGGATGGCGCGCAACACGCGATTGAAGGCGACCGGCACGTAGCCGGCGCGCAGCGGGATCAGCACGTAGAGCAGCGCGACCAGTTCGGTCAGCGGGAACAGGATGGTCGAGCAGAACACCATGACCGCGACGATCTGCATGTCCTCGCCCCATAACGCGACGAGCGCGCCGAAGAGGGTGGTTTGCGAGGTGATGCCGTTGGTTTCGAGTTCGACGATCGGGAAGGCCTGCGCGATGATGAAAGTGATCAGCGCGGCCAATGTCATCGCACAGATACTGTCGAGCTTGCGGGAGACGCCGCGATAGAGCGTCGCGCCGCAGCGCGGACAGCGCGCGACCGTCCGCCCGACAAGCCGGGGCTTGCTGAACAGCGCATCGCATTCATGGCACGCAATCAGGTTGTCATGTTCCATACGGCAGAAGGGCTAACGACGTGAGGACAGGCGTGCAATGCCGGTTTCGGGGCAGGGCCGGAGAACAAGTGCAGCAATGAGCGTGGAGCAATAGTATCAAACGTGCTTTGCCGCTGGGCCGGCCGTTGAACCCGGTGCAACCGGTGAGCCGGGCAGCATGGGAAACCGAACTAGTCTTACACAAAAATGTTTATGTCTGACAGTCTCCGTCCCCAATTGTTCAATGCCGGTTGGTAGGTGGGGAGGTTTTCAGGTGGGCGGTGTGCCGCGCCGGCGGTTTTACTTGGGGCTGGAGTAAGCGCTTTGCATGGGACCAGAGTAAGCGCTAAAGCGCTAACTCTGGCCGACAGCTGAAGCGCTAACTCCAGTCGACACAGCCAGCTTTTTCCGCTTGCGGTAGCATGGCGGCCTTGGCGTGTGCCGCAGCCGCCATGCTTTCTATCAAATTGCACGATGCCGCCTGCATGGGCCGTGTGGAATAACAAAGTCGGCTGCGCCGTTAACCTCTCTTAGCTTGCGTTGACCTGTCATGGCACTCAATCCTTCTTTCGGCGGTCGGGAGTCGTACACGCGGACTGCCATCGCCTTTCACTGGCTGATCGCGCTGCTGATCGTATGCGGCTTCTCGCTCGGCTGGGTGATGACCGACATTCCCGGCTTCACGCCCACCAAGCTGCGCTACTTCTCCTGGCATAAATGGATCGGCGTGACGGTGTTCGCGCTCGCCGTGTTGCGCGTTCTGTGGCGCGCCACCCATGCAGCCCCGCCGATGCCGCGCCGTATGCCCGCCTGGCAGCGCGGCGCCGCGCATCTCACGCATCTGCTGCTCTATGTGCTGATGATCGTGATTCCCGCTTCAGGCTATCTGTATAGCTCGGCAGCCAACGTGCCGGTGGTGTACCTCGGCCTGATTCCGCTGCCGCGTCTGATCGCACCGGATCCGCATCTCAAGGAACTGCTGAAGAACGTGCATATCGCGCTGAATTACACATTGCTCGTGCTGGTCGCATTGCATGTCGCGGCGGCGCTCAAGCATCAATGGCTGGACCGCGATGGCTTGCTGTCGCGCATGCTCCCTTTCATCAAATAAGGATAACCATGAAAGTTTCGTTCTATCGTTATATGCTCGCCGCGTTCGCAGCGGCCTCGCTGACGGCGGCCGGCAGTGCGCTCGCGCAGGTCGACGTCACCAAAAGTTCGGTGACGGCAACCTCGAAGCAGATGAACGTGCCTGTGGAAGGCAAATTCGGTAAATTCACCGCGCAAGTGAAGTTCGATCCGGCAAAACCGGCCGACGGCAGCGCGCAGTTCAGTATCGACGTCGGCAGTTACGACCTCGGTGACGAAAGCTATAACGACCAGGTGCGCGGCAAGGACTGGTTCGACGCGAAGACCTATCCGACTGCAACCTTCGTCTCGAGCGCAATCGCTCCGGCCGGCGGCAATCAGTTCAAGGTCACCGGCAAGCTGACCATCAAGGGTAAATCGCAGACCGTCGTGGTGCCGGTCACGGTCACCCAGCAGGGTGCGACGCAGACGTTCGACGGCTCGTTGCCGATCAAGCGCTCGCAATTCGACATCGGCACCGGCGAATGGAAAGACACCTCGGTGGTCGCCGATGAGGTCGTGATCAAATTTCATATCGTTGCCGCACGCAAGTGATAGTCACTGCGCTCGTTGGGCGCAGCCGCTATCCTTCAAGAGTTTCAGAAACGTAAGGAGCCTGAATTGAAAACTTCCCTGTTGATTGCAGTCGGAGCATTGGCGTCATCTTTCTCGCTCGGCGCGTTTGCTGCCGCCGACACCTATCAACTCGACCCGACCCACACGTATCCGAGCTTCGAGGCGGATCACTTCGGCGGTCTTTCCGTGTGGCGCGGCAAGTTCGCCAGGAGCTCCGGTACGGTCACGCTGGACCGCGCGGCCAAAACCGGCACGGTGGACGTCACGGTCGATCCGGCTTCCGTCGAGACCGGCAACAGCAAGCTCGACGAGCATCTGAAGACAGACGCGTTCTTCGACGTCGCCAAGTACCCGTCGGTGACCTACAAGGGCACGGATATCAAGTTTGACGGCGACAAGCCGGTCGAAGTGATCGGCAATCTGACGATCCGTGGCGTGACCAAGCCGCTGAATCTGAAGATCGAATCGTTCAAGTGCATGCAGCACCCGGTACTCAAGCGCGAAGTGTGTGGCGTGGAAGCGAGCGCTCATTTCGACCGTAGCGAATACGGCATGGATTTCGGCGCCAAGTACGGCTTCAACATGGACACCAAGCTGCATATCCAGTCCGAAGGCATCAAGCAATAGGCGCTTTAATAAGCCTTTCGCCGATTTGTATTTGCGGCGAGTCATGGCGCGGCGCGTTGCGCCGCAACAAAAAAACCGTTTCGTTCGCTTTTGCGACGAAGCGGTTTTTTTATTGCCCGCTCGAAACGCCGGAAGCCTTGTGCGGCGGCCACCGCTTATTTGCTACTCGCATCGGTTTAATTTTTCAGGTACATAGAGCGCTGGTTCCGTACTGGTTGTGCGCGCACCCAGTTCGGCAATATCCAACGTAAAACCTACGTTAAAAATATTTCGCGCGCATTGGAGATCTGCATGAATACAACGACAACGGCAAGCCTCGCGGGGAGCCGGCAAAATTCGTGGCGCGCGGTGGTTGCCGCCTCGATCGGTAACGCGCTGGAATGGTTCGATCTGGTGGTGTACGGCTTTTTCGCGGTCACCATCGCGAAGCTGTTTTTCCCGGCGGGCAACGACACGGTTTCGCTGCTGCTGACGCTCGGCACCTTCGGCGTGTCGTTCTTCATGCGGCCGCTCGGCGCGATCGTGATCGGCGCTTACGCCGACCGCGCCGGACGCAAGGCCGCGCTCACGCTGTCGATCCTGCTGATGATGTGCGGCACGCTGATCATCGCGGTTCTGCCGACGTATCAGAGCATCGGCATCGCCGCGCCCGTGATTCTCGTGGTGGCGCGTTTGATGCAAGGTTTTTCGGCCGGCGGCGAATTCGGCAGCGCCACGGCCTTTCTTGCGGAGCACGTGCCGGGGCGGCGTGGTTTCTTCGCAAGCTGGCAGGTCGCGAGCCAGGGGCTCACCACGCTGCTCGCCGCAGGCTTCGGTGTGGTGCTGACCGGCAAACTGTCGCCGGAGCAGATGGCCTCCTGGGGTTGGCGCGTGCCTTTCTTCTTCGGTCTTCTGATCGGACCGGTTGCGTGGTACATCCGTACCAAACTCGACGAAACGCCTGAGTTCCTCGCGGCGGAAACCACCACGACGCCGTTGCGCGATACCTTTACCAGCCAGAAGCTGCGCCTCGTGATTGCGATCGGTGTAGTGGTGCTCGGCACGGTGTCGACCTATCTGGTGCTGTTCATGCCGACTTACGGCGTGAAGCAGCTGGGCCTGGCGCCGTCGGTTGCGTTCGCGGCGATTGCACTGACCGGCCTGATCCAGATGGTGTTCTCGCCGCTGGTTGGCCATCTGTCGGACCGTCATGGCCGCACCACGATCATGCTGATCTCGGCGTTGCTGCTGCTTATCCTGATCAATCCGGCCTTTGTCTATCTGGTCGCGCATCCGACCTTTGGCACGCTGATCGCCTTGCAGATCGTGTTCGGCTTTCTGATGACCGGCTACTTCGCGGCGCTGCCCGGCTTGCTCTCCGAGATGTTCCCGGTGCAGACGCGTACGACCGGCATGTCGCTGGCCTATAACATCGCCGTGACGATCTTCGGCGGTTTCGGGCCGTTCATCATCGCGTGGCTGATCGGCTTCACGGGTTCGAAGGCCGCGCCGAGTTACTACATGATTTTCGCCGCGGCCATCAGCCTGATGGCGCTGATGACCGCGCGGCGCAAGCTTGGGTTTCGCTGAAGCACAAAGGCGGTAGACGTAAAAAAGGCCGGTTCGAGAGAACCGGCCTTTTTTTTGCGATCGGGTCAGATGTCCGCCTGCGGCGGAATCAGACTTGCGCGCCTGCGTTTGGATCGTCCGGATCGACGCGTTCCTTCTTGTCCTTGATCAGGTCTTCGCGCTTCACGCCGAGCCACATGGCGATTGCCGCGGCGACGAACACCGACGAGTAGATACCGAACAGAATACCGACCGTCAGCGCCAGAGCGAAGTAGTGCAGCGTGGGGCCGCCGAACAGGAACATCGACAGCACCATCATCTGCGTACAGCCGTGGGTGATGATCGTGCGCGACATCGTGCTGGTGATCGCGTGGTTGATCACTTCGATCACGGTCATCTTGCGTTCGCGGCGGAAGGTTTCACGAATCCGGTCGAAGATAACGACGGATTCGTTCACCGAGTAGCCGAGCACCGCGAGCACCGCGGCCAGCACCGACAGCGAGAACTCCCACTGGAAGAACGCGAAGAAGCCGAGAATGATGACCACGTCGTGCAAGTTCGCGATCACGCCGGCCACCGCGTACTTCCATTCGAAGCGGAACGACAGGTAGATCACGATGCCGATCACCACGCAGGCCAGCGCCATCAGGCCGTCGGTTGCGAGCTCCTTGCCGACCTGCGGGCCGACGAACTCGACGCGTTGCAACTGCACCTGCGCGTCCTGGCCCTTCAGCGCGCCCATCACCTGGTCGCTCTGTTGTGCCGACGTGTAGCCCTGCTTGAGCGGCAGACGGATCAGCACGTCGCGTGAGGTGCCGAAGTTCTGCACCTGCGCGTCAGGATAGCCCAGCTTGTTGAGCGTGCCACGCACCGGTTCGAGCGGCGCGGCGCCCGGATACTGCACTTCGATGACTGTGCCACCGGTGAATTCCACCGACAGATGCAGCCCACGATGCAGCAGGAAAAATACAGCAGCGACGAACGTCAAGAGCGAGATTGCGTTGAAGATCAACGCACGCTGCATGAACGGAATGTCTTTGCGGAAGCGGAAAAATTCCATGGTCTTGTTCTCCGGGACTCAGCGGGATGAACCCGGTTTCTGCGGCGTGTTCGACGAACCCGACGCGTCGCGGCGGCGCACGGTCGGCTTGCCACGTGCCTGGGCCGCAGCTTTGGCTTTGGGCTTGGCGCTTGCCGCGGCGACGGCTCGTGCCGTATCGGTTGCGGCGTCGTCGTTGCCGAGGTAAGCCGCCGCGCCGTCGATACCTTCCGGTTGCGGACGCCATACCTGGCCGATGGCCAGCGACTTGAGCTTCTTCTTGCCGCCGTACCAGAGGTTGACGATACCGCGCGAGAAGAACACGGCCGAGAACATCGACGTCAGGATGCCGATACAGTGAACCATCGCGAAGCCGCGCACCGGGCCGGAGCCGAAGGCGAGCAGCGCGAGGCCGGCGATCAGCGTGGTGACGTTCGAGTCGAGAATCGTCGCCCATGCATGCGCGTAGCCGTTCTGGATCGCCAGTTGCGGCGGCGCGCCGTGGCGCAGTTCTTCGCGCACGCGCTCATTGATCAGCACGTTCGCGTCGATCGCCATACCGAGCGCGAGCGCGATAGCGGCGATACCCGGCAAGGTGAGCGTGGCCTGCAACATGGACAGCACGGCGATCAGCAGCAGCAGGTTGACCGACAGGCCGATCATCGAGATCACGCCGAACAGCATGTAGTACGCGATCATGAAGACGGCGATCGCGACGAAGCCCCACACCACCGAGTGGAAGCCCTTGTTGATGTTGTCCGCGCCGAGGCTCGGGCCGATCGTGCGTTCTTCGATGATGTCCATCGGCGCGGCCAGCGAGCCGGCGCGCAACAGCAGCGCGAGGTCGGCGGCGGCCTGCGGGTTCGGCTGGCCGGTGATCTGGAAGCGGTCGCCCAGTTCGGACTGGATGGTCGCCACCGTCAGCACTTCGCCCTTGCCCTTTTCGAACAGCACCATCGCCATCGGCTTGCCGATGTTGTCGCGCGAGACACTGCGGACCGCGCGGCCACCGGCCGAATCCAGACGGATATTGACCGACGGGCGTTGATGTTCGTCGAAGCCCGCCGACGCGTCGATGATGCGGTCACCCGTGAAGATGATCTGCTTGCGCAGCAGCACCGGCGTCTGGTTGCCCTGGGTGAACAGCTCGTCGCCCGGGGGCACCGGGTCGCCCGGATTCGGATGCGTGTTGACCGGGTCGGCGAGGCGCGCTTCAAGCGTTGCGGTGCGGCCGATGATGTCCTTGGCCTTCGCGGTGTCCTGCACACCCGGCAGTTCGACCACGATACGGTCCGAGCCTTGCTGCTGGATCACCGGCTCGGCCACGCCGAGTTCGTTCACGCGGTTATGCAGCGTGGTGATGTTCTGCTTGAGCGCGGCGTCCTGCACGGCTTTCTGCACCGCCGGCGTGAACGTGCCGACCAGTTGCACGCCGCCGTCCGGGTTCGTCTGCGAGGCCCACTGGAGTTCGCTGATGCTGCGGCCCAGTTGCTTGGATGCCGCGTCCGCCGTGGCCTGGTCGGCGAAATTGATCACCACCGTCTGGTTGACGCGGTTCACGCCGCCGTCGCGGATGTTGTTGTCGCGCAGCATGGTGCGCGCATCCGATGCGTCGGAGTCGAGCTTCTTGTTGAGCGCGCCGGCCATGTCGACCTGCAGCAGGAAGTGCACGCCGCCGCGCAGATCGAGACCGAGGTACATCGGCAGGGCATGCAAGGCGGTCAGCCAATGCGGCGACGCGCTTTGCAGGTTCAGCGCCACGACGAACTGCGGATCGGTCGGGTCGCTGTTCAGCGACTTCTGCAGCAGGTCCTTCACGCGCAATTGCGTGTCGGTGTCGAGCAGACGCACGCGAATGTTCGCGTTGGTCGACGAATTGTCGAACGTGACGTCTTCTGGTTTGATCTGATTGGCAGCAAGCGCCGCTTCGACTGCCGACAGCGTAGTCGAGTCGAGTTTGACCGTTGCCTTGCCGCTCGACACCTGCACCGCCGGCGCTTCGCCGAACAGGTTGGGCAGGGTGTACACGAGGCCGATGACCAGAGCCACCAGCATCACGGCGTATTTCCAGAGGGGGTAGCGATTCATGAGTGGTCCAACGGGAAGGTTGGCTTGGAAGCGATGCGTCCGACGATGAGCGCGGGCGGTTCAGCGTGGTTCCGCGAAAACCGCCGGCGAGGCCGCGCCGGACGCGAGAGAGCAGGCCTTACAGCGACTTGATCGTGCCCTTCGGGAGAATCGTCGTGACCGACGCTTTTTGCACGGTGATTTCCGTGCCTTCCGAAATTTCGACGCCGACGTAAGCCTCACCCACCTTGGTCACCTTGCCGACGATGCCGCCATTCGTCACCACTTCATCGCCCTTGGCCATGGCGGCGAGCATGTTGCGGTGTTCCTTCTGGCGCTTCATTTGCGGGCGAATCATGATGAAGTACAGCACGCCGAACATCAGGATCAGCGGCAGGAAGCTCATCAGGTTCGATTCAATGCCACCTGTTGCTGTGCCTTGGGCGAAGGCATTGGAAATGAACGACACGTTGGTCTCTCCGTTATAAATCAAAACGATCAAAAAAATCAGCCGGTTATTCTACCACTGGCCTGACGGGGGTCGGCGCGGCGAATCGGCTTTCCGATCAACCGTTTAAAGCCTTTTTTGCCGTGCGCGAAAGTTAATTGTAAGGTTTTCTGCGCAGTGCCAACGGATTCTTCCGTCAAATTCGTCAGTCGATTCCCGCCTGATTCCCGTTTGCGGGCTAGTCGATGCCGCGCGCGCGGTTCTCGTGGAAGCGCTTGCGGAAGGGCTCGAACAGTTTTGCGTCGATCGCGTCGCGCATTTCCTGCATCAATTCGAGGTAGTAGTGCAGGTTGTGAATCGTGTTCAACTGCGCACCGAGGATTTCCCCTACACGATGCAGATGGTGCAGGTAGCCCCGGGTGAAATTTCGGCAGGTGTAGCAACCGCATTGCTCGTCGAGCGGGCGCAGCGAGTTCTTGTGCGCGGCGTTGCGGATCTTGATGTCGCCGAACCGGGTGAAGAGCCAGCCGTTGCGCGCGTTGCGGGTCGGCATCACGCAGTCGAACATGTCGACGCCGGCGGCCACGCCCGCCACCAGGTCTTCCGGCGTGCCGACGCCCATCAGGTAGTGCGGCTTGTCGGCGGGCAGCTTCGGGCCGATATGGTTCAGCACGCGCATCATGTCTTCCTTCGGTTCGCCGACCGACAGGCCGCCGATTGCGAGACCGTGGAAATCCATTTCCGCGAGACCCGCCAGCGATTCGTCGCGCAGGTCTTCGAACATGCCGCCCTGGACGATGCCGAACAACGCATTCGGATTGCCGAGGCGGTTGAATTCGTCGATCGAGCGTTTGGCCCAACGCATCGACATACGCATCGAATCGGCGGCTTCCTGATGCGAAGTCGGCACGTTGTTGGTCGCGTACGGCGTGCATTCGTCGAACTGCATGACGATGTCCGAGTTCAGCACCTTCTGGATCTGCATCGACACTTCCGGCGACAGGAAGAGCTTGTCGCCGTTGATGGGGGACGCGAACGTGACGCCATCTTCGGTGATCTTGCGCAGATCGCCAAGCGAAAACACCTGAAAACCGCCCGAATCTGTCAGGATTGGTTTCTTCCAGCCCATGAAGCCGTGCAGGCCGCCGTGCGCGTCGATCGTTTCCAGGCCCGGGCGCAGCCACAGGTGGAAGGTGTTGCCGAGAATGATCTGCGCGTGCATTTCTTCGAGCTCGCGCGGCTGGACCGCCTTCACCGTGCCGTAGGTGCCGACCGGCATGAAGATCGGCGTTTCGACCACGCCGTGATTCAGCGTGACGCGGCCGCGCCGCGCCTGGCCGTCGGTGCCGAGCAGTTCGAATTTGAGGCCGTTTTCAGGGCGCGAGGGGGTGCCTTCGTTATGGCTCGCGCAGGTATTGCAGGTACCGCTTGTATCGTGGGTATGACCGTCGGTCATGGGGACTCCTGTGCCACCGGAGGACAGTCCGGCGCAAATGATGAACGCCGCCGGGCAGGCCTCGGCGGCTGGGTAAAGAAAATAAAGAAACCTCAAGATGCAGCGCGGATCTGCCTCTGCATGCGGGTGCAGGAGGCCGGCAACGACTGCCGCTACATCGACGTAGCAAGGAGCGGCAGACTACCGCGCGCGTCGCCGGCGCGCAACGCTATCGCACGGCATATCGCCATGCGGCACGGAACATGTCAAACGTCGCGGCGCGTGAGCAGCATCGCGTCGCCATAGCTGAAGAAGCGGTAACGCTGTTCGATCGCGTGCCGGTAAGCTTCACGGATGGTCTCGACACCCGCGAACGCCGATACCAGCATCAGCAGCGTCGATTTCGGCAAATGGAAATTCGTCACCAGCCGGTCGACCACGCGGAACTCATAGCCGGGGGTGATGAAAATATCGGTTTCCGTGCTGGCCGCGCCGAGCGGGCGTCCGGCCTCGTGCGCATCGCGCGCGGCGGCTTCGAGCGCGCGCATCGACGTCGTGCCCACCGCGATCACGCGGTTGCCGCGCGCACGTGTCGCCGCGATCTTGTCGGCGAGCGCCTGCGGCAGGTGATACCACTCGCTGTGCATTTTGTGCTCGGCCAGATTTTCCACGCGCACCGGCTGGAAGGTGCCCGCGCCGACATGCAGCGTGAGGGTCGCGCGCTCCACGCCGCGGGCGTCGAGCCGCGCGAGCAGCGCGTCGTCGAAGTGCAGGCCGGCGGTGGGCGCGGCGACTGCGCCCGGGTTCTGCGCGAACACCGTCTGATAGCGGGTTTCGTCGGTCGAGTCGGGATCGTGCTCAATGTACGGCGGCAGCGGCAGGCGGCCGAACTGTTCGATCAGCGTCAGGCAGTCGTCCGGGAAATGCAGCGTGTAGAACGGCTCGACGCGTTCGCCGACCGTCACGTCGAAGGCGTCGGCCAGACGAATCGTGGTGCCCGGCTGCGGGCTCTTGCTCGCACGGATCTGCGCGAGCGCGGTGCGCTCGCCGGTCAGACGCTCTACCAGCACTTCGATCTTGCCGCCACTGGCCTTCTGGCCGAGGAAGCGCGCCTTCAGGACTTTGGTATCGTTGAAGACCAGCAGATCGCCGGGCGCGATGCACCCGGGCAGCTCGGCGAAGCCGCGGTCCGTGAGACGCGCGGGGTCCACTGTGTTGTCCACTTCGAGCAGACGGCTGGCGCTGCGCTCAGGCAGCGCCACTTGCGCGATCAGCTCGGGTGGCAGATCGAAATCGAAATCGGAAAGCGTAAACATGCGGACGACTGGAAGCGAATTGAGACTGAATTGAGCCGAAGCCGGAGCCGGGCGGCTATGATTGCGGGACGCCGGAGCGGCCCGCGAGCCCGCGCGCTGATTGGCGGCGACACCCTTGACAGCCGATATTGTACTTGCGAAGCAACCCATGCCTTTGTCCGACCGCCGATTGCCCTCCGCCACCGACGAAGTGAGTGCCGAGCCCAAGCGCCGCGCCTCGCGGGGCGAAGCAGCAGCGGCGGACTCAAACGACCTCGGCGCAGGTGTCGCGGCGGAGAGCGGCAAGGCCGCGCGGCAAGATGACATTGTTGACCCGTTCGGTGACAAACCCGCCGGCAAATCCTCGAGCAAAGCCACCGGTAAGCCCGCTGCCAAGGCCGCGCCCAAACCCGCCGACAAGCTGGCCAAACTCGGCCTCACGCGCGACATCGATCTCGTGCTGCATCTACCGATGCGCTACGAAGACGAAACCTCGCTGACGCCGATCGGGCACCTCCTGCCTGGCGGGATCTCGCAGACCGAAGGCGTGGTGTTCGACAACGAGATCGCCTATCGCCCGCGCCGCCAGTTGCTGGTGAAACTGCGCGACGACGCCGGCGACGAGCTCGTGCTGCGTTTTCTGAATTTCTACGGTTCGCAAGTCAAGCAGATGGCGATCGGCGCGCGGCTGCGGGTGCGCGGCGACGTGCGTGGCGGTTTCTTCGGCATGGAGATGGTGCACCCGGCGGTACGCGTGGTGGACGAAGACACGCCGCTGCCCCAGGCGCTGACGCCCGTGTATCCGAGCACCGCGGGCGTGACGCAGGCGTATCTGCGCAAATCGATCGACAACGCGTTGTCGCGCACGTCGCTGCCGGAGTTGCTGCCGGCGCCGATCGCGCAAGCGTATATGCAGCCGCTCGGCGTGCCGCCGCTGATGGACGCCGTGCGCACGCTGCATCATCCGGGCGTGCAATCAGATGAGACTGCGTTGATCGACGGCACGCATCCCGCGTGGGTGCGCATCAAGTTCGAGGAATTGCTGGCGCAGCAGATGTCGTTGAAGCGCGCGCATGACGAGCGCCGCACGCGGGCGGCGCCGGCCATGCCGCGCCGCAAGCTCGGTGACGAAGCGGCGCTCGTGGCGCGTTTGCTGAAGGCATTACCGTTCTCGCTGACCAAAGCGCAGGAGCGTGTCGGCGGCGAGATCGCGCTCGATCTGACCCAGCCTCATCCCATGCAGCGGCTGCTGCAGGGAGATGTCGGCAGCGGCAAGACGATCGTGGCCGCGCTGGCCGCGGCGCAGGCGATCGATGCCGGTTACCAGGCCGCGCTGATGGCCCCGACCGAAATCCTCGCGGAACAGCATGCGCGCAAATTGCGCGGCTGGCTGGAGCCCTTGGGCGTCAGCGTCGCGTGGCTGGCCGGCAGTTTGAAGACCAAAGAGAAGCGCGCCGCGATCGAAGCGGCGGCGCTCGGCACGGCGCAGCTCGTGATCGGCACGCACGCGATCATCCAGGATGCCGTCGAGTTCGCGCGGCTGGGGCTGGTGATCGTCGATGAACAGCATCGTTTCGGCGTGGCGCAGCGGCTCGCGTTGCGCGCGAAGGCGCAGAACGCGGCCGACGGCGCGCACGATTTTCAGCCGCATCAGCTGATGATGTCCGCCACACCGATTCCGCGCACGCTGGCGATGACCTATTACGCCGACCTCGACGTCTCCACCATCGACGAACTGCCGCCGGGACGCACGCCGATCCTGACCAAGCTGGTTTCCGACGCGCGGCGCGAGGAGGTGATCGGCCGCGTGCGCGAAGCCGCGCTGACGGGGCGACAGGTGTACTGGGTGTGTCCGCTGATCGAAGAGAGCGAGACCTTGCAGTTGCAGACCGCGGTGGAGACGTACGAAACGCTCGCGGCCGCGTTGCCCGAATTGAATGTCGGTCTGGTGCATGGCCGCCTCGCGCCGGCGGAGAAGGCCGCTGTGATGGATGCGTTCACGCGCAACGAGGTGCAGTTGCTGGTGGCGACGACGGTGATCGAAGTGGGCGTGGACGTGCCGAATGCCTCGCTGATGGTGATCGAGCATGCGGAGCGGTTCGGGCTGGCGCAATTGCATCAGTTGCGAGGGCGGGTGGGGCGCGGCAGCGCGGCTTCGATTTGCGTGCTGCTCTACACCGGGCCGCTGTCGATAACGGCGCGCTCGCGCCTGCAGACCATGCGGGAGACGACGGACGGGTTCGAAATTGCCCGGCGCGACCTCGAGATTCGCGGCCCGGGGGAGTTTCTCGGCGCCCGGCAGTCGGGTGCGGCCATGTTGAGATTTGCCGATCTGCAGAATGATCAGTGGCTGATCGAGCCGGCCAGAGAGGCCGCCGCGGCTCTGCTCGAAAAGTATCCTGATGTCGTGATCCAGCACCTGGCCCGGTGGCTCGGCGCTCGGGAGCAATATCTGAAGGCTTGAGGAATCGCTCTTTGACAGCGTGCCCCTGATAGCGGGCACGCCTGTCGGCCAGCCTGCGCAGCGCGCAAAAGACCAAAAAGTTGGCGAACCGACCCTATAGGTGTATAACTAGAACCTATCGAACTATCTGCACTGATTGATCCCCCAATGACGCTCACCGAATTGAAATATATCGTTGCGGTTGCTCGCGAGCGGCACTTCGGCCGGGCCGCCGAGGCGTGTTTTGTCAGCCAGCCGACTTTGTCGGTGGCCATCAAAAAGCTCGAAGACGAACTCAACGTGCAAATTTTCGAGCGCGGCACGAGCGAAGTCAGTGTCACGCCGATCGGTGAGCAGATCGTCACGCAAGCTCAGCGCGTTCTCGAACAAACGCTTGCTATCAAAGAGATCGCGAAACAGGGCAAAGACCCGCTGGTCGGGCCGCTGCGCCTCGGCGTGATCTATACGATTGGGCCGTATCTGTTGCCCACGCTCGTCAAGCAGATGATCTCGCGCGTCCCGCAGATGCCGCTGATGCTGCAGGAAAATTACACGGTCAAGCTGATCGAACTGCTCAAGCAGGGCGAAATCGACGTTGCCATCATGGCGCTGCCGTTCGCGGAAACCGGCCTGATGCTGCGCCCGCTCTATGACGAGCCGTTTGTCGTCGCGCTGCCGTCCGGTCACGCGTGGGAAAACCGCCCGAAGATCGACGCGGAGGATCTCAAGCAGGAAACCATGCTGCTGCTCGGCAGCGGCCATTGCTTCCGCGACCACGTGCTCGGCGTGTGCCCGGAACTGATGCGTTTCTCGCAGAACGCGGACGGCATCCAGAAGACCTTCGAGGGTTCCTCGCTGGAAACTATCCGTCATATGGTGGCGAGCGGTGTCGGTATTACCGTGCTGCCGCGCATGTCGGTGAATGAAGTCAAGCCGCACGCCGGCGGTATCGACGCAGGCCTGCTCAGCTACGTCGCCTTCGACGATCCGGTGCCGGATCGTCGCGTCGTGCTCGCCTGGCGCAAGAGTTTCACACGGACGCCCGCGATCGAAGCCATTTGTGACGCCATCAACGCCTGCGATCTGACAGGCGTCAAAAAGCTCGATCTGCCTGTCGCCGTCAACTAGACGGCGCGTTGCACCCAGACCGGCCGCCTCGCAACCCGGCGGTCGGACGGCTGTTTTAAGCGCCGATGGTTGCAATCCCTATCGAATAGATAAAATTAATCAAACACGATAATTCGATAGCATTGTTATAGTGTCCTCCATGGATCGCCCGATCCCCAAGACCCGGAGGAAATCATGACGCAATCGCCGCAATCGAACCTGCAGCAAGTCCAAACCGTCGCCGCTCAACCCGCTCGCGTGACACCCGGCAGCTTCGCCGCCTCGGTGCGCGGCTTGCGCACGGTTGCGCTGTCCTTGCTGGTCGATCGGGCTTTGTCCGCGTAAGCCGTACGCATCAGCGCGCCGTACCGCTCCCTCGCATTCCGTTGCCAATAAAAATCCCTCAGGAGTCCCGCATGTCCGAACGTAAGCTTACCAATGCCGCCGGCGCACCCGTCGCCGACAACCAGAATTCGATGACCGCCGGCGCGCGCGGTCCGGTCGTCCTGCAAGATGTCTGGCTGCTCGAAAAACTCGCTCACTTCGATCGCGAAGTGATTCCGGAACGCCGCGTTCACGCCAAGGGTTCGGGCGCATTTGGCACGCTGAAGGTCACGCACGACATCTCGCGTTATACGAAGGCGAAGGTGTTTGCCGAGCTCGGCAAGGAAACGCCTCTGTTCATGCGCTTTTCGACGGTGGCGGGCGAACGCGGCGCCGCCGACGCGGAACGCGACGTGCGCGGTTTCTCGATCAAGTTCTACACGGAAGAAGGCAACTGGGACGTGGTCGGCAACAACACGCCGGTGTTCTTTATCCGCGATCCGCTGAAGTTCCCGGACTTCATCCACACGCAAAAACGCGACCCGTACACCAACATGCGCAGCAACGTTGCGGCATGGGATTTCTGGTCGCGTCATCCGGAGTCGTTGCATCAGGTCACCATCCTGATGAGCGATCGCGGCATTCCGAAGAACTACCGGCAGATGCATGGCTTCGGCTCGCACACCTACTCGTTCATCAACGCGAACAACGAGCGTTTCTGGGTCAAGTTCCACTTCAAGTCGATGCAAGGCGTGGAGAACTTTACCGATGCTGAGGCGGCACAGGTGGTGGCGCAGAATCGTGAAAGCGCGCAACAGGACCTGCTCACGAGTATCGAAGCCGGCAACTTCCCGAAATGGCGCTTTGCCATCCAGGTGATGCCGGAGGCGCAAGCGGCGAACTATCGCTTCAATCCGTTCGACATCACGAAGGTGTGGTCGCAGAAGGACTACCCGTTGATCGACGTCGGCACGATCGAGTTGAACCGCAACGCGGCGAACTATTTCGCGGACGTGGAGCAGGCAGCATTCACGCCGGCCAATGTGGTGCCGGGTATCGGCTTTTCGCCGGACCGTCTCTTGCAAGGCCGTTTGTTCTCGTATGGCGACACGCAGCGCTACCGGCTCGGTATCAATCACCATCAGATTCCGGTGAATGCGCCGCGTTGCCCGGTCCACCATTCGTTCCATCGCGATGGCGCGATGCGCACGGACGGCAACCTCGGCAACAACGTGAACTACGAGCCGAATCGTTTCGGCGACTTCGCGCAGGATAGCAACGCGTCGGAGCCGCCGCTCGCGGCGGGCACGGTTGATCGTTACGACCATCGTCTGGACGAGGACTACTACACGCAGCCGGGTATGTTGTTCGCGCTCTTCGATGCGGCGCAACGCCAGCGTCTGTTCGGCAACATCGCACGCCATATCAATGGGGTGCCGCAAGAGATCGTCGCGCGCCAGATCGAGCATTTCCGCCGCGCCGATCCGGCCTATGCGGAAGGCGTGATCGCCGCGCTGGCCGGGCTTGCTGAAGGCGGCAAGAAGTAAGCAGGTGAAGTGAATTGATGCAGGAAGGTGGGGCGCATCGGCGCCCTGCCGGTAATGATACGAATCGAAGGAGCACGATCATGATCCAGATGATGATGGCAACCATTGGCGGTGCGCCGGCTGGGCGCGGCGCGCACCAGCGGCAGGCTCTGATGCTGCGCAAGTTGGCGGGATTCGCAATCGTCCTGAGCGGATGGACGGTGATCGTCGCGCAGGCACTGCAGCACGCGCTGAGCGCGTGATCGGGCATGGGATCGTGGGTGCGGCAAGCGACCACGCGTCACACGAACGCAGCTGCTTTCTAAGATAAACTGGCGGGCGTTCGAAGTGCCAAGTCTGCTAGCGCATGCCGTCACTTTGCCGATCGGTTCGTATCACTCTTCGAAGGAGTCATCATGGCCAAGAAAGAAGCCGTACAGCACGTCAATATCGGAATCAACGACAAGGATCGCAAGAAGATTGCAGAAGGTTTGTCGCGACTGCTCGCCGACACCTATACGTTGTACCTGAAGACCCATAACTTCCATTGGAACGTGACGGGCCCGATGTTCAACACGCTGCATCTGATGTTCGAAACGCAGTACAACGAGCTCGCGCTGGCGGTCGATTCGATCGCTGAACGTATTCGCGCGCTGGGCGTGCATGCGCCGGGCAGCTACAAGGAATTCGCGAAGCTCTCATCGATTCCGGAAGCGGACGGTGTGCCGGCCGCGGAAGAAATGATCCGCCAACTGGTGGAAGGTCAGGAAGCCGTGGTGCGTACCGCGCGCGCGATTTTCCCGTCGACGGAAGCCGCTAATGACGAGCCGACCGCCGACCTGCTGACGCAACGCATGCAAACGCACGAAAAGACCGCGTGGATGCTGCGCTCGATGCTGGCTTAACTTAAGCATCCTGGCGTTCCAGGCGTTGCGCCCGGAAGGTCAGCGCGGTGCCTGAGCGTTGTGTTGAATGGCAAGCCAAACAGGCCTCCCTTTGCGGAGGCTTTATTTTTGCTGCGTCCAATCCGGACTGCGCCCGTGTTTGGGCACCGGCCGCGGACCTGGTTGCGGCGCCCAGCATGTCGGCCTTCGCCCGCCTGAAGTCTGTCTGCCACGCGCATCCCGTAAAATAGCGGCACCGTCTGCACTTCACCGAATCCGCCCATGTTCGCCCGACTTCCCCTGTATCTGCGGCTCGTCCGCATGGACAAGCCGATCGGCAGCCTGCTGCTGCTGTGGCCGACACTCAACGCACTGTGGATTGCGTCCGAGGGCCACCCTTCGTGGCCGCTGCTGGTGATCTTCACGGTGGGAACGGTGCTGATGCGCTCGGCGGGCTGTGCAATCAACGACTATGCGGATCGCGACTTCGATCGCTACGTGAAGCGTACGGAAAACCGTCCGATTACATCGGGCAAGATCAAGGCGTGGGAAGCGGTGGCGCTGGCGGCCGGTTTGTCGCTGCTGGCGTTTCTGCTGATCCTGCCGCTCAATACGCTGACCAAGGAGCTGTCGGTGGCGGCGCTGTTCGTCGCCGGTTCGTATCCGTTCACCAAGCGCTTCTTTGCGATTCCGCAGGCGTATCTGGGCATTGCATTCGGTTTCGGTATTCCAATGGCGTTCGCCGCCGTGCAGGATCACGTGCCGATGCTTGCGTGGGTCATGCTGCTGGCTAACGTGTTCTGGTCGGTTGCGTACGACACGGAATACGCAATGGTCGATCGCGACGACGACATCAAGATCGGCATCCGCACGTCGGCACTGACCTTCGGCCGCTTCGACGTGGCGGCGATCATGCTTTGCTATGCGCTCACGCTGGGGATTTACGTCGGCATCGGCATGATGCTCGGCTTCGGTATGCTGTACTGGCTGGGATGGGCGGCGGCGGTGGGCTGCGCGATCTATCACTACACGCTGATCCGCAACCGCGAACGGATGGCATGCTTCGCCGCGTTCCGTCACAACAACTGGTTGGGCGGTGCGTTGTTTGTCGGCATTGCCGCGCATTACGCGGCTGCTTCGTTCTAATTCTTTCGCACCGGCCAACCGTAAATCGCGCTTACAGCTTGCCGAATTCGTCGCCCATTTCTCTGGCGCGCGCATCGGCGGCAAGCGCGCCGCGCACGATTGCGTCCTTGATCCCGCTGGCCTCGAACGACGCCAGCGCGGCCGCCGTGGTGCCCCCCTTCGACGTCACACGCTCGCGCAACAGGCTCAGCGCTTCGTCCGAGTTAGCGGCCAATTGCGCGGCGCCGGTGAAGGTCGCGACCGCCAGCGCGCGGCCTTGCGCTTCGTCCATGCCGAGTTGGCGCGCGGCTTCCTGCAACGCTTCGATGAAGTAGAACACGTAAGCGGGACCACTTCCCGAGATCGCCGTGACGGCGTCGATCTTCGCTTCGTCATCGAACCAGACCGTTTCGCCGACGGCGCCCAGCACCTGCGACGCGAGCGCGCGGCCGCTTTCGCCGACGCTGCCGGTCGCGACGAGGCCCGTTACGCCCATGCCGATCAGCGCCGGCGTATTCGGCATCACGCGCACGATGCGAGCATGACCGTTCAGCCAGCGCGACATGTCGTCCATGCGAATGCCCGCGACGATGCTGATGGCCAGTTGCGAGGCTTGCAGATGCGGCGCCAGCGCCTCGGCAACGCTCTTCAGGATCTGTGGCTTCACCGCCAGCACGACAGCGTCGTACGACGCGAGCGCGGCGTCAGCGGCGGCACCGGTCTTGATGCCGAATTGCTGCTCATTGCGCTTGCGCGCGTCTTCGTTGGGATCGATCGCGTATAGATCGGCGGGTGCGACGCCGCGCTTGATGAGGCCGCCGATCAACGCCGCCGCCATGTTGCCGCCACCTATAAAAGCAATTTTCATGATGTTCCGAAAGAAGTTGCGTGAGGGAGTCCGAAGAATCCCGCCAGGGTCAGTTTGAGTAATCTCGCGCGCCGAAGATTGCGGTGCCCACGCGCACGATCGTCGCGCCTTCCAGCACGGCGGCTTCGAGATCGCTCGACATGCCCATGGAGAGCGTATCGAGTTCGAGGCCGTCGTTGCGCAGGCGTTCGAACAGTTCGTGCAGTTGCCGATGTGGTTCGCGTTGCTCGTCGACATCGCCGGCAGGTTCAGGAATCGCCATCAGGCCACGCAGATTCAGCTTCGGCAGCGCGGCGATGGCGTGCGCGACTTCCACGGCCTCGGGAATGCTCACGCCGCTTTTCGACGCTTCGCCACTAACGTTGACCTGCAGACAGACGTTCAACGGCGGCAGGTTGTCCGGCCGCTGCTCTGACAGCCGCTGCGCGATCTTCAGGCGGTCGACCGAATGGACCCAGTCGAAATTCTCGGCAACCGGCCGCGTTTTGTTCGATTGCAATGGTCCGATGAAATGCCATTCGAGTGCGGCTCGCAGATCGGCCAGTGCTTCGACTTTGGTGAGGGCTTCCTGCACATAGTTTTCACCGAACGCACGCTGACCGGCTGCGTGGGCGGCGCGCACGTCTTCGGCGGGAAACGTCTTTGAGACCGCGAGCAGGGTGATCGAATGCACGTCGCGTCCGGCGGCTTGTGCGGCGAGGGCGATGCGCTGCCGCACCGCTTCGAGGTTGTGAGTCAGATCGGGCATGGAACGGAACCGGAAGTCGAGCGAACGACAATGGACGAATTATACGGACGTCGCCGCCTCGTGCCGCTGCCGATGTCCCTGCCGTTGCCCGACACGGACACGGGCCGGCGGGGGCGCTTGCGGTGAAGCACTGCAAGCCACATACCGCGCTTCGCGATCAGAATCGCTCGCTTCAGGTGGACAGCATATGCTCCACCAGTTCGATCCAATGCGCGACCGGTGTGGATGTGCCGCTTTGCAGATGCGCAATGCAGCCGACGTTCGCCGACACGATCACCTGCGGCTCCTGCGACTGCAAGCGCTCGAGCTTCTGATCGCGCAGTGCATACGAGAGCCTCGGCTGCGTCAGCGAGTAAGTGCCGGCCGAGCCGCAGCAGAGATGGCTGTCGGCGGGCAGACGCACTTCCACGCCGAGCGCCGCCAGCAGATGTTCGACCTTGCCGCGCACCTGCTGACCATGCTGCAACGTGCACGGCGGATGGAACGCCACCGTATGGATCGCGCGGCGGCGCGTCACGGCGACGAGCGCCTCTTCGAACTCCGGCAGGATCTCCGCGACGTCGCGTGTCAGGTCGGTCACGCGGCGCGCCTTTTCCGCATAGACAGGATCGTCGCGCAGCAGATGCGCGTATTCCTTGACGGTCGCGCCGCAGCCGGACGCGTTCATCACGATTGCTTCGACACCTTGTTCGACATATGGCCACCACGCGTCGATGTTGGCGCGCACGTCGTCGAGCGCTTCGTCGTGGTAGCCCAGGTGCAGACGGATCGCACCGCAGCAGCCGGCTTCCGGCGCGATCAGTGTTTCCACGCCGAGGGCGTCGAGTACCCGCGCGGTGGCGATGTTGACGTTCGGCATCATCGACGGTTGCACGCAGCCCGCGAGCATAAGCATCTTGCGCGGATGGTGCGCGGTCGGCCATTCAAGCGCGCGTTGCCGCGCGGGCACCTTGTCGCGCAGTTTTTTGGGCAGGAGCGCGCGGACATGCTGGCCGAGGCGCATGGTCGGCGTGAACAGCGCGCTATTCGGCACGAAGCTGGCGAGCAGCCGGCGCACCATCCGCTGACTGAACGGACGCGTCACTTTTTCCTCAGTGATCTTGCGGCCGATCTCGACCAGCCTGCCGTATTGCACGCCGGATGGGCAGGTGGTCTCGCAACTGCGGCAGGTGAGGCAGCGGTCCAGATGGACCTGGGTGCTGCGTGTGACCGCCGCGCCTTCCACCATCTGCTTGATCAGGTAGATGCGCCCGCGCGGGCCGTCGAGTTCGTCGCCGAGTATCTGATAGGTGGGGCAGGTCGCCGTGCAGAAGCCGCAATGCACGCAATTGCGCAGGATGGCGTCGGCTTCGTTGCCATCGGGCGTGTTGCGAATGAAGTCCGCGAGGTTGGTTTGCATCGCGTGGCTCACAAGTCGGGGTAGAGACGACCGCGATTGAAAATGCGGGCTGGGTCGAAAGCGGTTTTCAGGCCGCGATGGATTTTCATCAGCGGTGCGGGTAGCGGCGTGAACACGCCGGCGCTGCGGTCGTAGCCGTGGCCGGTACGGAAGATGGTGGCGTGGCCGCCGGCCTGTTTGGCGCTGATGCGCACGGTTTGCGCATCCGTGTCGGTGATCCACCAGCGCTGGCTGCCGCCCCATTCCATCAGTTGCGCGCCGGGTAACTGGAGCGGCTCGGTGATCGACGGCAGCGCGAGGCGCCACAGCGCGGCCTGCGGCGGGATGGCCGCAAAGAACGAGTCGGTCTGTTCGCGCAGGCCGGCCCAGAAGCGCTCTGCCTCGACGGCGTCGACGACTTCGCCGCCGAGCGCTGTGCGCGCCGCCTTGACCGCGGCTTCCGCGCCGGCCATCCGCACGGCCAGCGTGCCGTGACGCCATGCGCTCGCGGTAATCGGCAGCGGCCGGCCGCCCCATTCGTTGAGCTTGCGCACCGCATCCGTGCCGTTCATGTCGAATTTGAGCGTGGTTTCGGCTTGCGGCAGCGGCAGCACCTTGACCGACAACTCGAGGATCAGCCCAAGGGTGCCGAGCGAGCCCGCCATCAAGCGGGAAACGTCGTAACCGGCGACGTTCTTCACCACCTGGCCGCCGAAATGCAGTTTTTGGCCCTGCCCGTTCATGATGACGGCACCGAGCACGAAGTCGCGTGCCGCACCCGCGGCAGGGCGGCGAGGGCCGGCTATGCCCGCGGCGATGCAGCCGCCGAAGGTGGCCTGCAGCCCGAAGTGCGGCGGCTCGAAGGCGAGCATCTGGTCGTGCTCGGCGAGGGCGGCCTCGATCTCCAGCAGGGGTGTGCCGGCGCGCGCCGTAACAACCAGTTCGGCGGGGTCGTAAGCGATGATGCCGCGATAAGCGCGCGTGTCGAGGATCTCACCTTCCAGCGTCTGACCGTACCAGTCTTTGGTGCCACCGCCACGGATACGCAATGTGCGCCCTTGCGCGCTGGCCGAACGCACGCGTTCAGACCAAATGGCGACGATGTCGTCCTCTTCCATGGTGCCCTGCTTCGTTGTGTTTCGATCGATTGTACCGGGCGGCGGCTCGCTGGCAACACGGGGCGGACCCGCATCGGGTATTCAGTGTGGGAGCCGGGAAGCATTGTGGGCGGGGCACATGCGCAATGCGTGGGCGGGGGATTGCGCGGAGCGCGGACGGAGAGGCGGGCTGGTGGCGAGTGGGGCCCGCCACGTGGACAAGCGGATCCGCACGGCGGCGGCGCCCTGTAACGCTGTGTGCCCGTGCTGGACCGGCAGCGTCACAGGCCGTCTTAAAACCGCGGCAGGTCCGGATGCGGCAGCAAGCCGCCGCGCACGTGCATCTTGCCGTACTCGGCACAACGGGCGCGGGTGGGAATGCCTTTGTCGGGATTGAGCAGGCCCGGGGCGTCAAAGGCGCGTTTGACCGCATGGAAGGCGTCGCGCTCTTCAGGCGAGAACTGCACGCACATCGAGTTGATCTTCTCGATACCCACGCCATGTTCGCCCGTCACCGTGCCGCCCAGCTCGACACAGGTTTCGAGGATGTCGCAACCGAACGCCTCGGCACGGTGCCACTCGTCCTGATCGTTGCCGTTGAACAGGATCAGCGGATGCATGTTGCCGTCGCCGGCATGGAATACGTTGATGCAGCGCAGGCCATACTTCTTTTCCATCACCTCGATGCGCGCCAGCAACGGCCCGATACTGCGGCGCGGCACGGTGCCGTCCATGCAGTAGTAGTCAGGCGAAATGCGGCCCGCCGCCGGGAACGCGTTCTTGCGCCCGGACCAGAAGCGCAGCCGCTCACTTTCCGAGCGTGAAATCTGGATGCGGGTGGCGCCCTGTTCGCGCAGCACCGCGGTCATGCGCACGATTTCGTCGGCCACTTCTTCCGGCGTGCCGTCCGATTCGCACAGCAGGATCGCCGCGGCATCGAGGTCATAGCCCGCGTTGACGAATTCTTCCACGGCGCGCGTGGCCGGTTTATCCATCATCTCCAGACCGGCCGGAATGATGCCGGCGGCAATGATGCCGGCGACCGCGTCGCCGCCTTTCACGACGTCGTCGAAACTGGCCATGATGACCTGCGCTGTCTGTGGCTTCGGGATCAGCTTGACGGTCACTTCGGTGACGATCGCGAACATGCCTTCGCTGCCGATCAGCACCGCGAGCAGATCGAGCCCTGACGCGTCCGGCGCGAGCGAACCGAATTCGACGATTTCGCCTTCCATTGTCACGGCGCGCACGCGCAGCACGTTGTGCACGGTGAGGCCGTATTTGAGACAGTGCACGCCACCCGAATTCTCGGAGACGTTGCCGCCGATCGTGCAGGCGATCTGCGACGACGGATCAGGCGCGTAGTACAAGCCGTAAGGCGCGGCGGCTTCGGAAATCGACAGATTGCGCACACCCGGTTGCACCGTGGCGGTTCGGGCGTACGGATCGACTTCGACGATCTTGCGAAAGCGCGCGAGCGACACCACGATGCCGTGCCGGATCGGCATCGCGCCACCGGACAAACCGGTGCCCGCGCCGCGCGGCACGATCGGCACGTCGAGCCGGTTGCAGATTTGCACAATGCGTTGGACCTGCGACTCCGTCTCCGGCAATGCGACCGCAAGCGGCAGACGCCGGTAGGCCGCGAGGCCGTCGCACTCGTAGGCGACGGTGTCTTCTTCGCGATACAGCAGACAGTGGGTCGGCAGTACGGCCATCAGCGCCTGCACGACTTCGCGCTGGCGCTGGGCAAGCACTTCGGCCGTCAGTTCGACGGGTGCGTTCATATAACTTGTCTCCTGGTGTCGTTCACGCTGCGTGCCCGCTCTGGCCTGGCGGTGGGACAGCAGACGTTGCCGCTGCTGCCCCGCCTGGGCTATTGGCGCCTCAAGCTGCCCAGGAAAAGATCTTGCCCGGGTTCATCAGATTGCGCGGATCGAGCGCATGCTTGATGGAGCGCATCGTGTCGACGGCGACTTCGCCGTGTTCTTCGAGCAGGAAATTCATCTTGTGCAGACCGACGCCGTGTTCGCCCGTGCAGGTGCCGTCCATGCGCAGCGCGCGTTGCACGATGCGATGGTTCAGTCGTTCAGCTTCGGCGAGTTCTTCCGGCTTGTCCGGATCGATCAGGATCGCGACGTGGAAGTTGCCGTCGCCGACATGGCCGACGATCGGGCAGGGCAACGGCGACGCGTTCAGATCCTGCTCGGTTTCCACCACGCATTCCGCGAGGCGCGAGATCGGTACGCAGACGTCGGTCGTGACGGCGCGGCAACCGGGCTTCAGTTGCAGCATCGCGAAGTAGGCGTTGTGGCGCGCGTTCCACAGGCGGCTGCGGTCTTCCGGCCGGGTCGCCCATTCGAAGCCTTCGCCGGCATTTTGCGCCGCGAGTTCCTGCACCAGTTCGGCTTGCTCTTTCACACCGGCTTCGGTGCCGTGGAATTCGAAGAAGAGTGTGGGCGCTTCGCGCAAGGTCAGGTTCGAATGGCGGTTGATCGAGCGGATCGCGAGCGAGTCGACGAACTCGACGCGCGCAATCGGCACGCCCATCTGAATCGTTTCGATGACCGCGCGCACCGCATCGCCCATCGACGGGAACGTGCAGACCGCGGCCGAGACCGCTTCCGGCTGCGGATACAGACGCACGGTGATTTCGGTGATCACGCCGAGCGTGCCTTCCGAGCCGACGAACAGACGCGTGAGGTCGTAGCCCGCCGACGACTTGCGTGCGCGCGTGCCGGTTTTGATCACGCGGCCGTCGGCGAGCACCACCGTCAGCCCAAGTACGTTTTCGCGCATCGTGCCGTAGCGCACGGCATTGGTGCCCGAGGCGCGCGTAGCCGACATGCCGCCGATACTCGCGTCAGCACCCGGGTCGATCGGGAAAAACAGGCCGGTGTCGCGCAGCGCTTCGTTCAACTGCTTGCGCGAGATGCCGGGTTCGACCGTGACGGTGAGGTCTTCGGCGTTGATTGACAACACGCGGTTCATTTCCGACAGGTCGATCGATACCCCGCCCTGGACCGCAAGCAGATGCCCTTCGAGCGACGAACCGTTGCCGTAGGGAATGATCGGCACGTTGTATTGGCCGCACAGCCTGACGATGGTTTGCACGTCTTCCGTATTGCGTGCGAATACAACGGCGTCGGGCAGTTGGGGATCGAAGGGCGATTCGTCGCGGCCATGGTGGGCGCGTACGGCTTCGGCGGTGGAGACGCGCTCGCCGAAGGCGGCTTTGAGGGCGGTCAGCAATTCGGCGGGAAACGGCCGGCGCAACGGGGCCGGCGGCACGGGATGATTCACGCATGTCTCCTGATAGTAAGGCGGAGCTGTTCTACAGCTTGTGCTTCATTTTACGCCGAACACCCGCAGGCCGGCGTCGGGCGCGGCTGGGGCTCCTATAATGGCGGCGACCTCGCGAAGCGCGCAATATGGATAAACGCGGTGGCTAACTCGGTGGCTTATTGGCCGGATACGCCGGCTGGCTTCGCCGGCGAAGCGCTTGCGCCGCGTCACTGATTGAATGCATGGGAGACATCATGGGCAACCGCTTGAGCAAGATCGCCACCCGTACCGGCGACGACGGCACCACCGGTCTCGGCGACGGCCGGCGTGTGCGCAAAGACAGCGCGCGTATCGCAGCAATCGGCGACGTCGACGAACTCAATTCGAATCTCGGCGTGTTGCTCTGCGAATCGTTGCCGGACAACGTGCGGGCGGCGCTGGTCGCGATTCAGCACGACCTGTTCGATCTGGGCGGCGAGCTTTGCATTCCCGGCCATACGATGATTACCGACAGGCAGCTTGGCCAGCTCGACGGCTGGCTGGCCGACTACAACGCCACGCTGCCGCCGTTAAAGGAATTCATTCTGCCCGGCGGCTCGCGCGCGGCGGCGCTTGCGCACGTGTGCCGCACGGTGTGCCGGCGCGCTGAACGCTCGATCGTCGCCCTGGGTGAAGACGAGGCGATCAATGAAGCGCCTCGCCAGTATGTGAACCGGCTGTCCGACCTGCTGTTCGTGTTCGCGCGCGTGCTCAACCGCGCGGACGGCGGCAGCGACGTCTTATGGCAGCACGATCGCAGCGCCGGCTAACACCACGCTTCAGTCCCTTTAAGCGCCATAAACGACCACAAGCGCTGTGACAATTTGTCAGGGACAAAACTTCTTCTTAAAAATGTATTGTGTATGCATCTTTAAGGAGAAGTAGTTATGACCGCTCTCACCGCCGACCAGATCGCCCGCGTCAAAGCCACCGTTCCCGTGCTCGCCGTACACGGCACCACCATCACCAAACACTTCTACAAGCGCATGTTCGCGCATCATCCTGAGTTGAAGAACGTGTTCAACCAGACTCACCAGAAGAGCGGCAATCAGCCGGAAACGCTCGCGAAAGCCGTGTATGCCTACGCCGCCAATATTGACAACCTCGGCGCGCTGGGTCCAACCGTCTCGCGAATCGCCCATAAGCACGCGAGCTTGAACATTCGGCCGGAGCAATATCCAATCGTCGGGCGGCATCTGTTGGGGGCGATTGTCGATGTCCTCGGCGACGCGGTCGATCAGGAGACGCTTGGCGCATGGGAAGTCGCTTACGGGCAACTCGCGGATATCTTCATCGGCGCGGAGGCCAGGCTCTATGAAGGTGCGGCGTGGAGCGGCTTTCGGCCGTTCAAGGTTGCACGCAAGGAAGTGGAGAGCGAGGAAATTACGTCGTTCTATCTGACACCCGCCGACGGCTCGCCGGCTTGCGGTTTCGAGCCTGGCCAGTATCTGAGCGTGACGCGTTTCGTGGATGAACTCGGCGTCGATCAGCCGCGGCAATACAGCTTGTCGGATGCGCCGAACGGAAACTGGTTGCGTATCTCGGTGAAGCGCGAGGCCGGCCATGAAGATCTGGCGCCCGGCCATGTATCGACCCTTCTGCACGACGGTGTGGAAGTGGGCGAAGTGGTGCATGTCAGCGCGCCGATGGGCGAATTCACGCTGAACCGCAAAACGACGACACCCGTGGTGCTGATCAGTGGGGGCGTGGGCGTGACTCCGATGACCTCGATGCTGTCCACGTTGCTCGCCAACCAGAGTGAGCGCCGCGTGACGTTCGTGCATGCCTGCCGCAATGGGCGCGTGCATGCGTTCCGCCAGTGGTTCAACGATACCGTCGCAGCACATCGCAACGTCACACGCGCGGTGTTCTACGAGGCCATTGAAGCCTGCGATCACGCCGGCATCGACTACGACTTCGAAGGCCGCCTCGACCTCGCGAAAATCGCCGACAAGGTGATTGTTCCCGATGCGGATTACTACGTTTGCGGGCCGGTGCCGTTCATGCGCGTGCAATGCGAGGCGTTGGCCTCGCTTGGTGTGGATGCCGCGCGGATTCACACCGAAGTGTTCGGTTCAGGCGCGGTGCAGTGAAGCGGGGACGCATGGCGAGCTACGTGCGAAAGCATGTGTAAGGCGCGCCATGCGCCTTACCCAATCGCCAGTGTGACGGGTTTGCCGATCCGGCTCATCATTTCGACCAGCGTATCGATAGTGAACTTGGTGGTTTTCATGTTGACCACGTCCGACACGCGCGGACGTGACACCATAAGAATCTCCGCCGCCTCAGCCTGCTTCAGATGATGCTGTTCGATCCAGCCGGACAGCTCGGTCATCAACTGCTCCTTGAGCAGCCGCGTGTCGTTGATCTGTTTCTGCGAAGCAGCGTGCAAGCGCTTCGCTTCTTCAGCGGAGAAGCCGAGTTCGAGAAACAGGTTCGCGCCGGGTTTGGTTACGTGACGGATTTTTGTGTCGATCGTCATTTGCTAAGCTTTCCTATCATTGATGATGGCCCGATATCGCATCTCGGCAATCTTTCTGTCCTGCGGCCCCAGCTTCTGCGTTTTCTTCTGAAAGCAGTGCAGCACATACAGGGCTTCTACGAACTTGGTGACATACATCACACGGTAGATGCCGTCGGCCTCCTTGATGCGAATCTCGCGTGTTCCTGCGCCGATTGAATCAAACGGCTTCCAATCGTCTGGGTCCAGGCCCGCCTGAATCTTGCCAAGCTGAAAACCGGCCCGACGACGTGGTTCTTCGGGAAAGGCGAGTAAATCGTGATAGCTGGAACCCATCCAGCGAATTTCTTTTTCCTGCTCCATACCGCCTTCTATGTATAAAATTTTATACGTGACATCCAGCCCGGTCAAGTCGTGTTCGACCCGGCAACGAGTTGTCACGGTACATAGGCGGCTCCTGAAGCACCATTCGTCCGTTCGGCCAATAGAAAAGCCCGGCTCGATGAGCCGGGCTTTTCGATGAAACCACTGCAGCAATCGCGCAGATGCGCAACCAGCCGCTTAATTGCCGCTGCCGCGCGCGACGCGTCGTTGTTTGACCGCTTCAGCGAGACCTTCCAGCACGGCGACACTTTCGTCCCAGCCGATGCAGGCATCGGTGATGCTCTGTCCGTACGTCAGCGTGCAGCCTTCCTGCAAATCCTGGCGGCCCGCGATCAGGTGCGATTCCACCATCACGCCAACAATCCGTTCGTCACCCGAAGCAATCTGGCGGCCGATGTCCGCGCATACCGGAATCTGGTTCTCATGCTTCTTCGAGCTGTTCGCGTGGCTTGCGTCAATCATCAAACGCGCCGCGAGACCCGCTTTGCCGATGTCGGCGCATGCCGCGTTGACGCTGTCCGCATCGTAGTTCGGCGTCTTGCCGCCGCGCAGGATGATGTGGCAGTCCTCATTGCCGGCGGTCGAGACGATGGCCGAGTGGCCGCCCTTGGTGACCGACAGGAAATGGTGCGGCTGCGACGCGGCCTTGATCGCGTCGACGGCGATCTTGACGTTGCCGTCCGTGCCGTTCTTGAAGCCGACCGGGCACGACAGGCCCGACGCCAGTTCGCGGTGCACTTGCGATTCGGTCGTACGCGCGCCGATTGCGCCCCACGAGATCAGATCGGCGATGTACTGCGGGCTGATCATGTCGAGGTACTCGGTGCCGGCCGGCAGGCCGAGTTCGTTGATACGCAGCAGCAACTCGCGCGCGGTGCGCAGGCCGTCGTTGATCTTGAAGCTGTTGTCCATGTGCGGGTCGTTGATGAGACCCTTCCAGCCCACCGTCGTACGCGGCTTTTCGAAGTACACCCGCATCACGATTTCGAGCTCGCCGGCGAAGCGCTTGCGCTGCTCGACGAGACGCCCGGCGTATTCCATCGCCGCCTTCGTGTCGTGAATCGAGCACGGTCCGATGATGACGATCAGACGGTCTTCCATGCCGTGCAGGATGCGATGCATCGCGTTGCGCGAGTTGTAGATCACGTCGGACACCGTTTCGTCGCAGGCGAATTCACGGATCAGGTGAGCGGGCGGCGTGAGTTCTTTCAATTCGCGGATGCGGACATCGTCGGTGTTGTGCGGGGGCATGTTTGTTCTCCTGAATCGGGTCGTAGCGTGTTCGCGCGGCAACGAAGGCTGCGATCAGACGGCGATCAGGCAGCGATGCCAGGGCGAACAACAATCAAAAAGATTTCAACGGCAAAAGTTTCAAAGGCGTGGGGCGAAAAAAAACCGCCAGGCTAGCTGGCGGTTTTCGTGAATTCTGGGTGTCTTGCGTGCACTAACACCCCTCTCGATCCGCCAGCGGTCTGAGATGCCAAAAAAAGTAAAAGTAAAACTTGGCGGACATGGCGAAATAGGTCGCTGGTCAAAAAGGGTGAATGACTTTATAACCCGTGCAAGCGCGGCTGGCAACCCGCGGGGTACAAAAATGCGGCAAATCCGCATACTTCGTACATTCTATGCACGAAGTATGCGTTGATATCAAAATCAGGCCGTACCGCCAACCGTCATCCGGTCGATACGCAGCGTCGGCTGGCCGACGCCCACCGGCACGCTCTGACCTTCCTTACCGCACACGCCAACGCCCGAATCGAGCTTCATGTCGTTGCCGATCATGCTGACGTACTTGAGCGATTCCGGACCGCTGCCGATCAGCGTCGCGCCCTTCACCGGGTAGGTGATCTTGCCGTTTTCGATCATGTATGCCTCGGAGGCCGAAAACACGAACTTGCCGTTCGTGATGTCGACCTGGCCGCCGCCGAAGTTCACCGCGTACAAACCGTTCTTCACGGACGCGATGATTTCCTGCGGGTCTTTGTCGCCGTTGAGCATGTAGGTGTTGGTCATGCGCGGCATCGGCAGCGCGGCATACGATTCGCGGCGCGCATTACCGGTGACGGGCATTTTCATCAGGCGCGCATTCAGGGTGTCCTGGATGTAGCCCTTGAGGATGCCATCTTCGATCAGCGTGGTGCACTGGGTCGGATTGCCTTCGTCGTCGATGTTCAGCGAGCCGCGGCGGTTCGGCAGCGTGCCGTCGTCGACCACGGTTACGCCCTTCGCCGCAACCTGCTCGCCGATTCGACCCGCGAACGCCGACGATCCCTTGCGGTTGAAGTCGCCTTCAAGGCCATGGCCGATCGCCTCGTGCAGCAGCACGCCGGGCCAGCCCGGGCCGAGCACGACCGTCATCGCGCCGGCCGGAGCCGGGCGGGCTTCGAGGTTCACGAGCGCCGCATGCACGGCGTCGTCGACATAGCGCGACAGCACTTCGTCCGTGAAGTAGGCGTAGTCGAAGCGGCCACCACCGCCGCCGCTGCCGATTTCGCGGCGGCCGTTCTGCTCGGCGATCACGGTGACCGATACGCGCACGAGCGGGCGGATGTCGGCGGCGAACCCGCCGTCGCTGCGCGCGACCAGCACCACGTCGTATTCACCGGCGAGGCCTGCCATCACTTGCTGGATGCGCGGATCGCGGCCACGCGCCATCTGTTCGATGCGCTCGAGCAGCTTGACCTTGGCGGTCGCGTCGAGCGAGTGCAGCGGATCGGACGGCAGGTACAGATCGCGCCCGGCAATGCCGGTCAGCGACGAGGCCGCCTTGATCTTCTGTTTGCCGCCGCCTGCCTTGGCAATCGAACGGGTGGCGAGCGCCGCCTGACGGATCGCTTCGGGCGACAGATCGTCCGAATACGCGAAGGCCGTGCGATCGCCCGACACGGCGCGCACGCCGACGCCCTGGTCGATGCTGAAGCTGCCCGACTTCACGATGCCTTCTTCGAGACTCCACGCTTCGCTGCGCGTGTACTGGAAGTACAGGTCGGCGTAATCGATCTTGTGCGTGAAGATTTCGGCGAGCGTGCGGGTGAGCAGGGATTCGTCGAGACCGTAGGGCGTCAGGAGGATGTCCTTGGCGGTGGCGAGATTACGGATACCGGGTTCGATGATGTTCATGCGAAGTATGTTCTGCTCGATACGAAGGATTCGGTTAGCGCTGCTGTCACCGGGATATGGGTGACAGGCGCCGCACTTTCAATGTCAGCTAATACATCAGCAGCTCAGCACGCGGTGACGCCAGGCGGGCAGACTCTGTCGCACTTCGTCGATGCGCGCGCGTTCGAGATTGCCGGCCACGACGCCGGCGCCTTCATCGCGCACCGCGACGAGTTCGCCCCACGGGTCGATCAGCATGCTGTGGCCCCATGTCCGGCGGCCGTTCTCATGTTTGCCGCCTTGCGCGGCGGCCAGCACGTAGCACTGGTTTTCGACCGCCCGGGCGCGCAGCAGCATCTCCCAATGCGCGCGGCCGGTGGTGTAAGTGAACGCCGACGGCACCACGATCAGCGCGCAGTCGCCCATGCGCCGGTACAGCTCCGGAAAGCGCAAATCGTAGCAGACCGACAGGCCGACCCGGCCAAACGGCGCTTCGAAGGTGCGGACGTCTCCGCCGGGGCAGATGGTGCGCGCCTCGTCGAACGATTCTTCGCCTTTCTCGAAGTTGAACAGGTGGATCTTGTCGTAGCGCGCGGCTTCATTACCGTGCGGGTCGAACACCAGCGTGGTGTTCAGCACGCGGGCCGGTTCGTGCGACATCAACGGCAACGTACCGCCGATGACCCACACCTTGTGGCGGCGCGCGGCATCGGCGAGAAAACGCTGGATCGGGCCGTCCTGATAGGGTTCGCGCACGGCGAGCTTGTCCGTGTCCTTGAAGCCCATGAAGCAGAAGTACTCGGGCAGCAGGACGAGTTGCGCGCCGTCGGCGGCGGCTTCGCCGATCAGGCGTTCCGCTTCGGCCAGATTGCGCTCGCGATCCGGCGTGCTGACCATTTGCAATGCGGCAACGCGGAAGGCGCTTTCTGGAGACCCGCCGGACGCCGCAACTGGCGAGGCGGTGGACGAAGCAGCGGACGAAGATGGAGAGACGTGTGTTTCGCTCATGAGCGTTTCGAAAAACTCCCGGCAAAGGCGGCGGCGCGAACCGCTGGCGCCGCATACGTCGTTCAAGGCTGGCTGCGGCCTGGGGTGCGGCACGGCGCTCTTCTGATCAAACTAAGGATCGGATCGGGCTTAGTGCGCGCCCACGGTCGAAGCCGGAGCGTCCATCTTACCGCGATCGCTCTTCACCCGCTCGACGTGCGGTTTCGACCACGAACCGGTGATCGCGTACTCACGCGCAAACGCCGTGGAGACCGATTTGCTGAACGCCAGATCGGCCACCAGCGCGCCCAGCCCGAGGAGCGGATTGATCACGGTCGCGGCGATCACGGCGGCGCCGGCGCTGACGGTCGGTACGATCTGCACGTGCAGATCCTGGGTTTCCTGCGCCAGATCGACCGAACCTTTCATTTCAGCGCGGGCCGGCGCCGTCACCATCTCGAAGTTCTCGGTGCGGCCAATGCCATTGTGGATCTCACCCGTGCCGGTGACGTGATCGAACGGCAGCCCTTCACCGATCACGTCGCGGAAATTGAGCGTGGCGAAGCGCTCGAGGCTTTGCAGGCTGAGCACGCCCAGCAATTTCGCGACACCCGGGTCGACCTTGAGAATCTGCCCGTGGCGCAGATCGACGGCCAGATTGCCGTTGAGCGTGGGGTAGTCAATCGTGGTCGGGCCGCCGCGCCACACCACCTTGCCCGACAGCGTGCCGTTGCCGGCCTTGAGCGTGTGCGGCTGGCCAAAGCGCTCCAGCAACGCGCCGGCGTCCTTGATGTCGAGCTTGAAATCAAACACGGTGCGGCGTGGCGTGGCTTCGTCGGCGGTGTTGCCAAGGCCCGTCGACGTGCGCCAGTTGGCGGTGGCGCTTAGCGTGGCGGCGGGGTTGGTGATGTCGAGCTTGTCGAGTTGCCAGACCGGCACGCCGTCTTCCTCGAAGTTGTGCGCGTCGACCTCCAGCCGGCCCACGTCGCGATCGCGCACGATCAACTCGTTGACCACCAGATCGATCGACGGCATGTTCTGGGCCGGCGCCGAAATGGCCTGACCGAGCAGATCCTTGTCGGTGGCGGACGGAATCACCAAACGGGCAAAGCGCGCCTGCAGCGTGCCAGGCGAGCCCTTATTGACGCCCGGCAGCCAGGAAACGTGACCGGACACCTGGTTCGACGCGATGTTGGCCTGCCATTTGCCGTCCGCATGCGACGCACCGACGATCACGCTGTCCCAGTGCCGCTTGAGCAGCGTCAGCGTGCCGATATGCAGCGCGAAGCGGTTCGGCAGGAATTGCGTGAGGGCCGGGTTCGGCGCTGCCGCGGCGGCAGGCGCGGCAGGCACGGGACTCGGCGCGTCCTTGTTGCGCATCTGCGTGAGAAGCGCGCGCCAGGCGTCGGCATCGAACGCTTCGAGGTCGACGGTGGCGATCACGCCATCGGACGGCAGGTCGGCGGGCTTGTTGACGCCGATCGCGCCGCTTACGACCGTCGGCGCTGTCTTCGACCCGGTTTGAGGCGCGTAGCGCAACAAATAGGTGGCGGCGATCGGGCCGAAGGTGAGGTCGGCGCGCTCCAGACCGGCTTCGCTCGCTTCGGTGGACGGCTTGACCGCGAAGCGCAGCGGCATTGGCGTGCCGACCGGTTTGTCGAACGGTGCGGGGAAGTCGAGCGCAAGGCCGGTCAGATCGGAGTTCGCCGTGACCTCCGGCAAACGCCCCTTGGCGCCGCGCACATTGAGCGCGTAGGGCGCACTGCCGCTCATGCGCGTCAGCACCTCGGCGGCCGGGCCATGCAGATTCAGGCCGCGCGCGGCGTCGACGGCGATGTGGCCGCCGAGGGCGAGCGCATAGGTGCCGTCCTGCTTCAGGCCGCCATCGGCGTGTACGTCGCCGCCGAGGAAGCGGCCTGAGAGCCGGTCGAGCTGCGCCGTATGTTCGGTGAAGCGCACCTTGCCGTTCAGTTGCGAAAGCGGCGGCACGTTATCGACAGTCAGGCGATTGTTCTGAAAGCCCACCGCGCCTTCCACGCCGATGTGCGGCTTCGGCGTGCGCGGCACGGTCAGTTTGAGCGCAAGCGCGGCGGGGCCCTCGGCACGCACTTTATCGGTCGCATGTTTGGACATGATGCCGAGCGAGCTCTCGTTCACATAGTCGAGCATGTCGGCGAGCGGCCCGCGGCCGTTGCCGGTGATGACGAGATCCGACGCCTTGGTCCCGAGATCGTCGATCTTGCCGTTCACCTTGTTCAGAGCGACCTGCTTGTAATGGGCGCGGTCGATGTCGAAGCGCAGCAGGTTCTGCTTGAGTTCAAACACGCCGTCGATACCGTCCAGCGGCGGCCATACGTTCGGCGTGCCGTTTTTCATCTTGCGCGGCGGGTACGGCGAAGGGTCGAACTTGCCGCCCTTGAACGGCGCAACGATATGGAAGATCCCGGCTTCCGGCGCGCGGGAGTAGGGGAATTTGGTCAGGTCGCCGTGGATTTCGATCGTCGCGCCGCGCGATGTGCCGGCTTGCAGCCCGTGGCCCAGGTAGATACGCAGCTTTTCGCTGATGCTGGTCGGCAGATAGCGGACGATGCGCGTGACCTGCGCGCGCTGGAAGTCGGCCTTCAGGTCGAGCGAGCCGCGCCCGTGGCCGGGGTTGCTGTAGTTGGCCGTGGCGGTGGCGTCCGCGTCCGCGTTCGAGATGCCGAAGTCGGCCAGCTTGACGGTGAAGGCAGGGTGATTTTCGCCCGGTGCCTTCGGCGTGATGGTCCAGTCTGCCCGGCCATGCAGACGGTCGAGTTTCAGGCGCGGGTCGTCGAACACGCCCGGCAGCGTAATCGCGACGTTGGAGGTGTCGAGCGTCGCGGTGCCGTGTTTTTCGTCGGCGTCGACGCTGCCCCACAGGTTTTCGATGCCGGGAATGCCCGCGCGCGGGTGATTCAGCGCGGTGAGCCCCGGCGGCGGTTCCTGCGCCGCGAAGCTGATGCCTTGCAGGTCGCCCTTGAAACGATAGCGCTCGATCGGTTCGGCGCCGCTTGGCAGGCGGTCGCCGCCTGCTTCGCCCGATTCCGGTTTGCCGCGTTCCACTTCGATCACATAGTTCGCCACCATGCCGCGCGGATTGAAGCGCACCAGACTGTTCAGCAGAGGGCGCGGCAACGGCAGCGCACGGCTGAACTCGGCGAGGATGCCCAGGTCGACGCGGTCGCCGCTGAAGCTGACGAGTTGCCCATGCTGCAGCGAGGCGGTCCGGAAGCGGCCGTTCAGCGTGGTTAGCGCGAGGGTGCGGGTGAGCGGTGTGCCGTCGTCGAGCGGCGGCTGGCCGAGCTCGGCGTGCAAGTTATTCAGTTGCAGCGTGTAATCGCCCTGGTTGACCGCGACGCGCCACGAGAAGTTGGCGATCGGCACATCCAGCCTGGGCTGGGTCGGGCGCACCCGCATCGAAACATTCGTGCCGGCCAGCTGCCCGCTGGCCGACGTCATGCGGCCATCGGCAAAGTCGCCCCAGATCGCATTGTCGATGCGGCCGGCGAACGTCTCGATCGGGAAATTGATGTAGCGCGCGAGGGTCGGCAGATCGACCGGGCCGGTCGACATGTAAACCTGGCCGGCCCAATTGACCGGCTTGCCGATCGCGGAGAGGCGGGCGTGTCTGAAATGCGTACGGAAGTCGATCGGCCCGTGCAGGACCTGGCCGTCGGCGGGCGCCTGCAATGCGAGCCGGTGGTCGTAGCCGTCGTTGAGAATCGCGATCCGGATGTCGCGCAGGGCGAGTTCCGGCGCGTCGTGCTCGGCATCGCGCCAGCGCAGCACGCCGCCGCGCACCACGATCGCCTGTTGGCGCAGGAGCCACGTGGACAAGGTGTCGTTGCCGCTGTGCCGGGTCGGCACCGGCACACCCGCCACCGAGATCACGCCGTCGCCGTTGCGCGACACCAACACGTCGGGCTGATCGACGATCAGGCTGGACAGCGCCGGGTGGAACTGCCAGAGCGATTTCCACGAGAGCGTGGCGGTGGCGTGCGGAATGGTCAGCGCCGCTTTGCCGTCGGCGTCGCGGATGACGATGTCGGTGACGTCGAGGCCCGGCTGAAAACCGCTCCAATGCGGCGCCAGCTTGCCGATCGTGAACTGCGTGTGGAGTTTCCCGGAGACCGTGGCTTCGATGCGCGGGCGGAACGAGTCGACGCGCGGCAGCAGCACGTAACGCAGGCCGAGAAAGAGACTCGCCGCGATGAAGTACAGCACGAGTGCCAGCGCGAGGACCACGTGAAGGGTCCGACGCAGCACGATGTGGTCGCTTCCGCTCACAGGCCGGACCTGCCCGGTTTCGTGCGGGTCGGCGGATTCGTTTCGCTCGGACATGCTGCAGCGGGTGGGCGTATGGTAGTTTTGCGAATTAACGACGAAATGTAACACACGGGAAAGCGTCGGCGGACCTCCGGCAAACCCTTTCTACATGCCGTCTCGCGAGCTGCGCGAGGCTGCCTGGCTCCACGTGGACCCGTGTGCTACAGCGAACTGAACCACGCTGATAAAGCAACGAGCGAGCCAGACCCTTGATGACCGACGCTACTCTCCTGAGTTCCAGCTATTCACATTACGCGGCGCGCGCCGCGGCGGCTCGTCCGCAAATCGTGGCGCAGGTGGCGGCGCTCGCGTCCGCGCCCCTCACGCGCGAACGGATCGACGCGCGCTTTGACGCGCTGTGCGCCGAGGCGGCCGGCACGGGCGGCGGCCCGTTGAGCGAGGATGCACTCAAACGGGCTTTGCGCCAGTTGCGTACCGAAGTATTTTGCGCCGTGATGGAGCGGGATCTCGCGGGCGAGGCGGATGTCGCCGAAGTCACCGGCGCGATGACCGATCTGGCGGAAACGACGATCCAGCGCGCCCTGGCGGTCGTGTCCGCCGAGCTCGAAGCGCTTTACGGCGAACCGCGTGGACCGCAGGGCGAGCGGCTCGCGCTCGGCGTGGTCGGGATGGGCAAACTGGGCGGGCGTGAGCTGAACGTGTCGTCGGATATCGATCTGATCTTCATCTATGAAGAGGACGGTGAGACGGCGGGCGCTCAGCGCTCGCCGATCGCGACACAGGACTTTTTTACACGGCTGGGTAAGCGTCTGATCGGTGCATTGGCCGAGGTGACTGCCGACGGTTATGTGTTCCGGGTCGATATGCGCTTGCGGCCGAACGGCGATTCGGGGCCGCTCGTGTGCAGCCTGGGCATGCTCGAAGAATATTTTTACGTCCAGGGCCGGGAGTGGGAGCGTTATGCGTGGATCAAGGGCCGGCTCGTGTCCGAAGGCACGAGCGAAGCGGCCGTGCGGCTGCAGAAGCAGCTCGACGCGATCGTCACGCCGTTTGTCTATCGACGTTATCTCGACTTTGGCGTGATCAGCGCGATTCGCGCGTTGCATTTGCAGATTCGCCAGGAAGCGCAGCGGCGTGCCTCGATGCGGCCCGATAAGGCCGACGACATCAAGCTGGGGCGTGGCGGCATCCGCGAAATCGAATTCAGCGCGCAGGTGTTTCAGCTGATCCGGGGCGGCCAGGACGCCGGCTTCCGGGTGCGTCCAACGCTCGCTGTTTTGCGGCACGCGGCGACGCACGGGCTGATCGATACCTCGGTCTGCGTGAAGCTTTCACAGGCATATCGCTTCCTGCGCGAGCTCGAACACCGTCTGCAATACCGCAACGACGCGCAGACCCATGCGATGCCGGTCGATCCCGAGGAGCGTGCGGCACTCGCGCGCGCCATGGGCTGCGACGACTACGCCGCGCTGATGCTCAAGCTCGACGCGCATCGCGAATTCGTCGAACAGCAGTTCGACCAGATTTTCGCCGACAAGGTGAGTGGCCGCGACGGTTGCGGTGCACCGGAAGACGGCGCGGCGGCCTGGGTCTGGAGCAGCGCGCTCGCCGACGACAGCGCCGACGAAGCGCTGCGCGCGCGCCTGATCGAACTCGGTGTGCCCGAGCCAGGCGAGCTGTTGGCGCGCTTGCGCGCGGTGTGGCAGTCGTCGCGTTACGCGGGGCTCGCCGAGCGCAGCCGGCAACGCTTCGATATCGTCGCGCAGCGCGCGCTGGAAGCCGCGCGTACGCTGGAGCCGCCCGAACGGCGCGGCGATACGGTGGCGCGTCTGTTCGATCTGCTCGAAGCGGTGAGCCGGCGCGGCGCCTACCTCGCGCTGCTGACGGAGTATCCGCAGGCGTTGCACCGGGTGCTGTCGGTGCTGGGCGGTTCGCGCTGGGCCGCCGGTTATCTGATTCGTCACCCGCAATTGCTCGACGAACTGCTCGACGACGAGGCCATGGACAGTCCGTTCGACTGGCCTGAATTCAAGCGCACGCTGCGCTTGCGTCTGGCTGCGGCGGATGGCGTGGAGCAGCAGATGGACCTGCTGCGCCACGCGCACCAGGCCGAGGTGTTTCGCATTCTGTTGATCGATCTGGCAGGCAGGCTGAGTGTCGAGCATGTGAGCGACCGCCTGTCCGAACTCGCCGACGCCGTGCTCGACGTCACGCTCGAAGCGGTGTGGAAGCAATTGGCCAAACGCCACCGCGAGGCGCCGAAGTTCGCGGTGATTGCCTACGGCAAGCTGGGCGGCAAGGAATTGGGCTATGCGTCGGACCTCGACGTCATCTTTCTCTACGACGATCCGGACGATGCCGCCGCCGACGTCTACGCCACCTACACCCGCCGCCTCATCACCTGGCTGACGACGGCGACCGGCGCGGGTACCTTGTTCGATGTCGACTTGCGGTTGCGGCCGAACGGCGAGTCGGGTCTGCTCGTGACCGATCTGGACGCATTTCGCCGTTACCAACTGCGCGAAGGCGATGCCGCGAACACCGCATGGGTATGGGAGCATCAGGCTTTGACCCGCGCGCGCTACTGCGCGGGCGACGCCGAAATCGGCGCGAAATTCGAGCAGATCCGTGAACAGGTGCTGACCACGCCACGCGAAGCCGCGCCGCTCGCGAAGGAAATCGTCGAGATGCGCGAGCGCGTCGAGGCGGGGCATCCGAACCATACGGCGCTATTCGACCTGAAGCACGATCGTGGCGGCATGGTCGATATCGAATTCACCGTGCAGTACTGGGTCCTGTTGCACGCCGCGCGCGATCCCGAACTGATCCGCAATACCGGCAACATCGCGTTGCTGCGCGAAGTGTCGCGTTTTGGCTTGATGAGCGAAGCGGAAGCGGAGACGGTCGGCGCGGCTTATCGGACGTACCGGAAGCTGCAGCACAAGCTGCGACTGGATGGAATGGAGAAGGCACGAGTCGATCCCGCGCTGGTGGTGACGGAGCGAGAAGTGGTGCTGGGGCTTTGGAAGCGGGTGTTTGGCTGAAGCGGGAAGCAGGAGGCGTCGGGCCGGTGGCGCTGCCCGGATCGCTTTCGGCCGCGCCGGGGCGGATTCTTACCTCGAGTCGACGCGCGGGTAGGCGGGGCCGCAACGCCTCGTGCGCCACGCGCCGGCCTCGCCTCGGCCTGCATTTGCGCCAGGCCGTGCTTGTTTTTGGCCCGAACTTCTAGGCCGCCAGCATTTCCTTTGCGTGCTTGCGGGTTGTCGCGGTGATCTCCAGTCCGCCGAGCATTCGCGCAACTTCTTCGACGCGGCTCGCGCGGTCAAGTGAGGTCACGCTGCTGACCGTGCCGCCCTTGCCGTTGCCCGCCTTCGTCACCTGGAAGTGGTGGTCGCCCCGCGCGGCGACTTGCGGCAAGTGCGTGACGCACAGCACCTGACGCGCCTGTCCCAGTTGATGCAGCAGCCGTCCCACCACCTCGGCGACGCCGCCGCCGATTCCGGTATCCACTTCGTCGAAGATCAGGGTCGGTGTCGGACTCGCGGCGCTCGCGATGACCGCCAATGCGAGGCTGATCCGGGCCAGTTCGCCACCTGAGGCAACCTTTGCGAGCGGCCGCAGCGGCACGCCGGCATGACCGGCGACGCGGAATTCTATCTGCTCGAGCCCATGCGCGCCGCCTTCGGGCAGTGGCACCAGCGCCACTTCGAAGCTGCCGCCCTTCATTGACAGTTCCTGCATGCCGGTGGTCACGGCGGCGCCCAGGGCCTTGCCGGCCTTGGTGCGCGCCTTCGACAGCTTCTTTGCTTCGGCGAGGAAGGCTTCTTTGGCCTTGGCTTCAGCAGCATGCAGACTGTCGAGATCGGCTGCCGCGTCGAGCGCGGCGAGTTGCGCCCGGCGGGCCTCATGCTCTTGCGGCAGCGTCTCGGGCTGCAGGCGGAATTTGCGCGCGGCTGAGTGCAGCGCGTCCAGACGCTTTTCGACCTGGGCGAGCCGGTCGGGATCCAGATCGAGCTTCTGCGCGTAGTGACTGAGCGAATAGGCCGCTTCCTGCAACTGGATCTCGGCGGGCTCCAGCGCCGCCAGCACGTCGTTCAGCGCGGGGTCGATCTCGGCCAGGTCGCGCACCTTCGACACGATCGAGGCGAGGTGCGTGATCATCGCCTCGTCCGATTCGGACAGCGCGGCGAGTGCTCCCTGAACGCCGTCGATCAGATTGGCGGAATGCGACAGGCGCCGGTGCTCGGTGTTGACCTCTTCCCATTCGCCCGGTTGCGGCGAAAGTTTGTCCAGTTCGGTGAGTTGCCAGGCGAGCCGCTCGCGTTCCAGTTGCAGTTCGCGGTCGCGCGTTTGCGCATGCTCGACAGCCTGAACCTTCTCGCGCCACGACCGCCATGCGCGCGTGACGGTTGCCGCGGCTTCCGTGAGGCCGGCATGCGTGTCGAACAGTTCGCGTTGCGCGTCCGGGCGCATCAGCAATTGGTGTGCATGCTGGCCGTGAATATCCACCAGCATCTCGCCGACTTCGCGCAACTGCGTGAGCGTTGCCGCCGTGCCGTTGATGAACGCCCGCGTGCGGCCGTTCGCATCCACCACGCGGCGCAGCATCACCGTGCTGTGGTGAGCGTCCTCGGCGGTCGCGCCGAGCGCCTGCTTGTCGAGCCATTGCTCGACTTGCGCATGTGTGTCGAACTCCGCAGTGATGTCGGCGCGGCTCTCGCCGGTGCGCACCACGCTCGCGTCGGCGCGAGCGCCGAGCGCCAGGGCCAGCGCGTCGATCAGGATCGACTTGCCGGCGCCTGTTTCGCCCGAGAAAACGGTAAAGCCGCTGTCGAATTCGAGATCGAGCGCGGCGACGATGACGAAGTCGCGTATCGAGAGGTGGCGAAGCATGGAGGTCGTCTGGTGAGCTTGATATTCAGGGTTCGGCAGCGTGGTGTTCGCGTTCTGGCGGCCGGCGCTCCGGTGGCCGGCATTCCGGTGGCCAGTGCTCCGGAAGGCTGCAGCCTTCTGGCGGCCTGCCTTCCGGTGTTCCGGCGGTCCGGACCGCTCAGGGCTTGGTATCTTCTTCGTGCGACGGGTATTCGTTCCAGTGCAGCTTCTTGCGCAGCGTGGCGTAGTGGCTGTAGCCGACCGGGTGCAGAATCGGCACCGTATGACGCGAGCGGCGCACTTCGATCGTGTCGCCCAGTTCCAGCGAGGTGAACGACTGCATGTCGAAATTGACGTTCACTTCGCGGCCCGAGACGATCTGAATGCTCACCTTCGAGTCGTCCGGCAGCACGATGGGTCGGTTCGACAGCGCATGCGGCGCGATCGGCACCAGCACGATGCCTTGTAGTTGCGGGTGCAGGATCGGCCCCTGCGAGGACAGTGCGTAGGCGGTCGAGCCCGTAGGTGTGGCGACGATCAGGCCGTCCGAGCGCTGGTTGTACATGAAGCGGCCGTCCACCGACACGTGCAGCTCTGCCATCCCCGAGAAACCGCTGCGGTTGACCACCACGTCGTTGAAGGCAAGCGCGTGATAGATCGGCGTGCCGTCGCGCATGATGCGCGCTTCGAGCAGCGTACGCTCTTCGCGTTCGAAGTTGCCCGACAGCATCTGCGGCACGATCTCGCGCATGTCGGAGATCGGAATGTCGGTAATGAAGCCGAGGCGCCCGTGGTTGATGCCGATCAGCGGTGTGCGGTAGGGCGCAAGCTGGCGGCCAATGCCCAGCATCGTACCGTCGCCGCCCAGAATCACGGCAACGTCGGCACGCGCGCCGATCTCGGCGGGACGCAGCGCCGGATAGTCGGTGACGCCGATCTCGGCGGCGGTGTCGGCTTCGAAAACGACCTCGAAGCCGCGTTTCGCGATGCACGAGGCGAGCGCGGTCAGCGGCTCGCCAATGCCCGGCGTATTGTTGCGCCCGACGAGCGCGACGGTCTTGAACTGGCTAGTCACTTGCATGCCGGCATTACACCATAGGTAGGGCCTGAAAAGAACCGCAGACAGACCCGGTAGCAGGCCTGCGCAAGCGGGCTGCCAGCGCATTGAGGGATTATCGTTAGAATGGTGAAGCCTTGATGACATGCGCGCCAGTTATAGTGCGGCAGCCTGCCGCCGGCGGACTTGCAGGAATGATGGCCGGCCAGGCGCCGCGCTGGCACTTCGGCGACGCGTTGGCCAGGATGCTGGACACGCCGCCAGTCAAGGCGCAGCACGGAATACCAGGCGCTGTCCCGCCAACCGGCGGCGCGATAGTCAGGGGTTGGCGCCGTTAGCGCTCGCTGTAGTCGCGTCATTGAGCTAAAATTTTCCGTCATGCTAGATCCCCGCGCACAAACCCTCCTCAAAACGCTGATCGAGCGCTACATCGCCGAAGGTCAGCCGGTCGGCTCGCGCACGCTGTCACGCTATTCCGGTCTCGAACTGAGCCCGGCCACGATCCGCAACGTGATGTCCGATCTCGAGGACCTAGGGCTCGTGATCAGTCCGCATACGTCGGCAGGCCGGATTCCCACGCCGCGCGGCTACCGGTTGTTCGTCGATACCATGCTGACGGTGGAATCCGCCGCGGACGAAGAAGCGGTGATGCGCACCGTCAAAACCACGCTGCAGGCGGGCGAGCCGCAGAAAATCGTCGCCGCGGCGGCCAGCGTGCTGTCCAATCTGTCGCAGTTCGCCGGCGTGGTGCTCACGCCGCGCCGCAGCCATGTGTTCAAGCAGATCGAGTTCATGCGCCTGTCGGACAAGCGCATCCTGCTGATCATCGTGACACCCGAGGGCGACGTGCAGAACCGCATCATGGCCACCCAGCGCGACTTCTCGCCGTCGCAGCTGGTGGAAGCCTCCAATTACATCAACGCGCACTTCGCGGGCCTCTCGTTCGACGACGTGCGCCGACGTCTGCGTGAGGAAATCGACGAGTTGCGCGGCGACATGACCACGCTGATGCACGCCGCAGTCACGGCCAGCACGGACGAATCTGACACCGGCGAGACGGTGCTGATTTCCGGCGAGCGAAACCTGCTTGAGGTGGCCGACCTTTCGTCGGACATGGCGCGCTTGCGCAAGCTGTTCGATGTATTCGACCAAAAAACGAGTCTCCTTCAGTTGCTCGACGTGTCGAGTCATGCCGCGGGCGTGCAGATTTTCATCGGCGGCGAATCGAATCTGGTGCCGATCGAGGAAATGAGCGTGGTGACCGCGCCTTACGAGGTGAACGGCAAGATCGTCGGCACGCTCGGCGTGATCGGGCCGACCCGCATGGCCTATAACCGTGTGATTCCGATTGTCGACATCACCGCGCGGCTGCTCTCCCTCACGCTCAGTCAGCAGTAGCGGGCGCTAACTACCCGGTTTGAGCCGGCTGCGGCATCTCGTGCTGCAAATGATGCGCGGCGGCGCGTGGTTTGCCAATTGGCCGAATGGCCAGGGGTCCCTGGCGGACCCCGCGATAGACCGCGCCGCTATAATGAATTCCACCTGAACCGACTCTCCGCCCACAGCGGTTACCCCTGTTGCCTATGCGCTTTGACCTCGAGCGGCCTTCACAGAACGCCACGTCACACCGTGTTGCCGTGCTGCTGATCAATCTCGGCACGCCTGACGCGCCGACGCCGCGTGCGGTCCATCGCTATCTCGCGCAATTCCTGTCCGATCCTCGCGTGGTCGAAATTCCAGCGCTGCTCTGGCAAGTGATCTTGCGTTTGTTGATTTTGCCGTTCCGCAGCCGTGCGTCGGCGAAGAAGTACGCCGCCGTGTGGATGCCGGAAGGCTCGCCGCTGCGTGTCTACACGGAGAAACAGGTGGAGGGTCTGCGCCATCTGTTGCAACTGAACGACTACACGGTGCTGGTGGACTACGCCATGCGCTACGGCACGCCCGGCATTCCGGCCATGCTGAACCAGTTGAAGCTGGCTGGCGCCGAGCGCGTGCTGCTGGTGCCCATGTACCCGCAATACTCATCGTCCACCACAGCCACGGCTTTCGACGACGCCTTTTCCGCTCTCAAGCGCATGCGCAATCAGCCGGAAATCCGCACGGTGCGTCAATACGCGGATCATCCGGCGTATATCGCCGCGCTCGTTGCTCAGGTGCATCACTACTGGCATCAGCATGGCCGGCCGGATTTCGCGGCGGGAGACAAGCTGGTGCTGAGTTTTCATGGCGTGCCCAAGCGTACGATGGATCTCGGCGATCCGTACCACGAGCAATGCCAGCAGACCGGTGCCTTGTTGACGCAGGCGCTGGGGTTGACGCAGGTGGAGTGCCGCATTACGTTTCAGTCGCGCTTCGGCAAGGCCGAATGGCTGCAGCCGTACACCGCGCCCACCCTGAAGGAGTTGGGCGCGGCGGGCGTGCGGCGCGCCGACGTGTTCTGTCCGGGCTTCACCGCCGATTGCCTTGAAACGATTGAAGAAATTGGCATGGAAGTGCGCGATGAATTCCTGCATGCGGGCGGCAAGGAGTTTCATCGGATTCCCTGCGTCAACGCCTCGCAATCGTGGATCGCCGCGCTAGGCGAAATTGTTGCTCAGAATCTGCAGGGCTGGCCCGTGCAGGCAGTGCCCGTACCGCATACGACTGGAGCTTGAACAGGCTCATGAATTACAGGATTTCAACTGAACCGGGCGCGAAACTGCGCATCGACAAATGGTTGTGGGCGGCGCGCTTTTTCAAGACCCGCTCGCTCGCGGCGGATGCCGTCGAAAAAGGTCATGTGCGCATTGGCGGCGCCGGCGTTAAGCCGGCCAAAGAAGTGCGCGTCGGCGACCAGGTAGAGATCGAGATCGAGCGGATTGTCTGGCAGGTGGAAGTGCTGGGCGTGTGCGACGTGCGTGGCCCGGCCAGCGTCGCGCAGACGCTTTATGCGGAAACCGAAGAGAGCAGGATGAAGCGGCAGGTCGAGCAGGAGCGGCGCAGAACGTACCGCGAACCGGCCGCCGCGCTACACGGCAGGCCGACCAAGCGCGACCGGCGCACTATCGACAAACTTTCAGGTGGGGATTGAACAATTGTTCCATCGTCGCGTGCACACCACCGTACTCGGTAGTGTGATCGTTGACGGCCCCGGACATGCAGATGGTCGTGGTGCCCGCGATCAGTACCAATGCGACCACCGATATTGCAAAGGTCAGTTTCACGGTACTCCCCTTGGGAAGATTCAGGACGGAAACAGGCGAATCAGGTGGAATTGAAAAATGCCGGTAAGGATTACGTTAGATTAGGGTTAACGTGTCTTTTCCGACGCTTTATTGGAGCATAGGCCACTTGTCGGGCGCACTCAATCTCAATCTGATTGCGACGCAATAATGGTTGTAACGGAGCATTTCGGCCGCCCGCTCGTGGTGCGAAAAGTTCCGGGAGAGGCGCTTGAAATGGGTCTTTCCGGCCCCATCTGCCGTTTCGAAATGCGCTCATGCACTAGGTTATGCGCCAAGTTGTCTGTCGTAATTTTGCAACGCACAATTTGGACCAGCTTTGACGCGCTGCCGCCACTTTTAGCTTTAACTTTTTTTGACGACTTTCAGCGACATGGAAAACACGCAAGAGAACCCGACGAGCCAGAATCCCACGCCCGCCGACGAAACCGCGCGCCAGGCCGCCGAGGCCGAGGTGTCAACGCAGGACGCGGCTGCAAGCACCGCGTCTGAAGCACCGGTAACCGGCGCGGAAGCTGCATTGGCCGAAGCAGAGGCAAAGATCACCGAGTTGCAGGAAAGCTTCCTGCGGGCGAAGGCCGAGACTGAGAACGTGCGCCGCCGCGCCCAGGAAGATGTCGCCAAGGCCCACAAGTTTGCGATCGAAAGCTTCGCTGAGCATTTGCTGCCGGTGGTGGACAGCCTCGAAGCAGCTGTTGCCCACTCATCTGACGACCTGCAAAAGGTCCGTGAAGGCGTTGAACTCACGCTGCGCCAGCTTTCCGGTGCGCTGGAGAAGGGTCGTGTTGTCGCCCTCAACCCGGTTGGCGAGAAGTTCGACCCGCACCGTCACCAGGCCATTTCGATGGTGCCGGCCGATCAGGAGCCGAACACCGTCGTTGCTGTGCTGCAAAAAGGCTTCGTGATTGCCGACCGCGTGTTGCGTCCGGCCCTCGTGACTGTCGCGGCGCCGAAGTAAGCATCACACGCTGTTTATTGGCCGTCCCGCCTGACAGGCGTCATGGCGAACGTTCGCGTTGACGCCCCTGCGGCCAAGCTCGATGGCACGCTTACCTGGCTCTTCTTTTACCGAGGCAAGCGCCGCAACCAGGCAACTGGCTGGCGTCGCCTTGGGCCACTCGGCGCGACGGTTGCTGCCGAGCGGGAAAGATTTGGCGGTCAATGCGGTCGGGAGCACGGCAAATGGTGAAAAAAGCGGCAAAAGTTCGGCTGATTGAAAAAATTTAAAGACCGCATCGTAAAAGAGGTCTTGAAAACGATGCGGACGCACTTATGTTGAGTGCAGGCAGGAATTGAGCGCGGATCGCCGTACCGCCAGATGGGCAAAAACGGCGATTCCCGCAGCGATCAAAGTTAGGAGATTAGTAAAAATGGGCAAAATCATCGGCATCGACCTCGGCACGACCAACTCGTGCGTGGCGATCATGGAAGGCAATTCGGTCAAGGTGATCGAGAACTCGGAAGGTGCGCGCACCACGCCGTCGATCATCGCTTATATGGAAGACGGCGAAATTCTGGTCGGCGCGCCGGCTAAGCGCCAGTCGGTCACGAACCCGAAGAACACGCTGTACGCGGTCAAGCGCCTGATCGGCCGCCGCTTCGAAGAAAAAGAAGTGCAGAAAGACATCGGTCTGATGCCGTACAAGATCATGAAAGCCGAAAACGGCGACGCATGGATCGAAGTGCGCGATCAGAAGCTCGCGCCGCCGCAAATCTCGGCGGAAACGCTGCGCAAGATGAAGAAAACCGCTGAAGACTACCTCGGCGAGCCGGTCACGGAAGCTGTGATTACGGTTCCCGCGTACTTCAACGACAGCCAGCGCCAGGCGACCAAAGATGCAGGCCGCATCGCCGGTCTGGAAGTGAAGCGCATCATCAACGAACCGACCGCAGCCGCATTGGCATTCGGTCTGGACAAGGCCGAAAAGGGCGACCGCAAGATTGCCGTGTATGACCTGGGCGGCGGTACGTTCGACGTGTCGATCATCGAAATCGCCGACGTCGACGGTGAAATGCAGTTCGAAGTGCTGTCCACGAACGGCGATACGTTCCTCGGCGGTGAAGACTTCGACCAGCGCATCATCGATTACATCATCGGCGAGTTCAAGAAGGAACAAGGCGTCGATCTGTCGAAAGACGTGCTGGCGCTGCAACGCCTGAAGGAGTCGGCTGAAAAGGCGAAGATCGAACTGTCGTCGAGCCAGCAAACCGAAATCAACCTGCCGTACATCACGGCCGACGCGTCGGGTCCGAAGCACTTGAACCTGAAAATCACGCGCGCCAAGCTGGAAGCGCTGGTTGAAGAACTGATCGAACGCACGATCGAACCGTGCCGCATGGCGATCAAGGACGCAGGCGTGAAGGTCGGCGAAATCGACGACGTGATTCTGGTCGGCGGTATGACCCGCATGCCGAAGGTGCAGGAAAAGGTTAAGGAATTCTTCGGCAAGGATCCGCGCCGTGACGTGAACCCGGACGAAGCCGTGGCCGTTGGCGCCGCGATTCAAGGCCAGGTTCTGTCGGGCGACCGTACGGACGTTCTGCTGCTCGACGTGACCCCGCTGTCGCTCGGTATCGAGACGCTCGGTGGCGTGATGACGAAGATGATCAACAAGAACACCACGATCCCGACCAAGCACGCACAGGTCTACTCGACGGCTGACGACAATCAGGGCGCCGTGACGATCAAGGTGTTCCAGGGCGAACGCGAAATGGCAGCGGGCAACAAGCTGCTGGGCGAGTTCAACCTCGAAGGCATTCCGCCGGCACCGCGCGGCACGCCGCAGATCGAAGTGAGCTTCGACATCGACGCGAACGGCATTCTGCACGTCGGCGCGAAAGACAAGGCGACCGGTAAGGAAAACCGCATCACGATCAAGGCGAACTCGGGTCTGTCCGAAGCCGAAATCGAAAAGATGGTGAAGGACGCCGAAGCGAACGCGGAAGAAGATCACAAGCTGCGTGAGCTGGCCGATGCCCGCAACCAGGGCGACGCGCTGGTCCACAGCACGAAGAAGGCGCTCACCGAATACGGCGACAAGCTGGACGCCGGCGAGAAGGAAGCGATCGAAACCGCGCTGAAGGACCTCGAAGAAACGCTGAAGAGCGGTTCGAGCGACAAGGCCGCGATCGAAGCCAAGATCGAAGTGGTGGCGACCGCCTCGCAGAAGATGGGCGAGAAGATGTATGCCGATATGCAGGCTGCGCAAGGGGCCGAAGCTGCGGCAGCGGGCGCGGCAGGTGCGGGCGCGTCGGCGGGTGGCGCGAGCCAGCAGCAGGACGACGTGGTCGACGCCGACTTCAAGGAAGTCAAGAAAGACTAAAGCCGGGTCGCAATTTGACCGTAAAGCCGCACACAGCAATGTGTGCGGCCTGGCTGCAAAACGGTTTGCTCCCGTCCGGGTGCATGAACCTGCAAAGCGGTTATCGCGCCTGGTGAGCCTGTTTGGGCTCTCCGGGCACATTTGTTTTATGGAGGACGTTGTTTGAACCGCCTGAAAGCGGCGTGAACAACGGCCGGACGAGTCGCAAGACTCCAGCATTCAAGAGGAGCCACCGCGCCTCATTGTGCGAGTGGCGTTGAACCGATATGGCGAAACGGGATTACTACGAGGTTCTGGGCGTCGCAAAGAACGCGAGCGACGACGAAATCAAGAAGGCTTATCGCAAGCTTGCGATGAAGCACCACCCCGACCGCAATCCGGGCAACAAGGATGCGGAAGAGCATTTCAAGGAGGTGAAGGAAGCCTATGAAATGCTGTCGGACTCGCAAAAGCGTGCTGCATACGATCAGTACGGCCACGCCGGCGTCGATCCCAACATGGGTGGAGCAGGTGCGCAAGGCTTCGGCGGTTTTGCCGATGCGTTCGGCGATATCTTCGGCGACATCTTCGGCCAGGCAGCCGGCGGCGGCGCTCGCGGCGGTGGCGGCCGTGCAGGCCCGCAGGTGTATCGCGGTGCCGATTTGCGCTACAGCATGGAAATCACGCTGGAACAGGCCGCGCACGGCTACGACACGCAGATTCGCGTGCCGAGCTGGGTGTCGTGCGAGATTTGTCACGGTTCGGGCGCGAAGCCCGGCACCAAGCCGGAAACCTGCCCGACCTGTAGCGGTTCGGGTCAGGTGCGGATGTCGCAGGGTTTCTTCAGCATCCAGCAGACCTGTCCGAAATGCCACGGCACTGGCACCTATATCCCTGACCCGTGCGGCCACTGCCACGGCGCGGGCAAGGTGAAGGAAACCAAGACACTGGAAGTGAAGATTCCGGCGGGTATCGACGACGGCATGCGCATCCGCTCGGCCGGTAACGGTGAACCGGGTATCAACGGTGGTCCGTCGGGCGATCTGTACGTCGAGATTCACATCAAGCAGCACTCGGTGTTCGAACGTGACGGCGACGACCTGCATTGCCAGATGCCGATTCCGTTCACCACGGCAGCACTCGGTGGCGAGATCGAGGTGCCGACTCTCGCGGGTCGTGCGAGCTTCACGGTGCCGGAAGGCACACAGTCGGGCAAGACCTTCCGTCTGCGCGGCAAGGGCATCAAAGGGCTGCGTTCGAGCATTGCCGGCGATCTGTACGTGCACGTACAGGTCGAAACGCCGGTCAAGCTCACCGAGTCGCAACGCGATCTGCTTCAGCAATTCGAAAAGGCACTCGTGGAAGGCGGAGCGCGGCATAGCCCGCAGAGCAAGAGCTGGTTCGATCGGGTGAAGAGCTTCTTCGATTAATTGCGGTTTGATTTGGCGGCAAGCATGACGGCAGATGAGCGCGACGCGGTTTTCGCGTTGCTCGACGATTGCGACGCGACGGCGGCGCGCCGTTCGAGTCGTCTGTACACGGGTTTTGTGCATGAACGGCGTTGTGCGGACGCCGCGCAACTCGAGGCCGTGTGCGAGACCGTGGCCGCGGATGCACGGCGTGGTTTGCATGCTGTCGTGCTCGCCGACTACGAGTTTGGCCGGGGTCTTCTCGATAGCGGCCAAATTCGCAGGGCATTCAAAGAAACGCAGCGTGGCGATGCCACGCTGCGTTTTTTATTGTTTGAACGTTGCGAGAAATTGTCGCGTGACGACGTCGATGCGTGGCTCGTGGAACGCGACGGCGGCCTGGTCCAGGCGTCTGTGGCGGGCACGGCGAATGTGCGCGCGAGCGTCGATCCCACGCAATTCAACCAGGCGATCGATGCGGTCCATACGGCCCTGCGCGCGGGCGATTCTTACCAGGTCAACTATACGTACCGGCTGGGTTTCGACGTATTTGGCTCGCCGGCCGCGCTTTATCGGCGCCTGCGGGCGCGTCAGCCGGTGCCGTACGGTGCGCTGATTGCGTTGCCGGGCGACGAGTGGGTCCTGTCCTGTTCGCCGGAATTGTTCATCGAAAAAGAAGGCGCCATGTTGCGCGCCCGGCCGATGAAAGGCACGGGGCCGCGCTCCGCCGACCCCGTGGCCGATCGGCATGCCGCCGAATTCCTTGCGAATGACCCGAAGAATCGCGCCGAAAACGTGATGATCGTCGATCTGTTGCGCAACGATCTGTCGCGCGTGGCGCAGACGGGCTCGGTGAATGTGCCGGCGCTGTTTTCGGTTGAGCCGCATGGAGCGGTCTGGCAAATGACGTCGACGGTGCATTCCGCGTTGCGCGCCGGCACGTCTTTCGCGGGGATCCTGCGCGCGCTGTTTCCATGCGGATCGATCACCGGCGCGCCGAAGCATCGCACGATGCAATTGATCGACGAGCTGGAAAGTACGCCGCGTGGTCTTTACACGGGCGCGATCGGCTGGCTCGATGCGCCTTCAATCACCGCAGAAGACGCCGCCTGCGGCGATTTCTGCCTGTCCGTCGCGATTCGCACATTGACTTTAGGCCCGGGCGCGCGACCGGGTGAGCTGCAAGGCAAGATGGGCGTCGGTGCGGGCATCGTGCTCGATAGCGTCGCCGCCGACGAATATGCGGAGTGCCAATTGAAGGCCAGCTTTCTGACCGGTGCGGAGCCGGGTTTCGAGCTTTTCGAGACGATGTACGCAACGCGCGAAGAGGGCGTGCGTCATGTGTCGCGCCATCTCGCCCGACTCTCGGCGAGTGCCGCGGCGCTGGGTTTCAAACTCGACGACGAAAACGAAATTCGCGCGCAAATCGCGGAGCAATGTACGGCGTTGTCCGCGCAAACTCCACACCGTATGCGGCTCGCGTTGAGCAAAAACGGCGCGCTGCAAATAAGCTCGGCGGTGCTGACGCCGCTGGCCGGTTCGAGCGTCGGCGTGCTGCTCGGGCCGGATCACGCATTCCCAGCGACACATGCCCATGATCCGCTGCTGCGGCACAAAACCACGCGCCGCGCCGAATATGATCGCGGCTGGCGCGAAGCGGAAGCGCAGGGCGCTTTCGACACGTTGTTCTTTAACGAGCGCGGCGAGTTGACCGAAGGCGGTCGCTCGAACGTGTTTGTGAAGCTGGCGGGACGGTGGTGGACGCCGCCATTAGCGTCAGGCGTGCTGCCCGGGATCATGCGAAGCGTGCTGCTGGAGGATATCGATCTTCACGCGGCTGAACGCGTGTTGACGCGAGCCGATGTGCAGACCGCTGAAGCGCTACTCGTGTGCAACGCACTGCGAGGCGCGATACAGGCGCACGTGCTGGATTAAAGCAGAGATATATAAAGACCAAAGAGGTCAGCCGTGCCGGCGGGCGGCGGTTTGAGCGCCGCGTGCCGCCATGCCACAGCTAGCTCAACCGCGGCGAACGTGCAGCACGCGTGCCATCCATCCGGTGAGGCGTGCATGCCATGTGGATTCGCGCACATCATGCGGCGCAGTGGCGTGACTGCGGATTTCTGCTACATCGATCAGGCAAAAGGGGCTCATGGTCATCTCTCTTCGGCTGGCGGCGGAGCCGCGTTAGCAAGGTAGACGAAGATAGATGACCCGGCTTTAAGGCGATATCAGACTGGTCTCAAAACGTGCCTGGATGCGCCTGATTAAGACGTTTCGCCAGCAGGCCCGAACTTAGAACGTGTGTTCCGGCCCCGGGAACGTGCCGTCCTTCACAGCGTGAACATACGCTTCCACCGCAGCCTGAATGCTCGGCTGTCCCTGCATGAAATCCTTCACGAAGCGTGGCCGCTTGCCGGGGAAAATCCCCAGCATGTCGTGCAGCACCAGTACCTGCCCCGAGCAGTCCACACCGGCACCGATGCCGATCGTCGGAATCCGCAATTGCTTCGTGACCTCGCTTGCGAGCAGCGTTGGGATGGCTTCCATGACGATCAGCTGAGCCCCCGCGTTCTGCACGGCGAGCGAGTCGCGCAACAACTGGCTCGCGCCCGCTTCGGTCTTGCCCTGCACCTTGAAGCCGCCAAACGCATGCACCGACTGCGGCGTGAGGCCGACGTGCGCGCACACCGGAATCGACCGTTCGACCAGGAAGCGCACCGTGTCCGCGAGCCACTCTCCGCCTTCGAGCTTCACCATTTGCGCGCCGGCGCGCATGAGTTCCACCGAGCTTTTGAAGGCATCCTGCGGGGTACCGTAGGTGCCGAACGGCAGGTCGGCGACCACGAGCGCCGAGGGCCGCGCCCGCGCGACGCTTGCCGTGTGATACGCGATGTCGGTGAGCGACACCGGCAGCGTGGTTGTCTGGCCTTGCAGAACGTTGCCGAGCGAGTCGCCGATCAGCAGCACGTCGACACCCGAGCGATCCAGTAGCGCGGCGAAGCTCGCGTCGTAACAGGTCAGCATGGCGATCTTTTCACCGGCGTCGCGCATCGCCTGCAGTTTCGGCACGGTGATGGCGCTCCGGCTCGTTTCCTGCAAATAGGTCATGGGGAAATCCGTTGGAGAAAGGAGGGGGCGCGCCGCTTAAAGCGACGTGCCTTTGACAAAGAATTCCTTGCGGCCACGCATGGTTTCGATGCGTTCGGCGAGTAGCGCAAGGTCTGCGTCCGAGTCGAGCGGATTCAGATGTTCGGCGTTGACCGTGAGTACGGGCGTGCGGTCGTAGTGATAGAAAAACTCGTTGTAGGCGTCGCACAGCGCGTGCAGATACGCATCGGAAATCTGCAGTTCCATGGGCACGGCCCGTTTCTGGATGCGTGCGAACAGCACTTCAGGACTGGCTTGCAGGTAGACCACGAAATCCGGTGCGGGCGCGCTCACGTCGAGCCGCGCGGCGAGGGCGCGATAAAGCTGCCACTCGTCTTCCTGCAGCGTGAGACGCGCGAAGATCTCGTTCTTCTGCGTCATGAAATCGGCGATTAGCGGCGTGCCCGCCACATGCGCGGCCACTACGTCTTGCGCCTGCTGCGCGCGCTGCAAGGCGAAGTGCAATTGCGCGGGGAGCGCATAGCGCGCGGTGTCGCGATAAAAGCGTTCGAGAAAGGGATTGTCCTGTGGCCGCTCGAACAACTCCTGCATCGACCAGCGCTGCGCGAGCCGCCGTGCGAGCGAGGTCTTGCCGACGCCGATCGGCCCTTCGATCGCCAGATAGCCAAAGGGCGGCCGCAGTTGCGGTGCTGTGACGGTGAGCGGCGGCGAGCTCATTCGCAACGGCCCTTGTCGGCAGCGGGGGCGCTGGCAGCCAATGCATTGAGCATGGGGCACTGGCAGGGACCCTTCACCTTTTCGATGCGTTGATCGCTCACGCCTTCAAGCAGCGCCTCGGCGCGGCCGTAGCGCGGGATGACCAGCGCCGGGTCGATCTCGACGAGCGGCACAAGTGCGAAGGCGCGCTCGATCAAACGCGGATGCGGCACGATCAGATCGGCTTCGTCGATCGATTGATCGCCGAACAGCAGAATGTCCAGATCCAGCGTGCGCGGGGCGTTGCGAAACGGCCGCTCACGGCCGAACTGGTGCTCGATCTTGTGACACAGCGCGAGCAGATGCCGCACGGGGAGCGTCGTATCGATCTTCACGACACAGTTGAAATAATCGTCGCCACCCGCGTCGATCGGGGCGGTGCGATACAGGCTCGATTTGGCGAGCACGGTGATGGTGTGCTGTTGCGCCAGGCACACCACCGCGTCTTTCAGGGTCTGGCGCGCGTCCCCGAGATTCGCGCCGAGGCCGAGATAAGCAACCGTCATGGCATAACTTCCTGCAACTATCGTTCGACGGCAACAGCCAACGCTGTGTCAGTCATCGTGCGAGCCGTCATGGCCCGCGTCCGTGGCTGTGCGTTCGGCTTGCGTGCCGCCCTCCATTCCCTCGCCCGGTTTGCGGGTTCTGGCGCTACTGCTGCGCCGCCGTCGTTTTCTGGGGCTCCGGTCCTTCCCGCCTTGCGTGAGCAAAGTCTCACGCGCAGCGACGTCTCCTTCAATGAACTCCGTCCACCACGCACCGACCGACTCTTCGAGTTCGCCCGATTCGCAGCGCAACAGGAGGAAATCATACCCCGCTCTAAATCTTTGGTGTTCCAGCAGCTTCAGCGCGCTTCTTCCCGAGCGTTTTTCGAGGCGCAGCTGCAGGCCCCAGATCTCCCGCATATCCGACGAGAAGCGCTTGTGGATCGCGAGTTTCTCGGTCTGCATGTCGAGGACTTCGTCCATTGCGCGATGCAGGGCCGGCACCGGGTATTCGCCGTTTGCTTCAAATTGTTGCCAGCGTGTCTGGACGTCATGCCACAGCAGCGTGGCGAACAGGAAACCCGGCGAAACCGGTTTGCCGGCGCGCACGCGGGCATCCGTGTTGGATAGCGCGAGCGTGATGAATTTCTCGCCGATCGGCTGTTCCAGCACGACGTCGAGCAGCGGCAGCAGACCGTGATGCAGGCCTTCCTGGCGCAGACGTTTCAAACAGGCGAGCGCGTGACCGGACAGCATCAGCTTGAGCATCTCGTCAAACAGGCGTGCGGCAGGCACGTTGTTGATCAGATCGGCCATTTTGGCGATCGGCGCACGGGTCGTGTCTTCGATCTCGAAGTCGAGCTTGGCGGCAAAGCGCACCACGCGCAGCATGCGCACCGGGTCTTCGCGATAGCGCGTGGCCGGGTCGCCGATCATGCGCAGCAGACGCGCGCGCATGTCGGCCATGCCGTTGTGATAGTCCAGCACGGTTTGCGTGGCCGGATCGTAGTACATCGCGTTGATCGTGAAGTCGCGGCGGGTGGCGTCTTCGTGCTGCTCGCCCCAGACGTTGTCGCGCAGCACGCGGCCGCTGGCGTCTACCGCGTGCGTGCGGCGGTCGAGTTCGTCGCGCTTGAGGCGGCGCGGCGGTGCGGCGTCGGCTGCGGGCGGATCGACCAGCGCGCGGAACGTCGAGGTTTCGATGATTTCCTGGCCGAACTGCACGTGCACGATCTGAAACCGGCGGCCGATGATACGGGCGCGGCGGAACAGCTTCTGCACCTGCTCGGGCGTGGCGTCGGTCGCGACGTCGAAGTCTTTCGGCTTGATGCCGAGCAGCAGATCGCGCACCGCACCGCCGACGATAAACGCGCGATGCCCCGCTTCCTGCAGGCCTTCGGTGACGCGAATCGCGTTCCTCGAGATCAGCGACGGGTCGATGCCATGCACGTCATGCGGAATGATGACCGGCACGTCGGGGTCCCGCACGGTTTTGGCGGCGGGGCGGGCCGGTTTGCGGCGCGCTTTGCTGGCACCGGAGGCGTTGCGTGCCGGCGCATCACCGGCTTCGTCTGCTTCGGCTTCGGCGGGCGGGGTGTTATCAGCGGGCGCTGAGTCCTGGCCGAATAGCTTGCGGATAAGTTTTTTGATCACGAGGGTTGAAAGAGTTCGAGGATGCGCCAGCCTTTGGCCTGCGCATGGGCGCGCAATGTGTCGTCGGGATTGGTCGCGATCGGATTCGTGACCTTCTCGAGCAGCGGGATGTCGTTGTGCGAGTCGCTATAGAAATAGCTGTGCTCGAAATCGCTCCAGGTCTTGCCGAGCGATGCCAGCCACGCTTCCGTACGGACGATCTTGCCTTCTTTGTAGCTCGGCGTGCCGGTGGGGCGGCCGGTGTAAGGCGAATGCGGCTCGCCGTCGACGGTTTCCGCCTCGCAGGCGATCAGCGCGTCCACGCCGAACGCCTGAGCGATCGGGCGGGTAATGAATTCATTAGTGGCGGTGACCACGCAGCAGAGATCGCCGGCTTCGCGGTGCTCCCTGACCAGTTCCAGCGCGACCGGAAAGATCGCCGGTGTGATCACTTCATGCATGTACTGCGCGTGAAGATCGGCCAGCTGGGCGCGCGTGTACTTCGAGAGCGGCGTGAGCATGGCGATCAGGTAGGCGTGAATGTCGAGCTTGCCGGCTTTGTAGTCGGCGAAAAAGCGGTCGTTTTCACGGGCGAAGTTTTCTGCGTCGACCATGCCTTGTTTCACCATGAAGCGGCCCCATTCGTGGTCGCTGTCAGTGGGAATGAGCGTGTGGTCGAGGTCGAAGAGTGCGAGGTTAGCCATGGGGGCCTATTTTACTTGAAGCGGCGGCGGGGGACGCGGATGAAGCGGCGGCTGACGTGGATGACGCGGACGAGCCGGGCGCCGTTCGCCGGTCGTCGGCTTCAGGCGAGGCCAGCATGGTACGCAGAAGCGGCAGCGTGACCGCGCGTTTCTGTTCGAGCGAGAAGCGGTCGAGCGCGTCCAGCAGGGCCATCAGGCTCGGCATGTCGCGGCGAAAATGCGTCAGCAGGTAGGCGGGCACGTCGTCGGCCAGCATGATGCCGCGCTCGCGCGCCGCGTGTTTCAGCACCGCAGCCTTACCTTCGTCCGGCAGCGGCGCGAGGTGGAAGACGAGGCCCCAGCCGAGGCGCGTGCGCAGATCTTCGCGCACGGTCATGCCGATCGGCGCTGCATTGCCCGCGGCGACCAGCGCGCTGGTGGGGTGCGCGCGCACTTCGTTGAACAGGTTGAACACGGCAATCTGCTGGGCCGCGGACAGGCCGTCGCAATCGTCGATGGCGTACAGCGCGACGCGCGGGTCGAAGGTGAAGGCGGCGAGGCTGCTCTGCGGACCGGCAAAGCGCGCATGGCCCGGCGGCGCTTCGTGGACCAGTGCCTGCAGCAGATGCGTGCGTCCGCTGCCGGCCTCACCCCAGATGTAGAAGGTGCGATCGGCCACGGGGCCGGCCGCGAGCGCGTTGTCGAGCTCACGCAACCGCGTGACCAGCTCGGCGTTGGCGCCGGCGAAGAAATTGTCGAATGTCGATGGCGGCGGGGTGCCGAGATCGAGCGTCAGTTGACGAAGCACAGTAGGTTAATGCCGAAAATGGGGCTTGGGCCGCAAATGGCCCGAACTTCGGGCCCTGAAACGTCAATGGGCAGTCAGTGACTCAGTTGTTATAAAGCGTGCTTGCCAGATAGCTTTGACGCAACTCGCGCATGGCTACCGACAGGATGGCGCTGACCGGCAGCGCCAGCAACACCCCGAAAAAACCGAACAACTGGCCGAACGCGAGCAACGCGAAGATAACCGCGAGCGGGTGCAGCCCGATCCGCTCGCCGACGAGGCGCGGCGTGAGATAAAAGCTCTCGACGATCTGGCCGACGCCGTAAATCAGCGCGACCGCGCCAAAGCCATACCAGTCGCCGAACTGCAGCAGCGCCGCGAGCAGCGCGAGAGCGAGCCCGGTCGCGAAACCGATGTACGGGATGAAGACGGCGAGGCCCGTGAAAATACCCACGGGCAGCGCGATTTCGAAGCCGGCGACGGTTAGCGCAATTGCATAATAGACCGCGAGCACGCCCATCACGAGCAACTGGCCGCGCAGGTATTGCGAGAGCATCTGATCCATGTCGCGCGCGAGCTGCAGCGTCTTGTCGAGCCAGCGGCGCGGCACCACGATCTGCATACGCGCGAGCATGCGGTTCCAGTCGTATAACAGATAAAACAGCACGAGCGGCACCATCACGAGGTTGCCGACCACCGTCATCATCAGATTGCCGCTGGTGCGGATCGAGGTCCACGCATACATCGCGACCTGTTGCGCGCTGCCTTCTAGCTGCCCCATCACGAGATCGCGGATACTGGCGAAATCGAGCGAGTCGGCGAGGCCCAGCACCGCAAGCTTGGGTTGCAGCCAGGCGCTCACATGCGCAAACAGCACGGGCACCTGCTGCTTCAACTGCGGGCCTTCTTTCTGGATGACAGCCAGCACCAGCAGCACGAGCAGCGTCATCAGCAGCGAGAACACCAGCATCATCAGCAACGCGGCGAGGCCCCGCGGCACGCGCCGGCGCACCATCCACGCGACGCCCGGTTGCAGAATGTACGCGAGAATGGCGCCGAGCAGGAACGGCGTGAGGACCGGACTCAGGAGCCAAAGCAGAATGCCGACAACCAGCGCGATCGCCAGCCAGATGAAGGCGCGGCGCTGTACAGGTGTCAGGATCGAAGGGTTCTGTTGCAAAGTTGTTTCCCAGGTGTCGTCATGACCGGATGATTCAAATTCCAGCCAGCCGGCCGGCAACTCTGTATGGGACCAGAGTAAGCGCTGAAGCGCCAACTCTGGTCGGCATCGGGTAAAATCGCATTTTACCGACCTTCTTGCCCTTCCCCATGAATCAACCGAAATCCACCCCTGACGCCCAAGGGTTGTCGTATCGCGACGCCGGCGTGGACATCGACGCGGGCGACGCCCTTGTCGACGCGATCAAGCCCTTTGCCAAAAAGACGATGCGCGACGGTGTGCTGGGTGGCATCGGTGGATTTGGCGCGCTTTTCGAAGTGCCGAAGAAGTACAAGGAACCGGTGCTGGTGTCGGGCACGGACGGTGTCGGCACCAAGCTGCGCCTCGCATTTCAACTGAACAAACACGACACCGTCGGCCAGGATCTGGTGGCGATGAGCGTGAACGATATTCTGGTTCAGGGCGCCGAGCCGCTGTTTTTCCTCGATTATTTCGCATGCGGCAAGCTGGACGTCGGTACCGCGGCAACGGTCGTGAAGGGTATCGCGCATGGCTGCGAACTGTCCGGCTGCGCGCTGATCGGTGGCGAAACGGCTGAAATGCCCGGCATGTATCCGGACGGCGAATACGATCTGGCGGGTTTTGCGGTCGGTGCGGTGGAAAAGAGCAAGATTATCGACGGCAGCACGATCGCCCCGGGCGACGTGGTGCTGGGTCTGGCTTCGAGCGGCATCCACTCGAACGGTTTTTCGCTGGTGCGCAAGATCATCGAACGCGCGCAGCCTGATCTGAATGCGGATTTCGACGGCCGTTCACTGGCCGACGCGTTGATGGCGCCTACGCATATCTACGTGAAGCCCTTGCTGGCCTTGATGCAGCAGATTGCTGTCAAGGGTATGGCGCACATCACCGGCGGCGGGCTGGTCGAGAATATTCCGCGCGTTTTGCGTGAAGGTCTGACGGCTGAACTGGATCACAGCAGCTGGCCGCTGCCGCCGCTGTTCTCGTGGCTGCAGCAGCACGGCGGTGTCGCGGATGCGGAAATGCACCGCGTTTTCAACTGCGGGATCGGCATGGCGGTGGTGGTTTCCGCCGCTGACGCCGATGCGGCGATCGGCCTGTTGTCGGCCGCCGGCGAGCAGGTCTGGAAGATCGGCGTGATTCGCGAAAGCGCGGCCGGTGAAGCTCAGACGGTGGTCGTCTAACCAGCTCGCTCAAGCAGCCTTAGCCAAGGCTGGTTTGCCTGCGCGGTGTACGGAAAGCGCGCCGCGCGGGTAAAAACCTCACATCAACGCTTCAATCAGGCTGACGGCCTGCGCAGTCGCGCCGGGGTCGCAGCAATCCACCACAACCCGCTCCGTCATGCTGCGCAGCCACGTGAGCTGCCGCTTGCACAATTGCCGGGTAGCAAAAACCCCCTTGTCCCGCATGGTCGAATAGTCGACCGCGCCGTCGAGATATTCCCAGACCTGCCGGTATCCCACGCAACGCATGGACGGCATCTCGGGCAACAAATCGCCGCGCTCGCGCAATTTCACGACTTCGTCGATAAAACCGTTGGCCAGCATGGCGTCGAAGCGCTTTTCGATGCGCGCGTGCAGCACGCTGCGCTCGGAAGGCTCGAGCGCGATCGGCACGAAGCGCCACGCCGAGGCGGCGTCGTCCGTTCGGGCGGGCGCGGCCAGCAAAGCGGACATCGCTTGCCCCGTCAGCATGAAAACCTCGAGCGCCCGCTGAATTCGCTGTGAATCGTTCGGTGCGAGGCGGGCGGCGGTAACGGGATCGAGCGCGGCGAGCCGTGCGTGCAGGGCCGGCCAGCCGTCGCGTGCGGCATCGGCATCGAGTGCTGCGCGCACCTCGGCATCGGCGGCGGGCAGGTCGTTTAGCCCCTGCGTGAGCGCCTTGTAGTACAGCATGGTTCCGCCGACCAACAAGGGGAGCCGCCCGCGTGCGCTGATCTCGCCGATCAGGCGCAACGCATCGCCACGAAACTGCGCAGCCGAATAGGCATCTGTCGGATCCACGATATCGATCAGATGATGCGGCGCCACCGCGCGCTCTTCCGGCGTCGGCTTGGCGGTGCCGATATCCATCTCGCGATAGACCAGCGCCGAATCGACGCTGATGATTTCCACCGGCCTGCGTGTCGCCAGAGCCAGCGCGGCTGCGGTTTTACCGGATGCGGTTGGGCCGAGCAGGCAAGGGACCGGCGCGGCCGTGCGTGAAGTGCTTGAAGTCATGGGCGAGACGGCGCGCGGCGAATGAGCGTAATCAGGCGCACCGTCATTGGCCACGCATGAATAGCCGGTCGAGATCGGACAGCGTCAACTGATACCACGTCGGACGCCCGTGGTTGCATTGGTCGGCGCGTTCGGTCGCCTCCATCTGGCGCAGCAGCGCGTTCATTTCGTCGAGCGTCAGACGCCGGTTCGCGCGCACCGCATGATGACACGCGAGTGTGCCGAGCAGTTCGTGCTGCCGCTCGGTCAACACGCGGGAGCCGCCGAATGCATGCAAGTCGGAGAGTACCGCGCGCGCCAGCGCCTGCAGGTCGGCGTCCTTCAGCAACGCAGGCACCGCGCGGATTGCGAGCGTGGTTGGCGACAGCACGGCGAGATCGAAACCGAGTGCGTCCAGCGTGTCGCGCTCTTCTTCGACTGTGCCGATTTCAATCGGATCGGCCTGCATCGTTTGCGGGATCAGCAGCGGCTGCACCGCGATCGTGCGATCGGCGAGGGCGTTCTTGAACTGCTCGTACAGGATGCGCTCGTGCGCGGCATGCATGTCGACGATCACGAGCCCATGCGCGTTCTGCGCGAGCACATAGATGCCGTGAATCTGCCCGAGGGCAAAGCCGAGCGGCTGTTCGTCGGAGGCATTGAACGCAGGCGACGCATACGGCCCCGAGGTGTTGTACGGGGACGGCGCTTGCGCAGCCGAATCGCGCGCTTCGAAGAGCGTTGCACCTTCCGCCGTGCCGGCGTTCGTGTCCCTGCGGCCGAACAGCGCGTCGTAGAACGCCAGCGGTTGCGCAACCGGCAGGGTGCCCTGCGTCATGCGCGCCTGGCGCATCCAGCTGTTGCCGGGTTGCGACGAACCGAAGCCGCTGCCCGTTCCGCCCCCCGTCCCAGCACCGAAACCGCCTGCACCTGCGCCGAAGCCGCCGCCACCTCCAAGGCCTGCAACGCCCGCGCCGCCCAGCGGCGTGGCGCCGAAGGAAGCCGGCCCGCCCGTCGCCGCTTCCAGGTGCGCCGCATGCCCACCGGCGGTTGTTTCCGGCGACGCGCCCGCGTGCCGCGCCAACGCACGTTGCACGGCATGGAACACGAACTGGTGAATCGAACGGGAATCGCGAAACCGCACTTCGATTTTCGAGGGATGCACGTTCACATCGACGGCTTCCGGCGGCAGATCGAGAAACAGCACGTAGGACGGATAGCGGTCGCCGTGCAGCACGTCTTCGTAGGCGGCGCGCGCGGCGTGCGTGAGCAGCTTGTCGCGCACGAAGCGGCCGTTGACGAAGAAATACTGCTGGTCGGCGCGACCGCGGCTCGCGGTCGGCAGGCCGGCGCAGCCGTAGACCGCGAGCGGTCCGGCGGATTCGTCGAGCGGCAAATGCGCCGTCGCGAAGGTTTCGCCAAGAATCTTCGCGACCCGCACGGGCGGCTCGCTGGCGTTCCAGTGTTCGACCGCCTTGCCGTTGTGCAGGACCGAAATCGCCACGTCCGGCCGCGCCAGCGCCGCGCGGCGAATCTGTTCGAGGCAATGGCCGAGTTCGGTCTGTTCGCTCTTGAGGAATTTGCGCCGCGCGGGCGTATTGAAGTACAACTCACGGACTTCGATCGTCGTGCCCTGGGTGCCGGCGGCGGGACTCAGCACACCGGTTTGCGCGTCGACGCGCACGGCGTGCGGCGCGTCGGCCGTGCGGCTCGTGATGCTCATCTGCGCGACCGACGCAATCGACGCCAGCGCCTCGCCGCGAAACCCGAGCGTGGCAACGGCTTCGAGTTCGGCGAGCGAGCGGATCTTGCTGGTCGCGTGGCGCATCAGTGCGAGCGCAAGTTCGTTTTCGGGTATGCCGCAGCCGTCGTCGGTGATCGAGATGCGTTTGACGCCGCCTTCGTCGAGCAGGATGCGCAGCGTCTGCGCGCCGGCGTCCAGCGCATTCTCCAGCAATTCCTTGACCACCGAGGCCGGCCGCTCGACCACTTCGCCAGCGGCAATCTGGCTGATCAGCTGATCGGGCAGCGGCTGGATCGCCCGCAACGGGCGTGGGACGGGCGCGGCGGCGGAAACCGCGGCCGCGTCGGCGGTGCCGGCAGGCGTATCGGAGAATTCTGACATGGCGAAATTATAGCGATTTGGCGCGAGCAGGCCGGATACGGGCGGAAGGCATGGCAGTTTTTTAATCGCGACCGGGCACTTTCGGTATCATGACGCGGTCAATTTCCGGCAGCGCGCACCTGTTCGCTGCTCATCGCCCGCAAGGCCGCTGACCCGGCCGTCCCGCCACGCTCACGCTCGCTCAATAAAGGACGCTTTTTTGGACACGCTTCTACAGTTCGCCAACCTTGTCTTGCACATCGACAAGTTTCTGGGAGTCTTTATTCACGAGTACGGCGCCTGGGTCTATGCGGTGCTGTTTCTGATCGTGTTCTGCGAAACCGGACTGGTTGTCCTGCCGTTTCTGCCGGGCGATTCGCTACTGTTCATCGGCGGCGCCTTTTGCGCGACCGGCGAAATGAACCTCGGTTTGCTGATCGTGCTGCTGCTGGTCGCCGCGGTGACTGGCAATACGGTGAACTACATGGTGGGGCGGTCCATCGGGCCCCGGGTGTTCAATTCGCACATTCCTCTTCTCGAACGCTTCCTCGACCGCGCCGCGCTGCAGAAAACGCATAACTTCTATGAGAAGCACGGCGGCAAGACCATCGTGCTGGCGCGCTTCATTCCCGTAGTGCGCACTTTCGCCCCGTTTGTTGCCGGCGCATCGGAGATGACGGTTAGCCGGTTCCAGTTGTTCAACGTTCTCGGTGCGCTGTTGTGGGTGTTCCTGCTGGTGCTGCTCGGTTACTTCTTCGGCAACATTCCGTTCATCCGGCAGTATCTGAATCTGATCGTGCTGGTGGGTATCGGCGCGGCTGTGGTGCCGGTGGTGCTGGGCGCGGTATGGAAGATGACGCGCAAGAACACGTCGAAGGCGGGCATCCGCTGATGCGCTGACGCATCGTGTTGCATGGCGCAGAAGGAAAAACGGCGTCGCGAATTTCGCGACGCCGTTTTTTATTGTGTGGTTCGGCTTCCGGTGAGTTGATCTGCCGAGACAGCGAAAAAACGTCTCATCTCAACGAACCTCGACCTCCATCCAACCGGCCTAAGCGCTAACCAGTGCTCAACTGACTATGCGCGGTGCAAGCGGAGTCTCCGGTGTCGGATAGCCGGCATCCTTGAAGGTCTGGATTATTGCGCGGTTGGTGTCGAAGTAGACCTGCCAGTAATGGTCGGTGTGCGTGTAGGGACGTACGCAGAGCAACGGCCCTTCAGGCGTGAAGCTCAGCACTTCGATATCCGGAGCGGGACTCTCGGCCACGTTCGGAATTTGTGTAACGGCCGCCTTGAGCCGGTTCATCGCATCCGTAGGATCGACGCCGTTCGCAATCTTCGCGGTCAGCTCGACGCGCCGCACTGGCAATGCGCTGTAGTTCGAGATTGTGTCCGAAAAGATCTTGTTGTTGCCGATGATGGTTGTCACATTGTCGGGCGTCACGATGGTCGTGCCGAACAGACCCAACTCCGAAACCGTGCCTGTGACGCCGCCCGCCATCACAAAATCCCCCACCTTGAACGGCCGCAGCACCTGCATGAAGATGCCTGCCGCGAAGTGGGCGAGCAGGCCGCCCCATGCCGTGCCGATCGCCAGACCGAGGCCGGCGAGCAAGGCAGCGAACGAAGTTGTCTGGACACCGAACACCTGCAGGATCGCAAGGATCAGCAGCAGGTTCAGCAGTGCGCCGAGAATCGAACCGAGGTAATGAGCGAGGGTGGGATCGACCCGGCCGTTTTTCGACAGCAGCTTGCGAAGCAAGCCGGTGATCAGGCCAATGACCCAGCGACCGACGATCCACAACACGATCGCGCCGAGTACCTTGGTGCCGAGGTCGATGCCTCGGGTCATGATGAACACGCGTACGGTTTCGAGATCCAAGATGTTCCTCGTTGGTTGAGTTGCCTTCGACTGATTGAACGGCGGGAGTGCAATACAGCGGCAAATGCCCGGTGGCGGGCGCAAACGGTAACCCTCGGTCTTCGGGAGTTATAGGCGACGGCGCGCCCATACGCAAGCTCCGTTCCCGACGATGATGCGGATTGCGTGACTGAAGAAAATGGCGCGCGTGGTCTTACATCGGCAGATGTGATTCGGAATACGGCGACGTGCGAATGACCAGCGTGTTGCCGCTTGTTCTGGCGTGTCGCACGCGCCGCGTCGCGTACTGCCAGGCCAGTGCGGCAATGGCCGCCACCGTGTACGCGCCGCCGCGTTCGAAGAATGCGCTCGTCGTGCTGAACTTGCCATAGCGGCTCTGCGCGTCAGCGAATACGAGAAACGTCAGGGCGGCATCGAGCAGCAACGCGGTCGATGCCAGCGCGACGAAAATGTGCGGGCCGTTGAGCGTGGCGCCAGGTACGAGCCGGTTGCACAGATGGCACGCGCTTAGCAGGATGGCCAGCAACGCAAGGTTTGAGACAAGGCCAAACAGAAAATTGGTCATATTGACGGAATGAAAGCGCAGGGATCTGCGGTATGGCCAGAACATCTGCACACGCGGCATGACAGCGTGATTCGCAGAATCGGCGGCGATCATTGCATGTCTTCACATCTCGATAAATATCAATGTTCGGAGTCCGTGGTATCTGCTCGGTGCCGAAGAGACATGCCGTAAGAGGCGCTTCGTGGTTGCGTAAGGCGGTGTGAATTGCGCTGTGGGAATGCTTCACGCTTGAATGCGACTGCCGTAGCTTTCTGTTTGCTTGCCACAAATCTTTAACGATCTGCAGCGAGAATGGCGGTCATGCCCTGAGTGGCATTCTTTTTCGGGCCGCGTTGCACACGTGTGCAACGCGCCGTGACGATTCCGCAAATTCAATGAGATATCGCATGAAACTGTTCAGTAGCCTGCGCGCCGTGTCCGTCGCGGTCGCTCTATCCGTCGTGACGTTGAGCGTCAGCGCGGCCGATCTCGTGATCGCGGGCCGCGACGACATTTATGGCCGAGGCCTGGCGGAGGCCGTTGCCGGCTTCACGAAGCTGCATCCCGGCGCTGACATCGAGTTGCTGAAGCTGCCGAATGCGAACCTCTATCAGAAGCTGAAGTTGTCGATGCGTGAAGGAACCGGCGCATACGACCTCGTCATGATGGACGACACCTGGTCGCCCGAATTCATCGCGAACGGGTGGCTGAAGCCGCTTCCGGCTACGCTCGCCGATACGGACATGGTCGCCTCGACCGTCGCGCTCGGCCGTGCGCCGTCGGGCGGGCTGTACGCATTGCCGGTGGTCGGCAACGTTGAAATGTTCGCCTATCGCCGCGACCTGCTGGCGAAATACAAGCTGCAACCGCCGCGCAACTGGGACGACGTGCTGAAGATCGCACAGGCCGCCGGCGGTGCGGATGCGAACGTGTCCGGCGTGGTGTTTCGCGGTACCAAGGGCAACCCGATCGTGACGGGTTTCATGCCGATTCTGTGGGCCTATGGCGGTGACGTGATCGACCAGGATGGCAAGGTGACGATCGACTCCCCGCAAGCACTGGCGGCGTTGAAGATGTTCATTGCGCTGAAAGCCTATGCGCCGAAGGACGTGGCGGTTTACGGCGCGGCCGAAGTGCGCGACGCCCTGCAAAAGGGTGCGGCGGCGCAGGCACTCGAGGTATGGCCGGCATGGATTCCGGCGCTCGACGATCCGAAGCAGTCTCGCGTGGTCGGCGAGGTCGCGCTGCAGGCGCCGCCTGGACAAGTGAAAGGACCTTCGCCGATGCTAGGCATCTGGCAGATGGCGATTCCGAAGGACGCGCCGCATGCAACGCTGGCGCAGGCATTCCTCGCCTACCTGACTGCGCGCGACACGCAGACGCGCCTTGCCGCGATGGGTATTCCGCCGACCCGCAAGAGCGTGTTCGAAGACCCGGCACTCGTGCAGCAATTCCGCTGGTATCCGGATCAGCTCAAGGCGCTCGAGGCAGGCCGTGCCCGCCCGCGTGTGAAGGATTGGCAGCAGATCGAGAGCATTCTGGGCGACGCTTTGCAACTCGTCCTGACGGGTCAACTCGCGCCCGACGCCGCACTGCATCAGGCCGCGCAAAAGATTACGCCGGCGATGGCCGCGATCGCCAAATAACGGCGCGACGTTGAACACTTCCATGAGCGCCGTGCGTCGTTTTCTGCCATTGGTCTTGCTGGTCGGGCCGTCTGCGCTGGTACTCGGCGTACTCGCGCTGTACCCGGTCCTGCGCGTCCTGGTCGATTCGTTTTTCAACGTCGACTATGCGTCGGGGCAGCGCGCATTTGCCGGGCTGGGAAATTATCGCTCGGTGCTCGCGGACAGTGAGTTTGCAGCCAGTTTCTTCAATACGCTGCAATTCACGGTCGTGGCTTCGGTTAGCGAAGTGGTGCTGGGCGGCGCGTTGGCGCTGCTGTTTTCCCGGGCATTTCGCGGTCGCCGTTTTGTCATGCCGTTCCTTATTCTGCCGATGATGCTGTCGACGCTGGTGTGCTCGGCAATCTGGCGCAACTGGCTGAATTACAGCGGGTTCCTCAACGCCTTGCTCGCGGTGTTCGGTTTGCCGGGCGTGCAATGGCTGTCCGATCCGAACCTGGCGATCTGGTCGCTCATTCTTGTGGACGTCTGGCAATGGACACCTATGGCATTCCTGATCATTCTCGCCGGTTTGCAGTCCATTGCTCCCGAGCTGTATGAAGCGGCCCGCACCGACGGTGCGAGTGAATGGCAATGTCTGCGCCACATCACGCTGCCGCTGATCGTGCCGCAGATCGTGCTGGCAATGCTGTTGCGTTCAGTCGACACCTTCAAGCTGTTCGACAAGGTCTATGCGCTCACGGGCGGCGGGCCTGGGAATGCGACCCAGACGCTGTCGACCTATGTCTATGACACGGGTTTCCGCTTCTTCAATGTCGGGCCGGCCAGCGCCGCTTCGGTGTTGATGCTGCTGGTGGCGGCCGTGCTGGTCTCGGCGAACGTATGGTTGTCGATCCGCAAGGCGGGCGCATGATGAATTCCGCTGCCTCATCCCCGGTTTTTCGCCAGACGGGCCAGCATGCGGTGCTCTGGTTGCTGCGGGCCACCGCGCTGATCCTGTTGCTGCTGCCCTGCATCTGGATGCTTGGCGCCGCATTCACGCCGACCCTCGAGCGACTCGATCATCCGCTCGCGCTGTGGCCGCAGGTGCCGACCCTGCAGCACTTCGAATCGGTATGGGCAAGCGGCATCGGGCGGCAGTTGCTGAATTCGCTGCTCGTCAGTTGCGGCACCACGCTGCTCTCGCTTGCGCTCGCGTTTCCGGCTGCCTATGCACTCGTGCGCCTGCGCTTTCCGGCGCGCCTCGACCTGCTGTTTCTGATGCTGGTGCTGGCCGTCAAGCTGATGCCGCCGATTACGGTGGCGGTGCCGCTGTTCACGCTCGCTAAGACCCTGCATCTGCTCGATTCCGAGTTCGGACTGATGCTCGCCTATCAGGTGTACACGCTGCCGCTGTCGATCTGGATGCTGCTTTCGTTCGTGCGGGAAATTCCCATCGACTATGAAGAGGCCGCCTGTCTCGATGGCGCCGGGCTCGCCCAGCGGCTCGTGCATATCGTGCTGCCGCTGTGTGCGCCCGGGCTGGTCGCTACCGCGATCTTCGTGATGATCACCGCCTGGAATGAATTTCTGCTTGCCCTGCTGTTTCTCTCCACGCCGAGCCGCTTCACGCTGCCGCTCGCTGTGGCGGGCTATGTCACGGAGAACGGCATCGATTGGGGCGATCTGATGAGTGTCGGAATGATCGCGTCCTTGCCGACGCTGGCAGTCGCGGGATACGTACAGCGTTATTTGTTGCGCGGTTTTTCCGGCGGGTTGAAGTAAATCGAAGAAAGCAGGCGTCACGCGCTGCTCGATGGCGCCTGCGTCAGGTGACATTGTCAATGTGCCGGGCGCCTGGGCGCCCGTCTACCTACCACACTGGAGATCCATTCAAATGAAGAAGCACTTGGCGGTCGCGATGGCGGCTGCAGGCCTTGCAGCGACCACGACGGCCCAGGCTCAGAGCAGCGTCACGCTCTACGGGGTCATCGATAACGGCATTGTTTACCAGAACAGCAGTACGTCGCGGGGCTCGACGACGGGTGGTCACTCCGCCGTCACGATGTCGAACGGCGCATGGGCCGGCAGCCGGTTCGGCCTGAAGGGCGGTGAAGATCTCGGCGGTGGTACGAAGGCGATCTTCCAGCTCGAAGCCGGTGTGAACAGTGCGAACGGTATGTCGCAGTTCACGGGTGGGATGTTCACGCGCCAGGGGTGGGTGGGCTTGACGAATCCGGCCTACGGTACGTTCACGGCAGGTCGCCAGTACACGTCGTACTACTCACTGCTTTCGCCGTATAGCCCGACGACTTATCTGACGGGTTTCTTCGGCGCGCATCCAGGCGACATCGATTCGCTCGACACGACGATCCGCGCGAACAATTCGCTGGTCTATACGTCGCCGAAGCTCTACGGCTTTACGGTGAGCGGTTCGTATGCGCTTGGCGGCGTGGCGGGCAGCACCAATGCCGGTTCGACCTGGAGCGCGGCGATTCAGTATCTGAATGGTCCGTTCGGTATCGCAGCGGGTTTCCAGCGCGTCAACAATTCGACGCCCGGCGGTGGCGCATGGGGTGCTGCGTCGACGACGAACTCGGGCGGCCAGCCTGGCGTCTCGGCGATCAACAACGGCTACCAGACCGCGCAGGGACAGCAGCGCGTCGCGGTGACGGCGGGCTACAAGTTCTCGACGGCGTGGGACGTGTCGGTGTCCTACTCGAATGTTCAGTACATTCCGGGCGTGGGCTCGTCGTTCCGCAACACGGCGACCTTCAACACCGCAGGCGCGGCATTGCACTGGAAGCCGACAGTGAGCTGGGATTTCGCGGGTGGCTATAGCTATACGCGTGCAACGCAGTCGAACGGCATCACGAGCGCGGCGCAATATCATCAGATCTCGCTCACGCAGTACTACAGCCTGTCGGCGCGTACGGGTCTGTATCTGGGCGAGGCGTATCAGCACTCGAGCGGCAAGACGATCGGCTCGAACGGCGTAAGCATCATCAACGCCACGGCGTCGATCGGTGACGGCTTCAATGGCTCGCCTTCGTCGTCCGGCAGCCAGTTCGCGGCGGGCGTCGGCATTCTGCACCGGTTCTGAGCGCAGTCGCCGCTGCAATGCGGCACCCGGTTCCGCAGTCACATGGGCTGCCTCTCATCGCTTGCGAGGCTGAGAGGCAGCCGTCTGCTGCGGCATTGCTCCGTGGCTTGAGGCGACGGTATTACGACAGGAAATACACGGTGGCTACACTCACACTCCGTGCGGTCTGCAAGACGCGGCACGCCCGGCAGCAGGTTTTGCGCGACATCGATCTCGAGGTGGCGGACGGCGAATTTGTCGTGCTGGTCGGTCCTTCGGGCTGCGGAAAATCGACCCTGTTACGGATGACGGCCGGGCTCGAAAGCATCACGTCCGGTGACATCAGGATCGGCTCGCGTATCATCAACGAGGTTGAGCCGCAAGAGCGCAATGTCGCGATGGTATTTCAAAGTTACGCGCTCTATCCCCACATGACGGTTGCGCAGAACATCGCATTCGGTCTGCGGATGCGCGGCATGACGCCGGAGAAGGTTCGCGAGCGCGTCGCGGCAACTGCACAGATGCTTTCGCTCGACGCCTTGCTTGAGCGCAAGCCGCACGCGTTGTCGGGCGGACAACGGCAACGGGTCGCCATGGGGCGCGCGATCGTGCGCGAACCTGCGCTCTTTCTGTTCGACGAACCCTTGTCCAATCTCGATGCCAAATTGCGTAGTCAGATGCGCGCGGAAATGCGCAACCTGCACACGCGTCTCGGCACAACGACGCTCTATGTCACGCACGATCAGGTCGAAGCGATGACGCTGGCACAGCGAATCGTCGTGCTGAATCAAGGACGCATCGAACAGATCGGCACTCCGGAACAAATCTACGAACGTCCCCAGAGCACCTTTGTCGCCAGCTTCATGGGCTCGCCTGCGATGAATCTGCTGCACGGCCGCCTGTCTGATGACCGTCGGCACTTCGACGTCAACGATGGACCGCGGATCGCCATTGCCGGCGCGAGCGATTCCGGTGCCGCCGTCGTGGCTGGTCGCGAGTGCGTGCTTGGCGTTCGCCCCGAGCATGTGATGGTGGCGGTCAGCGGCGAAGGAGCCGATCAGCAGATCCGACTGCCCGTCGATGCGTGCGAGATGCTGGGGGCGGACAATCTCGCCTTCGGCAGCCTGGGCAAGCAGAGTCTGGTGGTGCGTCTGCCGTATCACCGGCGACCCGCGCCGGGCGAACTGCTCAGCGTAACCTTGCCGGCCCGGCAGCTTCATTTTTTCGATGCGGCGAGCGGTCAGCGCATCGCTTGAATGGCGTTCAGGCGCAGCTTTTTCGCACCACGCCCGCGATCGGCACCACACGGGTGCGAGAGGTGCCGGAGAACGCGTTCATACGGTCGATCAGCATGTCGGTCGCGGCATTCGCGAGGGCGTGCGTGTCCTGCTGGATGGTGGTGAGTTGGTAGTTTTCATAGCTGGCGGCAGGAATATCATCGAAGCCCACCACTCGAAGCTCGTCCGGCACACGCATCGCGAAGTGTTGCCGCGCGGCATCGATAAAACCCAGTGCGAGCAGATCGGACGAGCAGAACACGCCGTCGGGACGCACTTCCTGATTCAGCAGCGCATGCGCTGCCGCCATGCCGCATTCGTAGGTATCGGCCGCCGTAACGTGCATCCCGGCCGGAAGGGCAAGCTGTGGGTTTTTCTTTGCAATGCGCTGGACGGCGCGAACAAAACCGGTGCCGCGCGATTTTCCGTTGTAACTGGTCTTCGTCGGGCCAACGAAGGCGAGCCGCGTAGCACCGGCATCGATCAGCATTTGCGCGGCCAGCGCGGCGCCTGCTGCGTTATCGCTCACCGCGACGTCCGCACCCGGCAGATTCGATGCGCGGTTGATCATGACGACCGGAATCTCGCCCTCGAGGTACTGGCGGGCGAGGTCAAGCGGGGGCGATGCGGAGGTCATGATGATGCCGGCGATCCGATAGCTCAGCAGCATATCGAGCGATTGCTTGGTTTGCACCGGATCTTCCGCGTTCATCACGAGCGGCGTGAGCTGGTGGCGCCCGAGCGCGGCGATGATCTGCGACAGCAGCTTCGCGCGAAACGGGTTTTCGAAGCCCGCGGTGACGACACCGACCATGCTGCTGCGCTGCATGATCATTTCGCGCGCGATCAGGTTGACCTGGTAGCCGAGGGTGCGGGCAGCCTCCATCACGCGCTCCCGCGTCTCGGGCGCGATGCTGGCGGTAGGCGAGAAGGCGCGCGATACGGCAGAACGCGAGACACCGGCGCGGCGCGCGACATCGGCGGCGGTAATCCAAAGCGTTTGTTTCTTCGGCATGTATTAACGAGTGAGGGGATGCAAAACTTGCTTCGCGCAGCTTGCCCGGTCAAGAGGGCAAGAAGATGACCGTTAAACAATATACAGCGGAAGAGAGCGATTTCCAGACCGCTTAACCCATTACACCTATGCACATTGATACCGCCGGGCCGGCACCGGCTTGCTGGATGTCGGACCTTTCCGACGATTCTGTGTTGAACCAGTTAACTTTGCCGGGCAGCCACGACAGCTGCGCCTACACCGTGGAAGATCCGCTCGCGAAGACGCAGGGCGCGAGTCTCGCGAAACAACTGACATGCGGCGTGCGGGTGCTCGATATTCGCTGCCGGCATGAGCGCGATGTATTTCACATCAATCACGCGCGCATTCCGCTTGGCCTGATGTTCGACGATGTCATCGCCGCGTGCGCGGCGTTTCTGGCGCGGTATCCCGGCGAATGTGTCGTGATGTCGGTCAAGGACGAATGTGGCAGCCAGGACTGCGCACGCAGTTTCGCGCAGACGTTCGAGTCGTACACCGAGCGCTATCCGGACGTACGCTGGTATCTGGGCGACACGATTCCGCGCCTGGGTGAAGTGCGCGGCTCGATCGTGTTGTTGCGAAGGTTTGCAAGCGAGTCTGCGTTGGGAATCGATCTGTCGATGTGGCCTGACAATGCCACGTTCGAGCTCGACCGGCCTGGCGCGGCCTTTTCCATTCAGGACGAATTTCGAGTGCCGGTCGAGGCGTCGATTGACTACAAATATCGTGCGATCGAAGCCCTGCTTGTTCGCAGCGGGTCGCGTGCGACGCAGCGCTGGGTCGTCAATTTCTGCAGCGGTACCGGAATGGGCGCTAATCCGCGCAAGGTGGCCTGCGGGAGCGGCCGGCGCCGCGGTATCAACGACATGCTGACCGAACGCCTCGTGACTCACGACGGACCGTGCGGGACCATGATGATCGACTTCTGCGAGCACGCGGACTGGGCGCTGGTTCGTGCGCTGGTGGCACGCAATGCTAGCGGACGGTCGACTGCGACCTGACTCGACTGTGGTGTGTCGGGCGTCACAAGCGCAAGCGCGAGATATCAATGGAGGGATTTCTGAGCGATCGGGATGGCTCCAGATGTCACGCTGTTTCTCCAAAGGTTCCAGTCAACTTTGCTGCCGGACGGTCGTCATGCCGCTCCGTCAAAAGGATTCAGGCTCATGCATCCCATGCTCAATATCGCTGTCAGCGCCGCCCGCCGCGCGGCGCTGATCATCACCCGCGCGTCATTCGATCTCGAACTGCTGCAGATCAGCAAGAAGCAGCACAACGATTTCGTTACAGAAGTCGATAAGGCATCCGAAGCGGCAATCATCGATACACTGAAGACCGCCTATCCCGATCACGCGATCCTCGCGGAAGAATCGGGGCAGTCGGACAACGTGTCCGAGTACCAGTGGATCATTGATCCACTCGACGGCACCACGAATTTCATCCACGGCTTTCCGTACTACTGCGTGTCGATCGCGCTCGCGCACAAGGGTACGGTCACGCAGGCCGTGGTCTACGACCCGACCCGCAACGACCTGTTCACGGCCACGCGCGGCAGCGGTGCATTCCTGAACGACCGCCGCATTCGCGTGGCGGAGCGTGACCGTCTCGCAGACGGCCTGATCGGCACCGGTTTCCCGTTCCGCGATATGGCGGACCTCGACGCCTACACGCGCCTGTTCGCCGAAATGACCGGCGCTTGTGCCGGTCTGCGCCGTCCGGGCGCAGGCGCGCTCGATCTCGCGAACGTCGCGGCCGGTCGTCTCGACGGGTTCTTCGAACAGGGGTCGAGCGCGTGGGATATGGCGGCGGGCAGCCTGCTGGTCAGGGAAGCGGGCGGCCTGGTTGGCGACTATGCCGGTGGTTCCGATTTTCTGCGCTTGGGAGAGGTCGTCGCGGGAAACCCGAAGCTGTATGCGCAGATGGTGCCGATGCTCACGGAATACAGCCGCATGAAACGGTGATGGTCGTGAGGCCTGCAGAGGGGAATTAGGGGCGTGTTTTTTTGCCGCTCTGTTCACGTGGTTTTCACGCGATTGCGCGCGCAATTGCAGCTCGTCGAGTTTGTGTAGCTGAATTCGCGCGCCAAAGAAAAAGGGCTTGCGACGCTGACGCGTGCAAGCCCTTGAATCTTTTGGTAGGCCGTACGGGATTCGAACCTGTGACCAACGGATTAAAAGTCCGCTGCTCTACCAGCTGAGCTAACGACCCAAAAGAGAAGCGAGATTATAGCGATAGCCGCCGCAGGCTGTCAACCCATGGTGGTTAGTTGAGGTATCTGTACTTCAGATAGTGAAAAGCCCGAGGTATTGCTACCCCGGGCTTTCCGGCGAGAGGCGCGCGTGGCCGTTAATTTTGAGGCCGCGTTCGAGACTGCGCAGCCACTGCGCGTTACATCAACTGCACAAACCTTGTGCGACTACTTGATCTGCGACAGCTTGCTCTGAGCTGACTGCGCGACGTCCGAGCCGCTGTACTGCGCGACGATCTGCTCCAGCGTCTTCTTGGCCGCAGCCTTCTGACCTTGCTCGAGCTGATTGTTCGCAATCGCGAGCAGCGCTTCCGGCGCACGCGGATGTTGCGGGTAGTTCTTCACCACACCTTGCCAGGTCGCCGTCGAGCCCTTGTAGTCACGCAGCGCATAAAGTGCGTTGCCGAGCCAGTACTGCGCGGTCGGCTGGTAGGGGCTATTCGGATACTTGGAGATGAAGCTGCGGAACGATGCCGCCGCGTTCTTGAAGTCGCCATTGCGGAACTGCTGTGAAGCCGCATTGAACGAATCGGTTTCACCCGGCTGCACCTCGCCCTGGACGCCGTCCACTGTCTGTTGCTGCGGTTCGAATTTCTTCAGCCGCGTGTCCAGATCGGTGTAGTAGTCCTTCTGCTGTTTTTGCAGTATGGAGAGCTGGTTGCCCATATCCTCGTTCTGCCCACGCAACGTCGCGACCTGCTGATTCAGCTGATCGAGACGGTTGGTCTGATCGATGATCGTGCGCTGTGCAGCCGACAGTTGGCTCGACAGGCTATCGGTCTTCGAACGCAGATCGAGAATAGCCTGGCGGGCCTGATCGTCGTCGAAGATGCCCGCATGCGCGGGCACAGCCGCGAAGGCCGTGCCCGCGACGCAGGCCGCTGCGGCAAACCGCAGCCAGGAGAAACGATGCGTCATTCGGCTCATCACCCGTTACTTACTGTTGGTACACGAGGTCGGCGCGGCGGTTTTGTGCCCACGACGATTCGTCATGACCGGTTGCTTGCGGCTTTTCCTTGCCGAGGCTCACGGCTTCCATTTGCGAGTCCGTCACGCCCATCAGCGCCAGCGAACGACGCACAGCTTCAGCACGCTTCTGGCCGAGTGCCAGGTTGTACTCGCTGGTGCCGCGTTCGTCGGTGTTGCCCTGGATCAGGACGTGACGTTGCGGATGGCTCTTCAGGTATTGCGCGTGTTGTTGCAGCAGCGATTGATAGTCGTCCTTGACCGAGTAGCTGTCGAAGTCGAAGTAGATGCTGCGCTTGGCGAGCGGGCTGTTCGGATCGTTCAGCGGATCGACGTTGACCTGAGCGACATCGGTCGGATTCGGTTGCGTCGAAACTGCACCACCCTTGTTAGCGTTTTCGTCGAGCTTGACGCCCGAGTGACATGCGGCCAGCGCACCGACCATCAATACGGCAAATGCGAAACGAAGTTTGGACATCATTTTGTTACTCTCCTTGTGTTATTGCATCAACGTTACTGCATAAACGGGCCCCAGGATGGCTCGCGTACGCTGCCACCCTGAACGGACAGGACCTGCCGAGTGCGACCGTCGGTCGATACTGCGGCCAACACGCCACGGCCGTTCACCTGTGTGGCGTAAAGAATGTACTGACCGTTCGCCGCGAAGCTCGGCGATTCGTCATGTGTGGTGTCCGTCAGGCCCGTGGCCGTATTGCCTTGCAGGTCCTGGAGATACAGCTTGAACCCGCCGCCGACGCGCGAGATATAGGCGAGTTGCTTGCCGTCCGGGCTCACGCGCGGGCTGGTGTTGTAGCTGCCCGTGAAAGTCACGCGTTGCGCGGCGCCGGCGTTCTCGCCCTGAGCCGACATCTTGTAGATCTGAGGCTGACCGCCGCGGTCACTGGTGAAATAGATCGACTGGCCGTCAGGAGAGAAGCACGGTTCAGTGTCGATCGAACTGCCTTGCGTCAGGCGCCGCAGGCCGCTGCCGTCCGCATTGACGGCGAAAATCTGCGTGTTGCCGGTGCGCGAAAGCGCGACAGCCAGCGTGCGGCCATCCGGCGACCACGCCGGCGCACTGTTGTTACCCTTCTGGTCGGATACGATCACGCGACGGCCCGTGGGCAGATCGTGGATGTAGACGATGGGCTTTTTCTTTTCGAACGAAACGTAAGCGACCTTGGTGCCGTCAGGCGACCATGCCGGCGAGATGATCGGCTCGGGGCTCGACAACGCGATGTGCGCGTCCTGGCCGTCCGAATCGGAAATCTGCAATTGATAACGGCCGCCGGTCTTGATGACGTACGACAGGCGCGTGGCGAATACGCCGCGGCTGCCCATCAGCTTCGCGTAGATATAGTCCGCGACTTTGTGCGCGCTCATACGCAAGCCACTTTCCGGGCTCACCAGCACGAGGCCGCCAAGGCTTTCGCCCTTGACGGTGTCGTACAGTTTAAAACGCACTTCATACTGGCCGTTCGGCAGGCGGTTTACGCTGCCCGAAACGAACGCGTTAGCGCCCTTGGCTTTCCAGCTGCCGAGATCGACGGAATCGGTTTCCGCGACCGGCGTGCTGCCCGCGTCGATATTCGTGAACTTCCCACTGCGTTGCAGATCCTGACGCACGATCGTGCTGACCTGCTGCGGCGAGTTCGCTTCGTTGGCGAAATTCGCCGTTGCGATCGGAAACTGGGTGGACCCGACGCCCGTCACGAGGACGTTGAGCTGGGCGTTGGCGCCGCCGCCGACGGCGATCAGGCACGACGCTACAAGTGTCCGCAGGCCTAGCTTGGTCATCAAACTCATGCTGAATGGTTTCCCCAAAAACGGTTTTACTAACACTTCATGACAGCAGAGAGACCCGGAAACATCTAATTCGTTCCCGGACACGCCGCGCCAGGCGGGGCGCGGGGTCTGCTGTCAATTGACTGTCAAATTGCTGCTATCAACCTGCCGGGCGCAACGTGATCTTGAAGCTGGTCGGCGTTTTTCCGTCGATATCCTGAGGCATCGGATTGGAACGCTGGACGGCCCGCAGTGCCGCATCGTCCCACGCCGGGTTGCCGCTGCTACGCGCGATCTGCGCGTCCAGCAACGTGCCTGTCGGCGAGCAGCGTACGGAGATGACGGTCTCCAGACCTTCCGTTTCGCCACCCCAGGAGATGTTCGGGCGCACGACACGGCGCACCTTGTCCGCGTAGCCCGGCGATGTCGCCGTACCACCCGAACCACTGCCCGTGCCGCTCTTCGCCAGCCCGTTACCGGTCGAGCCTTCGCCGCCCGCCGAGCCTTGCATCTGGGCCAGCCGCGCACGACGTTCTGCATCCAGTTTCTTCGCTTGCGCCGCAGCATCGGCCTGAGCCTTGGCTTTCGCCGCTTTCTGCGCGTCGGCCTTCTTCTGCGCTTCAGCTTCGGCCTGTTTCTGCTGCTCCTGCTGTTGCTGCTTTTGCTGGTCGGCCAATTGCTGCTGCTTCAGTTTCTCGGCCTGCTGTTGCTGTTGCTGTTGTTGCAACTGTTTCTGCTTGGCCGCCGCCGCTTTTTGCGCGGCGAGCTGCGCAGCCTGATCGGCCGCCAGTTGCTGTTGGCGCTTCGCCTCGGCTTCCTGCTGGGCTTGCAGCTTTTGCAGGCGTTGCTGCTCGGCCAGTTGCGCCTGGCGGGCCGCTTCCTGTTGCTGGCGTTTCTTTTCCTGCAGCGCGATGTCGGCCTGTTCGTCCGGCAGCGGCGGGGCGGGGGCTACCGGCACGGGCGGCGGAGGGGGTTGACGCGGGATCGCCGTGTCGGGGATCTCGGTCCACAGCTCGGCTTCCGCGCCTTCCGGCGTGCTGTTTTGCCACTGAATGCCGTGGTACAGGAAGAATCCGAGCAGCGCATGCATCACCAGTGCGAACGCAAAGGCTCGCCCTGTGCCGCGTTCACGCGGTGGCTGGAGCGGGTATTCGGAATTCTTGCGGATCATTGCGATTTGACGAGCAATCCAACGCGCTTGACGCCCTGAGCCTTCAGATCGGACATCACATTCATCACGACTTCGTACTTCACGGTCTTGTCGGCGGCGATCACGACCGGCTGGTCGGGATGCGACTGCGCGCGGTCGGCGATGAAGCCGTGCAGATCGGCCTTGGTCATGTCTTCCTGCTGCTGCGCGCCGGCATCGTCCTTGTATTTGACGCTCATATTGCCATCCGCGCGGATGTTCACGATCACGGGCGGGGTTTGCTGCTGAGGCGCGGCGCCGCCGACGGTCGGCAGATTGACGATCGACGGGGCGACGAGCGGCGCGGTCACCATGAAGATCACGAGCAGCACGAGCATCACGTCGATGTACGGCACGACGTTGATGTCGGCCATGGCGCGGCGCTGGCGCGAGCCGCGCATGCTTGAGGAAGAGCCTGCCATCGTGGACTCCTTACTGTGCCTGACGTTGCAGGATGTTCGAGAACTCTTCGATGAAGGTCTCGAAGCGGATTGCCAGACGGTCGATGTCGTGCGCGTAGCGGTTGTAGGCGACCACGGCCGGAATTGCGGCGAACAGACCGATTGCGGTGGCGGTCAGCGCTTCGGCAATACCTGGCGCGACGTTCGCGAGCGTAGCCTGTTGCACGTTGGCGAGGCCGCGGAATGCATTCATGATCCCCCACACCGTGCCGAACAGACCGATATACGGGCTGACCGAGCCAACCGACGCGAGAAACGCCAGATTTGCCTCGAGCACGTCCATTTCACGCTGGAACGCGGCGCGCATGGCGCGGCGTGCGCCGTCGAGAATCGCCCCTGAATCGTTCAGGCGCTTTTCCTTGCCTTTCAGGAATTCGCGCATGCCGGACTCGAAAATCCGCTCCAGTGCGCCGATCGTGTGACGGTTGTTCGCGGCGCTCTGATAGAGCGCCTGCAGGTCGCCGCCCGACCAGAAGTCGCGTTCGAAGCGTTCAGTTTGCGCGCGCGCCCGGCGGATCGCAAACCACTTGCGGAAGATGAAAGTCCACGACAACAGCGACAGCAGAAGCAGCAGCGCCATGACGGCCTGCGCCAGAAGGCTCGCATTGAGTACGAGAGAAACGATCGACAGATCTTGTGTAGTGTTCATAAAGGTTCGTTTTAACGTCCCGGAAGGGGGCGTCCGGCTGCAAGGTCACTCGAAGCTTGCCGTGAGCAAAACGGAAGCATCGGCGATATTGCAAGCCGAACCATGCTTTGTGCTGCTAGATCGATATGAGTTCACTGGCCCCGTAACAACGGGGTTCAGTCGTTGTCCGTTGACATACCGCCGCCATTCGCGCCCGGCCCGCGCCGCAAGGCAGCGAGAACCGGTGCGGGAATCGCTGCCGGCCGCAGCGCAATGCGCTCGACGCAACCGATCCGGATGGCGCCGCTCGCAAGCAGCGTATCGTCACGCCACGCTTCCTGCACAAAATCAACGGATGCGCGGCCCAGACGTTCGATCCGGCTCACCACATTGACGACATCGTCGAGCCGGGCCGGCGCCCGATAGTCGATTGCGGTGCTGCGGACGATGAAGATTGCGTCCGCTTCGTCGGCGAGCCGGTTCTGGTCGACGCCGCACGCGCGCAGCCATTCGGTGCGCGCCCGCTCAAAAAATTTCAGGTAATTCGCGTAAAACACGATGCCGCCGGCGTCGGTATCTTCGTAATACACGCGGATTGGCCACGTGAAGCCGATTTCCGTGCCGGGCTGGCTGGTCGACATATTCATGCGGCGCATTTTACCGGAACGCACACCCCCAGGTCTGTTTCAAGATGTGCGCCCCGGCTGGCGGGCCTTAGCGGGAATTTCAGCCGCGCTGGACCGACAAAGCGGAGAACGATTGGGCCACCGGCATCAGCTCGATCGTATTGACGTTCACGTGGGCAGGCCGGGTGGCGATCCAGTAGATCGAGTCGGCGATATCTTCGGGGGTCAACGGTTTTACGTTCTCGTACATTTTGGCCGCTTTTTCGTCGTTTCCGCGGAAACGCACGTTCGAGAACTCGGTGCCGCCGCACAGACCCGGCTCGATGTTGGTTACGCGCAATGCCGTACCGGCCAGATCGGCGCGCAGATTCAGACTGAACTGGTGCACGAACGCCTTGGTGGCGCCATAGACGTTGCCACCCGCATACGGCCAGCTGCCGGCCGCCGAGCCCAGATTGAAAATGTGGCCGCGGTTGCGCTCCACCATGCCGGGCAGGAGGGCATGTGTGATCTGCACGAGGCCCGTGCAGTTGGTCTCGATCATGGTGTTCCATTCGTCGAGATTCGCCTTTTGCGCCGGCTCGATGCCGAGCGCGAGCCCGGCATTGTTGACGAGCACGTCGAGCGCGGCGAAGTCGGCGGGCAGCGAGGCCGGCACAGCCTCGACGGCGGCGCGGTCGCGCACGTCGAGCTCGTACGGCAGCAGGGCGTCGCCAAGTTCGTCGGCGAGCGCCTGCAGGCGGTCCTTACGGCGCGCGGTGGCGACGACACGATGGCCGCCCTTGACAAAAGCGCGAGCGATGGCGGCGCCGAACCCCGCGGACGCTCCGGTGACGAACACGATCATTGCAGTTCCCTGGCTGGTAAAGGAGAAAGGCCCCAAGCCTACTTCCAATGCGGCGCTGCGGCAAGGCTGAACCAGCCGTACAAACGGCGGGGGCAGGGACGCACCGCGGGTGCCGGGTGTGCTTTCACCGGGTATCGGTGCGCCGGTCGCGGCAGTGCCGCAAGCGGCTTCGCGAGCGCCCACGGGGCCGGCAGGAAGCCGGTTGCCTATTCGATCCTCTTCCAATAAACTAACGCGCTCATCCCTGCGTGACTGGCGATAGAACCGGTTCAAGCAATCGGATTCAAGGTGGAACAACCCACCGTGAAGCGCAGGGTGCCGTTTTGCCGTTCGCCTGGGCAGCCGTGATCCGCGCGCATTTATCTGCGCTGACGGTGGCTGTCCTGCCTCGTGTGTGCGGCGAATCTCCATCCGCCACGTCAGGGCTGGCCCAGCCGCCAGCAGCGCTGCGTACCCTCTACGCAAGATTCGGCACACGATCCGGTCAACCTGAACACACTCAACGGAATCCGTATGTTTGACAGAGCCCAAAGCACCATCGCCAACGTCGATCCTGAACTCTGGAGCGTCATCCAGCAGGAAAACCGCCGTCAGGAAGAGCATATCGAGCTGATCGCGTCGGAAAACTACACGAGCCCGGCCGTGATGGCCGCGCAGGGCTCGCAACTCACCAACAAGTACGCCGAAGGGTATCCCGGCAAGCGCTACTACGGCGGTTGCGAGTTCGTGGACATCGCCGAGCAGCTGGCGATCGACCGCGTCAAGCAACTGTTCGGCGCCGAAGCCGCCAACGTGCAGCCGAACTCCGGTTCGCAGGCCAACCAGGGCGTGTTCTTCGCCATGCTCAAGCCGGGCGACACGATCATGGGCATGAGCCTCGCGCACGGCGGTCACCTCACGCATGGTTCGCCGGTCAACATGTCGGGCAAGTGGTTCAACGTGGTGAGCTACGGCCTCAATGAAGCCGAAGACATCGACTACGACGCTGCTGAGAAGCTCGCTCAGGAACATAAGCCGAAGCTGATCGTGGCGGGCGCCTCCGCATTCGCGTTGCGTATCGATTTCGAGCGTCTGTCGAAGATCGCCAAGTCGGTTGGCGCGTATTTCATGGTCGACATGGCGCACTATGCCGGCCTGGTCGCAGCGGGCGTGTACCCGAACCCGGTGCCGCACGCCGATTTCGTCACCACCACTACGCACAAGAGCCTGCGTGGCCCGCGCGGCGGTGTGATCCTGATGAAGGCCGAGTTCGAAAAGCAGATCAACTCGGCAATTTTCCCGGGCATTCAGGGTGGTCCGCTGATGCACGTGATCGCCGGTAAGGCCGTCGCGTTCAAGGAAGCACTGTCGCCGGAATTCAAGACGTATCAGCAGCAAGTCGTCGAGAACGCGCGCGTGCTGGCTGAAACGCTGGTCAAGCGTGGTCTGCGTATCGTTTCGGGCCGCACCGAAAGCCACGTGATGCTGGTCGACCTGCGTGCCAAGAAGATCACCGGCAAGGCAGCGGAGGCCGCGCTCGGCGCCGCGCACATCACGGTCAACAAGAACGCGATCCCGAACGACCCGGAAAAGCCGTTCGTCACGAGCGGCGTGCGTCTCGGCTCGCCGGCCATGACTACGCGTGGCTTCGGCGTCAAGGAAGCGGAGCAGGTGGGCAATCTGATTGCCGACGTGCTGGACAACCCGGAAGACGCTGCCACGATCGAACGTGTGCGTGCGCAAGTCGCCGAGTTGACCAAGCGTTTCCCGGTTTACCGTTAAGCCGCCATGCATTGTCCTTTCTGCCGTCACGCCGATACGCAAGTTGTGGATTCCCGCGTATCCGAAGACGGCGCGACGATTCGCCGGCGCCGCCGCTGCCCGGCCTGCGACAAACGTTTTACGACGTATGAGCGGGTCGAGCTGGCGTTGCCGTCGGTCGTCAAGAAAGATGGCAGCCGCACGGAGTTCGATCGCCGCAAGATCGTCGCAAGCATGCAACTGGCGCTGCGCAAGCGCCCGGTTGCAGCGGACGCGATCGACGCGGCAGTTGCCCGCATCGAGTATCAACTGCTCGGCAGCGGCGAGCGCGAGGTGCGCAGCGAGCGTCTCGGCGAACTCGTGATGAACGAGTTGCGTGCGCTCGATACTATTGCTTATGTTCGTTTCGCTTCTGTCTACCGGCGCTTCGAAGACGTCTCCGAATTCGAGGACGTGATCGAGGAATTTCGCCGCGCCTCTTCTCCACCCAAGCCGTCCCGCAAGCGCTGATTGCTGCCGTGCCTGAGGCTGTGCTTCAGGTTTTGTTGTCCGCTGCGTAGGTTTGCGCATCTGCATCTCCGCTCCCGTTATGGTTCGTCACGCGTGCATTTTTGCGTGGAATAGCGTCTGAGTACCACCTGGCCGTTCGGCCGATTGTCGACCCGTTTGCGAATCGCTAGATTGGCTGCATTCTTTGAAACGATCAGGGATGCAGATGAAATGGAACGCAGTTCGTTGGCGGCCGCGCCGCGGTTTTACGCTTGTCGAGACACTGGCTGTTGTTACGCTGCTGTCGATAGTCGCGGTGATGGCGACGCCATCGTTCGTTGCGTGGCACTTGCGTGACCAGGTCGACGCACGCACGAAAGCACTTGCTGCAACGCTCGCCTATGCGCGAAGCGAGGCCTTGCGCCGCGGTGCTCGCGTCACGGTGTGCCGAATCGACGCAGCGCGCCATTGTCTTGCCGCAGGACAAGCTTGCGGCAGCGGCGTCACCGACTGGTCGTGCGGTTGGGCCGTGTTGGCCGAACGGAGTGGCACGCTCTCGCTGCTGCGCGCGCAGCCATCGCTCGCCGCGGTCAGCATCACCGGGACGCAAACCAATCTCACGTTTACGCCTCCGGCTGGGCAGTTGATTGGCGCCTTTCGCAGCTTTGATATCGCGCCGCGCGTGCCGTCGAAAGCGACACAAGGTGACAAGTGGCGGCGCTGCATCCGCATTGCGGCAGGCGGGCGCGCACGGGTCGTCGAGGGCGCGTGTGGAGCGGCATCGTGAGCCGGTATCCGTCGAACCGACGGGCGCACAGTTATCCGCCAGGCCGCTCAACAAGGCATGAAGGCAGTTCGCTGATCGAAGTGATGCTGGCCGTTGCGCTGATGGCAGTAACGGCGCTCGGCGTGATCGCGGGACAATTGTGGACCGCGCGCGAAGCCCGCGCGATGGCAATGCGCGAGCACGCGGTGTGGATTGCCGATGCCGTGGCCGAAGCAACGCGCGAGCCATCGGCGGCCGATTCGGCGATCCGTCAATGGAGCGCGCGTGCAACGGCCCTATTGCCGCACGGCGAAGCGGCGATACGGGAAAGCAGCGGTGTGTCTGCCGCACGTGTCACGTGGACGGCCCTACGTGATATGCCACGGGCCGACGATGTCATGGACAAGCCCGAGTCATGTGGTGGTGCGGATGTTCCCGCAGGCGCCTCATGCGTTGCACTGGCGTTCGCGAAATGATGCAGCGTATCGATGTCGCGCGTGGTCATACGCTCGTCGAGTTCGTGATCGCAATTGCGCTAGGGCTGGTGGTAACTGCCGGTGTGGTCTCACTCTATGCAACGCAGCGTAACGTGTTCGAGCGCGAAAGTGACGCGATGCGGATTCGCGAAGCTGGCCTGAGCGCGCTTACGCTGGTGGGTCAGCAACTTCAAATGGCCGGCTTCGTGCCTGCGGACGTCGTCAGGTTCAATAGTCCTCCGCCGTTATTCGGCTGTTCGGGAGGACGCCCGACCGGAGCGGACAGCAGCGTTGCTTGTGAGGCATTGCCGAGCCGCTCGGACGGCATCGCGATTCGTTATGTCGGAGACATCGTGTCGACGTGGCCATCGGCAACCGGTCAATCTACCGACTGCCTGGGCCAGGCTGTAACGAACAACGATGCAGCACTCGACGGGCAGGGTGTAATGGTGGTCAACCGCTACTTCGCGAGGCTCAGCGGGTCGACGGGCGAGCCGGAACTTTATTGTGAAGGCAATGGCAAGCCGGGGTCCGCGCAGCCGCTGGTCGAAGGTGTCGAGCGTTTGCGCTTCAAATACTGGCTGCCCGGTGGGCTGACGGCAGTGGACGCGTCGGTGGTGACAGCAAGTCAATGGGCGGAGATCGTTGCCGTCGATCTCTGCGTGCTGGTTCGCGGAGCGTCCCAGGGGCGGCGCGTGCGCTATGTCGATTGCGAAGGTGTGAGCGCTCTGGGCACTGACACGCGCGCGCGGCAGGCTTTCTGGCGGCGGGTGGCGCTACGCAATCACCCGGAGAATCCCCTGTGACAAGAGAACCTCGCAGTCCGACGCACCCAGCGTCATCGAGATATCCGGCACGTCTTGCTCGTGCCAGTCGCAGATCACGCATTCGCATTCGCGGTACGGTCCTGCCGATCGTCCTGATGATTTCCGCGATGATGTTGACCACATCCGCGGCCTGGTTCGAAGCATCGTTGGCGGCGACGCGCGGCGCCAGCAATGTGCGCGACTACTTGCAGGCATTTCATGCCGCGGATTCGGCGCTGACCTTATGCGCCCGGAGTGTGGTCGCCGGGGCAGGTTTCGACCCGAAGCCCGCTGCGTCGCTCTCGCCCGGCGAACCGATGCAATGGAAGCACGAAGCCGCCTTTGAAGCCGGCGCTGTTGCGCCGGTCGCGCAATGGCCCGGATCGCTGCGTGCGCCGCAATGTTTGATCGAAGCATGGCGTCTGGGCGCGCGCGTCGATGCCCGCGCCTATTTACTGACTTCGCGTGGCTTCGGCCGGACGGAAGAGTCGCAGGTGTGGCTGCAGATGGAACTCGTCATCGCAGGCGAGCAGATCGAGCGCCATTGGCGTCGCGTCGCGGCGCGCCCATTTTGACGGGACCTTCATGACGAGGCAGCACGCATCCGCATTTACGCTACTGGAACTGATGATCGCAATGGCAATAGCCGCCACGCTGGTCGTCTTTGCGGTGCCTTCCTACCGGAGTCATGTCGCGCGAACACACAGGATCGATGCTGCATCCGCGCTTTATCGAGCTGCGCAATTCGTCGAGCGAGCAGCAAGCGATGGCGGCGCGACATTGCCGCCGGGTCTGGATCAGGCGCCGCAATTCGGGCCGCCAATCTACCGGCTGCAGGTGCTGCCGGCGGACGACGCAAACGGTGGCTATTCGGTAGAAGCGGCGCCGACCGACATCGGTCCGATGCGCGACGATGTTTGCGGCACCTTCACGCTTGACGCGACAGGGTTGCGAGGCAATAGAAGCGGCGCGAGCGGTACAGTGCCGGCGAGCGGCGAGTGCTGGAATACGAGCTAGGGAGCATCAGCGGGGAACGAGCCGGCCAGGAAATCGAAACGCAATGGCACGCAGCCAGGTCCTGTTTATGCCTCGTCTCTGCCGCGCCTCAATAACCGCTATCGGCAGCTCCTTCATTGGTGTCGGTAGATGTGGCGGAATCGCTCTTCATCTGCTGCCAGATTCGGTACGCTTCCCAGGCGGCAAGCGCCAGGCCGCCCCATTTGAGCGCCGGCTTTGCGCTCGCGACAAGAGTTGCGCGCAGCGGCTTGGCCAACAACAGCGAAGCGATCGAACTGATGAGTGGGTACTGTTTGAGAAGCGCGCCGATGCTCCCCGCGTTGAGCAGGCCCGTCTTCGATCCGCTGCCCACGCGCAAGCCGCCGAAGCCCGGCACAATGAATTTGAGCCAGCTGAAGTGCGTGACGGCCTGCCGTAGTTCAATGGTTGCCTGGGCGAGTTCCATGCGCTCGACATCCGCGCGCACCAGCAGCAATTCCTTGCGCAGCGCTCGCAGATGCGGCGCGCTCAGATCTTTGGCCTGGTAGCGTTTGTTGCGAAATGCGGTGTCGGAATGGGATTGGCTCATGGCGTGTCGGCTGCAGTGGAAGTAGGGCGGTAAAGCGGTGCTGCAAATCGCTCGAGTTGTCCGCAAAGTATCCGCAAAAAGGTGCAGGGAGGTTGAGGCGCGCTCATTAACCCACTAGGCCTGCTGCGTTAAGGTTTGCGGAACAGGTCGCGGTCTTTTTCGAACTCGGCAAGGGTGGCTTCGAACACCATTGGGGCATTGCGCAAACCACTGCGCGCTTTCAGTGCACAGACTAGTCCAGCGATGGCATAAACCGCCGTGATGCTGGCGAGCGCTTGCCACCGGTAGGTGTCCCAGAACGCGATCGCGATCAGCGCCGTCAATGCGATCAGCGCCATCGTCGCAAGCATCATGGCGGCGAGGCCGAGGAACAGCACACCGATCAGACGATCTTTTTCTTCGGCGAGCTCGATGCCGACCAGTTCAAGCCGCGTTTGCAAAATGGCAAACACGGATCCGATGATACGGCGCAACGGACTATGTTCGCCGTGCTGCGATTGTGTTTCGATCGTCATGGCTGTGGGCGTTGCGCGTGAAGGTCAAACTGGCGCGAAAACGAGCGCGCCAGGAGAAGCGGACCGGCCAGACATGCGCCGGTCAACTTGATTCGCTGGTGTGCCGGACGCGATGCGTCCCGGCAGCGTCGCCAGCGCGAGCAGTGTTACTTGCGGTTGATCAGCAGCCCGAGCAGCACGCCGGCGCCTGCGGCGATGCCGATGGATGCCCACGGATGCTCGTGCACGTAATCGTCGGTGGCGCGTGCGGCCTTCTTGCCTTTCTCGACCACTACGACCTGTACGTCAGCCGCCTTTTCCTTAGCCTGCTTCAGGCGCGTAAGCGCCGTTTCACGCAGTTCCGAAGCGCGCTCGCCGGTGGCGCTCGCGGCCTGTTTCAGCAAATCTTCAGCGTCCGCGAGGACGGTTTTGATATCCGACATCAATCTCTCCTTGTTGACTTCCGACATTGACAGCTCCCTTCGTCTCACGCCACGCGTGAATCGTAACCAAAGAAACGGCCGCTGGCGAGCGCAGTGCTCGATTCGTGAAAACGAACGCACGAACCGTTCCTGGTTGAAGCAAAGCTTTAAAACTTCCTCTTTGCAGCGCCGTGCAGCAAAGTTTGCCTAAGATGGAGTTGATCTGTCCCGCAAAGTTTCCACTAAATCGGTGAAAATTACAAAAACGCATAAAGTAGTGACGCGATGTTCGTTAGCTGTGTACCGTCACTCCCGTATGCTGTAATTTTGCGGCGGGCGTTTTAGCTGGCGGCGCATTGGCATGGCGTCGCCGGCGAATGCGCGCTCAATGTCCAAACACAATCAAGGAGTTGCACTATGAGTCTACGTCTTGGCGATATCGCACCGGATTTCGAGCAGGAGTCGAGTGTTGGCCGCATCAAGTTCCACGAGTGGTTGGGCGATAGTTGGGGCGTGCTGTTCTCGCATCCCGCCGATTTCACGCCAGTCTGCACGACCGAGCTGGGCTTGACGGCCAATCTGGCCGGTGAATTCGAGAAGCGCAATGTCAAGACGATTGCGTTGTCGGTCGACAGCGCCGAGTCGCACAAGGAATGGATCAAGGACATCAACGAGACGCAAGCCGCCAATGTCGGTTTCCCGATTCTCGCCGACGGCGACCGCAAGGTCTCCCAGCTGTACGACATGATCCACCCGAACGCCAGTGAAACGTTCACGGTCCGCTCGCTGTTCGTGATCGATCCGAACAAGAAGGTGCGTTTGATCATTACGTATCCGGCGAGCACCGGCCGCAACTTCGACGAAGTGCTGCGCGTGATCGACTCGCTGCAACTCACCGACTACCACTCGGTCGCCACACCCGGCAACTGGAAGCAGGGCGACGATGTAGTGATCGTGCCGTCGTTGAAAGATGAAGAAGTCATCAAGCAGAAATTCCCGAAGGGATACAAGGCGCTGCGCCCGTATTTGCGTCTGACGCCGCAGCCGAACAAGTAAGCGGCTGATGCGTGACGAAGCGCGCCGTTAGCCCCAGCGCGGCGCCGCAACGAAAAAAGGCCGGTTCACAGGAACCGGCCTTTTCTTTTCTACTTGTCGATTTTCCGTCTTGCGGCCAGGACGAAAGCCGGGACGAAACCGCGAAACCCGGCCATCAAGGCAATCAGTGCATCAGAAAAACGCCTGAATCCCCGTTTGCGCGCGCCCAAGGATCAGCGCGTGAATGTCGTGCGTGCCTTCATAGGTGTTCACGACTTCCAGATTCACCAGGTGCCGCGCAATGCCGAACTCGTCCGAGATACCGTTGCCACCGAGCATGTCGCGCGCGAGCCGCGCAATGTCCAGCGCCTTGCCGCACGAATTGCGTTTCATGATCGACGTAATTTCGACGGCAGCCGTACCTTCGTCTTTCATACGGCCAAGACGCAAAACGCCTTGCAGGCCGAGCGTGATTTCGGTTTGCATGTCGGCGAGTTTTTTCTGGATCAGCTGGTTCGCGGCGAGCGGCCGGCCGAACTGTTTGCGATCGAGCACGTATTGACGCGCCGTGTGCCAGCATGCTTCAGCCGCACCGAGCGCGCCCCAGGCAATCCCGTAGCGCGCCGAGTTCAGACACGTGAAGGGACCGCGCAAGCCGCTGACTTCGGGGAAGCGGTTTTCTTCCGGCACGAACACGTCGTCGAGCACGATCTCGCCGGTGATCGAAGCACGCAGGCCCACCTTGCTATGGATGGTCGGCGCCGACAGCCCCTTCCACCCTTTCTCGAGAATGAAGCCGCGAATCGAGTCCTTGCCGTTTTCCTCGAGCTTCGCCCACACGACGAACACATCGGCGATCGGCGAATTGGTGATCCACATCTTCGAGCCCGACAGCGAATAGCCGCCGTCGACCTTTTTCGCCCGCGTGATCATGCTGCCCGGATCAGAGCCGTGGTTGGGCTCGGTCAGGCCGAAGCAGCCGATCCATTCGCCGGTGACGAGCTTCGGCAGGTACTTCTGCTTTTGTGCTTCCGAGCCGAACTCGTAGATCGGCACCATGACAAGCGAGGACTGTACCGACATCATCGACCGGTAGCCGGAATCGACGCGCTCCACCTCCCGCGCGATCAGACCGTACGCCACGTAGTTCAGGCCGGGGCCGCCGTATTGCTCAGGAATCGTCGGGCCGAGCAGGCCGAGTTCGCCCATTTCGCGGAAGATTTCGACGTCGGTCTTCTCGTGACGGAACGCTTCGAGTACGCGCGGCTGCAGCTTGTCCTGCGCGTAAGCGGCGGCGGCGTCGCGCACCATACGTTCGTCTTCAGTGAGCTGCTGATCCAGCAGCAACGGGTCTTCCCAGTGGAACTGCGCGGCCTCTGCCATGACGTATCTCCTGATTCCTAGCTTGAATAAAACGTGTCTATGCTTGACTTAAGTTCCGCTATGCGGAACAATGTTTTGCAAACCACGACCGAGTGTATCACCACATGCCGCCCACATCCACTCCCGCTGAACCGCTCGACGAGCGAAAGTTTGTCGTCGCCCTTGCACGCGGGCTGGACTTGCTGCGCGCGTTCAAGCCGGGCGACACGATGCTCGGAAATCGCGATTTCGTCGAACGCACGGGTTTGCCGAAGGCAACCGTTAATCGGTTGACCTACACGCTGACCACGCTCGGCTATCTGCGGTTCGACGAGATCCTGGGTAAATATGCGCTCGACGCCGGTGTGCTGTCGCTGGGTTTCGCGCTGCTTTCGGGCACCGATACGCTTGAGCTCGCGCGCCCGCACATGCGTACCTTCGCGCGCGAAGTGGGTGCGGCGGTGTCGCTCGGGTGCCGCGACGGTCTCGACATGATTTATCTGGAGACGATCCGCAGCGAAACCGCGCTGACACTCGGACTGGCCTCCGGTTCGAAGCTGTCGATGCTGACGAGCTCGATGGGGCGCGCGTATCTGGCGGTACAGCCGCTGGACGCGCGCATCGCGTTGCTCGCCGAGCTTAAGAAGGCGGCCGGCAAAGAGGGCGCTGCATTGCTGGCGGATGCCGAAAAGGAAATCGAAACCTTCGCGCGGGAGCGGTGCTGCTATTCGTTTCGCGCGTGGCATGACGACGTGAACGCGGTCGCGGTACCGTTTCGCGAACCACGCGAAGGCCGTTGGCTGGTGCTGAGTTGCAGCGGGCCGGCTTCGTCGATGGGGGAGGAGGTGTTTCGGGAAACCGTGGCGCCGCGCCTGAAGGCATTGGCGCGCCGCCTCGGGGATACCGGTTGAAGCGCTGAGACCTCAGATCCGGGCTAATTCAAGCGAATCCAAACGAACTCAAACGGATCCAGGCGAACCCCGCCGAACCGGGTCACACCGCCCGGTCATGATAGTGCGCGGTGAACAATGGCCCTTGCACAAAGCGCACGTCGTACTGCTGCAGCGCGAGGAACTGCGGCTCATCGATCACCCGATTGAAGATCAGTGGAATCCGCAAGCGGCTCGCGTAGCCGACTAGCGGCTTCACCATCGCGTCGCGCAACGCGATTGCCGCATCCATCTTGATGAAGTCGAGCCGCGCCGTTTCCGACACCGACAGAATCTGCCCCGCGTTCGACAGATTCCCCGCCACCTTGAAGCCGTAGCGCTGATAGCTCGTGGTCAGATAGCCGAGGAATGTCTTATGCGCGACCGCTGCCGCCGGCAACTCGATAACCACGCGTGACGGATTCAGTCCGAACGACACCAGCACGCTCGAGAAATGCCGTCCGTGGTCGTACTTGACGCTCTTGAGGAGGCGCTCGTGCACGCGCAGAAATAGCAACCCGTGGCGCTGCGCGCCGAAGAAATTGATCGCGTGCAGCGCGCGTGACATGCGGTCGAGCGCGACCAGTTCCTGATCGTCCGCGACCCGGTCGAAGGGATCGAAGACATCGAAGGGTTCGCCGTCGAGACGTTGCGTGACCGCCTGAAACCCGAGTTCATCGCCGAAACGATCGACGCCCTCCGCACCCGATGTCAGCGACTGCGCCAACGCATGCACGCTGATATCGAAGATCGGCTCGTAGGCGCTGGCGAGCTCGAAGTCGTCAAACCGGGCCAACGCAATCTCGCTGTGCACGCCCGTTCCCATCACCAGATGTTCGCCGAGAAATGGGTGCTCGGCGGCGCGGGCAATCAGATTGGGGATGGTCGGCGGAATCATTTAGGCGAAAGGATAGAGATAGGTGCGCACTCGGCGCCCGGCAACGCGACTCGGTTGCCGCATCCATTGATGGTAGCAGTCCGCGCCGCGCGCACTTGAACAAAATGCTTATAACGTTATCGGCCGGACGCCCGTCCTTATGGGCTGCCGCGATTTTCGCGGGGCGCGTCCAGGGTATACGTTAATTTCACTATACGTAATTAGTTTTACCATACGTAAATTGCGGCGAGACGGCGAGGGAGCTTGCATTTGCGTCTCCCGGCCACGTGAAGCCTGCGCCGCGATCCGATAATCCAGTCAGGAAGAGGGGACGACCCAATGAGCGCCAAACCGGCCGCGGCCGCCGCCAATGTCATCGAAGTCGAGCGTGTGCTCGGCGAAACGCATCGCCCGTCATTCCAGCTGCTGCTGCTCGCGCTATGCGCGCTGTGTCTCGTGATCGACGGCTTCGACGCGCAAGCGATGGGCTACGTCGCACCGAGCGTGATCGGTGAATGGCATGTCGCGAAGGCAGCGCTCGGCCCCGTGTTCAGCGCCAGTCTGTTTGGCATGTTGCTGGGTGCCTTGGGGCTGTCGGTGCTGGCTGACCGCATTGGCCGGCGTCCGGTTCTGATCGGCGCGACATTCTTCTTCGCACTGTCTATGCTGGCCACGCCCTTCGTTGCGACGATCCCTGCCTTGATTGCGCTGCGCTTCATCACCGGGCTCGGGCTTGGCTGCATCATGCCGAACGCTATGGCGCTGGTCGGCGAGTTCGCCGCCCCGGCGCATCGCGTCAAGCGCATGATGCTAGTGTCGTGCGGCTTCACGCTGGGGGCGGCGTTAGGTGGTTTTATCAGCGCTGCGCTGATTCCTGCCTACGGCTGGCGCGCGGTGTTCTGGGTGGGCGGCGCGGTGCCTCTGGTGCTTGCGTTTGCGATGCTGGCGGCATTGCCGGAATCGCTGCAATTTCTCGTCCTCAAAGGGCGCAGCGATCGTGCGTTGCAGTGGCTCGCGAAGTTTGACCCTGCACTGCCGATCGATGCGAACACGCGCGTCGTCGTGCGTGAGCCGGGCAACGGCGGCGCGCCTGTCGCCGAACTGTTCCGTGCGGGCCGTGGTCCTGTCACGCTGATTCTGTGGGCGATTAGTTTCATGAACCTGATCGATCTTTACTTCCTGTCGAACTGGCTGCCCACCGTGATGCGCGATGCCGGCTATTCGCCGGGCATGGCGGTGATCGTCGGGACGGTGCTGCAGACGGGCGGCGTGGTCGGCACCTTGCTGCTCGGCTGGTTCATCGAGCGTTTTGGTTTCGTGCGCGTGCTGTTCGTCTGTTTTGCGGGCGCGGCGCTGGCAGTCGGCACGATTGGCACGGTAGCGCACGCGTTGCCGTGGCTGCTGATTGTCGTATTTGCTGGCGGCTTCTGCGTGGTCGGTGGACAGCCGGCGGTCAACGCGCTAGCGGGCCATTTTTACCCGACCACGCTGCGCTCCACCGGCATCGGCTGGAGCCTCGGCATCGGGCGCATCGGGTCGGTGATCGGGCCGCTGGTCGGCGGACAGCTGATTGCGCTGAGCTGGTCGAACGAATCGCTGTTTCATGCAGCCGCTGTGCCCGTGCTGTGCTCCGCCTTGCTGGTGATCGCGTTGGCTGCGGCGACGCGGCAACGAGACCGCCCATCCGGGCAGCAGGTGGCCTGAGACAGACAGATCAAGTATCAACGGAGAACCTTGCATGGATACTCAAACCCGCACGCCGAATACCGCCAGTTCGCGGCTCGAAATCGAGCCGGGCTACCAGTCGGGATTCGCGAATGAATTCGCCACGGAGGCCTTGCCGGGCGCGCTGCCTGAAGGCCGCAATTCGCCGCAACGCGCCGCCTACGGCCTGTATGCCGAGCAACTGTCGGGTACCGCTTTCACTGCGCCGCGCGGGCATAACCGCCGTTCGTGGCTCTACCGGATTCGTCCGGCGGCGGTGCACAAGCCGTTCACGATATTGCCCTCGGACCGGCTCGTCGCCAACTTCGCCGAGGTGCCGCCAACGCCGCCGAACCAGTTGCGCTGGGATGCGTTGCCGATGCCCACCGAGCCGACCGATTTCGTCGACGGCTGGGTGACGATGGCGGGCAACGGCTCAGCCGAAGCGATGAACGGCTGCGCGATCCATCTGTACGCCGCGAACCGCTCGATGAAGGATCGCTTCTTCTACAGTGCCGACGGCGAATTGCTGATCGTGCCGCAGGAAGGCCGCCTGCATATCGCCACCGAAATGGGGCAACTCGATGTCGAGCCATTCGAAATCGCGGTGATCCCGCGCGGCGTGCGCTTCGCGGTGAGCCTGCCGGACGGCGCGGCGCGTGGCTATATCTGCGAGAACTTCGGTGCGCTGCTGCGTCTGCCGGATCTCGGCCCGATTGGCTCGAACGGCCTCGCCAACCCGCGCGACTTCCTCACGCCGCAAGCCGCTTACGAAGATCGCGAAGGCGACTTTGAACTCGTGGCCAAGATGAACGGCAATCTGTGGCGCGCGGACATTGGTCATTCGCCGCTCGACGTGGTCGCGTGGCACGGCAATTACGCGCCGTACAAATACGACCTGCGCCGTTTCAACACAATCGGCTCGATCAGCTTCGACCATCCGGACCCGTCGATTTTCCTGGTGTTGCAATCGCAAAGCGATACGCCGGGTGTCGACACGATCGACTTCGTGATTTTCCCGCCGCGCTGGCTCGCGGCCGAAGATACGTTCCGCCCGCCATGGTTCCATCGCAACGTCGCGAGCGAATTCATGGGTCTCGTGCACGGCGTGTACGACGCGAAGGCCGAGGGCTTCGTGCCGGGCGGCGCGAGTCTGCACAACTGCATGTCGGGTCATGGGCCGGACGCGGACACCTTCGAGAAAGCTTCGCACAGCGATACGACCACGCCGAAGAAAGTCGGCGACACGATGGCCTTCATGTTCGAAACGCGCACCTTGATCAAGCCGACCCGCTTTGCGCTCGAAACCGCGCAATTGCAGGCGGATTACTACGAGTGCTGGCAAGGTCTCAAGAAACACTTCAACCCGGAGCAACGATGAACGCATTGAGCGATCTTCAGGCGACGCTCGATCCGTCGCGCAAGAGCTGGGTCGAATCGGCGAACGATTCGACCAACGACTTTTCGATCCAGAACCTGCCGTTCGGCATTTTTAGCGACAACAGCAATAACGCGCGCCGCGTGGGCGTGGCGATTGGCGACGAGATCGTCGATCTGGCGGCGCTGCAAACGGCGGGCGTGCTGACGGTATCGAAGGAAGCTGTGTTTGCGAGCGACACGCTCAACGATTTCATCTCGCTTGGCCGCGATGCGTGGCGCAGCGTGCGCATCCAGTTGAGCGCTCTGTTGGCGCGCGATACCGCGACCTTGCGCGACGACGCAGCCTTGCGTGCGAAAGCACTCGTGCGTCAGTCCGATGCGCAACTGCATCTGCCCATGCAGATTCCGGGCTACACCGATTTCTACTCGTCGAAGGAGCACGCGACGAACGTCGGTTCGATGTTCCGCGATCCGAAGAATGCGCTGTTGCCGAACTGGTCGGAGATGCCGATCGGTTACAACGGACGCGCATCGTCGGTGGTGGTGAGCGGCACGCCGGTGCGGCGTCCTAACGGCCAGCTGAAGCTGCCGGATCAGGAGCGTCCGGTGTTCGGCGCATGCCGCAAGCTGGATATCGAACTGGAGACGGGCTTCGTGATCGGCAGCGGCAATGTGCTGGGCGAGCCGATCGCCTGTGCCGATGCCGAGGCGCATATCTTCGGCATGGTGCTGCTGAACGACTGGAGCGCGCGCGATATTCAGCAATGGGAATACGTGCCGCTTGGCCCGTTCAACTCCAAGGGGTTCGCGACCACCATCTCGCCGTGGATCGTGACGCTCGACGCGCTCGAACCGTTCCGCGTCGAGCAGCCCGCACAGGAGCCGCAACCGCTGGCGTACTTGCGTCACGACGGCAAGCACGCGTTCGACATTTCGCTGGAAGTGACGCTACGCCCGCAAACGGCCACGCAGGCCACCACGATCTCGCGGACCAACTTCAAGTACATGTACTGGACGATGGCCCAACAGCTCGCGCATCACACGGTATCGGGCTGCAATGCGCGGGTTGGGGACCTGATGGGTTCGGGCACGATCAGCGGCCCGAGCGCCGACTCGTGCGGCAGCCTGCTCGAGTCCACGTGGAACGGCAAGAATCCGCTGGAGTTGAAGGAAGGCGGTACACGCGGATTTATCGAAGACGGCGACGAACTGACGCTGGCTGGATGGTGCCAGGGCGATGGGTACCGCGTGGGCTTCGGCACGTGCGTTGGGGTGATTTTGCCGGCGCAGAAGTAACGAGCAGAAGTAACGGCGCCAGCGAAGCGCGCCGCCAGGCAGAAAACGGGGAAGCCATGATAGCTTCCCCATTTTCATATCGTCACGTCACGGCACGGCGTCAAATTGGAGGTTCGGCCAGGACATCTCGCCAAGACAAGGAGATGGATCCCGACGAGCCGCAAACGGGACGCCTGGTTTCCCATGCAGACCCATCCGCGACGCACGCAGTGCGGAGTGGGAGCGGATGAGCCCTGTGTCGCTAACGCGGAGTGTGCGAGAACACGGATTCCAGATGCACCACTACCGCAACTGTGCGGGGGACCCGCTTATGAGCTGGCGGTGTGAAGCCGCTTTCTTTGCTTATCTTTCTTTGCGGCGGCAAAGAAAGTAAGTGCCGCCCCGCACAGGGGCAACACTAATAGACCACTAACAAAACAAGGAAAGGCCACCGCAGCAAGCGACACCAAAAAAGACTCACGAACCAACAACCCGCACCGGCGCCCGCCGCCTTTCCCACCAGGCAGCAACAAGAAACGCAAGCGCGGCAACCAGCAGCACACCGACCATCGCATCGTTGCCGACGCCCTTCATCAGCGCGCCAGCCACCAACGGCCCACCGAAACTGGCGGCGCTCCACGACGCCCCCACGAGAGAACTCGCCGACACCAGCGCGACACCACGAAACCGCTGACCGCACGCGACAAGCGACAGCGTATAGATCGCCCCGGCAGTCGCGCCGAGCACATAAAGCAGCGGCCAGCACAACCACGGCGATGTCATCGCCCACGGCAGAAACGGCAGCAGTACCACGACGATCACGCCGCAGCCGATATGCACGCGTTCGCGGCCGAGCCGGTCGGCGAGCCAGCCGATCGGAAACTGCATGGTCGTGTCGCCGAGCAGCAGGGCCGACGCGAACAGCACGGCCACCTCGCTCGTAATGCCGTGCGCCATCGCGAAGAGCGGCAGCAGCGACAGCGCGATTGTGTCGAATAGCGCGAAAAAGCCCGTGCCGATCACGAGTGCCGGCATCTGCGGCAACACGTGGCGCCAGCTGCCGTGCGCCGCGTGTTCATCCTCGGATGCTTGCGGCGTCTTGCGAATGCTGGCGAGCGCCGGCAAAGCCAGCAGGAAGATCGCGCCGCAAATCAGGAAGCGCCAGTGCGGGTGGTCGGCGATCTGGCTCACCAGCACCGGACCCGACATCTGGAACAGCGTGAAGTTGGTCGCATAGATTGCGATAACGCGGCCGCGCGTGGCGTCGTCGGCGAGCTGGTTGACCCATGCTTCGCTGATCGTGAAGAGCAGCATCAGCGCCGCGCCGCAGAGCACGCGCAACACCGCCCATAGCCACAGGTTCGAGGTGAACTGCATCAGCGCGGTGGCGAGCGCAACCACCAGCACCGCGCCGACGATCACGGGGCGCCCGCCGAAGCGTGCCGCAACCCAGGCCGCTACCGGCACGACCATCAGGCCACCGCCTGCCTGCGCGGCGGTCAGCAGGCCGACCACGTCGGTACCGTAGCCCGCTTGTGTGAGCGCGAGGGCGGTGAGCGGCAGCGTGGCGCCGCTGCCGAGTCCGACTACGGCAACACTCAGGATCAGCGCGAGGAAATCGCGAGTGAAGATGACTTTCATCGGCCGAGATGCTACTACGGCTGCGGGTCATTCGCACCCGTATGCAGATTGGATGGAATCAGGATGAACGCAGACGAGCGCCGCGTTCGGAGAGTCAGCCGTTGCTTTTTCAGCGATCGCGGCGCGTTTCGAGCTTACCCGGCGACGGCCATCCGTTGCGCGCGCCGGTCGATCGACACCGACCACAGTGTCAGCACGAGCGCGCCGACCGAGGTCGCCACGCCGACCCACGGCAGCGTGGTGAGCGGCGCACCGGCGCCGATCGCCATGCCGCCGAGCCACGCGCCGGTTGCGTTGCCGAGGTTGAACGCGCCTTGATTCAGCGTCGACGCCAGATTGGGCGCATGGCTCGCGCGGTCGACAATCAGCATTTGCAGCGGCGGCACGATCGCGAAGGCCAGAATGCCCCACACGAAAATCGTGATCATGGCCGGGATCTGCGCGTGCATGGTGCCGGCGAAAATGGTCAGGATCACGACGATCGCCAGCAGAAACGCGACCAGCGAGGGCATCAGCCGCCAGTCCGCGAGCTTGCCGCCGAGCGTGCTGCCCACCGTCAGGCCGAGGCCGAACAGCAACAGCACGAACGTGACCGCATGCGGGGTGAAACCGCTCACGTCTTCGAGAATCGGGGTGATGTAGGTGAAGGTGGAAAACAGGCTGGCCGACGCGAGCACGCTGATGCCGAGCACCATCAGCACTTGCGGGTTTTTCAGCACGCTGAATTCATGCACGAGGCTGGCCTTGTGCATCTCGATCCTGGCCGGCAGGCAAACCGCGAGCGCGAGCGCGGCGAGAATGCCGATACCGGTGACCGCCCAGAAGGTCGCGCGCCAGCCCACCGCCTGACCGAGCGCGGTGCCCAGAGGCACGCCGAGCACGTTGGCGAGCGTCAAGCCGGTGAACATCAGCGCAATGGCCTGCGCGCGGCGATTCGGCGCGACGAGACCCGCCGCGACCACCGAACCGATGCCGAAGAACGCGCCATGGCAGAACGCCGTGACGATGCGCGCGGCCATCAGCACCGCGTAGCCCGGTGCGATCGCGCACAACAGATTGCCGACGATAAACACGCCGATCAGGCTCATCAGCGCCTTCTTGCGCGGCATGTTGGCCACGGCGATCGCGACGATCGGCGCGCCGATGGTGACGCCGAGCGCATAAGCCGACACCAGCATGCCGGCCGCGGGAATCGACACGGACAGGTCGCGGGCGACATCGGGCAGCAGCCCCATGATCACGAATTCAGTGGTACCGATTCCAAAAGCGGCAACGGCGAGAGCGAGCAGGGGTAAAGGCATGGTGACGGAGCGTGAATCGGCGCGACGGGAAGCGTCGCGCGGCAGGCGCGCATTTTTCGGGGCGAGAACGCATGCGCCTGGCAAGGGGAAAACAGTAGGGGATTCTACCTAAGTCAAAACCGCCTTGCTCAGCGTCAAGCTAATTGTTGTTTTTCTGAAAGCCACCTTTGGGTACACATTTGAAATGCGCCTGGTGCTCGAACTGGCCGGCGGCGTGAGCCTGTTTATGGCGTGCTTTCGTCTGACTTGAAAGTGTTGCCGTGACGGCCGGCGCCTTCGGCGAAACGCGCGGCGCCTGCCACACCCTCGTCGAATATCGCCTGATAGCCGCCGGCGCCTTCGCGTTGCAGCGCGAGGGCGAGATCCTCGAGCGGGCTGTTTTCCAACGCTGAGCGACGGTCCGCGAGCAGCGCGGCCTGCGGAAAGGCCGCCAGTTCAGCGGCCAACTGCTCGGCCGCCGCGCGGGCCTCGCCCTTGCGCACGACGCGGTTGGCAAGTCCCAAGGCGAGCGCTTCCTGTGCCTCTACCGCGCGGCCCGTCAGAATCAGATCGAGCGCGCGCGACAGCCCGATCAGGCGCGGCAAGCGGATCGTGCCGCCATCGATCAGCGGAATCCCGACGCGCCGGCAGAACACGCCGAGTACCGCATCTTCTTCGACCACGCGCAGATCGCACATCGCGGCCAGTTCGAGACCGCCCGCGACTGCGTAACCGGCAATCGCCGCGATCACCGGCTTGCTGAAGCTCATGCGCGTCGGTCCCATCGGGCCGGGTCCGCTGCCATCGGCGTGCAGTTCGTTGCGGCGGGTCTCGTCGGCGAGCGCGGTGAGATCCGCGCCCGCGCAGAACGTGCCGCCCGCACCGAACAGCACGGCCGCGCGCCATGCCGGTTCCGCTTCGAAGCGGAGGAAAGCGGCGCTGAGCGCTTCCGCCGTAGGTCGATCAACGGCATTGCGCCGCGCGGGGCGTTGGAGCACGATGGTGGCGATGCCGGTGTCGTCGTTGGCTTCGATGCGCACGTGTTCGTTCAAATGTTGCGTCGTTATCATCGTTGTCTCCGTGGGGCTTTGCGTCCGGCCGCTCATGCAGTGTGCTCATGCGCTGCGACTAATACCGCTGGTTGTCATGCATCTTTCACAATCGGCTCGTAGCGTTAGCGCTCTTTTAACGCGCTGGCGGTTTTTAGCTAGCTTATCGAGCCTGCCTTTGCCCTTGTCCAATTCATCGCCCGCAACCGTGCCGCCCTGTGCCGAGACGGTCTGGACCGTGCCTCTGCATGACCATCAATGGTACGACCATGTGCGTCTGAAACGCGTCTTCGTGACTGACGGCACGCGCCATCAGGTGGTCATGGTCGATGCGCGCAAGCTGCTGGAATGCGCGGATCGCGACGACACCGATTACGTGCTGAAGCCGGTCGCCGAATGGCATGCGGGCAAGGTGCGTGGCATTCGCGAGTTTCTCGATCCGGACAATCCGCGCATTCCGCAGATGCCGTACGTGACGATCTCGACGCGTCGCGCGCCGGGTCTGCTGGGCTGGTTCGGTCTCGAGCGCGAAGGCGTGGTGGCGTTTCGCAACGGGCAGCACCGCGCGCGCTATCTGGTGGATGCGGGCGCGCGCTGGTTCCCGGTGGAAGTGCACGAGCGCGAAGCGGCCCTGCTGCGCGAGATCTGCGGCGCAGCGGACGACGCCCGCACGGCGATTCGTCCGACTACGTTGGATGGCGGCGGCGCCTAACTGCGCGCCTGCACGACATTGCGCGGCGTGCCGGCCTGCCATGCCGCGACGTTATCGAGCGTGGTCTGCGCGATCTCGTTCATCGCCTCGCGCGTGAAGAACGCCTGGTGCGCGGTGACGATCACGTTCGGGAACATCAGGAGACGTGCCAGCACGTCGTCCTGCAGCGGCAGGTTCGAATGGTCCTCGAAAAAGAGGCCGCCTTCTTCCTCGTACACGTCGAGGCCGAGATGGCCGAGCTGGCCATCTTTCAGCGCGCCGATCAGAGCATTGCTTTCGACAAGTCCACCGCGCCCGGTATTGATCAGCATCGCGCCACGCTTCATTTTCGCGAGCGCAGGCCCGTCGATCAGATGGTACGTGTCAGGCACCAGCGGACAATGCAGGCTGACCACGTCGCTCTCGGCCAGCAGCGTGTCGAGCGGCACATAGCGCGCGCCGAGTGCGAGCAGATCTTCGGCGGGCGTGCCGGGATCATGGGCCAGCACCTGCATGCCGAAGCCCGCCATGATGCGGCCGAACACGCGGCCGATCATGCCGGTGCCGATCACGCCCGCCGTCTTGCCGTGCAGATCGAAGCCGAGCAGCCCGTGCAGCGAGAAATCGCCTTCACGGGTCCGGGCGACCGCACGCGGCAAACGCCGGTTCAACGCGAGAATCAGGCCAACCGCATGTTCAGCGACCGCGTGCGGCGAGTAGGCCGGCACCCGCGCAACCGTTATGCCGAGACGCTCGGCTGCGGTCAGATCGACGTGATTGAAGCCCGCCGAGCGCAGCGCGATCATGCGCGTGCCACCGGCATGGAGACGTTCCAGGACGTGGGCGTTGACGTTGTCGTTGACGAATGGGCAGACCACTTCATAGCCCCGCGCGAGGATCGCCGTTTCGACATCGAGATGCGATTCCTGGAAGTGCAGTTCATAGCGATGCGTGCCGTTGGCCTCGGCGAACGTGTCGCTGTCGTATTGGCGGCTGCTGAACAAAATCATGCGCATGAATGGCTCCGAAGGATGCATGCCGGCGCGGCAAATAGACTCACTGCGGGACTCACTGCGCGGCATACGGGCAGGTCAGTATATCGGCCCTATAGCGTAATGGGCGCCGCGTGTGATGCACGTTCTGAAATCATTTCCACTTTACTAAAGATCATCTTTTGCGAAGCGAAAGCGGCGGCAATTGAAAATCATATTGACAGCGCTGCAGAACTACAATATTTATTAAAAAAGCAATCCCAAAAAAGCGCGAAGATATCGTGCTGAAAATCGGCCATCGGTAGACTATGTTTGTTTCTGGACATTGGCTAAACTTCGCGAGGAAAGAGTGACTGTCGAGCTTACCGTAAAACCTTTCGCTATCGTCGCTGCATTGCGGCATGTCTTTTTTGACGCCAAGAGCGTCATGCCATTGCCATAAATTTTCTATTCGCCGGAATCCGGTTATGCCGGATGCGTCATTTCCGGGGCATGACGGCCCGGATGAAATTCGCTGCAAATCCCAGAGAGAGATTCTTCAACTTTCTGCTAATAAACCGTAAATCGGCGAGCCAACATGATCGGTGAATTGCTGAGATCTCAACCGGAGATCGCGCTGTTCGCAAGTCTTGCAATCGGGTACTTCATCGGGTCGTTTCGCGTGGGGCCAATTCAGCTCGGGGGTGTCTGCGGCACCCTGATCGTGGCCTTGCTGCTGGGGCAGACGGGTGCGCGGCTGGCCCCCGATCTGAAGAACATCGCCTTCGCGCTGTTCATCTTCGCGCTGGGTTTCACCGGCGGCCCGCAGTTCTTTGCCAACATCGGCAGGGGGTGGCGCTATGGCTTGCTGTCGGTGGTCGAGATCGTGTCGGTCCTCGTGCTGATCATGATCGCGGTTCTCGTGATGCGGCTCGACGCCGGCACGGCGGCCGGCTTGCTGGCCGGCGCCGCGACGGAGTCGGCCGTGATCGGCACCGCTTCGGAGGCGATCGCCAAGCTCGGCTTCAGCGATGCGGAAACATTGCGCTTGCAGGCCAACATTGTGACCGCGTACAGCGTGAGCTACCTGTTCGGTCTGATCACCATCGTTCTGTTCACCAGCCAGTTCGCGCCGCTGCTGCTGCGCGTCAATCTGCGCGAAGAAGCCGAGCGCGTGTGGCACAAGCTCGGCGGCGACGGCGCCTTCGGCGAGGGTCAGCGTGCCGCGGCGCCGGCATTGGTTGGCCGCGCGTTCCGGGTCGGCGCGGCGGCCGGCGGCACGGTCTATGCATTCGAACAGACGTACGGCTTTAACCTCACCGTCGAGCGGGTTCGGCGTAATGGCGCCGAGATGGCGGCCGAGCCGCAACTGGTGCTGGCCGCCGACGACGTGATTCTGGTGGCGGGGCGGCGCGAGGCGATCGTGGCCGCGAGCGCCAGCCTCGGCGAAGAAGTGGCGGATGCCGGGTTCGGCCAACTCGTCGCGGAGCAACTCGACGTCGTGCTGACGCGTCGTGAAGCAGAGGGCCTGACGGTCGCGCAGGTGCGCGAACGGGCGAAGCCGGAAGAGGGCCGCGGCGTCTATATCGCGGCCGTCACGCGGCTCGAAACCACGGTGCCCGCGCTGCCCGGCACCGAACTCAATCGCGGCGACGTGCTGACGCTGGTGGGCGCGAAGGCCGACGTAGAGCGCGGCGCGCGGCATCTGGGTTATGTCCTCGCCGCGACCCAGAAAACAGATTTCATCTATCTGGGCCTGGGCGTGCTGGCCGGCATGGCGATCGGCCATCTTGGCGGACGCATCGGCGGGGTGTCGATCGCACTCGGCACAGGCGGTGGCTGCCTGCTCTCGGGCCTCCTGTTCGGCTGGATCCGTTCGCGCTATCCGCTGGTCGGTTCTTTGCCCTCGGCTGCCGCGCAAATTCTCAAGGACTTCGGCCTTGCCACTTTCATTGCCGCCGTCGGACTGTCGGCCGGCCCCGACGCCATCAAGCTGGTGCGCGAATATGGTCTGGCGCTGCCGGTCGCCGGCATTCTGATGGTGCTCGTGCCCGGTTTGCTGTCGCTCTGGATCGGCCGCGTGTTTCTCAAGCTCGAAGCGCCCATGCTGCTCGGCGCTATTGCCGGTCAGCAATGCAGTACGCCGGCGATCAGCGCGCTGGTCGGCGTGACCGGCAATTCGACGCCCGTGATCGGTTACACGATCACCTATGCGCTCTCGAACATTCTGCTGCCGTTAATGGGGCCGGTCGTAGTCGGCCTTGCCGGGAAGTTCGGCTAAGCGGGCAGATGGACTGCGCGCGGCGTGGCGCGCAGTCGACCGCATGCGGATGCCGTGATGTCCGTCTGCACATGCAGTACCCAGTACTCAGTATCTCAAACTATCTAGCGAGGGCACGATGGACTGGCTACATCACATTTTTCAGAAATCACCTGAGATCGCGCTGTTTTTGTCGCTTGCAGCCGGTTACTTCATCGGGCAGATCAACTTCGGCAAATTCCAGTTAGGCGGCGTGGGCGGTTCGTTGCTGGCTGCGGTCGTGATCAGTCAGGCGGGTGTGACGATCGACAACGGCGTGAAATCGGTGATGTTCGCCGTATTCATTTACGCGGTCGGCTACGACTCGGGGCCGGGCTTCTTCAACTCCCTGAACCGCAAGACGCTGCGCGAAATCGCCATGGCGGTGTTTCTCGCCGTCTCCGCGCTGATTACCGTGGTGGTTTGCGCGAAGCTGTTCCATTTGAACAAGGGCCTGGCTGCCGGGCTCGCGGGCGGCGCGCTGACGCAGTCGGCGATTATCGGCACGGCGGGCGATGCAATCGCTCGTCTCGGTTTGCCTGCCGATCAGGTCAAGTCGCTGCAATCGGATGTGGCCATCGCATATGCCGTGACCTATGTGTTCGGCTCGCTCGGCGCGATTATCGTCTGCGTGAACATCTTGCCGAAGTTCATGGGGCAAGGCTTGCGCGAGGCCTCAATCGACGCGGAGCGTGAGCTGTCTTCGGGCGCGCCGTCACTCGGCGCGGGGCAGGTGAGTGCATTGCCCGAACTGGTGGGGCGTGCGTACCGGATCGATGTCAGCGCGGGGAAAACGGTCAAGGCCGTCGAGACCCTGCATCAGGATATGTTGACGGTCGAGCGCATCAAGCGTGACGGCAAGAATCTGGATCCGACGCCTGATCTGACCTTGCAGCTCAACGACGAAGTGCTGGTGGTGGGCCGCCGCGAAGCGGTGGTCGCCTTCGGCGCGAACGGCAACGAGATCGCCAACGTCGACGACATTGGCGTTGTGATGCAGACGCGCCAAGGCGTGTTCACGCGCAAAGGCATGAATCACACGACGATCGCCGCCGCGCGCGAAGTCGTCGACCGCGACTTGCGCCACGGTGTCTTTATCCAGAGCGCGTCGCGTGCTGGCCAGCCGCTGCCGATTCTGCCTGAAACGAAGCTCGAACACGGCGACGTGATCACTTTCTACGGTTCGCCGAAAGACACCAAGCGCGCCGTCGATGCTGCTGGTTATGAGTTGCCGTACAGCAACAAGACCGACTTTATCTATATGGGCGTCGGCCTTGTGCTCGGCTTGCTGATCGGGCTGATCGTCGTCAACGTGGCCGGTATTCCGCTCACGCTGGGCTCCGGTGGCGGCTGTCTGCTGGCTGGTCTGCTGTTCGGCTGGATGCGCGGCAAGCATCCGATGTTCGGCGCGATGCCGACGGCGGCTTCGCAGTTGCTGAAGGACTTTGGTCTCGCGGCCTTCGTTGCGGTGGTGGGCCTGAACTCCGGCTTGCAGGCGGTCGTGACGGTCAAGCAGAGCGGTATGACGATCTTCCTGCTCGGCGTGTTCGTCACCTTGTTCCCGCTGCTCCTGACGATGCTGTTCGGCCGCTACGTGCTCGGCTACAAAAACGCGGCGATTCTGGCCGGCGCACTGTCGGGCTCACGCAGCGCCAATCCGGCGTTCGGCGGCGTGCTCGACAAGGCGGAAAGCGCCGTGCCGACCGTGCCGTTCGCGATTACCTATGCAATTGCGAACGTCGCGTTGACGTTGCTCGGACCGCTCGTGGTCGGGCTGGTTTAACCTGGTTTAGCGCACCCATTCATCGATCTCTGTTACGCCGGCGGTCAACTGAACGATCTGTCACGCGATACCGGCGTCATTCACTTGCACATTGGAGAACGCATCATGGCAAAAGAGAAAAGCGGCAAGAAACAAGGCGATATGGCTCAAGCTGGACTCGCGGCGCTCAGCCCGTTCGAACTCAAGGACGAACTGATCAAGGCGGCAGGCGGCGGCGCGGTAGAGCGTGCCGCCAATGCATCGATGCTCAATGCCGGCCGCGGCAATCCGAATTTCCTCGCGACGATTCCGCGCCACGGCTTCTGGCAACTCGGTCTCTTTGCGATGCGCGAGTCGGAGCGTTCGTTTGCCTACATGCCCGAAGGCGTCGGCGGTTTCCCGCGCCGCGAGGGGCTCACCGAGCGCTTCGATCTGTTCCTGCGCGAGAACAAGGGCGTGCCCGGCATCGACTTTCTGCGCGGCGCGGTGTCGTATGTGCGCGATCAGTTGGGACTCTCCGCGGGCGACTTTCTCTATGAAATGTGCGAGGGCATTCTCGCGTCGAACTATCCGGTGCCCGACCGAATGCTCAGGTTGTCCGAACTGATCGTCGGGCAGTATCTGCGAAAGGAGATGATCGGCCAGCATCCGTTTGTCGGCGAGTTCGACGTGTTCGCGGTGGAAGGCGGCACGGCGGCGATGACGTACATCTTCAACACGATGCGCGAGAACCACCTGATCAAACCGGGCGACACGATTGCACTCGGATTGCCGATTTTCACGCCGTACATTGAGATTCCGCGCCTGAACGACTATCAGCTGAACGTCGTGAATCTCGAGGCCGACGTGAGCAATGGCTGGCAGTACTCGAAGAAGGAACTCGACAAACTGCGTGATCCGAAGGTGAAGGCGTTCTTCCTCGTGAACCCGAGCAACCCGCCTTCGGTGAAGATGGACGACGCGAGCCTTCAATATATCGCCGACATCGTCAAGGAAAGGCCCGACCTGATTCTGTTGACCGACGACGTGTACGGAACTTTCGCCGACGATTTCGTCTCGCTGTTCGCGCTGTGCCCGAAGAACACGATTCTCGTGTACTCCTACTCGAAGTACTTCGGTGCGACCGGCTGGCGTCTTGGCGTTATCGCGACACATCGCGAGAACGTGCTCGACAAGCTGATCGGCGAGTTGCCGAAAGAAGCGAAGAAACAGTTGCATGAGCGTTATGAATCGATCACGACCGAACCGGACAAGCTCAAGTTCATCGATCGCCTGGTGGCCGACAGCCGCACTGTCGCGTTGAATCACACGGCGGGCCTGTCCACGCCGCAGCAGGTGCAGATGGTGTTGTTCTCGCTGTTCTCGCTGATGGATACGCCCGACGCGTACAAGAACGCGCTGAAGCGCCTGATCCGCAAGCGCAAGCAGGCGCTGTACGAGGAGGTCGGCATTTCGTTCGAGGACAACGATCCGAACCAGGTCGACTACTACACGATTCTGGACATCGAGTTTCTCGGCGAGCGCATGTTTGGGCGAGAGTTCGTCGATTGGCTGCTGAAGAACACGGAACCGACCGAGTTGCTGTTCCGCCTCGCACGTGAGGCGCGCGTGGTGCTGTTGCCGGGACGCGGCTTCGGGACGCAGCATCCGTCGGGACGGGTGTCGCTCGCGAATCTGAACGAGTCGGACTACCGGCAGATCGGACGCGCGATGCGCAAGCTGATCGAGGAATATGTCGAGCGGTACAACGCGGCAACCGGCAAGAAGCTCGATAAGTCCAAGGTGAAGTGAACCTGTCCCGGGTTCGGGTTCACGGCCGATTCGCGCTCGATCGCAACGTCGAGCGCGCTCTGGCATAGACAAAAAACTTGCGCAATCGCGCGGATCGGTGAATGATCGAACAGGCGGCCCCGCCAGTGTCACTGCTGGCGGGGCCGCTTGTTCCTTTGCGTCCTGACATTCACGTACCGATCATGCCGACCTCATCGCCCTCTACCGAACCCGTTTCCCACCTTGTGCCCTGTCCGGTTGTCGAATCGCTCGACGCCATTCTTCCCGAAGAGCCGTTGCTGATGATGGGCGCCGGCCCCGTGCCGATTCCCGCGGCGGTGGCCAAGGCCAATACGGTGGTGATCAATCACCTGGGCAGCACGATGGTGAAGGTGATCGGCCAGGTGAAGACCATGGCGCGCTACGTCTTTCAGACCAATTCGAAATGGGTGCTGGGGGTAGCCGGACCGGGGTCCGCCGCGATGGAAATGGCGATCTCCAACCTCGCGTGGGAAGGCACTCGTGTGCTGAGCATCAAGAACGGTTTTTTCAGCGAGCGGATGGCGGAGATGGGACGGCGCGTCGGCGCGCGGGTTGCCACGCTCGACGTCGAGGACCGGTCGGTCGCGAGTCTCGATCAGATCGCGGAGGCGATTCGCCGCGAGCGTCCCGAGATCGTGACGGTGGTGCAGGGCGAGACGTCGAACACCGTATGGAACTACCACTTGAAGGACATCGCCGCGTTGGCGAAGGCCGCGGGCGCGCTGGTGATCGTCGACGCGGTGTGCACGCTGAGCACGATGCCGCTGGAGATGGACGCGTGGGGTATCGACGCGGTGATTACCGGCGGGCAGAAGGGTTTGTCTTCGATCCCGGGTGTCTCGCTGATTGCGTTTTCGGATGAAGCGTGGGCACGGGTGAAGGGGCGGACGGCGGCGAATGCGCATTGGTGTCTTGATGCGTCGCTGGCAGAAAATTTCTGGCATAACGCGGGCTATCACTACACCGCTCCGGTTTCGGGGGTGCTGGCGTTGCACGAGGCGCTGCGGCTCGTGTGCGCTGAGACGCTTGAGAAGCGCTTTGCCCGTCACTTGAAGTGTTCGGTGGCGCTTCAGGCGGGCATCACTGCGTTGGGCTTGCAGCTTTATGCGCCGGCGCCTTGCCGGTTGAATTCGGTGGTCGGTATCGTGGTGCCGGAGCGGCTGAGTTCTGGCGATATCTGTGGGCATATCTCGCGGCATCATCAGGTGGAGATCTCGGGGTCGTTTGGTTTGCCGATTGTCCGGATTGGACAGATGGGGGAGCAGTGCCGGGAGCACAACCTGTTCAGGACCTTGCATGCGCTTGGACGGACGATGGTGGATCTGGGGGTTAAGGTTGAGTTGCCGGCTGGGGTGGCGGCGCTTGAGGGTGGGTTGTCGGAAGGGAAGTGACGGTTTGTTTTTTTTGCCTGTGCGGCGCTGGGTTGTCTGTTTGCCTACGGTGTTGGCCTTTTCTTGTTCTGGCTTTTTCTTTGGCCTTTCCTTGATTTGCTATTGGTCTGTGCGGCTGCTGCTTTGGCCTTTCCTTGAATTGATAGTGGTCTATTAGTGTTGCCCCTGTGCGGGGCGGCACTTACTTTCTTTGCCGCCGCAAAGAAAGATAAGCAAAGAAAGCGGCTTAAACCGCCAGCTCATAAGCGGGTCCCCCGCACAGTTGCGGTAGTGGTGCATCTGGAATCTGTGTCCTCGCACACTCCGCGTTAGCGACACAGGGCTCATCCGCTCCCACTCCGCACTGCGTGCGTCGCGGATGGGTCTGTATGGGAAACCAGAGGCTTCGCTTCGCGTCGCGGGGGCCATCGGCTTCGCCTCGGCGAAGTGCTTCCGCTCTTATTGGCGAATCCCACTTCAAATGAAATGCCGATGCGGCGCATTCGTTGCGCGGCGGCGGTCGTGCCCGCGGCTGCGATGCAGCGACGAATCAGGGAATGGGGCAAACCGTGGGAGCGAACGCGTGGTGGGTGGTTTTATGAAGGACCGTTCGGCGCGCGTAGCGCCGCCGGAGGTATGACAGCCTTGTCACCAGGGTGGAATGTGCGAGAACACAGATTCCAGATGCGCCACTACCGTGGCTGCGCGGGGGACCCGCTTATGAGCTGGCGGTTTGAGCCGCTTTCTTTGCTTATCTTTCTTTGCGGCGGCAAAGAAAGTAAGTGCCGCCCCGCACAGGGGCAACACTAATAGACCACTAACACAGCAAGGAAAGGCCAAAAAAATAAGTGCCGCCCCGCACAGGGGCAACACTAATAGACCAATATCAATTCAAGAAAAGGCCAAAGAAGAAGCCAGAACAAGGAAATGCCAACGCCGTAGGCACACAGTCAACCAAGCGCCGCGCAGGCAAAAAAAAATTCAAGTCGAAGCAGGCAAATTAGGCACCCTCGAATTCCGCAAATACATCATTGTCGACAGCACAACCGCCAAAGCAGACGCCACCGCCGCAAACAAAAACACCTGCGCATAGCCAAATTCCCCAGCGATATACCCGGCCAACGGCCCGGTAATCCCCAGCGAGAGATCGAGAAACACGGAATACGCCGACAAAGCCGCCCCGCGGCTAGCAGGCGGCACAAGCCCAACCGCTTCAACCCCAAGAGCGGGGAACACCAAAGCAAACCCGAACCCGGTCAACGCCGCCCCCGCCAGCGCGATATGCGGCTCAGGCGCGAGCCACAACATCAACAACCCGGCGCACTCAAACGAGAACGAAGCAATCGCGACCCGGAACCCGCCGTAGACCTTGATCGTATTGGCGAACAACAACCGCGCGCCAATAAACAGCGTGCCGAACACAGTCAACGACAAAGCCGCATTAGGCCAGTGCCGCGCGGCATAAAACAGCGTGATGAACGTCGCAATCGACCCAAAACCGGCCGAGCCCAGCGCCAACCCAATCCCATGCGGCAGCACCCGCGTCATCACGCTCCGGTACGACATCCGCTCGCCATGCACGATCGGCACCGGCGCGATCAGCCGCGCGAGGTAAAAGCCAAGCGCGGCCAGCAGAATCACCAGAATCCCCAATGCGGCGAACCCGATCGAGTGCGCAATCGCCACGCCAAGCGGCGCGCCGATTGCCAGCGCACCGTAAGTCGCGATGCCGTTCCATGAAATCACCCGGGCGTTATTGCTCGTGCCCACCCGGCCAATTCCCCACAGAATCGCCCCCGTCCCGCACAGGCTTTCACCGAAGCCAAGCACGAGGCGGCTGCACACCAGCAGCGCAAGGCTCAACACCGGCCAGCGCCCACACAACACGGCCAGCAGCAACAGAACCCCGCTCGCGCCACATCCCAGCAAGCCGATCGACACCGTCCGCTTCGGCCCCAGCGTGTCAGCCGAACGGCCGGCGAGCGGCCGCGATGCCAGCGTTGCCAGGTACTGCACGCTGATCGCCGCGCCCGCCAGAATCGCGCTGTAACCCAGGTCGTCGTGGACGTAGCCAGGCAGCACCGCCAGCGGAATACCGATCGTCAGGTAGCAAAGAAACGTGAAAAAGACGACCGGAATGATCTGCATGGTCGTCGAAAATTCGCTGCGAGGTGTCGCTGAGTCGGTGGACATGGGGAAAACGAGACTTGAAAACGGCGGAAAGGCGTGATTTTCCCATGGAACCGATTCTCTTGCAGGGTTTGCTTAATAATCCCGACTCCGAATAAACAGTGCCGGAGCCATATAGAGGGTCGTCTTCACCTCGTGAGAGCGATATTTTCATGCCCGGTGGATCAACGGGTTTCAATCGGCAATGGCTAAAAAACTATAGTTTGTAGAAGAATGCTGTAAAACAGCCATATCAACATAAGCCAACCGGCCCTCAAACCCATCTCTATATCGTTTCGCGGATATGTCCCGCATGCGATCCCCGCTATGGGTTGTATTTATTGACGGTGATAGTTTTCGAACCATCATCGCAGCACGTCCCAACGGACACAGAACATTGAGAGTAACGAGACATGACTGAGCCGATTCGCTTCTACCACCGCAACGCGATCCGTGAGATCAAGGACGCGCCCGTCACCCGCACCGTCCTGCAGTATCTGCGCGAGGACGCGCATTGCACCGGCACCAAGGAAGGTTGTGCCGAGGGCGACTGCGGCGCATGCACGGTCGTGGTCGGCGAACGTAATGAGGCGGGCGGCGTCGACTTCAAGGCGGTGAACGCGTGCATCCAGTTCGTGCCGACCCTGGACGGCAAAGCGCTTTTCACCGTCGAAGACCTGCGTCAGCCTGATGGCTCGCTGCATCCTGTGCAGGAAGCGATGGTCGAGTGCCACGGTTCGCAGTGCGGTTTCTGCACGCCGGGCTTCGTGATGTCAATGTGGTCGCTGTACGAAAAGCACGGCCACGAGCACAGCTGCGCAAATAAAACCGTGCCGTCGCGTGACGAGATCAGCAACGCGCTGACGGGCAATCTGTGCCGCTGCACCGGCTATCGTCCGATCGTCGACGCGGCCGTGCGCATGTTCGAAGCGCCCGCGCCGAAAGCACCGGTCAACGTCGACGCGCTGTCGAAAACGCTCGCCACGCTCGAGCGCAAGGACACGTTCCACTACCAGCACGCCGGCCAGCAGTTCGACGCGCCGCGCACGGTCGAGGCGCTCGCGAAAATCAAGGAAGCCGCACCCGCCACGCGTATTCTCGCCGGCAGCACGGACATCGGTCTGTGGGTCACCAAGATGATGCGCGAGTTGGGCAACATCGTGTATGTCGGGCAGATCGCCGAATTGCAGAAGCTCGAAACTAACGACGACTGGATCGAGATCGGCGCGGGTGTGAGCGTCGAAAAGGCCTATACGGAAATCATCAAGCAGTACCCGGAACTGTTCGAAATGCAGCAGCGCTTCGCGTCGCTGCCGATCCGCAATGCCGGCACGCTCGGCGGCAATATCGCCAACGGCTCGCCGATCGGCGATTCGATGCCGGGCCTGATCGCGCTCGGCGCGCATGTGATCGTGCGCGGCGGCGAGATCGAACGCGAAATGCCGCTCGAAGATCTGTACCTGGCCTACCAGAAGAAGGACATGGCCGAGCATGAGTTCGTCGTCGGCCTGAAAGTGCCATCGCGCACCGGCGCGCGCAAGAACCTGCAGTTCCGCACATACAAGCTGTCGAAGCGTTTCGACTCGGACATCTCGGCCGTGTGCGCCGCGTTCTCCTTCATCGCCGACGGCAACGTGATCCGCGAGCCGCGCATCGCGTTCGGCGGCATGGCCGCCACGTCGAAGCGCGCAACGCATGCCGAGGCCGTGCTGCGCGACGCCGAATGGCACGAAGCCACCGCGCAGGCCGCGATGATCGCGCTCGGCAACGACTACGCGCCGCTGTCCGACATGCGCGCCACCAGCAACTACCGCCTCGAAGCGGCGAAGAACACGTTGTACCGCTTCTGGCTCGAAACGCGTCCGAACAATCCGCTGCCCAAGAGCGCGCTGGATGTTCGTGCAGTTGCCGCTGCCTGCGCCCCGGCCGGCGCGAGCGCCTGACGCCAGAAAGATACGGAGAACATCAGAATGAATCAGCACGCCGAACCGTTCCTGAAAGATCTTAAGGATCTCGACGACTTTACCCAGGTCCACGTCTCGCGTCCGCACGAGTCCGCGCATTTGCACGTGAGCGGCCGCGCCACCTACACCGACGACATCCCGACGCTCGCCGGCACGCTGCACGCCGCACTCGGCCTGTCGCCGAAAGCGCATGCGAAGATCGTCTCGATGTCGCTGGATAAAGTGCGCGCCACGCCCGGCGTGGTCGCGATCTTCACCGCGGAGGATTTTCCCGGCGTCAACGACGTCGGCCCGATCATTCACGGCGACGATCCGATCCTCGCCGACGGTCTCGTGCAATACGTCGGTCAGCCGATGTTCATCGTGGTTGCGACCTCGCATGAAATCGCGCGTCTGGCTGCGCGCCGCGCCGAAGTCGTCTACGAAGAATTGCCCGCGATTCTTACGGCGCAGCAGGCCCGTGCCGCCAATCAGCATGTCCTGCCGCCGATGAAACTCGCCCGCGGCGAAGCGGCTACGAAGATCGCCCGCGCCGCGCACCGCGAAGCCGGTGAGATGCTGCTGGGCGGGCAGGAGCAGTTCTACCTGGAAGGCCAGATTTCGTATGCAGTGCCGAAGGACGACGACGGCATGCACGTCTATTGTTCGACGCAGCATCCGACCGAAATGCAGCACATGGTCGCGCACGCGCTGGGCGTGGCGTCGCACAACGTGCTGATCGAATGCCGGCGCATGGGCGGCGGTTTCGGCGGCAAGGAATCGCAATCGGGTCTGTTTGCGTGCTGCGCGGCGCTCGCCGCATGGAAGCTGCTGTGCCCGGTGAAACTGCGTCCGGACCGCGACGACGACATGATGGTCACGGGCAAGCGCCACGACTTCCACTACACGTATGAAGTGGGCTACGACGACAAGGGCGTGATCGACGGCGTGAGCGTCGACATGACGTCACGTTGCGGCTTCTCCGCCGACCTGTCCGGTCCGGTGATGACGCGCGCGCTGTGCCACTTCGACAACGCGTACTGGTTGTCCGACGTATCGATCGACGGCTTCTGCGGCAAGACCAACACGCAGTCGAACACCGCATTCCGCGGCTTCGGCGGTCCGCAAGGCGCGTTCGCGATCGAGTACATCATGGACAACGTCGCGCGTTCGGTGGGCGAAGATTCGCTCGACGTGCGCCGTCGCAATCTGTACGGCAAGACCGAGCGCAACCAGACGCCGTATGGTCAGGTGGTCGAAGACAACGTCATTCACGAACTGATCGACGAACTCGAAGCCACCAGCGAATACCGCGCCCGCCGTGCGGCGATCAACGAATTCAATGCGAACAACGAAGTACTGAAGAAGGGCATGGCGCTGACGCCGGTCAAGTTCGGTATCGCGTTCAACGTGACTCACTTCAACCAGGCCGGTGCGCTGGTGCACATCTATACCGACGGTTCGGTGCTGGTGAACCACGGCGGCACCGAAATGGGCCAGGGTTTGAACACCAAGGTCGCGCAGGTCGTCGCGCACGAATTGGGCATTGGCTTTAACCGCATTCGCGTCACGGCGACCGATACGAGCAAGATCGCCAATACGTCGGCGACCGCTGCATCGACCGGTTCCGACCTGAACGGCAAGGCAGCGCAGGATGCCGCGCGCCAGTTGCGCGAACGTCTGTCGGTCTTTGCCGCCGAGCGCTTCGGCGCGGGGCAGGTGTCCGCCGCGCAAGTGCGTTTCGTGCACGACCGGGTGGTGGTCGGCGAGGTGATCGTGCCGTTCGAAGACGTGATCGCGAAGGCCTACGTCGCGCGTATCCAGCTCTGGTCGGACGGTTTCTACGCAACGCCGAAGCTCTACTGGGATCAATCGAAGCTGCAAGGCCGGCCCTTCTACTACTACTCGTACGGCGCGGCCGTATCCGAAGTGGTGATCGATACGCTGACCGGCGAGATGCGCGTGCTGCGCGCGGACGCTTTGCATGACGTGGGCGCGTCGCTGAATCCGGCGCTGGACGTCGGCCAGGTGGAAGGCGCGTTCATCCAGGGCATGGGCTGGCTCACGACCGAAGAACTGTGGTGGAACGCCGGCGGCAAGCTGATGACGCACGCGCCGTCCACTTACAAGATTCCGACCGTCAACGATACGCCGCCCGATTTCCGTGTGCGTCTGTTCAAGAACCGCAACGCGGAAGACAGCATCCATCGCTCGAAGGCGACCGGCGAGCCGCCGCTGTTGCTGCCGTTCTCGGTGTTCTTTGCGGTGCGTGACGCGGTCTCGGCCGTGGGCGGCCATAAGGTCAACCCGCCGCTGAACGCGCCCGCGACCAGCGAGGAAATCCTCAAGGCAGTCGGCGCGGTGCGCGCAGCGACTGCGGCGGCGCGGCAGTAAGCGCGTCGAGCGCATGGCGTGGCCTGCGGGTCACGCCGTGATCGCTTTGAACCTGGCCAGCCGGGGAAATTGTGCAATCATTGAAACCAACTGGATTGATCGCCATGAACGACTTTTCTTCCGTTCAGATCGGCCGGCGCAGCGCCGTTCAAATGCCGCGTCCGGCGCCGATGCACATCGTGCTGTTCGGCGCGGGGCACGTCGGCCACGCGCTCGTCACGCTGCTTGGCAGCTTGCCGTGCGTGGTCCAGTGGGTCGATGAGCGCGACGAACTGTTCCCCGACGAGACGCCCGCCAACGTGCAGATCGAAGCGACCGACACGCCTGATGCGATCGTCGATACGGCGCCGCCCGGCGCGTATTTCCTCGTGATGACGCATAACCACGCGCTCGATTTTTCGCTTGCCGCACGCATCATGCGGCGCCGCGATTTCACCTACTTCGGCATGATCGGGTCCAAAACGAAACGCGTGAAATTCGAGCGCCGCCTGCTGGATCGCGGGGTGGATCTGGATCGGCTGGTGGAGATGACCTGTCCGATCGGCGTGAGCGGCATTGTCGATAAAGCGCCGGCGGCGATCGCGGTCGCGGTGTGCGCCGAGTTGCTGCAGATTCGGACACGCGAAGCAGCGGCCCAAGCCGTGACGCAGAAGCTTTGCGCGAGCGTCTAAACGGGTTGAGCAAGGTGCCTGGCGGTCAGCGCAAGGCGCTCAATGCCAGGGGGGCTGAATAACTGCGCTGAATAACTGCAAGTAGCGCGATGTGTTGAACATGTGTTGAACGTCACGCGCCCTGCGCTCACGTCAGGCAACCGTCGAACCAGAACGTCAGTCCACCGCGGCTGACGTTTCTTTTTTCGCCGGCCGTTTCGCGCGCCGCACCTTCTGCGCGACCAGTCCGTCCGACACCTGCGACATCAGCGTACGCAGCCAGCCGACATCGCTCGGCCGGTCCGGCTGCGGATGCCATAACTGATAACACTTGATGCGCGGAAACGGAATCGGCACGTCGACCACCGCGAGCGGCAGCATGTTCGCATAGTGCATCGCGAACCGGCGTGTCGTCGTGAAGATCAGGTCCGATTGCAGCAGCGTTTGCGGCACGAGGCCGAAGTAGGGCAGCGTGATGACGATGCGCCGTTCGGCGCGGGCCCGGGCGAAGCCGATGTCGACGGCGCCGCCGCTCGCGCCGCTATAAGGCGTCGGCGCGAGATGCGGCGCGGCAAGATAGGCTTCGCGGGTCATCGGCGCGCGCGTGAGCGGATGATCGGCGCGCATCAGGCATACCACCGTGTCGGAGAACAGATCGCTGCGTTCGAAGCGGGGATCCGGCTTCGGCCAGTTGCCGATCACCAGATCGAGTTCGCCCGCATCGAGCGCGGCCGAATGATCGAGCATCGGGCTCAGCGAATCGATCTCCAGACGCGCATGCGGCGCCGCCTCGCGAAACTGCGCGATGACGGTGGGCATGAAGAAGTCGTTCAGATAATCCGGCGCGGCCACCCGGAAGGTGCGGCGTGAACGGCCGGGATCGAAATCGCCATGCGGTGTCGCCACGAAATCGACTTCGCGCAGCACACGTTGCGCCGAGGCCAGCAGCGATTCGCCGTATTCGGTAGGCACCATGCCCGACTTGCCGCGTACGAGAATCGGGTCGTTCAGCGTCTCGCGCAGTTTGCGCAGCGCGGTGCTGATGGCCGGCTGGGTCTGATTGAGGCGCAGTGCGGTTTGTGTGACGCTGCGCTCGACGATCAGCGTGCGCAGTACGCGCACGAGCCAGATATCGAGGGAGGCGGCGGAGTCGTCGTCCATGGTTCAGGGGAGGCGATGCAGGCAGGTCGGACCCGAATGAAGCGTCATACGGAGCCGCCCGCGAGCCAGATCGCGAGAGCAGGGCGCAAAGGTTATAACCTTAGGCCCGTTTGTGGTGTGGCGGCATAGCGGACACGGTATGGCCGGCATCAGGACAGCCTTTTTGACGCAATCGCATCTCAAACGGTGCGCCTGTTTGCACCAAGCTTACGTTTTGCCTTCGTTTGGCGATCCGCGACTCAGTTATCCGCCAGACCCGAAGGCAGCACGCTGATCCGCTTTACTTCCTTCGAGTCGAGCCAGTTCGGCGTGCGCGCGCAATACAGCACCATGGGCAATGCGTCTTCGCCCCAGAACAGTTGATCGTTCAGGTAGAAGGTCGGCACGCCGTAGACGCCCAGGCCGATTGCATCGGCCGTGTTGCGCTGCAGTTGCACTTTCACTTCTTCATTCCTGATGAGTTCCGGGCCGTCCGGTACGCCGACGCGCTCGCACAGTTCGGCGAATGCCGCATCGCTCGACGGGTCGCGGCCCTCGCGCCAGATGAAACGGAAAATCTCCCGCACGAAGCCGATATCGCCCTTCGCCGCGGTGGCGAGCAGGAGCGGTTTCATCGAATCGAACGGATGAGCCGGCGGCATCTTGAACGGAATGCCGAGTTGCTCCGCGCGAAACAGCGCGTGGCGATACATGAAGATGCGCTTGGTGGGCACGCTATAAGCGGGCCGCTGGCCCCAGTGGCGATACAGATCGTTCAGGACGACCGGCGTGAACGCGAAGTCGAAGCCCGGCCATTTGTCGTGTTGCTCGAGCAACAGGTACGTGAACGGCGAGACAAAATCGTAGAACCACAGCGGTTGCCTGGCGTTGATGCCACTGGACATAAATGTCTCCCGGATTGCCTGTTCCGAACGATGCCGTCTGCTGGATCGTCGGATTTGTAATGATCTTACGCGGTGCAGCCGCGGCTTGCACCGGTCAATATCGCTTCGGATCCGTGACGGCAGGCTCAGCAGGCATCGAACCCGGCTCGGGCCTTTCGCCGGAACCGGCCGATTCGGCGGGCTCGCCTGGCTCGTCCGGCTCGCCCGCTATGTCGCGCTGGGCCTCGCGGCTATGGGTGAGGCGCTCGCGCACGAAGCCGATGTGCTCGCGCAGCACATAGAACTGATCCGCATAGGCGAGCGGCATTTTCAGACCGTTCACCGATTCCTCGATCGCATCGAGCCGTTCGATCAGCGAGGCGCGCTCGGCGGCGGAGTGCTCGCTGAGCGCGCTTCGCTCGATCGCGATCAGCGAGCCGTACCAGCGGTAGATGCGCGATTTCACTCGCCACGTGTACAACGACGGCACGACGCGCAGCGCCGGAATCAGCAACACGATCAGCGGCACCACGACCACCAGCAGCCGATCGGCAAGACTTGCCAGCCAGAATGGCAGGACCCGGTAGAGGAAGCTCTTGCCTGACTTGTAGTAGCGGGCGGCGTCGTCGCTGATCGGGAAATCGTGGGCGAGCGGCGCGGGGAATTCGCCGGCGCGCTGCAGGATGTTCGCCTTGCCGTGGACCTCGCGTGCCGCCTCGATCAGCAGATCGGATAGTGCCGGATGCAGGGAGTCGCGCGCGACCAGTTCGGCGGTCGGCGCCACCATATGCATCGGCGCCGCCGGCAGGTTCTTGCCGAGGTCGAACGCGCCCATGGGTATCTGGAGTTGCGTCAGATAGGGAAAGCGGCGGGTATAGGCGTCGGCTTGAGTGAAGTCGTAGAACTGCACGTTCGGCGTGCGATTGAGCTTGCCCATCACCGCCGGTTGCGCCGAGTCGCCGGCCAGAAACGCCGCGTCGACCTTGCCGGCAACGAGGGCCTGGGCGGCGTCGTCGCCCGAAAGCGGCAGTAGTTTGGTCGGACCGCCCGGCACGATGCCGTTCGCCTTGAGCAGCGCGAGCGCCAGTTCGCGCGTGCCGCTGCCCTCGGCGCCGACTGCGAGGCGCAAGCCCTTGAATTCGGAGAGCCGCGTGATTGTCGGGCCGTGATAGAAGATCGCGAGCGGCACATAGGCGACGCTGCCGAGCGACATCAGGTCCGGGCTTACCGGGCCGGGCGAGATTCCGTCCTGCACGAAGGCGACGTCGACGTTCGACTTTGGATCCGAAAGCCGCTTCAGATTCTGCAGCGAGCCTTCCGAGGGCAATACGTTCAGGGTGATACGGTTGCGCGCCAGAATCGCCTTGTACTTCTGCGCCGCGTTCCAGAAGGTGCTGCCTTCGGGGCCGGCGCTGATCGTCAACGTGCTGGGCGGAGCGGGCTGGATCAGGCGCACGGCGACCCAGATCGCCGCGATGGCGACCAGCAGGATCGGTCCGAACGAGACCGCCAGATCGCGCCAGGAGATCGCGACGAAACGGGCGACGAGACGGGGAGAGCGTTTGCGGCCGGTGACTGGCTTCATCGGGTGGCGTGACGGCTACGGTCGAAAGTGAACGGGGTGGCGGTGCGCCGTGGCGCGTGAACCGGGGCGAGGCGCTTGCGCCATGCCATCGGGCCTGCTGCCGCGAAAGGCATGCACGCGGCGCGGCAGCGCGCGTCGCGCCGATGGTACCTGAGAATCGCGCGGCGGCGCTGCGCCCGGCCGGGATGGGCGTCCTCAAACCCGTAACAATTCGTGAACGGCGCGTGAATAGCGCATGAACGTCGCATGAACGTCGCATGAACGGTCCGTGGCCAATCCATGAACCGCGTCGGACGAAAAATATGAACCGTGCATGAATAAAACACGATCCACGGTCCGATGACAAGCAGGAGGCACCCGCTGGTATGACTAAACCCTTTGCGCTTCTGGCGCGGCTAGATTAAATTGTGGATCGCTGTCGCGAACAAATGTTTGCGCGGCGTGACCCGGCACGACAGACAAGAACCGGGCGCGCCGGCGGACTTCGCGGCTTGCCGGCTCCCGTACCGCATTGCATGCGCCGCACGCGCATGTAACCAACGGAGGCCGGCCTCTCTTGCCTCTCGCACACCGTGTTGCAGCCATAGTCGGCCGTCGCTGAGCCGCGCCTTGACGCGTCCTGCATGGCCGCCCGTAGTCGTAACGAAGCCGCTGTTTGTATATGCGGTCCAATGTGTAGCTAAGGAGAATAGAAACTATGAAATCGGTCGGTTTTCTGAAAACGCTGGGTTCGGTCGTGGCGATGGTGGTGGCGTGCAACGTGTACGCTCAGGCAAGCGATACAACGGCGACGGGCACGACCGCTGCGCCGGCTGCCAGCGCCAAGGCGACCAAGAAGGCTAATGGCCAGCTGGGCCGCAAGGTGCGCAGCGCGCTTGCCAAGGCGCAAGGCATCGACGTTTCGAACATCGCCGTGCGCGCTCGTGGCGGCGCGGTGACCTTGACCGGCTCGGTGCCGGACCAAGGCCAGATCGATTCCGCCGGCACGGTGGCCAAGGGCGTCGCCGGCGTCACGTCGGTGTCGAACAAGCTGACCGTTGTTCAGCAGTAAGACAGTTGCAATCGGCAGGCCGCACCAGGCGGCCTGGCACCAGCGGCTTGCAACAAGCGCACGAAGCGCCGGGAGGCGCGCAAAGCTGTATTGAAGGGCGCAGGCGATTCGATATTGTCGTTATGCGCCATTGTGATGCATGCCAGTGCGAGGGCTTCGGCGAATACCCGAAGCCCTTTTTTTCGCTTTATTTTCCGTGGTGGTTATTTTTGAAGCGGTGATGATGGTTCAGACCCGTTCCGGGCTGAACGCCGTCACCGCAACGGCTTCTCCGTGCGCTGCGACACACAATAGACGCGTCATCAAGCGTACTGTGATGGGAAAGAAACGGGAGCCAACGCCATGGAAGTCACGCTTTTGCGCTATACCGATCTGCCTATTGGAGATCGGGCGGCTTTCGAGCTGGTGTGCGCGCGGCACGGATTTGCGCCGGCGCATTTCGACATCAGCGCTCGCCTCGCCCCGGGCGACGCCGCGCACGAACGCCTCGTCACGGTTCGTCGCGGCGGCTGGGCGCAGTCCTATCAAGACCACCGTGGTCAATGGGTCAAGCAGTTCGAATCCGATCTGACCTGCCGGTTTTTCAAATAGAAGCAGAAGCGGCCCGCCGGGGCCGCCGCTTCATATCCGCTTTATACCGGCCTCACGCCAGCACGAGGCGCACGCCGACCAGCGTGAGCGTAGCGGCGAGCACGTTGCGCAGCAGTACGTCCGGCGCGCGCGACGACAGATAGCTGCCGATCGCGATGCCCGGCAATGAACCCACCAGCAGCGACAGCAGCATCGACCAGTCGATCGAGCCCAGCAGCCAATGACCCGCGCCCGCCAGCAGCGTGAGCGGCACCGCATGGGCGATGTCGGAGCCGACGATGCGCGTGGTCGGCAGCAGCGGATACAGCAGCAGCAACACCGTGACGCCGATGGCGCCCGCGCCCACCGACGTCAGCGACACCAGCACGCCCAGCACCGCGCCGGTCAGCATGGTGAGCGCGAGCGTACGGCCTTGCTTCGGGGCGCGCTGACGGCGCGCGCCGAGCGCCGCGAGTTGCGGGCGGAAGACGAGCGCCACGGCGGTCACCAGCAGCGCGACGCCGAGCACGATCTGGATCAGCCGGCTCGCGCCTGGCGTGTCCATGCCGTAACGGTGCAGCAGGATCAGGGTGATGGTTGCAGCCGGTACGCTGCCGGCCGCGAGGCGCAGCGTGATCTGCCAGTCGACGGAGCCTTTCAGGCCGTGCACCAGCGTGCCGGTCGCCTTGGTGGCGGCTGCATACAGCAGATCGGTGCCGACTGCGGTGGCCGGGTGCACCTTGAACAGCAGAACCAGGATCGGCGTCATCAGCGAGCCGCCGCCGACGCCCGTCAGCCCGACCAGAAAACCGACGAACAGGCCGGAGACGGAGTACAGCAGATCGATGTGGGGAAGAGCCATTGAGCGGACCGGTGACGGTCGGGTGGGGTGGACAGGTTAGGCGGCAAGGCCGGCGCGCACGGGCCTTCGAGCGTTGGCGAAGCCCGGTGACGGGCTCGCGGTGGCAGGCCGGAAGCCGCTATTGTCGCAAAACTGCCGCGCTTGCGTACGAAGCGCTGAACCCCACTCAGAGCGCGCGGCGAATTTCGACGATACCGAACGCGGCCAGCGTGAATCCGACAATCCGGTCGATCGCCACGCGCAACTTACTGCCGATCGCATGACGCGCGAGCGACACCACGGTCACAAGAAAACACCACCATGCGATCGAACCGCAAAACACGCCGCCTACGGTGGTCAATGCGATGCTCGATGAAAACGCTCCACGCGGCGCGAGCGTCGTGAACAGCGCGGCGAACATGATGACGGTTTGCGGATTGGTCAGCGTGAGCAGCAACGAACTTGCGTACGCGCGCAGCGCGCCGGCGCGGCCCACCTGCGCGAGCTTGCCGCTGTCATTGCCGCCGCCGTTGCCGTTGGCCGCCTCGGCGGGCGCTTTCTGCAGCAAGGTGCGTACGCCGAGATAAAGCAGGAACAGACCGGCGACCAGGTGCAAGGGCCGGTCGTAGGCGAGCATGAACTGCGAAATACCGACAAGGCCGAGCGCCGCGATCAGACCATAAGCGGCGTCGCCGGTCGCAATACCGAAGCCGATCGCGAGGCCCGCGCGCGGACCGCCCGTCAGCGTGCGGCGAATGCATAGCATGCCCATCGGGCCGACCGGCGCGGCAATCGCGAGGCCGACACCGGCAGAGGTGGCGAAGAGACTGGCGGTGGACATGGGAAAGCCCCTGTGCGTTGTTCTGGTCGGTGGTGGGTCGGGCGCGCTGCGCTTCGTTGCGGGCAGTTGCCAGGCCGGCGCGCCCCCAAGCATAGCCAGACCGAAAATCCCAGGCAAGCTGCCCGCCGCTTTCCTCGGGCATAATTTTCCCACTGCAAACACTCAGGGCACGCCCGTTCATGTGGCAAATCGATCAGGTGACGTTGCGCTTGTTCATCGCCGTCTGCGAGGAAGGCACGATCGCGCGCGCGGCTGAGCGCGAGTTCATTGCGCCGTCCGCGGTCAGCAAGCGGCTCGCCGATCTCGAAGCGCTGGTCGACGTCGCGCTGCTCTCGCGCAGCCAGCGCGGCGTGCGCGCCACCGCCGCCGGTGAGGCGCTGCTCAGGCACGCGCGGCTCATCATGCGCGGCCACGAACGATTGCAGGCGGAGCTCAGCGAATACGCGGCCGGCGCCCGCGGCCATGTGCGGATACTGGCGAATGTGTCGTCGATGGTGGAGTTTCTGCCTGAAGCGCTGTCGGTGTTTCTGAAGGCTAATCCGCGGATTCGCGTCGATGTCGAAGAGCGCGTCAGCACCGAGATCGTGCGCGGTCTGGAAGAGGGCGTGGCCGATCTCGGCATTTGCCGCGACGCGGTGCCGATGGGCAATCTCGACGTGCTGCAGTATCGCTCCGATCATCTCGCGCTGATCGTGCCGCGCGATCATCCGCTGGCTGGTGAAGCCGCAATCGGTTTTGAGCAGACCCTGGCATTCGACCATCTCGGGCTCGCATCGAACGCGTCGGTGAACGCGCTGATGCAGCGCATCGCGGTGGAAAAAGGCAGGGAGCTCAACTATCGAACCTATGTATCGACCTTCGACGCCGCCTATCGTTTTATCCAGGCGGGTCTCGCCGTCGCGATCCTGCCGGGCGAGGCGTTGCCCCGGCATGCCGCCGACGAGTACGGCATCGTCGCCGTGCCGTTGCGTGAAGCATGGGCCGAGCGGCGCTTCGTGATCTGCATGCGCGACCGTAGTGCGCTCACATTGGCGGCGTCGCATCTGCTCGACCATCTGCTGCGCGCGGGTTGAGCGCGGCCCTTGCCGCACCTTCTGACAAGCCCTTAAGGGTTTCCCCTTTGCGACGGCGCATGCCCGTCCCGCATGCCTTTGCCGCCATCGCGAGCGGCGATGGAGAGCGTCGTCAACGCAGACTTTGCCGCGCGGCCGCGCGCGGGCACCCTGTCGCTCAGTAGCTTCGTTCCCAGCCCTCCACGCAAGATTCAAGATTGGGATTCAAGACCATGAGTGACACTCAGACGCGCGTCGTCGTGACCGAAGTCGGCATGCGCGACGGCCTGCAAAGCATCGCGCGCACGATGCCCACTGAATTCAAACGACGCTGGATCGACGCGGCCTATGCCGCCGGCGTGCGGCATATGGAAGTCGCCTCGTTCGTGCCGGCGAAGCTGCTGCCGCAAATGGCCGATGCCGAGGAAGTGATCGCTCACGCGCTCACCTATGACGATCTGATTGTGACAGCCCTGGTGCCGAACCTGAAGGGCGCGCAACGCGCGCTCGAATCCGGCGTGCATCGGATCGTCGCGCCGATTTCGGTGAGTACGGCGCACAGTCTTGCCAATGTCCGCAAGACGCCCGCTGAGATGATCGAGTCGTTTGCCGCGATGCGCGAGCTGATCGATAGCGCGGCTGGAGCAAACGCGCGGCGTGTGGACTTGATTGCCGGATTGTCGACGGTGTTCGGCTGCACGTTGCAAGGCGCGGTGCCCTACGACGATATCGTCGGGATTGCACGCGCCGCGCTGCAGGCGGGCGCCGATGCCATCGCGCTTGGCGACACCACGGGTGAAGCGACGCCGCGCCAGGTCGGCGAAGTCATCGAACTGGTGCGAGCGGTTGCGGGAAGCAAACTGCGCTCGCTGCATTTCCACGACACGCGCGGCCTCGGCCTCGCGAATACGCTGATCGCGTTGCAGCACGGCATCCGTGAATTCGACGCCTCGCTGGCCGGTCTCGGCGGTTGCCCGCATGCGCCGGGCGCGACCGGCAACGTGAACACCGAAGACCTGGTGTTCATGCTCGACAGCATGGGCTACGACACCGGCATCGACCTCGCCGGACTCATCGCCTCGCGCGACATACTTGCCGACGCGTTGCCCGGCGAACCGCTGTACGGCTATCTGGCGCGCGCCGGTTTGCCGAAGCAGTTCAGTGCCGCGGCTCAACGTGTTTGAAACTTCTGATTACTCACAGGTGCTGCAATGACTTCAGTTTCTTCCGCGCCCGCTTCTTCGCCGGATCAGCAGGGCGCGTTACCGCTTGCGGGCATTCGCGTGGTGGAGTTGTCGCATATGGTGATGGGGCCGACCTGCGGGATGATTCTGGGCGACCTCGGCGCCGAAGTCATCAAGGTCGAACCGCCGCGCGGCGACGGTACGCGGCGTTTGCTCGGCACGGGTGCGGGCTTTTTTCGCACCTTCAATCGCAACAAGAAGAGTGTCGCGCTCGACCTCGACAGCGAAGCGGGACTGGCCGCGCTGCACAAGCTGGTCGATACCGCGGACGTATTCGTCGAGAACTTCAAGCCGGGCCGCATGGCGAGCCTGGGTCTCGATTACGCGTCGCTGCGTGCGCGCAATCCCAGACTGATCTACGTGTCGCACAAAGGCTTTCTGAACGGTCCGTACGAACACCGTCTCGCGCTGGACGAAGTTGTGCAGATGATGGCCGGCCTCGCCTACATGACCGGACCGGTGGGTCGCCCGTTGCGTGCCGGCAGTTCAGTCAACGACATCATGGGTGGCATGTTCGGCGCGATCGGCGTGCTCGCTGCATTGCACGAACGGCATACGAGCGGACGTGGCAAGGAAGTGCAGAGCGCGCTGTTCGAAAACTGCGTGCTGCTGTCCGCGCAACACATGCAGCAGTTTGCCGCGACCGGCGTGCCCGCCGCGCCGATGCCCGAGCGCATCAGCGCGTGGGCCGTGTATGACGTGTTCAGGCTCGCCAACGACGAGCAGATGTTCATCGCCGCAACCGGTGACGGCCAGTGGCGCGCGCTGTGCGCGATTCTTGGGCGTGCCGATCTGCTGGCCGACCCGCGTCTTGCGACCAACAACGACCGCGTGCTGGCGCGCGAATGGTTGCTGCAGACGCTCGGCGAAACCTTGAGCAGCTTCGACGGCGCCACGCTCGTGCCGCTGTTCGAGCGCGACCATATCCCCTTCGCGTCGATCACGAAACCCGAAGAGCTGTTCGACGATCCGCATCTGAACCAGAGCGGCGGCCTCGCACGATTGACACTCGATGACGGCAGCGAAACCGCGATGCCCTTGCTGCCGATTGCGATGGACGGCGAGCGTCTGCAACCGCGCCAGCCGATTGCGAAGATCGGCGAGCACACCGCCGACGTGCTGCGCGGTTTGGGTTACGACGAAGCGCAGATCGCCGCGTTGAGCGGCAGCGGCGCGACGCAAACGCCGCGAGAAGCTGCGTGAGCGTCGTGCATGAGGCGGTGTCCAAAGCTGCATACGTGTAGTGACCGATAAGGCGTCAAGCGAGGTCGCGGGAGCCGGCTATTCACGAGGTGCTCTGCGTGCGTTCCTGAGCATAGCGGCCCTATCTGTTTGCGCTTGATGCCTCGAACATAGTCATTCAATCTCATCCGGCGTTAGACCGGAACTCATGGAGACAGACGATGAAATCGTCGAATCATACGGTCTATGCGACAGCGGTTGGCGACGCTGGTGCGCTGGGCAGCTTGCCCTCGGGCGCGGGCGCATCGGCGGGTGGCCGCGCTGAAGAAATCGCGCTGCACGGGGCGCGTATTTCCGCGCGGCTCGACCGCTTGCCTGCCACGCGTTCAGTCTGGCAACTGGTGATGCTGCTAAGCCTCGGCCTCTTCTTCGAAGTGTACGACCTGATGTTCTCCGGCTACATCGCACCGGGTCTCGTGCGCAGCGGCATCCTCACCGCGACGACGCATGGTCTGTTCGGCACCAGCGGCGTGGCGAGTTTTATCGCCGCGCTATTCGCAGGCCTGTTCATCGGCACGGCGGCATGTGGTTTTCTTGCCGACCGCTTCGGACGGCGTGCGATCTTCACGTGGTCGTTGCTGTGGTACACCGCGGCCAACATCGTCATGGCGTTCCAGGACACGGCGTTCGGACTCAACCTTTGGCGGTTTATTGCGGGGATCGGTATCGGTGTGGAGATCGTGACGATCGGTACTTATATCTCCGAACTGGTACCGAAGCATATCCGCGGGCGCGCGTCGGCGTGTTCGCAGGCCGTCGGTTTCTGTGCGGTGCCGATCGTTGCGTTTCTATCGTATTTGCTGGTGCCGCAGCGTTACTTCGGCCTCGACGGCTGGCGTCTGATTGTATTGACCGGCGTGGTGGGCGCAATCGTGGTGTGGTGGATTCGTCTGCGTTTGCCGGAGAGTCCGCGCTGGCTCGCACAGAAAGGCCGCATCGCGGAAGCCGACGAGGTGATGAAGCGACTCGAAGCGCGCGTCGAACGGGAATATGGGCGGCCGTTGCCCGAACCGGCATTGCCTGAACCGGTGCGCGCGCGGGCGGCGTTTCGCGATCTGCTGGTGCCGCCGTATCGCAAACGTACGCTGATGCTGATCATTTTTCACGTGTTCCAGACGATGGGTTATTACGGCTTCGCGAACTGGATTCCGACGTTGCTGATCAGGCAGGGCATTACCGTCACGACGAGTTTGATGTACGCGAGCATCATTGCGATTGCCGCGCCGCTTGGGCCGTTGCTGGGGATGTTGATTGCCGACCGCTTCGAGCGTAAGACGGTGATTATCTGCATGGCGGCGGTGAATGTGGTGTGCGGGCTGCTGTTCAGCCAGACGCGTGAGACGGTGTTGCTGGTGAGTCTTGGGGTGTGTCTTGTGCTGGCGGGCAATATTATTTCGTACAGCTATCACGCGTATCAGGCGGAGCTTTTTCCGACCAGTATTCGGGCGAGGGCGGTGGGATTTGTTTATTCGTGGAGCCGGATATCGGCGATGTTTTCCGCGTTTGTGATTGCGGGATGTTTGAGCCGCTTTGGCGTGAATGGGGTGTTTGTGTTTATCTCGGGCGCGATGGTGGTGGTGATGGTGGCCATCGGAACGCTGGGGCCGAAGACGCGGGGTGTCGCGTTGGAGGATATTTCGAAGTAGTGCTTTGCGGGTGGTTGATGCCCGCCTGGCGGGGCGGGCTTGCTGCTTGTCTGGTGCTGCTTAGTGTTTCTTTGGGGTTGCCGAGGTGGTGGGTGCTACGCGGATCGGCGGCGCCCCCGAGGGTGTCGTGGCCGGTGTAGGCTTCTTGGCCTGCTTCGGTTTCTTTACTTCGCGGTTGCTGCGCATTTGACCTTTTGCCATGATGGGCTCCCCAATAGGCTTTTGTCCCTCCGCGAGGGAGCAGTGGCATAGTGTGCGCTGGTTTTTGGTTTTATGTGGATGGTTTTTGGGGTTTTTTTTTGCCTGCGCGGCGCTTGATTGACTTTGTGCCTACGGCGTTGGTGTTTTCTTGTTCTGGTTTTTTCTTTGGCCTTTCCTTGATTTGTTAATGGTCTGGTTTGTCTGTGCGGCTGCTGCTTTGGCCTTTCCTTGTTTTGTTAGTGGTCTATTAGCGTTGCCCCTGTGCGGGGCGGCACTTACTTTCTTTGCCGCCGCAAAGAAAGATAAGCAAAGAAAGCGGCTCACCCCGCCAGCGCATAAGCGGGTCCCCCGCACAGTTGTGGTAGTGGTGCATCTGGAATCTGTGTTCTCGCACACTCCGCGCGAGTGACAAAGCACTCATTCGCTCCCACTCCGCACTACGTGCGTCGCGGATGGGTCTGCCAGGGAAACCGGGAGGCTTCGGTTGAGTTCGGTGGGGGCCATCGGCTTTGTCTCGGCGATGTGTCGAAAAACGCGTTGGTTTTCGAACCGCGCTTCGGCGCGCGCAGCGCCGCCGGAAGTATGACTGCTGTGTCACCAGGGCGGAACGTGCGAGGGCACGGATTCCAGATGCACCACTACCCTCTCCAAGCCAGGGGACCCACTTATGAGCTAGCGGTGTGAGCCGCTTTCTTTGCTTATCTTTCTTTGCGGCGGCAAAGAAAGTAAGTGCCGCCCCGCACAGGGGCAACGCTAATAAACCAATAACAATTCAAGGAAATGCCAACGCCGCTGACAAACAGATCAAGGAAAGGCGCAAAAAATAAGTGCCGCCCCGCACAAGGGCAACGCTAATAGACCACTAAGAAATCAAGGAAAGGCCAAAGAAGTCAGATCAAGGAAAGGAAAGACCAAAGAAGAATCCAGAACAAGAAAAGGCCAAAACCACAAAAGCACAACCAAGCGCCGCGCAGGCAAAAAAAACCTTCACCCACTCCTACTCCTCCGCCAGGTCTCACTCGGCAACTCCCCAAACTGCCCCCGATACTCATTGGAGAAATTCCCAAAATGCCAAAACCCCCACCGCGTAGCGACCTCGGTAACCGATCCCGAGTCCCGCAATTCCCGCCTCACATGATCGAGCCGAACAGCCCGTATATAAGCTGACGGATTCACCCCAACCGTATCCTCAAACGCATACTGCAACGTTCGCCGGCTCGCGCGAAACCGCGCACATAACTCAGCGACGGAAAGCGGACAGTCCGGCGACTCCTCCACCAGTTCGCGCACGCCCCGCACAAGCTGCCAGTTCCGCGCAGTCCGCGCCTCGAGATGCCCGTGCGGATCGGCATCCCGTATCTCCTGCAATGTCTCGGCAAGACCGAATATCACCGACTTCTCGAACGAGGCCGCCACGCCCGCGTTATTGAGCAAAGCCGGTGTCGCCGCCACCGCGTCGAGCAATCGCTTGAGTACTTCACGAAAGGCCTGCAATCTGGCCGGATCGACATTCAATACACCAGGCCTCGCACCCAGCAACGGCGCAATGTCATCGAGCTGCGAACGCAGCCGTTCGTCATCAATCGCCTCAGGCTCGATCTCCAGATTCACCACCACGTGCTTGTCAGGCGATAGAAACTCAAACCCGCCGTCGCCGGAAAATACATGCAGGCCGTCACGATGACTCGTCTGCCCGCACAGCAGCGCATGTCCTTCAAGCTGAAATGGAATGCCCACGGCCAGTCTGGATGGCGCGACCTGGCCGCGTTGATAGACCGTGCGGTTCAGGCGCTCCACCAATACCCGCACACCACCCGCAGCGAACGAACTCACCGAGCCGTCGAAGGCGCCGCGCGAAATCTGGCAATAGCTCTGGTTCCACGCGTCGAGCAACATCGCCTGCTCGTCGATGTTCCGGCAACAGTGGATCTCGACGGCGCTGCTTGTCTGATTGACCGGCTGCATAGCTTCTCCCGATTCTGTTGGCACTCTCCGGACAGCGTGGTGCCGACCAGTGTATGCGAAAAAAAACTTGCGCCGCAGTGTTGGAGTAATCCGCCCAGAGCACATCCGCGGCTTGCGCCCCCTGTCCGCACAGGACGACGAACAGGGCGGCTGCCGCATGCAGCGAGCATTCAGGCATGGATGTAATGCATTTGTCAGCAATCCAGATTTTTACGGGATTTTTACTTTTTTGCCAATTTTGGATAGTCGCCGCTTTTTGCCGCCCCTACTTTGTGCATAACACGTCACGCAATGCATCAGGCACTGGAACGGGAGTCTCGCATGAGCAGATCGGCAGGCAGGCTGGAAGGCAAGATCGCAATCGTGTCGGGCGGCGCAACCGGCGCGGGCGGCGCGGCGTCGCTGCTGTTCGCGCAGGAGGGCGCGCAGGTCGCGGTGGTGGATGTCAATACCGATGCGGGCGAAGAAGTCGTGACGCGCATTCGCGCGGCCGGCGGCACGGCCGAACTGGTGGCCGCCGACGTATCGAAGCGCGAAGCCGTGGACGCCGCCGTGGCGAACGTCATGGCGCGCTTCGGACGCATCGACGTGCTGTTCAACCACGCGGGCAGCATCGTTGTGAAGCCGTTTGTCGATACTACCGACGAAGACTACGACTGGCTCATGAACGTCAACGTAAAAAGCATGTTCATGATGACGCGCGCAGTGCTTCCGCACATGCTCGCCGCAGGCGGTGGCTCGATCGTGTGCACGGCGTCGATTTCGTCCGTGGCGGCCACGCCGCTCGAGGTGCTGTATTGCACGACCAAAGGCGCGTGCGCGATGTTCGCGCGCTCGATTGCCGTCGAGTATCGCGATCGCGGCATTCGCTGCAATGCGGTGTGCCCCGGCTTCATCGATACGCCGCACGGGCGTCGTGAAATCAGCGCGCTCGCGAAGTATGGCTTCGATGCAAGCGAGGCGGCGCTGTCAGTGCAGCAGGGCCGTCTATGCGCGCCTGAAGAGGTCGCGCGCGCCGCGCTCTTTCTCGCCAGCGACGACGCCAGTTTCGTCAACGGCGCTCACCTGTACGTGGATAACTGCTTTACGGCTGCGTGAGCCGGTCCTGCGTCGCGCGCTCACGCTTCTTCGTCGCTTAGCCGCTTCGCCATAACCCTGTTCAAAGGATCGCGTCATGGACATCAACACGGCCGTGCCGTCGGCGGAGTCCGCCGACAACGACGTCAAGCTGTTGCACAAGATGGGCTACGCGCAGGAACTGTCCCGGCGCATGGGGGCGTTCTCGAACTTCGCCGTGTCGTTTTCGCTGATCTGTATTCTGTCGGGCGGCATCACGTCGTTCCAGATGGGCTTGTCGGCGGCGGGCGGGGCGTCGATCGGACTCGGCTGGCCGCTCGGCTCGCTGTTCGCGCTAGTGGTGGCGGCGGCGATGGCGCAGATCGCGTCGTCGTATCCGACGGCAGGCGGCCTCTATCACTGGAGTTCGATTCTGGGCGGCAAGATGTGGGGCTGGCTCACGGCGTGGCTGAATCTGCTCGGCCTCGTGTTCGTCGTCGCCGCGATCAATTACGGCACTTATGATCCGTTCTTTCGCACGCTGATCGCGCCGATGTTCGGGGTGAGTCCCGACTCGCTCGGCTGGTGGCAGCAGACGCTCTTTCTGACGGCGATCACCGCTTCGCAAGCGTTCCTGAATCATCGCGGCATTCGCATCACCAGCAAGATCACGGATCTGTCGGGATACCTGATCTTCGTGGTGACGATCATGCTGGTGGTCTCTCTGCTGGTGTATTCGCCGGTCAAGATCGATCTGTCGCGGCTCTATACCTTCACCAACTTCACGGGCGTCGACGGCGGCGCATGGCCCAAGCAGACCATCGCCATGGCGTTTCTGTCCGGTCTGCTGCTGACCGCCTATACGATCACGGGCTTCGACGCCTCGGCGCATACCTCGGAAGAAACGCATCAGGCGGCGCGTAATGTGCCGCGCGGCATTATCGGCTCGGTGTTCTGGTCAACGACCTTCGGCTACGTCATGGTGTGCGCCTTCGTGCTGGTGATGCCGGATATCGGCGCGGGGGTGAAGCAGGGCACGGGGTTCTTCGAAGCGATTCTCGCGCCGATTCCAGGACCGCTGCGCATTCTGATCGAACTGCTGATGTTTTTTATCAATTACGTCTGTGGTCTCGCAGCCGTCACGTCGACCTCGCGCATGATGTTCGCGTTTGCCCGCGACGGCGGCCTGCCGGGTTCGAAGTGGCTGCGCAAAGTGAATGCGGCACACCGCACACCGGGCGCCGCGATCTGGACCTCGGCGGTGCTGGCGATCGTGGTGACCTTGTATGGCGATGCGTTCACGGTGTTGAGCGCGGGTAGCGCGGTGTTCCTGTTCATCTCATACGCCATGCCGATTGCCTCCGGCATCTTTGCCGAAGGCCGCACGTGGAAGGAAAAGGGTCCGTTCCAGTTAGGCATGCTGTCGAAACCGTTCGCGGTGGCCGCGGTGTTCGGCGCACTCGTGCTCGCCTATGTCGGCATGCAGCCGCCGAATCAGAAAGTGGTGTACGTGATTGTCGGATTGCTCGCGGTGTTGCTGGCGATCTGGTACGGCGCAGGTGTGCGCAAGAGCTTTGCCGGGCCGCCGATCGGCAAGGTGTCGAAGGAGCGCGAGCAGGAGTTGAACGGCCTGGAAGGACGGCTGGGGGAAAGCTGAAACTCTGCGAATGCGTGGCCTCTTGCCACCATTCACGTCTGAAAGAAAAAACGTCAGCCGGCCCTAAGGCTGGCTGACGTTCTTACAACTGGCGCATGACGTGGCGCTGGCGGGTCAGATCCCCGCGTATCCCACCGGAACCGTGGTGTTGGCCTTGGCGACCGACGCGTTGTTCGACACGACATACACCGGCGATTCGGTCAGGTTGAGCGTCAGCGTACCGTTGCTGTAGTTCGCGCTGGACGCATTGCCCATCATGTCGATGACCTTGACCGTGCCGCTCGTGCCCGGTGCATCCACCGTGAGGCTATACGGCACGCTATAGGTCGAACTGAAGCCGACGCTTGCGTCCCACACGCTGTTGTTGTGCGTCCACAGCGCGGTGATCACGGCGCCGTTGCCCACCTGCTGGAACGCGTAGGCGTAGACGCCGGTCGGCGTGCCGTTCACCGGTCCGAGCGTATGGGTACCGTCGAGCGCGTGCGTCATCGCGCTGATTGCCATCGCGACGGGTTTCGGGCTGATGTTCGTCGCGCCAAACGCGCCTTGCGCGTCGTTCAGGTCGAAGAACGTGCCGTAGCCGACTTCGCCCGGATAGTCCGCGCCGTAGAACACGTAGGTCTGATCCGCGCCTTCGCCGAGCGTAATGATGTGCATGCGAGCCGCGACCGCCGCTTGTGCGTACAACACGTTCGCCGTCGGGTAGTTCGGACCGTACGAGGTGCCGAGGTCGTAGCTGATGCCGGCTTCCGTCGAGAAGAGCTTCATGCCAGGACGGTAGTCGGTGGCCATTTCCGCGCGCAGATCACGCATCTGGCCGCGCAGCGAACCTTCTGCGGTCGACGGGTCGGCATCGTAGCGCTCCGGCGGATGCGACGGCGAGGTTCCCGCGTCGTAGTAACCGTGCGTGGAAACCGCGTCGATGTACTGACCGAAGCCGAGCGGCGCGAGGCGCTTCAGGCGGGTCGTGGTCAGGCTCGGGAATGCGTCGGTAGGACCCATGACCACCGCGTTCGGATCCGTCGCGTGGAGGCCTTGATAGACGGACTGATAGAGCGCGATGAAGTTGGCGTCGGTGTCGGTCCAGAACTGGTTGGGCTCCCACGTCACCTGATAGTAGTTCGCCGACTGGGTCGGGAAATACGCTGCGCGAATCGCGTTCGACTCGGTGCCGACGCGGCTCATGTAGCTCTGGTAGTACGAAAGATTGGTCGGCACGCTGGTGTCGTCCTGGAACGCGCCGGTGCTGCTCGCCCATGCGGGAATGCCGTCCAGACGGATCAGGCGCATCACCTTGCCGCTCGTGTAGAACGGATCGAGATTGTTGGCCGAAGGATTGAACGTGTTCGGTCCGTTCGGTTCCATGGTCGAGAGCTGGCGGTCGTCGATCGTCGACGAAATGCCGAGCGCGGCGAGCAGAGGGCCATTGTCGTTCGCGCCCTGCATGCCGAAGCGATGCTGTTCCTGATGCGCGTAGGTGACGGCAGGCACGACGCCCGACAGGTTCGGCAGCACGCCGAAGGTTGCGATGCCGACCGGACGCGTGCCGGCTTGCGGCAACTGGCCGCCGTTCTGCGCGAGCGTGCCTGTCGCCGAGAAATAGCCGGCGAGCGTCGAGGTGCAGTTGAGCGTGATGGTTTTCGAGCCGCTCGGCACGGCGGTGCTGCCGCTCGTGGCCACGCGGCCGAGCGTGTCCGTGACGGCCCAGTTCAGCGTGTCCGCGTTCGGCACATTGGTGGTGAACGCGAGCTGGAACGTGCTGCCGGAGGCAAAGATGCGCGTGCCGTCGGTGCTGGGCGTGTCGGCGGAAATGGTGGCGCTGCCCGAACCGGCCGAGACGGCCGGCGCTGCACAGCTGAGTGCCGCGACCGTGGTGCCCGCGCCGTTCACCGTGGCGGTGCCGCCGGTGCTGCTGTTTCCTGCTGCGCTCAAGTTGGGTGCGCTGGATGGGCTGGTGCTGCCGTTGGCCTGGCTCGCTGCGGTGGTGCCGGTGCTGCCACCGCCGCCGCCTCCGCAAGCTGCGAGTGCGAGAGAAAGTGTCGAGAGTAGGAGGAGTTGCGATTTCATCAATCTCTAACCAATGCGTGAGCTGAACATTCGCGCCTCTTCGCGCAACGCGCGGCGGGAGACGGAGCGAACAGAAATTAACGTCGTGCGAATCCGCGCCGCCTGCTATGGCGGATCTGGCGGAATCGGACGGCCCGGGAAGGTGTGACGAAAACAATCAATGTCTTGCGGGACAGCGCAATCCATATCGCGAGCCTTAAGCCGATGGCGCCGCTCGATGAATTTTTTACTGTCCTGTAAGAAGGAAAGGCCGCTGATGGGGCGAATCGACCGCAACGATACGCATGACTATGTTTAAAAGAAGTAACGAGTCGTTACGTATGAATAATGGTGCAGTACTAATTGCATTGATCGCATCAAAATAACCGTATGAAGAGACTAGTCTTTATCCGCCATACAGAAGTGGGGTCGAAAAGATTTGCAACGGATGCCTAAATAGTCGAATCGGCGTCACCCGCGGGGAAATGGGCGGTAGCGCTCACTGCATAGCCGATTGCGCCTTGGGGATGGCGTAAAAGTGCTGGGCCTTCGGTGTAACGTTTCCTCGCGACAGTGGCTTCGCGGCGGACCTGTCGCTGTTTTTTCGAAAGACCCGGCGACATTCCGAAAAAGGGGCGCGCCAGATAAACGATGATGAGATGCCGATGTTTTTTAGGGCCGGTACTTGCTGGTAGGCATCTCCATCCGCTGCGCAAAAAGGGCGGTTATCCCGAGAGATAAATCGTGAGAATTCTTCAGTTGGTTCACGCACCGCGACTTTCCGGGGCAGAGGTGCTGGTAAAGGGGCTCGCGATTCATCATCAGCGCGGCGGCCATGAGGTGTGCATCGCATCGCTGCTTCCCCAGCAGGACGATTTCGTCGACATTCGCGCGGAACTCGAGGCCGCTGGCGTTACCTGCCTGTTTCCGAGCGTCCACCACGGCCGGGTGGGCAAACTGCTGCATCTGTATCGCACGGTGCGTCAGTTTCGCCCCGATTTCATCGTGGCTCATGCCACGCTCGCCGCACTCTATGTGCGCCTTCTGCCCGTGCATACGCCGATCGTCTGGGTGATGCATTCCGGCGTCAACGACTTCGAGAACAGCGCGCTCAAGCAGGCCGAGCGCCTGTTGTCACGGCGGGCCAGAGCGATCATCGGCGTGTCGCAGAAAAATATCGACGACTACCTGAGAGAAATCGGCAAACATCCGGCGATGGTCGTGATCCCGAACGGCGTGGATGCGTCGCTATTCGCGCAGGACAGCGGCGCGGCGGCACCGGATGCTGCCGTGCCCGCGAAGCAGATCGTTCAGCTAGGCCGCTATATAGAAGGCAAGAGTCAGTTGCATACGATTCGCGCGTTCGAGCGTGTCGTACAGAGCGAACCCGAGGCGCGGCTGCTGTTGTGTGGTGTCGTTGAAGACGTCGCTTATCACGAGGCGGTGCTGTCGCTCGTTCATCAACTCGGTCTGGACAGTCGCGTGACGGTATGCGGGCCGCGCTCGGATGTGGCCGCGATCCTGCGCTCCTCGCGTGTTTTCGCCATGCCTTCGCAATTCGAAGCGCAGAGTATCGGTTTTCTGGAGGCGCTTGCTTCCGGCATTCCTGTCGTGGCGAGCCGGATTCCGTCGTTCGTCTTTGCGAGTGGCTTTGCCGGCGTCAATCTTGTCGATACGGCCGATCCTGAGGCCTACGGCCGCGCCCTGCTCAAGGCGCTCGACACGCCGCGTGCAAGCCGGCAACTGGCGGGATACACGTTGCATGACACGGCGGACCGCTACATGAAGGTCGCGCGGCAGTTCGTCCAACCGATGCAGATATCGGCCTGAAGGGTGCGGGATCGACCGGCGCGCGTTGCCGGGCTCATTGCGACGCCCATTACTGCGTCCATTACTGCGCCAGGCGGTCGATCCGCACCGTCTCCGAAAACAGCCCCGGCAGTTCGCCGAGATCCTGGGCCGCGCCCAGGGCGAAACCGTCGCCTACCGGATAGCGCGTCAACGCCGGTGCGCCGCCGGTGAAATAGAAATCGCCGAGTATCGCGTCGGTTCTTCGGTAAAGCACGAGCGCCGCATTGTGCTTGTCACGCACGAACATCGGAAAGACATCCGACCACGACATGCCACGCAAGGTCGCCGCCTGGACAGGGACGCTCTTCGCGTCCGCCGTATCGAGCGTGGCAATGTCGATGACCGCATCTTCGTTTGTTCCGTCGAAATGCGGTGTCGAAAGAATCAGGGTATTGCTCGCGTTGCCGTACACGGCCCCGAGCGTCACCTTGACGAAATCGGGCTGGAAATTCGCCGGCAATAGTCTGCGTTCGCCAACGGTCATATGGCCGCCCTCGTTGGCGATCTGCGTGAGGGCGAGTCGGCCGCTCGCCTGCCCGAGCGCGACCAGCGACGCGCGTGATCCTGGGACCAGGACCGGCAGAAGATTGACGTTTTGCGGCAGGGTTTTCGCCTGCGCCATGAGCGTTGGCGTCGCGCCCCCGGCGCCCGTGGAAGACGCAAGCCAGAGGTCGAGTCCGCTATCGGTTCGCTTTTGCGCGATCAGCACGCCGGCACGTCCGGTTCCGTTGAAATCCGCAGCCACATATTGCTGCGTCAGCTCAGGCCGGAACGCACTGCTGGTCTGGAGCCACAGACGTGGCGCCTCGAAGCGCCCGCCTGTACTGCGCAGCAGCCAGAACGCGGTGCCGCCCTGGCGCGCGGTAATGACCATCAGGTCAGCCTTGCCGTTGCCGTCGAAATCGCCGAGCAGAAAGCGTGCGCTGTCGAAGCACAGTGTGTCGCTCGTGCAACTCGGCGCGGTGGCGCGAGGATCGAACGGCACCGTGCTGGCGTACCAAAGCGCGGGAGGCGACGCTTTCGCGAGCGACGCCGCATAGACGTTGAATCCGGGCCCGTCGTGCTGCCGCTGCACATAGACCGCGGATGCCTCGCCGGTGCCGGCGATATCGCCGACCATTGCGGTGGAAAGCCGTAAATCGGTTGCCTGGGTGTGTTGCGTGGTGGCCCAACGGTAGCGCGTGGTGAGGGCGGTGCAGCCGCGCATGGTGAGCTTGCCGTCGTTTTCGCCGAGACAGTGCCGCAGCGGCGTATAGATGAGGCCGAAATCCCAGGGCGTCCAGCGCTGCGCCATGTCCCATTGATCGCAGGCTTCGGAGATCAGATAGCCGTCGCGTTCGGCGATGCATTGCGATGTCGCGACGCTGGCGAGCGCGGCGTTCTGCGCATTGCCCGGATAGACGGTGAGTGGATCCCAGCGCCATTGCTGCGTGACTGAGCCCGTGCACGCGGCAAGTGTCGGCGCTTCTCCACTACCCGCGGAAGTCAGACAGCGGTTCGTTGCCGCATTGAAGAGTTGCAGCGGACCTGACTGGAAATCCGCTACGCGGTGGTCGCTGCGATCGGCGAAAGCATAGCGGCGCGCGACCCAATTGCCGTCCCACTGAAACTCGCCGAATACATGTGACGACTCGTTGCCGTCGATAGAAAAATAGCTGGCGACAATATCGCGCTTGCGTTGCACTTCAGCGGCCGGAACGTTGGCGGGCCAGTCGCCAGTCGGATAGGTGACGTGGTACACGATCGGCACGCTTTTGCCCAGCGTCTGGGCGACGTGACGTGTAATGCGCGCGGCGTAGATGTGATCGGGATGCTCCAGAAACGGCACGGTGTCCGGATTGAGCGTGTAGATCTGCGTTGCCCCGGCAAGAATCGCTTTCAGCGTGGCCGACAACGAGGCCCGGTCGTATTGCACACGCACGGAACCGTCGGCGTTCATCGGGTAGGTGGAGACGGTAGCGCGCTGTTCCCACAAGAGGCCGAGCGGCACGCGTCCGCCACGTACCGCTCCGCCGGGCATCCGGAGTTCGAGCAGACGAACCTGCGGCTTCGCCTTCAGCACCATCTGATGCACGAGCTTGCCGGCAATCGGAATATTGGTTTCGATCCATTCGTCAGGGACCCCGGCCATGCGCGCATAAGCGAGCCGGGAAGCCCGCTCGCGGGTCTGCACGTATGCGAAATTCGCGCCATTGGCGCCGCCGATCAGATGCACCGTGGTGATACACCAGCCGGCGTCGAGCCGTTCGCTGATCGCGGGGTCGACGAAGAGCAGATCGTCATCGAGGTGGGCGACGACGGTGACCAGCGTGCCGGCGCTGCAATCAGCCGCGCGCGCCGGGACTGGAAAGAGAACGAAGAAGAGTAGCGCGAGGAAAGCAAGGGATGCAGCGGATGAATCGCGAACGAACCTGGTTGCCGATGATCGCATGTTGATTCGAGCTTTGACGGTGAGCTCGATCATACTGTATCGGCATGAGCCGCCACGTTGGCGAACTCACAGTTGGCATTACTTTTGCCCGCCGGCAATGAGGCACGCCGGCGGCAGGGCCGTAGGCGCTAGCGGTAAGCTCGCCGTTAGCGGAAATACGCCTTGGTGTTTTCGTGAACATCGGCGCGCGCGAGCAACGCCGCGGGCGCAAGCCAGAGATATTCGCTGTGCTGGTCGAGCCGGCCGACCGAGACCGTGCTGGTGAGCTGCAGCGCGTAGGCGAGCACGATGTAGTGCGTCGACACGTCGGGCTCGGCGGCAAAGTTGTCCGGATAGTGGTGCTCGAAAATGCCTTCGAAGCGTGCAGTCGAGCGCGCCATCCGGGCGATGCCCAACTCGGCCTCGGCGATGCGTGCGAACGCGGCGTCGAGTGTTTCGTCTTTATGGATGCGCCCGCCGGGCACGAACCAGGTGTTGCGTGCAGGGCGATTGCGCCGATGGCCGATCAACACGCGGTTTTCGGCGTCGCTCACGATCAGATCGATCGCGACCAGCGGCGTCAGACGCACCACGTCGAGGAAATCGAGCTCGGTCAGCATGTGCTCTCCTGAAGGGGGCGCCGGTAGGGCGCTGTTTGAGTGCGGGGTGATCGCGAGGCGATCCTGAAGACATTAGCCGTCGTGACGATGCTCATCGTGTTCGGTGAGACGGTTTGAGACACCCGCCAGCAGCAACGCGACCAGAAGCGCACCGATCGTGGCGAAGAGAAACGCCCCGGCCATCGCGGCTAGCACCAGCATTGTCCATGCGAGCCCGCTCATCTCCCGGCTCCAGCGCGTTGATAGGCATGCGAACTAACACCCGGCTGGATTCTACGTGTGCGGAAAGCGCGCTGCACTGTCACTTCACGCCGAAGTATCGGTGCATCGCGACAGCGAGCCATGTCGATCGAAGCTTGTGCGCTGGTCATGCCATGCAATCAGCGGGTAACAGGCGCGCTTTGCACGGGAACTTTGTATGGGATCGGAGTAAGCGCTAAAGCGCTAACTCCGGTCGACTACTCTGTATGGGACCTGAGTAAGCGCTGAAGCGCTAACTCAGGTCGACAAGCTAGCGGGCCACGTAACCCTCCGGCGTCATGACCGCGTCCTTGAACACGGCGGCGTTGGCGGAGACCACATAGATAGGCGTTGGCGACAGCTTGAGACCCGCGACGCCGTCGCGATACGGCAAGCTCGATGCGTTGCCCATCATGTCGAACACCGTCACTTCACCAGATGTGCCGGGCGCATCGACCCGCAAACGATAATCCGCACTCTGGCTCGAGTTGAAACCGGTTTTAGCGTTCCATGCGTCGTTGTCATGCGTCCAGAGCGCGGTCACGATCTTGCCGCCGCCGAGCCGGCGGAATGCGTACGCGTAAACCCCTTTCGGCAAGCCCTTGAGCGGCCCGAGCGTATCCGTGCCGTCAATGATCCGCGTCATCGCCGCCACCGCGAGCGCGGCAGGTTTCGGGCTGATACGAACGGGGCCGTAGGCGCCATCCGGATGATCGAGTTCGAAGAAAATCCCGTAGCCAGGCGCGGCGTCCGGCATGTCCGCGAGGTAGAACACATAGCTCATATCCGCACCCTCGCCCAGCAGGATGAGATGCGTGCGCGCCACAACCGCGGCTTGCGCATAGAGCACGTTTGGGCCCGGGTAGTGCTTGCCGTACGCCTCACCGATGTCGTAGCTGATACCGGTTTCGGTGACGAACAGCGGAGCGCCCGGTTTCAGATACTGACTCATCTCATGACGCAGCGCCCGCATCGCGGCGGGCAACGCGCCCTGCACGGTGCCGCGATTGCCTGGGTCGGCAACGCGTTCGGGCGGATGCGACGGTGTCGTGCCGATGTCGTAGTAGCCGTGAATGGTCATGCCGTCCATATAACGGCCTATGCCGAGCGGACCGAGACGACGCATCCACTCGACATTGGCCTGCACCGAAGCGTATGTCAGACCCATCACGACGGCGTGAGGGTCTGTCTGATGAATGCCCTCCCACACGGCCTTATACATCGCGACGAAGTTTGCGTCGGTGTCGCGCCAGGGCAGGCCGCCGTCGGCGTCCGGCTCCCATGTGACCTGATAGTAGTTGTCGCGTTGCTGAGGGAAGTACGTGATGCGCGTGCGGTTGGATTCGGCGCCGACCTTTGCCATGTAGTCCTTCATTTGTGCAAGCGAAGTCGGCGCGTAGCTATGTGTCTCCTTGCTGGTTGGGCTGGCCCATTGAGGAATCCCGTCCAGCTGGATCAGGCGCATGATGTCGCCGCGCCGGAAATAGGGGACCAGCTGCTTGCTCGCGGGGTCGAACGCGCCTGCGCTTTTCGGCTCTTCGGTGTACCAGTTGCGGTTGTCGTTGGCCCACGAAAGGCCGAGCGCCGTATAGACCGGCCGGTAGCCGTCGCCATCGCAGCAGTGCTGTCCGGGCGCGAGGTAGGCGGTGCCCTGTCCGCCGAAGCGATGCAGGTCCTCGTAGGGAAAGCGCACTGCGGGCAACGCAGTGGCGGTGTCGGGCAGCACGCCGAAGGTGGCGATGCCCGCAGGACGTGTGCCACGCGATTCGAGCTGGCCATGTGCGCGTTCCAGCGAAGCCGAGACGGCGAAGTAGCCGGCAATACTCGACGCGCAACTGAGGGTCGATAACGTGGCGCCCGCCGCAACGGGGAAGCGGCCGCTGGCGCGCACGGTATTCCAGCTGTCGCGGATTTGCCAGTTGAGCGTGTCGTTTTGCGCCGGGCGTGTTGTGAAGACGAGCGCGAACGGTTTGTCTATTGCGAACAGGCGCGTGCCGTCGCCTGGCGTGTCCGCTTCCAGCAAGTCGCCGTTTGCCGCCGCGCGTACTTGCGAGGAAGGCGCAGCGCAGCGCAGGCCTTGTCCCGGCGGCGCCTTCAATGCGGTGGGTGCGGTGGCCGCCGGGTCCGGCACGGTGCTGCCGCTTGCGGAGCTTGCTGCGGCGTTTTTTGCTGTTGTGCTCGAATTGGCGCTAGCAGCCGTGAGCGCTACCGCACAGCGTTTCTCCGCCCCCGGTGCCGGATCGCCGAACACACCGTTATTGCAATCGGCGCTGTTCGAGAACGTCTTGATGACATGCTGTTCGACGGTGCCGTACAGCACCTCACGCGTGCCGCTGAACCGGCAAGTGCCGTATTCCGCCGCGCAGAGTGCCCACTTTCTGCCGTCGATGCTAACTTCCGTGTTGCTTGCGTTGTCAGGACCGGTTGAAGCCCCCGCCGCACGACACGCTGAGGCGACACCGCCCAGCAGGATAAACGCCGCCGCAGAGGCGGCAATGCGCAACGCCAATCCGTGGGTGACACCGCCTCTCGCGAGTGAGCGCAGCGCCTGATATTCGCGTACATTCGACATGTGTTCCCCGTGTGATTCGACGTATCTGTTCCGGCGAGTTCCTATGATGGAACGTCGCCGGATTGCTAGTTCACCAGGTCAGACCCGCCTAAGGCTACCTCGTGACGCGACCTGTTGCGCAAACCGCATAGACTATTTCCGCAACTCGATGGCGGAAATCAACCGCCTCTCATCCGACAGAATCCGCCATTGGCCCGTCTATTGCCGGGCGGTCTAAAGTTGTCTTATTGTTGTGTTTCACGTTTGAAACATTAATCGTTCCGTTTATATTCTCCTGATCCAATAACAACCAATTAAATAATTTTGTCTCGGGAAAATTGTTTATATTGAACACTGCTTTTCATGTCTCTGCCGACCGAAAATATCGTCAGAAGAAAGCCCCTCGGGCATCTGGTAAGAGCAATGACTGGTGCATGCAAGGCGGCTACGCTCATTCTGGCGGTGTGATGGAAAGAAGTCACTTCAAATCTGCAGAATGGCGGGCGGATCAGATTACAACTCGAACATTTCGAGTAGCGACTGTATGTGTGACAACGCACAAAAATTCGCGCCAATCGGCATTATGATTCGCAGGTCGTAAATGCATTCATATGCAGAATCGGTATTTAATTCATTGAAAAACAGCCAGTGGCGCGATTGTTCCGAAAATCACTGGCCGGCCACCATATCCAAACGCCAACATGTCTGCAGTTTCGGTCATGGCGGCTAAATGCTTGATTGCGGATGGCTATGATGCACTGCACAGAGCATGCCTTTGAGCAGTGCATTCAAGGTTGAAAAGTAAATCCAGTAGATCCGTTTTCTGGTGAGAGGATGACTATGACCTGCGCGAGTCTCGAGTCAGCAATGCTGCGCTGGGTGCACGCACCGAACAAGGGTACGCGTCGCATCGCAATACTGATGTTCAACGACTGCTCGCTGCAAGGCGCGGGCGTGGTTGCCGAGGTGTTCCAGGCTGCGAACGAACTGGCATCGTCCGGTTCGGGCGGCGGCTTGTATGACGTTTCCTTCCTGTCGGCGGACGGCGGCATGGTGACCTCGTCATCGGCACTGCGGGTCTGGACCGACGGACTCGACGCGCGGCACTACGGCGGCTTCGACGCGCTGTATGTCGCCGGCGGCAAAGGCGCATTCGCCGCAGCCGGCGACGAGCGCCTGATCGCGTGGTTACGGCGCGTTCGCCGTAACACCGGCATGATCCGGCCGATCGCCGAAGGGCGCGCACTGCTGGAAGCGGCCTACGTGCCGGACAGCAGGGAGAGTGGAGATTTCCACCAGCCGCAGTCGATCTCGTCGCGCCAGAGCGAACAGAACGGCGATGCGGGCGACCGCCTTGAATCGATGAGAAGCGCGCTCGCCATGATCAAGCGCGATCTCGGCGGCGCGACCGCCCGCACCGTGGCCGAGCGCCTGCTCGCGGACTCCTGCTCGAACCTCGCGCCGCTGCTTGGCGAGGACGGCGGTCTGAGTCCGGGCGACAAAGTGCGTGCGGCGGCCCGTTGGCTGCAAGAAAATTGCCAGCAGTCCATTTCGATTGCCGATGCGGCCCAGTTCGCCGCGATGAGCGAGCGCAACTTCCTGCGCCGCTTCAAGATGGAAATGGGCATCACGCCCTCGAGTTTCCTGCTGCATGAGCGCCTCGCGGTGACCTGCAGTCTGCTGACCGAGTCGGAGTTGCCGGTAGACAAAATCGCGCGGCGCACCGGTATGGGGAATGGTGACCGCCTCGCGAAGGTGTTCCGCAAGCGGATGAGAATTTCTCCCACAGAGTTCCGGATTCAAAGCCGCCGTATGGTCGGCGGATAGCCCGCGCGGTGCAAACCGGCCGGGCGCGTGTGAGCGTCCGGCGAGCCGTGTCTATTACGCAGTGCCTCAGTAAATGTTTCGTTTGCTTTACAGAATTATAAGGAATGCGAATATGTTGACTAAGGGAGCTGAAAGCGCCGTGCCGGCCAAACCGGACGTCGCCCATGCCGGGGCCGCCGCAGCGCGTTGCGCGCGCATCGTCCCGGTCATTCTTGCCGGGGGCTCGGGCACGCGGCTGTGGCCGGTGTCGCGTGAAAATTATCCGAAGCAACTGATCGACGTGGTCGGTTCCGACTCGCTGCTGCAGGCGACCGCACGCCGTATGGAGGGTTTTCCCGCCGGCTGGAGCGTCGATGTGTCACCGATCGTCGTGTGCGGCGAAGAACACCGCTTTGTGATCGCCGAGCAGCTTCTTGCGAACGGCATGGCCGCGCGCCTGATCGTCGAGCCCGCACGTCGCGATACGGCGCCGGCGCTGACGCTCGCGGCCTCGCTCGCGTGCGCGGAAGGCAACGACGCGATTCTTATCGTCATGCCGGCCGACCATTCGATTGCCGATGTGCCCGCGCTGCAAGGCGCGCTGGAATGCGCCGCGCGGTACGCGGAGCGGGGTGCGATTGCCACGCTGGGTGTGCCGCCCACGCGTCCCGATACAGGGTTTGGCTACATCCGCATCGGTGCTCAATTGTCTGACGGTGGCCATGCGATCGACGGCTTCGTCGAGAAACCCGCTGAAGAAATTGCCACCCAGTATGTTGCCGCGGGCACGTACTGGTGGAACGCCGGGATCTTCGTCGTGCGGGCCAGTGTGTGGCTCGATACGCTCAGGCGCCTGCAGCCCGACATGCACACGGCCTGCGAACGCGCATTTGTGAACGGTCGCACGGAAGGCGCGCATTTCCGTCCGCTGACGGACGCTTTCCTGAGTTCGCCCGCTGACTCGATCGACTACGCGGTGATGGAGCGTCTCACTGACGTGAGCGGCGCGGACGTGACCCAGCATGCGGACCATCAGGTGTCCGGCGCAACGCCCCCCGGCGTGGTGGTGCGGCTCGACGCCGGCTGGTCGGATCTTGGTTCCTGGGACGCCGTCTGGGCTGCGATGGAGAAGGACGCCAACGGCAATGCCGGACGCGGCCGCGTGACGTTCGAAGGCGCGGTGTCGAGCTACGCGCATTCCGAGGGCCGGCTGGTTGCCTGTGTCGGCACCACCAATGTGGTGGTGGTCGAAACGGCCGACGCGGTGCTGGTGGTCGACCGTTCACACGTGCAGGACGTCAAGGGTCTCGTCTCGCGCATCAAGGCGCAGCACGCTCCCGAAGCCGATGCGCACCGCAAGGTGCGCCGCCCCTGGGGTTTCTACGATTCCATCGACCACGGCGAACGCTTCCAGGTGAAGCGCATCGTCGTGACGCCCGGCGCGAAGCTTTCACTGCAACTGCATCACCACCGCGCCGAACACTGGGTCGTGGTGCGCGGTACGGCGCTCGTCACGCGCGGCGAAGAGCAGTTCCTGCTGAGCGAAAACGAGTCGACTTACATTCCGATCGGCACACGCCACCGGCTCGAGAACCCCGGAAAAGTGCCGCTCGAAATCATTGAAATCCAGTCAGGCACCTATCTCGGTGAAGACGACATTGTGAGGTTCAACGACAACTACGGCCGCTGCTCCTAACAGCGCGCCAGGGATCATCTGCGGAAAAGAACGAACGGCCAGAACGAGGTAAGCAAAATGCGCAAGTTTCAGGATCTGCTCGCGCGAGTTTTCGATGTCGCATTGGTGCTCGCGGGGGCGTCGGTGGCGTCGCAAATCCGCTTTGAGTACCTCGCTCAATCGGGGTTCTATTGGGCGCTCGTGATGTTTTCCGCCGCCTTTGCGCTGGCTATCTTTCCGGCGTTCGGCGTGTATGAATCGTGGCGCGGCCGCTCCAAGCTCTCGCTCGCCGGCCAGGTGTCGCTGGCATGGCTGATGGTGCAGGGCAGCGCGCTAGTATTGATGTATTCGCTGCACCGTACCGACTTCGTCTCGCGTCTGTGGTTCTCGTACTGGACCGCGGTGACGGGCGGCCTCCTGATCTCCTACCGGCTGATCGCGCACGCCGTGCTGGCGCGCGCACGCAGTGCCGGCCTGAATCTGCATCAGGTCGCGATAGTCGGCAGCGGTTCGCAGTGCGACGCGATCATCCGCCGGATCGAGTCGGCGCCGACTACCGGTTTTCGCGCCGCGGCCGTCTACAACACGCATCCGGACGTGTCGTCCGTCACGAGCTCGCGCGTGCCGGTATTCGACACCGTGGATGCGCTTGCCGGCTACATCCGCACCAACGACGTGCACGAGCTCTGGCTGATGCTATCGCTTGCCGAGGAGCCGCTGATCTGCTCGCTGATCGGCGAGTTTCGCGACGACCTGGTGAATATCCGCTTTATGCCGGACGTGCGCAGTCTCGCGCTCTTCGAAGGCAGCGGCGTGATCGATCTGCTCGGCGTGCCGGCGATCAACCTGGTCGCCTCGCCGCTGTCCGCGAGTTCGATGCTAAAAAAGGAAATCTTCGACCGCCTGTTCGCCGCGACGGCGTTGATCGGACTGGCTCCGATCCTGCTCGGCATCGCGATCGCGGTGAAGCTCTCGTCGCGTGGACCGGTGTTCTTCAGACAGAAGCGTAAAGGCGCGGATGGACGCGTTTTCACGATCTACAAATTCCGCTCGATGCGGTTGCACATCGAGGAAAAAGGCACGCTCAGGCAGGCCACGCGCAACGATGCGCGCGTCACCAAAGTCGGTGCATTTCTACGCCGCACGAGCCTCGATGAACTGCCGCAATTTTTCAACGTGTTGCGTGGCGACATGTCGGTCGTTGGACCGCGTCCCCATGCACTCGAGCACGACGACCTCTATCAGAAGGTGGTCGCGGGCTACATCAATCGCTATCGGATCAAGCCGGGCATTACGGGTTGGGCGCAGATCAACGGCTTTCGTGGCGAAACCGACCGCATCGAGAAGATGGAGCGTCGCGTCGAACATGACCTGTACTACCTGGGGCATTGGTCGTTCGCGCTCGATATGCGGATTATCGGCGCGACGATTGTCGCCGGACTGGTGCATCGAAACGCTTACTAAGTAGTTAACAAGCACGCTGGGCGCTCCCTCCCCCGAGGACGGTTCCCTGGCGCAAGGAGGAAACACCATGAGCTCGCTTGGTTTACGCACGGGAAGTCTCGTGATTCTCACCGCTACTGCAGCACTGTTTTCCGGATGCGGGTCCGTACCAGGGCAACGCATGATCACGCCAGCCGCGATTCAGGACACGGGTGGCGATTACAGCACGGAACCCTCGGCACAACAGCAGATAGCGATTACCGATATCAATCTCGCGCTGCTGCGCAAGATGAAGGCAGAGCAGACGTCCGCCGCGTTGCCGCCGCAGACGCTCGCGCTGTTCGGCAAACCGACGGCGTACAAGGTCGGTCCCGGCGACGTGCTGCAAATCGTCGTATGGGATCACCCGGAACTCGCTGCCGCGCTTGGCCAACCGGCACAGAACACGAAACCGACCGATGCCGCGCCCGGTTTTCTGATCGACGAAAACGGCGACGTCCAGTTCCCGTATGCGGGCACCTTGCACGTGGCTGGCAAGGACGTCGCATCGATCCAGAGGGAGCTGCATAAGCGTCTGAGCAACGTGTATCAGAAGCCGGAAGTGACGGTGCGGGTGGCCTCGTTCCGTAATGCTCAGGTGTATGTGGACGGCGAAGTGCGCACGCCGGGCGCGCAATCGCTCAACGACATTCCGATGTCGCTCACGAGCGTGATCAACCAGGGCGGCGGCTTCAGTGCCAACGCGGACCGCAGCCGGGTTGAACTGATCCGCAACGGCGTGACGTATCCGCTCAACGTGGACGACATGATCAAGCGCGGCCGCAATCCGTCGGACATCTACCTTCAGGCCGGCGACATCGTGCGCGTGGCTTCGCGCGAAGACAGCGGCGTCTACGTGATGGGCGAAGTCAACAAACCGGCGACTATCCAGCCGATGCGTAACGGCTCGCTGACGCTTTCACAGGCTATTTCCGACAGCGGCAGCTTCGACTCGAACACCTCGGCACCGCGGCAGTTGTTCGTGATCCGCAATTCGACCAGTGAAACGCCGGAGGTCTATCACCTCGATGCGACCTCGCCGGTGTCCATGCTGCTCGCCAATCAGTTCGAGCTTCAGCCGAAGGACGTCGTGTATGTCGGTCAAGGCGGATTGGTCCGCTTCAACCGTGTGTTGAACCTGCTGCTGCCGGCGATCAACGCGGCTGTGACGGGGGCAGTTCTCGCGAAATAACAACCGTGCAACGTGACCTTGAACCGCCGCGCTTTGTTGGGTGACAAAAAATGGCAATCAACTTCGAAAATCGCTACACCGACGTGTCCGGACCGGACGAGCTGCATTTGTCGGACTATCTGCGTACGATCGTGAGGGGCTGGCGCACGATCCTCGTGGTGACGTTGATCGCGCTCGCGCTGGGGTGCGCGTACGCGTTTCTCGCTCCGCCTACGTACCGGGCGGACGTGCTGTTCCACGTCGAGGACAAGACGGCCAATGCCAACGCGAATGGCAAGGATTCCTTGCCGCCGCTCACGGGCATGTTCGACACCAAGCCCTCCACGGCGGCGGAAATCGAGTTGCTGAAGTCGCGGCTCGTCACCGAGGAAACGGTCAAGAAACTGCACCTCGATATTTCGGCTGCGCCGCGCACGCTGCCGCTGCTCGGCGGGATGATCGCGGGACTGGTGAACGGGCAGTGGGGCTTCAGGTTGCCGTCGTTCATCAATCTCTCGGGTTACGCATGGGGTAACGAGAGCATTGCCGTGTCGCAGTTCGACACGACGAAGGAACTCTACGACACGACCTTCACCCTGGTTGCGGGCGAGGGCGGTTCGTACGTGCTGCGCGACAAGAACGGTATTGCGATTCTCTCCGGCCATGTCGGCGAGACCGTGCAAACCGATACCGCCGACGGCCCGATCACGTTGCACGTCGACAAGCTGGTCGGCGCGCCCGGCGCGCGTTTCGAACTGGAGCGCGCTTCCACGCTGGGGACGGTGGATCGCCTGCAAAAGGCGCTCGTGATCGCCGAAACCACCTTGCAATCAGGCGTGATCCGCACGAGTCTCGAAGGTGGTGATCCGGCGCTGACCGCGGCGATCGTCAACAGCATGGCGCGCGAATTCGTGCGTCAGGATGTGGAGAGCCGTTCGACCGAAGCGGAGCACATGCTGGCTTTCCTCGATCAGCAATTGCCCGGCTTGCGCAAGGAACTCGACGACGCCGAACAGCGCTACAACAAGTTCCGCAATCAGCACGGCACGGTCGATCTCGGTGAAGAAAGCCGTCTGCTGCTGCAACAGGTGGTCGACAACAAGACCAAGCTGCTCGATCTGCAGCAGCAACGCGCGGAGATGTCGCAGCGCTTTACGGCGAATCACCCGGCGGTGGCCGCGCTCGACGCCCAGATCGCCGAATTGCAGAACGCGGCGGCCAGCATGAACCGCAGCGTCGCCGTGATGCCGGATACCGAGCAGACCGCGTTGCGCCTGCTGCGCGACGTGCACGTCGACACGGAGCTCTATACCAATCTGTTGAACAGCGCGCAGCAACTGCGCGTGGCGAAAGCCGGCCAGGTGGGCAACGTGCGTGTGGTGGACTTTGCCGAAACGCCTGATGAACCCGTGCGTCCGAAGCGCGTTCTGGCGATCCTGATCTCGCTGGGCGGTGGCTTGCTGCTCGGCATCATGCTGACCTTCTTCAAGCGCGCGATGTACGGCGGCGTGGAACGCCCGGACGAACTCGAAGCGGTACTCGGCGTACCGGTCTTCGCGATCGTGCCGCGCAGTCAGACCCAGTTGCGTTTGCAGGAAAACGTCATGCTGCGCCGTCGCGGACTTCACGTGCTTGCGCAGCAGGCGCCGGAAGATATCGCGGTCGAGGGCGTGCGCAATCTGCGGACGTCGTTGCAGTTGTCGCTCGATCATGCCGAGAACAATGTCGTGATGATCACGGGTTCGCGTCCTGACGCCGGCAAGTCGTTCCTGTCGGTGAATCTGGCGGCGCTGGTGGCGTCGGCGAACAAGCGGGTGCTGATTATCGACGGCGATATGCGGCGCGGCGACGTCCATTCGCACTTCGGCATCGGTCATCAGCCAGGGCTCTCGGACGTGCTGAGCGGCGGCGATCTCGGCGCGATGATCCAGCGCGATGTGCTGCCCGGACTCGACGTGCTCGCCAAGGGCACGCTGCCCTCGCATCCGTCCGAACTGCTGATGAGCAAACGCTTCGAAACGATGCTCGAGGAACTGAAATCGCACTACGACATCGTGATCGTCGACACGCCGCCGGTGCTGGCCGTAACCGACTCGACGGTGATCGGCAAGTACGCCGGCACGACGCTGCTGGTGGTGCGCCACGGCCGTCATCCGTTGAACGAAATTGCCGAAACCGCCAAGCGGCTGTTCAACGGCGGCGTATCGCTCAAGGGTGTTCTGCTCACCGACGTGCCTCAGGAAGGGGCATTCCTCGGTGCCGGCTATCAAGGCGGTTATTACGGCTACGACAGCATCGCCGGCTAAGGGCGCTGGAGGTTGATGCCGCAGCGGCTCCGCCACGGAGCCGCTTACCCGATCGTGCCGTCAAACCGGCATCGCAACGTTCTACGAGGGAGAGAGCTCCATGAAACGCAAGGTCGCGCTGATCACCGGCATTACTGGACAGGACGGGTCGTATCTTGCCGAGCTGCTGCTCAGCAAGAACTACGACGTGCATGGCATCAAACGCAGGTCATCTCTGTTCAACACAGACCGGATCGATCACCTCTATCGCGACCCCCACGACCCGGATCAGCGGCTCTTTCTGCACCATGCCGACCTGACCGACTCGACCAGCATCCTGCGCGTGATCCAGCGCGTGGAGCCGGACGAAATCTACAACCTCGCGGCGCAGAGCCACGTGGCGGTCTCGTTCGAGGAGCCGGAATACACGGCCAACGCGGACGGCCTCGGCGCGCTGCGCATTCTCGAGGCGATCCGGATTCTCGAACTTCAGAACAAGACGCGCTTTTACCAGGCGTCCACCTCGGAGCTGTACGGCCTCGTGCAACAGGTGCCGCAGTCCGAGACCACGCCGTTCTATCCGCGCAGTCCGTACGCAGTCGCCAAGCTGTTCGCTTACTGGACCACGGTCAATTATCGCGAAGCGTATGGGCTCTACGCGTGTAACGGGATTCTGTTCAATCACGAATCGCCGGTGCGCGGCGAGACCTTCGTGACACGCAAGATCACGCGCGCCGTGGCGCGCATTGCGGTCGGCATGCAGAAGACCCTGTATCTCGGCAATCTCTCGGCGCTGCGCGACTGGGGTCATGCGCGCGACTACGTGGAGATGCAATGGCGCATGCTGCAGCAGGAGCAGCCGGAGGACTACGTCATCGCCACCGGTGTGCAGTACAGCGTGCGGGAATTCGTTCAGCATGCCGCCGCCGAGCTGGGTGTGACCGTGCGTTTCGAAGGCGCCGGCGTGGATGAAATCGGGATCGTCGAGAAGGTGGAGGGGCGCGAGATCAAGATGTCGCCTGGCGACGTGATCGTGCGTGTCGATCCACGCTACTTCCGGCCGGCCGAAGTCGAGACGCTGCTGGGCGATCCCTCGAAAGCGCATGCGAAGCTCGGCTGGCAACCGACCACTCCGTTCAGCGCACTGGTCAAGGAAATGGTGCGCTCGGACTATCAGATTGCCAGACGTGATGCGCTTGTCACGCTGGCCGGTTTCACGGCGCTGGAACATCACGAGTAAGAGCGATGAACAAACAAGCACGCATCTTCGTTGCGGGCCACCGTGGCATGGTCGGTTCGGCGTTGGTCCGGCGGCTGAATGCCGAGGGTTACCACAACGTTGTCACGCGTTCGAGAGCGGAACTCGATCTCACGGATCAGGCCGCCGTGAACGCGTTCTTCGAGCGCGAAAAGATCGATGTGGTACTGCTCGCGGCCGCCCGGGTGGGCGGCATTCTGGCCAATGCGTCGCGGCCGGGTGAGTTCATCTACGACAACCTGGTGATCGAAACCAACGTAATCCATGCCGCGTATCGCGCACAGGTGGAGCGGCTGGTGTTTTTCGGTTCCTCGTGCATTTATCCGAAGCAATGTCCTCAGCCGATCCGCGAAGAGTATCTGCTGAGCTCGCCGCTCGAACCGACCAACGACGCTTACGCGATTGCGAAGATCGCCGGTCTCAAGCTGTGCGAGGCGTACAACCGCGAATACGGCACACAGTACGTCTCGCTGATGCCGACCAATCTGTACGGCCCGAACGACAACTACGATCTGAACAGCAGCCATGTCTTGCCGGCGCTGCTGAGGAAGGCGCATGAGGCAAAAGTGAACGGCTCCCCGGCGCTGACGGTGTGGGGCTCCGGCACGCCGCGCCGCGAGTTCCTGCACGTCGACGATCTCGCCGCGGCAACGCTCTTTGTACTTGAGCACAACGTGATGGACGGCCTGTTCAACGTCGGCGTCGGAGAAGACCTGTCGATTCGCGAGCTGGCCGAATGCATCTGCAAGGTGGCCGGCTTCGAGGGCGATCTGGTATTCGACGCGTCCAAACCCGACGGCACGCCGCGCAAGCTGCTCGACGTATCGCGGCTCGCGGCCATGGGCTGGCAAGCGACCATTGGCCTCGACGAGGGTATCGCGTCCACCTATCGGGAATTCGTGGCAACACATGCCGGCTCGACACCGGCCGCCGCCCTGCAGGCCTGAGCGCGCGGGTCGGCTGCCGGGCGCGGTTCCGGAACTGGGGAAACGCAAGGGGTGCTTCGCACGCATGGCGTGCAACGCACACTGGGACGATTATTCGAGGAGTGGCATAAAAATGACAGCGTCAGTCACGATCTTCCACAACGTCGTGTGGTCGCGCCATAAGGGTGTCGTGTTCTCTGCTTTGCATAACATTTCGGCCTCCGGCGCAATTCGCTACTCGATGGTGCAGATTGCGGATACCGAGCACGACCGTGTCGGCTTTTCCGATGTCGACTATTCGTATCACCGCTATCCGATGCAAAAACTGTTCGACGGCTGCTATGAAGATGTGCCGACGATGAAAATGATCGCGCGGCTCACCTGGGAAGTGTTGCGAACCAAGTCGGATCTGATCGTTCTGCCGGGTTACCACCGTCCCGAGTACTGGGCGATGCTGGCGGCGTGCATCGTGACCGGCAAGCGGCGCGCGGTGTTCTGCGATTCGACCGCGCGCGACCGGCCGAAGAAATTGCTGACCTCGATTCCGAAGCGCGTGTTCTTTTCGCTGTGCGACGGCTATTTCGGTTTCGGCGAGCGCAGCCGTGAGTATCTGCTGTCGCTCGGCGCCAAGCGCGACAAGATTTTCGTGCCCTGTCAGGCGGCGGCGCTGCCCGGATCGTTTTCGCCGGAGCGTGCGCTGGTGGAACGGGTTGCGGCGCGCGCCGGCAATCCTCCAATTTTTCTCTACGTCGGCCGTCTTTCGGAAGAGAAGGGCATCGGCACGCTGATCGAAGCATTCGCCGGCTTGCGGCGCCGTATTCCGGCAGCGAAGTTGCGCATTGTCGGCACGGGGCCGATGGCGGACGTACTGCATGCGAAGGTGGCCGACCTTGAGCTGGGCGATGCGGTGACCTTCGCCGGCAGTTTGCAGGACGAACCGCTTACCCAGGAATACTACGGCGCGACCTGCATGGTGCTGCCGAGCTATAGCGAGCCGTGGGGACTCGTTGTCAACGAGGCGCTCGCGCATGGCTGTCCGGCGGTGGTCAGCGAGAGTTGCGGCTGTGTGCCGGAACTGGTGATCGATGGTGTGAGCGGCTATGCCTTCACAGCCGGCGACGTCGCCGGACTGCAGCGCACCATGCTCAAGGCGATGGAGGCTTTCGCCGACGCGGGCGGCACGGCTCACCGTTGCATGGATGTGATTCGCCGTTTCGATCCACCTTCCGCCGCTGCCAATATCGCTCGTGGCTGCGCGCTGATGCTGAGCGACTGACGCGCGGCGCGGGCCGTAGCGTATGAAAAAAGCTCTAACACGTTCTGGCAGCCACAATGAAGATCCTGATCTACGGCCTCAATTACGCGCCCGAACTGACGGGGGTGGGCAAGTACACGTCGGAAATGGCGGTGCTGCTGGCCAGCCGTGGCCACGAGGTTCGCGTGGTGTGCGCGCCCCCCTATTACCCTGAGTGGCACGTGGCCGACGACTATGTGGCCTGGCGGTATCAGCGCGAGACGCGTGACGGCGTGACGATCTGGCGCGCGCCGCTATGGGTGCCGGCGCATCCCAACGGCCTGAAACGGATGCTGCATCTGGCGAGCTTCGCCGCGAGTTCGTTGCCGCTGCTGGCCCGGCAGATACTGTGGCGGCCCGATGTCGCGATGCTGATCGCGCCGACTTTGATGTGCGCGCCGGCTACGCTGGCGCTTGCGCGTCTCTCGAGCGCGAGTGCGTGGGTACATATTCAGGACTTCGAGGTCGATGCGGCCTTCGATCTGGGTCTTCTGAAAAGCTCGCGTGTAGCCCGCGTGGCACGCTGGATCGAAAGCACCTTGCTGCGTCACTTCGATACGGTCTCGTCGATTACGCCGCAGATGAGTTCGCGCGTGGTGCTAAAAGGTGTGGAGCCTGCGCGGGTGGCGTGCCTGCCCAACTGGGTCGATGTGTCGACCATTTTTCCGCTTTCGCGCGCGAGCGACTACCGGCGCCTGCTAAGTATTCCGGATGACCACAAGGTGGTGCTGTACTCGGGCAACATGGGCGCGAAGCAGGGTATCGAAACGCTGGCCGATGCGGCGGCATTGCTTGCCGAACGTGCGGACGTGACCTTCGTTTTCTGCGGCAGCGGCGCGGCGAAGGAGAGTCTGCTGGAGCGTTGCGCGGGACTGACGAATTGCCTATTTATTCCGCTGCAACCGGCGGAACACCTGAACGAGCTGCTCAATCTCGCCGACATCCATGTGCTGCCGCAACGCGGCGATGCCGCGGATCTGGTGATGCCGTCGAAACTCACCGGCATGTTCGCCAGCGGGCGCGCCGTGGTGGCCATGGCGCGGCAAGGCACGGGTCTCTACGATGCGGTCTCGCCGCGCGGTGTGGTCGTGCCGCCTGACGACGTCAAGGCGCTGGTCGCGGCGATCACGGTGTTGGCGAGCGATCCCGAGCGCCGCGCGGCGCTTGGCAGGGTCGCCCGTGATTACGCGGAACGCGCGCTATCGCCGGAGTCGACCATTGGAACCTTTGAGGAGCGGCTCGCGACGCTGGTGCGCGAGTCACGCGGTAGGCGCGCGAAAGTGGAGACGCCGTATTTCGGCACCCCGCGGCCTTCACCCGCCGCGGCCCGGCCGCACAAGCCGGCCACTACGGAGGAAGCCGCGCCGGATTGATCCGGCACGCGGCCATTTCATGAATGCGATATCACCACGGGGACTTGTAGACGGCGTGCTTGCCTGGCGCATATGGATCGGCGTACGTGGATCTTGCCGCGCCATCGGGCATCAGACCGTCGACTGCATTGGGCCCGCCTGGCTGGCCGGCCACGCGCACTTTGCCGTTGGCGCCGGCGGGCAGCTTGTTGTTGCGTTGGGCTTTGCCGAGCGCCGGTTGCGCGCCTTGTCCGCCCAGCACGGTCATGCGCTGTTCGTCGAGCAACGCGGCTTGCTGGGCGTCGGCGGTATTGCCCTGTTGTGCGTCTGGCGAGCCGTAATCGCGCGGGGCACCGAGCAAATCGGCTTCGCTCTTGCGATGAGCCACACCTGGTTTCGCGGGGGCTGCCGCAGGGGGCGTGCCGTAGCTGGTCGAAGCCGTGGCGGCGAGGACCGGCGCCGCGGGCGCGGGTGCCGCGTTCTGCGCGAGCGCCGGTGCGGCATAGGCGGCCATGACGAGAAAGAGCGAGGTGCTTGTTTGCCGAAACGAGATGGTCATCGGGTGCCCCAGGAAGATGCGGTCGCAATAGAGCTATCGTGCGCCAAGCGGCACGCGCGTAGCCGCCAAAACGCTTGCCCAGGCGGCCATCAAGCCAGATTCATTAAGGACTCGAAACATAATGTAAGAAGGATGCATGGGTATCCCGAGTCCCGTTCGTGCTCCGGAGAAAACTGATGGGTAACGTTGCCGACGATCCGCAGATCGGGCGTACGCCGCAAGCCGAAGGCGCGCGCGAGGATGGCCGCGTCATCGATCTGAGCGCGGCGGGAAAAGGAAACTATCGTGCAAAGCGCGGTGCCCTGATCGAACTCATCTGGTTCGTAGTGGAAGCCTGCGTGATCAACAACAAGCTGCTGCCGCTCTCGTCGGTCCGGGTGGCGCTATTGCGCCTGTTCGGCGCGAAGATCGGCACAGGTTGCCGCTTCGTGCATCCATTGCGTGTGAAGTCGCCCTGGAATCTGGAGGTGGGCGATAACTGCTGGTTCGGTGTCGACGTCTGGATCTACAACCAGGCGCTGATTCACATTGGATCGAATGTGTGCATTTCGCAGGGTACGTTCCTGAGCGCCGGCTCTCACGACATGAGCACGACGATGGATCTGCGCGTGGCGCCGATCGTGATCGAAGACGGCGTGTGGATCACCTCGAAATGCGTTGTGCAGATGGGGGTGACGATCGGCCGGTCGGCGGTGGTGACGCCGTTGTCCGTCGTGCATCGTTCGCTCGATGCCGAGGGCGTGTATGGCGGCAATCCATGCCGCTTTATCCGGAACCGTTTTGATTCCGTGACCTGAAGCACAGATATAGAACCGCAGCGTTTGTATGCTGAGGAGGCCAGTCGTTGACAAGCCGGAATGTCGGCGGCCGCAATGGGATTGTCGATCGATACTTTGGATCGTCACCCGCGGCGATGCCGGTCGGGCGTTTGTTCACGACATGTGCGTGGTTTGCTTGCCAGCCCCGGTTGGATGAGTAGCCGGATTGACGCACTCAGAAATGCATGAAGAAGATGGGGAGTAGGGATGTTTATCGATACTCGCACTGTTCAACACAACACGACCATTGAAACGACGGTCTGCATTATCGGCGGAGGTGTCGCCGGCATTACGCTTGCACTGGAGATGTCGAGGGCCGGGGTCGACACCTGCATGCTCGAAAGCGGGGGCTTCGGGCCTGATGACGAAACCCGCGATCTCTATCGCGGCGAAAACGTCGGGCTTCCCTATTCGTTCGCGGACGGCTCGCGCAGCCGCTACTTCGGTGGCAGCAGCAACTGCTGGGGCGGCTGGTGCCGCCCGCTCGATCCGTGGGACTTCGAGAAGCGTGACTGGATTCCCCATAGCGGCTGGCCATTCGGTCTCGAGGAACTGGCGCCGTACTACGCGCGCACCCATGAACTGCTGAAGCTCGGTCCGCAGAATTTCGACCCCGCCTACTGGGAGCGCGAAATCGGCCGCCATGACGTGCGCCGCATCCCGCTCGCAACCGGCGATATGCGCGATACCGTCGCGCAGTTCAGTCCACCGGTGCGTTTCGGCAAAGCCTATCGCGACGAGTTGCAGCGCTCGGCGCGGGTGCGCGTGTTCCTGTATGCGAACGTTCAGAACATCGACGCCGATCCGCAGGGCACCTCTGTTTCACGGCTGCAGGTGGCCACGATCAGCGGCCGCAAGATGACCGTGACCGCGAAAATTTTCGTGCTGGCCACGGGTGGTATTGAGAATGCGCGTCTGTTGCTTGCTTCGAACAACGTGCAGGCGGCCGGTCTCGGCAACGGCAACGATCTGGTGGGCCGCTATTTCATGGATCATCCGCGGATGATGTGTGGGAAAGTGCGGTTCCGTCCGGGCAATGCCCGCAACAAACTGTATGACATCAAGTATCACTATCAGAATGCTGCGGTGTCGGCGCATGGCACGAAGATATCGTCGCAGTTCGCGCCGAAGCAGGAACTGATGGAGCGCGAGAAGCTGCTGAATTCACGCGTGTGGCTCTATTCGCGCTGGTACGGCGAAGGCACTGCGGGATCCGAGGCGCTGATCCACTGCAAGGAAGCGCTGTTGCAGAAGGACCAGCCGGGCCGCAGCCTGAAAACCGATGTCGCGACGATGATCGCTCACCCGCTGCACACCGTCGGCTACGGCCTGACACGGCTGCTGCAATGGCCGGTGCTGATTACGGACGTGACCTTGCAGGCCATTGTCGAGGCGGTGCCCGATCCGGATAGCCGGGTCACGCTGTCGGCCGATAAACGGGACCGGTTCGGCATGCCGCGTGTGAAGGTGGAGTGGCGGCTGGGCGAACAGGTGCAGCGCACTTTCGACAAGACGTTCGCCTTGCTCGCACAGGAGTTGCGGATGGCCGGGATTGCGGACGTCGAACTCGACGCGCCGCTCGAAGGCCGGAGCTGGCCGGCGAAGCTGGAGGGCACGTGGCACCACATGGGCACCACGCGCATGCACGATTCGCCGCGTGAAGGCGTGGTCGACCGCGATTGCAAGGTACATGGGATGAGCAATCTCTATGTGGCGGGCAGCTCGGTGTTTCCGACCGTCGGCGCCAACTTTCCGACCATCACGATCGCCGCGCTTGCACTGCGTCTCGCGGGTCACCTGGTGCGGCAACTCGATGTGCCGGATATCGTCGGCCATACGCGAAACGATGCGGCCAACAGTTCCCTGATGTCGATTCAGACGCAGCAGCCGCAGGTCGAAACTTTGCCGATCGCAGCGGCGAGCTTGACGCCGTTGATGAAGGAGCAGTGAAGTGCGAGGAAGACAGCGCGCCACGCGGCGCGCTGTCACTGGCCCGGCTGGGTGTGTGGCTGGGTATGCGGTTGCGTTCCACGCAGCGCGGTGAGCGTGGTTTCGCGCGTTGCGCCGGTGCCGCCGTGCGTTTCCAGCAGTGCGGTCAATGCACTGACCATGGTTTCGATCCGGAAGCGTGCTTCGAAAGTGCGGCTCGCCTGAGCGCGCATGGCGGCGCGCGCGGTGTCGTCGAGTTCGAGCCAGCGCACGAGATTCTTTTCCGTCCCGTCGACCGTGTCAGCGGCAACCATTCCCGCGCCATCCGCTTCGATTTCACGCCACACGTTCACCTTGTCGGAGATTAGCGCGGGCAGTCCGCAGCCGAGGGCCTCGGCAACCGCCACGCCGAAATTCTCCTGATGCGAGGGCAGAACGAACACGTCGCTTGCGTGAAACGCGCCCCACTTGAGATCGCCCTGCAGCATGCCCGGCAGGCTGATGCGCTGCGCAATGCCGGCCGCCTGAGCCTGCGCGCGCAGGCTTGTCACCCAACCCGTCTCGTCGGGACCCGCGATCACGAGATGCAGCGACTGATCGCGGCCGGCGACGCGTGCGAACGCGTCGATCAGCAGATCGCAGCCCTTCTTCGCATGCACGCGGCCGAGAAACAGCACGATGCGTTTGCCGCGCAGGCCGGGAACGGCCCGCAGGAACGCTTCGCGCAAAGGGGCGGCTTCAAGCGGCGGCACGGTCGTACCGTACGGCACGATTTGTTCGTGTGCGCGGTATAGCCAGAACGATTGACGCGCGCGCGTGCGCTCTTCCTCGGTCGTAAAGACGACGGCGCGTGCGTCACGCAGTACCCGGTATTCGGCCCATGGCCAGTACAGCCACTTCTTCAGATGTTTGAGCGGGTAAGCCTGCTTGAACCATGGGTCGAGCATGCCGTGCGTGTAGACGTAGTAGGGCACGCCGCTTTTGCGCAAGGCTTTCCATGCCGCAAAACCGTGGTATTGCCACAAACCGTGCACGATGACCGCGTCGAACCGGTTTGCGTTGGCGGCGATCCACGGCGCGAGTTGCGCGCTGTAACTGTAGCGGCTGTTGACAGGCCCGAAAGCGTGGACCGGAAACGGAAAGGTGGCGAGGTAGGCGTCGCCGGGGGCATCGCAGGTGGCCACTTCGATGTGGTGCCCGGCGTCTTGCATCGCCATGCCGCTGCGGCGCACGCCTTCAACCGGACCGCCGGCGCGCGGATCGACGCTGGCAAGCAGATGGAGAATTTTCATCGGACGAATTTCGGTCGATTGATGCTTCGCGGCGACGCCGTGCGCGGCACGAGGGCGCCGATCTGGCTGGAACCGGAGGTGGCGGCCGCCCGCGACATGCCGAGCGTCGTCGCTAGATCGGCGCGGCCCATGCCGGGTTGGATTCTGCCCGGCAATTCAGGCATGGCGACCGCGCGCATCCGTGGTGGCGTGCGCACGCGTTTGACCCGCGCCGGCAGCGCGCGCTGCAAGCGGGCGTGCGTGGCGATCATCAGACCGAGCGCGACGCCGAATACCAGCCCCGAGAAACGCGGCCCGAGCGGATTGCCGCCGATCGAGGTGGCGGGCAGCGCGGCAAACAGCATGATGGCGCGCCCTAGCACCGGGAGCATGGGTGCGTCGGGCACCACCGAGCGCCAATAGCGGTATGAGAAGAAGCAGATTGCCAGGGCGGCGAGTGTCGCCAGCGGCATGGCAATGCCGAACAGCAGTCCGCCCGCGAAGAACTGATAGACCCAGAAGTTGTGACCGGCTGCCCATTCGTTGATCGCGTAGAAGTCTTTCTCGCTGATCTGGCCGGCGAGGTCCGGCAGGTAGGCGGGCGAGTAGCGATAGTAGTGACCGTAGCCCGCGCCGAACAGCAGCGTTTCCGGTGCCGCCGTTACCTGGTCGTACTGATCGCGCATCTCGGCGAGCCGGGTGATGGTCGTCGGGTCTTTGCCGGTGACGGTTTCCTCCGACGCAAAGATGCGCTGCGTCCAGTGCTCGGCGACAGTCGGAATGCTCAGCGCCGCGATGCAGGCCACACCGGCCAGCACCGCGCCGACGACCACGGTACGTGCGGCCGCGCGCCAGATCTGCTGGATCGACGGCGCGGACAGCGCCATGGCGACCAGAAACAGCAAGACGGTACCGACCAGCAAACTGCGCGTGACACTCAGTAACTCGACGATCACACTGCCGGCGAATACGGCAAGGGTAAAAAAGGAAAAACGTTTGGCAACGAGGAATTCGTGCAGCAGCACGCCTTGCAACCCGAGCAGCGTGACGGAGATGATGCGAAAGCGCACGTCGTCGAGATCGCCACCCGTCACCATGCCGTACACGAAGGTGAAGACCAGACTGATCACGTTGGCGACGAACAGCGCTTTCTCGAACTGCGAGATTCTGTATTCGCTCCATGGACGGCAGGCCACGAGGTAGCCGAGCAGGAACAGCGCGAACGGCAGCAGCACGCGCAAATAGTTACCGGTGTCGTTGTCCTGAACGAGCTGGGCGACGATGCTGCCGAGCACGCACAGCAGGAGACTGAAAGTGATCACCGAGCGCAGGCGCGAGCGCTCGCGAAAGCGTGGCGCGATCAGCACGAGGGCGAGCCCCGCGGCGATGGCCGGAATGACCAGCGCGGACTGCGCAAAGTGAGTTACGTTGGCGTCGGTCGCTTTGTAGTCGAAGGCAAGCGGTAACAGAAAAAACCATATCCAGAGCGTCGCATACTGGTGGCGCATTGCTGATTCCTCCCCGTGCTGTCGATCCGCCATCGGTCCGTGGTAGACGGTCTCGCATCGGGTCATTGTCCGGGAATCTGGCGGCCTGAATGTTCGGTATACCCGGTTTCGTCGCGCATTACCTGGGTTCTGGCGACGGTGGCAAGAGCGGTCTCTGCAAGATGCGCACACACTTGCTCATGTTGTCGTCCAATGCCTTGATGTTGGCGCGCACGCACGCTTGGCGCCACCGAAGATGCAAAAAGGGCCATGCAGGGACATACGCCCGCGAAAGGCGACAGGGGAGAAAAACATGAAGTTATTTGGCGGGGCGAGATCAGTAACAGCCGGCCGGGCCATCGAGCTGGATTTCGTGCGCGGCATTGCCATTATCATGGTGATGGGCTTTCACTTTCATGCCGTTCATACCGGCAATTTTCTGATTCAGATCATCGAGTATCCGCTGAAGAGTTTTGGGCGCGAAGGCGTCAATCTGTTCTTCACGCTGAGCGGTTTTCTGGTTGGCGGCCTGTTGCTCCGGCAGTATGCCGAAACAGGCAACGTCGACGCCAAGCGCTTTATCATCCGGCGGATTTTCCGCATCTGGCCCGCGTATTACGTGCTGATCGCTTTTCATGTGCTGGCCGGACGCCATCCATGGAATACCTTCCTGATCCAGAATCTGACCCACTTGCAGAACTATCTGGGCACCTCGATTACCCAGACCTGGAGCCTCGCGGTCGAAGAACACTTTTATCTCTTCCTGCCGGCGGTGCTGTTGCTGTTCGCGCGCTGGCGCCTTAGCGCATGGACGATTGTCGGTGTGCTCGGCACAATCTGCGCGGTGGTGCTCACCGCACGCTGCTTCGCGGTGGCGGACGGTAATCTGGAGGCGGCATTCGCGTACACGCAATATCGGATCGACAGCCTGCTGATCGGCGTGATTCTGTCCGCGATCTACTGGATGAAGCCGGGCGTCTATCATCAGATCGCGAAGCGCAAGTGGCTGCTGGTCGGCTGCATCGTGGTGCTGTGCGCGTGGCTCGCTTTTGCGACGCCACACTTCGCGCTCGACGAAAGTATCGGCTATACGATTCAGGCGCTCGGATTCGCCGCGCTGATCGTATTCGTGCTGGAGTATTCCGGCTCGCTGCGTTCGTCGTGGGTGTATCGCGGGGTCGCCTGGATCGGCCTTTATTCGTACGGTATTTACCTGTGGCATTCGCTTGCGCTTGCCCCGGGCGACATGCTGATTCGCAAATTGACCGCGATGGGTCTCGCACCGAGCGTGATCTGGGTGGTGGCGCTCGCGGCGCAGTTCGCTTTCGCGATTGCAATCGGCTATGTGACCACCCGCGCGATCGAGTACCCGTTCCTGCTGATGCGCAATGCGCTGTTTCCGGCCAAGCGCAACAGTTCGGTGCGTGAGGAAGTGCCTGTTGCCGGTGGCCAGTTGTCCTGATCACCGGCTTTGCGGCCTTCCGCTCTTGCGCTATGGCCGGATCAGGCCATTTGCTGGAGCAAGGTTTGCTTGAACTGGCCGAGCGTGTGTCGTGACAGCAGGTCTTCGCCTGCTGTCGGCCCGGCGTGCGGCGCGTGCGGCCAGGAGGTCATCGTTTCGGTGATTGCCCGGCCGATCGAGGCGGAGCTCAGGTCGCTCAGAATCGGCCCTAGTTCGCAACGCCGGCTGAACCAGCCGATCAGACCGTCTTCCGTTGCAATCACGGGCTTGCCGAAACGGTAAGCCTGCACCAGCACACCGCTCATTCCATAGTGACCCTTATAGCCTAGCCAGACTGCGTCGCAGGCGGAAAACAGATCGCGCTCGACGTCGTTCGGAATGAACGAGTCGAGTACCAGCGGCGCGGGCGTGAGGCTGCGCACATGGTTGCGCATGAAATGGCGCGTGCCCGCATCCTGTTCACCGGCGACGATCAGCGTGGGCGCATGCTCCAGACGGGTCAACGCGTGGACCAGTTCGTAGATGCCTTTGCGTTCGGTGATCGAGCCGTACACCAGCAGATAGCGCTGCGCGGGGTCGAGTCCGAGCCGTTCGCGGGCCAGCACGGGGTTTTCCGCGTGTTCGTCGGGAAACGGGTCCGCCACGTAGGCGATGGCCGCGCTGTGCTTCGAGGCATTATGTGCCGACCACTCCGGCAGCGTCGGGTCGATCGTCAGCAACGTGCGCAAGCCGGGGCACTGGATTGCGCGCTTGAACAGCAGCGCCTTGAGCGCATTCACGACAGGCCGGTCAGGTGCCTTGATGCCGACCTTGTGATGATGGAAGGTCGAACGCATCGTGATGCCGATCCACGGTGTCTTGCGAAAAGGCGAGCCGAGAAACGGCAAGCCATAGAAGAAGTAATCGACATAGGGCACGACCACCAGCCTGATCGGTTGCGCATGGCTGACAACGCGATGCACGTGCTTGAAATAGCGGTGAAAGCGCGAGTACTGATTCGAGCGACGCAGCAGCCCGCGTGGCTGCTCCTCTGGGTCGACGAAGGCGATCTGCAGATCCGCACGGTTCGCGGCGACGATCTGCCGCGCGAGCCGATGGTCTTCGTTGGCGGATTCCGTCGCGAGGATGCAGGGATAGCCGGCTTCCGTGCAGGCCTGCATGGTCCACTCGACATAGCGCCAGCGATGGCCCGTGAGGTTGGGTTCCACAATCAGAACGTAGTCTTGTTCCATCGATTCAGGGGTTTTCAGTGGTCGAATGCGTTGTGAAAAGTGCCGTCACGCCGGTTGTCCGCGGGGCACCAACTGATCAACGTTAGCATCGACGATATGAGTGGCTCCGTCTATTTGACCCGCTCTGTGGGTAAACGTACTAGCGCGCAATGGCTTCGGCTGAACTGGCCTGGTAGATGGCGGTTGTCGCCGATTCTCTCGCGGTAAGGTCGTACATGGGATTCGATGAAAAAACTCGCCAGCTTGCTGGTGCAATCTAACTACTTATGCGCCGCCGGCGTTGCGCAGCGATTTACCGAATCGCTGCGCGCGGCCGACTCAACGGCGTTCCGATTCGACGGAGATACAGCTTGCGGGCGATCAGGCTTCCGGCGCTCTCGATAGCGACCAGCTTCGGCGCGAGCGCGGCAACGTGGGTGCTGTTGCAGCAGTTTGCCGTGCGTGGACTCGTAGCAATCAAATTTCTTGCGATTGGCCGGATGCTCGGGCCGGCGGCGATCGGCAGCGTGAGCGTGGCCTTGCTCGCGGTGGCGATTGCCGAGGCGCTATCCGACACGGGTCTCGCGCAAGCGGTCATTCAAGGCGAACATCCGCCGACGCGTTCGCAACTCGGCGCGGTGTGGACCACGCTGACCTCCCGAGGCGTGCTCATCTCACTGCTGCTGGTGGCGCTCGCGCCATTGCTGAGCAACCAGTTTCATCTGAACGGTTCGCTGGTGCTGATCCAGCTCGCCGCGCTGCTGCCGCTGTTGCGCGGCCTGGCGTCGCCCACGTATTACCTGGTGCAGCGCGAGCGGCGTTTCCAGCATATTGCCGGCGTTGAGATTGCGGCGTCGTTCGTCGATTGTTCGGTCGGGTTGGCGCTTGCGTACTTTGGCGCCGGCGCGGTCTCGGTGCTGATTGGCCTCGTGGCCGGCGAAAGCCTGAAAAGCATCCTGACCTGGTCGACCATGAAACCGCGTCCGCCGGTCCGCGCGGTGTGGTCGGGTATCGGCCAGTACCTGGGCTTCAGCCGCTGGATCTGGGTCAGCAGTGTGGTCAACCTGCTGCTCAACCAGTTCGACAAGGTGGTGGTCGGAAAACTTCTCGGCCCGGCGCAACTGGGCGGCTATCAGATGTCGTCGCGGCTCGCGCAGATGCTGCTTGCCGACGCGGCGATTGCCATGTCGCAATACCTCTTCCCCACTTTTGCGGCGCATCATCGGCGCAGTCCACAGTCGGCAGCGCGGCTCATCAAGATCTATCTGCTCGCAATCGCAATCGGCCTCGCGGTCTTCGTCGAGGTGCTGAGACTGGTCGCCGAGCCGCTTTTCTCGCTGATTCTCGGCGCGGCCTGGTTGCCGGCGGTGCCGCTGTTCAGAATTCTGGTGATCAATATGGCGATCGGCGCGCTGATTGCGGTGCTGGTTGCGTATCTGCGCGCGGTGGGTGACGCTAAGGCAACCGTGCATGCGTCGCTGATTCAGGTCGTCGTGCTGCTGGTCAGCGTGCCGCCGGCGGTTCATTGGTGGGGCGTGACCGGCATTGCCTGGTCCATGACCCTGGGCCTCGGCTGCGCCGCGGTGTGGATGCTGTTCAGGACTCTGACTGCAAGGACACCGTGATGCGCGTTTTACATCTGGTTCTGGCCCCGCGTCTGTCGGGCGCCGAAGTCCTCGCGAAGGACCTCGCGATCGATCAGCGTGCCGAAGGCATGGCGGTCTGTATGGCCTCGCTGCTGCCCGCGCATGTCGAGTTCCTGCCGTTGCAGGCGGAGCTGCAGGAGCATGGCGTGCAATGCTGGTTTCCGCAGCGGCGCAACCGCATTGCCGGCAAACTGTGGACGCTGTTTCTGGCGGTGCGGCGTTTTCGCCCCGAGGTGATTTTCGCGCACGCCACCATTCCGTCGTTTTATGCGCGGGCGTTGCCGTTACGCGTGCCGGTGGTCTACGTCATGCATTCGGCGACCAACGACTTCGAGCGGCCGCTGTTCCGGCGCGTCGAACACATTCTGTCGGGCCGCGCGCGCGTGGTGATCGGCGTATCCCAGCAAGGCGTGACCGATTACGTGCAGGCCATCGGGCCGCACCCGTCGATGACCGTGGTACCCAACGGTGTCGATCTCGGCCGCTTTGCGTTTACCGACGATGCCGCCTGCAGCGGCCGGGCGCCTCAGGTGGTGCAGGTGGGGCGCTATGCCTCGGTGAAAAATCAGCTTCTGACGGTGCGCGCTTTCGGCCACGTGCTCGAGCGGGTGGCCGACGCGCGCCTCGTGCTGTACGGCGTGGTTGAAGATCCGGCGTATCAGCGCGCGGTCATTCGACTTGTGCAGGAATTGGGGCTCGCGGAGCGCGTCGTGGTGGCAGGGCCGCGTACCGACGTGGCGAGCGTGCTGTCGGAGTCGAACGTGTTCGTCATGCCCTCGCGCTCTGAAGGGCATAGCGTGGCGTTTCTCGAAGCGCTGGCCTCCGGCATTCCGATCGTCGCGAGCAAGATTCCGTCGTTTGCGTTCGCGAACGGATTTCCCGGCGTGCAGTTGGTCGATACGGACAATGTGCCGTGCTATGCGGATGCCGTTGTCGCGGCGCTAGGACAGGCACGGGCACAACGCTCGCTTGCCGGTTTGACACTCAGCGATACGGCGGCCCGTTATCGGGCGATCGCGCAGCAGGTCAGCCGTCATCACCTGGCGGTGTCGATTCGATAGCGGCTCGCCGCGCATGGCGCGCCGTGGCACATCGCGTTCAGTGATGGCTGATGGTGGCGTTGCGGTCTTCGGGCGTCGTCTCCGGCGCGGGTGCCGGTGGTGGCAATGCGCTTGCCAGTTCTGACTCGCGCATTGCGAGCGTGGCGAGGTTCTGTGCTTCCTTGCTGCTCGAATCGAGCAGCAGCGCGTTCGCGGCGTTGTGCCAGGCGCATCCCCATCTCGCGATATAGCCGCAGCCGCGCGCAAGACTCAGCAACGCGTCGCGTTGCTGTTCGCGCTCGGCGAGCGTCGTGCGCATGCTCAGCGCGTCGCGATTATCTGGCTGCGCGGCGATGGCTGCCGCGAGCCTCGACCTGGTCGCCGCCAGATTGTTCTGCTGCAGATTGGCACGAGCGGCTCTGAGCTGCTTCGAGACATCCACACGAGGTTTGTCCGCCGGGCTGCCCGGGTTGCGCTTCGAACCTGTCGATGCGACCGCTACGACACGACGCGCAGCAGGCGGCGCCGCGGTCAGCTGCGCGACAGGCTGTGAGCGCACGGGTGCGGTGCGCGAAGCGAGCGTCGCAGACGCTGGCTGCGGTGCGGCGAGGACCGGCGCGGCGCGCTGGGCGAGAGCGATCGGCGCACTCGGTGCACCCCGTGCACGCGGCGGCGTGGCGTTCTGGGCCGTTACTTTGCCGGATACCGCGATAGGGGGACTGATTTCCCCCTCGTTGGTGTGGATGAAGCCGAGGTACACCGCGGATGTCACGACCGCCAACGACATGCCCATCGCGAGGGGCCGGCGCAATTTTTGCGTGACCGGTGCGGTGACTCGCGGCTCTTCGACGTCGTACGGATTGACGAGGGCGCGTGAGGACGGCCGCCAGATTTTGCGTACGGGCAACTGCGCGCCGAACAGTGCTCCGTTCTCAGGCAGCGGGATCTTCAGGCGAGCCGGCGACGCGGAGCGCGCGCCCAGGGAATCGAGCGGACGCGCATTGCACGAAGGACAGGGCGTAAAGCGGTCGGCTAGCAGCGCACCGCAGTGCCCGCATTGAGGAAAATCGTGCTCATCGGATGTAATGTCGCTAAGCATTGCCATGTCGAAAACGGGCGTCAAATACCGGCGCCAGAATCAAAAAGTCACCGTACGGCAACGGGGCCCGCAACCGCGCTCGCGACGCTTATTGCGTGACGACGTAACCCCGTGCCTGCATGCACGCGCCATACGCGGCCCAATACCGGGTCATCGGCGGCTCAGGCGCGGGCAGGGGCGGCAGCTTCACGTTGGACGCGGCGGCCGTCTGCGACGCGCCGCTTGCCGCTGTTTCCGAGGCGCCGTTGTCCGCGACCGCCGCCGAAGCCGCCGATGCGGATGCCGCGGTGGTTGCTGCCGGCGTTGCTGCTGCCGACGCAGCGGGTGCGCTTGCAGCCTTCGTCGCCATTGCGTTGTTCGCCGTTGTCACAGCGGCCCCGCTTGCGGCAGCAGGCATGCTGGCGCCAAACGGGCTCGCCGAAAAGGTGCTGGAAGGCAGGGGCGGCCGCGACGGCGCACCGGTCGATGACGTCTTGGTGGCCACAGGCTTGCGCGGCGGAATCTGCGATTCGCGGGCGATGTTGACCTTGGATTCCCGATTCGCCTCGGCATAACACAGCGCTGTGTCGACGCTGCGCTGATAGGCGCTTTGACTACGGATTGGATAGGTGAGCGGTTGCCATGCAAAAGCGGCACTGCTAAACACCCACATGATCAACGCTATATATATTTTGAGTTCCATCGCAGTCGCTCCCGCAGCGATGTTTCGCCGTTCGCCGGCAATGGCGCTTCGCGGTATGTTCTCGTGGCTGCTGATTTTGCCGCTGAACGGCGGCTCACTGCCGCGAAGGCTTCTTTCTTCAGCGTAACACCGCGCATTGTCTTCGGAATGCTTCGCATAGCGCGTGAAAACGCCATCCTGCAGTCGAATCACGACATCCCGATCCGAGGCGGCGCGAAATGATGCATCAGGCCAGGGGAAATACCTGGGTTCGAGGTTCATAGGGGGCCTAACGATTCGTGACGAAACGCCAAAGTGCTGAGCACTCGGCGTTGGATAGTTGATAGTGGGGCATGGACTTGCGGACCACGACGCCTGCTGGATCGACGCCATCCTCGAGCAGGTGACAGAAGCTCGCGAGATCGTAGTGACTGGGCGGCCCGCCGCGACGGTTTATCGCCTCGAGCAGATAGCCGGACGTCAAAGGTGGTGCGAACGCGCCCGCCGGGTCCGTTTGCGTATGGCAGTTGATGCAGCGCGTCGTGGCGGGCGGCAGCACGCGATCGTCGCCGCGCAGATGCGCCTCCAGCGCATGCTGCCCACTGAAGATCGCGCACCCCAGGTCGGCGGGATCGCAAGGCTCGGCGGCATGGGCCAGAAGCGCCACGGTGATCAGCACGAGGCCGATCGATGCGCGTGCCGCCGAGCGTTGGGACGGCGACGCCATCACTGGATCAGCAGCGTCTTTGAAACGCTCGGCACGCCGTTCGCGTTCAGCGCGAAGAGCATGTAGTACCCCGGCACCACGACACTGGGGTCGGACGGGATAGCCACCAGATATTCGCCTGCTGTGCCCACCGTGAAACTCACCGGCACGCGCCGCTGCTCATTGTTGACCGAATGCGTTGCCGACGACAGACGCATCAGCGCGAACGCTTTCACGCCGCTGCTGGCAGCCACGGCGATCGACGTACCGAGTTGGGCCGTGGCCGGCACCGAACTGATGGTTGGCCGTGACGCCGCGGACCCATTCGCATTGAGCAGATAGGGCGGAGTCAGTATTTCGATGTTGGGGTGGTTAGTCGAACAGGTGCCGCATAGTCCGCCACCGCCGCTCAGCACGCGGCCATCGGGCAGCAATAGCGCGACGCTGTGATAAACGCGCGGCACAGCCTGGGGAGCAAGCGGCGAGAAAGTTTGCTTGACCGGGTCCCACAACTCCGGCGTCAGTACCGCGGTGTCGTCCGAGAAAGGTTGGGCGAAGGTTTGCCCGCCCACCACGACGACCTGTCCGTTTGGCAACACGACGCTGTTGTTGAAGGCGCGCTGATAGTTCATCGGGCGCAGCGTCGTGGTGACCGCCGTGCCGCTGCTGATGTTGATGAGCGTCGCATTCGACGTGGCGGGGGACGAGTCGTAGCTTGGCGCACCGCCAACGGCGAGAATCTTGCCGATGTCGTACATGACGGCGTTGCCGTTCATCGCATCGTTGTCGTTGCCCCGATTTCCCGCCTGGGTCACGCTGCCGGCGCCTGCCGTATCGAACCAGTGCATCGCCATGCTGGGCCCCGCGTGGAAGACGCGGCCATTGGCCACCGCGAACAACCATGCGTGGTTGTCGGCGCGGAAGATGCCGCCCGCGTCGTTCGTGAGGATGTAGTCGTCGGTTATCGCGCTATTGAGTTGCCAGCCCGAACCCGAGGTCCAGGTTTCGCCGGTCTTGCCGCCCAGCGGGCCATTCCATGAGCCGCCCACCAGGAACACACTGCCGTTGCTCAAGGTGACGCTGCCCTGGTAGGCACGCGGAATGTTCATCAGGTCGCCTGAAGTCCATGCATGGGTCGAAGGCGTGTAGAAACTGGTCAAGTCGCTGCTTGAGCCTCCAGTCACATAGATGCGGCCGTCCGGAAGATTGACGATGCCCGGGCAAAACATATCGTGTCCGGTATTGGTGACCAGCACCTGTTTGCTGGTGCCTGTCGTCGGATTGAAAATCGCCGTGTACGTGTTGCCCGGTGTGACCTCACCGGGTGTGAAGTTCAGCTGACTGTCGGCCGACCAGACCAGCACGGTGCCGTCGGGCAGATTGGCCGCCGCTACCGGAATAATGGGCAGCGTGATCGGCGCGGTCCACTTGGAAGGAAGTGCCGGCAGAGGCAGGCCGTTGACCTGCCAGGTTTGCAGCGCGCTGCCGTTGCATACCTGCTGCAGGATCTGTGAACCCTGATTGGTCTGGCTCGCTGCCGCGAGACACATGCCGCTGTGCTGCGCGACGATTGCATAGCCGTTGCCCTGCGCCTTCAGCGAGAAGCTTTGGTTCGTGCCGCCATTGCAGGTCCATTGAATGACAGCCGCGCCCGCGGCCTTGCTTGCGCCCGACACGTCCATGCACAGATTGCTGTTCTGATTCAGGAAGGTGTATTGACTTCCCGAGGCTGTCGGCAACCAGCTCTGATTGGTGCCGCCGTTGCAGGTCCACGTAATGGCATCGGCGCCCGGCGCGAGCGACTGCGAATTGATGTCCGCACAAAAGCTCGAACCAGTCAGTGCGATCGAAGCCGACGTTTGCGCCTGGGCGAGTCCGGATAATGCGGCAAAGGCCGACACGAATGCGATCAGGAGCAGGCATTTCACACACCTGTCGAGCGATTGCGATAAGGCTCTTGCGAAGGAAATGCGTGCCATGGCCTCGGTCTCCCTGAACGTCGGACTACACTCGCCCCAGCGCGTTGAGCACATCGCAGATTTCGTCTGCACGCGGAAGGTCGGCACTACGCCAGCGCAACATTGCGCTCGCGTCGAAGCAGTAAATCTGTGTTGAATGATCGGCGATGTTCCCGAGGGGCAAGCGGCTGCCCGAGAGCGCCGTGCGTATCCGGTCGACGTCGCCCAATGCCGGCGTGGCCGCATTCCACTCGGGGCCGGCCTGAAAACGCAGGAGCCATTCGTGCAGGGCGGATGGCGAATCGGAAAGCGGATCGATTCCGATCGACAGCAATTGAATCGGATGATTGGCGCGGATGTGCGGCACCCGTTCCTGGACCGCATTGAATAGCGCGCCCTGCAGAGGACATACCGAGCTGCAGCCGGTGTAAATCGTCTGGAGTGCGGTCACGCGCTGACTCAACAGGTCGTTCAGCCGTTGCTTCTTGCCGGTCTGATCGATTAACCAGGCATCGTCGAGCTGAACCGGTGGTTTGACGACCCCCATCTCCACATGTTGCGCGTATAGACGGGGCGACATCGCGGCCAGCGTGGCCGATGCCATACCGCACAGCACGGCACGTCGCGTCAGTTTTCGAGCGGAAGTATGTTCGGCGGAATCGGGGCGTGTGTTCATTTTATTTGTTGATCAAGCCCGGGCAGCGGTCTCTACGAATGTCTGACGAACGGGGCGCGCTGCCGGTTACACGCTATCAGCAATGCTTCTGGCACGAGCGCCTGCAGGTCACGCGGGATAATGCGAGGTAGCGCGGACGATTCCCGTCTCGACTGCCTCCACACGTTAGCGATGCAGATGAGCGTGGCGTCCGGGAACCCACTTGAAAAAGATAGCTGATGGCGGCGCTTGCGGGTCGGCGAACTACCTGCGTTTGTGCGCTCGGCCACACTTATTTTGGGGCGAACGCCTGCGTGAAGAATGTCTCGCACAATGCGGCAACCCGCTGCCGCGCCGCAGGATTCAACACTTCATGGTCCATGTTCGGAATGACCATCGCGCTGGCGTACGCCAGCTTGTTGAGCCGGCGTCCGCCCCGGCCGAAGTGCATTCGCAGCTCGTCCAGCCCGTGATCCAGCGGGCTGAATAGCAGCCGGACGCGGACGCCGCGTGCGTCGAGGTCCATCATGCGCCGCCGGGCACGCGAACCCTTGTTCACGGCACTGCCATTCGCGTCGCCGGTCAATGATGCGACGGCACTCACGACCCTGTCGACCGCATAGCGGGAAAGGGTTCGCAACACCGGTCGCAGACTGATCTCGCCGCGCAGCACCTGTGACCATTTTTGCGCGCGCAGCATGGCGTGGAAGTGAGCGCGTGTTGAGCCCGCGCCGATCTTTGCGGCGTCGCACATTCTGAAGCCGACCGGAAAGTCGAATCCCTGGAGATTGACCAGCAATAGTGCTGCTACGGCGGGGTTTTTCGTGGCCGCGTGCAGTCCCAGATAGGCGCCTGAACAGATGCCGAACACGGCGACGCGCGGGTGCCCCCTGTCGACGGCCCAGTCGACCGCCAGTGACGTATCGGCCGCGAGCTGGTCGTAACTGAGCAAGGACGGATTCGCGAGCGTTCCTGCTCCGCGGCTATCGCCGATACCGTGCGCATCGACCCGCAGGGATGCGATGCCCGCCTGGGCCAGCGAGCGGGCGAGTTCGACGTTGAACCGGCCGTCGCCGACATGGTGGGTCGCCGCGGTGTTGGCGATGACGACAAGCGGCGCGCGTTCCGAACGGCCTTCCGGTTCGCATAGCATGGCGAACAGACGTCCATCGGCAAGCTCGACCGGCGTCTCGACAATGCCGTGCAAGCCGACCGGCCGCCTGGAAGGAGCAGCGGGCGCCTGCGCGTCGAATGCAGCGGCCGGCAACGGTGCGGGCGAGCGTGCCCCTTCGCGGACGAACCATGCTTCGATCGAAGCCAGTGTCGCCTGAGGCAGGACGGCGAGCCACGAGGGCTGCATCGCTTCAGGATATTCGGGAAACGGCAGGGAATCGACTTTTGCGCCAAGCGTGCTGTACAGGTTCGCGAGCTCGTAGCTGGGCCCCTGGCTGCCGGCGTGAACGACCAGCAGGCTGCTCGCCGGCACGGACGTGACCCGGCGCAGATCGTATCGGCTGACGGCTTCGATTGCACCACGGCTGAAGCGGTGTCCCAGCACGTCGAATGCGTCGGCGGGCTCGGCATAGCTGGCCACGTGGCGGGCTGTCTTGTCGAGCCACGTTCGCTGCAGGACATCCATTTCCCGCACGAACTGCCGTCCAACCACGACAGGCGCGATGAGCGCCACCGTATCGACGCGCGCTGCGCGCGCGGCCTGCGCGGCAACCATCGCGCCAAAGCGGAACCCGACAAGCGCGACGCGCTCGATGCCGGTTGTTCGTCTGAGGAAATCCACCGCTTCGATGGCTTCGTCTACCCATTTGTCCGGTTCGACGAGCTTGCCGGTGTCGACGGAATCGCCAGTACCCGAATAATCGAATCTCAGTACTGCAAACCCCTGATCCGCGAGGCGGTCGGCGAGCGATCGCATGGTTTGATGCAGCCACAACGCTTCATGCCCGAGGGGGCCGCAGAGCACGATCCCCAATTGCCCGTTTTTGTCAGCCTGTGACACTGGCTCGTAAAGCCAACCGAAATGTCCGCCGAAATCGACAGGATGCATTTTGAAGTCCACTTTATTTGTCTCTCGGTCCTTGCGGCTACTCACAGCATTTGCCGCGGGGGCTTTTCCAATGCTTTCGCCGTACCACGGTTTTAAGAGTTGGAATTTGGCGCTATTACGCGATCTCGCAGTGGGTGTTGTCGGTGCGTTTGCGCACGTAGCCGGCGCAGGCCGAAATGAAAGCCGTTATCAGGCCCTTCGGACGGATATCAGACCCTGTTCGCCATTTTTCGTTATGCGCTGTACATCGTGCGACGCGCAGAATATTTTAGTTTTCGTTGAATGGTGGCGCCGTGAATTCACCTGGATGTTTCGTGGACGGCGCTTTTCCCTGTAGTGCGATCTGGAGAACCGACTTGCACGATCTCTTGAAGGCCACGCTTAAATCCGTCATGCCCCCGGCGCTGCTGCGAGCGCTTCGACCACAACGCCGGCACGCGGACTTGTGGGGCGGCGCGCGATATGGTTTGCACGGATTGCGCCTGCCTGGAGGACGGCACTTCGTCTATCGGCCTTCGACGGCGGACCGCATGGTATGCGAGCAGATCTTCTTCAAGCGGGACTATGCAACGGATCATCTGGCGCGCTCGAAAGAGATCGGCGACTTCTACGAGACCTGTGCCGATCCCATCATCGTCGATGCAGGCGCCAACATGGGCGCGGCAGCGGTCTGGTTTGCGCTGACCTACCCGAACGCCAGGGTCCTCGCCGTTGAACCGGACGCCGCGAACTACGGATTGCTCAAACTCAACACGGCTTCGTTTCCGTCCGTCTTGCCGCTGAATGCGGCTATTGCGGCAAATAGCGGAACGCTTTATCTGAACGATCCGGGCGTGGGCGCCTGGGGCTATCGCACAGCGGAGCAGCCTGGTGAACGGTCCAATGCCGTTGAAGCGATGACGCTGGAGCAGGTGTTGGCGAAATCGAGCGGCACGCCGTTCATTCTTAAAATCGACATCGAGGGTGCCGAGTCGGATCTGTTTTCACGCCATACGGCTGTATTGGATCGTTTCCCGCTGGTTATTATCGAACTGCATGACTGGATGCTGCCCCGGGAATCAACCAGCCTTAATTTCCTGAAGTGGCACGTTGAAATGAAACGGGACTTCATTAACTGCGGTGAAAATATTTTCTCTATTTCAAATACGATGAACAGTGGAGCACGTTGAGTTGTGCTCATTACTGCTGGCCTGGCTGAATCATGTGCAAAGGATGGTTTCAATCTCTGCAACAGCGGTTGCCGTTCCGGTTTCCTGCGCCATCTGTTTTCCCAGCGTAGAGGCTCGCTGTCGGGTCTCTGCACGCTGCGCAAATCCGATCGCCTGTTTAAGTTCTTCGCGGTTCAGCTTGCGTGTCGATACCGGGTCGCCTGCTACACCCAGGCGGTTCAGTTGGTGAGCCCAGAAGAACTGGTCCCCGGCAAACGGCAACACAACCGATGGCACCCCCGCACTGCATGCCGAGTGAGTCGTGCCGCTCCCTCCGTGATGGATAACCAGCGACGTACGTGGGAACAGCCATTGATGAGGGGTTTCTTCGATGATGAAGAAATTGTCGGGCAGCGTCATATGGTCGGGTATGCCGGACCAGCCTGGATAGAGGAGCACGCGGAGCCCTTGCGCTGCGTCCATGAAAGCATTCAGCACGGCTTTCCGGTCGAATCCGACCATGCTGCCGAATCCCAGGTACATGGGTGGTTCGCCTGCATCCAGAAATGCGTTAAGCGCGGCCGGTGGCACCCAGGTGTCTTGCAGGCCCAGCCATTGCCCGCAGAGGCGGGTGTGTGCGGGCCAGTCCTGCGGTTCGGGTAACAGCGCGGGGGAGACGCCGTACAACATGGGGTGCGCCGTCCATAATTTCTGGCGCGGGGGCAGTCCCAGTACGCTCCGTCTTGCTTCATTGGTTGCTTTGCGGAAGGCGTGCCATAGCAGATTGTTTACTGCGTGATGGCTGAGCCGATTTAATGCTGCGGGGATCCAGCGAGAAGGAAGGAATGGCGAGGCAAATGCATGTGTTGGAGAGATGGGTATCAGGCCGGCGCCGACGACGCGTATGCCAAGATGCTCGGCCACGGATAAGCCTACGAAGGCGGCCAGGCCCGATACGATCAGTCCGTCGCAACCTATGGCGGCTGCGGCAATCTCTTCCATCCAGCTGTGCGTCCTGGCGTTGGCGATATGCGCCAAACCCGCTGCCGTGGCGTTGACGCCTTTGCCGCTCGACACCAGGTCGCCCAACTCGTCTCTTATGTTCCCGCTCAACGCCGCGTGAGGAACCCCCAGGGCGCGGGCGCTCCCTAGCGTTGCCCCATCAGCGAACAGCATGACCTCATGTCCCGCATCCATCAGGGCGCGGCACAGTGCGGCCAGCGGTCTCGTGTCGCCCTCGGTGCCGTAAGTCAATGCCAGCAGTTTCATCTGGATTCCTCTTGTTTTTCGTTCGGCGTCCGGGCGCTGCCCTGCAGGAAGACATCGATCGCAAGAGCGAACTCACGCCGCAATTCAAGATCCGGCAGTGCCAGCCAACGCATCAGCGCGCCCAGATAAAGATGATGAAACAGGGTGGCGAGATGCGCTGCGCCGAGATCGGCGCGGATTTTTCCGTTGTGCTGACTATTTCGGATCATCTGCGTGTACAACGCGACGAGCCCATCTTCGCCGTCGGCTGTCATGGACGCCTGGATGCCTAAAAAGCAGAACTTCAGATAGGGCGGCAGCAACTCCCTGTGCGCTGTGCACCACTGAGCGGATAGATCGAGTAGCGGGGGGACGCCGTCCGCGAATTCCGTGTGTGCGCTCATGACGAGCGCAAGGCCCTGCAAATCTCGCGCAAGCTCCTGATGGATCCAGGAGGCCAATACCGCTTCCTTGGTTGGGAAGTGGTTGTATAGCGTCCCTCGCGCGACATCGGCTACCTGCGCGATCTGTTCCATCGTAACGGATTCGTATCCGTCCCGCTGAAATAGATCACCCGCAAGACTTGCCACGCGTTCCAGCATGCTTTGACGTTTGCGGGCGCGACGGCCGGTCGTATCGGTGGCACTCATGGGTTCGATAAAATTGAACAGAGGTCAAAATTGTACTCTGTTCAATTATCGAGTCAACGCCTGTTTGCCGTGCATTTGCTGCAACTGAAGGCAATTTGAATCATTAATGAAATATAAATGTAATATAAATATTACCAAATATTCCTAAAGAAGCTCTGGCTGGGGTCGTTATTCATCGTACAAATGCTGCGACTGCACAGTCGCGCGTATTAGACGAATCCACCGAAAAGAATCCGCAACGAACAGTTGCGTGAAAAACAGGAATGACCAGCAGCGCACGGGGAAGTAGCGCGGGCCACGGGAACCCGCGTCTGCATCAATTTCAGATCGGGCAGATCGTTGCCGCGTTGACTGCCGCGCCGTGTCGTTTATATGCAGCTGGCATATCGGTCAACGGTGAAACGGCAACCACGAATTCAACCGCTGCGAATGGATATCAAGCCGTCACTATCGCGCCGGCTGTCGCGGGAATTTTGAATCACACCTATCGCCGTTTCCACATCGACACGGCGCGCGCTTCACTCCACAACGCCGGCATTCATGCCCGGGCAATTGCCAATCAGCTGACCTGTAACGATTCCAGCGCTATCAGCGGGCTGGTTGACGGAATCGGTTCACGCGCAAACCCCGATGTGGGCCAATCCGAACTGCGTCGATTCCGGCGCGATAACACGATCGACGTAAATGAAGAAGAACAGACTCGGCCGGATTGCGCGGCCGCCGAAAGCGGCGCGCGGATTCGCGGGCACCGGTTACGCACAGGGGCGAACGTTGGGTCGGCTTGTGTCGATATGTGTTGCATTGTCCGCAGCCTCGCACGTATCCGTGGCACACGCGCAGGCAACCGATCCGCTTGGCGAACAGGAGCAGCGTCGCCGTGCACAGGAGCAGTCGATCGAGCGCGAGCGCGCGATCAACGCGCCAAATGTTGCGCTTCAACCGGTCGAGCGTCCGACTGAAGACGACGGCAAGGTTCCCGTCGAAACACCGTGCTTCAAGGTCGACGAACTGACGCTGGAAGTGCCGCCCGGTTTGAGCGATGCAGTGGAGTCGGCCGGCGCGCGCGCGTTGTTGCCCAATCCCCTGTTTCCGGGCGAATTGACTTTCGCCAACGACGACCTGCAACGCTATCGCGGTCAATGCATCGGACGTGAGGGACTCAATCTGATCGTGCATCGACTGATGGCCCGCATCATCGAGAAGGGTTACTCGACCACCCGCGTTGTCATCACGCCGCAGGATATGTCGACCGGTAAGCTGAAGCTCCAACTGATCCCGGGTGTCATCAGTGCGATTCGCTTCGCTGATCCCTCGACGTACGGCACGTGGCGCAATGCGTTTCCGACGCGGGCGGGCGATCTGCTGAATCTGCGCAATCTCGAACAGGGTCTCGAGCAGATGAAGCGCGTGCCGAATCAGGACGTCGAGATGCAGATCGTGCCTGGACCGTCCACCGGTGAAAGCGATGTCGTGATTACGGTCAAGCGCACGAAGCCGTGGTCGCTGGCCGTGGGCGCCGACGACAGCGGGCTCAAGTCGACCGGCCAGTTCCAGGGCAACGTGAGCTTCACGCTCGACAATCCGCTTGGCCTGTCCGACCTTCTCAACATTGGCTACACCCATGACATCAACGGTCATACGAGCCAATACGGTACGCATGGCAGCAACGCGTACTACTCGATCCCATGGGGTAACTGGACATTCACCGCCACGGCCAGCCAGTACGACTACCACCAGCAGATCGCGGGCGCGTTCTCGACGCTGGTATCGAGCGGCAAGTCCAGCACCTTCGACGTGAAGACGGAGTACCAGTTCTATCGCAACCAGGTGCAGAAAAACATGCTCGAGTTCCGCGTCGGCAAGCGCTTCAGCGAAGCCTTCATCGACGGTACGGAAATCGGCATTCAACACCGCGATAACAGCTACGCGGAAGTTGGCTGGGAACACAAGCATTACATCGGCGCGGCACAACTCGACAGCACGCTTGCGTATCGGTGGGGCGTACCGTGGTTCGGCGCGCAGCCGGATTTGCCGGGCGTGGGCGCGGGTGTGCCCACGTACTACTACCACATGGAAACAGTCGACGCGACGTTGAGCGTGCCATTCACCATCGCGGGTTTTCCGCTGCGCTATTCGGCAACGGTGCGTGCGCAGAACACGCCTAACGTGCTGTACCCCACCGAGTACTTCGCGATCGGCAGCCGCTATACCGTGCGCGGTTTCGACGGCAACACGATGCTGGCCGCCGAGAAGGGCGTGTTCATGCGCAATGACCTCGAGATTCCTTTGGCGCGTTTCGGCCAGGCGCTGTACTTCGGCATCGACGGTGGCGAGGTCTTCGGTCCCGAAGCGAACAACCTGCTGGGCCGCCGTCTGGCGGGGGCCGTCGTCGGCCTGCGCGGTAGTGCATTCAAGCACGTCAGCTATGACGTTTTCATCGGCGGTCCGTTGTACCAGCCGGACCGTTTCCCGAACCGCTGGCCGGTGGCGGGTTTCAGCGTGAGTTTCCTGCTATGAACAAGAATATTTATCGCGTCATTTTCAATGCTGCGCGTGGCCTCTGGACGGCTGTGCAGGAAACAGCAACGGGTTCTGGAAAGGGGCGCTCGGCCGGCACGACTGGGCGAGCGCCTTTGCTGCATGCGGGTGTGGGCTTCATCGACATGCTGTCGATGCGGCACGTCGCGTTCGCGGCATTGTGCGCGCTCGGCATGCAGCCGCAGTGGGCCGACGCGCAAGTGGTCGCGGCGCCCACGAGCGGCAGCAGGCCGGCCGTCGGTGTGACGGCAAATGGACTGCCGATCGTTCAGATCGCCACGCCAAACGCGGTCGGCGTATCGAACAATCCCTACACGCAGTACAACGTCGGTCCATCGGGTTTGATCCTGAACAATTCGGCAGGCAACGTGCAGACCCAGCTTGGCGGGTATGTGACGGGTAACCCGAATCTCGGCGCCGGTAGCGCGCGCGTCATCGTGAATCAGGTCGTGGGTGGCAATGCGAGCCAGTTGCTCGGCTACACCGAGGTGGCAGGGCAAAGAGCGGAGGTGGTCATTGCCAACCCGGCCGGCATCTACTGTAACGGTTGCGGGTTTATCAACACGAGCCGCGGGATTCTGACCACAGGCACGCCGGTCTTCGGTGGCACGGGCAGTCTGGATGCATTTCACGTGACAGGCGGCCAGATCCAGATCGGCACGGCGGGCCTTAACGGCAGCAACGTCGACCAGGTCGACCTGATCGCGCGTAGCGTGGCGATCAACGGCAAGGTGTGGGCGGGGCAGTCGCTCAATGTCGTGGCGGGCAACAACGACGTGCGCCACAGCGACCTGAACGCGCAATCGCTCGGTCCGGACGGTAACAGTCCAGGCGTGGCGATCGACGTCGCGCAACTCGGCGGCATGTACGCGGGCAAGATCATGCTGATGGGCACGGAGACCGGTGTCGGCGTCAATAGCGCCGGCACGATCGCGGCGCAATCGGGCGACGTGCAGGTCAGCAGCCAGGGCAAGGTGACCTTGTCTGGTGGAACGAGCGCGAACGGCAACGTCGCGATCTCGGCGGCGAGCGACGTGACGAACAGCGGCTCGGTCTACGCGACACAAAACACGGCACTGAACAGCCAGGGTCAGCTAAACAACAGCGGCACCCTGGCCGCGCTCGGCAACACGAACGTCACGGCGGCGAGCGTCAACTCGACCGGCTCGCTCGGTGCGGGGATCGACGCGAACGGCAATGTCACGGGAACCGGCAGTCTCGCGGTGACCGGTACAGGTGGCGTGACGGCAGTTGGCAAGCAGATGGCGGGTGGCAATCTCGCGCTGTCGGGCAGCAGTTTGAACATGGCCGGTGGGCAAACGCTGGCGAAGGGCAATGCATCCCTGACGACCACCGGTGCCGGCGGCGACACGGGCAACATCGTCCATACCGGCGCGTCACTGCAGACGGGCGCTAGCTTGACGGTCAACGCCGCGGGAACCGTCACGAACGACCAGGGGAAGATGGGCGCCACGCAGCTGAGCGTAACAGCCGGTGGCATGTCAAATCGCGGCGGCACGCTGTCGCAAACCGGCGCGAGCGACACGACGCTGAGCGTGTCAGGCGCTCTCGACAATACCGGCGGCACGTTCACGACGAACGCGCAAAACACCACGATCCACTCGGGCAGTCTGACCAACGCGAACGGGACGATCAGCCAGGTGGGCACGGGCGCGCTGAAAGTGCAGACGGGTGCGCTCGACAACGGTCACGGCAGTATCGGCACGAATGGCGTAGCGACGATTGCCGCCGGCAGTCTGCAGAACGGTTCCGGCTCGATTACGTCGGCACAGTCGCTCAACGTGGCGTCGAGCGGCGACATCGGCAATACGGCAGGGCGGCTCGAAGCGGCCGGCGCGGTGAACGTGTCGGGCGTGAACGTGCAGAACACGGCCGGACGAATTGTGTCGGGCAACGGCGATGGCTTCACGTTGACAGCGAGCGGCCAGATCACGAACGCGGCGGGCACCACCGCGCAGGGTACGACGGGCGGCGTGATCGGCGGCAACGGCAATGCGACGATCAACGCGGCAACGCTCACTAACAGCGGCACGGTCACGGCCGCGCGGAACCTGGGCGTGACGGCTTCGGGAACCCTCGACAACAGCGGCGGATCGATGAGCGGCGCGACGCTCCAGGCGAACGCGGCGTCGCTCAGGAACGCGAATGGGACGATCAGCGCCAATACCGTGTCGGTCACCGCGCCGCAGTTCGACAACAGCGGCGGGAAGATCACGGCGAACCAGCTCAATGTCAGCGCCACGAACCTGACGAACCAGAACGGCGCGCTTACCCAGATCGGTTCGGGGGCTATGGGCGTGAATGTCAGCGGCACGCTCGACAACTCGAGCGGTGGCGTGATTCAGACCAACAGCGCAGACCTGACGCTTGCACCGTCCACCTTGAACAACAACGGCGGCACGATCACCCATGCCGGCACCGGCACGCTGACGATCAATGCAGGCAACGGCAACGGGGCGCTGACGAACATCGGCGGCAAGATCGTGACGAACGGTCTGGCGAATCTGTCGGCCGGCAGCGTGGACGACACGGGCGGCATGATTTCCGCCCAGACCGGATTGAATGCGACTGTCGCCGGTGCATTGAACAATACGAACGGACAGCTTGAATCGAACGCTGACCTGAGCGTTACGAGCGGTGCGGCCATTACGAACACCAATGGGACGATCGCCGCGGCGAATAACGGGTCCGTGCAATCGGCTTCGCTGACGAACAGCGGCAGTGTGACAGCGGGTCAGAATCTCAACACCACCGTCACCGGCACGTTGGACAACAGCGGGGGCACGCTGAGCGCGCAGACGGTCACGGCGAATGCCGCGTCGCTCAGGAATGCGAATGGCACGATCAGCGCCAATAACGTCTCGGTTACCGCGCCGCAGCTCGACAACAGCGGCGGGAAGATCACGACGAACCAGCTCAGCCTGGCCGCCACGAACCTGACGAACGAACGTGGCTCGATCACGCAGCTCGGGACCGGCGCAATGGGGCTCGGCGTGAGCGGCACGCTCGACAATTCCAACAGTGGTTTGATCCAGACAAAAAGCACCGACCTGACGCTTGCGCCTGCGGCACTGAACAACAACGGCGGAACCATTACGCACGCCGGGACCGGGACGCTGTCGGTCAACGCAGCCAGTGGCACGGGCGCCGTCACCAACGTAGGTGGCTCGATTGTCAGCAACGGGCAGGTCGCGTTGAATGCGGGCAGCGTGGACAACACGGGCGGGAGTATCGGAGGGCAGTCGGGGTTGAGCGCGACGATCGCCGGCGCCCTGAACAACACCCGGGGGCAACTCCAATCGAACGGAAACCTCGGCGTCACGAGCGGCTCGAGCATCACGAACACCGGCGGGACGATCGCTGCGTCGGGCAATAGCACGGTGCAGGCCGCGTCGCTAACAAACGGCGGCAGCATCACGGCAGGACAGAATCTCAACACCACGGTGAGCGGCATGCTCGACAACGGTAACGGAACGTTGAGCGCGCAGGCGATCACGGCGAATGCCGCGTCATTCAGAAACGCGAGCGGCGTCGTGAGCGGCAACGCGGTGACGATGTCGATTGCGCAGCTCGACAACAGCAATGGCCGGATCACGACGAACCAGTTGGGCGTCACCACGACCAACCTGACGAACGAAGGCGGCACGATCACGCAGCTCGGGACCGGTCCGATGAGTCTCGGCGTGAGCGGCACGCTCGACAATTCGAACGGCGGCTTGATCCAGACCAATAGCACGGACCTGACGCTCGCTTCCGCGTCCGTGGACAACAACGGCGGCACGATCACGCACGCCGGCACCGGCACGCTGACGGTCAACCCAGGTAATGGCGCGGGGTCGCTGACGAACGTCGGCGGCAAGATCGTGACCAATGGACAGGCGTCAGTGTCCGTCGGCAATCTCGACAACACCGGGGGCAAGCTGGCTTCGCAGGGCGTCATGACCGCGACCGTTCAGGGCACGCTGAACAATACGAACGGACGGTTGTCGTCGGGCACAGGGCTGAGCGCGACCAGTGGCGGTCAACTGATCAATGCCGGCGGCGTTATCGGCGCGGGTGGCGCGGTGGCCGGCAGCACGCTGAGCCTCGCCGCATCGTCGATCGACAACTCGGGCGGGGCGATCACCAACCTCGGGAATGGCGCGACGACCCTCAACGGCGGCAGCCAGATCACCAACAGCAATGCGGGTGGTGCGTCCGGTATGGGCGCGATCAGCGGTAACGGCAACGTGACGCTAAATGCGACAGCCGTCTCCAACACGCAGGGCGGGCAACTGAGCGGCGTGAACTTGCAGATCAACGCCGGCAATCTGGACAACAGCGGCGGGAAAATCGGCAATGTCGCCAGCACGACGGGCGACGTCGGGATCGCGACGGGCACGCTGACCAGTACGAGTGGCCAGATCAATGCATCGCGGAATCTGTCGGTTACCGCGAATGCGCTGGCGGGCGGCGGCACGTATAGCGCGGTCAACGATCTTTCGTTGAACCTGCAAGGGAACTTCACCACCTCGCCGAATTACGGTTTCAAGGCGGGCCACGATCTGAGCTTCACGCTGCCCGGCACGTTCAGCAACGGCGGCGCTCTCTCCGCCGTGAACGCGCTCAACATCAATGCGGGCGACATCCAGAATTCGGGGATGCTCGGGGCCGGCGGCCTGCTCACCACGCACTCGAACACGTTGACCAATACGGGCACGATCGTGGGTGGCAGCGCGTCGTTGAATGCGACGCAGAGTTTGTCGAATCTGGGCACCACCGCGCTGATCGGTGCGACCGATAGCGCAGGCACGCTCGAGTTGCTTGCACCGGACATCGAGAACCGTGACGACACGACCGCGACCGACGCGCAGGCGATGACCTCGATCTACGGTCTGGGCAAGGTTGTGCTGGCTGGCGGCAAGGACGGGAGCGGCAATTACACCAACGCGAATCTGGTTCGCAATCAGTCCGCGCTGATCCAGTCGGGCGGCGACATGGAGATCGACGCGAACCAGGTGACGAACACCCGGCGCGTGATGACCACGGGCGGCTTCACGTCGTCGGTCGATCCAACGCTGCTGCAAAGTCTTGGGATCAGCCTGTCCGGCTGTACCGCCACGGACATGGCCGCGTGTGGGCCGGGCAATCCGCAGGTCATGGGTTCCAAGGGCTCCCCGACGATGATCGGCGGCGTGCCTACCGATCCGCCGCACGGCGGCCAGTGGAACAGCACATACCAATACACGACTTTTACGGGCGTTGCCGTCGCCAATACGGTCACGTCCGTCAGTCCGGGGGCGCAGATTCTCGCCGGCGGCAACCTGAAAGCGTCGTCGGTCGGGACGTTCCAGAACTACTGGAGCCAGGTGGCCGCGACGGGCAACATCGCGTCGCCCGCCACGATCGACCAGAACAGCTGGCAAGGCCAGAGCGCGCCGAAGGTGCAGGTCACCTACTCGGGCGAATATCACTACGACAACTACGACAACAGCGAGCACAACTGGCAGTTGCCGTTCGGCGATGCCCCGTTCGTCGGCTCCCGTCCGGGTGGCTACACACAGGCGGCGCCGGCCGACACACGCACTTATGCGCTGCCGGCGTACGAATCTTCGTTCAAGGCGGGCGGTACGCTGACCGGCACGGGCGTGACGATCAACAACACGGCGGGCAACGCAGGGGTGACGCCGCTCGGGCTTCTGCCGGGGCAGACCGTGTCGGGTAACGGCGCGGGCTCCGTGAGCGGAACGATCGGCGCGTACGGCGTGGGAGCGATCGGCGCGGGTGTGGTGAGCGGATCGGTCGGCACGGGCGGTGGCGTGCATGCGGCCGTGGTGGCAATCCAGGGTGGCCGCCTCGTCAACAGCGGCCTCGCGAACTTCAATAATCCGACTATCGCTGCTGCTGCCGCGGTCAACGTACTCAACAACATCACGGTGCCCAAAGGCGGCCTCTTCAGCGCGGACACCGCGCCGAACGCGCCGTATCTGATCGAGACGAACCCGGCCTTTACGAGCCAGCAGCAGTGGCTCTCGAGTGACTACTACTTCCAGCAGATGGGCATGAACCCCGCCAAGACCCAGTTGCGGCTGGGCGACGGGTTCTACGAGCAGAAGCTCGTGCAGGATCAGATCCTGTCGATGACCGGGAAGTCGGTGCTGACGAACTACGCAAATACGCAGGACGAATTCAAAACCCTGATGACGTCGGGCGCCGCACTCGCGAAGTCGGTCGATCTGGCGCCCGGCACGGGTCTGTCGCCTGAGCAGGTGGCACAATTGACCAGCAACGTCGTCATCATGCAGACGCAGATTGTCGACGGGCAATCCGTGCTCGTGCCGGTGGTTTATCTGGCGAAGGCTAGCCAGGAAAACATGGGTAACGGTCCGGTTATCGCGGCGACGGACATCGATCTGAAGAACGCGCAGTCGGTCACCAACAGCGGCACGATCAAGGCGGAAAACAGCTTCGCGATCAGCGGGCAGAGCATCGACAGTTCGTTCGGCACGCTGCAAAGCGGCGGGCAAATGTCGCTGACGACGACGGGTGATGTGAACCTCACGTCGGCGACCCTCAATGCGGGAAGCCTGGGGCTGAAGACGGACGGCAACCTGGTTCTGAACACGGCGGCGAACACGCTCAACCAGGTCAGCAGCACCGGTGCAACGCGGGTTACGACGACGCTTGGGCCCGCGGCCAGCATCAACGTAACGGGCAACGCGGCGATCACGACGGGCGGCAACTTTGAACAGAACGCGGCCAGCCTGAACGTGGGCGGTGCGCTGGGCATGAGCATCGGCGGCAACTGGACGCTTGGCGCGCTGCAGACCGGCGAGACGAAGGTGGTTGCTCGCGCGAATGGTATATCCGACACGCATTTCGTGACCGACGTGGGCAGCAGCGTGAAGGTGGGCGGGGCGTCCCTGATCGGCGTGGGCGGCGATCTTACTGCGACTGGTGCGAACATCAACCTAGGCGGTGGTGGGGCCGTAGTGGCCGGCGGTAACGTGACGCTACACGCGGCGACCGCGACGTCGACGTTGGACAGCAACAGTTCGGGCAGCGACCATCACGGCAGCTACGCGGAGACGCTGCATACGTCCGACGACGCGGTGACGGGTACGACGCTCAAGAGCGGCAACAGTCTCGCGATCATGTCGGGCAAGGACCTTAATATCACGGGTAGCACGGTGTCGCTCGATAAGGGCAATGCGTTGCTGATGGCGGGAGGCAACGTTAATGTCGGTGCGACCACGGAAACGCATGTCGACAACTCGAACGAGTCGCATAGCCATAGCGGCGTGGCGAGCCACACGAGTGCGGTCAATCGCGTCGACCAGACGACGACTCAGGCCGACGGCAGCACCATTTCGGCAGACAGTGTGTCGATCTCCAGCGGCAAGGACATTAACGTGACCGGCAGCAGTATTGCCGGAACGAACGCTGTCTCGCTCGCTGCGAAGGGCAGCGTGAATATCCTTGCTGCGACTGATACTTATCAGGATTCCGAATTCCATGACGTCAAGCACTCGGGACTGTCGGGAAGCGGCGGCTTCGGTTTCAGCGTCGGCTCGAGCGAGCAGAAGGATCAGTACGATGCGAACTCCGTCACGCAGAGCCAGGCGCGCAGCATCGTCGGTGCGGGGCAGGGCAATGTGTCGATCACGGCGGGTAAGGATGTTCATATTGGCGGCAGCGATATCGTCGCTGGGAAGGCGAAAGGCGACGTCACTGGCGCGACGGGCAACATCAGTATCACGGGCCAGAACGTCACGATCGATCCAAGTCAGGACAGTGCGCAGTCTCACAATCAGCAGGAGGCGCGTTCGAGCGGTCTGACCGTTGCAGTGACCGGAACGCCGCTGGACGCGGTCCGCAACGCGAGAGCGGATGCGTCGTCCGGCAATGCCTTCCAGCGGACACAGAACGTCCTGAACGGAATAGGCGCGAGCGCGGCCGATACGCCGTCGATTTCCGTATCGTACGGACGTAGTCAGAGTTCGAGCACGACCGACATGTCGAGCCTGACCAATGCGGGCAGCACGATCCGTGGCGGCGGCAATGTGTCGGTGAGCGCAACGGGCGGTGCCGTGAAGGATGCGAACGGCCAGCCGATCGACGGCGATCTGTCGATCATCGGCTCGACGATCAGCGCGGGCGGCACCGTCTCGCTGGCGGCGAATCGAAATGTCACGCTGCAGTCGTCGACCGATCAGTTGCAGCAGAGCACTCAGTCGAGCAGTTCCAGTATGGGCATTTCGCTCGCGTCGCCGGGTCTTGGCGACCTGACCCGCTGGGTGAGCGGTACTGCGAATAGCGGCGGCACGAGCCCGTCGCCCTACAACGCGAGCCGCAGCAGTTCGAACGGCACGCAGGCGCAGACCACGCAGACTGCGACGATGGTGTCCGGCAACAGCGTAGTGGTGAAGAGCAAGACCGGCGACATCAACGTGATCGGTTCAGGCATCAGCGGAACGCAGGGTGTCGATCTGGTGGCGAGCCAGGGCGCGATCAATGTGCTGGCCGGGCTCGATACGAGTGCGAGCCATCAGGATTCGAGCAGTCACAAGATCGGCAGTCTGGGCAGCAACGGCACGGCCACGGGCTTCACCGTCGGCGTAGCGAATAGCCACGGTGTACAGGACACGGCTGCGCAGACGCAGAGCACGATGCGCAGCCAGATCGTGAGCGGCAACGGAAGTGTGACGCTGGACGCGAATCAGGATGTAACGGTGGCTGGGGCCGATCTGAGCGCAGGCAAAGATCTGACTCTGATCGGCAAGAACGTAAATCTCGATCCGGGCACGGACGCGATGCAGAACAGTGCGAGCCAGAGTTCGAGCCAGTTCGGCGTGAGCCTGGCGCTGGGCGGTGCGGTGGGCAATGCGATCGCGACGGTCAACCAGAGCATGAACAATGCGAGCCACGCTGGGGATTCGCGCCTGGCCGCGTTGGAGACGGCACAGGCAGGGCTCGCGGTATACAACGCGTATAAGGTCGCGACCGCAACAGGTCCGACCGGACAGGCGCTGATTAAGGCAACGGTGAGTATCGGAGGTGGTTCGAGCAGCAGCGACTCGCAGAGCAGCCAGTTGGCGAACGACGGCAGCACGTTGCACGCGGGCGGCACTGTTAGTGTGATCGCGACGGGAAGCGGCACGAAGGACGCAAACGGTTTCGCGACGGATGGTGACATCAACGCACGCGGCACCCAGATTTCCGGGCAGGGCGTCGTGCTGAATGCGGCACGCGACATCAATCTGCAGAGCGCGCAGGACACGAGCCAGGAGTCGAGCCACAACAGCAGCAGCGGCGGAAGTATCGGTGTCGGCGCAGCCTTGGGCGGGCAACAGAACGGCTTCACGATCGAACTCGCCGCGAATACGGCGAGCGGACATGCCAACGGCAACGGCGTGACCAACCGCGATACGCAGATCAACGCGACCGACAAGATATCGATTACGAGCGGACGCGACACGAATGTACGTGGTGCGGAAGTGGCGGGCAATACGGTCGATGCGAACGTCGGACGCGATCTGAACATCGCGAGCCAGCAGGACACCAACACGTACGACAGCAAGCAGACGAGCGCGGGCTTCCAGATGAGCCTGTGCATTCCGCCGATCTGCTATGGCACGACGGTTCAGGGTTCGGCGAGCATGAGCGATCAGACTATCAAGGATCGTTTCCAGTCGGTGAACCAGCAAAGCGGATTCTTTGCGGGCAATGGCGGGTACAACATCAACGTCGGCAACCATACGCAACTCGATGGCGGGGCGATTGCGAGTACCGCGACACCGGATAAGAACAGCCTTTCGACGCAGACGCTCGGCTACACAAACCTGCAGAACACGGCGAGCTACTCGGGCTCGTCGCTTGGCTTTAGCGTGAGCGGCAGTTTCGGTCAGAGCACGGCGAACGGTGTGAATTTGAAGACACCGGTGAAGCAGGCCGGGAGCAGTACGCCTGGGCCGCAGAATTCGCAGGGGCTTGGACCGAGCGGTTTTGGGATGGCAGGGACGGGCGATAGCGCGTCAGGCACGACGTACGCGGCGGTAAGTGCGGGGAAGATCACGGTACGCGGCGATGCGGGTACGGGTCGCGACAGTACGGCAGGTTTGAGCCGTAACACGGCGAATGCAAACGGCTCGGTTCAGAACACATTCAACGTGCAGAACGTGCAGAACGACATGGCGGTGCAGCAGATGACGGGCCAGGTCGGGATGCAGGTGGCGGGAGACATCGCGGACGCGTTAGAGAGCAAGGCTGCAGCAAAAGAAGCCGCGGCGGTGCTGGCCAAAGCAAATGCACAAAAGAACGGCGACGAGGCTGGTATGGCACAGGCGCAGGCCGACATTACGGCGGCGCAGCAGCAAGAGGCACTGTGGGATGAAAATAATGGGGCGGCTCGTATTGCATCACACGCTGTCGTATCAGGTCTCGGTGCTGCTATGGGCGGAGGCAATGTAGCTGGCGCAGTTGCTGGAACGGTGGCGGGCGACATTGCTGGCACTGCCGCAAGTGGTGCGCTGGGCGATACGGTGGGTGGCAAGTTGCTGTCGAACGTGGCAGCGGGGATAGCTGGTGCCGCGGTGGGCGGTGCATTGGGCGGCTCGGCCGGCGCGATGAGTGGTGCGGGTGGGGGATTGAATGCCGATCTGTATAACCGGCAGTTGCATCCGCAGGAACGCGACTTGATTGCAAAGGTCGCGAGTGCGATCGCGGCGTATATCGGCAAGACAGACGCAGACCGGCAAACGCTGACGGACTACTGGACCAATATGCTGACGCTCGCGGCTGGGGCAAAGGTCGATGCGCAGGCAGCGCAGCAGCTCGGTCAGTACGAGACGCAACTTGCGCAAGCAGCGAAAGCTTCGGGTAACAGTCAGGCTTATCAGACGTTCATGACGAATCTGGGAATCGCACAGGATGAGATCCGGAAGATGTCGGGCATTCCAATTGTTGGTACCAGTGGCGTCGTTGTCGCAGATGGCAGCGCGGTGAAGACGTTCCAGTCCACCAAGGATCAATTCAACGATTCGTCGATTTTTGGTACGCCAGGAGGCACGAAAGCCGCATTAGCTCCTGGCGAGACGCCTGCATCAATCGGCATCGGTCCGCAGTACTACATCGCGCCGAACGGGGCGTCGAACGCACAGGTGACGGCGTTTGTCGATGATCTCGTCAAGCGGGCGGGGACTTCACCGGATGCCATTACGCCATTCACGGACATTGAGCAGACGATCGCCGCATGGATGGGCGGGGGACTGGCCAGCGGTGCTGCGAAGGATATTGCGAGCGCGATTGCGGGCTACTTAGGTCGTGACGCTGGAGCTGCTTTAGGTGGCAAAGCGGTAAGCACCACAGTCGATAGTGCTAACGCGGCAGCGGAGGCGGGTGGTTCGCTGAAGAACGGTAGCGGGAGCCTTGACACTGCGGCTAACGCTGGGCGAAATCAACCGTACGGGAATGGGGCAAGCGCATCGCCGTCACCGGGGACGAACGCCGCGGGAAGCAGCGGGGCAGGCGTTGTTCCATCTCCTGCCGTTGGAGGCGTGAAAACCGGTGGAACAGTCGAATTGTTTACTGACGCCAGTGGTCCAAAAGTGCCCGGCGCCGTGGGCGTTGGGCCAACGGATGCATCAGCAGTCGCGAGCGATGCTCGGAGTATGCCGAACATTCCTAGTAATAGTCAGGCAACGGTGGTGGCAAATAACCCCTTCATCCCAAAATCTGCAGGAGGTACCAACTCGATGATGGATTTTTTGCCGGAAGCCGCTCGGATAACGGAATCAGGCGGAAAGATTGTGATCAACGGAAACGAAGCCAATCCATATTTTTATTCTATACCAAATGCAAGCCAGCTTGACGTGCTGGGATTGAAGATTCAATATCAGGGTGGTCTTCTGCCTGAATATCAAGGGTTGGGGTTTGTTCGTACGGACGGTTCGCCGATTCAGATGAGTACGATGCGAACAATTGTTTTTGTTAAAAAATGAGGAGTGGGAATGAAAATAATCAAGGACTGTTGGGCGTCACTCGGGGCATCTGAGTGTCAGTATGGGGCGCATATTTTTGATGGGAAAGATGCAGCCATTTACGTGAATCATTGGCTTGCCGTATTTGGAGATTTTGATAAGTATTTTTTTCGAAAAAATTCAGAGGGTTTTGTTGGGCATTGTCAGTTGGTGTTTACTGGGGTTAAAAGGTTTGAATTCTCTGTTTCTACTTATGTGCGCGAAGGCGATAAGGTGATTTGGCAAGAGCCTGCTGTCTTTGCTTATTCTGGCTCTGCTTCAGAGAATTTTTTTACCTATAGACTGGAGGGAAGTCTTCACGGATTTTCCTCATCCGTTAGTATCTTGGTGCAGGCGCAGGGGTTTGAGTTGCGTATTTTGGGTGAGAATGAACCGGCCCGACAATCGTGATTTACCTATTGAGAACTCGATCCGTGATTAAGGTGCTGGTTCCGGCCGAGCCCGCGCATCGCCGTCACCGGGTCGGATTCGACGGGAAGCACGGGCGGGGGCGTGCCACTGTCGGCCGTAGACGCTGGAGGCGATGCCGCGGGTAAACTTATCGGCTCAACGAAAGGACCGACGCCGGCACAACTGAGTTTCGTCAGTGAAACGGCAGCTGGTGTAAAAGCGGTGCAGGTTATTCCATCGATCAATGATGGCCGATCGGCGGACTTCTTCATTGATGGAATTAAGTGTGAGTTGAAGATTGCGACTGAGGTGGTCAAACTGGATTCCGATGGACTGTTGAAATCGACTTCGAGTACTGCAATAGATGCGCGCGGGCAGTCTGGCAACATTATTATTGATGCTTGCAATCAGTCTGGTATGACGCCTGAAATTGCGCAACGTGGAATTGATAGGGCATTTTCCGCAAATACTAAATCTGGTTCGAAAATTAAAAGCATATCCGTCATTACATCGCAGGGAGCGGTCTTTGTTCCGGGGTTGCCGCAATGATTGCAAAAATTATTGGCTACCCAACCGAAAATGAACTGCGCGAAAGAATAACTCGACAAATCGGATGGCGCGGTGCAACTGATCAAGTTGCGCTGATTTGGCACGGTTATCTAACAGGGTTGATGGAGTGGGGGGTAATAGAACTTGATGTATTTGAACGACTTTCCGCACTGCTTCCGAAAATTGGCCATGATGAACTCGTCGAGTTATCACTTGATGAGCCCGCTTGTTCGCGGTCGGAGGAGGTCAAAGAGGCTAAGGAGGGGCGCTATCCAGACAGCAACTCATGAGTCGCTTGCAGGCGGTGCGATAGATCGAGCGGGCAAGTCGCAGGAGCGGCTGGACGGATGGCGAAATCGACGCGCGAGGCGCGCACATCTCCGGGCAAAGCGTCGTGCCGAACGTTGCGCGCGGCATCGACCTGCAAAGTGGGGGTGAATAGTTATGAAGATTAGATTTTCTTATGTGGATGTTGGAGTTCATCCAAAGCTTGGCCGGGTATTTCATTGGCAGCCAAAGGCGATGGATGGTGAAGGCGCGAAACGTTATAACCAGTACCTATGCGAGGTGTTGAGTTCTGTCACCCAAGGAACTGATGACTGTGACCGCCTCCTGAAAAACATCAACGACGTTGAGATCGGGAATCAAGCTGAGATAGAAAAAGGGGGGCGATGTTACTTTGACGATTAAATCTACTGGAGTGCAAGTTTATATTGAGGTCGATGAGGATTGGATGGGCCAGCCCGATGGAAATTTTAAATTAAGCGAATGGAAGGCCGCTTTGAAGGGCTGGCGTCACTTTCTTGAAATACCTCAATCTTTGGAGTCTGTTGTCGAGGTTGACGTGTAATGGTTGGAATAAAACTTGGCGTTCGAATGGGCGGCCGGCAAGATTGTCTCGGGCGTGCTTGGAGTAGTGTTTGGCAGGGAAGGTGCAATACAGTCCCGCCTTTGTTGATTCTACACACCAAGGCCAGTATTATAAATTTACCTACAAAGATGGTTCTGAGCTAAAAATAATTGATCCTGCGACCTATCGTGTGACAGGCTGGCCAGAAAATGGTGGCAGAACTACATTTGTGAACCACCGGTGGTAAAGTCATAACCTATGACCCGGCCTCGAAAACTTGGAAGTGATGCGATGACTCTAGATTGGATAGCTCAACCTGTGCCCGGAAAATCATTGTTAAATCTTGATTTAGGAACTAGCTACACCAATGTGGTAAGCCTGCTCAAAGACTGCGAAATTTCGGAAAATGTCTTTCAAATTGACAATTCCTGCCCGATACGGCTGGATATTTCTTCAGACGAAGCGGTGATACGCTTCAAAATGATGGAGGATCAGAGCTATGGTTGGCAAAGTGACGTTGCTTTACTGTATTTTAAGAGTGGTAATTTGAAATCAATAACAATTTATTTCAGGGAAAAGTACAGCTATCGAGGTTTGATTTGTGGAAAAGTTGGGTTGGGTGATGAAATTCGTGACTTGAAAGAATATTTCGCACTGGAATATGATGATGTTGATGAGGTTTTTTATGCATTTAATGACGGCAGATCGAGTGGATTAGAGCTGCACGGGACGTCGTGCGATTTGTCCGTTGATCCAGCTCAAAAAATAGGTGCAATGAAAGTCTTTCTTGTTGATTAACGTATCATCGTCTGAAAAATATCTGCGATACGCTGGCATTCGACACTGTCTCTGAACGCATTCGAGAGTCAGCGCTCCAGCATTGCAATATCTTCGTTGAGTGCCTGTATGCGGGCCCGCTGCTCGCGCAAGCTCTCGACAACATCGCTGGCAGACGTTCGGAGGCTCTGGCCAATGCCGGCACGATTTCCTTTGTGAATGGGTGGTAGCCTTCGGAGAGAATTTCGCCGAACTCATACAGGAGGCTGCGCAATGCGTTGCTCTGCATTGCAGTTGTCGGGCCCAGTAATGAGCGCCACCGCAGGCTTCAATCGCTACAAATGCGCGTTCCCTCTTTGCGAAGAAATTCGATACCTCACCTCGCTTGGGTTTCATACGCTCGACCTTCCCGGTCGCAACGTCGACCAGTATGCAACTGGAAGACATGCTTGGCGATATCCATGCCGATGACGTGCGCCTTCATTTGGAAACCTCCAGCGTGAGCCGTTGCGTTCGGGTGTTCGACGGCTCCACTGTACAGCTGACTACATCGGAAGCTGTTCTCTGCCACTGTGCTCCTGCTTTGCCCGTTGCCGGGGGCGTCGATACCATCTAACACGCTCCAGGAAATTGAAATGAGCACAAATAAGCAGAGGGCAATAGAAGCAATGCGGCAGGATCTGCTTCAAAGTTCTGCGAGCCTGCTTGCTGGTAGCGAGGCAGATACTTTGAGTGGGGCTCTGCGTCGCTTCTTTCCAGAACTAAGTCATGCCTTTGTGGTGCATTGGATACTAGAACAGGCAGAGGATGTTTACTGGGTGCTTGTGAGTCGAACGGAAGTCGCGGAAACTGAAATTCCACGGGGCAATTATGCAGAGGGGAATCCTCTACTGCTAAAAATCTTGGACGTTGGTGCTTATCGAGAGAAGCAGCATTCGCGTGATGTTCGACAAAAACTGGAGATTGGACTCGAACTGATCAAAGGCAACTAAAGCTTCACAAACAGCAAACCCGGCTACGGCCGGGTTTGCTGTTTGTAGATGTCGGTTATTTCCGTCTGCTGAGTCGCTGCCGCGTCTCTTCCGCTTCTTGCCCGCTCACGTATTTGCCGGCAATCCTGTAGTCATAGTCCGGGGTGATGGTGATGTGACCGTAGCGGTAATCGACGCTGAACAGGACTTGCTGTCCGGGCAGGAAGCCAGCGCGTTCGAGCATTGCATCGGTGATCTGCATCCACGGGAAGGCCGTATGTCTCTCATGTTCGTGTGTGCGGTTTGCTTCAAGCGCAACGGAAATGCGCGTGGCACGTTCGTCGCGAGCGCGACGTGGTTTAACATTGGCGTTAGCCATGATCAACTCCTTTGCTGAGTTGGTTGTGGTCAGCGGGCGATGAGTGTTGGTAGCACTCATCGCCCGCGCTTCGTTTACATCAGCTCTCCTGCTGTTGTTCGATCGTAACGGTCTGCCTAGCCGCTGATGATCTGCTTGGCGCGGTGCCTGAGGATCATTCCATCGAGCAGCGCCTTGACGATGTTGCGGTCTTCGTCGGGCATCTGGCTGACTGCCTCGAACTGCAAACGCAAGTCATCGGACGGGCCGCGCTCATTCTCATCAAACACCAGTTCATCCAGACTGACATTGAGCGTCTGTGCCAGACGTGTCAGGGCCTCTAAGGTAGGCTGCGCCGACCCTGCTTCGTAGCGACGAACTTGATTGACGTGCAATGCTGCGGCCTTGGCCAGTTCTTGCTGGGTGAGGTCACGTGATTTTCGCACCTGGATCAGGCGTGCTGGGAAGTTCATGGGCTGTAGCTAAAGCGGTTCAGTGAGAAACATTATAATGTACCAAAATAAATCCTAAAAAGAGTATTGGTAAATTTTCGTCAGAACGCCGATTCTTATCCGGGAAATCGAGCTGGGCAATCGTGTGGCGCCGCATGGAAGTATCGAATGGGTTATACGGAAGGTGGGTTCTGAACCAAGGCCTTTTACCGGCTCGTGCGGATGAAGTCGTCCGATTTAATGCTCTCCGTCTTCTCAACGCAGAGACCTGATCCATCACTTGCAATTGGGTAGAAGTGACAGAAAAAATAAACCCGCCGCATCCCACACATCACGACGTAACCCAAACTACTCCCCCCTTTAATGCGCAATGAATAAACAGCATTGCGTCATCACAGAAAACACAGCGCACGCCACTAAAGTTTCTTCAAAAACTGCCGATAAGGCGGCTGAGTTGTTGAGTAAAAACCCAAAATAAGCGGTTCCACCGGCCGCACCGAAGAGGCCCGCGCGTGCGTTTGCACGTCGGGAACGATAACTATGCAACGCCGAAAGAATGGACGTGAGCGCAGTCACGTCCTGAGCGCATTCCGATGGCCGCAAATCATATGCGTCGCAAGCGCCAATATTTGTCAGCTCACTCATGGCGGACCATGTAGCTGCGCCTGACGGTCGCTGTACCTCTCGCGTCATGGCTTCCCGTTGTCGTCGCCTCTCAGGCGACCGCCTTGCAGCCTTCGAACGCCGTCTCATCCGCAGCACTCAAGTTTCGACGATCGCATGCCCAAACGCAGTTCGCCGAGCCGCGCGCGGCCGGACAACTGCGTCCCGCTTGAACACCAGTAATCGCCGCGCTCTGTGCCGGGCGCAAACACTCAACCCTTCGTAACAGTTCCATCAAGCAGGAAATTCAATGAATTCGACCAGAAAGTACGGCGCTGTACTCGCCGCCGCCATCGTCGCATTGAGCGGTTGTGCAACGGAATCGTCACGCTCGTTGCCCATCGCGCCCGCGGCCAGCGTCCAGAGGCCAGCTGTCGGCAAACCGGTGCAGATCGCGGTCGGCAAGTTCGACAACCGTTCGAGTTATATGCGCGGCATCTTCTCGGATGGCGTCGACCGCCTGGGCGGCCAGTCCAAAACCATCCTGATCACGTCGCTTCAGCAAAGCGGACGCTTCAACGTGCTCGATCGCGACAACCTCGACGAAATCCGTCAGGAAGCGGGCTTCACAAAGAAGGCCCAGACGATCAAGGGTGCGAACTATGTTATCACCGGCGACGTGACCGAATTCGGCCGCAAGGAAGTCGGCGATCACCAGCTCTTCGGCATTCTCGGTAGCGGCAAGAACCAGGTGGCGTACGCGAAGGTGAGCCTCAACGTGGTCGATACGACGACATCCGAAGTCGTGGCATCGAGCCAGGGCGCGGGCGAGTTCAGCCTGTCCAACCGCGAAATCATCGGCTTCGGCGGCACGGCCAGCTACGACTCCACGCTGAACGGCAAGGTACTCGAGTTGGCGATCCAGGAAGCGGTCAACCATCTGTCCGACCAGGTCGACGCGGGCGCACTCAAACCCGCGCCATAAGCGGGCACGCGACCGTATCCAATCCATCACTCAAGCTTGATCAAAACAACTACGCAAACGGGGTTTTACATGAAATACACCGGCCCGATTCGGGGATTCGGCCTGCCAGTCGCGGCAGCGGCGCTGCTGCTCGCGGGATGCGCGAACACCGCCACGCCGCCGCTCTATCAATGGAACGGCTATCAGCCGGCGGTCTACGACTATCTGAAGGGCGAAAAGGCTCCACAGGCGCAGATCGATGCACTCGAAAAGGCAGTCCAGGAGATTCGCGCGAAGGGCAACACGCCGCCGCCTGGCTTTCATGCGCAATTGGGCATGCTGTACGCGACTGTCGGCAACGACACCCAGGCCATGCAGGAATTCGACGCCGAGAAACAGCTGTTTCCGGAGTCGTCCACCTACATGGATTTCCTGATGAAGAAGCCGAAACCACAATAAGCGAGCCAGCCGACATGTCCAAGTTCCTTTCTCTCAAACTCTGGTTTGCCCTGTCCACAGTCGTGCTGCTCGCAGCGTGCGCACAGCCCGTGAGGCACGCTGATTACACGGCCTTCAAGAATGCGCGTCCGCGCTCGATCCTCATCCTGCCGCCGGACAATTCCACGACCGATGTGCAGGCGTCGAACAGCCTGATGTCGCAGATGACCTATCCGATCGCCGAAGCGGGCTATTACGTGGTGCCGGTCGCGGTAATGGAAGAGACGTTCAAGCAGAACGGCCTGACGACGGCCGGCGACATCCAGCAGACGTCACCCGCCAAACTGCGCGAAATCTTCGGCGCCGATGCGGTGCTGTATTCGAAGATCACGCAGTACGGCTCGTCGTACCGCGTGCTCGACAGTGTGACGGTAGTGTCGGCATCGGCAAAGCTCGTCGATCTGAAATCGGGTGACGTGCTCTGGCAAGGCAGCGCGAGCGCCAACAGTAACGAAGGCAATAACAGTAGCGGTGGCGGCCTGATCGGCATGCTGGTGGTGGCCGCGATCAAGCAGATATCGAACTCGTTGACCGATAAGAGCCACGATATCGCCGGCATCACGAGTTATCGACTGCTGCACGCCGGACCGCCGAGCGGCCTGCTGTATGGCCCGCGGTCGCCGAAGTACGGCACGGATTAATTGCCGGAGATAGGGCGAGCACCGGCTGGTAGGGCCGATTAGTGTTCGTGTGCGCAAGAAATGCCGCAGCTAGTGCTGCGGCATTCCACACCAAACCACAACACCAGAAAAACTCACGCCATGAAAAAACTCCTCTTTACCGCGCTCTGCTTCTCAACGACCTCCGCCTTCGCCGCCGGTCAGGTTTTACTGGAAACGCCTGTCACCTATGCACCGGACGCGAGCGTAGTCGACCAGATCAAGAACGAATGCCACATTGAGGACATGCTGACGCAGCACGTTGGCGAAGCGCTCCGCCGGATCAACAAAACGGGCGACGGCACCATCGCAGCGCAAGCCGATGCGGGCGATGCAAAGATTCTTCGATTGCAGATCACCCACGTGCTGGGCGTCGGCGGCGGCGCATGGAGCGGCCCCAAGGCCACGACGGTGTCGGCAGATCTGATCGAGGGTGGCAAGGTCATCCGCCACACCAAAATCAACCGCTGGTCGGTCGGCGGCATGTGGGGCGCGTTCAAGGGAAGCTGTTCGATCCTCGATCGCACAACCATTGTGATCAGCAAGGATCTGAGCCGCTGGGTGCGCGACCCGTCCTACGAGATCAAGGAAGAGGCGCCGCCGAAGGAGGCCTCGGCACCCGCCGCCGCCTCCGCGCCTACAGCCCAGACCGAGCCGGCAAAGGCGGAGTAATCGGGCGTCCTGGGGCAGATGCTCATGGCGACGGATTCAGGCGGTCTTCGATGCATTCCGCGTCTTTCGGGAATGCGGGAATTTCAGGCGGCTATGGCGGCACAACCGGTTGGCCGTGGCTTACCGGCGAGCGCCAGAAGTCCGCAAACTTCGTTGCGCGTGGCGAGGGGGGTCTCTATACTCGTACGCTCGCTCGTAAGGGGCAGGCAGACAGTCGGCGATAATAGACATGTTCCGTCGCCTTGCCGGTCGACCGCTACCGCCGGCCTGGCGGATCATCCCGTCGTCTGATCGACCTTTTACCGCAGCCTAAATCGAATGACCGCATTGTCCACCGGCCGAGTCGCCGTCCTGATTCCCTGCCTCAACGAAGCGTTGACGGTTCCGAAAGTGATACGCGATTTCAAGAACGCGTTGCCTGGGGCCGAGGTGTTCGTTTTCGATAACAATTCCACCGACGGAACCATCGAAGTGGCGCAGGCGGCAGGCGCAACGGTGCGCAAAGTCACTCTGGGCGGCAAGGGCAACGTCATCCGGCGCATGTTCGCCGATGTGGAGGCGGATGTTTATGTGCTGGTCGACGGTGACGACACCTACGACGCCGACGCAGCCCCTGGCATGGTGTCGATGCTCATCGACGAAAGCCTGGACATGGTGGTCGGAACCCGTATCAGTGAAGAGCAGTCCGCATACCGGTTCGGTCACCGGTTTGGCAATGTTATGTTGACCCGATGCGTCTCGTCGGTCTTCGGCAACACATTCACGGACATGCTTTCGGGTTTTCGCGTTTTTTCCCGGCGCTATGTCAAGTCCTTCCCGGCGCATGCGTCCGGCTTTGAAACCGAAACCGAGCTGACCGTGCACGCCCTGGAGCTGCGGATGCCTGTTTCGGAAGTCGCCACCGTTTACAGGTCGCGGCCGGAAGGCTCCGCCAGCAAGCTGAATACTTACCGTGACGGCTTCCGTATCCTCGTCACTATTGCAAGGCTCCTGAAATCAGAGAAGCCGTTTCTGTTTTTCTCCTCAGCCTCGCTGGTTTGCGCACTCGCCTCAATCCTGTTCGCGATACCGCTTCTGCACACCTATCTGGAGACGGGGCTCGTGCCGCGCTTGCCGACCGCATTGCTATGCGCGGCGCTCATGCTGCTCGGTAGCATCCTGCTCGTCTGCGGCATCGTACTCGACACGGTCACGCACGGCCGGGCCGAGACAAAGCGCATGGCTTATCTCGCCGTTCCCGGGCCAAACCGCTCGTGATCGGTAGTCAATTCGTCCGGTTCGCCATCGCCGGCGCAATCGGCTTCGTCGTAGATGCCGCCGTGCTGTATCTGGCGCTAGCCTGCGGGCTCGGCTTTTTTGCGGGGCGGATTGTGTCGTTCATGGCCGCCGTCTGGGTGACGTGGCGTATCAACAGGCGGCACACCTTCCGCGAACGGGCCGAGCGGTCTGTGTGGGTCGAATGGTGGCGCTATCTGTTATCCATGCTCGGCGGCGCCAGCGTGAACTATGCAGCGTATTCGGTCGTTGTGCTTACCGTTCATGGTTCGCGACTTGTGCCTTTGATTGCCGTGGCTTGCGGCTCTGTCGCCGGAATGTTTGTCAATTTCTTCGCCGCAAAATTCTGGGCATTCAAAGAATAGCCTGATCATTTGTTACGTAAAACGAAATGAATAGAAACTCCACCATGCGCAGGCGCTGGTCTCTCACGCCGAGTATGAACAGTCCTCGCGCGCTTGTGCGCGCATGCTGGATCGTTCCGCTGATATACGGTGTCTATTCGTTGCTGCAGGGTGCGGATTCGAATTGGGATGTTCGCAACTATCATCTCTACAACGCGTTTGCGTTGCTGCATGGGAAGATGGCCATCGATCTGGCGCCCGCCGGCATGCAGAGCTATTTCAACCCGCTGCTGGATGTTCCCTATTACCTGATGGCGATGCACCTGCCGGCGATGCTGGTGGGGTTCATGATGGGCGTTCTGCAGGGGCTCAACTTTGTGCTGCTGCTTGGCGTGTGCCGTAAGGTTCTTGCCGACCTGCCGGAGCAGGAGCGCTATCGCACGCCGTTCTGGCTGGCGCTCGCCGGATGCTTTACTGCGAACTTCATGTCCGGGATAGGCAATTCGATGGGCGACAACACAACGTCGCTTTTCTGCCTGGGCGCATTGCTGATCGTGATGACAGTTTGGTCCCGGCTAGCCGAGGTAGGCGCGAGCGTCCTGCTGACCGTAGCAATCGGCGGTGTGGTCTCCGGTCTGGGCGCAGGGTTGAAGCTCACCACCGTCGTTTATTCAGTCGCTCTGTGCGGGGGGCTGTTGTTTGCACCCATATCGGTAGCCGCACGCCTGCGCGTGGCGTTTGTCTTCGGTGTTGGCGTGCTGCTGGGGTTGGCTGCAACGGGGGGGTATTGGTTCCTGGAGTTGTGGCGACTGTATGGGAATCCTGTCTATCCGCAATACAGTGCCATTTTCCCGAGCGCGCTGACGTCGAGCGTCGGAGCCGTGGACACAAAGTGGCTCCCCAACAGCATCTGGGAGGCTTTGGTTTTCCCGTTCGTTTTTTCGTTTAATCCGCACCGCGTGGGTCAGGTGGAGTTGCATCAGGTCATCTGGGCCGCGGCTTATGTCATCTTCGGCTGGTGGGTAGTCGCAGCTTTTGTCCGCAAATGCAGGAGCGTGCGCGTGCCGGGACTGTCTTCGCCTGCTCGCTACGTGGTGGCTTATGTCGTCATCGGGTACCTCGTATGGTTGAAGGCGTTCAGCATTCAGCGGTATCTGGTGGCGATCGAGCTTTGCGTTCCGCTTTTCATTTACTTGTTGCTCACGCAGGTGCTCCCCTATCGGGCTGCGCGAAAGTTAGCGGGCGTGCTGCTGGTACTGAGTTCTATCGGGGTGCTGGTTGGCGGTGCACATTCCTGGGGACATGAACCTTGGGCGAAGAGAATGTTCGTCGCAGACGTTCCGCAGTTGGCTGTACCGCAGAAGACTACCGTGTTGCTCACTGCCGGCGATCCGCCTCTCGGCTGGCTGGTGCCGATGTTCCCCGATACGGTTGCATTTGCCTCGATCAGGTCGGCGTTTCCGGCGGCGCGACCGGCATACGACAACAAGATTCACGATATCGTCAGCAGCCGGGGCGGACCTGTGTACGCGCTAGTGCCTGGTTACTGGACCGACGGTCGGGAAGATGCAATGAAAAATTCGGCTGAACTCGCCGATTCCGGTCAGGCATTGGCCGACTACGGATTCGTGCTTGACGCCGGGTCATGCAGGATCTTTCGCGCGCAGATCGGGAAAGGCGTGTATCCGTATCAGTGGTGTCGCGTTGCCAGCGCGCGGTGACGAGCGGCGCGCATTCTGACGGATTTGAGGCGCAGGATGCAATGCATCTCGGGGTGGCAGTCAGATAGGGGTTTTCCCTGCCGGGAAGGCCGCGCATCGGGGCGAATCTCGCCGTCCCAACATCCATCCCCACATCCCTTCTTGAATTTGTCACCACCCGTCCATATAATTAGCACTCGCTGCACGAGAGTGCTAACAACATCGCCGGTTGGCTCAGCCAACCGGGTTTTCTCAGCGTTCTTCAGTCTCAATCAAGAGAGGAGTATGTATGAACCTTCGTCCTTTGCATGATCGCGTGATCGTCAAACGTCTGGATCAAGAAACCAAGACTGCGTCGGGCATCGTGATCCCCGAAGCCGCAGCAGAAAAGCCGGATCAAGGCGAAATTCTGGCAGTCGGCCCGGGCAAGCGTGACGACAAGGGTGCACAAATCGCACTCGACGTGAAGGTTGGCGACCGCGTTCTGTTCGGCAAGTACGCAGGCCAGACCGTCAAGGTCGACGGCAACGAACTGCTCGTGATGCGCGAAGAAGACATCATGGCCGTGGTGCAGAAGTAAGCGAAAAATCGCTACTTCCACGGTTATATCCCAAGAATTCAAGGAGTTAGAAGATGGCAGCTAAAGACGTCGTATTCGGTGATTCCGCCCGTGCCAAGATGGTTGAAGGCGTGAACATCCTCGCGAACGCTGTGAAGGTCACGCTGGGCCCGAAGGGTCGCAACGTTGTCCTGGAACGCAGCTTCGGCGGCCCGACGGTCACGAAGGATGGTGTTTCGGTCGCAAAAGAGATCGAACTGAAAGACAAGCTCCAGAACATGGGCGCACAAATGGTCAAGGAAGTCGCTTCCAAGACCAGCGACAACGCAGGTGACGGCACCACGACCGCAACGGTTCTGGCTCAGTCGATCGTCCGCGAAGGCATGAAGTACGTTGCATCGGGCATGAACCCGATGGACCTGAAGCGCGGTATCGACAAGGCTGTGACGGCCGCTATCGAAGAACTGCGCAAGATCAGCAAGCCGTGCACGACGAACAAGGAAATCGCTCAGGTTGGCGCGATTTCGGCAAACAGCGATTCGTCGATCGGTGACCGCATCGCTGAAGCGATGGACAAGGTCGGCAAGGAAGGCGTCATCACGGTTGAAGACGGCAAGTCGCTGCAAGACGAGCTGGACGTTGTCGAAGGTATGCAATTCGACCGCGGCTATCTGTCGCCGTACTTCATCAACAACCCGGACAAGCAAGTTGCTGTGCTCGACAACCCGTTCGTGCTGCTGCACGACAAGAAGGTGTCGAACATTCGTGACCTCCTCCCGGTCCTGGAACAAGTCGCCAAGGCTGGCCGTCCGCTGCTGATCATCGCAGAAGACGTCGAAGGCGAAGCGCTGGCTACGCTGGTTGTGAACAACATCCGCGGCATCCTGAAGACTGTTGCTGTCAAGGCTCCGGGCTTCGGCGATCGTCGTAAGGCCATGCTGGAAGACATCGCGGTTCTGACCGGCGGTCAAGTTATCGCTGAAGAAACCGGCCTGACGCTCGAAAAGGCAACGCTGGCTGAACTGGGTCAAGCGAAGCGTATCGAAGTGGGCAAGGAAAACACGACGATCATCGACGGCGCTGGCGAAGCTGCAACGATCGAAGCGCGCGTGAAGCAAGTGCGCACGCAGATCGAAGAAGCAACGTCGGACTACGACCGTGAAAAGCTGCAAGAACGCGTTGCCAAGCTGGCAGGCGGCGTTGCAGTGATCAAGGTTGGCGCTGCGACCGAAGTCGAAATGAAGGAAAAGAAGGCACGTGTCGAAGACGCACTGCACGCAACGCGCGCAGCTGTGGAAGAAGGCATCGTGGCTGGCGGCGGCGTTGCACTGATCCGTGCACGTACGGCAATCGCTGGTCTGAAGGGCGCTAACGCCGATCAGGACGCAGGTATCAAGATCGTGCTGCGCGCGATGGAAGAGCCGCTGCGCCAGATCGTCACGAACGGTGGCGAAGAAGCCAGCGTCGTGGTGGCAGCTGTTGCTGCTGGCCAAGGCAACTACGGCTACAACGCAGCAACCGGCGAGTACGTCGACCTGGTTGACGCAGGTGTCGTGGACCCGACGAAGGTGACGCGCACGGCGCTGCAAAACGCAGCTTCGGTCGCTGGCCTGCTGTTGACCACCGACGCAGCTGTTTGCGAACTGCCGAAGGAAGATGCTCCGATGGGCGGCGGTATGCCCGGCGGCATGGGCGGCATGGGCATGGACATGTAATTTCGGTCGGGCCTCTCATGAGAGGCCCGGTGCGAAACACATGGGGAAGTGCGTCGCAAGGCGTGCTTCCCAAAAGCAAAAACCCGCAGAAATGCGGGTTTTTGCTTTTGGGGCGAGCAGGGTGCTGCTCTCAGCGGCGCTCAAGCTCAATATTGCATGTGCGCTGCGCAGCAGGAATTCTCCAGACAATTGTCGCGCAAGTAGGCAAACAGTTTTTCTACGCTTTCGGCCGGGCTCAGCGTTGCGGTGTCTATTTTCAACTCGGAGTCGGTTGGCACTTCGTAGGGCGCTGACACGCCGGTAAACGACGCAATCTCGCCGGCCAAGGCTTTGGCATAGAGACCTTTCGGATCGCGACGGGCGCAAGCATCGACAGAGGCTGACAGGTAGGTCTCGATGAAATTGCCGGGCCCGATGATCTCGCGAGCCATTGCTCTGTCTTCGCGCATGGGCGAGATGAGTGCCGTGATGACGATAAGACCTGCGTCGTTCATCAGTTGCGCCACGTGCGCCACCCGGCGAATATTTTCACGCCGGTCCTGCTTGTCGAAGCCGAGATCGCTCGCCAGACCGTGGCGCACATTGTCCCCGTCGAGGATATAGCACGCGTGACCTTGCGACACGAGTTGCCGTTCGAGTTCGAACGCGATGGTCGACTTGCCCGCTCCGGATAACCCGGTCAGCCAGATCGTAACCGGCTTGTGGCGGAACATCTGCATCCTGTCCTGCGAGGTGACTTCGCCGTGGAAGCGTTGCAGGAAGGCGCGAGGGGCGTCCGGAGCACCTGCAGGCAAAGGAATGGGTGTCGGCGAAGACATAGGGCTATATGACAGAATTACGAATCGTAAAGTTTATCTTGACGATAGAAGACGCGCTGTAACGTTTAATTACAAGTTGGAAAGTTTGTTTGTACCGCGCGGAAGAGGGCAAGGGACTGTTTGAAAAGGAAAAACCCGCGAATACGCGGGTTTTTTGTGGGCGCTGATTGACTACCGCTGTAATGCTTGTCACGCGCCTGCCACACATGCAGGCGCTTTTTCGCGCCGAATCCTAATGTCGCGCCTCGCCCGGCGCCGCGTCCTTGCTGCCTGCGGGCGGCGTGTCTTCGTCGCTGCTGCGGGCCCAGAAGAAGCGATCCGGCATATATGCGCCCATTCCCGGCCGAAATGCATTGCGCACTGCCTGATACAGATACTCTTGCGCTTCGCGCACGGCTTCCGCCGGTTCCTGGCCATTGGCCAGCAACGCGGCAATCGCGGAGCCGAGCGTATCCGTGATGCCCATGATCCGGTGGCTGCCGCGGTCCCAGATATCCTGACGCAGCTGTCCGTCTTCGCTGAACAACGTGTTGACGAGCCGGTGCGTGCCGGTCTCGGTCGACAGAATGTACTCGCAGCCTTGCGACAGCAGATGCGAGATCGCCGCATCGAGGCTCGGCGCTTCGGCGTCGCCGTCCGGCTGGGCGAGGGCGAGCAGCGTGGCCGAATCGGCGACCAGCAAGGTGGTTTGCGGCGCCAGCAGGTCGGCGATCGCCTCGCGCAGTTCGTCGGCTGCGAGCACGTGTTCGTCGTCGAGCGTGAAGTCGGGAGCGAGGATCAGCGGAATGTCGTCGTAATCGGCGACCACTTCGGCAATCGCGCTCACCACTTCCGCGCGCGTGCATGCGCCGACCTTGAACGCGGCGATCGGCATGTCTTCGAGCAGCATCCGAGCCTGGGTTGCGACCACTTCAGGGTCGAGCCCGGTGACTTCGTCGCAGCTTGCCGAGTCGCGCACGGTATAGCCCGTGAGGACGGAGACGCCATGGCAACCCATGCTGGCAAGCGTCATCAGGTCGGCTTGCAGGCCGGAGCCGCCGGTGGGATCGGAAAGGCCGAAGGTGAGGACGATCGGAGGCGTATCGCTGGGCATGAAAATTTGCAAAAAAGGGCTGTATTTAGGCGCAGAGGGTGCGCAATCGGCTCAATTATGCGGCCTAAACTGCGGCGAGGGCGTTTTTTCGCATTCTTCGGCGTGTCGCTCCAAGCCAGCCGCGCGTATCCGGCAAGCAGGCGGCAAATTCCCACGCGAAGACGGATCAGTCGCGCAGCGGCGCCAAGCCGCAGGCGCGTAACGAACCGATCCGCCCGGCATAGCCAAAGGCCGCCACGCGCGCCGATTTGCGCGTTTCTGATTGCTAGGCATTGGGGCGGCAACACGGTACCATCATGGCTCCCGTTTCCACGGACTCTACGACGCGACACAAGAATGGAATATCAAAGCTGGATGTGCCTGATTTGCGGCTGGATTTACGACGAAGAAGCCGGTTTGCCGGACGAAGGCATTGCGCCGGGCACCCGCTGGGACGACGTTCCCATTAACTGGACCTGCCCGGAATGCGGCGCGCGCAAGGAAGACTTCGAGATGGTCCAGATCTGAGGTTCGAGGGGCAAACGGCGGTGCCTGACTGGGCGTCATGCCGTGTGCCTGCCGGGTGGCGTTTTGCAGACGGCGTTGCCCGGAACGAACCCGCTTTGTGCAGTCGGCGCGTTCGGCTCGCAGCGCCGGCCCGGAACGTCCACGGTTGCACTGTGTCGCAGCGGTAGTCTGTCATTGTTCTGTCGCCAGTTCGCGCGTTAGCCGATCAGTTTCTCGTGCGGCGCTGAGCGGCGGCCCGTGAGTTTCCTGTCGCCTGCCCATGACTCTTCGATCCGCTGCACCTGATTCCTTCGACGCTTTGCCGAATCCGCGCGGCGGCGCTGTGCGCCCCGCGGAGTTGGCGCTGGCCGAGGCACTGCTGGCGTTCGAACAGCGCCGCGAGAGTACCTCGGCGCTGCTGCGTGCGTCGCACGCATTGCGCGAGGCCGGCTGGCTGAGCGCGCAGCGCTTCGCGGACGCACTGGTGCGGCTTTCGCCTTTGGCGGATGAGGGCGATCCGGCTAAACCGGCTGGTGCGGACAACGTGCGGCCCGTGTTCGGTGCGGCGTTGCGCGATTTTCGCGCGGCGCTCGAGCGTCACAATCTGCACGAGCTGTCCTGCTCGCCCACGCTCTTCAATCACTATCGCGCGCTCTGTATCCATCTGTCGGAGCACACGCCCGGTTCGACCGCCGCGTTCGAGGACCTTGCGCTGACCTCGCGCCCGGTGCCGCCGGTGTCGCTGCATGCCCAGCCTGTGGATCAACTGGCCCATTTGCGGGCGCGCTACGAGCGCGCGCTGCTGCCCGTGTTGCGCGCGCAGCCCGACAACAGCGGTGCGGCGTTGGCCTTCACCAATGCGGCGCTCGACGAACTGGACGCTGTCCTGACCGAACTCACCGGCCCGGACCCCTACGATTTCTGGCGCCTCGCCAAAGCGTGCGCGAGTGCGCTGCGCGTCAGCGGCCGCGCTACCGGGGAGGCCGACGCGCGGCGTTTCTATGCACGCTGCAACCTCACGCTGGCCGATCACGCGCGCGGCATCGAGCGCGCGCCGCGTTCGCTGGTGCGCGCGACGCTGGCGCTGCTGTGGCGCGACTACGCGTTATTCGGCGCCGCGGCGGAAGACGCCGATCAGGTCGAAGTTCTGCACGACTATGGCTTGACGGTCGATTGGCACGTCGCCGGTACCCAGGCATCGGAAATGCTGTGGGAGGCGGGCGCCGTGCAGGCGCAGGCGATCAGCGCAACTCGCAGCTCGCTGACGCGTGAGTTGGGCGTGCTGACCGTGAATGCGCACGCTTATGAAGATTTCCTGCAAACGGCGGATGCTTCGATTTCGGCGCTGACCGAACACGCCCGCGCGGCCGATCAACCCGAGAAGGCGGATCCTAGCGAAGCGCTGCAGGCGGGCGACGCCGCCTACCGGCTCGGCGCTGCCGCGTGCGCGCTGGGTCTGGGTCACGTGGCGCTGGTGGCCGACGCGCTCGGGCTCGCGTGGCGCCGCCGCGCGCACGCCGGTGTATCGACGCCGGCGGTGCGCTCCCACGTCATCGTCGGCGCACCGGCGGCGAGCACGCTCGAGCAGGCTGCCGAGGCGTTGCGCGCGATGCTGCACAAGGTCGCGGCGGGCGTCGCGCCGACCAGCAGCAACGCCGCGCTGGCCGCATTGACGCGCGCGGTCGAACAGGGCGGCGCCTGAACGGCGGCGCAGTCGAAAGCCCGTTCTGCGCGCCGGTAAGCGTCCTCAGCCAGCTCGCGGCGGCGAGCAAGGTTCGGACCTGGCGGCACGCGCAAGGCGTGTCGCAAAACACCGCTAAGCCCACCGTGGACAAGGCCTGCGTGCGTGATAGAGTGCAACTTGATTCGCCGTCGATGGCTAGCGGCGCAGTTCATCGCACACATCGCGGTACAGCGCTCAAAGCCCGCCATCCTGCACCGTCTTTGCTAAAATTCGAACTATGTCCAAGAGTACCGATCGCATCAATCTGACCAACCAGTTCCTGATCGCCATGCCAAGCATGGCCGATCCCACGTTTTCAGGAACGGTGGTCTACCTTTGCGATCACAGTGAGCGCGGTGCGCTCGGCCTCGTGATCAACCGGCCGACCGATATCGATCTTGAAGCGCTCTTCAGTCGCATCGATCTCAAGCTCGAGATCGAACCCCTTCTCCATGTGCCCGTATATTTCGGTGGCCCGGTGCAAACCGAGCGCGGCTTCGTGCTGCACGATCCGAAAGACGGCAATCCGTATACGTCGTCCATGTCGGTGCCGGGCGGGCTTGAGATGACCACCTCGAAAGACGTGCTCGAAGCCGTGGCGAGCGGCACCGGTCCGGAGCGCTTCCTGCTCACGCTCGGCCATGCCGGCTGGGGCGCGGGTCAGCTCGAGGAAGAGATTTCGAAGAATGGCTGGCTCACCGTTGAAGCCGACCCGAAAATCGTTTTCGACGTACCCGCCGAACAGCGCCTGGAAGCCGCGCTCGCGCTGCTCGGTATTTCGCTGTCGATGCTGTCGGGCGAAGCAGGTCACGCATGAAAGGTGACGTATGAGTCCGCCGGCCGGACGTGCGGCGACGCTGCTTGCGTTCGACTATGGTGAAAAGCGGATTGGCGTGGCAGTGGGCAACTCGCTCACCCGTAGCGCACGGGCGCTTGTGATCGTGCAGAACCGCAGCCGCGAATACCGTTTCGAGGCGATCGGCAAGCTGATTGCCGAATGGAAGCCGGACGCGCTGGTGGTCGGCTTGCCCATGCACCCGGACGGCACGCCACACGAAATGACTCAACTTGCGACGCGCTTCGGCAATCAGCTGAATGGCCGCTTCAATCTGCCGGTGACGTGGGTCGACGAACGCTATTCGTCGGTCGAGGCGAAGGCGGAAATTCGCGCCGGCAACGGCCGCGCCGACATGCTCGACGCCGAAGCCGCCAGCATCATCCTCCAGCAATATCTAGACGGACTTTCCGACGATCATGAGTTCCATTGACGCCGAAGCGCTCTACAGCGTTTTGCTCGAACAGATTCGTGCCGCCTATGGTGACAGACTCGGCGCCGGGCAGGACGGTGAGCAAGCCGCCGTGCTGGCCGGTATCCACAGCGGCGGCGCGTGGCTTGCCGAGCGCCTCGCGCACGATCTGCAGGTGGCGAGTTTCGGCGTGGTGAATGTCGCGTTGCATCGCGACGACTACGCCAAAAAAGGCCTGCACTCCCAAGCGAGCCCGACTTCGCTGCCGTTTTCCGTGGACAGGCGCCGCATCGTGCTGGTGGACGACGTGCTGTACACCGGCCGCACGATTCGCGCGGCACTGAACGAGTTGTACGACTATGGCCGGCCGGCGTCGGTCGAACTGGCGGTGCTCGCCGATCGCGGTGGGCGCGAGCTGCCGGTGGCAGCGCGGTTCCTCGGCGGCGTGGTGCAAGTGCCCGCGGAGTCGACGCTTGTGCTGGCCCGCGAGGAAGGCGGCGCCGGCGGCAATCAGCGTTTCGCCTTTCACACCGAAGCCCGCGTCGATTGAACGCGGCTTTGCGCTTCGAGCCGTATCGAGCCGCATCGAGCCGTATTAAGCAATAAGCAGGTACACCATGAACACCGCCACCCAGGCCTCCCAGGATTCCGCCGACAGCGCCACCGAGCGCTTTCGTTATGGCTTCCTGAAGGGCAATCCGCAGCTCACGAAAAACGGTGAGCTCAAACATCTGTTGTCGATCGAGGGCTTGCCGAAAGCGATCGTCAATCACATTCTCGATACCGCCGACCAGTTCGTCAGCGTGACGGATCGCGAAGTGAAGAAGGTGCCGCTGTTGCGCGGCAAGTCGGTGTTCAACCTGTTCTTCGAGAACTCGACGCGCACTCGCACGACCTTCGAGATCGCCGCGACACGCCTGTCGGCCGACGTGCTGAATCTGAATATCAATGCTTCGTCGACTAGCAAGGGTGAGTCGCTGCTCGACACAATCAACAACCTCTCGGCGATGCATGCCGATATGTTCGTCGTGCGTCATGCATCGAGCGGCGCGCCGTATCTGATTGCCCAGCACTGCGCGCCGCACGTGCATGTGATCAACGCCGGCGACGGCCGTCACGCACACCCCACCCAGGGGCTGCTCGACATGTACACGATCCGCCACTACAAGAAGGATTTCACGAATCTGCGCGTGGCGATCGTCGGCGACATTCTGCATTCCCGGGTCGCGCGTTCGGACATTCATGCGCTGACCACGCTCGGCGTGCCGGAAGTGCGCGCGATCGGTCCGCGCACGCTGTTGCCGGGCGGCCTGGAACAGATGGGCGTGCGCGTATTCCACAACCTCGACGAAGGCCTGAAAGACGTCGACGTGATCATCATGCTGCGTCTGCAGAACGAGCGGATGAGCGGCGCGCTGCTGCCGTCGGCGCAGGAGTACTTCAAGAGCTGGGGCCTGACGCCGGAGCGCCTCGCGCTGGCCAAACCCGATGCGATCGTGATGCACCCGGGTCCGATGAACCGCGGCGTCGAAATCGATTCGCAGGTGGCCGACGGCCCGCAATCGGTGATTCTGAACCAGGTGACGTTCGGTATCGCGGTGCGCATGGCGGTGATGGGGATTGTCGCGGGCAATCACGACTAAAAATAAGGTAGCGCATGAAGATTCATATTCAAGGTGGCACGCTGATCGATCCGGCAGCGGGCACCGAACAGCAACAGGACATTTTTATCGCGGCGGGCAAGATCGTCGCCATCGGCAACGCGCCCGCTGATTTCCAGGCAGCGAAGACGATCGACGCCAAAGGTTTGTCGATCGCGCCGGGACTCGTCGACCTGTCCGCGCGTTTGCGCGAACCGGGTTACGAACATAAGGCGACGCTCGAATCCGAAATGGCCGCGGCGGTGGCGGGCGGCGTGACGAGTCTCGTGTGTCCGCCGGACACCGATCCGACGCTCGATGAACCGGGTCTCGTCGAGATGCTCAAGTTCCGTGCGCGCAATCTGAACCGGGCGCATGTGTATCCGCTCGGTGCGTTGACCGTTGGCCTGAAAGGCCAGGTCATCACCGAGATGGTCGAGCTGACCGAAGCGGGCTGTATCGGGTTTTCGCAGGCGGACGTGCCGGTGGTCGACACGCAGGTGTTGATGCGGGCGTTGCAGTACGCGAAGACTTACGGCTTCACCGTGTGGCTGCGTCCGGTCGATGCGTATCTCGGCCGCGGCGGCGTGGCCGCGAGCGGTGCGCTGGCGTCGCGCCTTGGGCTGTCCGGCGTGCCGGTGTCGGCCGAGACGATCGCGCTGCACACGATTTTCGAGCTGGTCCGCGTGACGGGCGCGCGCGTGCATCTGTCGCATGTGTCGTCGGCGGCGGGCATCGAGCTGATGCGCGCGGCGAAGAAGGAGGGCTTGCCGGTATCGTGCGACGTCACCGTGAACCATGTGCATCTGATCGACCTCGACATCGGCTACTTCGACGCGCAATTCCGGCTCGATCCGCCGTTGCGCCAGCAGCGTGATCGCGAAGCGATTCGTGCGGGTCTCGCCGACGGTACGATCGACGCGATCTGCTCCGACCACACCCCGGTCGACGACGACGAAAAGCTTTTGCCATTTGCCGAAGCCACGCCAGGCGCGACGGGGCTCGAGCTATTCCTTTCGCTAACGGTCAAATGGGCCGACGAAGCGGGCGTGCCGTTGGCCAAGGCACTGAACCGCATTACCACGGCGCCGGCCGATGTGTTGAAGCTGGACGCGGCGGGCCGCATCGCCGTGGGCGCGGTCGCCGATCTGTGTGTGTTCGACCGCCACGCGTATTGGCGCGTCGAGCCACGCGCACTGAAGAGCCAGGGGCACAACACGCCGTTCCTTGGCTATGAACTGCCGGCGCGCGTGCGCACGACCATCGTGTCCGGTCACGTTGCATACGAACAGCGCTAATATTCGCCGCAATGCCCAGTTACGGAAAGCTCCGACAATGAAGCTCGCGTTACGCAAGGCCCGTCTCATCGCGCATCTGCTGCACGGCATGTGGACCGTCGCAACGCGCTTTCCCAAGGCCGGCGCGCAAGGGCGGCTGACGCTCAACCGCGAATGGTCGCTGAAAATGCTGCGTCTATGCGGCATGCGGCTCGTCGTGCATAACGACAGCGCGCGGCTCGACCGCGGCGCGCTGGTGGTCGCCAATCACATCTCGTGGATCGATATCTATGTGATCAACGCGTGGCGGCCCACGCCGTTCGTCTCGAAGGCCGAGATCCGGCAATGGCCGGTGGTCGGCTGGCTGGCGCAGCAACTGGGCACGGTGTTCATCCAGCGCGAGAAGCGCAGTGACGCGAAGCGCATCATGCACGAACTGTCCGACCGCCTGAGCGCGGGCGAACTGATGTGCGTGTTTCCCGAAGGGACGACGTCGAACGGTCTGACGCTGCTGCCGTTTCACGCGAATATGTTCCAGGCCGCTGTGTCGGCCTCGGCGCCGGTACAGCCGCTGTGCATCATGTATGAAGATGCGCAGGGCCGGCAATCCACCGCGCCTGCGTATATCGACGATCTGACGCTGGCTGATTCGCTGAACATGCTGTTGCGCGGCGGCCCGTTGACCGCGCACGTGTATGTCGGCGCGCCGCTTGCGCCGGGTGCGGACAGACGCACGCTGGCGGCCGAGGCAGAAGGGGTGATTGCCGCGGCGCTGCGGGAGATGCAGGGCGGTGCGACAGCTTCTGGTGCTGCGATTGCGGCGGCGATTTCCGCGGGCGGCGCCGCTAGCGTTTCTGGCGACTCCAGCGCTTCGGCGCCATTGATCGAGCCGGCCGATCAATCCAGCCGGTCGGCTTGAAGCGCTGACTTTTAGTTGCCGCCGTTTGGCACACGGCAGCTTTCGCAGTCGACCTGAGTCAGCGTGCGCTCTGCGGGATTCTGCGCAAGGCGCACGGCGGAGAGCTTCTCGCCCCATACGCAGCCGGAATCCAGGCCAATCAGGTTGTCGCGCAGGGTCAGCCCGAGTGCGGCCCAATGACCGAATACGACGGTGACGTCCGCGGTTTTGCGCGACGGCACGTCGAACCACGGCATGCTGCCCGGCGGCGCGGAATTCAGGCCGCCGCTGCTGCTGAAATCCATCGCACCTTCGGCATTGCAGAAACGGATGCGCGTGAGCGTGCTGCACGTGAGGCGCAGCCGCTCGATGCCCTTGATGCCGGGTGTCCAGCGATTCGGCTCGTTGCCGTATAGCCCCGCGAGCGTTTCCTTCCAGTTCGGCGCGCGCAATGCGCGCTGCAATTCATCGGCAAGCTCCATCGTCAAAGCAGCGTCCCATTGCGGCAGCACGCCCGCATGCACCATGAGCATGCCGTTGTCGAAATGCGCGAGCGGACGGTGGCGGACCCATTCGAGCAGATCGGCGGCATCCGGCGCTGAGAGGATGTCGTCGATCGTGTCGCCTTTCTTCGATTTGCGGATGCCCGCCGAGACCGACAGCAGATGTAAGTCGTGGTTACCCAGCACCGGCACCGCGCGCTCGCCCAGCGCGATGATGTCGCGCAGCGTGGCGAGCGATTCGGAGCCGCGGTTGATCAGGTCGCCGGCGAACCACAGCGGGGTGTCCGCGGGCGGCGCGGCCTTGGCCAGCAGCCGCTGGAACGGCGTTCGGCAGCCTTGCAGGTCGCCGAATGCGAGCGGTAGCGGCTGTCTGGCGGCGGGCGGAGCGGCAGTATAGGCGGCGGTGGAAGTGGTGGAGGATGTCATCGGGAAGTCGGTGCAGTTCGATACACGCGGTTACGAACAAGGCGTGCCGCGTTGGGCGGTGCAGCAAGTTAGCGTGACATAATAGCCCGTTTGAAGCACGGATATCGTGGTATGGGCTGCGAGGAGCCGCCACCAACCGGCTTGGCCGGGGAGGTTGTCAGGCGTACCGCCGCCCGCGCGCGCGATATTGCACCACAACAGGATGACCCTCGTGAACGGAGAAAGCATGTCGTCTTTTCATGCGCATCAACCTGTCCGCACGCTCGTCACTGGGGCGAGTGGCTTCACGGGCCGCTATCTGGTCGACAATCTGCTCGGCCGCGGTCATACCGTGATCGAAACGGTGGCCGGGCGTAACGAAGCGGAAACGCCGACGCGCCTGAGGCTCGACATTACGTCGCCCGACGCATGCCGGCGCGTGATCGAAACGGTGCGCCCCGACTACATCGTGCATCTGGCGGCGATCAGTTTCGTCGGCCATAACGATCCGCTCGACTTTTACCGCGTCAACGTGATCGGCACGCTGAATCTGCTGGAGGCTTGCGCGGCCGTCGGCCATACGCCCCGCAAGCTATTGATCGCGAGCAGCGCGAATGTCTACGGCAACGTCACGAGCGACGCCATCGACGAAACCTTTCCGGTCACGCCGGTGAACCACTATGCCGCCAGCAAGGCGGCGATGGAAACGATGGTGCGGACCTGGTTCGACCGGCTGCCCATCCTGATCGTGCGGCCGTTCAATTACACCGGACGTGGGCAGGCAGCGAACTTCCTCGTGCCGAAGATCGTCGAGCATTTCGCGCGGCGCGAACCGGCTATCGAACTCGGCAATATCGATGTGGCGCGCGATTTCTCGGACGTGCGCTATGTGGCGAGCGCCTATGAGGCTTTGCTCGAATCCGAGGCGGCTGCTTCGGAGACGGTTAATGTCTGTACTGGCACGCCTTATACGCTGCGGGAGATTCTCTCGGCGGCGAGCGATCTGACCGGGCACGAGATCGAAATTCAGGTCAATCCGGCTTTCGTGCGTCAAACCGACGTGAAGATGCTGGCCGGGTCGCCCGCCAAGCTGCGTTCGCTGGCGCCGAAGGTGGAGGCTATTCCGTTTATGGATACGTTGCGGTGGATGTTGGCGGCGTAAGGAAACATTTCTGCGCGTGGATGCCCGATTTGTCCTGCACTTGCCTTACAGCCTGGCGGTTCTGTCAGGCTGTTCCGGGTTGCCTGGGTCGGGTTGTCATCGGCGCGGCTTTATAATCGTGGCTCAATAAGATCGGCGTTTCAGCGTCTGTCCACGAGGGGCAGGGGTTGCCGCGGGCGTCGACACAGTGTGAACACCACAACGCGAGGTGAGCGGATCAGCAGGCCGAGTTGATCCGCCACTACCATCTAGAAGGAAATTTCATGATCCTGGTAACGGGCGGCGCGGGCTTTATCGGCGCCAATTTCGTGCTCGACTGGCTCGGTACGTCGGACGAAGCGGTACTGAACGTCGACAAGCTGACCTACGCCGGCAATCTCGGCACGCTTAAGTCGCAACAGGACAACCCTCGCCATATCTTCGCCCGCGTCGATATCTGCGATCGCGCCGCGCTCGACGCGCTTTTCGCCGAGCACAGGCCGCGCGCCGTGCTGCACTTTGCCGCCGAAAGCCATGTGGACCGTTCAATCCACGGTCCGGCGGATTTCGTGCAAACCAACGTGGTCGGCACCTTCACCTTGCTCGAAGCCACGCGTCAGTACTGGAGTGCGCTCGGTGAGGCCGACAAGGCCGCGTTCCGTTTCCTGCACGTCTCGACGGACGAAGTGTTCGGCTCGCTCTCCGCTACCGATCCGCAATTCTCCGAAACCACGCCGTATGCGCCGAATAGCCCCTACTCGGCCACCAAGGCGGGTTCCGATCATCTGGTGCGCGCTTACCATCACACGTATGGTCTGCCGGTGCTCACCACGAACTGCTCGAACAACTACGGCCCGTACCAGTTCCCCGAGAAGCTGATTCCGCTGATGATCGCCAACGCACTGGCCGGCAAGGCACTGCCCGTGTACGGCGACGGTCAGAACGTGCGCGACTGGTTGTACGTCGGCGACCATTGCAGCGCGATCCGCGAAGTGCTCGCGCGCGGCACGCCAGGTGAGACGTACAACATCGGCGGCTGGAACGAAAAGAAGAACCTCGACGTCGTGCATACGCTGTGCGACCTGCTCGACCAATTGCGCCCAAAGGCGGGCGCCTCCTACCGTGACCAGATCACCTACGTGAAGGATCGTCCGGGCCATGACCGCCGCTATGCGATCGACGCGCGCAAGCTCGAACGCGAACTCGGCTGGAAGCCCGCAGAAACCTTCGAGACCGGGCTCGCGAAAACGGTTCGTTGGTATCTCGACCATCAGACGTGGGTCGACGAAGTGGCTTCCGGTGAATACCGGAAGTGGGTCGAGACGAACTACTCCCAACGGTCATAAGGGGTTTGAGATGGCGCGCAAGGGCATTATTCTGGCCGGTGGTTCCGGCACTCGCTTGTACCCGATCACGCAGGTCGTATCGAAGCAACTCCTGCCGGTGTACGACAAGCCAATGATCTACTACCCGCTGTCGACACTGATGATCGCCGGCATCCGCGACGTACTGATCATCTCGACACCCGAGGACACGCCGCGTTTCGCGTCGATGCTCGGCGACGGCAGCCAATGGGGCATGAATTTCCAGTACGCAGTGCAGCCGTCACCGGACGGGCTCGCGCAGGCGTTCATCATTGGCCGCGATTTTGTCGGCAACGATCCGTCGGCGCTGATTCTCGGCGACAACATTTTCTACGGCCACGATCTTGCGAGCCAGCTCGGCCACGCGAACCAGCGCACCGACGGCGCGACCGTGTTCGCGTATCACGTGCAGGATCCCGAACGATATGGCGTGGTCGAGTTCGACAAGGATTTTCGCGCGCTGTCGATCGAGGAAAAGCCACTCACGCCGCGCTCGAATTACGCGGTTACCGGTCTCTATTTCTACGATCGCGACGTCTGCAATATTGCCGCCGATATCAAACCGTCCGCGCGTGGCGAGCTCGAAATCACCGACGTCAATTCGACGTACCTGAAGGCCGGCAGGCTGAGCGTCGAGTTGATGGGGCGCGGCTACGCATGGCTCGATACCGGCACGCACGATTCGCTGATCGATGCGGCGACGTTTATCGCGACCTTGCAGAAGCGCCAGGGCCTGGTGGTCGCGTGTCCTGAAGAAGTGGCGTTCCGTCAGCGCTGGATCGGCGCGGAACAGGTCGAACAGCTCGCGAGACCGCTCGCGAAGAACGCCTACGGTAAATATCTGCTCAAGCTCGTTTCGGATCCTCTCGCATGAAGCTCAACATTATTCCGACCTCGCTGCCGGAAGTGAAAATCATCGAACCCAAGGTGTTTGCGGATGCCCGCGGGTTTTTCTTCGAAAGCTTCAATGCGAAGGAGTTTGCGCAAGCGCTCGGCGTCGAAGTCGAGTTCGTGCAGGACAACCACTCGTTGTCCGCGAAGAACGTCGTACGTGGTTTGCACTACCAGCTCGTGCGGCCGCAGGGCAAGCTCGTGCGCGTCGTGTCGGGTGAGGTGTTCGACGTCGCGGTCGATATCCGCAAGGGTTCGCCGACCTTCGGTCAATGGGCGGGCGAGCGGCTGAGCGCGGAGAACAAGCGGCAGATGTGGATTCCGGCTGGCTTCGCGCACGGCTTCGCGGTGTTGTCGGAGCAGGCCGAGTTCCTGTACAAGACCACCGACTACTGGTACGCCGAACACGAGCGCTGCATGCTGTGGAATGATCCGCGGATCGGCATCGAATGGCCGCTCGACGGTGAACCGCTGCTGGCCGCGAAAGACGCTGCCGCGCCGCGTTTGGCCGACGCCGAATTGCCGGATTGACGGGGGCGGCTATGAGCGAGCAGCGTGTCGTGTTACTGACTGGCACCAACGGCCAGGTTGGTTTCGAATTGCAACGTAGTTTGCAGGGGCTGGGCAGAATCGTCGCGCTTGATCGCAGCCGGCTGGATCTGCGCGACTCGCAGCAGATTCGCGAGGTTGTGCGCGCAACCAAACCGGCGTTGATCGTCAACCCGGCTGCGTACACCGCGGTCGATGCGGCGGAAAACGACGTCGCGGGTGCCACGCAGCTCAACGTCGAAGCGCCTCGCGTGCTGGCTGAAGAGGCGAAGCGCCTGGGGGCGGCCCTTGTGCACTATTCCACCGACTACGTGTTTGATGGAAAGAAGACCACGGCGTACGTCGAAGACGATGAGCCGAACCCGCAGAACGTGTATGGGCGCACCAAGCTCGAGGGTGAACAGGCGATTATCGAATCGGGTTGCTCGCATCTGATTTTTCGCACGAGTTGGGTCTACGGAACGCGCGGCAAGAACTTCCTGTTGACAATGCTGCGCCTCGGCGCCGAGCGCAGCGAGCTAAGCGTGGTGGCCGATCAGTATGGCGCCCCCACGTGGGCGAATACCATTGCTGCTCTGACTTCAAACGTGCTTGCGCAGACGGTGGGGTCAAGGGCGAGTGATTGGGACGACTGGTGGTCGTCATGTTCAGGTGTCTATCATTTGACAGCCTCGGGCGAGACGTCCTGGCACGGGTTCGCGCAAGCTATCTTCGAGCTGTCCGGGCTGGCGGCGAAGCCTCAGGTGATGCCGCTTCCCGCTGCGTCCTATCCCACCGCGGCCACGAGACCGGGCAATTCCCGTCTTTCGAACGACAAGCTTGCGGACATATTCGGTGTTCGTGCGCCGGACTGGCGCGATGCGTTGAGTCTTTGCATGGCGGCGCGGTGAGCGCCGTACAGGCTGGCGCCGGTGTGCCGCCTACTCAAACCTGATGCAGGAGCACGAAGATGTCAGACCGTGAGCGTATCCGTGTGACAGCCAGAGAAACATTGTCGAATGAGCGGCGGCGGTTGGAGAAGCTGACCTACGAATATGACCGTAGCGACGGCAGCACGCAATTGCTTACCAACGAGACATACCATGTGGACGACGGCGCTGCCGGGTTGCTCTATGACCTTGCGCGCGGCACCGTTGTGCTGGTGCGGCAGTTCCGTTTGCCTGCCTATCTGCAGGGTTCGAGTGGCTTCACGCTCGAGGCGGCAGCCGGTTTTCTGGATGGCGCGTCGCCGGAAGATCGTGTGCGCGCGGAGATCATGGAGGAAGCTGGCTATCGCGTGTCTTCGGTCAAGAAGGTATGCGAGGCGTTGATGGTGCCGGGGTGTGTCGCCCACACGGTGCATGGTTTCGTCGCGCCGTATACGCCGGAAGACAAGATCACAGCCGGTGGCGGACTGCTGAAAGAGGGCGAGGATATTTCGGTAGTCGAACTATCGATCGACGAGGCGTTGCGGATGATTGAGAGCGGCGAGATTGTGGATGGCAAGACAATCATTCTGCTGCAGTATGTGGCGCTGCATTTGTTCCGGGCGTCTTGAGAACAACCCATGTTCGGGCACGGCGGGTGCGTGCCGGATTGAACAGAACGTTGGCTTTTTACATGCAACTTCCTGTAACACGCGAGCAAGTTGCTTCGATCGATGCGGGGGCGAGGGCCCCAGGTTCGCCGCGATCCTGACGCGTTGACAAGGTGATACATGTGCGGGATACTCGCCGGGCTATAATTTTGGGGCATTGCTTCTTTCAGTATGTCCCCTGTTTCAAGCCTTTAGGGCGGTTCGTCGAAGTAACAAGCCTCGCTGCGCCCGCGGCAACGAACGATAAGCAGAGGAGCGCAGTCGCCACCTGCAGCAGGTTAGCGCAGGCGGTTGATTTCAATGTGTGGCGAATGGCGCCACACTCTGTTTGCTCCATTCCCAGTTGAACAAATACAGTCCAGCGGACTGATCTTTCGAGTCGTCAAGTGTGAAGTATTTGAACGCCGTAAATGATGTCCGGGATGGTTTGCGTAGCCGCGAGTTGTGGCTCGCGCTCGGCATGCAGGATATCCGTCAACGCTATCGCCGCTCCATGCTCGGGCCATTCTGGCTGACGATTAGCATGGGCGTGATGATCGGCGCCATGGGGCCGTTGTACGGGTCGCTGTTTGGATATAACGCCGCGTCCTTTATCCCGCACCTGGCGCTTGGCTTGATTTTCTGGGGCTTTATTGCCGGACAGATCAGCGATTTCGGAGAAGCGTTTTCGAATTCGACGAACTATCTGCGGCAAATGAAGCTGCCGCTCTCGATGTTCGTGCTTCGGGTGATGTATCGGCACTCGATCATACTTGCTCACAACATCATTGTTTTCGTCATCATCTGGGCGATTTTGCCGGTTCATTTGAATGCGAGCCTGCTGGTTTTGCCGTTTTCCATACTCCTCGTGCTAATCAATCTGTTCTGGATTGGCGTTATCACGAGTATCTTTTGCACGCGGTATCGCGACATGCAACCGGTGATCGGCAATCTGGTGCAGGTCATGTTCTTCGTGACACCGATTATCTGGAAAGCGGAGCAGTTGTCACCCGCGCGGCAGCATCTGATCCACCTCAATCCGTTCTTCTATCTTCTGGAACTCCTGCGTGAGCCCTTGCTCGGTACGATGCCGACGGCTGATATCTGGATTCGGGCTGCGGGAATGGCGGTGGTTGGAACCGCGTTGGCGCTGTATATGCTCGGCAAGTGCCGGCATCGCGTTACATACTGGCTTTAAGGGGAACGTTCGAATGCATATCTCTCTAGAGAACGTGAGCGTACGCTTTCCCATTTACGACGCTAAGCAACGGTCGTTCAAGCGCGCAGTGATGGCAGCTGCCACCGGCGGCCAATTTGTAGGCAAGTCTGGGCACACGGTCGTTGAGGCACTCCACGAAATCAATCTGGAGATTGCCGAGGGCGATCGGGTAGCACTGCTTGGCGGCAATGGAGCGGGCAAGACGACCTTGCTGCGGGTGCTTGCCGGGGTGTACCACCCCGAGGAAGGCTCTGTTCGAGTAGAGGGCCGCGTTACCAGCTTGCTGGACTCCATGCTCGGCATGGATCTGGAGTCCACCGGGTACGAAAATATGTATCTGCGCGGACTTTTTCTTGGCCTCAAAGCCAAGCAAATCGCAGCACTAGCAGACGAGATCGCTGAGTTCAGTGAACTGGGCAATTTTCTGAACGTGCCAGTGCGGACCTATTCGTCAGGGATGACGTTGCGACTCGCGTTTTCGATATCGACGATCATCAAACCTGAAGTCCTACTAATGGACGAGTGGATGAGTGTCGGTGACGAGCATTTCAAACACAAGGCCGAGGAGCGACTTGAACAATTCGTGAGCGATGCGGGCATTCTGGTTATCGCGACGCATGATCATGGTCTTGCAGATCGCCTCGCCAATCGCCGGATCACGATGGAACATGGGTCGATTGTCGAGTCAACCTGACTTTTCTCGTGCAGGTGGTCGGTGCGGCGCGCGCTGCTGTTCTTTCCGATGACATAAGCGCCAATATCTTCGACTTGAACGGGTGCGAGACTTCGATATCTGGACGACGTCCTTCGCCGAGTCGCTTCCTTCCTTGATCGCACTACGATTCGTTCCCGGCAGCGGGCCGCTTGATGCCGGTTGCCGCCGGCCCCATGCTTATTGCATGCGCATTGCCATGTTAGGTCTGCCGCGAGCAAGTGGATCGACCCCGAACTCTTGAGCCGCGCTCGCTGCTGCTGTCCCGCCCACTCGTCGGTTTCCCTTTCTTTTCGGTTACTGGCGCGTTGCCCGCGCATGGTTCCAGATTCCCATGAAAGACCGTCGTGTCGTGGTGGTTCATGACAGGTTGTATCGTTCCTCTCGAATGTGGCAACGACGTCGATTTGGCGAGAATATTGTCGCTATCAATGAAATGATTTATATTTGAAGCGGAGTTCGATATTGATCGACTGAATGAGATCGATCATAAATTTTTTAAAAATGCGTTACTATTTTTAACTATTATTACACGCGCCGGTGTGGTAGCAAGTTATTTTAACTGATCATTCTGACTGGCGCTTATTGCACGAGAAAAATGTTTAGAAATTTTTTTACAGACGTACTGCACCGGATTTTTCCTTCAAGTACTCTTTTTGAAGTGAAAGACGTTAGTATGGTCGCGAGTTTGGATGAGGGTCAGGCTCAGTCGACAGGCGAACCGCATGACGACACGACAGGGAGCTCAACCATGAATAATCGTGACCAAAAATCTGCTTCATCTCCGGATGAACGCTCTGAAGCGCTAGTTACTAAGGCGATTTCGGAATTGGATCGAGCTATTATCCCATCGGTTAATATTTCCTTTTCCGCTGAGTCCGTGACAGAATTTGGTGAAGAAATCGATAATTTCTGGTTTTTTGCGTTCAGGAAGCATCTCTATTCTGACGCAGGGGTGAAGAAGTGGTACGCCCCTCCGCTCGGAGGGGCGGAGGAAGTTAATGCGGGTTTTGCGCTAATCAATCTTGATAATCGCACGGCAATGTCGGACGGGTTAACGCTTTTACCGAAGCAATTGCTACTTGTCGCGCATCCGCGCAAGACTCTGGCGGCTAGGGTACGTCTCGTGAAGGAAGGCTTATATTGCATCGTCGCTGAATTTTCATCTGACGCAACGGCGTCTGCGTTTTCCGTCGCCGTCAATGTCAACGGGCAGTCGATATGGGAGCGGGAATTTAAGGATAAGGAAGTTTGTTCCGTTTACGCTGGCCACCTGAACCTCGCTGAAAACAGCTTTGTGGATTTTTTGATCAATTCCCGTCCGAAAGGCGATTCCGAACCGTGCAAAGCGGGTCTGCGATTTGCACTTTTTAAGTGCGACGAGGTAACAGGGGCAGTCCGGTTCCGGTGCGATGATGAATGCTCATCACTCGACACAACTGAGGCGTTGAAGTGGGTGGCTGCGATACCGTTCGCTCCCAGGGTCGTAGATCATGCGCCGGTTGATCTGCGAGCACGTGCCGAGATTTTTGATCGTTGCTGGACGTTAAACCGGAAATATCTAGCGTCGCTCTTTCCTAAGGAATCTGCTGAGATTATCGCCGATGTGACAAATCGCAGCTTGGAGGCGCCGGTGAAATATGCAATTTGTATGATTCCGCGTTCGGGCTCAACGCTCCTAGGGGAACTACTCAGTTCTACAGGTAAATTGGGATATCCGATTGAATATTTTGTTCCCGATATTATCCGGTCTCTGTCGATAGCATTCTCGGACCTATTTTCGTCATATGAAAATCTGCTCAAGACAGGTTTTTCGACCGAAAATGGCGTCTTCGGAATCGAGGTTGAAGGTGTGCGTTTTTTTGAGGAAGATCAGTTTTTTAGAAACCTCAATCAATGGCGTGTCATTTATCTCACCCGAAACAATATTCTTGCACAAGCAATATCGCTTGCTATTTCAGAGCGTTCCGGTGTGTGGCACAGCTTTGACCAGAACGATAAGCACGGTCAATGCTTGCTTGACAATAACACAATCAAATGGCAGTTGAATTTTCTGCTTGAAAACGAGCGCAATTTTGAAAAATTATTTGCCGATAGAAATATCACGCCACTGAAAGTGATTTATGAAGATCTGGTGCAGGATCCTGGTGCCCAGATTCGTAACATCGCTGAATATGTGGGGGTGATGGACATCGAGATTCCGAGCATTGATATTTCAAATACTGTACTTAAGCCGACCCGGACGGGAATTAATCGTTACTACGAGTTAATGATCATTATGACCGGGGGTGAGTTTTGGGGGTACAATTTTTATACCATTGAGGGGCGCGAAGTAGCCGCATTAACGGGCACGCGTGTTGATCTGCTCGCGTTGAGCCGGGACCGCGCGCCAGTGGTATTTGTCGGCAGCGATCGCGATGAGCTTCGTGCGCGGGTGGAAGCGTATATCGTCAAGAGGCTCGCGGATTTTTGATGCGGGCATTTGAGCGAAATTGTGGTAAGCGTCGCGGCAGTAGCGTCTTCACAGAGAGCGGCAAAATTGCCAATCTGATTCCCATCAGAATCTGATGGAAACCAGATTGATGGAAGCGAAGGCAAGAGGCCGCAGGCTGGGATCGAAGAACTATTGGCTTTGCACGAACTGTTCCGTTCCTGCCCCCGGTACCACCCGCCCAGCAAGAGATTCGCAGCTTCTGGCATTTTCGCATTCTCACTGGGGTGTGAGTTTTTCTACCCTAAACCGAATTCCCCCTGATCCGTTCTCTTCTGCCCAATCTTCCCGATCGCTACAGCGAGCCTGTCCGTGACCCGGTGTGAATACCGCTTCGTTGACACGACGGACTTATGCCCCAGCACACCCCCAACCGTGAATAGGTCGATGCCGGCGTTGATCATCTCCCACGCGGCGCGTGCGCGTTTCTACGCCTCTTCGAACTGTTTGACCGTCAGCGTAAACCGCACGCGGCGCGCCAGCACGGCGACGTGCGGGTGGATCGGTATGATGCGCTGCCGACCGTTCTTTGTGTCGCCGAGCGAATATCCCTGACGTGAGACTTTTGCCATCAGGATCTCGCCGCGGCGCATACTCGAGTAGAACGCTGTCCGGATGGCCGCGCGGACCTCACGGTGCTTGCACGCGCGCGCGATCTGCAGCATCTCTTTCCGGTGCAGGTAATCGTGCCGCCATTATTGACCGCTGGGATCATCATGCGCGCGGTCTGGTCGACCTCTAATCGGCCGATCTTATGGGCGTATTGATCGCTGCTCGAAGGCACGCGAGCACATTGCGGATTGCGGCATCGGAGAGGAGGTGCTTGGTGCGACGAAGATGGTCGACGCTCGCCCGAATGTATCCGACGAAGCGGATCGACTAGGCATGCAGATCATTCGCGTCCTGGTCCGCGTACTCCGGCGCCCATTTCTCGAGAATCTGCACCCGTTTGAGGCCATCCTTCCACCCTGCTCGCTTGTCTGTCAGGTGATGGATCTCGTTCGCCCGTGAATTCCGGTCTGGTAACGCCGGCCAAGATCGTCGGCGACCTTATCGCGCTCTGTCAGGAGCGTGAAGCGGATGGCTTCGTTCAGAATTCCGATGCGTATGCCGCAGCACTTCAGGTCGTCAAGAACACGACGAACCCGAACCACGTGGACATTCGGTCGCCTGACACTCCGGTGAATCAGCTCCGTACTTTCGCGACCCTCATGCAGTTCCGCCTCCGGTATGCCAACAACCGCCATAGCAGAGCCGCCTTCGGGCGGCTTTTTCACTTTCTGGAGAGGAATCGATGTCTTCGAACCAAATTGCCGGTATTGCCCAGGCGACAATCGACGGCGTAACGCAGCAATTGGAGGGACGCCTGAAGTATTCGGTCTCGACGGTCAAGCGTGAGGCGCTGCTCGGGAAAGACGGCTTCCACGGACGAAAGGACCCCCAGTCGCACCGTTCATGGAGATGGTGCTTCGTGATTCCGGTGGCCTGACGGTCGCCAATTTCAACGCGATGCGCAATTCGACGATTGTCGTGACGCTGGCGAGCCGCAAGATCGTCACCGGCCGGAACATGGGCGCCGTCGACGTTCAAGAGGTCAATACGGAGGACGCAAAACTGAGGGTCCGTTTCGAAGGCTCGCAGGTGTCGAAGCAGATCGCGAGTTAATCCATGAACGAAGAACAGAAAAAGAAACCGCGCAAGGTCATGCCGTTTGAAATGACCATCGAATTGCGCAAGCCGATCGAACTTACTTGGGCTGCACCTGCGACCGGCACACCGCAATATGCGCCCTCCGGAAATCCGATCACGAACACGCCAGTGACCGATGTCTCTGCCTATGCGTGGAATATGCTTCGGCTGAAATTTACAACGTCATCATCGCCGCAGGGCTGGCGAAGAACAGGAGCGCATGGAATCCGTTGCTAGCTGCAATTCAAACGATATTACAAGGGAGCACCGCGAACGTTGAAGTTGACACTGGCGCGGCGAATGTTTAAGTCGTCGCATTCACGCCGGCGCTCATCACACCGGTGCCTTGGGTGCCGTTCTCGTTCAAGGTAAAGACGACGAACACGGGGGTATCGACGCTGAATACCACCGGAACAGTCGAGCCATTGGTCGGCGGCGCGCATCTCACGCTGAAAGGCAATGAATTAGTCGCGAATGGCAACGCGCTCGTCTATTGGAACCCGGCGCTCGCCTCAGGGGCAAGTTCTTACGTTCTGACGTTCTGCTCGGGTGCTTTGTCGCGACGAGTACCGGAAGCGCAGGCGGTTACACCATCGGACTACCTGCTGCTACAGGCAACGCTGGCAAGCAGATCACTATCTATAACAGCTCGACAGGCACGCTTACGCTAACCGCAGGCAACTTCAATACTGCCTATGGGGCGGCTACGACGAGCATCGTGCTGCCCGCAAATACCTGTGTTACGCTGGAATGCGATGGCACGTCCTACAGCGGGCTGGGCGGTTCTGGCGCAATCGGTAACACGGTGCGGCCACACGCGGCGAATAGCACCCCTAGCGACTTCGTGCAGATCACCACTTCCACTAAATATTCGTTGCCGGCTGGCGGCACATGGGTCTATGCGATCCCAATACAGCGGCGACATCCGCAGGGGGCGATTGCGGGCATTCTCGCTGGTGGCAGGTCAATTTTGACCCCCTCAAGCAGTAACGCTCAAGGCTGGGCATGGAGAGTCCAATACTGTCACTGATTTTCACACAGATGGGGTTCGCGTCTACCGACATGGCGTCATCGGCAACGCCCGCGACTCATGGCTACGTGGGGGCACTTGGCGGGCTGACCTACCATGTTCATGCTGTGGCAACCCCTGACGCTTTTGAGGCGCTTATCGCGGCTATCTCGGAAGAACAGGTAACAGTCGACCCGTATGTGGCACCTGTTGTCGTTCCACCTACACTTGCCGAACAGGCTGCAACTGCGATGGGCACCGGACCCACAATCACGTCCACATTGGCGTCTGCCCTAGATAGAACGTATGGCGTGAGTGGCCCATCATTGGCGGCACGATCTTCGCCGACGACACCACGACAGTTGTATGACCCGACATGAGCCGGGGAAACCATACATTCAACCCAACGCAGGCAAAGGCGTTCTTCACGGCTGCCGGTGTATATGTGGCGGTTCTTTACAAATGCCAGAACGGCACACTGGCGGCACTTCTTGAAGCGAGCGCGACAATCGCTTAAGCGTCCGCTGCTGCAGATCAGGTTGTCGTCGGCTCCTCGTCTAGTTGTGCATGCGTTCGAGTCGATGGCTTCCGGCCAAACAGCTTGCGGCTCGGATAGTCGACGAGATACAGCGCAGCCGTCGAAAGTAGGATCATCGACGCTAGCGTGATTATTGAGCGGTTGGAACCGAGCTTTAGCGCGATTACCATCGCCGGAATGTGGAAGAGGTATAGCGGGAACGATAGATCGCCGAGGAAGTTACAGATCTTGATCGCCCGCTTGCCCATCGTCAGTTCGCCGCTCATCACCAAAACGAAAATAGTGATAAACAGCGGAGCGCCGGTAAAATGACCATGTGTCAGCGCGAATACTGACGGTAGCGCAAGCACTACGAAACCGAGCGGCGTTCCACTCATCCGGTGGTACAGGAAACCGGTGATCCATAGCCACGACAGGGTCAGGAAAGGAAGACCATGCGACAGGCCCTCAATACCATGACCGGGTGGTGGTGAAATTTTCATGAACGCCCACAATGACAGGGCGATCCAGATTCCCAATGCAATGTTCGGTACTTTCTTAAGTGCTGGCGCGAACATATAGTGCCACCACTCCGGGCTGAGCGACCATATCTGACCAACCATCGGCAGCGACATGCCGATGACCGTCTGGAGCATGAACAGCGATGCGATGATCGTCGAAGGCGATGCGGCCGGGATCGTGTCGCCGCTAGGAAGTACAAAGCCGCCTGGCATCCAGAGTGAAAGTGCCACACCAGTGGCAATCGTCGCAAGGTATAGCGGCCAGATACGAATGCATCTGCGCCGGTAGAAGCCTTTTGTTTCGCGGTCGACGCTGGCAGCGATGCTGAACCCAGACAGGATGAAGAAGCCGAATACCGCGCTCCCCGGGTTCAGGTAGCCGTTACCAAAAAGGTGCGTTGGGTCGGGTCTGACAAACAGCGCAAAATGGCCAACGGCTACGGTGCCGGCGAGGAAAAATCGCAGAGCGGCCAGAACGCCCCATTGAGCGGCGCTTTCTTTTTCATGAATCAATGGTGACTCCGATGAATCAGGTATTAAAGTGTCGCGATGCCTATCGGAGCATCATGGCCAACCGTTCGGCCTCCGGGTATCCCATTTTCCAGATCCGGTGGACATCCGTTCCTTCGCGGTTCGGATTGAAATCGTTGTCTTCGTAGAATGAATGCATCAAACCAAGCTGATACGCGACGGTCTTCCGACGCCGGTCTACCTCGCGCGGCTCAATGACGAGCCGGAGCACCAGATTGGCTGCTCGTTTTAAGGTTTTCCAGAGAAGTCTGATCATGGTCCGTCATGCGCTCAACCGGCGGCGAGGGGCATATTATGCACCAACCACCGGTTCGGTCATTTTTTGGAGGGCGGCGCTCACTTGGCGAGCACCTTGTTGACGGCTGACAGCATTGTAGGGAAATACTGCTGTTCCTTGTAAGGATAGCCGTCCTGATGCGGGTGTACGCGCTCGGGGCCGAGCAGCGTGACGTTCCAATTGATCACGTGGATGAACGCCTGATACGGCGGTGCGACCGCCGTGCCGTCCGTTGAAGCCGTCGTAGGCTAGTTCGTTGATCCATGATCTATTGTAGGTCGCGCCATTCAGCGAAGTCGGTGCGACTGGGTTCTGCTCCAGGACAATCGGGACCATACCTGCGGCCTGGACGGTGGTGATCCAGTTCTGCCATTCGGTGTCGTACTCATACCGTGCGCTGCTCGACCAGTTCGTCGTTGATGCCATAGTTGCCCGTTACAGTGCTAAATCCTTGGTCCGTGCTCGCCAGTACGGTTGCCAATGGCTACCCCGTACCGTACGCAGTGGAGGAAAAAGAGCCTGTACCGGTCAAGTCCTGCTTCAACTTTGAACCCGGCGCGGACTGATCCACCAGGAGCACGACACCGGTGCCAAGCGTCTTGTTGAAGTCGGCCTGCAGAAGCATGGCGGGCGTTTCTGCGCGACGATAAGTGGGTGCGTATTGCGGCGCAGTGCAAACTCCGTAATTCGTCGAATCACGCCGCCACGAGATTTTGATCGGCAGTTGGATGGCTTGTTTCGCGGGAGTTGGTGTGGCCGCAGCGGCTGTAGATGATGGCGCGGAACCGTCCCCACCACCCCCGCAAGCCGAGAGAGTGCAGCCGAGCGACATGGCTATTGCGGCAGCGCGCCACGATGCGCATTGGTGGCGAACCTTGTTTTGAACGGACGAGCGCGTTCTGTGTCGGTTGCGCGACGCTTGAATAATGGTTTTCGTGGCTATTCCCCGAGAATGGTTTTGACGAGCGGCCCGACAACTGCATGTTCCTGCTTGACCTTCAGCGAGTCGATACAGGCGTCCGAATAAAAGCTCTGCGCCATATGGCTGCACCAGCCGGTATTTGACTGGGAATATGCGTACTGGCGCACCAGCGCGACGCCGTACTGCGCAGCCGCAGCGTCCATGGCCTGAATGTATTGAGGCAACATCGGGTGCTGGCGGTCACAGACCGGGCCCGGCTCTTCAAGGACCGGAATTTCTCCCGCCGCAAGGACATCTGCCATGTACTGCGCCAGATAGCCTGAATAATCGGCAAGCGTCTCGCCGCTGAGCGCATCGTTGACCGCGTGATTGTCGGTGACGATAGGTGCGGGGATTTCAGCCAGGATTGCGGTAAATGGAGCGCCGGACCCATCCATGCCATCCAGCATGTTCATTAACGAACTTGCCGTTCCACCTCTGGCATTGTTACCAAGGGTGATGCCGGTGTCGTTGGATGCGCCCTGCAAAAGCATCTGAAGCGCATCCGCTTCGTCTGGCGAAACCCTGCTAAAGCTCCATGCATACGCGTTAGCCACGCCCGCCATTGCATCGTCGCCGAAGACGGCAACCTAGATAACTGGAGCAGGAGCAGGAGCAGGAGCAGGTGCCGATGCGACCGACGGTGTAGATGCTGGCGCCGAACGAGGTTATCGTCGGCTCTGGTGTGCCGGCGTAACAGCAATTGCTGCATTCGGCGGCTACAGTCTTGGGGCTGTGCCTTCCATCCATCTCATACGCCCGCTGGCGCGCATCAATCTGTCTAACACCGTTTCTGGTGACTGCGTGCTATCAGAAACGCCGCGCGATCAGCTGGGTCATCAGGATCGAAATCGAACCCCGCGGCACCTTCAGTCGACCGCGCCGGAGGTCGGCGCTTTCCTTTGCTACCGATTGGCCCGACGCGAAACATTTCCGTATCGATCAGTATGAACGCCGCGCGAAGAGGCGCGTCTTCACCGGTGAGCCTGCCGAACTCCGAACTCCGAACTCCGAACTCCGAACTCCGAACTCCGAACTCCGAACGCTGGGCCGCGCGCGTCGCCTTCGCGAGCAGCCTATTCAGTTCCGTCAGCATCTCTCTCGTATGCTGAACCTCTAGGACCCGGTGCCAAACATTCCGTCTTCTTTGTACGGCCGATATCACTCGCGCAGCTCGGCGAGCGTAGGCGGGATAAATGGAGGAAGGACCACGGCGCTGACATATGGCTGTATGAATATACAGCATATATTCGCCAGAAATGGCGTGGGTTTTTCTACCGTAAACCGTTCAATTACTGTTCGCATATACAGTATGGAGACACCCCGCAAACCCCTATGCCACTGTGAAAGTGAGGCCCGAAGCCTGCGTTTTCCTACAGTGACTAAGGACTTAAAATCCGCCACCTAACGGCTTGCTGGTTCAAGTCTGGTCCCCGACACCACGTGCCCTTTACACAACATTCCAGATAGTTCGAGGCGTGTATAAGCAAGGGTTCACATATCCCTCACGTAACCGATATTCGATTTCACAACTATCGACCTATGGTCGAAGACCCGACTGCCTCACATGTTCAATACCTGCTTGGACCCAGCGCAGGGAAGTTCCGGGAGGCGGAAGCTGTTACGAGAGCGCCAATGGATACTGTTTAAAAAAACAGCATGTCTAAAATCTGTTTTATTAGCTAGGCAGATCTTTTCTACGTACTATTGACCCGCAGCCATTTTCGCCCGCAGATGCAGATACCTTTAGCCGAAACGTGAAGGAGTTGATTGTGAATCGAGTCTCATGTCTCATTTGCAATGGTCCTACCCAAGGTAAAGCGGCCAAGATAGCACCATTTCTATCGCGCTACTGTGCGATTGGTTCGCTTGAGACGACAACTCGATACTGTCCGGAATGCGATTTGGTGTTCTTCGAACGCCGCCTTACAGACGAAGAGGCGGCGCGCCTATACACGAACTATCGCGGCGAGGAATACACTCGAGTCCGACTGGAGATCGAGCCATCATATGAGCGATACCTTGCGCTATTTGATGATCCTCTTTCTACGGATTACTACATGATTCGCGTTAGCGACTATATCGAGCTCGTCAACGTGTATCCAGAGATGGCGGAAGCCAAACGAATACTGGACTTCGGGGGGGACGGAACCGTTCCCGCCCGAGCGTTCCCTTGGTCCACTGTTACCGTCGACGATCTCTGCGCAGGTAACGCCGACCAGATCGGAGAAAAATTCGACATGATTTTTGCGTCGAACGTCTTTGAACATCTCTCAGACCCTGTACCGGTACTGCGCGAACTTACCGGAAGACTGCGCCCGGATGGACTCATTTTTATCGATGTTCCGGCGCCCTCACACTCGAACTTGGCTGAGGGTCTCCTCTGGCAGGAGAGGTACGGCGGCGAACTATACGAGATGCATGAACACATCACGCACTTCTCGCGCCGCAGCCTCGTGAAACTTGCTAAGGCTGCTGGACTTGTTCCCGTATTCGAGTACCCCTCGCGGTATTGCCCCCTTAGTCTAGTCGCGATGTTGGAATGCTCCGCTCTTGCGCAGAGTTTAATGCCGGAAAAGCGACTCCGCGAGATTCATTTTGAAACGCGTATTGCACGGGACGAAGCTAGGGCGACCCACAACAAAGTTAACTTGCTTAGGCAGCATTTAGAGCAGCAACTCGCCGACCTGTCGGTACCCCATGCAACACGAGATGAAGCACGACTCGACGCCTTGCGAGAAGAACTTTCCCGGGTCTATAAAAGCACATCTTGGGGTGTCACAGCACCAATGCGTGTCTTCGGGCGCGCAATCAGACATTTGTTAGGTTCACGATGACCTTTCCAATGTATGTCGCGTGAATTGCAATCCACGGTTGCCCCATCTTACAAAGCCAAGGGATAACCATTTGCGCACGGTACGGCCAGACGTCAAAGTCCCATTGCGGAAGGGCACTATCGGGGGGAGGATCCTTTTGCGCGCGTGTGCGTGTCGATGATTTCCGGCCAAACAGCTTGCGACTCGGATAACCGACGAGATACAGCGCGGCCGTCGAAAGCAGGATCATCGAGGCAAGCGTGATCACAAAGCGGTTGGAGCCGAGCTTTAGCGCGACCAGCATCGCCGGGATGCGGAAGAGGTACAGCGGGAACGACAGATCGCCGAGGAAGTTACAGATCTTGATTGCTCGCTTTCCGACCGCCACTTCGCCACTTGTCACCAAAAAAAATCGAGGTGAAAGCGGAGCACCGGTGAATCCGCCCAACGTCAGGAGGAACGCTGACGGTAGCGCAAGCACCGCGAAACCTATTGGTGCGGGTGAGGGCTGTGGGAGAAAGGCGAGCGCGCTCAGTGAACGCCGGATCGAACAGGAAATCGGGGAACTCAGTAAGGAGTTGGGAGGACGCTGGTATTTGAGTTCATATCGTCGATTTAAGCGCCTCACGAGAAGTATCTCTATACGGCCGGGCCGAACAAGAACCGCGACATAGACGATGGCCGTATCGAAACCGCCGGAACTGACGGAGGAAGAACGTAGCGAGCTTGAGGTTTTGGCGAGAAGCCGCCGTGATTGGCGAACACGAGACAGGTCCCGGACGATTCTGATGTTTAGCAGCGGCGTGCCAGCCAGGGAGATAGCCAGGCGGCAGGAGTTGACGTTGGAGGCGGTGTACGAGAAGCGCTATCGTTGGTTGGACAAACGCATGGCAGGGCTGTCGGACGCGCCGTGTGGCGGTGCGCCGTTGAAGCTGTCGCCGGAGCAGGTTGAGCAGTTGAAGGTGTGGGCGACGCTGGAGGCGCTGACGGCACCGGAACTGTTGACACGACTCGAAGAAAAGTTCGGGATTCGGGTTCATCGCAATACGCTGACAGGGGTTCTCAAGCGAGCGGGGCTGGTATGGAAGCGAACCCGACGTAGTTTAAAAAAAGCGGGACGAACAACGGTTCCGACAAGCCCAATCTGAAATCGGGGTATTGGTCCAGTAAGCCCGGCGTGGCGAAATCGAACTCGCCTACGTAGACGAAGCTAGCTTCGCGCAAGCGCAGTCGAATCGAAGTGCCTGGATACCAGTCTGGGAGCAACACATGATTGACGCTTGGCGCGGTAAGCGTCTGAACGTGGTCGCAAGCACTGCTGTCCTCAAGAGGGTCGTTTGCAGTGAAGTTGTGGGAGAAGATGGCCTCGATGCTGTTCGTCGGATTTCTCGGCCTGCTGGTCGAACACGTCGGCAAGCCGCTAACCGTGATTCTCGACAATGCATCGGTTCGCACGGCCCGCGCACTGCGGCCTTATCTCGGGCTGCTACAAACGAAAGACTTGACGTTGTGCTTCCTGCCACCGTACAGCCCGGAGCTCAATCGTATCGAGAAGCTCTAGCACAAGATGAAATACGAGTGGCTGGCCTTCGAGGCCCGCGACACCCAAACCCTTGAAGCCGATGTCGATGTAATCCTTCAGGGATTCGGGGCAGATTACAGATTCACTTTTTGTTGAGAGCTTCAGGTCGACGCGGACGTGATCGATTCACTCGGGGTGAGGTGTGCGACCGCCCGTGGCGGTCGCAGGTTCATTCGGTCATTATCACGCTGCGGAAGTGGCCGGCGAATCCCGCCAGGGTGATTGCGCGGGTTCAGTTCATGACCCTCAACATCGCCCTCATTACATCAACATGGCTTTCAGCCGACGCTTGATATGTCCGGGCAAAAGAGAGACGATTTTGTAGGCGATTCGGCGACGATAAAACCGTACGACCCACTTGGCAGTGAATTTCCTGATAAGGTTATTTTTGGGTTTGACGTAATTGATTTCGGGTATGATTTTCCAAAACTTGGTCAATCTCGCTCCGTTCTCGAATGCATCCAGTTCTGCCTGACTGAGTATTTTCCACTGGCCTCCGGCAGCAGGCGCGTCGGGGAATTTATATGCCAGGAGGAAATCCTCATTATCTTTTACAGGGGATAAAACAAAACCCTTTGGATGCAGGCGCAAAAACTGATCGCCAATCTGGCTGACGATCAGTGAGCCAAAGCGTGTCGCAGAAAAGTCGACGCCAAATGCGTCGTAGATCATTGTAATTCGACGGGAGAAATCCTTGTCTCCAAGAGTGTCATAGCCATTAAAAATATCCCGTAAATGGTCGTTCAAAATTATCTTCTCCGGGCACACGCGAACGAGGAATTGATATATTTCCTCAAACTCTTCTTGCGTAACTCTCTGAGATTTATCGAACCACCCCTGTCGCAACTGGCCGGCGACGTGGGTGTAAATCTCATCAATCTGGCGACGCAGCAATACACCTTCCGAGCACATCGAACGCCGAATGTCGGCGTACTCGTACACTCCGCGATCGACCAGGAACTGAAACTGCCTGACCAGACCCAACGTCCACGCGTAGAAGCGATAGGTGTTGGTCAGGCGCGAATACCTTACCCACTCGGTGTCGTCTCCGGTGTGATAAGCCTTGCTTTCCATCTGACACAGAAACAGTGAAAAGCACTGCAGCGATTCTTCTCCGAGCGTTGCCAGAGCTGTCGTCACATGGGAAAAGTGCGGGCCGCACCTCTTGATGATTTCGCCCCAAATCTCACGATCCAGGCATCTCCGCTCGAAAATCCACGTGCCCATATTTGTAGCCATGTAGTTTATTCCAGTACTCATGACAAACAGTTTGTACGGGAGAATCGCTTGTGTCGACGTCAGATGGGTGGAAGTGTAGTTATTTGTCAGCGCATTCGACGATATCCACGCCGAATTAAAATACGCGGCAGGCGCCGTCGGCGCTTCCAGCCATTTACTCAGGACGCGAAGTCCTTCCGGCAAGAATATGCGTTTATCCCCAACCAGCCAGATAAACTTTCCCGTTGCGTGCTCTGACGCAGAATGTGCAGATTCTTCAGCGGTGAGTTCAAAGCGCGCCGCACGTACTACTTTGAGTGAGCCAAACAAGTCCTTGATAGTCGCCAGATAAGCATCGATTCGCTCGTAATTAATCGGTGAAATCGGATCTTCGTTTAGAAAAACAATCAATTCCGACTGAGCGAGAAATTGTTTTGGCGCGTTGTAGGCTAGGGAATTAATGCAGCGAGATAGATTTTTTTCCTTACCTGAAGTTGGAACTACCACAGAAATCAATGGACTTCCCATACATTTACCTCAATCAAAAGTGCTGGGAGGGGTGGGAAGCCAGATCGGTCCCCCCCTCTTTTCTTAGAAACCGTGCTTTGCGAAGCCTTTCGCATACATCAGCTTGTCGGGAAAGTCGAGTCGTTTCGACTCTACGCGACATCACTTCAAAGCTCAAGCGCGGACAAAATCGCTGCCTATATTGTGACAAATTTCATCAATAGTGCGATAGATCACGTTGTTTGCGAACGCAAATCGCAAGGTCGTTGTAACTCTGCGTCTGTACACCCGACTTGACATGCGCCCATCGACCTGCGACGATCTCTGCTTGATTTTTTAGGGCGTATCGACGCATTGGCCGTCCCATGCGTCCGACCTACGTGTTGCTCACGCAGAGGAATCCACGAGAGGTGCGGTTGTGTGACGCGACGACGTCGGCTTAGCTCAATCGTCACTCCTGACGTCAGTTTTATTCCGCGCATGGCCGCCCCCAGCGGAAGCGTGGATCTGATCGGCATCGCGGTCCATGGGCGAGCCGAAATTCAAGTACTGGATAAAACATGACGGACCACTATCTCAAGCAATATGCCGATGCCGGCCTATATGTCATGCAGGGCCGGCTCTCCGCGCCCGAAGCCGGCCGCTTTCAATCGTTCCCTCGCGCTAGCTGGGCCGCAGAGATCGAAGCCGCACCCAAGGCGGGTCTGCGGGGTATTGAATGGATATTTGATCTTTATGGCGAAGGTGCCAATCCGCTGGAGACAGCAGAAAGCCGCAGCCAGCTTCGAGAAGCGCTGAAAGCGTCGGGTGTCAGCGTCGTATCGATCTGTGCAGATTACTTCATGGATTGCCCGCTGGTTCGCGTCGACACTGAGACCTTTGGCAAGCGTCTCGAAATACTCAAATGGTTGATTTCCATCTGCCCCGAAATGGGCGTGACGCGCGTAGTCTTGCCGTTTGTCGATGCATCGAAAATGATCGACAGCAATGACAAGGAGCGCGTGCTTTCGGCGTTGCATACGGTGCTGCCCGACGCCGTCGAATCGTCGGTCGAATTGCATCTCGAGGCCGATTTCAACCCAGACGACTTCCGTTCGTTCCTCGGCGAGATTGACCATCCACTAGTCAAGGTGAATTACGACTCTGGTAACAGTTCGTCGCTTGGCTATGCGCCTGCGAAAGAATTCGCCGCGTATGGCGACAGAATTGGTAGCTTCCATATCAAAGATCGTGTGATGGGCAGTTCGACCGTCCCGCTCGGGTCCGGCGATGCAGACTTCGCCAGCTTGCGCGCTGGGCTCATCGACATCAGCTACCGCGGTGATTTTGTGCTGCAGGTCGCGCGTGGAGTGTCGGGCGATGAAGTGGAATGGTTGAGAAAAGTTTCTGATGCCGCCCGCGCATGGCTACGCGGCGACACGCCGGATGGACGCTGCACGATGTCCGGCGCGTAATAGAAAAGGAGTATGTGTTGATGAAGGGCAAATCGGTTTCTGATATCTTCGGCCTCAATAACCGCGTCGCGATTATCACAGGGGGCGGAGGCATGCTTGGCTATCAGCACGCCGCCGCAGTCGCAAGCCTTGGTGGCATCCCCGTACTGCTCGACATCAGTCGCGCTGGCCTCGACAACAACAAAGCATTGTTGCAGCGGGAATTCGATATCGACACGCTAGTGATCGAGACAGATATTACGAACCTCGATGCTATCGTTGAATCGAAGCGGCTTGTGCTCGAAAAGCATGGCCGCGTTGATATTCTGATCAACAACGCAGCGAACAATCCCAAGGTAGAAGCTGGCGGCGTCAACTTCTCGCGGCTCGAGAACTTTCCACGCGAGCAATGGTTGCGTGATATTGACGTTGGACTTGGCGGTGCGTTCAATTGCGCGAAAGTGTATGGCGCTCATATGGCCGGCACCGGGCAGGGCGGCGTGATCCTCAATATTGCGTCCGACCTTAGCGTCATTGCGCCGGATCAGCGGCTTTACCAAGTCGAAGGTCTTGCGCCGGATCAGCAGCCAGTGAAGCCTGTGACGTATTCCGTCGTCAAGCACGGACTGGTGGGTCTCACGAAGTACCTGGCCACGTACTGGTGCGACCAAGGTGTCCGCTGCAACGCGTTGTCTCCCGGCGGAATCTACGCCGGCCAGAACGACGTTTTCGTGAGCCAATTGGTCAAGCTGATTCCAATGGGACGTATGGCCAATAATGACGAGTATTGCGGAGCGATCGGCTTCCTCTGCTCCGACGCTTCTGCTTACATGAATGGTGTAAATCTCGTGGTCGATGGCGGCCGCAGCGTTTGGTGAGTTCGATGCCCGCCGATAGGCCGGGCCTGAGATCATCGTTGTTTGTATTGCAACGATGCTGTCCGGGCATACGCGGCGGCCCGTGAACGACATACCGCTCGCGACAGCGATGGTGCAGGCTGTAAGTGGAACAAACCGATCCTACTGCCTGTCTTCGCTCGTGTGCAGCACCCGCATCAACAGACAATCAATGGTCTATATCGACCAGCAATCCGAACACATCCTCTCAGGTACGACAAAACATTATGCGTGTTGCTGACTACATCATGGATCGGCTGGCTTTGCTCGGTGTGCGGCAAGTCTTCTTTCTACCCGGCGGCGCAGCGATGCATTTGAACGATGCGCTCGGTAAGCATCCTGATCTCGAGCCGGTATTGGGCTTACATGAGCAGGCGTGCGGCGTTGCGGCTGAAGCGGCAGGCAAGTTGCTGGGGGACGTGAGCGCTTGTCTGGTGACCGGGGGGCCCGGCGGGACGAACTTGATGACGGCGACGCTGGGCGCCTGGCTAGATTCGACGCCGGTTTTCTTTGTCTCTGGTCAAGTAAAGGTTGCCGATCTTAAGGGCGATAGCGGCCTGCGGATGTTGGGCGTTCAGGAAGCGGATATCGTCACACTCGTGTCGTCGATCACGAAGAAAGCCGTGACGCTCCGGAATCCGCAAGACGTGGCCTACGTATTCGACGAGCTTGAGCACGCGGCATTGACGGGGCGCAGAGGTCCAGTATGGCTCGACGTGCCGCTCGACGTGCAAGGCACGGAGATCGATCCGTCGACGCTGCGCCGTGCACACTTCGACGACCAGACCGAAAGCGCTGATCCCGCCGCCCTCGAGGCGCAGGTGAGCGAAGCGATGAGGCTTCTTTCGAAGGCGTCGCGCCCAGTCATCATCGCTGGGCACGGGGTGCGACTCTCGGGTGCGCAACGTGAATTCCGCAGCTTCTTCGAACGGGTCCAAGTGCCGGTGCTGACGACGTGGCTCGGAATGGACCTGATCGAAGACGAGCATCCGCTCTATGGCGGCCGGCCGGGCAGCATCGCGCCGCGGTGGGCCAATTTTGCGCTTCAGAACTCAGACTTCGTGCTAGTCATCGGTGCGCGGCTGGATATGGCGATGACCGCCTATGCGCATGAACGGTTTGCGCGTGGTGCGGTCAAGGTGATGGTCGATATCGACGCGGCCGAAATTCGCAAGATGCGCATGGATATCGCGGTACCCATCGTCTCGGACGCAGGTGCGTTTCTCAAAGTGGCGAACACCGTGCTCGACGCGGCACCGGCATTGCCTTCTTACGAAGCCTGGATCGGACGAATCGCCGAGTGGAAGGCGGAATATCCGCTGTTGCAGCCGTCTCACGCAACGACGGAAGGTCCACTGAGTCTCTATCAGTTCTCGGACGTTCTCTCGTCGGTCATGCAGGAAGGCGACGTCATCGCATCGGGAAGCGCAGGCTTCTGTGCTGAGCTGTTTTTGTTGGCCCTGCGACTGAAGCGCGATCAACGCTGTTTCCATAATCGCGGAACGGGAGCGATGGGCTTCGGTTTGCCGGCGGCAATCGGCGCGTGCGTTGCGTCTGGCCGCAAGCGAACGATTTGTGTCGAAGGCGACGGTGGATTGCAATTCAATTCACAGGAGTTGGCGACGCTCGCCAGCTTGAAGCTTCCGGTTAAGTGTTTTGTTATCAACAATGCCGGATATGCGTCCATTCGCACATCACAGGTCGGTTATTTCAATAGGCTCGTCGGGGCGGACGCAACGAGTGGACTGCTTTTGCCCGATTTGGGTAAGCTGGCTGATGCGTACGGTGTTCCATATGTCCGTATCGCCTCGGGTGCCAACCTCAAACATGACCTCGAATCCGTTTTGAACGCGGACGGCCCGGTGCTTTGCGAGGTGATGGTCCTACCAGAAGAACCGCGGATTCCGCGCATCGCCACCCGCCGGCTCGATAACGGCAAAATGGAATCCTCGCCGCTCGAAGACCTGTTCCCGTTCCTCGAGCGCGACGAGTTGAAGCGCAACATGTACATCCCGCTGATCGGGGAATGAACTCGATCATGAGCACGGATATGTCGATGTTTTCTCTTGATGGCCTGACGGCCGTTGTCGCCGGGGCGTCGCGTGGAATCGGTTTTGGCTTGGCCAATGGGCTCGCGAAGGCAGGCGCGTCGGTGATCGGCTTTGGCCGCTCTACTGTTAGCGAGGGGGCATCATTCGATTATCGCCAGTGCGATCTCAACGACGGTGAAGCGGTGACCGGATTGATCCGTGACATCGAGACGCAATCCGGTGGAATCGACGTGTACGTGCACGTCGCGGGCATCACCTTGCCTTCGGACTCAGATGTTCAGCCCGTCGAGATCTTTTCCAAAACGCTCGAAACGAACCTGACTAGCGCGTATCGCACCTGTTCGCTGATCGGTCAGTCAATGGCGCGCCGCCGCCGAGGTTCTATCATTACCGTAGCCAGTATTGGGGCCTTGATGGGGTTTCCCGGTAACCCCGGCTACGTTGCGGCCAAGGGCGGGCTGCGGATGATGAGCAAGGCGCTTGCGCTTGACCTGGGTCCTAGCAATGTCCGCGTAAACTGCATCGTGCCAGGCTATATTCAGACTGACATGACGGCAGGCAGCTTTAACGATCCTGCGAAGAACCAGGATCGTGCTAGCAGGACGATGCTTGGACGTTGGGGGCAAGTCGAAGACATGGTGGGCGTAGCGATTTTTCTGGCGTCGGGAGCGAGCGCTTACGCCACTGGTGCTGATTTCATCATCGACGGCGGCTGGACTGCAAAGGGGCTGTGATGGACCTCGAACTCAACGGCAAAGTAGCACTCGTCACCGGGTCATCTCACGGGATCGGAAAGGCGATTGCCGCGGCGCTGGCGAGCGAGGGGTGCCATGTGGTCGTCAATGGCCGCAATGCGGATGGGGTGAACAAGGTTGCTACGGAACTCGGAGCGACGCCCGCCGTGGGCGACGTATCGACGCGTGCCGGCGCGACTGCCGTGCTGGAGCAGGCAGTCGCGGTGCGCGGTCAGATCGACATCGTCGTTTGCAATGTCGGTAGCGGCGCTTCTGTACCTCCGGGCCAGGAAGACGAAGCCGAATGGCATCGCATGCTGCAAATCAATCTGATCAGCGCGACGAATACTGTCGCGGCCGCTCGCCCGCATCTAGGCACACGTGGTGGCGCGATTCTGTGCATCTCATCGATTTGCGGAAGCGCTGCGCTTGGCGCGCCCGTGGCCTATTCAGCCGCAAAAGCGGCACTCGATAGTTTTGTCCGCGGGGCCGCTCGGTACCTCGCACCAGAAAACATCCGCATCAACGCGTTGGTCCCTGGCAATATTCTCTTCGAAGGTTCGACGTGGGAGCGCAAGCTCGCGGCTGACCCAGATCGGGTCGCAGCCATGCTAAAGCAGGAAGTCGCAATGGCGCGTCTTGGCACGTCGAAAGAGGTGGCTGACATGGCCGCCTTTCTATGCTCTGCAAAGGCGGGTTTTGCGACCGGCGCGCTGTTCGTCCTGGACGGCGGTCAGCTTCGCGGCTAGCCGAAAAGCGTTGCCCACGGGTCCTTGATCCGTTTCCTTATCGTGCGGCCGCCACGTTGGATCCAGCGCGTTGCAGCAGTCGTGCGTTCCGGTCCGACAGGTTCTTGAAGCGCAACTCCTTACCTGCTTTCGCGTAGCGCTGATACAGGCCTTCGATGGCGGCGATTGCCGAATGATCTGCGAGGTGCAGATGGCTGCAATCGAGCGTCACTCGCTCCGGATCTTGCTGCGGATCGAACAGCGCATGAAAGCGCGTCGTCGATGCGAAGAAAAGCGTGCCGCGCGGCGCGTAGGTCTTGTCGCCTGCGTGATCGGACCCGACGTCTGCATGAATTTCGTGCGCGTGCTGCCACGCGAAATTCAGCGCGGCAATCACGATGCCGCACAACACGGCAATCGCGAGATCCGAGAACACAGTGATGACGGTGACCGCGATGATGACAACCGCGTCGTTGCGCGGCACCTTGCCGAGCACGCGCAACGAGCCCCACGCGAAGGTCTGTTGTGCAACGACGAACATCACGCCGACCAGCGCGGCAAGTGGAATCCGCTCGATCAGCGGTGACAGAAACAGAATGAACAACAGGATCATCACGCCGCTGACGAATCCCGACAAACGCGTGCGGCCGCCGGAACTCAGGTTGATTACTGTCTGGCCGATCATCGCGCAGCCGCCCATTCCACCGAACACACTGGACACCACGTTGGCGATGCCGAGCGCAACGCACTCGCGATTCGGCTGGCCTTGGGTCTCAGTAAGTTCGCCCGTCAAGTTGAAGGTCAGCAGGGTTTCGAGCAATCCGACGATCGCCATCAATACCGCATACGGCAGCACGATTTGCAGTGTTTCGAGCGTGAAAGGGACGTCCGGAAACCGAAACATGGGCAGCCCACCGGCGATGTGGGCCATATCACCGAGCGTGTGCGTCGGAAGATGAAGCAGTTGTGCGACCACGCCGATACCGAGAATCGCGGCTAGCGCTGGCGGAATCGCACGAGTGAATCGCGGCAGCAGATAAACGATCGCCATCGTGAGCGCCGCGAGAGACATCATCACGATCAGCGGCGTGCCGTGAAGCCAGTGGATGCCATCGGCGGTGGCTTCCTTGAAGTGCTCCAGTTGCGCCATGGCGATGATGATAGCGAGGCCATTCACGAAGCCGAGCATCACCGGATGTGGGACCATTCGGATCAGTTTCCCTAGCCGCAAAGCGCCGAAAAGCACCATGATGATGCCGCTCAGAGCGACCGTGGCCAGTAGGTATTGCGCACCGTGCTGGACGACGAGTGCAACAATGACGACCGCCATCGAACCTGCTGCGCCGGAGATCATGGCCGGGCGACCGCCGAACAGGGCGGTGATCGTGCAGATGATAAATGCGCCGTAGAGGCCCATTAGCGGGTTCACGTGCGCGACGAGCGCGAACGCGATGCATTCGGGAACGAGGGCGAAGGACGAAGTCAGCCCTGCCAGCGTATTGACGCGGATCGATGTAACGGTGTGCACTGGATAACTGTCTGCGATCGCGAGGATAGATTTCGGAACGGGTTGCTGCGGATGGCACACGCAACCGCGTTGCGTTGGCAATTCGCGGTTGGTGTGAGCTGAAAAGTCAGGTTAGACGGGGAAGCAGGCGTTTGCAGCGAGACAGGCCAGTAAACGCCCGATTCGCCCCTTTAGTTGAGCTTGGTGAGGAAGTCCAGCGCGTGCCAAAAGCCGGCGCCGTGGTCTTTGTGGCCTTGCCACACTTCGGGGATGAAGCTGACGGACGGGTAAGCCGAGACCTTCTTCCAGGTTTCGGGCCAGTTGACGTCGCCAGTGCCGATCACGACGCCTTCGCCGTTGACGCCAAGCGCATCGGCCACGTGCAGGTGCGCGCTATGCGGCAGCAGCTTCGCCATTGCGTCCTGGAAGTCGAGCCCGAAATGACTACACGTCATTTGCAGATGCGACAGGTCGGTGCAATAGCGCAGCTTGAGCTCCTTGGCTTTCTCAGCCAGCTCGTCCGGCATCATGAAGATGTTCTGGTGACGTTGTCCGCCGAAATGCCACGGGAACGGCGCCATGTTCTGCGGCGTCAGTTCGGTGGAACCGAAGTCGATCTTCGCGCACGATTCGGCGAAGCGGTCATACAGCTCGGCGCGATGCGCGAGGGGGAAGGGCGCATCCATCGAGAAACCGCCGACGTTCGCCACGATCAACGCCGAATCCGCTGCGGGGAAGAAGCTGCGCATCTGCTCGGTTGCCTCGACCACCCGCTTGAGGTTGTCGATGGAGCGTTGGCGATAGCTCAGATCGTCCGCGGTCAGGTCAAGCAACTCGCTGTTCTCGAACAGTTCCGGCGCGTGAACGACCAGACGCTTGCAGTCGACTTGCTTAAGATAATTAGCCGGCTTCAACGACAGGTCGCGATACGACAGATGGAACTCATAGAGGTCCGGATCGATCATCGCGACATATTGCTCGAAATCGTGATAACGAACCGGTACGCCCCAGTATCCCGGGAACTGGTACGAGCGCTTCACCGTTTTCTGACCGGTCAGGTCGCCTTCATACAGGAAGTCGCCAATGCGGATATCCCGATGCGCGACTTTACCCAGCAGATCGGGCAGCCGGTACGGCGCCAGACCCTGGCCGGGACTGGCGACACGCAGGCTTTCCTCGGTAAAGGTTTCGCCCTGCTTGATGGCGCGTGCGGCGATGACGCTCTTGCTCAGGTTTTCGCGATTGAGCAGTTCCCCTTGGCTGGCTTGCCGGCCAGGGCCTGTCCAGGGCAGTGCCTGGTCGACCTGACGGATGCCGTCCACGAGTGCCTTGAATTCGCCCGGCTCGAGACTCGCCGCGTGATCGGGACCTTCCATGTTGCGGTCGAGCGTGATGTGCCGTTCGACAACCTTTGCGCCGAGAGCCACGGCGGCAATGGTCACCGCCGTACCGCGCTCGTGACCGGAATAGCCAATTACGCTGTGAATTTCCTGCAGGCGCTTGATATAGCCCAGATGAATGTCGGCTTCCGGAGCGGGGTAGGTGCTATTGCAATGAAGCATCGCAAACGGCACGCCCAAGCTCTTGACCAGTTTCGCCGCGGCCTCGATTTCAGGCTCGAGCGACATGCCGGTGGAAAGGATCAGCGGCTTGCCGAGGCTCGCCGCTTTGCGGATCAGATAGGGGTTCGTCAAGTCGGCCGATGCCAGCTTCAGTGCCGGAACATCGAATCCCGCCAGCACGTCGACGCTGGGTTCATCCCACGGCGTGCACATATAGGTGATGTTCTTCTGCGCGCAATATTCGCGCAGTTCACGGTGCTCGTCGTTCGTCAGTTCGACTTTGTTCAAAAGATCCTGAATGTACTCGACACCCAGATCCTCGGAGCCTTCGGCCCCCGGAGCCGTCCGGTAGAGCGCCGCGCGGTTTCTGATCTGAAACTTGACGCAATCCGCACCGGCGTCGATCGACGCGTCCACTAGCTCTTTCGCCAATGCCAGGCTGCCGTTGTGATTGTTGCCGATTTCAGAGATCACGAACGTGCGTGGGCCCCCGACAGTAAAATCGCCAATCTTGAATGTCGATTCGTTCATGCTACTTTGGTTCTCCACGAAGTTACGCCTTCTTGTTCGAAACGGACGGTGCTCAATGTGCAACCAAGCGACTTGAGCTTGGCCGACACCGAAGCGCGGTGGCGTGGTTGCACGTAGAACAGGAAGAAACCACCCCCTCCTGCGCCCAGCAACTTGCCGCCCAGCGCGCCGGCATCGAGCGCCGCCTGGTAGATCTCGTCGAGGGCATTACCGCTGATTGCGCTCGACAGGCCATGCTTGATTGTCCACGCCTCATGCAGGCTGGTGCCGAACTCATTGAGGTCGCCGCGAATCAAGTGTTTATGCATGCGCCGGCAAAGGTCCACCATATCGAGCAACTGCTGGTTACGGTCGATCTTGTTGAAGTCTTCACGCTGCTGCTCATGGATCTTGCCCGAGTTGTGCTCGATGCCGGTATTGCACAGTATCAGGCATTCTTCCAACTCGTTGCCGATCGCCGACTCGAGACGCAGCGAATGAACCATGTTGCGCTTGCCGTCGAACTCGATCAGGTTGAAGCCGCCGAACGCGGATGCATATTGATCTTGCCAGCCGCCGGAAATCGCGAAGCAGAGCCGCTCGGCCTGAAACGCGAGTTCGGCGATCTCATAGGTGCTCCACTTATCCAGCCGCAGTTCGTTGAACGCCGCTACGACGCTTGTTGCCACGGCGGACGATCCGCCGAGGCCAGAGCCTACCGGGAAGTCGGAGTGGACAAACAGATCGAAGCCGAAGTCCGGGCGGATCACCGACACCACAGAGGAGAGGAGCCCCTTGTCCGGGCTGTCGAGGAGGCTGCGCAGCGTCGGATAGTGCTCGTGGCGGTCGATATCATGCGAGATGATATTGATCTCCGGTCCCGCGGACGGAATCAGCGTGGCGTGCGCGTACAGCGCGATCGATGCATTCAGAACGACACCGCCGTTCTTCATGAAGTAATAGGTGAGGTCGGTTCCGCCGCCGGAGAAGCTGATGCGCACCGGCGCTCTTGCGCGCGACAGCACCGCGACTTCCTTCGCTGGCGGGAAGAAATCCGGGGTCGCGAACTCGACGAGCTTGCCACGTGGATCGAGCAAGGGAACCGCGTTATAGCCAAGATCGAATAGCTTCAGCAGCTCTTCGCGCGAGGTTCCGTGAGGCAGCGCATGGAACTTGCGATTCATGCATTCGTGAACCGGCGTCGACGTTTGGCCGCCGTTCACCAGGAAGCGCCGCAGGTCACCATTGGTGAGTACGCCTACCAATACCTCATCTGCGTCGACCACCAGTGCGATCTGGGTTGGCCCGCGTTCGATGGCTGCAATCGCATCCACGACAGGTTGATCGTGTTTTACGACAAGATTTGTGAAATGGTCTTTCATTACAGTTTCTGCACACCTTGTTCGCGAATGAATTTCAGGCTGTCGGGCGTGCCGATATCCAGGAAAGGACCCTCGTACACCTGTGCCGTCAGAAGCTGCTGCGAGATCAGCGCCGGAATGATGTCCTGTTCCATCGACAACGTCTCGACAGGGAAGGCGGTGAGATGGCGAGTATGCAGACCGTAAACGCCGGCACTGATCAGGCCCGGACCGGTCTTGCCTTTTTCGGTCACGGTTTGAACCTGGCGATTCTCATCCATTTGCACCGCGCCGTAGCGCTCGCAATCGTCGATCGGCGTGACGACGATCACGGGCGGTGCGCTCTCCGCGGCGGCTCGATAGGCAGCGGCATCAAGATAGGTGTCCGCATTCAACGCAATAAACGGGCCTTCGTATTGAAGCTGGGACAGCGCGTACAGCACGGCGCCGCCGGTTCCCATGGCAGACGGCTCGCACACGATTGCAACCTCGCGCGCAGAGTCGGCGGGCAGATTTGCCACCACGCTTCCCACCTGCTCCGACTGGTAATGGGTACAAAAAACGAGGTCATGAATGCCGGCTTTCGCGAGCTGTTCGATGACAAAAGAAAGGAATGGGCGCCCGTCGATATCAGCCACAGCTTTTTGCGACGCACCGATCACGCCACGCAGGCGGGTGCCCAGTCCTCCACAAAGTATCAGGGCTTTCATGATTTCTTCGAAGACCAGAGGGCAGTGTTAAGAATCGCCAGCGGCAACGCGGTCCAGACGTCGAGACCGAGTTGGCTGCGGGCCAGGTCGATCGAAGGGATGTACCGGTTGCCGGCACCCGGGCCATTGCTGGCGCCCTCGACTATGACCGTCTTTGCCGGCGCCAGCGTGGAAATCACCTGCCTCGCCAGCTCAGCGATCGTCACTTCCTTATCGGAACCCACGTTGTATATCCCACGGTTCTGGCCGTTCAACAATAAATGCATTAGCCAGACAGCCAGATCGGCCGCATACAGATAGGAGCGGACACCTTTGCCGTCGCCGCGAATCAAGATTCGATCCTGCGTAAGCGCGTCGCGGATGAAGTTGCCGATCGCAAAATGCCCGTCGAGAGGCAGACCCGCGCCAACGAATGCAAAACATCGGGCGACGACGACTTCACACGCGTTTTCATGCGCATGGATCGCGCCGAGCAGTTCCATCACGCGCTTACCTTCGCCGTACGCACTGGCGACATCCATCGTCGAAGGACCGTTTCTCGATGACTCGAGCAACTGCGGTGTATCGGTGGATTGGCCGCCGTATGCGCCGCCCGAACTTACCAGTAGAACACGCTTTGCCCCACCCGCTTTGGCACATGCGAGGACACGCTCGGTGCCGCGCACGATGGAGTTCAGCAACAGAGCCGGCATTCTTCCGGCAGCCGCCGACGTTTCGGTTGCCGCATGGATGACGTAATCGATCGCCTGCTCGGGAAAGGCGAAATCCTGGATGTCGCCGGTGATCCACTGCAACCAATCCACGTCGTCAATCCAGGGATGTTTGCTGCGGAAGTTCTGCGGATCGCGTGATATCGCAAGCACGCGGAATCGCACGTTGCGTGTCTTTTGCAACCATTCGAACAGCGCCAGTATCCACGCGCCGAAAAAGCCGGTCGCACCGGAGACCAGGATGGTCTTGCCGTCGATGTCGTGGCAATCGATGTGCGCTGTCAGTCTCGCGAAGTCGGAACTGGCGATGTCCAGAAATGGACGTTGCGATGCCTGCATCTCGTTGGGCGACGTCATACTCAGAATCCGATACCGAGATAATTTTCGATCTTCGTCGCAACGTACTCGAGGTGCTCGTTCGTCAGCCCTGGGTAGATGCCGAGCCAGAACGTTTGATTCATGACGATGTCGCTGTTGGTCAGATCGCCGACCACGCGGAAGTTCCGGCCCAGCATGTAGGGTTGGCGCGTCAGATTGCCGGCGAACAGGAGGCGGGTGCCAATCTTGTTTTCGTCGAGATAAGTCAGCAGATCAAGGCGACTGACCGGCGCATTGTCTTTCAGCGTGATAGGGAAGCCGAACCAGGAGGGATCGGAGTTCGGCGTGGCGTGCGGCAGCAGCAGGAATTCTTCGCAGCTTGCGAGACGCGTCTTCAGGAAATCGAAGTTGGCGCGGCGCTTCGCAATGAAATCGTCGATACGATCGAGTTGCGAAAGCGCGCAGGCGGCTTGCATGTCAGTGATCTTCAGGTTGTAGCCGAGATGCGAATACGTATATTTATGGTCGTATCCTTCCGGCAGATTCCCGAGCTTCCAGCAGAAGCGCTTGTTGCACGTGTTGTCCTTGCCCGGTGCGCAATAGCAGTCACGACCCCAATCGCGGAACGATTCCGCAATCATCTTCAGTTCGGTGTCGTTCATGAATACTGCACCGCCTTCGCCCATCGTAATGTGGTGCGCGGGGTAAAAGCTCAATGTGCCGATGTCACCAAACGTGCCGACCTTCTGCCCGTCGTAGGTCGCGCCCAGCGCATCGCAGCAATCTTCGATCAACCACAGATTGTGCCGCTTGCAGATGTCTTTGATCACGCCGAGGTTGTAGGGATTGCCCAGCGTATGGGCCAGCATGATGGCCTTCGTTTTGCTGGAGAGCGCGGCCTCGATTTTCGATGCGTCGATATTGTAGGTGCCGAGTTCGACATCGACGAAGACCGGCACGGCGCCGAACTGCAGAATCGGATTGACCGTGGTCGGGAATCCTGCTGCTACGCCAATCACTTCGTCGCCGGGGAGAATGGCGCGTTCGCCAAGCTTCGGAGACGTGAGCGTGCTGAATGCGACCAGGTTGGCTGAGGAGCCCGAGTTGACCGTGATCAGGTGATTGACGCCAAGATACTGGGCGAGGCGCTTCTCAAATTCGTCGTTAAAGCGACCGGTCGTCAGCCAGCCGTCTAACGATGCCTCCACCATGTTGCGCAGCTCCGGCGCACCAATAACCTTGCCCGACGGAGGGACGGTTGTCTGTCCGGGGACGAAAGGTTTGTCTGCATAGGCAAGCGCCGCATATTCGTCAACCAGTGCCGCGATTTTGCTGCGCAGCACGGCTTGTGCCTGTTTGCCGGAGTCGATGATTTCGATGGCCATATTGGGGAATCCTATTGGAATGTTGATTACTTACTCGCCGCGCGTTGTTGCGCAGCCTCTGAATAACGCTGAATTTGTGCGAGGCTGACTTGCTGCATGTCCTCGCCGTTCGCTCTGCCGCGATGCCATGCAACGGTTGCTTCAATCGCCGTCGACAAATCCCAGCTTGGGACCCAGCCCAGGTGCTGTTTGGCTTTCGAACAATCCAACTTCAGGAAATTGGCTTCATGGGGTTGTTCCGCCCCGTCCTGTTGCCAGCGAGCTGGCTTGCCCCATTTTTCAATGACGAGGTCGACGACTTCTCGCACGCTTCGCGCATCGGTGTCATTAGGGCCGAAGTTCCAGCCGCCATTGAAGGCGACGCCTTGCTCCACAAGCGCCTGCGCCAGTATCAGATAGCCCGACACGGGCTCCAGTGCGTGCTGCCAGGGGCGGATGGCGCCAGGGTTGCGGATCAGCAGGGGTACACCCTTCTGGAACGCGGTAATAGCATCCGGAACCAGTCGGTCAGCAGACCAGTCGCCTCCGCCAATCACATTGCCTGCTCTTCCGGAGGCGATGGCGACGCCATGGTCTGCATAACGCTCAGCCGGGAAGAAGGACTGCCGGTAGGCCGATGTCACGAGTTCTGCGCAGCCCTTGCTATTGCTGTACGGGTCGTACCCGCCCATCGGCTCGTTTTCACGATAGCCCCAAGGCCACTCATTGTTTTGATAACACTTGTCGGACGTCACCATGACGGCCGCCCGTACTGTGTTGCACTGGCGAATCGCGTCGAGCACATGTACGGTGCCCATGACATTCGTAGCGTACGTTTCTACGGGCGCCGCATACGAATAGCGCACCAGAGCTTGCGCTGCCATGTGAATCACGATGTCGGGGCGGAAGCCGACCATCGCAGCCGTCAGTTCTTCCCGGTTGCAGATGTCGCCGAAATGGTTCTGTTCCAGCGTGGCGAGCACGCTCGCTGCCTCGAAAAGATTCGGCTGAGTGTTCGGTTGTAGCGCATAGCCGGCCACTTTGGCGCCCATGGACGCCAACCACAACGACATCCACCCGCCTTTGAAGCCGGTATGACCGGTCAGGAATACGCGCTTGCCGCGCCAGAACGCAGAATCAACGACCATTCTCACTCCCACGTTTTCCACGGCGCAGTGCCTGAAGTCCAAAGTTCCTCGAGGTGGGTCTTGTCGCGCAGAGTATCCATCGGCTGCCAGAAGCCGGGATGGAAGTAAGCTTGCAACTGATCGCTCTTTGCAAGCGCTTCAAGCGGCTGACGTTCCCAGAGTGTCTCGTCTCCTTCGATCAGGTCGATAACAGACGGATTCAGGACGAAGAATCCGCCATTGATCCAGCCGCCGTCGCCGGTCGGTTTTTCCATGAATGAACGTATTTGCGTACCGTCCATTTCCAATGCGCCGAAACGGCCCGGAGGCTGAACGGCAGTCATCGTCGCCTGCTTGCCGTGCGCGTGATGGAATGCCAGCAACTCAGTGATGTTGACCGAGCCAACGCCGTCGCCGTATGTCATGCAAAAATCGCCGTCGATATAGTCTCGTACGCGGCGCAGACGGCCACCGGTCTGCGTAGTTTCGCCGGTATCGACCAGCGTCACGCGCCACGGCTCGGCCTTTTTCTGATGTACTTCCAACGTGTTCTTTGCAAGGTCGATCGTCACGTCCGACATGTGCAGAAAATAGTTGGCGAAGTATTCCTTGATCAGATACCCTTTGTAGCCGCAACAGACTATGAAATCGGTCAAGCCATGTGCAGCATAAATTTTCATGATATGCCACAGGATAGGCTTGCCACCGATTTCGACCATCGGCTTTGGCCGGACCGATGTCTCTTCCGAAATTCGGGTCCCGAGACCCCCTGCAAGCAATACAACTTTCATCTAAGCGTAGCTCCCTCGGAAATATTGGTTTGGGCAATCCCGCAGTTGCTCTAACGAGCACCTGATGTCGCGTAACAAAAAGTAACAATTGATGCGGTGTTGGCGGTTTTCAGCTGTCAGAGTCCCGTCAGGAGAACAGCATCAGACAATCCGCGATTGTACGATTAGAGTGGCAGGCCTCAAAATACCGTTAGACATCGTTGCAAACGAGCAAGGGAAGTTACAGATTGTCGACGTCGTGAAGCCGCTCGGCTTCAGAAGCTAAAGCCAGTTCCTGTCGACGATAGCCGCGCACTGTCGTGCGTTGCGCCGCCCAACTACTGCGCGTACGCTTGATGCGTCGACATGGAGAGGGGAAATCTTGGCCAATGAGCGTCTTGCTGAGTCTGGCCGAAACGCTCGAACAGAGACATCGCAAGTATTGTAAATTGTGTAAGAAACCTGGCTAAAAACGCACGCCGAAAGAGCGCCTGCCACTACGCAATGTTACCGCAGAGGCGCACGAGGGTGAAGCGCTTCTCGCCGAAGGGGCACGCGTGCGTGTAACGTTTGTCTATCCTTGGACTCAGGTAGGTTCGATTCGCGGGTGAGTTGACTGGCACCAGCATCCGGATGGTCAAAGGATCGGCAGTCATTCCCTTAACGCACGGACTGCGGACTTTTTTATGCAGCGATGCCTTATCGGCACGCTGCATCCGTCGGCCAGAGTGTCGCGTCGGTAGTCAGTGTGCTGCCTCTTCCATCGGGAAGAGCGCCAGTTCAACCGTCTCGCACACGCTATGTGCCAGCAGGATGTGTAGTTCCTGGATCGTGCTGGTCCGATTACCCGGAACAATCAGAGGATAGTCTGCGAGCGTCGCGGCCTCTCCGCCTCCGAAGCCCGTGAACACGATCGATTTTGCCCCGATTTGCTTACACACTTGCAGTGCCGACAGAATGTTCTTCGATTTTCCGGATGTCGTGATGCCCAGAAATACATCGTTGGGCTTCAATTTTGCGATCAATTGTCGGGAAAATACGTGTTCATAGCCATAGTCATTGCCGATAGCGGTAAGAATAGAGGTATCCGTTGTCAGCGATTCGGCAGGGAGGGGATTTCTATCCCTTGCGAGCTTGCTCACGAATTCCGCCGCCAAATGCTGGGAATCAGCGGCGGAGCCGCCATTGCCTGCGATATAAAGCCTACCGCCCGACTTGTAGCATGCTACGACGTGCGATGCGGCTTTCGAAAAGGTTTCGATTAAGCGAGTGTCATTGAGTAGCGCTTCTTTTGCCTGGATGGATTGAGTCGCATTGCTCTGGAGAATATCTGCGGGGTTCGGGGTACTCGTCATAACATTTGTCATCGGGGATTGTCCCGTTATGGTTAAAAAGGGTGTGTCGGCGCGAGTCATGGAGCATAGAGACACTCGCTCACATATGATCTGTCGCATCGTCTTCGGTTTCTCGAACCGGAGGGTGAATCCTTCGCGCTTCGTCGTCTTCAAAAGGCACCGCTAATCATAAGCACGGCTTGCGGTGCACTTAGGTCGGGGCTGCTCCGAGAAGAGGTCGTGCCGGCCGATGCTGGAATGATTGTACGGCTTGGGTGACTCGTCGCATAGGTGCCCCCATCCAACATGGCGTACGGAACGCCGTCTAGCCACCGTTTCGTGATTTGGCCGAATTGTCCTTGCGACCGGCGGCCAGCAGAGACAAGCGATGCAGCGCAAAATACCATCCCCGCCGCAACTCCCCATTCCACGCTCTTCCTGCTAAAACCGCGCCCCATCCCCATAGGATGGCGAGCGGTTTAGGCCAGGCAATGATCGGGGCGCAAAAGAACAGAAAAGCCGCTCGATTGCCGAACTGTGCCTTGAAGCGCCTGAGCGTGGTTGATGGGCTGCCTTGATCAGCGAGACGTTGTCTCAGTAAGTTGAACGGGTAGTAACTGATTAACATTTTATTCCCCAGGCGATTGATTGCCTGAGTTTGTAACCCCGCAGATTCATATGATTTCAGAATTCCAAAAAATTTTTCGACAAAAATTTCTGAAAAATCATAACCACCGGAATTGGCTCGCTTGCATGCAAGGACATAATCGAGGACGAACGAATTACGTTTGGATCGTAAAATCGGCAATATCACCAGATGTACCTGAACGAGATTGCTTCCGCAAAATAGTTGTGCATCGATCTCGCGTTGCAGGTCCTTATTTATGATGCAGGCCGATATGAACGTGATCACTGGACCTACCTCATACAGAAAATCTGACACATCAGTGAAATCGCGCCTGCCGCCGGTTCCGACTGGTCGTTCCTTCACGTAATCGTGCTCGTACCCATACGCTTTCAAGCAAATGACGCCATAGTCGTCTTGTTGCAACAGGCTAATGATGTGCCTGAGTTTTCCTGGAAGATAAAGATCGTCGTCGCCCAGAATCTGCACGTAGCGTCCCTGTGCAGTGTTGAAACATTGGGCGATGTTGGCGTCAGATCCAATATTTTGCTCGTTCCGAATCGACCGGATATTCAATCCTTGCTCACGGAGCGCCTCTACGGTCGCTGCGGTGTGGTCGGCGGAGCAGTTATCGGAAACCAGAACCTCCACCAAGCCGTCATCAAACAGGTCGACGTCAGGCAGAAACTGGCGCAGGCACAGTTCGAGATAGGCGGCCCGGTTAAATGTTGGGATCGCGATAGTAAGAAGGGGGCGGGGCGACGTGGGAATTTCCATTCTCTTGAGCGTTGATTTTCGTGATGCGGTCTTCGCGGTTTGGTATTGGTGCGCTGCGATGCCTAGCCGGAATGTAACCTATCGGTCAGGTGGCGAGGCGAAGATACGGCATCGCATCGAGCGGGGAGGCCGTTTTAATGGCCGGCTGATAATCCGGTTCGTCGCCCATGTAGAGCAATGTGCCCACGCCGGCCGCATGGCCAGCGGCCATGTCGGTCTTTTTGTCGCCAAGAAAGACTGATCGGCCGAAGTCTATTTGATAATCGCGTCCGGCTTGCAGCAGCATGCCTGGCGCAGGTTTGCGGCATGCACATTCCCGGTGGTACACGCCGATTCCGTATTCTGGGTGGTGGGGGCAAAAATAGGTTCTTTCTATCGAGCCACCAGCATCGGTGAATTTTTGAGTCACCCAATCCATCAACTTCCAGAAATCTTCTTCCGTGTAATAGCCTCGGCCTATGCCTGCCTGGTTCGTTACGATGAATGTTTTGTATCCCAGATGCGTTGCCTCGGCCACCAGTTCGAATATTCCCGGAATGAACTCGAACTGCTCTCGCCGATGTGTGTATCCGAAATCAACATTGACAACGCCGTCCCTGTCAAGGAATAAAGCCCGCTCTTTCATAAGAAATCTTTCCGTGTATTCGAGTGTCTGTCAGAGGCCTTGACGTCGCATGAATTTTCATTTCGCAGCTTGCGAATGATTTTTAAGCGACGAGCGACGATACTTCCGACGAGTTTTGCTTATACCTTCATTTATAATAGGGCCGACAGCGCTGTCGCGATCAACGGCGCCCTGCCTTTCCTTTACCCTGATGGCGGGATGCGCTCGATCCCAAGCGTTCGGTGAGTTCTGTATGCCCTCATCAGCCGCGCAGGTTTGTCCCGGCGGTTCGACAGTCTAGCAGGGCTGCCGCGCTCGTTACACCTGTTGTAAGCACTGGTCGGCGACATCTGGCGTTGCTGCCAACGACGGCTTCGCCGCGCGAAAATGTTCGCCTTCTCATCAGGCGTTAAAATGGCGGTGAATGCGGAGGGTCGGATGCCACTTTTGCACGTAACAAAACGAAAAGCAGGTTGTCCGACCCGGACATTTTGAGCAGACTGAAAAGCTTCCGTCGGCGCGTCGTCGAAAAATACAAGTGCCGCGATCAGGCACGCTGCTTCATTTACATGAATACTAGTGCGCTGATTTCCGAAGTCGAGGGTCTTTCCGTGTCGGTGGTTGTCTATCGGCCGGACCCGGTGCAACTCGCGCAAACGCTGGATAGTCTCGCGGTCGCCCGTGATGCCTTGATGGTGGCGAGGCCTCATCTTCAGGTCGAGCTTTACCTGGTCGACAACGGCGGCCTGCCTGAGGTCAGCAGCTTGCTCAGCGAGCTTCGCGCTCACGAGATTCCTGCGGCGATCATCGCCGGGCACGGCAACGTGGGCTACGGGCGCGGACATAATCTGGCAATCGAACGGTCGGGCAGCCGCTATCACCTGGTCCTGAATCCCGATGTCGACCTTGACCACGATGCACTGATCAAGGCACTCGACTTTTTCGAGGCACATCCGGAGCTTGGGCTGCTGACGCCACAGATCTGCGACGATCAGGGGCGCATCCAGTATCTCTGCCGCCGCTTCCCGACGTTGCTCGATCTATTCGTGCGGGGATTCTTGCCGGCGAGCGCGCGCAGTTTTTTTGCGCGGCGTCTGGCGCGTTACGAGATGCACGATGTGATCAACGGGCGCGACATAGTGTGGGATCCGCCTATTGTCAGTGGCTGCTTCATGCTGTTTCGAACGAGTGTGCTGAAAAAGCTCGAGGGTTTTGACCCGGGCTATTTCCTCTACTTCGAAGACTACGATCTGAGCCTGCGCACCCACGACGTGGCCCGTGTTGCGTATCTGCCCATTGTTCGTGTCCTGCACCACGGCGGAGGCGCTGCGCGCAAAGGGTCCGCGCATATTCGAATGTTCGCGGCGTCGGCGGTGAGGTTCTTTAACCGCTTCGGTTGGAAGTTGCTATGACGCACGTTCTCGTAAGCGGTGCGAATGGATTTGTCGGGCGAGCGCTCGGACGCGCGTTGATTGACGCAGGTCACACGGTGACCGGGCTGGTTCGTCAACCGGGCGGCTGCGTGGACGGCGTACAGGAGTGGGTTCATGACGGCAAGGATTTTGCCGGTGTCGCCGACGCATGGCCGCAAGGGCTAAAGCCCGATTGCGTCGTGCATCTCGCAGCCCGCGTTCATGTCATGCACGACGATGCGGCTGACCCCGACGCCGCATTTCGCGCGACCAACGTCGAAGGTACGCTGCGACTTGCGGAGGCGGCCAGCCGAAACGGCGTGCGGCGCTTCGTATTCGTTAGCAGTATTAAGGCAGTGGCTGAAACGGATGGCGGGCGTCCGCTTCGGGAAGATGACCCGGCGCATGCAGAAGACGCCTACGGCCGCTCGAAGCGGGAAGCTGAGCAGGCCCTGATTCGTTATGGCGATGAAAGCGGGCTCGACGTCGTGATCGTGCGCCCGCCGTTGGTTTACGGCCCGCAGGTGCGGGCAAATTTCTTGCGTCTGATGGACGGCATCTGGCGCGGCGTGCCGCTGCCGCTAGGGGCCGTGAGCGCGAGACGCAGCCTGGTTTATGTCGGTAATCTCGCCGATGCCTTGCTGTGTTGTGCGACGGACCCGCGCGCGGCACATCAGTGCTTTCACGTCGCTGACGGGATCGATCCGACTGTTGCCGAACTTGCACAAGCCATCGGCAAGCATTTGCAGAAAACGGCACGGCTTTTTCCGGTTCCGGTCAGCTGGCTGCGTTTCGTTGGCCGACTGGCACGCCGTTCGGCGCACGTCGAACGCCTGATCGGCAGTTTGCAGGTCGACACGACGCACATTCGCCGCGTGCTTGACTGGAATCCGCCATACACAGCCGATGACGGTCTGGCTGCGACCGCCAGTTGGTATCGATCGAAGAAGCGCTAAGACAGTCCATGAATACGCACGCTCTTTTGACTTTGCCTTGGATGACTGTGGCTGCGATAGCCGTGAGCGCGGCATGCGCGAGCGCGGCGATCTTGCTTGTCCTGCTGAAAACCGGACTGGCGTGGCGGCTCGCCACGGATATTCCGAACGACCGTTCCTTACATGTCCGTCCGACACCACGGGTCGGCGGCTGGGGCATCGTGCCAGTAGCCGTGGTGGCGATTTTGCTTGCCGCGCCGTCATTGTGGTGCGCGGCACTGGGTACCGCGTTCCTCGCCGCGGTGTCGCAGATTGACGACCGCCGTGGGCTGCCCGCGCGCGTCAGGTTTGCGGCGCACTTCATCGCGGTCGCGGCATATGTCGCGCTCTTTCCGGCGGCTGCGCCATGGTGGTTGCTCGCTGCATTGGCCTTTTTGATGATGTGGCTGGTCAATCTCTATAATTTCATGGATGGCGCCGATGGCCTCGCAGGTGGCATGACGCTGTTTGGATTCTCCGGCTATGCAGTGGCCGCACTGTTGAGCGTGCATCCGGTGCCTGAACTGGCGTTGGCATCAGCGGCGATAGCAGGCGCGGCCTTGGGTTTCCTGATATTTAACTTTCACCCGGCGCGCATTTTCCTCGGCGATGCCGGATCGATTTCAATCGGCTTTCTGGCTGGCGCGCTCGGTTATTGGGGCTGGCGGGGCGGTGTCTGGCCGATCTGGTTTCCGGCGCTGGTGTTCGCACCTTTCATCGCTGACGCCTCCGTCACATTGTTGAGACGCTTGCTACGCGGTGAAAAATTTTGGAAACCGCACCGGGAGCACTACTATCAACGTCTGGTACGTTCCGGTGCGGGTCACGCTGGAACCGCGTGGATGTGGTACGCCGTGATGGTGATCGGCATCGTACTCGCGGTCAGTGCGCTTGATTGGCCCGCTATGTTTCAGTGGAGTGTCGTTGCGATATGGATCGGCATCCTTTTCCTGATGGGAGGAGTTGTGGATCTGCGTTGGCGTCGTTTCCAATCAACACTGTCCGAACGTTCGTCTGAGGTATCACGCTGATGTTAAGAAACAAGAGCTCCTGGCTATCTCTCAGCGCTTTCCTGTTCGATTTGTTCGCGGTTGCGACCGCGTGGCTGACTTCGTACCTCATTCGCTTCAACGGGGTTGTCCCGATTGAGTTCAGGATGGGAGCGATGCACTCGTTATTCTGGGTTCTCCCGGTCTATGGCGTGATGTTTCGCATCTTCGGCCTGTACCGGGGCATGTGGGTATTCGCCAGCCTGCCGGACCTCATGCGCATTTCAAAAGCCGTGATAGCCGGTGCGCTTATAGCGATGGTCGCGTCCGTGATGGTGCAACCGGTTCCGATTGTTCCGCGCTCTGTTCTTGTGGTTTCCCCGTTGCTGTTGTTCCTGGCGATGGGAGGCGCGCGTGCACTGTACCGCGCCACCAAGGAGTTTTACCTTTACGGCGGCCTTGTAGGTAAAGGCAAGCCGGTCGTGGTGCTCGGCGCCGGCTCGGCAGGCGCGAGTCTTGCGCGCGAACTGTCGCGCTCCAGTGAATGGCGTCTGGTCGGCCTTCTGGATGACGATGTGGCCAAACACGGCCGTGAAATCTACGGCTATAAAGTACTTGGCGCCATTAGCGAACTGCCGCAGCTGGCTGAGTCGCTCAAGACTGAATACGCCATTATTGCGATTCCCTCTGCGTCCGTGGAGGCGCAGCGACGCGTCGCCACGATTTGCGTACGCGCGGGCGTTCGCGCAATGGTGCTGCCTGCGTTGACCGCGCTGACGCAGGGGCAAGCATTTCTGTCACGGGTACGGCAGATCGACCTCGAAGACCTGCTTGGCCGGGATCCAGTCAAGATCGACACACCGCACGTTGAAGCCCTGCTGCGCAATCGCGTGGTGATGGTAACGGGAGCAGGTGGTTCGATCGGCTCGGAACTGTGCCGTCAGATTCTGCGCTTCGAACCCGCGCAACTCATTGCGTTCGATTTGTCCGAATATGCGATGTACAAGCTCACGGAAGAGCTGCGCGAGCGTTTCCCGGGCTTGCCGGTGATCCCGGTGATCGGCGACGCGAAGGATTCGCTGCTGCTCGATCAGGTGCTGTCGCGACATGCGCCGCACATCCTGTTTCACGCGGCGGCCTACAAACATGTGCCGTTGATGGAAGAGCAGAACGCCTGGCAGGCGGTGCGCAATAACGTACTGGGCACCTACCGCGTGGCGCGCGCGGCGATCCGTCATGACGTGAAGCATTTCGTCCTGATCTCAACTGACAAGGCGGTCAATCCAACCAACGTTATGGGCGCGAGCAAACGGCTCGCCGAGATGGCGTGTCAGGCCTTGCAGCAAACCAGTACGCGCACGCAGTTCGAGACGGTGCGTTTTGGCAACGTGCTGGGTAGCGCCGGCAGTGTGATTCCCAAGTTCCAGCAGCAGATTGCGAAGGGTGGTCCTGTCACCGTCACCCACCCGGAGATCACGCGTTTCTTCATGACCATTCCTGAAGCCTCGCAACTGGTGCTGCAGGCATCGAGTATGGGACGTGGCGGCGAGATATTCATTCTCGACATGGGTGAGCCGGTGAAGATCGTCGATCTGGCTCGCGACCTGATCCGTTTATACGGGTTCAATGAGGAGCATATCCGCATTGTGTTTACCGGACTGAGACCCGGCGAGAAGCTGTACGAGGAATTGCTTGCGGACGACGAAACGACAACCCTTACGCCACATCCCAAACTGCGGACCGCTCAGGCGCGCGGCGTGCCCGATAACTTCCTGGACGAACTGCTGCCGTGGCTGATGCAGCACCGTGTACCGGCAGACGACGAAGTGCGCCGCGACCTGCGGCGCTGGGTGCCTGAGTATCAGCCGAACCTTGCGCCACCTCTGCAGAGTGTCTCGACGGCGACTAGTATTCGCGTTTCGCTTTGAGCGACTGGGAACGTACAAGGGGGATACTGCGGATGTAATAAAAAAAGGCGCCTGGGCGCCTTTTTTATTACCGCTTTCCTTTCCTCACCACCATCCATCGCGGCGACTTGAACCGCACGATACTCACGTAAAGCCACACATAAGTCGCCGCAAACACCACCACGAAACAGAACAGATGCAGCGTATGCCGCCAGAACAGCGTCGCCGGCACGACCGCAATCAGACATAGCAGCCACAAATACGGCGACGTCAGCGAGTTCCGCCGTGTCAACTCGCGAGCGGTACGCGTACCCACCGCCCAGCGCATCAACCGCTTATAAACCAGCATATGCAGATGTACGCCATCAGGAATGCCCGGCGACATCCCGCGAACAAACTTCTTCCGGTAGATCGAGAAGCAGGTCTCGAAGATCGGGTACATGAAAAGCAGCACGGGATACCACGCCGACACATCGCGATTACGCATCACGAGCATGATTGACAGCTCGGCAAGCATGAAACCGATGAAATACGCGCCACCGTCGCCAAGGAAAATCAGCCCCGCCGGAAAATTCCAGATGAAGAAACCAAGCACCGCGCCCATCATCATGAACGATGCCGACAGCACGATCGGATCGGACACCTGGAACGCCACATAAGCGAGTGACGCGAACATCATGAACGCGACCATCGATGCGAGGCCATTGAAGCCGTCGATGATATTGATTGCGTTGGCGAGCGCGGCGACAGCCAGCACGGTGACGGCACAGGAAATCACCGCATACGAGAGCAGAAAGTCGAGCGGCGGCACGCTGATGCGCGTGACCGCGATATCCAGCAGGAAATAGGCAAGGGCCGCCGCCGCCATCGTGCAGACGAGCCGCGCGAGCGGCGACACCCGCTTGGTCAGATCTTCGACCAGGCCCGAGCCGAACGCCGGCATGCCGCACGCAATCAACCCCAGAATGCCGCCCGACACGGCGGGATACGCGTGATGCAACTGCACCGCGGAGACGATCAGTCCGATCAGAATCCCGGCGCCACCGATGCGCGGCACCGGGCGCACATGGAATTTCTGCACGCCGGCCAGATCGGAGTCGGTGGAGAATTTTTCATGCAGATGCGCATAGCGCACGATCAACAGCGTGATCAGCAGTGAAACGACGAAGCCGAGTGCAAAACTAAGCATGAAAGTGGGCCTGAGCGAAGACGCCGAATTATACAAACGAAACGCATGCGGTCCTGAAAACCAGCGTTTGCTCCGATTATGCGGAAAATCCCAGATAGTGAGGCTTTAGCCGCCCGCAAACCCAAGCCGGTCATGGATTTCACCTATTTAATGAGGTCTGCGGAAGGCCGTTAACCAGGATGCGGCGAAGTGTAGGTTCCAGGCGAAAAAAGATGATCGCCTGCGCATCGCGGGGTTTGCCGTCGATCAAATAAGACGTTCCGGAGATCCAATGCTTAATAACATCACCATTCGTGGCGGCCTGACGCTCGTGATCAGCGTGTTCGTTGCCTTCCTGCTGATCGTGATCGGCGTCGGCTACGGTGCATTGAAGCTCGCGAATAGCAGCCTCGATGAGACGCAGCACAGCGCCGTGGCACTGTCGCATCTGAAGGCAAGCTCCGAGAAGCTGCTGCAGGTACAACTCGCGCTCGGCTCCTATCAGACGCTGTTCAGCGTCGGCAAGCAAACGGACGAGCTGTTGCCGGCCGCGCACAAGGTGCTGGTCGAATCGAACAAGGACTTCGGCAACTACATGGCGGGCCCGTTCGCGAGCGAGGGTGAGAGCAAGCTCGCGCAGTCCGTCGCGCAGGCACGCAGCGCGCTTGTCGATAAAGCGATCGAGCCGGAGTTCAAGGCGCTGAACGATTTCGACTTCAACACCTTCCGCAACATCCAGGGTGAAACGGCGAACGCCTTTTACGCGGCCTATTCGAAGTCCATCGACGCCCTCCAGCGCCTGCAAATGGACAGCCAGCGCAAGCAGGCCGAGACGGCGGCGCAGCGCTTCCAGATGGCGACGCTGCTGTTCGCCGGCATTGGCGCGATTGCCATCGTGATCGGCGTGATGGCACGGATCGGCCTATCGGCCGCGGTGATAAAACCGGTCAACGTGACCATCAAACATTTTGAGCGGATAGCTGGCGGTGACCTGACGATCGCCATCAGAAGCAAGTCGCGCAACGAGATGGGCCAATTGCTCGGCGCGCTGACGAAGATGCGCGACGGTCTCGTCGAGACAGTGGCCAAGGTGCGCGGTAGCACTACAGCGATTACTCAAGGCGCGAACGAGATTGCTGCGGGCAATGCCGACCTGTCGTCGCGCACCGAGCAGCAGGCGGCGGCACTTCAGCAAACTGCGGCAAGCATGGAGCAGCTCTCTGCGACGGTGAAGCAGAACGCCGATAACGCGAAGCAGGCCAACCGATTGGCGCAGGGTGCGCTGGACACGGTGACGCGTGGCGGTGCTGTGGTGTCGCGTGTCACCGAGACGATGGATGGCATCAGCGCGTCGTCGAGGAAGGTAGCCGAGATCATCGGCATGATCGAAGGGATCGCGTTTCAGACGAACATCCTTGCCTTGAACGCAGCCGTCGAAGCGGCTCGTGCGGGGGAGCAGGGGCGCGGCTTTGCGGTCGTTGCCTCGGAAGTGCGTAGCCTCGCGCAACGATCCGGCTCAGCGGCGAAAGAGATCAAGGAGCTGATCGGCGAATCGGCTGCCAAGGTAGAGCAGGGGGCCTCGCTCGTGTCAGATGCGCAGAAGACGATTCACGAAGCCATGGACGCGGTTCAACGCGTCACGGGTGTCATGAACGAGATCGAGGCGTCAGCGCTCGAACAGAGCGATGGAATCGAACAGGTCAACAAGGCGGTCTCGCAGATCGACGAAGTCACGCAGCACAATGCCGCTCTCGTCGAAGAGGCTGCAGCCGCAGCCAAATCACTGGAAGAGCACGCGGTTGCGTTGCGTGATGCAGTCGCGGTGTTTCGACTCGACGATGCAGCAGTGACGAAAGGCAGTGAGGTCGCATCGATTGGCTTCCACGGCAGCAGAGATACGCCTCTACGGAGCCGGGCATTACCTCTTCGCACTATCTGAGCTGGCGAGTCTGTCGTTCTTCGGTACACCTATGTGTCGTTGAACGACTGTTCCTCACGGTCTCTCTCAACTCATTACCGTTCGCTGGCCGCTTGACGCATGATATTTTCTCGCCAGAAATCGAACGAGCCGACTACATAGGTCTGCGATTTATATTATTAATATAAAAGTGAAAGTTACCGTGTAATTGTCAGACGTTACACGTTGTTACGGTTCAAAACTCGTTAAAAACGTTTCATCTGTGTAACATTGCCACACCTTATCGGACAGAACAAAGAACGTTCTGTCCTAGGCGGTACGCATGTTGTGAAGTTGCGCCCGGTTTGTCGGGGCGCACAGGCCGTCCTGCCTTCTTTCATCCTGATCCAGTCGCTAATGGCTTCCTACGAGGACGCCTGGGTGAACTTTTTCCTGGTTCAGGGCCGTTAAAAGCTCAGATGTCACGAAGATGAAACTACGAACCTTACTTAATTATTCAATCTATTTAGTTGTGCCAATTTTTTCGGCATGTGGTGGCGGCAGTGGAGGGAGTGACCCTACAAACGTTGCTGCCAACGCCGTCGATCCGGTATCCGTGGTGAACGTCGCCAAGCATCCGGCGTCAGTGAGCGGTACCGCGATTCCTCCCTCGACATCGATCAACGACTCGTCGGGCGCGGTCTGGTCGGTGAAGAGTGGTGTGGTCTACCGGGCAGGTCAGAAAGCCGGCTTTACGATGAACGTCACGCTGCTGCTGTGGTATGCCGGCAAGATGTATCAGCAAAACGTCGACAACCAATGGTGGGTCTGGCAGAACAGCAACTGGGTGGCATCGGCCGATCCGCGTCCTGCTTCTACCTCCGGCTCCACTTCGGGCTCCTCCGCTGCGTCGGGCACGCCCGCGACAACCACGCCCCCGGCGACCTCGGCGGCGATCCCGTTCTTCGGCATTAACGAGCACTACAACTACGGCGGCATTTACACGTCGATCCCGCTCGCCACTCAGGCTGCAACGCTTGCGGACCTCGGCCTGGTGGGGAATCGCCAGGACATTCACACCTACGACCAGCTCGACGCCGTTGCGAACACGGTTATCCCTGGCATGGGTTCGAAGATCACGGTCCTGCCGATGATCGACGCGTATCCGTGGGATGACCCGTCGCTGAATGGCCAGACGCCGACTGAAGCCAGCGCTTACGCCTACGCCTACTCGATGGCGGCTTACGCTGCGACCAAGTTCAAGGGTATTCCGGCGGTCGAATTTGGCAACGAATACGATCTCGATAGCCACAACCAACCGGTGGCCAACGACGGCGCCAATGTCTCGGACTACGACAACACCACGTGGCCAATCTGGCGCGGTGCGCTGCGCGGCTACTACGATGGCTGGCGCTCGGTCGATACGGCAGGCACGACGAAGGTCATCGCCACCGCTTCATCGGGTTTCCTGCATCTGGGTTGGTATAAGGGCATGCTGATCGGCACCCAGCCGGATGGCTCGACCGGACACCCTGTGGTGAAGACCGACATCATTCAGTTGCACTGGTACTCGGACGGTGGCGATCCTGAGAATACGTGGGGTGTGACGGGTACGAACTACAACGTTCTCAAGTCCCTGCACGACGCGTACAACCTCCCGATCATGTTCACCGAGATCGGCATCAACACCGACTTCTCCACCGCGCAGGCGCAGACGTATATCAACAAGACGATTCCTGAGCTCGTCGCGGCGAAGGCTACGTACAACGTGATCGGCTTCAACTGGTACGAACTGTACGATGACCCAACCGGCAACTACGGGATCATGACGAGCAACGCGGCCCAGAAGCCGATCTACGCAACGATTAAAGCGGCGGTCGCAGCTTCGCCGGTGCAGTAAGTAAGTGATTGACCCGGTTACGCGCGACACGCGCAACCGGGTCCGATGATGCATGATGCGACAGGCATGGCATGGCATGGCATGGCATGGCATGGCATGGCCTTGCGCATCCTTTGATCTGCTTCGTGCACGCATAGCGGCCGATCTCCAATCCGATGGACAGTGTCCCGGATTGGAGATCGGCCGCGTTTTACGTGTTGAAAAGGTCTTAGCGTTCGGAGAAACGCCGAACGAAGCTGTAGAAAATTCTCGGATGTATCTTGAGCAGGCACATCACGAAGGACAACTTCGGACGACTATCGGCATACATGCGATAAAGATGCTGAGGATGCAGTCTCTCGGCAACGGTCTGCAGGATCGGGCTAGCGAGCCGATACGTGGGCGCTCTCATCGCCACCTGAAAGGCGACCGTTCTAAAGCCATAGATGTACTTCAGTCTGAAAAGACGGCGCTCGCGATTCTGGATCGGCAGCGACGCAGTAGTCTTCTCCACGAGATCCATGATGGCGAAAAGATCGAGAATCTTTGGATTGAACCGGGTCGAGATGCCGCAATCGCGAAGCACATAGAAATACAGGCGGTCCGGGATCATGCGGACCGTCTTCGATCTGCCCAAGGTCTGGACCGACACGCATATGTCTTCGTAAATGAGTCCACTCGGATGGTGCACGCCCACAAAGATCGAGCGCCGCACGAGCTTGTTCCAGCAGTACGCCTGTAACGACAGATCCATGATCCGCTCAACTGCCTCGACCCCACCGATAACCTTGTCGTCGCTGTCAATCTGATAGTTCACCGAGCCATCGGGGTTGACGTTGGTCGCGGCAAAAATCACAACATCCGCGTCATGTCTGATCGCTTCCTCGATGACTCGCCCTATCAGATCAGGATGAACGTAGTCGTCGCTGTCAACGCATAGAACATAGTCGCCAGCGGCCTCCATAGCCGCAATTCGGCGTGTTTCGGCTAATCCCTGATTGCGCTCGTTCGTTACCAGCTTCCACGCCACTTTGTTCTGCGAACTCAGAACGCGAGCTGCGATTTCGCCGGACCGGTCCGGGCTGCAGTCGTCGACGGCAATAATCTCAAAGTCTGCACAGGTCTGTGACAGGAGCGACATGAGGCAAGCTTCAACGTAAGGCTCGACGTTGTAGATCGGCAGCAGAACGCTTACTTTTGGCACTGGCATCGGCGAGGTTTCCAGATTGAGGTGTCGGACTGCTATTGCAGTGACGTAAGCGCGTAGGCACGCAAGCGACCCTCGTAGCTCGCACACTTTCTCGCACATTCTTCAACCGGATGACCGTAGCGAACCGGCGTTTTCGGGTCGGTGCGATATGTCACATTTCCCGTTCGCTCTGCTGTTTCGAGCCGTCAGCGAGAAGCGAAACGCTCGCGGAAATTCATGGAAAGCCTTTGGCGCAGGTCATGACGACAGATCTGCAGCAATTGTCTGCACTTTGCAGTGGTGATCCGCGTGATCCGGCCCTCGCGCATGTGTTCCAGCATTGTGTGTTTCCGAACGTACGATATCGTCGCCGCACCGCAATATGCAGGCGTACAGGGGGCGTACCGAATATTCGCGTGGTCCGCGCAAAAACGAATCAACGTCGATTTTGAAGGCTCACCCATCCTATGAAACCTGTGGATAGACGCTGCGGCGAGACAATTCTGTCAGTGGTAATTCCGGCCTTTAACGTCGAGCACTACATCGGCGTTGCACTCAAATCGGCCCTCGCACAGCCGAGATCCGAAGAGATCGAGTTGATCGTGGTCGACGACGGCTCGACGGATGGCACCTTGAAGCAGATTCTTCAGGTCAAGGAAGGCGCGGGCGGGCACAACATCACGGTGATTCATCAGGAGAACCAGGGCGTGAGCGCTGCCCGCAATGCAGGCATAGCATGCGCAAAATCACGGTACATCGGCTTTCTCGATTCCGATGACGAATGGGCGGCGAATTTCTCGGATGTCATCATGCCGTTGCTCGATGCGGATACTGCGGACATCATCGAATTCAATGTCGGCATGGTGGATTCAAAAGGCCGCGTCGTCGGCGAGTTGAAAATGGTGGACGATGCCACGGCAGGCTTGCGAAGCAACAGTATGGCGGCGCTCCTGGAGTTCGCGCGCATTTGCCAGGTGCATTCCGGATCGCGGGTCTATCGACGCGAGTTGTGGGACGGTGTCGAGTTCCCGGTCGGTCGCGTGTATGAAGACTCCTTTGCCATCCCGCTGGTGTATAAGCGCGCCCGGACGCTATACGGCATTCGCGACAATCTCTACTACTACCGTCGGCGTGCAGGGAGCATCACACAGACCACAACGCTATTTTCAGTCGAGTGCGTCGCGCACTTTGCGGCGGATGCCCTGGAAAAGAGCGAGGCAGAAGAAGAACGAGTTTACTGGCTCGCATTGTTCAGAAAGTTTTTTGCCAACCAGTGCTTCCTCGCTTCTCGTGTCGATGCCTCCGCGCTTCCCGAAGCAATGAAGCTCGTCGAGGCGAGTGCCGCGAAGTATCGGGCCTTCGCCGCAAAACACAAGGAGCAGCTGCCACCGTTGCGCTTTCGCACACAGATATCGGTCAACCGTCGCGTGTTCCAGGTGAAGGGGCTGATAAAGCGCACGCTCGGCCTGGAACTGCGGCCACCCGTGGCAGCGCCGCGCCGTGTCGATTCAGGTGGTCAGGACAACCATCCTTGAACCGGCAACCGACAAGTGACCATTCGAGGCGCACGAAGCATGCAACTCTACCCACTTCAAACATCTTTCACTGCCGGGGAGCCGCTCGACCTGGCGGTGCAACCGCGCAGCCGGTTCTCTGTCGCAATCTATCAGCAGCAGGATGATGAGTCGCTGGTCAGCGTAGGTGGGGTGATCGCGGCGGGAACGCGGGATGTGGCGGTCAAGCTGATCAACGGCGACTACGTATTCGAGTCGTCGCGCGAGCGCAAACCGGTTCGGTTCGATAGTGACTGGAACTGGCCGACGATCACAGTGAGGCCGGAGACTGGAGCACTGGAAAGTGGGGCGTATGCCGCGATTGCGTACGAAGTCGGGCCGAACGGCGAACCGTTGACGGAGCTGGGGCGTCGTTGCGCTGCGCGACTGCCGGTTTTCGCCGGCCCGCCGGACAGCGACAGTATGGCGCTCATCGTCATCCGGCCGCGCTCGCCGGTTGCATCCATCGCGTACATCGTTCCGATCGCCACTTACCATGCCTACAATTCGATGGGCGGTGGTTGCTTCTACGGCGACCCTGTTTTCCGCACCCACCCGGCGCGAAAGGTGAGTCTCCTGCGGCCAGGCGGCGGACTCGGCATTCAGATCGGCCACGCCGAAGATCCGTATGACAAGCGCTCACCCCGGCAACACTTCACGCATTGGGACGCGAAGTTTATCCGCTGGCTGCGCGCTCAGCACTTTGCATGCGACTTCTATACCGACGTGGACTTGCATCGTGGGACGGATCTCGATCTGAACCAGTATCGCTGCATGCTCAGTGTCGGTCACCATGAATACTGGACTCAGCAGATGCGCGACCATGTTGCGCGCTTCATTGCCGGCGGCGGCAATCTGGCCGTGTTCAGCGGCAATACCTGCTACCGGCCGATCGATTTCGGCGCGGATGGGGATCTGCAAAACATCAGGGAAATGAATCGGCTCGCCGATCAATGGCCGGATTTCAACGAGAGCAATCTGATCGGTTTGAGTTATGGCTACGGCGGCGGGTCGTATGGTATCTGGAGCCGGTTCAGGCGCAAGTGGGTTAAAACCGGCCGCGAGCCGATCGGTTTCACCGTACAGCGCGCGGACCATTGGGCATTCGCCGGCACCAACGTCAAAGATGGACAAACCTTCGGTGCGGAAGATCATCTGGTCGGCTATGAGGCCGACGGCGTGCCGGCCATTCCGAACGGATTCGTTACGCTCGCCAATACGTCACGGCTCACAGGTTGGGAAGTTGGCGGTACCGGTGCGATAGGCGTATTTAAGCCCGATCTGGGTAGCGGGGCGAATCAAGGGACGGTGTTCAATTGCGGTACGACGGATTGGCCTCGGATTCTAGGCGATAGCGGCGCAGGCAGCCACGCGATCGTTTCGCGGATTACCCACAATGTGATTCGCCGGTTCTCGGACGTCAGCACCCGCGACGTCTCACACGAAGACTCCGCGTTGCGCGAATCATTAGCGCCTGGGGGCGGCGAACATCGAACGCCAATTGATGCTGGGAGCGCATGATGGGCGCACTCTGGGTATTGACCTTCTTCATCGGCGTGGTGGGCGATGTCATGTCGGGGGCGATTCGTTACTACACGTCGCTTGCGGGGGCGCCACAAGCTATCTATTTGCCCAAGTTGATGATGGCTGTCTGCATCGTGCTCATCATTTCGCATCGACCCAAGGTGAGCCACCTGCTGATCCTGCTGTATCTCGCCATGCAGGCATGCGTGTCGCTTTTCAACGGCATCGGAGCGGGTGCGGTCGCCTTCTGGGGATGGACCGTGTTGCCGATGTTTTTCGCGCTGTTGGCCCCGCCTGAAGCGCTGGAGATCCTCGGGCGTCCGCGCGTGCGGGCCGCGTTCCTGGCTGTCGCCGCGGTCTGCATGTTAGGGGTGCTGGTGAATTATCTCGGCTATTTCATGCCTTTGCCGTGGGTGGGCGCAAGCACGGTGGTAGACGGCACGGCCGTGCACGTCACGAACTCGAACTTCGTTGGCGAAACGCCGCGCTTGCCGGGGTTCGGGCGTGATAGCGCCGCGACCGGGCTCATGATCGGTTTGCTGTCGACATGGTTGCTGCCCAGATTCCGGTCGCTCACGTTCGCGACGATGATGCTTGTGGTAGCCGGACTTTCTATCTGGGCCACGACCAACAAGACATCGCTGGTTGCGCTTGCAATTGTGCTGACTATAGAGCGCTTCGGGAGGCTGGACACGATCAGGAGAGCCGCCATTTGGGCGGCGGCCGCGGCGCTCCTGCTGCCGTTCGCGTCGTTTGCACTAACGGCGGCGATCAACCACTCGATGATCGGCGGCGGCGCGCTTTCTTCGTTCCAGGATCGATTCGAGAATACATGGCCGCTTTTGCTGCAGGGCATGCTCCGGGAAAATCTGATCTGGCTGGGAATCGGTCCGGGCGGGTTCGGCGCGGCGACTACTTACTATCACGAGAACTTCGGCTTCAACGTGGGCTATGCGGACAACATTGCGTTGTATGCAATCGCGAACTTCGGCGCGTTTGGCGTGATTATCTTCTCCGTTCTGTTGGCGAGACTACTGTTCTTCAGTGAATCCAGGGATAGGCTTGCATGGACGATGCTGTTGTTCCTGTTGATCAGCGGTATTACCACGGACATCTTTGAATCGCTTGGTTGCCTGCTGTTCTTTGGCGTCGCGGCGAAATCTCTATGGCTAAACACGGAAGAACAACGCTTCCGTTTGAATCCTGGCTTGCTGATGTCCGTCAGGGAAAGAAAGTCGACGCTGTGACGTGGCGGTCGTGGCAGATCCAATATTGGCGGCGCGGGGTATATCCACTGTGCCGGCTTGGGGGCTGTAGATGAAGGTTCAGCGAAACAGGAGATTCGGTCGAATCGCCGTCGCGGGGTGCGTGGGTCTCGTCCTTGCGCTCGCGGGGGCACTGACTATTCGCGCCCTTGCAACGCCGGCAACGCCACTGGTCGTTCTGGAAGGAGCAGCGCAACCGGACGGAAGAGCCTACGCCGATCTGCCCTCGTTCGCAGCCGCGCGGGCCAACACGGGCGTAGCGATCCACGACATCAAGGACACGCGGCTGCTGGATGCGGTAAGCGATGTGGGTTTCTCATTTGTTCGTACAGATTTGTTCTGGGAAGCGGTGCAAGCGCCTGACGGGTGGCATTTTGGCGAGTTCGACACGCTGGTATCCAACCTCGCGCAGCGAAAACTGGGTGCGCTTTTTATCCTCGGCTACAAGCACTATCTGTTCAGCCCGGACCAGCCGCCAACCACAACGCGCCAGCTTGCAGCGTTCTACACCTACGTTTACCAGTCCGTGCATCGATACAGCGGTGCCGACGTCAAATTCGAAGTGTGGAACGAAGAGAACGACGAACTGTACTGGCTCGCCAAACCTTCTCCGTCACAGTATCGGAATCTGTTGGTTACAGCAGTGAAGGCGGCCCGCGCAGCCAATCCGAAGGTGATCATTGCCTCGGGAGGGGTGCAGGAAATGGACCTTGGATTCGTTCGGTCGGTTGGCGATGTTTCCAGCGCGACCCAGCGTGGTCCGGATGCAATTAGTGTGCACGCATATCGTCAGAAATATCCGGAGTCCGTATTTTCAGATTACAGAAAGCTGCGTGAAGATCTGGCCAGTTACAGGAACGCTCCCGCAATCTGGACGACGGAGTGGTCTTACCCGAGTTACGGCTACGTTTACGTCGCCAAAATTGCCGACGGTCATTCGCCAAAGGCGCTGGCGCTTCAGGCCAAGTACACGGTACGGCGATTCCTGGTCGACTGGATAGCGGGCGTTGGACTCACGGCTTATTACGACATGCGCGACGACGGCAAAGATCCGATGAATCGGGAACACAACTTTGGTCTGCTGGATGCGAACAATAACAAGCTGCCCGCCTATAACGCATCGAAGTATCTGTTTTCGTTCACGGCGAACACGGCAAGTGCGAAGTACTTTATTGACGAGAACGACAAGTACGTCGTCCTCAGGTTAACAACCACGGCCGGTGCGCTCAAATATGTGCTCTGGTCTTATGGCGACGGAAATGCACTGAACTTGGACGCTTCGCATTTGCCCGCGCATGCGACGATCACCGACATGTTTGGGCGGCCTTTATCCACGACAGGCGTGCTTGCAATTCCCGAAACGCGTGGTCCGATTTTCGTCACTGTTTAAGCGGTAGCGCCTCTTGGCACGCGTGGCGGCAAAGTTTCTCAGTAGTTGCAGATGAGCCTATTCGATAGCTGGAAGCTTGTGTTCTAACGGGTTCCCCTTCGTCCTTTATCGCGGGAAATGAAATGAGTTCATTCATCGGACAATCGGCAGTGGGTGTTATTCCAGCCCAAAACGACGGGTTAACCGGTCTTTGGCGGAACATTGCCCGGCACAAGTTGCTGTTCGCAGCAATCTTCGGTACATGTTGCTTTGCGGGTGGTCTGTACATTCTGCTGGCCACGCCACAGTACCGCGCTGACGCACTGCTGCGGGTACAGATCAAACCGGGCGCGTCAGTCAGCGCGCTATCCGACGTATCGGGAACGACGTCGGCGGATCAATCGGCGGACGATGAGACCGACGTGCTGACATCGCGGACCATCGTCGGCGAAGCGATCAAGGAAACCGGTGCCGATATCAACGTGCAGACGGACAGTCACTTTCCGGTGATCGGCCGCTTCCTTGCATCCCGTCATGCAGCAGCCACCGAGTTGTCGCCGCCGCTTCTGGGGTTGAGTGGCTATGCCTGGGGTGGTGAACAGTTGAAACCCGGCATCTTCGAGGTGCCAGGCGCTGCGTTGGGCGACAAGTTTCGCGTGGTGACGGGCGAAGCAGGTAGTTGGACCTTGTACGACAAGGACAGCCATCAGCTTGCGCAAGGCCGCGTTGGACAGACCGTGCCGTTCCAGGTCACGACCGACGACGGGACCGCGCCAGGGCAATTGAGAATCGACGTGCTGCGCGCACGGCCGGGCGTGGAGTTCACGCTCTCCAAGGTATCCATGCAAACGGCCTACGAGAACGTCAGCAATCAGTTGAAGACTACCGTTTCCAGCCAGAATTCATCGATACGCGACTCGTCGATGATGAGATTGAGCTACCAGGCCAGTTCGCCCATCACCGCGCAGCTAATGGTCAACACGATCGTGCAGGCGTTCGTCAAACGCAATATCGACGATCGTGCGACTCAGGCACGCGTGAAGCTCGAAACCCTGCGCGCGCATCTGCCTCAACTGGAGGCGGACATGCACGATGCGGAAAATCGCTTTAGCGATTTCCGTACGCAGCATCAGGCGATCGACATGGAGCAACAAGGTGCCGCGCTTATTTCGACCAAGACCGCGCTGGCCGAAAGACAGCGGGCCTTGCAACTCGATCGCGACGACAAGCAGCAGACCTTCGGTCCAGACAGCCCGGTCATTCGGGGATTGGATCAACAACTGGCCCAGATCAGGCTCGATCTTGCGAAAAACACCGACGAGGTGAAGAACCTGCCGGCTACGCAGCGCGAGTATGTCAGGCTATCCAGTGACGCCGGTATCAAAAAGCAGCTTTACGTCGGCGTGCTGGCCAATATCAACCAACTCGAAGTGGCTGCGGCGAGTACCGCATCCGGTGTAAGCATCATGGACTGGGCCATCGCGTCGGAGAAGCCTTCATGGCCGCGCAAGACGATCATTCTGCTCGGTTCGATCCTGGCTGGATTGTTTGGCGGCACACTTGCCGTTCATCTCGTGTCGCTTAACAGAAAGGAACTTCGCACACCGCAGGAAATTAACATCGTTTCGGACTTGCCGCGCCTGGCTGTTGTTGCGCGCTCCAAGGCCCAGCTTCGCGGTGTTGCCGATTCGCGTGGCCGTCCCGACGAGCCGGTCAAGTTGCTGGCTGTGAGCAGCCCCGGAGATCCGAGCGTAGAAGCGTTACGCTCATTGCCGAGCAGCGTGAGAGCGTTGCTTGCCGGAAACGCGAACGGACTGACGAACAAAGTGGTTCTGTTTACCGGCCCAACTCAGGGCGTTGGCAAGAGCTTTGTTTCCTCCAATTTCGCCTATCTGCTTTCGCAGACTGAGGCATCGGTCCTTCTGATCGACGGCGACATGCGGCAGGGCAAATTGAGCCGTCTCTGGGCGGATCAGGACCGGCCCGGACTCGCGGAGGTACTCAAGGGAACAGCGCAGCTCGAAGATGCGATTGTGCGCAACGAAGGGTCCCATCTGTCGATTCTGGGTGCGGGCGAAGCTTATCCGTCGAACCCCGCGGAGCTTCTCAGCAGTCCAGCATTCCGGGGAATGCTGGCCACACTTCGTGAGCGCTACGATTACGTGGTGATCGACTCGCCTCCTGTTCTGCCTGTAAGCGATGCCGTATCGATCGCGGCGCAAGGTTGCGACCTGGTTCTGCTCGTATCGCGCGCCGATTACACCGGCTCCCGTCAGGTCGAAGAAGCGCTTCAGCGGCTGGCGAACGTCGGTGCGAAAGTGGGGGGGCATATTTTCAACGGTTTCCTTCCCTCGCGATATGGCGAACGCGATGACTATGCGCTGAACGGCGCCCGGCGCTATTAAGCGCACCCCGGACCGCAAGGAAAATAATGTCATTACGTGAGAAGGCGATTTCGGGGGCAAAGTGGTCGGCTGCATCAATGATCTCGATCATCAGCGTCCAGTTTCTGCAGGTGGCGATACTTGCGCACCTGCTGAAACCGGGCCAGCTGGGATTGGCGAGTATGGTTTCGCTGGTGACGACGCTTGCCGATATGTTTCTCGATATGGGCTTGAGTACGGCGATCGTGCAGCGCAAGAATGTAGCGCCGAACGAGCTTTCCTCGCTGTACTGGCTCAACGTACTGTTTGGTGCGGTGCTGGGCGGAATTCTGCTCGCGGGTAGCGGATTGGCTGCGTGGTTTTTTTCGGAGCCCGAGCTTAAGACGCTGGTCGCTCTCGCCGCACTGATGTTCTTCGTCTCACCCCATGGCTTGCTTTACCAGTCGCTGATGGCGCGTGAACTGATGTTCGACATGCTGTCGAAGATCGAGGTCGCGTCGAGCATGGTGTTGTTCATTACGACGCTTGTCGCCGCGTTGCGGGGCTACGGTGCGTACTCGCCGGTTATCGGCGCGCTGACCGCCGCGGTGTGCCGCGTGGTGCTGCTCAATCTTAACGGGCGCAAGCTGCACAAACCCGGATTGCACTTCAGGTTATCGGAGACCAGGTCGTATCTCAGCTTCGGCGTTTTCCAGGCCATGGACTCGATGGTGAATTACCTGAACTCCAATTTTGGCGGCATCGTAGCGGGCCGGGCGTTAGGTGCGGCCACGCTGGGCGGCTATAACCTGGCGCTCAATTGCGCTGTCAATTTTCCGGCAAGACTCAATCCATTCTTTACGCGCGTACTCTTTCCCGTCTTTTCCATTATCCAGGACGACACGGCCAAGCTTCGTCAGAACTACTACAAGCTGACGGGCTTTATCGCTATGTTCAACTTTCCGCTGGTATTCGGGCTTATGGTCGTGGCGCCGGATTTCGTCGTGTGCATGTTCGGCGAAAAGTGGCTCTGGGCTACGCCGGTTCTGAGAGTGCTCTGCCTCGTGGGCGCATTTCGCTGCCTGGGCAATCCGGTTGCGTCGCTGATGATGGCGACGGCGAACATCCGCGTGAGTTTCTGGTTCAACCTGATGAAAACGGTGGCGATGTTGCCCGCCATTATCATTGGCGCCTATCTGGGCGGCGCGCTGGGCGTTGCGATTGCGCTTTTCGCGGTCGAAGCAATGACGATCCTGCCGATGTACCGGTTCATGCTAAAGCGCGTACTGGGACCGAGTTTCGGAGAGTTCCTCAATGCGTGCTTCGTGCCGTTAAGAATGACGATGCCAATGGTGGCAAGTGTTCTGATTGCTTCGGAACTGCTTGACGCCTCGTCAACGGGACATGTCTTGAGGCTGATTGCAGAGGTTACGCTTGGCGCGGTGGTTTTCGGCGTAACGTTTGTGCTCGACCGATCGTTACTTTGTGCCGAGATCAGAGGGATTGTGTTTAAGATGGTCCGTAAAGCAGCGTTGCGGCACGGTCTGCAGTAGTACACGCTGAGCTTGGGCGTCGAATGCTTCGCGGGAAAACCGTAGTCGAAAAGAATCGGTCAGCTCGGTGAGCGGATAGGCCCGCGCGGAGAATATTTTTTCGACGAACGCGTCATGATCGTGAGCGGGAAACAGCAATTCCGCGGGCAGGTACGATCCGAGTGCCGGCACGTCCGATGCAACGATAGGGCGGCCTGCCAGAATGGCCTCGATCATGACGAGCGGCACACCCTCATAGGCCGAAGGCAGCACGATGACGTCGCTGGCCACGATATAGGGCAGTACGTCGGATTGCGGACCGATGATCCTGACGCATCGGGACAGAACCTCGCTGCCTTTTACTGCTTGCCGCAACTTCCCGGCGTCCGGGCCGTCGCCGACAATAAGCACAAGCGTATCGACAAACGCATCCGGATTCCGTTCTATGGCAGCGAGCAGGAAGTTTTGCCGCTTATGCTGAAAGTGAATCCGGCCAATGTGTGTGCAAATAAACTTTCCACTCTGCGGCAAAGAAAGCACGCTGCGCGCCGCGTCGCGCGTGAGAGCAGTATTGCTGAACTTGTCGTCGACGCAGTTTTCCAGAATCGCGATAGGCGTTCGTGGCGCCTGTTTCAGGAGCTTTCCGCGCAGATGATCGTTTAGCGTGATGTACTGCTGCGGTAGCTGGTACAGCGCGCGTTTAACCAGCGCTTTGATACGCTGCGCCGCAGGCGCTCCCGCATCGGCATCCTCATCGACCAGTGGGATATAGCTGACGGCTATCGTTCGCGTCAAGCGCGCGGCGAGCACGCCGGCGAGAGCAGACACGATGGTTCCCTGGGCGATAACGAGTTTCGACAGATGAAGTGTGCGCAATAGCGCAGCCGTTCGCCACGTCGCCGACAACAGCGCAAAAGGATTGTGTTGAATCAACTCGGTGGTGAAGGGCAATGAGACGGCAGTGACCTGACGATGCCGCCCGGCGATATTTCTGGCAAAGGCGGACATGGGTTCATTCGCGTCAGGCACGAGAATGTGTAGGCTGACAATGCCCGGGCACTTTACAAGTGCGAGAACAAGCCGCTTGAGCATTTCCTCGTGGCCACCGTTGACGCCCGAATCGCAATAGATGCCTAACCTCACTGATGCTCCCCTTTACGTTGGAATATGACCTGCGAGTGCGCCACCCACCCTGGACCTTGATCCGGAAGGCCGGCAGGGGTTGCGAGACAAAAAAGCCGAAGTCAGACGTCGCGCCGGGATCGATCGATAACCTGCGAAAGCATTTCCGCGCTTCTACCCCAACGGTACTTGGCGGCGTGCGTATGACCTCGTTCTATCAACGTCGCCCTCAATTCAGGCGAGCGCAGCAGTGTGCGCAGCTGGTCGGCAATATCTTCTGACGAGTAGGGGTCGCAATAGAGCGCTGCATCCCCGCAGGTTTCCGGTAATGCAGTGGACCGGCCCACGATAACGGGGCAGCCGCTTCGCATTGCCTCGAGCGGCGGGATACCGAATCCCTCGTAGATCGATGGATAGACAAAGCAGTGCGCGTGCTGATACAGCGCTTTGAGTTTCTCGTCGCTGATATACCCCACTGCTTTGACGTTGGGCGCGACGCCTTGAACGTCCTCGACATTGCCAAACACGCTTGCGTTCTTCATCCCGACAATGACCAGATCGATCGTCGGATCGCCGAGTTGGCGGAAGGCTTCCAGTATCCGGCCAAAGTTTTTGGTGGGATTCCTGCTGCTGACCGCGAGCACGAAACGCTTCGATATCAGGCCGTGTTCATGCAACACGCTGGCATCGGGTGCGATTGCGTCCAGATGATCCGCGCCAAGCGGAACCACGTTGATTCGCTCTGCCGGCACCCCGCAGTGATGCGCGAGACGCTGTCGTGAGAAGTTCGAATTGGTGACCACGCAACTCGAGGTTCGCGCAAGAATCCAGAACATCAGCCTGTACCAGGCCCGAAAGCGCCACGAGAAATGAGCGGGGGTATCGAACACCGCCGCATCGTGCATGTAGATAACCTGATTGAAACGGAAGATCGAAGCCGAGTTGCTGAGATTGACAATGCGATGCCGGCCGGCAAACACGGGGAGAACGAGTTGCTCCCAGAACACGCCTTTTCCGAATCCGATCTCGACTGTGTTTGTACTCCCCCCCACGGACTGAAGCGCTTGTTGTGGCGGAACGACGACGGTGACTTCGCCGTTGTTGGGCAAATGGCCAAGCGCGGCGATCAGCTCACGTGCGACGCGCTGTACGCCGGTCGTCTTCTGAGTGGCGAACCGGCCGTTGTAGATGAACGTAGGGGTAGCTGGGACCATATTCTTCACACCGTTGTCTCCCGGAAGCCAGATTTAGCGATTGACTTCATAAGGAAGCGCGATGTCGGCAATCATGGGTTCTTTATTGGTATTCCGCTCGTCGGCAAGGCCGTAAAGCTGTTGCCATTCGCGAAAGATCGCGTCCATTGAGAAACGCGCCATGGCCCGCTTTCTCGCGGCCGCACCCATTTGCTGCCTAAGCGTCCAGTTGTCGCGGAGCAGAGCAAGATAGATCGCCATTTCCTCGGCGTTTGACGCCACAAAGCCGGTCACACCGTGAATAACGACATCGCGATTGCCGACCACGTTGGTGACAACCGCGGGAATACCCGCGACCTGTGCTTCGATTAGCGCGAGCGGCATGCCTTCCCAGCGGGAGGTCTGCACATAGACGTCCAGCCGGGACATCAACTCCAATGCCCGCTCACGGGTAACCCAGCCGCTGCACGTGACGGCATCACCCTGGTAACGTTCCGGCACGTCTTCTGTGTTGCCGCCTATCCAGACAAAGCTGACCGAGCGATCCTGGAGTTCATTCGCCAGTTGAATGAACACCTCATGGTTCTTCTGGAAGGACGCGCGCCCTGTCATGCCGATCACAACCTTATCGTCGCTGCGTTGGCAGTGCACCGGGATTTCACTAATGTCGACTCCGTTCTCAATCATGATTGCGGCGCGCGCGTGAACTCTGCCCTTGATCTCATGCAGCTCGCTGCGCGAACAGGCGACGATCGTTCCGCCGATGTAGTTGGCGAGGCGCTCGAAGCTCAAATAAGCAAACTGCTTCGTGGCCGATACATCGCGCCGCAGGAAGGCGGGACCGTGCGGCGAATACAGCACCTTGGCGTGAGGAGACGCGATCTTGGCCGCGGCGCGTCCAAGCGCGCCCGCTTTCGAAGAATGGAGGTGAATGACTTCGGGATTGCGGTCGCGGAGGTTCTGAACCAACGCGCGCAGGCTCGACCAGTCCTTCTTGAAACTGATCTCCCTGCACATCGCGACATACGTCATTTTGACTTTTGGATGAAACAGCCGCGCGAAATCATGCGGCGTTTCCCGCCGCAATGAATAAATGACTGAAACATTTGCCCCGGCCTCAGCGGCCCGATTGGAAAGCTCGACTAGCATCGACAGAACCCCCCCTCCGAAGGCTTCCGTGATATGAACGATGTCTTTCATGTGTCTGTTCCCGTGGGCGAGATTCTGGTAGGCGTGATGGGACGGTTCAGCTAGATGGAGGTACCCCTGCGGTTTGATCTTGTCTTCACAGCGCCAATGGCTCTGTGTGATAGCGCACACTGAAAATGGATATATATGTAGGCCTGCGAAACGATCAGAAAAGTATTCTCAATATGGTAGGAATGAATTAGGTCCTATCCGCACAAAGAGTACGAATCAACGCGGCAGGGTGGCGGAATAAAACTGAATTGACGATCTTTTACGATTCGAATTCGAGCGGATTCGAAATAGGCGATACCGGTTTATAAAGGCGAGAAAGTTCGCTAATTGCGGAGATTGAGGTCGAACATCTGGCTCAATATCGAGCCGATTTTTTTTCTGAAATTAGCGAACGTCGTCAATGAGCACAATGGACGTTCTGAAGACTGTTCGACATGGAACACATGCCATGCGAGATCGGGATGATCGACAGCGGTTGAGTCCCTGCCAGGCAACTCGTTGCGCTGTCGACCTTTACTTCATTCAGGCGAAGCCGCGCGGGTTCGTCGACTGCCACCGCCAATGATCCGCGCACATCCTTTCGATCCCATACTCTGCGCGCCAGCCAATCACTTCCAGGGCCGCGGCGGGATCCGCAAAACATGAAGCCACGTCGCCCGGGCGGCGAGCCACGATCTCGTAAGGCACGGGCCTGCCGGCAGCCTTCTCGAACGCCTTGACGACGTCGATCACGCTATAGCCCTGGCCGGTTCCGAGATTCACGACGAAACTGGCATCACGCTTGACGAGCGCATCCAGCGCAGCCAAGTGTCCGCGCGCCAGGTCTACAACGTGGATATAGTCCCGCACGCCGGTGCCGTCCGGTGTCTCGTAATCGCCGCCGAATACGCGCAGCTTTTCCAGCTTACCCACTGCGACCTGGGCCACATACGGCATCAGATTGTTGGGGATGCCGGCCGGATCTTCCCCAATCAGACCGCTCTCATGCGCGCCGACCGGATTGAAGTAGCGCAGTGTCGCAATCCGCCAGGAAGCATCCGCCACTTCCAGATCACGCAAGACCTGCTCGGCAATCAGCTTCGATTGCCCATAAGGATTGGTGGCCGACAGCGGAAACGATTCGTCGATTGGCGAACTCTTCGGCACGCCGTAGACCGTCGCCGAAGAGCTGAACACGAACTGCTTCACATTGCGATCGCGCATCACGCCGAGCAACGCCAGCAAACTGCCGACGTTATTGCTGTAGTACTCGACGGGTTTGGCGACCGATTCGCCCACCGCTTTGAGCGCGGCAAAGTGGATTGCACCGGTGATCGGATGAGCGTCGAAAATACGGTTGAGCGCCGCTTCGTCGCGCGCGTCGGCTTCGTAAAAGGTCACGGGCTTACCGGTGATCTTCTCCACGCGCCGCAGCGATTCGCGATTGCTGTTCACGAGATTGTCGATTACCACGACGTCGTAACCGCCGTTGAGCAGTTCGACGCATGTGTGCGAGCCGATAAATCCTGCACCGCCCGTTACCAGAATCGTACCCTTCGTGGTCATTCTGTTACTCCGTTAAAGTAAAACGCCCGTCATTTTTTGCACCAGGTCTTTATATGTTTCGACGACGACGCGTTCGTCGAACTCTTGCGCGACTTTCTGTCGACCGCGTTCAGCCATTGAACGGCGTTCGGCGCCGCTCATATCGAGCATTTGGGCCAGCCTGGCCGCGAGACTTTCCGCATTGCGTACTTCGCACAGCAATCCGTTGACACCGTCAGCCACCACTTCGCGGCAGCCTGGCACGTCGGTCGTGACAATGGGCCGTCCCATCGCAGAGGCTTCCATCAGCGTGCGAGGCACCCCCTCACGATAGGACGGCAGGACCACGCAGTCCGCGTCGGCGATGAACGGCCGCACGTCGTGCGCCTCGCCCAGATACTCGACGACGCCTTCCTGCTCCCACGCGGCGACTTCTTCGCGCGTAATCGCGCTAGGGTTGTCCACGCCGACCGGCCCGAGTAACTGGAACCGCGCCTGGGGATAACGCTCACGCAAACGCCGCGCGGCTTCGACGTATTCGCCGACGCCTTTGTCCCACAGGAGCCGTCCGATCAGCACGAACCTGAACTCCGCGCGCTCCGGCAGCGGCGTGAAGGCGAACTGTTCGAGATCGACGCCTTCGCCATGCAGCAGGCGTGCCCGCTCAGGATGCACCAACAAATTCTGCTCGACAAACGCAGCCTGGTCGTCGCGATTCAGAAACCAGACTTCGCGCGGGAAACGGAAGGCGAAACGGTACAGTTTTTTGGCGACCTGAGCCGCGCGGCTCTGCTGGATAAAGACGTAACCGAGCCCGGTGGTCACCGCGACCGACTGCACGCCCGCCAGTTTCGCGGCGACGGAGCCGTAAATGTTCGGCTTGATCGTGTAGTGGAACACGACGTGCGGCCGGATGCTGCGATACAGACGATATAACGACAAAAGCGTGCGCAGGTCTTCGCGTGGACTGGTGCCTTTGGACGCCACGGGCAATTCGATGCAGCGGCACCCCATTGCGGTGAGCAGCCCGAACGTGCGGTCGCGTGGCGCGAGCACCGTGACGTCGACGCCGCGTCCCACCAGCATGCGGATCAGCCCTTGCCGATACGTATAGATTGCCCAGGCGGTGTTACAGACGAGTGTAATGCGTAGCGCGGGCGTCGACTTAAAGGCTGGCTTCATGCGTGAACAGGCTCGACGGTAAGTGGCAGGGTGAATGAGCGCATGGCGGAATCAATGACTCGCGCGCGGCGCGAGCAAGGCGCGTTTGACCCGTTGCAAGGCGCGGTAGGGCGTCACCAGGTGCAGCAGATTTTTAGCGAGACCCAACCAGTCGTAGGGATTGGCGGCGTTGAAGTAGCGCAGTTGCAGCCGTAGCGTCGAGTTGACCTGACGGCGCCGTTTGGTGGCGCTAATGCCGCTTTCGTTCAGCTCGTAATAGAGTCCGAGCTCCGGCAGATTCGCGCAGTCGTAGCGTTCCATCAGGCGCACGAACAGATCGAGATCCTCGGCGGAAGGATACGCCGCGCGATAGTTGCCGACCGCGCGGACCGCGTCGATGCGCAGCATCATCGACGGATGCGCGAGGCATGACCGGAAGAAGCGCAGACGCCGGATCTGATCCGGCCCGGCGGGCGGTGTCAGCATGAATAGCGGTTTTCCTTCACGCGTGACGACCTGGGTCCACATGCCGAGCCCCGCCACTTGCGGATGCGACTCCATGAAGGCGCGCTGTTTAGCGAGCCGTTGCGGCACGCTGCGGTCGCCCGCGTCGATGCGGGCCGCGTAGCGAAAGCCGCGCTGCGCGAGGGCGTCGACGCCGGTTTGCAGCGCGCGTTCGATGCCGCCGTTCTGCGGCATGCGCAACACTTCGATCTGCATGTTCGGGAGCGCCGGCGCGACGATGGGCGGCGTGCTGCCGTCGTCGACGATCAGTACGTGGACCAGCGCGCTTTCGCTGAACGAGGCCAGCGTGAGATCGACGTCGGCCTGGCCGTTGTACGCGGGCATCAGGACGGCGACATCGTCGAGGGAGTCATGCGCGGCGGCGGATGAATTCGTCATGTGCGCAATTTGAAACGAATGTAATAAAGATTGACTGACGCGGCGGCGAGATAACCGGCCGCGAGGCCCACCAGCGCACCGTAAGCGCCAAGCCGCGGAATCGCCAGCAGATTGACGATGAACGCGACGGCCAGCGCCAGCAGCCACTTCGAGAGCAACACGAATTTGGCCTGATATTTCAGCACGATCAGATTGCCGATCGCCTCGATACCGGCCGGCACGGACAGCCACACGGCCCAGCGGAAAATGTCGATGGCGCCTTCAAAGTCCGGTCCGAACACGCGGCGGATGATGAAGCCGGCCAGCAGATCCAGCACGATCGCGCCGCTCACCATCAACGCGGCGGTCATGGCGGTAAGCCGCCACACGTTGCGGCGCAAGTGCGCGGCATCCTGCACGCGGTAGACGAAGGCGGGCGCGATTGTCTGCGCGAGCATCAGCGCGAGCGTGATCCAGTTTTCGTTCAACTGCTGCGCGGCGGAGTAACGCCCGAGGTCGGCGAAGGAAATGGCCCGCTCGAGCATCAGTCTGTCCAGTTTCAGGAACAGATACATACAGATCAGGCCGAGCCAGAACACCGTGCCGGCGGTGGCGAAGTGCTTGAAGAGCGGGCGCTCGAGGCGCCAGCCGAGCTGGCCACCATGCCGGCGGATGTAGTAGACCAGCAGGACCGCGCCGATTAGCGCGGATTCAGCGGCCCACAGCCAGCCAAAGCGTGCGGGCGTTGCCGCCGCGCGCACCAGCAGATAGACGAAGCCGGCCTTCAGCACCGCCGTGCTCATGCTGGTGAGCAACTGCGGCTTGCTGTACGTCATGCTTTGCAGCCACGCATTGATCACGCCGACGAACGGCTCGCGAAACAGCATCGTCACCGCGAGACCGGCGAGCATGGCGCCCACCAGCGGCTCGAAAAAGTGCAAGGCGATGCCGAGCCAGGTCAGCAGCAGCGCCGCGACGGAAACCGAAAAGCGCAGCGCGAAGGCGCTGCCGAGCACCGTGCCCAACTGGGTTGGCGGCCGCCCGACAATGGTGGGAACCAGAATTTCCGCGCCACACACCCACGTGATCGGCGAAAGCACCAGCAGCAGCGTGTTCGCATACTGCCATTTGCCGAAGGTGTCCGGCCCGAAGTAGCGCGCCAGCATGCCGCTGATCACGATCGCCACGCCGATCTGCGTGAGCCGCTCCAGCCCGAGCCAGACGATGTTGGTGAAGGCGCGCGTGACGTCGGGATTGGCGAAGCGTTTGAGCGTCAACATCCGGTGGACACCCGGCGGACCCGTTGGGCCGGGCGCGCGAGCGGCGCGGCTTGAGCGGCGTGTGTGGTTTGTGTGGTTTGCCCGGCGGCAACGTGCACGAACGCCCACCCGCAGGCCGGCTGTCGCGGCAACTTTCCAAAAGGAGGGCGTCTAAGCATTAGAATAGGCGTCTATAAGGCAGGTCCGAAAGGCGCAATTATAAGTTGGAACCGGATCGCTTCCGGCAAGGGCGCATCGCCCGGTTTGCAGAGTGTTTTACCGATCCCTCGGCAATGCGCCGGTCAAAATTTTCCATTGCACGCAAGTGAGCCAACATGATCTCCAAATCTATTTTCAAGGCGTATGACATTCGCGGCGTAATCGGCAAGACGCTCGACGCCGATGCGGCGCGTTCGATCGGCCGTGCGTTCGGCAGCGAAGTGCGGGCGCAAGGCGGCGACGCCGTGGTGGTCGCGCGTGACGGACGCCTCTCGGGTCCCGAGCTGGTTCAGGCGCTGTCGGACGGTTTGCGTGCAGCCGGTGTCGACGTGGTCAACGTCGGCATGGTGCCGACACCGGTCGGCTACTTCGCGGCCAGCGTGCCGTTGAAGCTCGACGGCGGCGAACGCCGCGTCGATTCGTGCATCGTCGTGACGGGCAGCCACAATCCGCCTGACTACAACGGCTTCAAGATGGTCCTGCGCGGCGCGGCCATTTACGGCGAGGCGATCCTCGCGCTGCATCAGCGCATTGTCGACGAGGATTTCTCGGAAGGCAGCGGCACGTACGCCGAGTACGACATTGCCGATGCCTATCTGGATCGCATCACGAGCGACGTCAAGCTTGCCCGTCCGATCAAGATCGTGGTCGACACCGGCAACGGCGTGGCGGGCGGCCTCGCACCGAAGCTCTTCAGGAAGCTGGGCTGCGAGCTGGTTGAGCTATTCACCGAAATCGACGGCAACTTCCCGAACCATCACCCGGACCCGGCTCACCCCGAGAATCTGCAGGACGTGATTCGCGCGCTGAAGGAAACCGACGCTGAAATCGGTTTCGCGTTCGACGGCGACGGCGACCGGCTCGGTGTCGTCACCAAAGACGGCCAGATCATTTATCCGGACCGCCAACTGATGCTGTTCGCCGAAGAAGTGCTGTCGCGCAACAAGGGCGCGCAGATCATTTACGACGTGAAATGCACGCGCAATCTTGCGAAATGGGTCAAGGACAAGGGCGGCGAACCGCTGATGTGGAAAACTGGCCACTCGCTGGTCAAGGCGAAGCTGCGCGAAACCGGCGCGCCGCTGGCCGGCGAAATGAGCGGCCACGTGTTTTTCAAAGACCGCTGGTATGGGTTCGACGACGGCCTGTACACGGGCGCGCGTCTGCTGGAAATCCTCACGCGCGTGGCCGATCCGAGCCAGCTGTTGAACTCGCTGCCGAACTCGAATTCCACGCCAGAACTGCAATTGAAGCTCGAAGAAGGCGAAAACTTCGAACTGATCGCACGGTTGCAGCAGAACGCCACCTTTACCGGCGCGGACGAGGTCATCAAGATCGACGGTCTGCGTGTCGAGTACCCGGACGGTTTTGGCCTCGCGCGCTCGTCGAACACCACGCCGGTGGTGGTGATGCGTTTCGAAGCCGATAGCGACGCAGCGCTTAAGCGCATTCAGGAAGACTTCCGCCGCGTCATCATGACGGAAAAGCCAGACGCGAAGCTGCCGTTCTGAACGCAGTAGCGGCGGCGCGGTTCGAGGCGAACCGCGACTGCTATCGAGCGCGGCGCGGGTTTCACTTACCGCGCCGCGTTTTTTCATGCCATTTACCTGTGTCGCGCTAGAATTGCGCTCCTCGTGAGAAAACGCCGGGCTACCCCAAGTTTTCTCACCCCTCGGGGGGCTTGGCGCGAAGCGGCAGGTTCGGGGGCTCTCTCAACGCATCTTTGGGCCGGATAGCCGGTTTTCCCACACTTGAGCGTGCAAAAGATACTGATCGTGCGGGTGTCGTCATTGGGCGACGTCGTTCACAACATGCCGGTGATCGCCGACATTCGACGCCGCCATCCCGGCGCCCAGATCGACTGGCTCGTCGAAGAGAGCTTCGTCGGGCTCGTGGAGCTCGTCAGCGGCGTGCGGCGGGCCATTCCCGTGTCGCTGCGGCGCTGGCGCAAGCGCATCCTCTCGCTCGACAACTGGCGCGAGATCGGCGCGTTCCGCCGCGCTCTGGCGGCGGAGAACTACGACCTTGTGATCGACTGCCAGGGGCTCATCAAAACCGCGTGGGTTGCGAGCCTGGCGCGCGGACCGCTCGTCGGCCTCGCCAACCGCACCGACGGTGCGGGTTTCGAATGGCCGGTGCGCTTTTTCTACGACAAGCGGGTGCCGATCGAGCGGCGCACCCATGTGGTCGAGCGTACGCGCCAACTGGTGGCCGCGGCGCTGGGCGATCCGCAGCCGCAACCCACGGACGATATCGATTTCGGCATCGACACGGGGCGCGCGGCGCTGGCCTTGTCTGAGGCGAATCTGAATCTGCCGGTGCCTTACGTGGTGTTCGTGCACGCCACCTCGCGCGCTGACAAGCAATGGCCCGATGCGGCGTGGATCGAACTCGGCCAGTCTCTGGTGCGGCGCGGCGCCTCGATCGTGCTGCCGTGGGGCAGCGAGGAAGAACGCGCCACCAGCGAACGTCTGGCGAAGGAATTCGGCGGCGCGGCCATCGTGCCGCCCAGATTGTCGTTGCCGGCGGTGGTCGGCCTGATCGAAGGCGCTGCCGCGACCGTTGGCGTTGACACAGGTCTAGTGCATATTGCGGCGGCGCTGAAGCGGCCGACGGTCGAGTTGTACAATTTCGCCACCGCGTGGCGTACCGGCGGTTACTGGTCGCCGAACGTCGTCAATCTCGGCACGGCCGGCAAGCCGCCCACGCTGCAGGAAGTCAAGTCCGCGCTGGCCGGTTTCGGCCTGCTGTAATGCTGTAGCGTGGCGTGCTTCGCCTTGCGCGCCATCCGTTTTCAAGGGCGACCATGAACGAAACCCAGATCATCGAAGTAGCGAACGCTGACTGGCACGGACGCAATCTGTCCGTGCCGCGCGAGACGCTGCTGGCCGGCGTGGAACGCGGCAAAGTGCTGTATTTCCCGAACCTGCGCTTTGCCATCGAAGGCGGCGAGCAGGCCTTGCTCGATCCCGCGCTGGCCGATCCGAGCCGCAAGAACATTAGTCTCGAGCCGAACGGCGGCGCCCTGCACGGCGTGGCTGGCGACGCGGTTACGCAATCGGCGGTGCGCGCGTTGATCGCGCGCTATCAGTCCAATGCGCGCACGCTCGTCGACGGGCTGTTCCCCGAATACAACGGCAAGTTGCGCGTCGCGCCGACGAGCCTGCGGCTGCATCAGGTGGAAGGGCGCGAGACGTCCTGGCGTAAGGACGATAGCCGTTTGCACGTGGACGCCTTTCCGTCGCGGCCGAATTATGGCGAGCGCATCTTGCGCGTATTCACCAACGTGAATCCGAATGGCGAGCCGCGCGTATGGCGCGTCGGCGAACCGTTCGAGGACATGGCCAGGCGCTTCCTGCCGCGCATCAAGCCGCAGATGCCGGGCTCGGCGTGGCTGCTGAACCTGTTGCACGTCACCAAATCGCCGCGCAGCGAATACGACCATCTGATGCTGAATCTGCACGACAGCATGAAGGCCGATCTCGAGTATCAGAAGTCGAGCCCGCAGGAGACCATGCCGTTTCCGCCGGGCAGCGTGTGGGTGTGCTTCTCCGACCAGACTTCGCATGCGGTGATGTCCGGGCAGTTCATGCTGGAGCAGACTTTCTTCCTGCCGGTCAAGGCGATGGCGCAGCCGGACTGCGCGCCGCTCGGCATTCTCGAGCGCCTGAAGAGCAGGGCGCTGGTTTGAGCGCCGCTGTCTGTTTCTATCGTACGTTGAGACTCGCGCCTTCACTCGGGTTCATGTCCGGGTGTGCGGAGTTCCGATGCTGAGGGCGATTTACAACGCGCTCTGGTGGATCGTCGCGCCGCTTGCCGTGCTGCGCCTGCTGATTCGCTCGCGCAAGGAGCGTGGTTATCGCGAGCATATCGCCGAGCGTTTCGGTTATGCGCGCGGCCGGCTGCCGGAAGACAGTGCGCCGCTGATCTGGGTGCATGCGGTGTCGGTGGGCGAGACGCGTGCCGCGCAACCGCTGATCGACGCGTTGATCGAGGCGCGTCCCGACGCACGAATTCTTCTGACACACATGACGCCGAGTGGCCGTGCCACCGGCGAGCAGATTTTCGGCGACCGTGTGTTGCGCAGCTATTTGCCGTATGACATGCCGCACGCGGTGCAGCGTTTCTTGCGGACGTGGCGGCCGGCGCTCGGTCTGGTGATGGAAACCGAAGTGTGGCCCACGCTGATCGACGAATGCCGTCGCGCGGATGTGCCGCTCGTGCTGACCAATGCGCGGATGTCGGCGCGCTCGTATAAGCGCGCGGCCAGGTTTGGTCATGCGACGAAAGACGTATTCGGCGGATTTGCACGGGTGTTGGCGCAGAGTCCCGCGGATGCGGAGCGGCTCACGGCGCTCGGTGCGCGTAACGTCACGGTGCTCGGCAATCTGAAGTTCGACATGAGCACGCCGCCGGAGCTGGCCGCGCGTGGCCATGCGTGGCGTGCGGCGATCGGCACGCGGCCGGTGTGGGTCGCGGCCAGTACGCGTGAAGGCGAAGAGGAACTGGTGCTGCAGGCGTTCGCCGCGCTTGATGTCGGCGATGCATTGCTGATCCTGGTGCCGCGTCATCCGCAACGGTTTAACGAAGTGGCGGCCTCGGTCGAGAAGGCCGGTTTGCGACTCGAGCGGCGCTCGGCCTGGGCGCCCGCGGCGACGGTGGCGTCGGCTGCAGCTTCATCTGCGGGCGGTGGTGTACCCGCGCTGTCTTCGGACGTGAACGTGCTGCTCGGCGATTCGATGGGCGAACTGGGCGCCTACTATGCCGCTTCGGATCTGGCGTTTATCGGCGGGAGCTTGCTGCCGCTGGGCGGGCAGAATCTGATCGAGGCCTGCGCGGTCGGTGTGCCGGTGTTGATCGGGCCACACGTGTTCAACTTCACGCAAGCCACGGCGGATGCCGTGGCGGCGGGTGCGGCGGTGCAGGTGCAGGATCCGGCCGATCTGGCACGGGCGCTGCGCGAGCTTTTCGGCGACAAGGCCCGACGGCTGGCGATGGGCGGCGCGGCTTCGGCGTTTGCCGCGCGCCATCGTGGCGCGACGGCACGGACGGTGGATGTGCTGATGGCGTTGTTGCCGGAATGAGGGGAGGCGCGCATGCGCCTCGACTCCAAGGCGTCAAAGGGCTCCAAAGGCTCAAAGCGCCCCTCGGGCCTCAAGCCTTCAACAGCCCCTTCTTCTCGATAAACTTCACCACGACATCCAGTCCGTCGAGCGCCTTCAGATTGCACATCACGAAGGGTCGCTCGCCGCGCATTTTCTTCGCGTCCGATGCCATCACCTCCAGATTCGCGCCGACCATCGGTGCGAGATCGGTCTTGTTGATCACCAGCAGATCCGATTTCGTGATGCCCGGGCCGCCTTTACGCGGAATCTTCTCGCCGCCGGCCACGTCGATCACATAAATCGTCAGGTCCGACAGTTCCGGGCTGAAGGTTGCCGCCAGGTTATCGCCGCCCGATTCGATAAAGACGATGTCGGCATCGGGGAACCGCGTCAGCATGCGGTCGACGGCTTCAAGATTGATCGATGCGTCTTCACGAATCGCGGTGTGGGGGCAGCCGCCCGTTTCGACGCCCATGATCCGTTCAGCGGGCAATGCGCCGGCCACCGTCAATAGACGCTGATCTTCTTTCGTGTAGATGTCGTTAGTGATCGCGACGAGGTCGTACTGTTCGCGCATCGCCTTGCAGAGCATTTCGAGCAGCGTGGTTTTGCCCGAGCCGACCGGGCCGCCGACGCCCACGCGCAGCGGCGGCAGCTTCTTCGTGCGAACAGGCGGGTGAGCGGGGTGGTGAGGTGCGTTCATGATGGATCTTCTTATGAGCGAAAGAGTCGCGAGTACTGCGACTCGTGACGCGCCGACAGAATGCCTAATTGCGGCGCGAAGGTGTTGATGTTGTCCGGTGACGTGGCCAATGCGCGCGCGACGGCGGCGTCGATCGGCTCGCGCAACGCGACGATAATGCGTTGCCCCGCGAGTTGGCCGAGCGGTACTGCTTTCAAGGCGGCGGCGGCCTGGTTTTCCACCCAGCTGAAGGCATAGGCGGCAAGCGCCGCGTCAGGCGCTGCGTCGTGCGCGAAAGCGGCGAAGGCGAACGCCGTGGGTTGGGCGAGAGGCTTGAGCGATGCCAGCGTCGCGCGGCGCTCGGCGTCGCCCCATTCCAGCGCGACGCACAATTGCCGTAGCGACCAGCCCATCTGTTCCGTTTCGCGTCTGAGTTCGGCGGACTCACGGCTTGCCAGGAATTCGCTGTTCGCTTCCTTCAGGCCGTCCGCGTCGTGCGCACGCCAGCGTTCCATTTGATGTGCGAGAAACGGCAGCTCGCCGCGCGCGAGTACATCGGTTAAACCGCTTGCGATCCAGTCGCGTGCGGAATCGGCGTCGGTCACGAGTTGCGCTTCGATCGCGGCTTCGAGACCTTGCGAGTAGCTGAACGCGCCGATCGGCAGCGCCGGCGACGCAAGATGCAGCAGCGCGGTGAGTTCAGCGATGCGCATGGTGGGGGTGATGCGCGTGGCCGCACGATTCGTCGTGGACGTGGTCGTCGCCGCCGTGATCGTGTGGGTGGTCGTGGCCCTGCGCATGGCTGTGATCGTGCCCGTGATCCGGGTGGTCGTGCCCATGCTCGTGATCATGCGAATGACCGCGACTCTGTCCATGGGCATGATCGTGCGAATGCCCATGATGCTCGCCGAACACCTGCTGTGCGAGCGCATAGTCTTCCGCGAAGCTCTCGTCGTGACCATGCTTGTGGCCGCCGCCGTACGCACCGGACTCCGGCTGGAACGGCATCGACACCTGGTCCACGCTTGCGCCGATGCGCTTGAGCATGTCGGCCAGCACGGGATCGTATTCAAGCTTCAGATAGTCCGCGCCGACTTCAACGGGCGTATGACGATTGCCGAGGTGATACGCGGCGCGCGTCAGCGTCAACGCATCTTTCGCGCGGACGACCAGCACCGCCTCGGGCGCGGCGACTACGCGCACCAGGCCGCCATCGTCGGCGACCAGCACATCGCCGTCGCGCAGCACCGTGCCGCGCGGCAGCAGCAGCGCGACTTCTTCGCCGTTGTCGAGCGTTGCCGCGAGACGGCTCTTGCGACGGTCGTCGAACGCGAGCGTCAGGGTGGGCGCGCGCTTCACCAGCACAGGTGCCAGCTTCAGATGCGGCGCGATCAGTTTGTCGAGAGTGCGCATGGTTTAGAACAGGAAGTAACGTTGCGCCATCGGCAGTACGGTTGCCGGCTCGCAAGTCAGCAACTGACCGTCGGCGATCACCTGATACGTCTCCGGATCGACGCTGATCGCCGGGCGCCACGCGTTGTGAATCATGTCGGCCTTCGTGATGTTGCGGCAGTTCTTGACCGCAACGATACGCTTGTTCAGACCATAGCGTTCGCCGACGCCCGCCTCCGCTGCCATCTGCGAAACGAAAGTCAGGGACGTGCGTCCCAATGCGCCGCCGCGCGTCGCGAACATCTCGCGATAGTGGACCGGTTGCGGCGTTGGAATCGACGCGTTCGGGTCGCCCATCTGCGCCATTGCGATCATGCCGCCCTTCAGGATCAGCGACGGCTTGATGCCGAAAAACGCCGGTTCCCAGAACACCAGATCGGCCCACTTGCCCGGTTCGATCGAACCGACTTCGTGCGCGATGCCATGCGTGATGGCCGGATTGATCGTGTACTTGGCGACGTAACGCTTCGCGCGGAAATTGTCGTGGCGTGCGTTGTCTTCAGGTAGCGCGCCACGTTGCACTTTCATCTTGTGCGCGGTCTGCCAGGTGCGGATGATCACTTCGCCCACGCGGCCCATGGCCTGCGAATCCGACGACAACATCGACAACGCGCCGAGGTCGTGCAGGATGTCTTCGGCGGCAATGGTCTCGCGGCGAATACGGGACTCGGCAAACGCGATATCTTCCGCAATCGAGGGGTCCAGGTGGTGGCACACCATCAGCATGTCGAGATGTTCTTCGAGCGTATTGACGGTGTACGGGCGCGTCGGATTGGTGGACGAGGGCAGCACGTTCGCTTCGCCGCAGACCTTGATGATGTCCGGTGCATGGCCGCCGCCCGCGCCTTCTGTGTGATACGTGTGAATCGTGCGGCCTTTGAAAGCGGCCACGGTCGCTTCCACAAAACCCGCTTCGTTCAGCGTATCCGTGTGGATCGCGACCTGCGTGTCGGTGTCGTCGGCGACGGAAAGACAGTTGTCGATCGCGGCCGGCGTCGTGCCCCAGTCTTCGTGCAGCTTCAGACCGATCGCGCCCGCGGCGATCTGCTCGAGTGCCGGCTCCGGCAGGCTCACGTTGCCCTTGCCGAGAAAGCCGAGGTTCATCGGATAACCATCGGCCGCCTGCAACATGCGCTCGAGATGCCAGGGACCCGGCGTGCAGGTGGTCGCGTTCGTGCCCGTGGCCGGACCCGTGCCGCCGCCGAGCATCGTCGTCACGCCGCTCGCGAGCGCTTCTTCGATCTGCTGCGGGCTGATGAAGTGGATGTGCGTGTCGATGCCGCCCGCTGTCACGATCAAACCCTCGCCGGCGATCACCTCGGTTGAGGCGCCGATCGCGATCGTCACGTTCGGCTGGATATCGGGGTTGCCGGCCTTGCCGATCGCATGAATGCGGCCGTTCTTGATACCGATGTCCCCCTTGACGATGCCCCAGTGATCGAGAATCACCGCATTCGTCACGACGGTGTCGACCACCTCGGCGTGCACGCGTTGCGACTGGCCCATGCCGTCGCGAATCACTTTGCCGCCGCCGAATTTCACTTCTTCGCCGTAGATGGTGAAGTCGCGTTCGACTTCGATTAGCAACTCGGTGTCGGCGAGGCGTACGCGGTCGCCGGTCGTGGGGCCGAACATTTCCGCGTATGCGCGGCGGCCAATGCGTAGTGTCATGGTGTGGGTCCGGAAATGAGCAGGGTGGTCAGAGCAGGCACGCGCAGTCGGCGTATCAGAGCTTGCCCATTACCTTGCCGTTGAAGCCGTAGACGATGCGCTCACCCGCCAGTTCGACCAGTTCGACGGTGCGTTCCTGGCCGGGCTCGAAGCGCACGGCGGTGCCCGCCGCAATGTTCAGCCGGAAGCCGCGTGCCGCTTCGCGATCGAAGGAGAGTGCCTCGTTCACTTCGTAGAAGTGGTAGTGCGAGCCGATCTGCACCGGACGGTCGCCGGTATTCGACACGACCACCGTAACAGTGGCGCGGCCCGCGTTGAGTTCGTGTTCGCCGTCGTCGATGAGGAGTTCGCCGGGAATCATGAGGCTGCCTTGCGTGATTAGGGGATCGGGTGATGAACGGTGACGAGCTTGGTGCCGTCGGGGAACGTGGCTTCGACCTGGATGTCGGGGATCATTTCCGGCACGCCTTCCATCACGTCGGCGCGCGTCAGCAGCGTGGTGCCGTAGTGCATGACCTCGGCGACCGTTTTGCCGTCACGGGCGGCTTCCATCAGCGCAGCGCTGATGAAGGCGATCGCTTCCGGGTAATTCAGTTTGAGACCGCGAGCGCGGCGCCGTTCGGCGAGCAGCGCGGCGGTAAAGATCAGCAACTTGTCCTTCTCGCGAGGTGTCAGCTTCATCGAATGTTTGCGTTGGATTGCGCCGGTCCCGAACTGGACCGGCCGCGACAATGATAGGCACTGCGCATCATCGCTCCGATCGCGTGCGGCGCACGGGATGAATCCACGACGGGTGCAATGCCGGATAAGCCAGCCACAGTATCAAGTCCGGCTAACGACGTGCTTACAGATCGGCCGGCAGCGGCGCACCGAACCACTTCTTCGACATCGCGTTGAGCGTGCCGTCCTGCCTTGCTTGCGCGATTGCCGCATTGACCTTCTGTTGCAGGCGGGGCTCGTTCTTGTTCATGCCGACGAAGCACGGCGAATTCTTGATGACGAATTTCGGTTCCGGGCGGCGTGGCGGATTTTTCGCGAGGATCGCGGCGGCGACGATGTTGCCTGCGGCGATCAACTGCACCTGGCCCGAGAGGAATGCGGCGATGGTCGCGTTGTTATCTTCGAAGCGCTTGATGGTGGCATTCGGCGCCATTTGCGTGAGACCGATTTCCTCGAGCGCGCCGCGCGTGGCGCCGACCGTCTTGCCGGTGAGATCCGCGGGGCCGCTGACCTTGATGTCGGCTGGACCGAACACGCCCTGGTAGTACGGCGCATAGGCCGTTGAAAAATCGATGACCTTGTCGCGCTCCGGCGTCTTGCCGAGCGACGAGATGACCAGATCGACCTTGCCCGTTTGCAGATACGGAATGCGGTTCGCACTGTTGACCGGTACGAGTTCGAGCTTCACGTTCATCGACTTCGCGAGCATCGCGGCGGTGTCGATGTCATAGCCTTGCGGCTTCATATCCGCACCGACCGAGCCGAAGGGCGGATAGTCTTCCGGCACGGCGACTTTCAGCACGCCTGCCTTGGCGATGTTGTCGAGCGTGTCCGCGTGGGCGGCGGGTGCCTGGATCGCGAGGATGGGTGAGAGCAATAGTGCGGCGAGCCAGGCGCGACGTGCGGGGCGAAGAGTCGAACGGATCATGTCAGGTGAGCGGTGGTGGTGGCGAGAAGGGTGGCGTAAAGCGGCCGGCTGTCGTCAGGTGCGGCAGCATCGTGGGGGATTTCGACGCAAGGTATGTGCCATGCCGGTGCAGCATGAGCTGGCGGGGAGAAAGACATGACGGTGCACCGATTTGAAGCGGGTCGATGCGCCAGATTGGTGCTTAGGGTGTCTTACGAAGGTGAAAGGCCTGATGTGCGGCCCGGTACGTAGGCCGGTTGAATCACGTCGACCAGATTCGAAGCGGCGCCGCGTCGACGCCATGCACGACCGGGCGCAACTGAAGCCAGCATTCGATCAAAGCGCGTTGTAGCGTTTCCATCGACCGCGAAACCGCCCGCACGAGCAGCACGCCTGAAGTCACGCAGGAAGCCGCTGCGCGAATCGAATCGTCAAACGGGAGCTGCGCGGTCAATGCCTCGGCAAGCGCGTCGTCGCAAGCCGCGCCGACGGCCCACAGCGTGCCATAAGCCGGGAATTCCGCCAGGCCCTGCGCGGCATCCCGCAGGGGATCGTTCGCGTTCAGGCTTGCGCGTTCGAGCCACAATAATTCGCCACTTGTGCCGACGATCCGCGAAACGGCACTTAGACGACCATCCGACCACCGTTCGCCTGCCGCTTGCCGCCCGAGTTGCGTCGCATCCCAGCCGATGGCGGTCGCGCCGTCGGCGAGCATCAGCGTGAATTGAAGTTCGGCATTGGCATGATCGAACACGATGTTGTTTTGCGGCAGCCAATCGAGTTTCGCGTGTTCGCCGACTCGCACCACGATTTTTTGCTGGGCTGCACGGCCATTGGATTTGTACCACTTGGTCGCGCCGGGTGTGGTGATCACTGCATGCGCACCGTCGCCCACTGCAACATCGATGTCGAGATGATCGCCGCCTGCGATCCCACCCGGCGGATGCACGATGACCGCATGACAGATCGCATGGCCTTCCGGGTAGAGCGGTCGTTGCACGCGCAACGGACCGTCATGCAGCCGATGCTTGAGCGTGGTCCGCTCGCCGTCTCTGACGAAGCCGAGTTCGAGGCGTGCGCGCCATTGCGAGTGCGCGGTATGTTGCGCGGTGGCGAGTGCGGCGTGATTTTCGTGAAGCGACATACGAAGGAAGTGCGAATGAGCGGGCGCGTCGACGCGTCAAAGAAGAGGATGCCGGCACGCATTAGGCAACGAGTAGCCGAGTTGTCGCCGGATGTGGCGAGAATAGCACGCGGTACGGCTTGCATCCGCTAGACGGCGATCAGTGCGCGTACCCCATCCTTATCCATGTCGCCCCCTTCGCCGCCCGCGACGATTTCACCGCGACTCATGACCCAGTATCGATCGGCGATCTCTTTGGCGAAGTCGTAATACTGTTCGACGAGTAGCACGGTCATACCCATTTCTTCCACCAGTTGGCGCAGCGTTCTGCCGATGTCCTGAATGATCGACGGTTGGATACCTTCGGTGGGCTCATCGAGGATCAGCAATTGCGGATCGCTCATCAGTGCGCGGCCGATTGCGAGTTGTTGTTGCTGACCGCCGGAGAGGTCGCCGCCGCGACGGCTGCGCATATCCTTCAGGACTGGGAACAGTTCGTAGATCCGGTCTGGGACTTTTTTGGGGGCTTTCTTGCTGGCTGCGCCGACTAGCAGGTTCTCTTCAACCGTTAGCCGGGGGAAGATGTCGCGGCCTTGTGGGACGTAGGCGAGGCCTTTTTCTACGCGTGAGTAGGTCGGCAGTTTGGTGATCGGTGTGCCGCGCCAGGCTATCGAGCCGCTTTTCGTCTGGACGACGCCCATCAGGCAGCGGAGCAAGGTTGTTTTGCCGACGCCGTTGCGGCCGAGCAGGACGGTGAGTTTGCCGTCCGGCACGGTGAGTTTTACATCTCGGAGGATGTGGCTGCCGCCGTAGTACTGGTTCAGGTTTGCTACTTCTAGCATTTTGGTGTTCCTTTGAGGCTATGGTTTTTGGCCTGCTCGGCGGGTTGTTTGGGGTTGTTTTTTTGGCGTTGGCCTTTCCTTGTTGTGACTTCTTTGGCCTCTCCTTGCTTTGTTAGTGGTTTATTAGCGTTGCCCCTGTGCGGGGCGGCACTTACTTTCTTTGCCGCCGCAAAGAAAGATAAGCAAAGAAAGCGGCTCAAACCGCTAATTCTTAAGCGGGTCCCCCGCACAGCCACGGTAGTGGTGCATCTGGAATCTGTGTTCTCGCACACTCCGCTCCGGTGACAAGGCAGTCATACTTCCGGCGGCGCTGCGCGCGCCGAACGGTTCTTCATAAAACCGTCTGCCACGCGTTCGGTCCCGCGGTTTGCGTAGTTTCCTCACTCTCGTTCATCTGCCGCCGCTGGCAGAAGTGCGGTCGTGCCGTGAATGCGATGCATCGCCATTTCATCTGAGGCGAGGCGTTGCCAATGAGCCCGGTAGTGTTTCGCCGAGGCGCAGCCGATGGCCCCCACCAAACAAAAAAGCGAAGCCCCCGGTTTCCCGTGCAGACCCATCCGCGACGCACGTAGTGCGGAGTGGGAGCTGATGAGTCCTTTGTCACTGACGCGAAGTGTGCGAGGGCACGGATTCCAGATGCACCACTACCCCCTCCGAGCCAGGGGACCCACTTATGAGCTGGCGGTGTGAGCCGCTTTCTTTGCTTATCTTTCTTTGCGGCGGCAAAGAAAGTAAGTGCCGCCCCGCACAGGGGCAACGCCAATAGACCACTAAGAAAACAAGGAAAGGCCAACGCCGCAAAACCACAGCCAAAACAGACCACTAACAAAGCAAGAAAAAACCAACACCATAAGCACACAAACAATGCCGCCGGCAAAGGCAAAAAAAAACCCAGAAACTCAACGCCCAAGATAAGACTCAATCACCACTTCATCCCGCTTAACCTCATCCAAAGTCCCATGCGCAAGCACACGTCCTTCAGCCATCACGGTCACCTTCCCGGCGTCCCCCGACAACGCCGCTACAAACTCCATATCATGTTCAACAACCATCATCGAACACGTCCCACGCAAATGATTAAGCAGCTCAGCTAACTGCATGGTCTCGTCATCAGTCATGCCAGCCGCAGGCTCATCGAGCAAAAGCAGAGCCGGCTTCTGCATCAGCAACATCCCGATCTCAAGCCGCTGCTTCTGCCCATGTGACAACTCACCAGCAAGCCGCCGCGCTTCACTCTCAAGCCCAATCAACGTCAACGTTTCTTCAATTCTCGCTTGCGCCTCACGATCCAGCCGCGCACGCAAGGAAGCCCACCATCCCTTGTCGGCCTTCATAGCCAACTCAAGATTTTCCCAAACGGGATGCTGCTCAAAAACGGTCGGCTTCTGAAACTTCCGCCCAATTCCGGCGCGCGCAATAGAAGGCTCGTTCATCCGCGTCAGATCAATCGATTGCCCCAAAAAAACCTTGCCGGAGTCCGGCTCCGTCTTCCCGGTGATGACATCCATCATCGTCGTCTTGCCCGCGCCGTTTGGCCCGATGATGCAACGCAACTCGCCCGCGTCGATCGCGAGACTCAACGCGTTCAACGCGCGAAATCCATCGAAACTGACGGTCACGTCTTCAAGGTACAGAATCGTCCCGTGCGAAATATCGATCTCGCCCGGCACCACCACGTGCCCCATGCTCGCGACACCGCTCAATGATCGTTCAGCAGGTTCTTCAGGTAACGCAAGATCGGGAACCATCGGGTTTTCGTTCATGAGCGATTCCTCTTGCGCGTGACCATGTCGATCAGCCCCATGATGCCGTTCGGCAACAACAGCGGGACCAGCACGAAAATCAGACCAAGAAAGAACAGCCAGTATTCAGGGAAGTTCGCCGTAAAAAAACTCTTCGCACCATTCACCGCGAACGCGCCGATGATCGGTCCGATCAACGTGCCGCGCCCGCCCACCGCAACCCAGATTGCCATCTCGATCGAGTTGCCCGGCGACATCTCGCCCGGATTGATGATGCCGACCTGCGGCACGTACAACGCTCCGGCAATCCCGCACAAAATGGCCGAGACGGTCCATACGAACAGCTTGTACGCGAGCGGGCTGTAGCCGAGGAACATCAGGCGTGTTTCGCCGTCACGCACCGCGGTGACCACGCGGCCGAGCTTGGACGTGACGATCGCCCGCGCGCCGATGAAGGCCAGAATCAACACCGCGAACGTGATCAGCAGAAGAGCAGTGCGTGTGCCCGGATGCGTGATCGGAAAACCGCCGATGCGCTTGAAGTCGGTAAACCCATTGTTGCCGCCGAAACCCGTTTCGTTGCGATAGAACAGCAGCATGGCGGCAAACGTCATCGCCTGCGTGATGATCGACAGGTACACGCCCTTCACTCGCGAACGGAACGTGAAGAAGCCGAACACCCACGCAACGACGGCGGGCACCAGCACTACCAGCAGCAACGCGTAACCGAGATGCTGCGTGCCTTGCCAGTACCACGGCAGTTGATGCCAGTCGAGAAACACCATGAAGTCAGGCAGATCGCTGCCATATTTGCCTTCGTGGCCGATCGAGCGCATCAGGTACATGCCGATCGCGTAACCACCCAGGGCAAAGAACAACGCATGTCCGAGGCTGAGAATGCCGCAATAACCCCACACGAGATCGAGCGCCAACGCGGCAATCGCGTAGCACATGAACTTGCCGGTGATCGTCATCGCGTACGCGGACAGATGGAACGCGCTCGTCTCCGGGACCACCAGCGTGGCGAACGGCACGCCGAGACCGAACACGATGATCAGCGCGATTAGCGCAAGCCATGCCCGGCGCGACAGCAACGCGGGTCGCGGCGGCAAGCCGAGCGCGAAGCCGGACTGCGTGTCACGTCCGGCTGCAGCGCCCGCGCCCGTTGCGCCGATGTGAGCCGATGAGGTCGCCGCCGAGGTTGCAGATGAGGTTGCCGATGTCATCTCATGCCTCCGCGCTACGGCCCTTGAGGGCGAACATGCCCTGCGGACGCTTCTGGATGAACAGCACGATTAGCACGAGCACCGCGATCTTGGCGAGCACCGCGCCCCAGAACGGCTCGATTGCCTTGCTGACCAGCCCGAGACCGAAGCCGCCGATCACCGTGCCGGCGAGTTGGCCGACGCCGCCGAGCACCACGGCCATGAACGAATCGATGATGTAGCTCTGGCCGAGGTCCGGACCCACATTGCCGATCTGCGACAGCGCGCAGCCGCCCAATCCGGCAATGCCCGCACCGAACGCGAACGCGTACGAATCGACTCGCGCCGTTTTCACGCCGACGCATGCGGCCATCCGCCGGTTTTGCGTGACGGCCCGCACGAACAGACCCAGGCGGGTTTTGGTCAGCACGGCCCAAGCGATCCCGACTACGATCAACGAAAACGCGAGAATCGCCAACCGGTTGTACGGCAGGATCAGATTGGGCAAGACGGTCACGCCGCCGCTCATCCACGCGGGATTGATCACCTGGACGTTCTGCGCGCCGAATAGCATGCGGGTCGCCTGAATCAGGATCAGGCTCACGCCAAAGGTGGTCAGCAGGGTTTCGAGCGGACGGCCGTACAGATGCTTCAACACCAACCGTTCGAGCACGATTCCGACCAGGCCGGCCGCGGCGAATGAGGCCGGCACGGCAAGCAGCGGATACCAGTCGAATGCACCAGGCGCAAAGCGCTGGAACAGGTTCTGCACGACATAGGTTGCGTACGCGCCGATCATCAGGAATTCGCCATGCGCCATGTTGATGACGCCGATCAGCCCGTACGTGATCGCAAGGCCCAATGCCGCGAGCAGCAGCACGCTGCCGAGCGACAAGCCCGCGAACAGCGTGCCGGCGATCTGGCTGCGGCGCTGGATCGAATCGAGTTCGTCGATGCCGCTTTGCGCGGCGGCGCGCACCCGCGCATCGGTTTCGTTGAAGCTGCCGTCCGGCTTCTTCGCGACGAGCGGGCGCAGCAGTTCGTTCATGTCGAGATCGTGCCGCGCCGCGACCAGTTGTACGGCTTCGAGGCGCTTGGCCGGATCGGCGTCGTGCAACGCGGTCATGGCCCACAGGGTGTCGAGGCGCTTCTTGAGCGCCGGATCGGTTTCCTTCGCGCGCGCCGCGTCCACAAGTGGTTTGATCGACGGATCGGGGTTTTGCAGCAACGCGGTGATGGCGGCGTCGCGGGTGGCGACGTCGGGCGAATCGAGTTGCAGACCCGAGAGTGCGCCGGCCACTTTCGAGCGCAGCAGGTTGTTCAGCGTGACCGGTTGCGCGTCGCCTGCGGCGACCGTTTTACCGGTGACAGCGTCGCGCGCCGTGTCACCGTCTTGCAGCAGCACCGCGCCTGAATCGGTGGCGAGCGCGCTGTCTTCGGAAAGCGCCTTGAGCACCGCGAGCGATTCTTTGTCATGGTTGGCAATCAGCTTGTCGATTGCCGCGGATTTCGCATCGAAGTCGTCGCCGGCGAGCGGCGCGACATCGGCCGGGCTCAGCGCGAAGGCGGCAAGCGGTGCGCTGGCGAGGAGCGCAAGCGCCACGCCGCCGATGCTGCGTCGTGCGAATTTCAGAAATGAAAACGCCATGATGGCCTTTGAAGAAAAACCGGCGAGGCGGCGCGGCATTGCGGTACTGCACCGGTGCCACGCCGTTGTCTTGCGTCTTGCAGCGTCTTGTTGGGCAGAGCAGCGGTTCAGGCCCGGCTCTGCCCGGATTCAGACTCAGGCAACGCGCGAGCGCTTCAGGAACGCCGGAATCGAACTGACCACATCCGGCTTGCTCGAGTTGCCGGCGATGAACGGGCTCCACGGCTGCGCGCGCACCGCGGTCTTGGTGCGCCACACCACGTTGAACTGGCCGTCGGCACGCACTTCGCCGATCATCACCGGCTTGTGCAGATGGTGATTGCCATCCATCTCGAGCGTGAAGCCCGACGGCGCGGCAAACGTCTGGCCGATCATCGCCACGCGCACCTTGTCGACGTCCGCGCTCTTCGCTTTCTCGACGGCCTGTTTCCACATATGGATGCCGACGAAGGTCGCTTCCATCGGGTCATTCGTCACGCGCTTGGTACCGCCCGGCAGGTTGTTGTCCTTGACCCACTGCGCCCATTGCTTCTTGAACTTCTCGTTGGCCGGATTACGCAGCGACATGAAGTAGTTCCATGCCGCAAGATTGCCGACCAGCGGCTTCGTATCGATACCGCGCAATTCTTCTTCACCGACCGAGAACGCGACGACCGGCACGTCGGACGCCTTCAGCCCCTGGTTGCCGAGTTCCTTGTAGAACGGCACGTTCGAGTCGCCGTTGACGGTCGAGATCACCGCAGTCTTGCCGCCCTGCGAGAAGGTCTTGATGTTCGCGACGATGGTCTGGTAGTCGCTGTGGCCGAACGGCGTGTAGACCTCCTGGATATCGGCTTCCTGCACGCCTTTCGACTTGAGGAACGCGCGCAGGATCTTGTTGGTGGTGCGGGGGTACACATAATCGGTGCCCAGCAGGAAGAAGCGTTTGGCCCCGCCGCCCTCCGTGCTCATCAGGTATTCGGTTGCCGGAATCGCTTGCTGATTCGGTGCTGCGCCCGTGTAAAACACGTTGCGCGACATTTCTTCGCCTTCATATTGCACCGGATAGAACAGCAGACCGTTCAGCTCCTCGAATACAGGCAGCACCGACTTGCGCGACACCGAAGTCCAGCAGCCGAAGACGACGGCGCACTTTTCCTGGGTGATCAACTGGCGTGCTTTTTCGGCGAACAGCGGCCAGTTCGAGGCCGGGTCCACAACCACCGGCTGCAGTTGGCGGCCCATGACGCCGCCGTTCTTGTTGATATCCGCGATGGTCATCAGCGCGGTGTCCTTGAGCGATGTCTCCGAGATCGCCATCGTGCCGGACAAGGAATGCAGAACGCCTACCTTGATCGGGCCGCTGCCCGATTGCGCCTGAGCAAACGGAACCTGACCAGCTAGCGCCAGCGCGCCCGACATGGAGCCGAACTTCAACAGACTACGACGTTTCATGTATTTCCCCTTGCCATTGGTGGTGAATGTTTATGGGCGTCGATTTCAGCCAGCAGGGCTTATCCCGCATGACTTGCCGCTTGTGTACTGCAAGGCACATGCCATGCGGTCATTTCGACTTGAAGTCCGCGAATCGCGCGCTGTGACGCGGTGATGCGCGACGTCAGTTATGCGTAATGTGGCGCGAAATTGGTGCAGGAACGGGGCGTGCGCCTCGTTCGGGTGCGCGTCGCGCCGCAACGAAGCGTGTTGATCGGCCAGCGGGCGTCGGCGGTGCACGACCGCTGCCCCTTTGTGCATGCGCTGTGCTGTGTCGGCATTGGTAGGCCACTCACGTAAACATAAGGAGACCCAACATGACTGGGCGCGCCGGCGCCAAGCCATCCGCTATGTCGGCGTTCTGGATGCCGTACGTAATCTTGGATTGGTGGGCTGGGTCGAGTTGGCGCCGTGTGCCGGAGCGCCGGGTGCGCGTGCTTATGGTGTTCTTGTGCGGTGCTTTGAGAAGGGCGTGTTGACGCGCTATATCGGGGATACTCTGGCGTTCTCGCCGTAGTTGATTGTTGAAGAGACGCAGATTGACGAGATATTCAGGACGGCGGGGGAGGTTTTGAAGGAGACGGATTAGGTGAGAGCGGTCTTGCGACGGCGAGCGTTGTGGCGGGGAAAAGGCCGGCGCCCTGTGGCGCCGGCTTTGGGACATGTTTCGTTATAGGACTGACCGTGATTGTCAGAACGCGATGAACGGCCCCGCTTGTTTGCCGATCGTCACATTGTTGAGCACCGTGTAGACGTTGCGTCCGTAGAAGAACGGCAGTCCCCAGAGGAACATGCCCGCCGATGGCGAACCAAGGCTGTCATAGGCCGCGTACCGGTTTGCCATCAGGCTCCAGCCATCGGTCAGCAAGAACGGCACGGTTACCGGCGTGGCAGCTTTGTCTACGCCCGTCAGGATGGCGGACAGGCTGAGCGTAGTCGGCGGTACATACCAGTCGCCTGAATACGGAACGGTGTAGTCCGCGAAGATGTTCGCATTGGAACCGCTGTCGATGGCGCTCGAATACGAACGGCTCTTGTACGTAGTCTGAAAGTAGCCGTTCTGATCGAGCGCCACGATTTTCGGATTCGACGGCAGTGCATTGTTCGGCTGTGTGCCGACCCCGAACACCAGCTCACCTGTGGCACTCAACTGGCCCCCCGCGGGCAACGCGGGCAGGCGGATGATCGTGCCGTTATTGTCCGAGGTGAAGTTGGCAACAGGGTTCATGACCTGCGTGTCGAGCGGCACGCGTGTGTTCGTGCACGACGTCGCGGAGGTGCAGTAATAGTAAGCGGCCGATAGGACCGTTTGCGCCGCGGCCGGATAGTCGCGTTGCGCCGGGCCGATACCGAGCACGCCGTTGGCGCCAAGCGCGGATACGTTGCCAAGGTCGAGCACTCCACGCGAGGCGCAGTCCGACGGGGTGGCATACGCGCCGTCCGCGATCACCTGTACAGGCAGGTTACCCGCCGTTTTACCGCCGATAGTCACGTCGGCCCGTTTGATCGGCCCCCATGTGTAGCCCGAGCCGAACACCGCGCATTCGGTAATTGGCGCGTTGCCGGTCGGATCGTTGGTGGCGCCAGATTGTGCCGGCAAGCGGCCGGCGAGGGCGGGACCGAGTGCGCTCGCCAGAACCCGCACCCCAACCGAACCGGTATCGAGCTGCATGTGATCGATCGTTGCGCATTGGTTCGCGCCCTGTACTCCGGGGATGCAGAGTGTGACGGTCACGTACGGCATGTTCGCGTAGTTTCCCGTCCAACGTTCGACGGTGATCGGGACGGTGTTGATGTCGGCGACTGGGGTCGGAGTGGGCGTCGGGGTTGGAGTGGGCGTCGGAGTCGGCGTCGGTGTTGGAGTTGGAGTTGGAGTCGGAGTCGGAGTCGGAGTCGGAGTCGGGGTTGGGGTTGGGGTTGGAGTCGGGGTTGGAGTCGGAGCAGGCGTCGGCGTCGGGCTCGGAGCCGGCGTCGGACTTGGACTTGGACTTGGACTCGGCGTAGAAGCAGGACTCGGCGTCGCCGGCTTATCGTTGTCCTTGGGCGTGTTCGAGTTGCTGTCGTCGCCACCGCCGCCACCGCAGGCTGAAAGAGCCAGGCTGATCGTTAGCAACGCAAAACAAAGTTTCTTATTGAGGGTTTTCATCTTTCTTGTGTTCCGTGAAATCGATGCGCCGTGTTACTGCAGATCGTCAGTACGGACATTGGCTGGGACGAGGCGTGGCAAAATTGCCTTGCCGAAGAAGTTCCCTGGCCGTCCCGCTGACTCGATCTGAAAATCACCGTTGCGTTCGATTAACGGACCAGTGCCGCGTGCGCGTCGTGCGCCGGCGGCGACTGCATTCGGAAAGTAGCTGCCGAGTAGCGCCACCATGTCGGGGCGCACGGGCCCTTGCCACGTGACGGCGAACACGACATTGGTAGGCAGCACGTATTCGTGAATCCTGACGCCGTCGGTGTCATACGATTCACGCACGGTATAAGCCGCAGTAGATGCGGAAGAAGCCGGTGTCGCGGAGCGAAGCAGCGGCCTCGGGGCTGCACCCGCACCAGGTGCGCCACCCAGCGCCGCATACGACGTGAGTGGCAACATGGCCGACACGGCCAGCACGATCTTTACAAATCTCATCACATTGCTCAAAAAAACAGGTCGGAGCATGTTGCCTGTGGGCTATTAATGAGAGATGCTGAAATATCCTAACCGGGTGTCAGAAACGACCTCGGGCAGACGAGGTCACAGGACATCGTCTGCCCGGCCGCGTTCGTTAGAACGCGACAAACGGTCCATTCTGCGTGCCAATCGTTCCGTTGCCGACCGTTGTGTACACGCTGCGTCCGTAGAAGAAGGGCAGACCCCACATGAACATTTTTGAGTTGGACTGGTACCAGCCGACGTTGTCATAGCCGGCATTTCCGTTCGCCGACATGCGGAAGGCATCGTCGATCGTGAAGGTCATATTGACGCGGGCTCCTTGGCCGCTGTTGGCTTCCATCGTGGCTGCCAGGTTCAGCGCGCTTGACGGTGTGTACCAGCTCGACGTAGTGGGAATCGAATCGTCCTGGAACGCGAACCCGTTGGTGCCGCTGTCGATTGCGCTCCAGGTGAACCCCTGGCCCTGATAACGAGTCGTGAATTCGCCGTACTCATCCAACCTCAGAACATTGATATTCGACGGCAACGCGTTGTTTGACTGCGTGCCGATACCGAACACCAGTTCGCCGGTGACGCTCGCCTGGCCGCCTACAGGTAATTTAGGCAGTCGGATGATCGTGCCGTTGTTATCGCTCGGGAAAGCGGCGACCGGGTTCACCACCTCCTTGGTCATCAGCATGCGCGTGTTGAAGCAGGCGTTAGTGCCCGTGCAATAGTAGTAATTTCCCGGCAACGCAGTGGTCAGTGCGCCTTTCGAATCATAGGTGCCATAGCCGATGCCGAGAATACCGTTGGCGCCGAGTTTGTCGGCGGTGCTGAGGTCCGGACCGCCGTGTGCGACACAGTCTGACGGGAGGGTGTACGCGCCGTCGCCTATCAACTGGATGGGAATATTGCTTGCTGTTCGGCTGCCGATCTTGATATCGGCGCGTTTCACCGAGCCCCAGGTCGTACCGGAACCAAACGGCATGCATTCGGCAATCGGAGCGACGCCGCTCGCGTCGTCGACTGCGCCCACTTGCGTGGGCAAGCTGGCGCTGAGCGCCGGGAGCGCGCTGGCCATAATGCGTACCCCCACCGAGCCGGTATCGACCAACATGCGGTCGATCGTCGTGCACTGGTTGGCGCTTTGCGTACCAGGGACGCACACGGTGATCGTCGCGGAAAGCATATTGATGCTGCCCATTGAGTTGTCGACGTGAATCGGCACCGTATTGCTCTTGTCGCCGGACGGGATCTCTGCTCCCGAGTTGCCTGAGCTGCCGGAGCCGTCCGGTTTGCCGATCCAGTCAGGGGTGGCGTTCCAGCCGATGGAATTGCCGCCTTGACTGCTGTTTTCACCGCCGCCGCTGCATGCGGCAAGTGCCAGGCTGGAAACCGCGACGACAACCCGGAGCGTGCTATTAAACGTTTTCATGTTTGTGTTTTCCGTGAAATCGGCGCGTGGCCTCACTGCAGATCGCTTGCGCGTACATGGGCCGGCATCAGACGCGGCAGATACGCTACGCCGAAGAAATGCCCGAGGCGGCCAGCCGATTCGATGCGGAAATCACCGTTGCCTTCGATCAGAGGGCCGGTTCCGCGTACTCGGCTTTCACCGGCGCTGACATAGTTGGGGAAATAGCTGCCGAGCAGCGCCGTCATATCTGGGCGTATCGGTCCCTCCCACGTGACGGCGAAGACGACGTTGCTGGGCAATACGTATTCGCGGATCGTGACGCCGTTAGCGTCGTGCGACTCGCGCACGGTGTAGGGCGCCGTGGCGGTGGTGTTGGCTGCGCCTGTGCTTGAAGCAGCGGCAGACTGCGGCGTAGCGCGCAGCATTGTTGGAGAGGATGTGTTGACGCTCGGCGCACCGCCCAAAACCGCATAGGACGCAAGCGGCAATAGCGTTGCCGCCAGCATCGCGATCTTCAAAATTCTCATCACCGTGCTCCTCCAAAAATGGTCGGAGCATGGTGCCCGGGCAGAGCTCAGGAAACCGTACGAAAATTCTTCGGCACTGACCGGAAGGATCGCAATGAAAGGAAGGTGTCAGGGAGGTCGAAGACGGCCAACGCCCTGGAGATGTGCGAAGCGTCACAGGCGTTGGAGACCAGCGACAAGCAGCAGAAAACACACGCGTGCAACGGACGCAACGTCGCGCGGCCAAAGGATCAAGCGGGTAACGAAAAAGATGAAGTGAATCGGCTTACAGCGGAGCCGCCGCATTTGGCAAAGCCCGGCGCCCGAGCTTCCCAGCCGCGCCTTTCGCGGCGACACCCGGATGCGGCACCGCCGGCACCTGTGGCAACGCGGTCAACGAACCGTCGTCGACCGGCGACAGCAGCGCGCTCAATTGCAGCACGTCCTGATCGGTGAGATTCGCAGTCGAGGCCTTCAACTTGAGGCCATTGATCAGCGTGTCATAACGCGCCTTCGCCAGATCGCGACGCGCCGAAAAAAGCTGGTCCTGCGCATTGAGCACGTCGATATTGATTCGCACGCCGACCTGATAGCCGAGCAGGTTCGATTCGAGCGAGGTGTTCGCCGATCGCTCAGCGGTCTGCAGCGCACGCACTTGCGCGAGTCCGCTCACCACGCCGAGAAAAGCTTGCCGTGCTGACAGCGCCGCATTGCGCCGGGCCGTATCGAGATCGGCGGCCGCCTGGTCTTCGAGTGCGAGTGTTTGACGCACACGGCTTTGCGTCGCGCCTCCCGCAAAGATCGGAATCGTGACCTGCACGCCGATCGTGCTGTTCGTGTACGTGGACCCCAGGTTGCCCAGTTCCGCAGCGAGCGCCGGCGTGCCCGGTGCCGGCGTATTCGCGCCGCTTCCAAAGCCGCCGCCGAAATTGCCACCGAAGTTGCCCGCGCCCGCCGCACCCAGACTGCTGCGCGAGCGGCTCGCTACGAGATCGACGGTCGGAAGATGGCCGGCCCTGGCTTTCGAGGTCTCGCGCTGCGCGGTTTCCAGCGCGATCTGCTTTAACGCGACCTGATAGTTCGCATCGGTGGCAGCATCGACCCACAGATTGATGTCTGCAGGCACGGGCGGCGGCAGCGGCGCGCCGGTGGCCAGTCCATCCACACGCTCGACCGGATGCCCGACGATCTGCTGCAACGCCGCCAGCTTCACCGCAAGCTCGTTCTGAGCCGCAATTTCCTGCGAGATCGCCTGATCGTATTTAGCCTGGGCTTCGTTGGTATCGGTGACTGTCGTGTTGCCGACTTCGAAGGAACGCCTGGCCGATTCAAGCTGCTGCGCGATCGACGCCTTCTGCGAACGCACAATCGCAAGACTGTCCTGTGAGGAAAGCGCGTCGAAGTAAGCCTGGCCAAGCCGCACGATCAAATCCTGCCGCGCCTGCGCAAACGACGCCTGCGCCGAATCGACCGCCAGCTTGCCTTGCGCATAGCCGTACCAGGTATCGACGTGAATCAGCGGCTGCGTGAGCGAAATCGTGTAGCCATTGCTGTTGCCGTAGGAGGAAGGAAAGCCGCCGCCGAAATCGGTGCTCTGGCGATTCGCAGTGAGCGACGCGGAGACCTGTGGCAGCAGTTTGGCGCGGGCAAGCGGCAACTCTTCGCTATTGGCGGCAAGCGCCGCGCGCGCGCTTTGCAACTGCGCGTCGTTCGAGAGTGCTTCGTCGTAAAGCTGGGAGAGACCGACCGCGTGCGCTGGGCGCGGAAAAAACGCGAGCGCTGCGCAATGAAGCGCCAGCGCGGCAGCAAGGACGGGGACCCGGACCGGCACCCAGCGGCGGATCATCTCGACCGTGCGGTCAATAGGTGGGAACCGACGGATCGACCTGGCGCGACCACGCGTCGATGCCGCCTTGCAGATTAAAAACGTTGGTATGGCCGCGCGATTCGAGGAACATCGCGACCTGGGCGCTGCGCGCGCCGTGATGGCACACGCAGACGATTTGCGCGTCGTCGTCGAGCTCCTCGCTGCGCGCTGGAATCTCACGCATCGGGATCGACACGGCGCCGGCGATCGACGCCGTCTGGATTTCCCACGGCTCGCGCACGTCGAGCAGCACAGGCGCGGGGCGCGATTGATCGGCGAGCCATTCGGCGAGCGCGGGAGCAGTCAGATTTTGCATCAGCGGAACATCCAGTTCAAAGGACGGCGACGCGCCGGCCGTACGGACAAACGGGTGAATCAGAACTTGAAGCGCGGCGGCTGCACGGCGTTGATCAGCGGCTCGACGTAAGTTTCGAACACGTCGGCGATGCGGTACTGCTTTTCGTCGATGCGCGTGATGACTTGCGCCTTCATGACCGGCGCGGTGCCGACAAAAGCCGCCAGACGGCCGCCGATCTTCAGATGTTCGAGGATTTCCTGCGGCAGCACCGGCAGGCCGCCCGACACGCAGATCACGTCGTACGGTGCAGCGCTTGCCCAGCCGCGCGAGGCGTCACCGGTGGCGACTTCGGCGTTCAGCACGCCATTGGCGATCAGGTTGTTCTTCGCCAGTTCCGCCAGTTCGGGTTCGATGTCGACCGTCAGCACGTGCTGCGCGCGGTGCGCGAGCAATGCGGCCATGTAACCCGAGCCGGCGCCGATTTCGAGCACGCTTTCGTGTTTCTTCACCGCCAGTTCCTGCAGCACGCGCGCTTCGACGCGCGGCGCCAGCATGTGCTGGCCGCCCGGCAGCGGCACTTCGAAGTCGACGAAGGCCAGGTCGCGGTAGGCGGTGGGGACGAAGTGTTCACGCTTGACGATCGAGAGCAGATTTAGCACGTCCTGGTCGAGCACTTCCCAGGGGCGGATCTGCTGTTCGATCATGTTGAAACGCGCTTGCTCGATGTTCATGGTGGATTCGGCAGTGTGGTTTGGCGAGTTTGCGATTCTGTGCCACTGACCGGCGGCCTTGGGATACAACTCGGCGCCCGGCAGGGTAACTGCGGGATTGTACCAAATGGCGGCGCGAACCCATGCCGTCGCGGGCAGTGCGATAGTGCGCCGCACCCGGATCGCACCCAGGACCTGCGCTCGCCGTACCCGCTCGCCCCCGTGTTAATCCCTAGTGATCTGTCCTTGCGATTCCCGCCTTGATCGTCCAAAAATGTAATCGATTACATTTTCGAGGCAAATCCCTGTGTCCAGGTCGGTGTCCAAAACGGCTTCCGCGAAGGCGGCCTCCGCAAAGGCGGCCTCCGCGAAGGCGGCCTCCGCGAAGGCGTCATCTTCGGCAAAGCGCCCGCAGCCCGAGGCTCAGCCGTTGCATCCGGCCGGGGGGCTTTCGATTGCGCAGGTGGCGCAGCAGGCGGGGGTCTCGGTGGCGACGGTGTCGCGCGTGCTGAACGGTCACGAAAACGTGCGGCCAGTCACGCGCGACAAGGTATTGGCAGCGGTCGACGCCAGCGGTTATCGCGTCAACGAACTCGCGCGCAACCTGCGCACCGCCGAAAGCCGTCTGCTGCTGACCATGGTGCCCGACGTCGGCAACCCTTTTTATGCGGAAATCGTGCGCGGCATCGACAGCGTCGCGCGCCAGCACGGCTACTTCATGCTGCTCTGCGACACGGGCGCCGATCCGGGGCGCGAGCGCAGTTATTTCGATCTGCTGCGCCGCCGCCGCGCGGATGGCGCGATCTGTCTCGATCCCGCCACCATCCAGCAGGCGCTTGGCGAAGCCTCCAGCGCGCTGCCCTGGGTCGCGTGCTGCGAATTCGATCCGGCGATGGGCGTGCCGTACGTCGGTATCGACAACTATCGGGCGGCGGGCGACGCGGTGCGGCATCTGCTCGCGCGCGGCCATCGGCGCATCGGGCTGATCAATTCGGACATCGACTATCTGTACGCCCGGCAACGTCAGCAGGGCTATCTGGACGCGTTGACCGAGGCGGGCATCACGCCGCACGAGCGTTGGCGCATGAATCTAAACAGTCTCGACTACGAGGCAGGGGCATCGGCCGCGGCCTTGCTGATGGAGCAGCCCGACGCGCCGAGCGCGATCTTCGCCGTGTCCGACACGCTGGCGATCGGCGTGATCCACGGTTTGCGCAATGTCGGCAAGCGCGTTCCGGACGACGTCGCAGTGGTCGGCTTCGACGATATTTCGCTGGCCGCGCAAATCGATCCGCCGCTGACCACCATCGCCCAGCCGATGCGCGAACTCGGCGAAACCGCCGCGCGCCTCCTGCTGCAACGGCTCGCGAATCCGTTGGCGAACGTGCCGGGCGTGCTCCTGCCGCATCGGCTCGTGATCCGCAGGAGCGCGTAGGCCATGAGTCTCGCTATTCGTTTCGACGATATCCGCAAAGACTTCGGCCCGGTGCGCGTGTTGCACGGCGTGAGTTTCGAGCTGGCGCCGGGGCGCATCTATGGATTGCTCGGCGAGAACGGCGCGGGCAAGTCGACGCTGATGAAAATCCTCGCCGGCTACGAAACGGCAACCTCGGGCGCCGTACTGGTCGACGGCCATGCGCAACAGTTCAGCGGTTCGCGCGACGCGGAAGTGGCCGGCATCGTGCTGATTCACCAGGAGTTCAATCTCGCCGAGCATCTGACAATTGCGCAGAACATGTATCTCGGCCACGAAAAAAAGCGCGGCTGGTTCGTCGACGACGCCGCAATGCGAACCGACGCCGCCCGATATCTCGCGCAAGTCGGTCTCGAGAAAGCGCCGGATACGCGGGTGCGCGAGTTGATCGTCGCGGAAAAGCAGATGGTGGAGATCGCGAAAGCGCTGTCACGCCGCGCGCGTTTGCTGATCATGGATGAACCGACCGCCACGCTCACGCCGTCGGAAACCGAGCGCCTCTTCACGTTGATGGCGAAGCTCAAGGCCGATGGCGTAACCCTCATCTACATCTCGCACAAACTGGACGAAGTCGAGCGCATTACCGACGAAGTGATCGTGATGCGCGACGGCCGCTTTGTCGCGCGCGGCGCAACCGCGGGGCTCGCACGGCAGCAGATGGCGAATCTGATGGTCGGGCGCGACGTATCCGATATGTTCCCCGACAAGGTCGCCGTGCCGGCCGAAGCGCCAATCGCGTTGAAAGTAACGGGCCTCGCCGTGCCGGACTGGGTCGAGGATCTGAGCTTCGAGGTGCGTGCCGGCGAGGTGCTGGGCTTTGCCGGCCTGGTCGGCGCGGGTCGCACGGAAGCGTTTGAAGCGATCCTCGGTCTGCGCAAACGCACCGCGGGACACATCGAAATCGCTGGCCGCCGCGCCGATCTGAAAAACCCACGCGAGGCCATGCGTCACGGCCTCACCTATCTGAGCGAGGACCGCAAAGGCAAAGGGCTGCATGTGAATCTGAGCTTGCAGGACAACGTCACACTGATGACGCTCGAACGCTACGCGCACCCGTTGCTCGATATGAAAGCGGGGCGCGCGGCATTGACGAAAGCGGTGAGCGACTTCGGCATTCGCACCGGCGATCTGTCGAGCCGCGCGCGCATGCTCTCGGGCGGCAATCAGCAGAAGCTCGCGCTCGCCAAATTCCTGCAGCCCGATCCGAATGTGATCGTGCTCGACGAGCCGACGCGCGGCGTCGATGTCGGTGCGAAACGCGACATTTATTTTCTGATTCATCGTCTTGCCGCGCAGGGCCGCGCGGTAGTCGTCATTTCATCCGAATTGATCGAGCTGATCGGCCTGTGCCATCGCGTTGCCGTGATGCGTGCGGGACGCCTGCAAACTACGCTCACGCTCGAGCATCTGACCGAAGAGGAGTTGATCGCCCATGCGACCGGCACCCACTGAAGCTGTCCAATCCGGCCGCGCGCTGCGTTTCGCGCATCGTCTCTATGCGCTCGGGCCGCTGGTTGGGCTGATCGCGCTGTGCATTGTCGGCACGCTGCTCAATCGCGACTTCGCGACGCTCGACAACATGATGAACGTGCTCACGCGCACGTCGTTCATCGGCATCATCGCGGTCGGCATGACCTTCGTGATTATTTCGGGCGGCATCGACCTGTCGGTCGGGTCGATGGCGGCGCTGATCGCGGGCAGCATGATCTGGCTGATGAACGGGCTGGCTGCCGGTGTCGGCGGCCACGCGTTCGCGCCTTTGCTGATCGTGACGATCGGCATCGTGTTCGCGTTGGTGCTCGGCGGACTGTTCGGCTGTGCCCACGGATTGTTGATTACCAAAGGGCGCATCGAGCCTTTCATCGTGACCTTGGGCACGCTGGGCATTTTTCGCGCGGTGCTGACGTGGCTCGCGGATGGCGGCGCGCTGACTCTGGATAACTCCTTGTCCGACTTATACGGGCCGGTTTATTACGCGAGTCTGTTTGGCGTGCCGGTACCGATCTGGGTGTTCCTGATCGTCGCGGCGGGCGGCGCGTTGATCCTTAACCGCACGGCGTTTGGCCGCCACGTGCAGGCGATCGGTTCGAACGAACAGGTGGCACGGTACGCCGCGATTCGCGTCGATACGGTGAAGATCATCACGTACGTCCTGCTTGGCATTTGCGTGGGCGTGGCTACGGTGCTGTACGTGCCGCGACTCGGCTCGGCCACGCCGACCACCGGCCTGCTTTGGGAGCTGGAAGCGATTGCATCGGTGGTGGTGGGCGGCACCGCGCTGAAAGGTGGCGAAGGGCGCGTGGTCGGCACCGTGATCGGCGCGATCCTGCTTTCGGTGATCGCCAACATTCTGAATCTGACCAGCATCATCAGCGTGTATCTGAACGCGGCGGTGCAGGGTGTCGTGATTATCTTCGTCGCGTTCGTGCAGCGTGGACGGCGGTAAGTAGTGGACGTTGAGCTTCAAGGGATACAACGGCAAGTTCGGGAATCGGGGCGCATGAGCGCCTCGTAACGCAACTATGTTGCATGGAACCGGAGTGTGAGCTTTGCATGGGACCGGAGTAACGCACTAAAGTGCGAACTCCGATCGACAGCTAAAGCGCGAACTCTGGTCGACAGGAGACACAACCATGAAGCAGGTCATTCGAGCGATCGGCGCCGGCGTGCTGGCGGTAGGGATATTGGGCACGGCAGGTGTGGCGCGTGCCGACGAGAAAGTTACGCTAGGCGTTGCGATTCCGACGGCCGATCACGGCTTTACAGGCGGCATCGTGTGGTGGGCGAACAAGGCGAAAGCCGATCTGGAGAAAGCGCATCCTGATCTGAAGGTGATCGTGAAGACCGCCGCGGGCGCACCCGAACAGGCGAACCAGCTGCAGGATCTGGTGACGGTGAACAAGATCAACGCGCTGGTGATTTTCCCGTTCGAATCGGCATCGCTCACACAGCCCGTCGCACAGGTGAAGAAGAAGGGCGTGTATGTGACGGTGGTGGATCGCGGACTGACGGATACCAGCGCACAGGATGCCTACGTGGCGGGTGACAACACCGCGTTCGGCAAGATTCCCGCCGAGTACCTGGCGAAGGAACTGGGCGGCAAGGGCAACATCGTTGCGTTGCGCGGCATTCCGACCACGCTCGACAACGAGCGCTGGACCGCGTTCACGAACGTGATCAAGAACTATCCGGAGATGAAGATCCTCGACGCGAGGTACGCGAACTGGAATCGCGACGACGCGTTCAAGGTGATGCAGGACTACCTCACGCGCTTCAAGCATATCGACGCGGTCTGGGCTGCCGACGACGACATGGCCGTCGGCGTCCTCAAGGCGATCGAGCAGGCCAAGCGCAGCGACATCAAGATCGTCTTCGGCGGCGCGGGCTCGAAGGGTATGGTGAAGAACGTGATGGACGGCGCGCCGATGATCAAGGCCGACGTCTCATACTCGCCGAAATTCATCTACGACGCGATCAAGCTCACCGCCGAAGCACGTCTGAAGGGAGACAAACTTCCGCCGACCACGATCATTCCATCGGTGCTGATTACGAAGGAAAACGCGCAGCAGTTCTATTTTCCTGATTCGCCGTTCTGATTCCGGGCGTCCGGAGCGCGCTTGCCGTCAGTCTGCCCGCAAAGGCATGAGGCAGAGAGATGAGGCAGAGGCAGGGCAGGCGCGCCATAGTTCGAGGAACCGTACGATGAAAACCATCAAAGGGCCGGCGATTTTTCTCGCCCAGTTCATGGGCGACGAGGTGCCGTTCGACAATTTTGCGCACCTGGCGGGCTGGGCGGCGAGTCTTGGTTTCAAGGGTATCCAGGTGCCATGCGACACCCGCCTGATCGATCTTGAACAGGCGGCGGCGAGCCAGACGTATTGCGACGAATTGCGTGAGATCGCGGAAAACTCGGGCGTGACGATCACCGAATTGTCGACGCATCTGCAAGGGCAACTTGTCGCCGTGCATCCCGCCTATGACACCTTGTTCGATGGCTTTGCCGCGCAGCACGTGCGCGGCAATCCTCTCGCGCGCACCCAGTGGGCGATCGAGCAGATGAAGCTGGCGGCGAAGGCGTCACAACGTCTGGGATTGAACACCCATGTGTCGTTTTCCGGGGCGCTGGCGTGGCCATATCTTTATCCGTGGCCGCAGCGCCCGGCGGGGTTGATCGAGGCCGCTTTCGACGAACTCGCGCGCCGCTGGGTGCCCATTCTCGATGCATTCGACGAAGCCGGTGTGGACGTGTGCTACGAGCTGCACCCGGGCGAAGACCTGTACGACGGCGTGACCTTCGAACGCTTTCTGGATGCGGTGAAACAGCACGCGCGCGCGAACATCCTCTACGACCCGAGCCATTTCGTCCTGCAGCAACTCGACTACCTCGCGTTCATCGACATCTATCACGAGCGCATCAAGGCGTTCCATGTGAAAGACGCGGAGTTTCGCCCGAGCGGCAAACAAGGTGTGTACGGCGGCTATAGCGGCTGGGTTGAACGCGCGGGGCGCTTCCGGTCGCTGGGTGACGGGCAGATCGATTTCGGCGCGATCTTCTCAAAGATGGCGCAGTACGATTTTCCAGGCTGGGCGGTGCTGGAATGGGAGTGCGCGCTGAAGCATCCGCAGGACGGCGCGCGTGAAGGTGCGGAGTTTATTCGCCGTCACATCATTCGCGTAGCCGAGCACGCGTTCGATGATTTTGCGGGCAGCGGTGTGGATGCGGGACAGTTGAAGCGTGTGCTAGGCATTTGACTGCGGTCTTTCGTTGAGTCGAGGGCATGCTGGTTGCGGCCGGGCAGTGACGCAGCCGAAGCAGACCACAAAGGAGTGAGGGCGATGTTGCAAGGAAAACCCGGAAAGCCCGAAAGACTCAAGCTCGGCATGGTCGGCGGCGGACAAGGCGCGTTTATCGGCCCGGTGCATCGAATCGCGGCGCGGCTCGACGACCGGTTCGAACTGGTGGCGGGCGCGTTGTCGTCCGATCCGCAGCGCGCGCAAGCGAGCGCCGCCGAAGCGGGTATCGCGCGCAGCTACGCAGACTGGCGAGAGATGGCGCACGCCGAAGCCGCGCGCGACGACGGTATCGATGCGGTTGCGATCGTCACGCCGAATCATCTGCATGCGCCGGTTGCGACGGCTTTTCTCGAAGCGGGCATCCATGTGATCTGCGACAAGCCGCTGGCGATTTCGCTGGCGGAAGGCGAGGCGCTAGCGAAACTCGCGCGCGAGAAGAACAGGTTGTTCGCGCTGACGCATACGTATTCCGGTTATCCGCTGGTGCGCCACGCTCGCGAGCTCGTCGAAAACGGTGCGCTCGGCGAAATACGCGTGGTGCAAGTCGAATACGCGCAGGACTGGCTGGCGGAACCGGTAGAAACGGGCGGCACGAACAAGCAGGCTGGCTGGCGTACGGACCCGTCGTTAGCGGGCCCTGCCGGCTGTCTCGGCGACATCGGCACGCATGCGTATCACCTCGCTGCCTTCATTACAGGGATGACGCCGTCGTCGCTATCAGCCGAGCTGCATACGTTCGTGCCGGGACGCCGTATCGACGACCACGTGCAGGCGATGCTGCGCTATCCGAATGGCGCGCGCGGCATGCTATGGGCGAGCCAGGTGGCGAGCGGCGCGGAAAATGCGCTGCGTCTACGGATATATGGAACGAAAGCGAGTCTCGCCTTCGATCAGGAGAATCCGAACGAATTGTGGTTTACGCCGCTGGGTGGGTCGGCTGAGCGTCTCACTCGAGGACGAGTTAAAAGCGCAATAGCCGCGCATGCGACGCGCGTGCCGCAGGGACATCCTGAGGGTTATCTGGAAGCGTTCGCGCAGTTGTACAAAGATGCGGCGTTACAGATTGAGGCGTTGGATGCGGGCCAACCATTGCCCGCTGAAAGTCTGCTGCTCACAACGGTGGATGAAGGCGTGGCTGGCCTGCGCTTCATTGATGCAGTGTTGGCAAGCAGTGCGGCGGATGGTCAGTGGCGCCCAATAGAGCCAGGTTGACTGTGGGCACGTGGCGCCGACACCCTGCAGCGAAGGGCACCATTAAATTTCAACGCCGCCTGATTTTCAACCAGGCCTTGAGCGCGCCCAGGTCCTGGAACTTCACCAGATCGTACTCGAGCGAGTGGATCTGTTCCTGCAGCATAAAAACGTCTTCCGTCAACCAGTGCATTAGCTTCTTCGGCGTGATGGGCGCCATCGGGTCGAGTCCGTAGCGGTCTTTGAACGCCATTTCGACAAATATAATTTCATCGTCGAGTTCGCCCACCTGCTCCTTCAGTATCTTGTTGTAATGCTTGAGCCGGTCTTCGCTCAGGTTATCGAGCGCGTTCTGATCGATGTGTTCCAGTTCCAGCTGCAATTCGAGCAACTGCAGCAGGTTGTTCTTGCTGTAGGCCTCGTTGACTCGTTGCATTAGCGCGGTTTTCCGTTTGCGTTCCTCTGGATCGCTTTCGCGATCGGGATGCAACGCGCTGGCCAGCTTACGATACACCTCGCGAATCGAGCGGCTCAGTTGTGCTTCTTCTTCCTCGCGGCGCGTTTCGGCCGCCATCTGCTTCGCCGTCTTCTTTTTCGGAGCGCTTTGCGCTCGGCGCGCCTGATGCTCCGCCGCTTGCGCAGCGTCGTCCTGTTCGACATGCGCCTGCAGACGATCCAGAACTTCATCGGGCGAGTTCATGTCGAGGTCGTCCAGTTCGACGCCTAATACCGTTTCCAGCATCGATTTCATTTCGTCTAACTCGGACGCTCTTTCGTCGTCGTAGTCGGACCCACTGTGACGGTTGTATAGCGCTTTCAACTCGTCGCTATCTTCTTCCCCGAGACACCTCGCCGCGAGATCGACAATGAATGCTGAAAGGGTGCGCCGTTCGGTCTGCGTGATGCGTTTCTGATTGCTTTGCGCGTCGAGCAGGTGCGCCATCTGCGCACGCAAATGTTGCATCTTGTGCTTCAGCGGCAGCAGTTCATTCACGTACTTTTGCTGGAACGCAGGCGCGAACTCTTCCCACGCGCTCAAACTGGCACGCCGCTTTTCGATCTGTTTGATCAGCGTGTTAAACGCTTTCTGGCCCTTCGACAGGGTGGGTTGATTGTGGTCCGGCGCGATGCTGACAGACCTGGCGCTTGTCTTCGTCATAGAGCGGATGTCTTCCTGGTCGCAGATGGGGCGCGGCGCTATCTAGCTGCCCTTGCTCTTCCTGATCTGCTCTTCAAAAGCAATATCGAGCTTGCTCGCCTTGCGCGGCTTCGGCGGTCCGAAACCGTCGACGAATTTGACGAAGTCGTCGAGCGTCAGCGGATCGGAGACTTTCTTGTCCGTGCCGCTCGATTTGTCGACCAGATAAAACAGGCCGCCGGACAGGCTGATCGCGGCGAACTGCGGATTGCCGCTGCGGGTTTTCAGCCGTTCGACGGCGTGGATGGCTCGGGTGGTGCGCATGATGTGGGAAACGGCGAATTGAAGGTAAGCACTTTAACAGCAATCCGCAGCGCTGCTTTCCAGTTGGCGGTGCTGGGATTGTGCGCGCATTACCTCATGTGGCTGGGCTTACCTCGCCGCGTTTGCGGACCATCGGGAAGGGACGGCCGCGAGTGGCGAGTCGAAAATCTGTACGATTTTTATAGCTTGTACGATTTTATGATACATTAATAAAAATCGTACACGAGTACACTATGCCGCGCCCCGCCAATTCGTTTCTTGAAACGCAGATTCTTGAAGACGCGTGCGATGCATTCGAACGCTCCACGGGCATCTACACGGCGAAGCCGGTGCGTAAGGTCGTTCCATACGGCGACGCCGCAATTGAATTCGACCTATCCGGACGGAAATTTACAATGCCTGTGCACATCAAGACACGGGCGAGCTCAGTGGATATCGCGAGCATTATTCTCGCGCAACATCGTCTGCATGCAACGAAACCGCGTTCGCGTCAGCGCCCGCTCATGCTGGTCGCGCCCCACGTCGACCCGGAACTCGCCGGCCGTCTGATCGAGCAGAACGTGCCGTTTCTGGACGCGGGGGGCAATGCGTTTCTGAGCGAGCCTGAAGGTATGGTCATGATCAGCGGTCGGCCAAAACCGCAGCATGCGCAAAAGCCACAGACAGGACGTGCCACCACGCGCAAAGGACTGCAGGTGATGTTCGCTATAGCGACACAGCGCGGTCTCGTCTCGCAGCCGTATAGAACTATCGCCGAGGCCTCTGGCGTGGCATTGAGCACCGCAAACCAGGTCATCGACGATCTGCAGTTCCGTGGGCTTGTCGCGCTGAAGAGCAGCGGCGAGCGCATCTTTCCCGACTGGCAGAAATTTGTCTTCGAGTGGGCCAGCCTTTATCAGACCCGCCTGCGATTCAAACTTGGTGCGCGACGCTTCGCGAGCACGACGCCTGACTGGTGGCGCGTGTTCGACTTCGCTAATTTCGACGCTCGACTCGGCGGCGAGTCGGCGGCGGACATCCTGACGCATGAACTGAAGGCCGCGAAAGTCACGCTATACAGCCGTGCCCCGCTTGGCAGTCAGTTCATGCTGAACGCCCGGCTGCGCCCCGATCCACGTGGAGATGTCGAGATTCTTGAATCGTTCTGGCCGGAGTCTCTCGAGCGTGGCTGGACGGAACCTGGCCGTCAGCCGCTAGTTCACCCGTTCCTCATCTACGCGGATCTCGTCGCCTCGGGCGATAGCCGTAACCTTTCCACCGCCGCGCAAATCTATGAGCAGTACATTACCCAGCCTTAAGGTTGCCGAAGAGCGTCCCGTGCATCCAGTCACCGCAGCGCTGCTTGCCAGGGTCCAGCAGGCCGCACGCCAGCTTGGCGTGAAGTTTGCCGTCGCAGGCGCAACCGCTCGGGATCTGGTGCTTTGGCATGTGCACGGCATTCGTGCGGAACGTGCCACGCGCGATGTCGACGTTGCGGTTTGTGCGATCAGCTGGGACGCATATGGAGCCCTGATTGCCGGGCTCGAGCAGACAGGACTCTTCAGGGCGAGTATCAAGGCGCAGCACACTCTGGTTTTTGATGATCCGGACGTCGGTCGGCCGGTGCCGTTGGACCTGGTTCCGTTCGGCGATCTCGAGGCCCCTGAAGGCTCGGTCACCTGGCCGCCCCGGGGCGACGTTGTGATGAATGTTCTCGGGTTCCGTGAGGCCGTCGATACGTCTGTCGAGATAGACATTGGTGAACGCATCGTGGTGCCTGTTGTGAGCCTGCCGTGCCTTGCTCTTCTGAAAATTCTTGCATGGTACGACCGGCGTGCCGCCAAGAATACTGACGCATCGGACCTGCTTCTGATTCTTCGCAACTACTGCGACGCGGGCAATATGGATCGCGTTTGGGTAAACGGCGCCGACCTGCTCGAGGTGCATGACTTCGATGTTGGCCTTGCGGCATCGGCGCTGCTAGGTCGCGAATCGCGACAGATTGCTTTGCCCGCAACGTTCGACGCCGTCTCGGCGATCCTCTCGGACGACGCCGTGTACGACACACTGAGGCGCGACATGCTGGCCCGTGCCGTCGTTCAGATGCTCGACGACGCCGCCGATGGATCCGACCGGACGTTGTCAGCTTTTCGGAATGCCTTCCTGGGCATATCGGGCAGCGTTTGAGCTGGTCAGGGGCGGGTGACGAAAGCACGCTGGGGGAGTACGACGAACGCCGGAGGCGCGGCGTCCGCGTAATCAATAGCGGCTATTGCTCCAGTTTGACGCCTCTGACTGTGTTGAATTTTTTCCGCAGCCAATCCGCCCAATCCTCCAGCACCGTGTAGACCACCGGCACCACCACCAGCGTCAGAATCGATGACGTAATCACGCCGCCGATCACCGTCTGCCCGAGCGGCCCGCGCTGCTCGCCGCCTTCGCCGAGCGCCGCCGCCAGCGGCAGCATGCCGAAGATCATCGCCAGCGTGGTCATCAGAATGGGACGCAGACGCACACGTGCCGCTTCGAGCAGCGCTTCACGCCGCTCCATCACACGACCCTTGCCGGATGCGTCGAGCAGAGTGCCACGCCGTGCCTGATTGGCGAAGTCGATCAGCAAAATCGCGTTCTTGGTCACGAGACCCATCAACATCACGAAGCCGATGATCGAGAACATGTTCAGCGTGCTGCCGAACAGCAGCAGCGCGATCAGCACGCCGATCAGGGTAAGCGGCAGCGACGCCATGATGGCGAGCGGTTGCGCGAAACTGGCGAACTGCGACGCGAGAATCATGTAGATGAAGATCACCGCGAGCGCCAATGCCTCCACCGCGTACACGAACGATTCGTTCATGCTCTTGGTCGAGCCTTCGAATCGGTAGTGGTAGCCGGCCGGCAGATGCATCGCATCGAGCGTCTTCGCGACGTCCGAGGCCACTTCGCCGGGCGAGCGGCCATTCACGTTTGCCGACAGCAGCACCTCGCGCTGCAGGTCGCGCCGGCTCAACACGTCCGGGCCGGTCGTCTTGACGATATCCGCGATCTGCCGCAACGGCACCAGCACGGGGGCGCCGTTCGCGTCAGTGCGGTTGGTGGCGATCATCAGCCGCGCCAGATCGTCGACGTCCTCGCGCTGCGAGCGCGGCAAGCGCACGCTGACGTCGTAGTCCTGGTCGTCGGGCGCACGCCACGTGCTGATCGCGTCGCCTGAGAGCAGGGGCCGCAACGCGGTGCCGATATCGGCCACACCCACACCGAGGTCGGACGCCAGTTCGCGCTTCACGTTGATCGCGACAATCGGCTTATCCGCCTTGAGACTCGAATCGAGATCGACGAGCCCCGGGATTTTTGCCATCCGTGCCTGAGCCGTATCCGCAAGCCGGCGCAGTTCGTCGATGTTGTCGCCCTGCAGGCTCAACTGGATCGTTTTCGTGCTGCCGGCGCCGTCCGGCATGCCGATTTGCGTGACCGACACGCCCGCTACGGAGGCGAGCCGCGCGCGAAACGCATCGTTCAATTCCACCACGCCGCGCGTGCGGTCGCGCCGGTCTTTCAGTCGTACGGTGATGAGCGCGGTGTTTTTGCCTTGCGTGTTGTCCGAGTTGACCGTTGCATAACTGAAGCGCACTTCGGGGTAGGTGGCGAGAATTGCTTGCACCTGTTTAACTTTTTCCGAGGTGGCTTCGAGCGAGGTGCCCACCGTCGTGTTTAAGCCGATCTGTGTTTCGGAGAAGTCCGCATTCGGCACGAATTCGGTGCCGACGAAGGGCACCAGAAACAGGCTGCCGAAGAACGTGGCCGCTGCCACGACCAGCGTGATTGCGCGGTGCTTCAGCGACCAGCCGAGCAGGCGCTGGTAGAACGCGGTGAGCCGGTCGATCTGCCTGTCGAACAGATGCAGCGAACGTTCGATGACGCGCCCATAGCGAAACCCCTTGCGGCCCGTGTCCGCGTCGTGCAGATCGGGGTCCGGCCAGATGGAGGACAGCATGGGATCGAGCGTGAACGACACGAACATCGAGATCAGCACGGCGGCGGCCACCGTGATGCCGAACTGATGGAAGAAGCGGCCGATGATGCCGCCCATGAACCCCACCGGCAAAAAGACGGCGACGATCGAAAAGGTGGTCGCCAGCACGGCGAGCGCGATTTCCTTGGTGCCGTCGAGCGCGGCGGTGCGGTGGTCCGCGCCGAGCTGCACGTGCCGCACGATGTTTTCGCGCACCACGATCGCATCGTCGATCAGCAAGCCGACGCATAAAGACAGCGCCATTAGCGTGATCACGTTGATCGTGAAGCCGCACGCATACATCACCGCGAAGGTGCCGATCAACGCAATCGGCAGGGTGAGGCCGGTGATTACCGTGCTGCGCCACGAGCCGAGGAACAGGAACACGATCAGCACGGTCAGCAGCGCGCCTTCGAGCAGGGTGCGCTTCACTTCGTTGACGCTTTCTTCGATGTTGATCGACGAATCGTCAGTGATGCTGAGTTTGACGCCCGGCGGCAGTTGCGGCTGCAGAAGGGCCACGGCGTCACGCACGCCGTGCGCGACGTCCACGGTGTTCTCGCCTTGCGCCTTGATGATCGACAGGAACAGTGCGCGCTGCCCGTTCAGCAGGGCCATGCTGTCGGGCTCCTGCTGGCCGTCCACCACCTCGGCGACCTGATCGAGTGTGATGGGCTGGGTGGCGGACGAAGCCGTAGGAATCGCCGACTGCGCGCCGCGCCGCGCGACGATGATGCGTTTGAAGTCGTCCGGCTTCTCGAAGCGGCCTTTGACCTGCACGGTCTGCTCGATATTGCGCGAGGTGAGCGGCCCGGCCGGAATCTCCTGATTCTCGTTCTGTACGGCGCGGATCACCTGGTCGACGCCGATCGAAAGCGCCTGCAGCTTCTGCGGATTCACGTCGATCTGCACCTGCCGCTTCACGCCGCCCACCAGCGACACCGAGCCGACGCCGCGCACGGTTTCGAGCCGCTTGCGCACGATCTGATCGGCGACCGTGGTGAGATCGCGCGTGGACAGCGACGCGCCCGGCGCGTTCGAGATCGCCACCGTGATGATTGGCATATCCGACGGGTCATAGCGCAGCACGCGCGGATCCTTCACGCCGTCGCGCAGATCGGGGCGGATCAGCGCGATCTTGTCGCGCACGTCCTGGGCGGCTTGCACCGCGTCCACCGAAAGATCGAATTGCACCACCACGACCGACTGCGCGTCATACGAACGCGAGGTGATTTCGTCGATGCCGCTGATCGTGTTGACCGCTTCCTCGATCTTGCGCGTGACGTCCGACTCGACCGATTCCGGCGACGCCCCCGGATACGCGGTCTGCACGACCACGACCGGAAACGCGATGTCCGGGAACTGATCGACCTTGAGCCGCTGATAGGAAAACAGGCCGATGACGAGAAGCGCCATCATCATCATCGTGGCGAGCACCGGGTTGCCGATGCTGATGCGGGTGAACCACATAGGCGAGGGCTCCGGTCAGCGTGCGCTGCTTGTACCCGGCGCGCTGGCCGCTTGTGGAGGCGTCTGCGCGGCCTCGGCCGGCTGCACCACATGCACGGTGCTGCCGATCCGCAATGAGCCGAGATTGTTCTTCACGATCTGCTGGCCAGACGTCAGCGGTCCGCTGACGATCTCGGTCCATGTGTTGCCATCGGCATCTCCGGTCGCGCCGGTCTCCATGGTCTGCTCGACCAGCTTGCCGCTGACGAGCGCGTAGACGCTGCGACGCGTGCCGTCCGTGCGAATCGCGCTGGCGGGCACGACCAGCACGTCCTGGCGTTTGCCGACCGAGATCGTACCGGTGCCGAACATGCCGACCCGCAGCGTGCCCGACGGATTGGCGACCTGCACATACACCATGATGGAACGCGAGCCGGCTTGCGCCGCCGGATTGATGCGCGTGATGGCGCCCTGGATGGGGGTGTCGATACCGTCGAAAGCGATCTGGATCGGCTGGCCGATCCGCACGCGGCCGATTTCGCCGACCGGCACCGGTGCTTCCAGTTCGAGCGTGCGCAGATCGACCACGTCGAACAGCTTGGTATCGACGGCAACTTTCTCGCCCGGTTCGACTGAGCGGGAGGCGATCTGTCCGTCGAGCGGCGAGCGCACGACGGTGTCGTCCAAAGACAGATTCGACGACGCCAGCGCCGCCTTCGCCGCATCGAGATTCGCGCGGGCGATCTGATACTGGCTTTGCGCGGTGTCGAAAGCGTTTTTCGAAATGAAGCCTTTTTCGACCAGCACGCGATTGTTGTCGAGCGTCTGCCTGGCGATGTCGAGCTGGCCGGCCATGGCGGCCATCTGGCCGCGCGTCTGCTCGGCGCGGGCGACATAGTCGCGGGCGTCGATCTTCACGAGGACCTGACCGGTTTTGACCGGGTCGCCTTCGCGCACCATGACCGTGAGCGCGGAGCCGGCCACTTTCGATTTCACCGCGGCTTGCGTGACGGCGCGTAGCGACCCGGTCAGCGGCAGCGTTTCGGAGAGCGTGCGGCGGCTGACGGTGGTGAGGTCCTCCGGCGCGAATTCGACGACGGAAGAGGGCGCCTCGACGTTGGCGGCCTCGGCGCCGCTGCGCTTTCTGATGGCGTGGCCAATCGCGATGGCGAGGATCGCGACGGCTATGACAGCGGCGATGATGATGCGTTTTCTGGTTTTTAGCATGCGCGGTCTGACGGACTTCACGGGCTGGCGAGCGGCGGCGGCCTTGTGGTCGCAAGGCGCCGCGCGCTCGCACGGAATCGGCGAAATTAGCCTGTGCCTGCGCTCACTGCAAGCTGGCCGTCAGCATGGTACACGCAGCTTGCAAGGCGCGCGCCGCTCGATCGGTGTGCTCGATCAAAGGGCATGCGCATTGATTCAAAATATGACTCGCCCGGACGGACGATAGTGGGTGCAAGCGCCGCGCGCGGCTCGGCAGTCATGGAAAACGCCGCGCGCATGCGTTGCTTACTGGCTCAGGTACTCGAATTTGCCGTTCCTGATGATGCCCATCACGCTCGCGCGCTGGTCGAGGCCGACGTGGTCTTTCGGGCTCGTATTGACCACTCCGTTAGGGACGACCAGTTCATGCGCGCGCTCCAGTTCGTCACGCAGCGCAACGCGGAAAGCCGGTGTGCCCGGCTGCGCTGTCTTCAATGCGCGCGCAACGGCGTCCTGCAAACGCGGATAGACGCCCGCCGCATCGCCCGCGAACTGCGTGACGCTGCCCGGCCCGTACTTCGCTTCGTATTCGTTGGTGAACGCGAGCGCTGCTTTCTTCGCCGGATGGTCGGCCGGCAGCGTGCGCGCCACCACGACCGGCTGGGTCGGGAACAGCGTGCCTTCCACGTCCTTGCCGCCCAGCTTGATGAACTCGGGCGTGGCGATGCCGTGTGTTTGATAGATCGGGCCTTTGTAGCCGCGTTCGATCAGCGTGCGTTGCGGCAGCACGGTCGGCGTGCCGGCTCCGGCGATCAGGATCGCATCGGGTTTGGCGGCCATCAGCTTGAGAATCTGGCCGGTGACGCTCGCGTCGGTGCGGTTGTAGCGCTCGGTGGCCACCAGCTGGATGTGACGCAAGGCCGCGAATTTGCTGAACTCGTTGAGCCAGCTTTCACCGTAACCGTCCGCGAAACCAATGAAGCCTACCGTCTTCACGTTGTGGTTCGACATATAGCGCGTCATCACGTCGGCCATCGCGCTGTCGGTCTGCGCCATCTTGTAGGCCCATACCTTCTTGCCTTCCTGCGGCTCGACCACGCTCGCCGAGCCGATCAGCGTGATCATCGGCGTCTGGCTTTCGGCAACCGGATCGAGTGCCGCCATGGCGGCCGGCGTGATGTTCGGGCCGACGATCACGTCGACGTGGTCCTCATTAATCAGCTTGCGGATGTTGCGAACCGCATTGCCCGGGTCGGACGCATCGTCGAGGAAGATGTAATCGGCTTTCTGGCCGGCGATCGTGGCCGGCCACATCAGCATCGCGTTCTTGCTCGTAATGCCGATCACGGCGGCGGGGCCGGTGCTCGACAGGTCGATGCCGACCTTGATGTCGGCCTGCGCCGCGGTGGCGAGCAGGAGCGCGCCAAGAGCGGCGAGGCCGCTGATTTTTTTCTTATACGACGTCATCGAAGGGTCTCCGTAGCGGGAAGCGGGGTGATATCAAAGTTCGTAGGTTTCGTGTTCGCCTTTGAGCGCCTGTTCGATCAGCTTGCGGTTCATGCTCGGCGACAGCAGTTCGACCAGCGTATACACATAGCTGCGCAGATACGCGCCCTGTTTCAGCGCGACCCGCGTCACATTGCTGCCGAACAGGTGGCCGACCGGCATCGCGCGCAAATGGCGGTCGCGCTCGGCGTTGAACGCGATATCCGCCATGATGCCGACGCCCAGTCCCAGCTCCACGTAGGTCTTGATCACGTCGGCGTCGATCGCTTCCAGCACGATGTCCGGATGCAAGCCGCGCAGGCGGAACGCCTCGTTGATCTTGGTGCGCCCGGCGAACGCGTTGTCGTAGGTGATCAGCGGATATTGGGTCAGATCATCCAGCGACAAAAGTTTGCGGTCGAGCAGCGGATGATCCGGCTGCATCACGGCGACGTGGTGCCACTGGAAGCACGGCAGCGAGACCAGTTCCTTATAGTTGGCGATCGCCTCGGTGGCGATCGCCAGATCGGCCTGATCGTGAATCACCATTTCGGCGACCTGGGTCGGGCTGCCTTGCAGAATTGAAAGGTGAACTTTCGGGAAGCGCTTCTTGAATTCGGCGATGGCGGCCGGAAGTGAGTAGCGGGCCTGGGTGTGGGTGGCGGCGATCACCAGATTGCCCTGGTCCTGCGCCGCGTAATCTTTACCGACCCGCTTGAGACTCTCGACTTCCTGCAAAATCCGTTCAACCGACTGGAGAATGATGCGCCCCGGCTCGGTCAGCGAGCGCACGCGCTTGCCGTGCCGCGTGAAGATTTCGACGCCCAACTCGTCTTCCAGCTCGATGATCGCCTTGGAGACGCCCGGCTGGCTTGTAAACAGGGCTTTGGCCGCTTCGGTCAGGTTGAAATTCTGCCGCACAGCCTCGCGGACGAAGCGGAATTGATGCAGGTTCATATATAACCTCTCCGCATATCAAAAGAATTTTTTAGTCGTTTGAAATATAAGGCGAGTTTATTACGATCTGTCCATCTTTTTCAATATGGATATCTGTATTTGTCATAAGCAAATGAGAGATGGGTCTAAACCCTGACTCGGCTGGACTGACAAATAGAGATATCCGGAGCGCGGCAGAACCGGACTGCCACGTGTAACGCAAAAAATTGGGGTCCCCGAATGTACCAATACGATCAGTACGACCAGACCATCGTCGATGAGCGGGTCGCGCAATACGCCGATCAGGTTCGCCGCCGTCTGTCGGGCGAATTGAGCGAAGAGGAGTTCCGTCCGCTGCGTCTGCAGAACGGTCTGTACATGCAGCGTCACGCGTACATGCACCGCATCGCGATTCCGTACGGCAACCTGCGCAGCGACCAGATGCGCGTGCTGGCCGAGATTGCTCGCGTGCACGACCGCGGCTACGGCCACTTTTCGACGCGCTCGAACATCCAGTACAACTGGATTCAACTCGAAGAAACGCCGGAAATCCTGCGCAAGCTCGCCGCCGTGCAGATGCACGGTATCCAGACCTCGGGCAATTGCATCCGTAACATCACGGCCGACCAGTTCGCCGGCGTGGCGCCGGACGAAATGGTCGATCCGCGCCCCTGGGCAGAAATCCTGCGCCAATGGTCGACGTTCCACCCTGAATTCGCGTGGCTGCCGCGTAAGTTCAAGATCGCGGTGTCGGGTTCGAAGGAAGACCGCGCCGCCGTGCAGATTCACGACATGGGCGTGTATCTGAGGAAGAACGAGCAGGGCGAGCTGGTGGCCGACATCCTGGCCGGCGGTGGCATGGGCCGTACGCCGATCATCGGTGCGATCATCCGCCGCGATTTGCCGTGGCAACATCTGCTGACGTACTGCGAAGCCGTGCTGCGCGTGTACAACCGCTATGGCCGCCGCGACAACATGTACAAGGCGCGCATCAAGATTCTCGTGAAGGCCTTGAGCCCGGAGAAATTCTCGGCGCAAGTCGAGGAAGAATGGCAACACCTGAAAGACGGTCCGTCCACGCTCACGCAGGCCGAAGTCGATCGCGTGTCGCAATACTTCCGGCCGCCGGTGTATGAAAAACTGGCCGATACGGATGCATCGTTCGAAAAGCATTTGCTGGAAAACCGTGCGTTCGCCCGCTGGGTCGAGCGTAACGTGCGTCCGCACAAGGTTGAGGGTTATTCGTCCGTCACGCTGTCGCTGAAACCGACCACCATCGCCCCGGGCGACGCAACCGACGCGCAGATGGAAGCCGTCGCCGATTGGGCCGACGAATATTCGCTCGGCGAAATCCGCGTCTCGCACGAACAGAACCTGATTCTCGCGAACGTGAAGAAGCGCGACCTGTTCGCGCTGTGGGAAAAGGCCAAGGCGCAGGGTTTCGCCACGCCGAACATCGGCTTGCTGACCGACATCATCGCGTGCCCGGGCGGCGATTTCTGCTCGCTCGCGAATGCGAAGTCGATTCCGATCGCGCTGGCGATTCAGGAACGTTTCAACGATCTCGACTACGTGTACGACCTCGGCGACGTGTCGCTGAACATCTCGGGCTGTATCAATGCCTGCGGTCACCACCACGTCGGCAACATCGGCATTCTGGGCGTCGATAAGGACGGCTCCGAGTGGTATCAGGTGACGCTCGGCGGCGAGCAGGGTACGGGCGCCACGGGCGCGCACCTCGGCCGCGTGATCGGCCCGTCGTTCTCGGCGGAAGAAATGCCGAACGTGATGAGCAAGGTGATCGATACGTTCGTGGAAAACCGCTTTGAGGGCGAACGCTTTATCGAAACGTACAACCGCATCGGCATGGCTCCGTTCAAGGAACGTGTGTACGCCTCGCGTCAACCGGCTCACGCGTAACCGCGCAAAGGATACTGAACAGATGGCTTCTATTATCAAGAACCGCGCGATCGTCAACGATGACTGGACGGTGGTGCGCCCCTCCGAAGACGGCACGCTGCCCGCAGTCGATGCCTTGCCGGCCGGCAAGGTGCTGGTGCCGCTCGCACTGTGGCAAGCCGAGCGCGATGCGCTGATCGCTTCGCGCAGCACCGCTGAAATCGGCGTGTGGCTCGCGCCGGATAGCGAACCGGCGGATATCGTCGGCGACTTCGACACGATCGCGCTGATCGGTGTGGACTTCCCGGTGTTCCGCGACGGCCGCGGCTATAGCATCGGCCGCCTGTTGCGCGAGCGTTATGGCTACAAGGGCGAATTGCGCGCGATCGGCGACGTGCTGCGCGATCAACTGGCGTTCATGTTCCGCTGCGGTTTCGACGCCTACGCACTGCGCTCGGATAAGGATTTCGACGACGCGCTGAAGGCGTTCGACGAATTCAGCTTCAACTATCAGGGCGCGGTAAACTCGTCGCCGCTGTTCCGCCGGCGTGAAGCAGGCGAACTGGCAAAGGCGTCGGCATGAGCTCCGCACAATCGCTCACGCTGAAACTCGCCGCGAAGGTCGAGCGCCTCGATGCACTGCTCGATTCGATCGCCGCGCGCCACGCGAACGTGAAGCTTGCCAGCAGCCTTGCCGCGGAAGACATGCTGCTCACCCACGCGATTCTGTCGCGTGGGGTGAAGATCGGTATCTTCTCGCTGAACACGGGCCGTCTGCATGCGGAAACGCTTGGCATGATCGACCGCGTGAAAGAGCGCTACGGTTACGATATCGAGCAGTTTCATCCGCAAGCGGCTGCGGTCGAAGAATATATCGGCTCGCACGGTCTGAACGCGTTCTATGAAAGCGTCGATCTGCGCAAGCGTTGCTGCGAGATCCGCAAGGTCGAGCCGTTGAACCGCGCGTTGTCGGACGTCAGCGCGTGGGTCACGGGCCAGCGCCGCGAGCAGTCGGTGACGCGTGCCGAATTGCACGAGGAAGAGCGCGACGAAGCGCGCAATATCGCCAAGTTCAATCCGTTGACGGACTGGACCGAAGCCGAAGTGTGGGAGTATCTGAAAGCATTGGACGTGCCGGTCAATCCGCTGCATGCGCGCGGTTACCCGAGCATCGGCTGCGAGCCTTGTACCCGCGCGATCCGTCCCGGTGAAGACAGCCGGGCAGGGCGCTGGTGGTGGGAGTCGCGCGATACGAAGGAATGTGGCCTGCATATCACCACGATTACGCCGATTCCCGTTAGCATCGGCGAGAACGCTTCGGCATAAAGCATTCAGGCGGTTCAGGCCTTGGTTTTTTAGCCTGAACGCCGCACATACCGATTTGAATACTCTCGCTCGCGGCCGCCAACCCGCCCGGGCGAATCAACGAAGGACCCAAACATGAGCACCACGCTCGATTCCACTGTGAATGCACCGCTTACCAACACGGCGAACCGGATGGATCACCTCGACTGGCTCGAAGCCGAGTCGATTCACATCCTGCGCGAACTGGTCGCCGAATGCAGCAAGCCCGCCCTGCTGTTTTCGGGTGGCAAGGATTCGGTCGTGGTGTTGCACCTCGCGCTGAAGGCTTTTGGCATTGGTGCAAATCGTAAGACCGTGCTGCCGTTCCCGCTCGTGCATATCGACACCGGCCACAACTACGACGAAGTGATCGACTTCCGCGATCGCCGCGCGAAAGAGATCGGCGCTGAACTGGTGGTGGGTCACGTCGAAGATTCGATCAAGCGCGGTACGGTGCGTTTGCGCCGTGAACTGGATTCGCGCAACGCTGCGCAAGCCGTGACGTTGCTCGAGACGATCGCTGAACATGAGTACACGGCGCTGATCGGCGGCGCGCGCCGCGACGAAGAAAAGGCCCGTGCAAAAGAACGGATCTTCTCGTTCCGCGACGAATTTGGCCAATGGGATCCGAAGGCGCAGCGCCCGGAACTGTGGAGCCTGTATAACGCACGTCTGCACAACGGCGAACACCTGCGCGTGTTCCCGATCTCGAACTGGACCGAACTCGACGTGTGGCAATACATTGCCCGCGAACAGCTCGAACTGCCGTCGATCTATTACGCGCATCACCGTGAGATCGTGCGTCGCAACGGCCTGCTCGTGCCGGTCACGCCGCTTACGCCGATGCGTGAAGGTGAAACCAGCGAGACCGCGCTGGTGCGCTTTCGCACTGTGGGCGATATCAGCTGCACGTGCCCGGTGGAAAGCGATGCCGATGATCTCGAGAAGATCATCGCCGAAACGGCCGTGACCGAAATCACGGAACGTGGCGCGACGCGGATGGACGATCAGGTTTCCGAAGCCGCGATGGAACAGCGTAAGAAGCAAGGTTATTTCTAAGCACACGACGAGAGCAATGCAAATGAATATTCATCAACCAGAAGACCTCGGCGTGCTGCGTTTTATTACTGCGGGCAGCGTCGACGACGGCAAGAGCACGTTGATCGGCCGCCTGCTGTACGACAGCAAGGCTGTGCTTTCCGATCAACTCTCGGCACTGTCGCGTGCGAAGAACAAGCGTACCGTCGGCGACGAAATCGATCTGTCGCTGCTGACCGACGGCCTTGAAGCCGAACGTGAGCAGGGCATCACGATCGACGTGGCCTACCGTTATTTCGCAACGGCCAAGCGCAAGTTCATCATCGCCGACACGCCGGGCCACGAGCAGTACACGCGCAACATGGTGACGGGTGCATCGACGGCGCACGCGGCGATCATTCTGGTCGACGCAACGCGTGTCACGTTCGTCGACGGCGTGGCGCAATTGCTGCCGCAAACCAAGCGTCATAGCGCGATCGTGAAGCTGCTCGGTCTGCAGCACGCGATTGTCGCGATCAACAAGATGGATCTGGTCGATTACAGCGAAACGCGCTTCAACGAGATTCGCGACGCGTATGTCGAACTCGCGCGCCAACTGGGTCTGAGCGACGTGCGCTTCGTGCCGGTGTCGGCGCTCAAGGGCGACAACATCGTGACGGCTAGCGAAAGCATGCCGTGGTACGCAGGCGAGCCGTTGCTGGATTTGCTCGAAGCGTTGCCGGTCGATGTTCCGACGGGGCAGGCCCTGCGCTTCCCCGTGCAATGGGTGGCGCGTCAGGACGGCAGCCAGGCAGACGATTTCCGCGGCTACATGGGCCGTGTCGAAGCAGGCGAGGTGAAGGTCGGCGACACGATCGTCGTGCTGCCGGCGAACCGTGAAGCGACGGTTGCCGAGATCATTGCACCGGTGACGGGCGGGACGGCGGCGGTGGATCGCGCGTTTGCGGGCCAAACGGTTACGATTCGGCTGGCGGAAGACGTCGACGTGTCGCGCGGCGATACATTCGTGCTGCGCGAAGCGGCGCCTGAGCCGGCGAAGAAGCTGGAAGCCGATCTGTGCTGGTTCGACGACACGCCGCTGTCGACGCAACGCAAGTATTTGCTGAAGCAGACCACCAACACCGTGTTCGCGCGGATTGGGGCGATCAAGGAAGTGCTCGACGTGCATACGCTGTCGCAGGCGACCGATCGCAAGGACCTGACGATGAACGATATTGGCCGCGTGGCGTTGACGTTGCAAAAGCCGCTGGTGTGCGACGTGTACGATTCGCATCAGGGCACGGGTGCATTCGTGCTGATCGACGAGGCGACGCATCACACGGTTGCGGCCGGGATGATTCGGGCGTTTTCGGCCTGAGTGACGGGCTGGACGATTGACGCGACGTCGCGCTCTGGGTTTTGCACGAGCCGGACGAAAGGGATTGAGGCAAATGGGTAAGGTGTATCTGATCGGTGCTGGGCCTGGGGCCGCGGATCTCATCACGGTGCGCGGCGCGCGGCTGCTCGGCACGGCGGACGTGGTGCTGCACGACGCGCTGGTCGAACCCGCGATGCTCGAGTATGCACCGGCTCACGCGCGGCGGATTGCGGTTGGCAAGCGCTGTGGACAGCTTTCGACGGCGCAGCAGTTCATCAACAAGCAGATTGTGGATGCTGCGCTCGAGCACGACGTGGTGGTGCGCCTGAAGGGCGGCGACCCGATGTTGTTCGGGCGTGCCGATGAGGAGATGCGGGCGCTTGAGGCTGCTGGCATCGAGTATGAGGTGGTGCCGGGGATTACGGCGGCGCTGGCAAGTGCGGCTTCGTTGAAGCGGTCTTTGACGCTTCGCGGGGTGTCTCGTAGCGTGGCGTTGGCTACGCATAGCCGGGCGGCTGACACAGAGGCGATTCGCGAGCAGGTGAATGCTGATTCGCTGGTGTTCTACATGGGGCGGGATAGTGGGCCTGAGATCGCTCAACAATTGATTGATGGCGGGCGCGATGGCGCGACGCCTGTGGCGATTGTTGAGGCCTGTAGTACGCCTCGTGAGCGGATGCTCACACTTACGCTTTCGGAGCTTGCTTGTGGTGAGGCACAGCAGTGGCTTGATGCTTCGCAGCCGAGTCTTTTGATGATCGGGGAGGCGTTTGCTGCCCGGCAGCGGGTGGGGCGCTCCGCGGATGGGGTTTTAGTCGCGGCTTAAGGTTTGGTTTTTTGTTTTTGCCTTCGGCGGTGGTGTTGTCTGTGTTCTGGCTTCTTTGGCCTTTCCTTGATCTGTTTGTCAGCGGCGTTGGCCTTTCCTTGAATTGATATTGGTTTATTAGTGTTGCCCCTGTGCGGGGCGGCACTTACTTTCTTTGCCGCCGCAAAGAAAGATAAGCAAAGAAAGCGGCTCAAACCGCCAGCTCATAAGCGGGTCCCCCGCGCAGCCACGGTAGTGGTGCATCTGGAATCTGTGTTCTCGCACATTCAGCCCTGGTGACAAGGCCATCATACTTCCGGCGGCGCTGCGCGCGCCGAACGGTTCCTCATAAAACCACCCATTGCGTGTTTGCTCTTGCGGTTTGTCTGGGTCCCTGCACCGTTTTTATCGCTGCCGTGCGCTCAACTGCAGCCGGGCAGCGAGGGCGCCGCGTCGACATTTCAGGGGTTCGCTCCTAGTTTGCCCAGTTCCCCGGCTAGTCGTTGCATCGCCGCGGCGGGCACAATTGCGCGCGCTGCAACGTATGCCGTGCACCGCCATTTCATTTCAAGTGGGGGGGCGCCACCGAGTGCGGGAGCATCTCGCCGAGGCGAAGCCGATGGCCCCCGCGACGCGAAACGAAGCCCCAGGTTTCCCTGGCAGACCCGTCCGCGACGCACGCAGTGCGGAGTGGGAGCGGATGAGCCCTGTGTCACTAAAGCCGAGTGTGCGAGAGCACGGATTCCAGATGCACCACTACCCCCTCCAAGCCAGGGGACCCACTTATGAGCTGGCGGTGTGAGCCGCTTTCTTTGCTTATCTTTCTTTGCGGCGGCAAAGAAAGTAAGTGCCGCCCCGCACAGGGGCAACGCTAATAGACCAATATCAATTCAAGGAAAGGCCAAAGAGTAAGTGCCGCCCCGCACAGGGGCAACGCTAATAGACCAATAGCAAATCAAGAAAAGGCCAAAGAGTAAGTGCCGCCCTGCACAGGGGCAACACCAATAAACCAATAAGAAATCAAGAAAAGGCCAACGCTATAAAAGCACAGACAAAACAGACCACTGACAAAGCAAGAAAAGGCCAACGCCGAAGACCCCCAACCAACCCACAACAAGAGCAAAAAAAACAACCTCAACCCTGCCGAAGGCAATACTCAGCCACAGCATCCAGCACAGCTTCATCCTCGCCAACAGCGCCAACACACCGAATCTCGACAGAAGGATACAACCCACGACACCGTTCAATCAGCGCGGGTAGATCTTTCCTGATATGCCCACCTTGCCCAAAAAACACAGGCACAACAGTCACAACCGAACATCCGTCGGAGACAAGAGAATCCACCGCAGCAGGCAGATCCGGTTCCATCAACTCAAGAAAAGCCAGCAAAACCGGCCCAGCTTCAGCATCGGAACCGCGTGCGGCGCGCACCTTCCCGGCGAGCCTCTCAAACGGCTCGCGCCAGCGCACATCCCTCGCGCCATGCCCGAACAATACCACCCCATGCGCAGCCATAACCCAGGCTCCTAATGGCGATCAACCCACTTCAATCCGACCAGACCCAGCACCAGATAAACGAGCCCAGGTGTAGCCGCAGTCAAAGGCGCGGGCCATGTATTCAACGTGCCGATGTGCGAGAACAGCGTGTTGAACAGCTGGAAACTCATCCCCAGCATAATCCCGCCGAAAACCTTCACGCCGACCACACCGGCACGCGTATGCAGATACGCAAACGGCAACGACAGCACCAGCATCACGAACACCGCAAACGGATACAGCAGCTTGCGCCACAACGCTATTTCATAGCGCTGCGTGTCCTGATGGTTCTCGGTCAAATGCTGGATGTAGCGGAACAGGTTGAACATCGACATCCGATCCGGCGACACAAGCAGCACCGACAGGATCTGCGGCGTCAGTTCAGAGCGCAGCGAATACTCCGGCAAGGTCACCTGCTTTGCGCGATACACGGGATTCAATGCATCGGCCGGCGTGCCCGGAGGAGGGGGCACGTCGATCAGCTGTGTGTCCGTCACGTCGGTCAGTTGCCAATGACCCGGTGGCTGATACGTACCGCTTTTCGCAATCCGCACGTTCGAAAGGCGGAACCTGGAGTCGAATTCGTAAATCCGCACGTTGCTGATCGTCGCGTCGGGCTTCAGTTCGCCGACGTTCACGAAGCGCGTCACCTGTTCGCCGTCCGCGCGCGCAGTGAGCGTGTCTTTCACCCAAACGCCCGACTCGAAGTTGCTCGACACCGACGACCCCAGCGCCTCGAGCCGCACGCGTTCCGACAATTGGTCCGTGTACGGGCCGACCACTTCGCCAATGATGTAAGTCAGGAACACCAGCGGAATGCCGATTTTCATGAGCGAGCGCAGCGCCTGATTGGTGGCGAGGCCTGACACACGGAAAATCGTGTACTCGGAATTCGCCGCCATTTGCGCGAACACGTAGATCGCGCTGATCAACGCTGCAACCGGAATGATTTCGTAAAAGCGCGACGGGGTTTGCAGCGCGACGCGCAGCACCGCGTACTGGAGCTTGTAGTTGCCGTGGCCGACGGAGTTCAGTTCGTTGATCAGGTCGAAGAAAAAGAACAGGCCTGAGAACGCGAACAGAATAAAGATGAACGTGAGATAGATCTGACGCGCGAAGTATTTTTCATAGATGCGCATCGGTCAGGTCCCCTGTGAACGGCTGAACATTGCCCGCGTGAAGAGCGGCCGGTTGCGCACGCGCATCCAGAAGATGAACACGACGATCGCCGCCACGATAATGTGCAGTGCCACCAGTCCAACCGCGAACGACATTCTGCCTTGCTCGATCCACGCCTGGACCACGTTCAACAGATTCGAATACGTCAAATAGATCAGGACAGCCATCACCAGGTTGATCGTGCGGCTGCGCCGCGGGTTCTGATGCGCGAGCGGAATCGCCAGCAGCATCAGGTTGATCGCAATCAGCGGCAGGCCCGCGCGCCACGCGAATTCGGCGAGGTTTTCGTTGGTCGGGTTGCGCAGGAGCGTGAGCGTGGACAGGCCGGTGGTAGTCGGCGTATTGACAACAGGCTGGCTCTGGATTTTCACGCCGTAGCGCTCGAACTCCATGATGCGGAAATCAGGGTGGCCCGGTTCGCCGTCATAGCGGCGCCCGTTTTCCAGCACGACGAAGCGGTCGCCGTTCTTGTGTGTTTCGGTATGGCCGGTTTTCGACACGATCACGTTGAGCTTGCCGTTTTCCGTGCTGGTCACGAACACGTTTTCGACGCGTGCCTGGTCGGGCGACATCTTCTCGATGAAAAACACCCGGTGGCTGCTAGCCGATTCGCGGAACTGGCCCGGCGCCAGCAGCGAGACTTCGTCGCGCTGCTGGAAGCGCGCGCGCAGCAGCTTGCTCTGCTGGTTCGACCACGGCCAGCCGACGAACACGAAGAACATGATGAGGATGATGATCGGCGTGGCGAAAATGCCGATCGGCTTGATGAAGCGGGTCAGACTGACGCCCGAGGCGAGCCAGACCACCATCTCGGAGTCTTTGTACCAGCGGGTCAGGACGAACAGAATCGACACGAACAGGGTCGCGACGAGCATGATGGCCAGATAGCCGATCACGGTCAGGCCGATCAGGACCAGCACGTCGCGCGGATCGATCTCGCCCGAGGCCGCGAGGCCGACGATGCGGATCATCATCGTCGTCAGCACGAGCGTGAGGAGAACCATGAACACGGCACCAGCCGTATACGCGAGTTCGCGCTGGAGGGAGCGTTCGAAGATCATTATTGATGATGGGAGGGGGCGCTCTCAGTGACGCACGGGTTGGTTCCCGTCACGCCTCCGGTGCAGCCGCCGCGGGAAAAATAGCGGATAATTGCGGCTTTCATCCTAAGCCCAGACTTTATCCGAGGACAAGCGCGATGGACTTTAGCATAAAAGCCTGTGATTGGACCAAAGGCTCGTCAAACGGTTTCCTGACCGGGAAATCCGATTGCATCGTAATCGGCGTGTTCGAGTCGCAAACGCTCTCGGGCGCTGCGCTGGAGATCGACGCGGCCACCAAGGGCCTCCTGACCCGCATCATCAAGGCCGGCGACATGGAAGGCAAGGCCGGCACCACGTTGTTCCTGCACGAAGTTTCGGGCATCGGCGCTTCGCGCGTGCTGCTCGTCGGGCTCGGCAAGCAGGATGCTTTCAGCCAGAAAGCCTACGGCGAAGCCGTGCGGGCTGCCTGGCGCGCACTGCTCGGCACCAAGATCGTCCAGGTCACCTTCACGCTGGCCCAACTGCCGATCCTCGAGCGTTCGGCCGATTGGGGCGTGCGCGCCGCGATCCTCGCGCTGCGCGAGCTGACCTACAAGTTCACGCAGATGAAGAGCAAGCCGGACAACGCCGCGCGCGCACTCAAGCGCATCGTGTTCAGCGTCAATACCGGTGACGAGAAGGCCGCCAAGCTCGCGGCCAAGCAGGGTGCCGCGCTTGCCAACGGCATGGATCTGACGCGCGATCTCGGCAACCTGCCGAGCAACGTCTGCACGCCGACCTACCTGGCTAACACCGCGAAGAAACTCGCCAAAGACTGGAAGCTGAAGGTCGAAGTGCTCGGCGAGAAGCAGTGCGAGGCGCTCAAGATGGGTTCGTTCCTGTCGGTCACGGCCGGCTCGGTCGAACCGGCCCAGTTCATCGTGCTGCAGTATCACGGCGGCGCCGCGAAAGCCGCGCCAGTGGTGCTGGTCGGCAAGGGGGTGACGTTCGACACCGGCGGCATTTCGCTCAAGCCGGGCGAAGGCATGGACGAGATGAAGTACGACATGTGCGGTGCCGGATCGGTGCTGGGCACGTTGCGCGCCGTCGCCGAAATGGGCCTGAAAATCAACGTGGTCGGCATTATCCCGGCTGTCGAGAACATGCCGTCGGCCACCGCCACCAAGCCGGGCGACATCGTCACCAGCATGAAGGGCCTGACGATCGAAGTGCTGAACACGGACGCCGAAGGCCGGCTGATCCTGTGCGACGCGCTGACCTACGCCGAGCGCTTCAAGCCGGCAGCGGTTATCGACATCGCCACGCTCACGGGCGCCTGCATCATCGCGCTGGGTCACCACAACAGCGGCCTGTTCTCGAAAGACGACGCGCTGGCGGGCGAGCTGCTCGATGCATCGCGAGAAGCATCCGACCCGGCCTGGCGCATGCCGCTCGACGACGAGTATCAGGACCAGCTCAAGTCGAACTTTGCCGACCTGGCCAACATCGGCGGCCGTCCGGCGGGCAGCGTGACGGCGGCGTGCTTCCTGTCGCGCTTCACCGAAGCGTACCCGTGGGCGCACCTGGACATCGCCGGCACGGCATGGAAGAGCGGCGCGGCGAAGGGCGCGACCGGCCGTCCGGTACCCTTGCTCGCGCAGTTCCTGATCGATCGGGCCGCTGACGGTCGCGTTGCACAATGACGCATTGCAGTAAAGTTGCGGGCGTCGCTGCAGACGCAACGCGGAGCCGCCGATGACGAGAATCGATTTTCACTCGAACGTCGGCGATTCGCTGCTGTACGCGTGCCGCCTGATCCGCAAGGCGTATCAGGCGGGCCAGCCGACCATTGTGCTGGCTGAGCCCGAGCGCCTGCGGGCTTTCGATGAGCAGTTGTGGACCTTCTCGCCCCTCGATTTCGTGCCGCACTGCATGGCGGGCACGCCGCTCGCCGCGCAAACACCGATCGTGCTGGCATCGAATCTCGACGATGTGCCGCACTATCAGGTGCTGCTCAATCTCGGCGCGGCGGTGCCGGCGCAATTCGCGCGTTTTGAAAGATTGCTTGAAGTGGTCGGTAACGCACACAACGAACTCGCCGCGGGCCGCGAACGCTATCGTTTCTATCGCGATCGCGGCTATGCTTTGAACAACTACAAGCAAGGCAGCTAGGCTTCGTTCCGCTCGTGTCGCGTGGTGTTCCGTCGTGTGAATTCGGCGCGTGCGCGGCCTGCTTCCGCTTGAACTCAAACACGGAGAGTGCGCGTGTCCGATCCTAACGACGATAGTTCCATCCCTGTTCTGCACGAGATTCTCGTACCGGGCAAGCCTGCCGAGGCGCGTCACGCGCCGGATAGCGCGGCGGCTCCGGCTGCGCAGCCGGTATCTGATCCTGATGAGACCACGCAGGAACCTGAGCACAAGCCTGAGCCAGTGCTCGCGCGTGAGGAGCCAACGCTTGCTCCGGAGCAAGCGCATCCTGCAGACCACGCCCACGCAAAAAAACGCTCGAGGGCGCACCACGCAACCGATCACCGGCACGGGCATGAGCCTGCCGTTGCGCCCTCAGCCGGTGTTTTCGATCGGGCTGAGCCACATGCGCCGATCGAGACAGGCGCGATCGTGCCGCCGGATATTGCTCACGAGGCGCTCGGGCAGCCGCAGCCGAGTCTCGATGCGGATCTCGTTGCCGAGCGTCTGCGCGGGCGGTTTACGAGTTTTCTGACGGGCGAGGGGCGCGACATTATCGAAGCACGCTGCCGTGGTGCGTTGCAGGATCACACGGCGTGGCTCGTCAACCAGATCACGCGCGAGGTGGCGCTGGCTCTGGAGACCGAAATGACCGGCTGGGTAAAGGAAGCGGTCGATCAGGAACTCGCGCGGCGCTCAAGCGACGCTTGAGCATGGCAGGGACGGGGGCGCCTCTTGATTCGGGTGCGCTTGCCGTGGTCACCGGGCCGCGGTCATTCGAGTCCTCAATCAAGCGTCGATCATTTGAGGGTCATCACCCAACTTGCCAGCGTAGCCGCCTGATCGGGCGTGAGTTGCGTGTTCGCGGGCATTGGCACCCGGCCCCACACCCCCGTGCTGCCATCCAGAATCTTGCGCTTGAGATAGGTGGCGGCATCTTCGCGACCGGCATATTTGGCGGCGACGTCATGCAGCGCCGGTCCCATGACCGGACGCGACACCGAGTGGCAACTCATGCAATTTTGCTGCTGGGCAAGCGCGAGACCGGCGGAGGCCTCCGCATGCGCCGCCGGACTGCTGGCGCTTAACATCGCGCCCAGCACGCCGGCTGCTGCAAGCGCCGCATACGACATTGATTTCATTCTGGTCTCCGTCGGTGCAGGTGCCCGACTCGTGGTGCACGCATTATAAAAGGAAAGGGGCGCACGGTTTTCCGTACGCCCCTTTGCGCTTTTTCGTAACCTGGGCAGCTTAAGCAGTATCGAGCGCTGCTCCCTGATTAGCGCAGCGAGCCACGACTTGCGTGTGCCCGATGCGCGCTTAGCCTGTCACCGCCCCCTTGTTGGCCGGCAGCGCCAGTGCGGAGTACTTCGCCAGCACGCCACGCGTGTAACGCGGCTTCGGCTGCTGCCATGCGGCGCGGCGGCGTTGCAGTTCGGCATCGTCGATATTAAGTTGCAGGAGCAGTTTGTGCGCGTCGATCGTGATCGAGTCGCCTTCCTGCACCAACGCGATCGTGCCGCCCACGAAGGCTTCCGGCGCGACGTGACCGACCACCATGCCCCACGTGCCGCCCGAGAAGCGGCCGTCGGTAATCAGGCCGACGCTTTCACCGAGCCCCTTGCCGATGATCGCCGAGGTCGGCGCGAGCATCTCCGGCATGCCAGGGCCGCCCTTCGGGCCGAGGTAGCGCAGGACCACCACGTCGCCGGCAACGATCCTGTCGGCCAGAATGGCTTCCAGCGCGCTTTGCTCGTCGTCGAACACGCGGGCTGGGCCCGTGATCACCGGGTTCTTCAGACCGGTGATCTTGGCGACCGCGCCGTCAACCGCCAGGTTGCCCTTCAGGATGGCGAGGTGGCCTTCCTTGTACAGCGCCTGTTCGATCGGGAAGATCACCTGCTGGTTGGCGCGCGGCTTGCCCGGCACGTCCTTCAGTTCTTCAGCGATCGTCTTGCCGGTGATCGTAATGCAATCGCCGTGCAACATACCCGCGTCGAGCAGAATCTTCATGACTTGCGGAATGCCGCCTGCTTTATGCAGATCGGTCGCGACGAACTGGCCCGAGGGCTTGAGGTTGCAGATCACCGGCACTTTCTTGCGCATGCGCTCGAAGTCTTCGATGGTCCATTCCACTTCAGCCGCATGGGCGATGGCGAGGAAGTGCAGCACCGCGTTGGTCGAGCCACCCGTCGCCATCAGCACGGCCACGGCGTTTTCGATCGACTTCTTCGTGACGATGTCGCGCGGCTTCAGATCCTTCTTGACTGCTTCGACGAGCACGCGGGCCGATTCGGCTGCCGAATCGACCTTTTCCTGGTCAGGATTGGCCATCGTCGACGAGTACAGCAGCGACATGCCCAGTGCTTCGAACGACGAGCTCATCGTGTTGGCGGTGTACATGCCGCCGCACGAACCGGTGGACGGGCATGCGTTCTTCTCGATCCCTTCAAAATCATCCTGCGACATCCGGCCGGCCGTGAATTCGCCCACGGCTTCGAACGACGACACGATGGTCAGATCGGTGCCCTTCCAGTTGCCCGGGCGGATCGTGCCGCCATAGACATAGATGCTCGGCACATTGGTGCGCAACATGCCGATCATGCCGCCCGGCATGTTCTTGTCGCAACCGCCGATCACGACCACGCCGTCCATCCACTGGCCCTGTACGCACGTCTCGATACAGTCGGCGATGACTTCGCGCGACACCAGCGAGTACTTCATGCCTTCGGTGCCCATCGACATGCCGTCCGAGATCGTCGGCGTGCCGAAGATCTGCGGATTCGCGTCGGCGCCCTTGACCGCGGCGACCGCTGCGTCGGCCAGACGCTGCAAGCCGGCGTTGCACGGCGTGATGGTCGAGTGGCCGTTGGCGATGCCGATCATCGGTTTATCGAAGTCGTCCTTCTGATAGCCGAGCGCGTAGTACATCGAGCGGTTGGGGGAGCGCGCCACGCCTTGCGTGATGTTCTTCGAACGACGGTTGTATGCCATGGGGAACTCCAATCTGTTTTGTTTTGATCTGTGTGCGTGTTCAGGGCTCAGGCGCGGCAGCCTGGGCCGCGTCTATGTCGTCTCAATGCGCTGCCGGCAGGTTTGGCCAGCGCGTCAGTTCAGTTTAGTGCCGGTGCGTGGCGCAAGGATGCAGTTTTGCGAGGCACGCGTCTAATATATTATTCAGGCTCGAATAGGTCGTAAAATATATTAATCATGCTGCCTGCCATTCCTGATCTGCGCCAGTTGCGCTATTTCGTGACTGTCGCCGAGGAAAAACACTTTGGGCGAGCGGCCGCGCGTCTTTCCATGACGCAGCCGCCGCTGTCGCAAGCGATTCGCGCGCTGGAGGAGACGCTCGGCGTCGAGTTGTTCGCGCGCACCAAGCGCTCGGTTGAGCTCACTCCGGTGGGCGCCGACCTGCTGCCCGAAGTTCAGCGCCTGCTGGCAGGCGCGGAGGGGCTGCGGCCGCTGGCGCAGAGCCTTGCGCGAGGCGAGGCGGGGGTGCTGTCGCTGGCCTTCGTTTCGACGGCCGATTACGGCCTGCTGCCGCTGCTGTTGCGCGATTTCGGCGCACGTCATCCACGCGTGCGCCTCGAGCTGACCGAAGCCACCAGCGACGTGCAGGTCGACGAACTGGTGGCTGGGCGCATCGATGCGGGCCTCGTGATCGCGCCGCTGCCGTCGCGCCATGCCACCCAGCTCTCATGGCTGCCGATCGCCCGCGAGCCGCTGGTGATCGCGATGTCGACGGAAACGGCGGCGCGCGTGGCAGCAGCAGGGTCCGACGCCAACACACATGCCGACCCGCACGCCGAATGGCTGGACACGCCGATCAGCCTGCGCGACGTCGCCGACGAGCCGCTCGTGATCTTCCCAAGACGTTTGGCGCCAGGCTTTTATGACATCATTATGGATTGCTACGGCGTGGCGGGTCTGGCACCCCGGATCGGCCAGGAGGCGATCCAGATGCAGACGATCGTGAGCCTCGTGTCGGCCGGAATGGGCGTCGCACTGGTGCCGCAATCGTTGCGTAACCTGCGCCGCACGGGCGTTGTGTACCGGCCGCTCTCGGAATCGGTGCCGGCGATCGAGACGGGGCTGGTCTGGCGCACGGCGGAGGTGAGTCCGGTATTGGCGGGCTTCATCGAGATCGTGCGAGCACACGCGGCTACCGTCGAGGCCCAGTTCGCCGCGCCTGCCGGTTAGGCTTGCCGCCGCCGCGAACGCATTGCGAACCGGACCGTCCAACGCATGCGCCGCATGGTGTGCAAACCGCCCGCTGCAATGTGAAAACCGATTAGAAATCCGCTTTTGAACCCGAACTGCCCATAACAACACGATGCTCATTCACCCGAATTTCGACCCCGTTGCCATTCATCTGGGGCCGCTTGCTGTGCGCTGGTATGGACTGATGTACCTCGTTGCGTTCATCGCGGCGATTGTCGTCGGCCGGCTGCGGCTGCGTTTGCCATACGTCGCCGCGCAAGGCTGGACTGCCAAAGATATCGACGACATGCTCTTTTACGGTGTGCTCGGTACGATTTTCGGCGGCCGGCTCGGTTACGTGCTGTTCTATAAGGCGAGCTTTTACTTTGCGCATCCGCTCGACATCTTCAAGGTGTGGGAAGGCGGCATGTCGTTTCACGGCGGCTTTCTCGGCGTGACGCTGGCGATGGTGCTGTTCGCGTATCAACGCAAACGCTCGTGGTTGCAGGTCACCGATTTCGTCGCGCCGATGGTGCCCACCGGGCTCGCGGCAGGGCGCCTCGGCAACTTTATCAACGGTGAGTTGTGGGGCCGTGTGACCGATCCTGCTGCACCGTGGGCGATGCTGTTTCCAGGTGCCGCGCCGGATGACGCCGCGTGGCTCGCCGCGCATCCGCAACTGGCCGCGCAATGGCATCTGAACGAAGTGTTCGCGCAATATCACATGCTGCCGCGCCATCCGTCGGAGTTGTATGAGATTGCGCTCGAAGGCGTGGCGCTATTTTTCGTGATGATTTTCTTCTCGCGCAAACCGAAGCCGATGGGCGCGATTTCCGCCGTGTTCCTGATCGGCTACGGCCTCGCTCGCTTCACGGTGGAATTCGCGCGTGAGCCGGATGACTTCCTTGGGTTGCTCGCAATGGGCCTCTCGATGGGCCAATGGCTCTCGCTGCCCATGATCCTTGTGGGCGTCGGCATGCTGGTGTGGTCTTATCGCCGTGCGCGCCGTCAACCGGCACCGGCAGTTGGCGCAAACTGATCGCTACGTTTTATCGTAGTGGTCAGCCCATGAAAAAAAGCCACGGCATGCCGTGGCTTTTTTCTTTGCAGCGGTACCTCAAGCGTTGATCGTGTTACTTCATCTGCACCGAGCCCGACACGTTGACCGTCACCGTCGACGTGCCGCCTTCGATCGGTACCGGCGCGGACGCCTTCGCGTCGGCGCTCATGGCGCGTGCGCTCATCATCATCATGGGGCGTGGCATGACGCCGTTGTGTCCCACGTTGACTTCACGAATCGAATAGCCGTTGTAGCCGAACGCCTGTGCCGACGAAGCGGCCTGCTCGCGGAACGACTTGATGGCTTCACCGGTGAGCTTCTGCTCGGCGGTACGCTGCGCTTCAGGCGACAGCGAGAACTGCACGTTGCCGACTTGCATGATCGATGCCATCTGGCCGGCGAGTTTCGACGCCGCGGCGAAGTCGTGCGATTCGAGCATAACTTCGGTACGGCCGCGCCATGCGGAGATGCGGCCATCACGATCGGTGGACGGGTAGATCGAGAAGGACCCGGTGCGCGCCGTTACGCCGCTGACACCCTTGGCTTTTTGCAGCGCGGCATCAGCGCGCTGATTCAGCGTGGAGGTGAGCGCGGACGGATCGCTTGCTTCCTGCTCGTAGAACAGCGTGATATCGACGACATCCTGCGGCACTTCCGCGCTTGCTTGTGCGTTCAGCGACAGCACGCCCGCGGGCTGATACTGCGTCACACTCTGCGCGCGGGCCATGGCCGGCGTCAGCGCGAGTGCGGCAGGGGCGGCGCAAACGAGAGCGAGAGCGAGTGCACGTGCGGTGTTTTTCGTCATTTTTGGACTCCTTGCTTGAACAGGTTGTGCACGATTTGAGCGAGCGCTGTGCAATGGCACAACGTTTGCGAGTCCGTTAGGCGCCTGTAACCTGAGCTTGGTTCCCTAATTTGACGTTTGCTCACACTTGCTTTCAGGCGTGCGTGGATTCGCGCATGACGTGCGTAGCACGCCAGCGACGCCGGGCCGCTTGTGCAGATGCAGCGTCAAACAAGACGTTTGGTGATGAAGCGCCATTCGGCTTCGGTCACCGGTGTGATCGACAGACGGTTGCCTCTGGCGAGCACGCGCATGTCCTTCAGTTCCTCGTGCTCGCGCAGCGCGGCAAGCGGAATCAACGGAATCTTCTTCTTGAACACTACGTCGACGAGCAGCCAGCGCGGCGTCTCCTGCGACGACTTCGGGTCGTAGTAGGGGCTCTTCTTGTCGAATTGAGTCGGGTCCGGATAGGCTGTGGAGGATACCTCCGCGATCCCGGCGATGCCCGGCTCAGGGCAACTCGAGTGATAGAACAGCACACCGTCGCCAACCTGCATCATGTCGCGCATGAAATTACGCGCCTGATAGTTGCGCACACCAGTCCACGGCAACGTGTGTTGCGGTGCGTGGGCGAGATGGTCGATGCTTGCCTCGTCCGGTTCGGACTTCATTAGCCAGTAGCGCATGAATCGAATTGAACGTTAAAGGTTTGAGAATACAGAAGAAAATGCGAGGCCCAAAGAAAAACGGCACCGAACCGAAGTCCGATGCCGTTTTGAATAAGGTCCCCGCCTTAGCCGCTAGGCCGGCATCCTGAACCGGGGGTTCAGAATTGGTCGCAGTTAGCAGCACTTCGGGTACATCAGACAGAGTGACGCGCACACCCGTGCTACAAATTTCCACAACCGTGCACATGGCATTGGTTCAAGGAATATATGACCTTGGCGAACCAGGCAGGGAAGTCAAACCGATTGAACTCAATCACTTGCATGAGTCTCTGCTCATGCATTGCGCTTGAATTCGCAGCCGATCTCAGGAGCGGCTACTTGAAATTGTTCGAGACGGCTGAGTACTTACTGCATGCTGTACTGCTGAATCACAGTACCCAGTTGTTCGTTCATTTGGTGCATTGTACGCCGGATTTCTTCTGCAGGAAATGCTTCTCCGTGTCGCACGCTAGATTGCAGCTTAAGCAGTTCCGATGCCAGCGACAGCGCAGCCATGACGGCAATGCGATCCGTGCCGCGCACGTTGCTGTTATTGCGGATCTTCGACATCTCGGCGTCGACGCGTGCAACCGCTTCAAGCAGCGCGCCTTCAGTTTCCGGCGAGCAGGCGAGGCGATAGGGCACACCGAGAATCGATACTTCGATCTGCTTGGTGGTCATGCATTTTCTCCATGGCGGGTGACGTCGCTCTCCGCTTCGACCTCATGCGGCGCGGTATCGAGCAGATCGAGCTGATTGTCAGGCTCGCTGTGCGCGCGAGCGCGCGGCAGCTTTTCGAGGATCGCATTCAGGCGCACCTGCGCGTCGTCGATCTTTGCCGACAGCGCGTCGCGCTCCGCCTGGAGTGCATCGCGCTCCTCGCGCATCAATGCGAGTTCCGTGCGCGCGGCCTCTGCTTCGGCATGCGTTTGGGCGAGCTCATTCTCAAGCGCGAGCCGCGCTTCATTGTGGCGTTGGCTGATCGCGATCAGCTTGCCGATATTCTGTGAAAGTGTTTCGAGTTCGGTGAGCATCTGCTGCGTCCTCTAAAGACATTGCATTTTAGCGCGGAATGTCGCAGGTTCCGACAATTGTCTCGTTTCGAGACGTAACAACATCGCTTTGTGCAGGCATTTATCGACCATATGATGAAAAGCGACCCGCGCATCGGACAATAACCTGCACATAACGGAACAGATTGCGCACGGATTAACCATTCTTGACGGACCCGAAGGCCGCTCCTAAACTGGCCGCACTTTTTTGCTGCCCGCGCGCTTTTTCACAATGCGCGCTGCTTGACGGGAGGCAGGGCGCGTGTCTCGCGTGAACGCGCGGACCTGCGCGGCCCCGCAACGGTGAGCGGCCGCACTCGTCATGGCAGTCGATTCTGATCGTGTGTTTGAAGCTGAACACGCGAGTGTGCCACTGCGCGCCACGCGTGGGAAGGCAGGATCGATGTGTCGTTAGCCGGGACGCTGGGCAGAGGGAGAGAGCCGTCTTCAAGCGAACGTAAAAAAGCGCCGGCGCCCAACGCGAATCCGAGCACGAACGGCTATCCGAACGAAAGCAGCCCGGTGTTGATGAGTCATAAGGTCAACGATAGATGGGACGCGAACCTCATGCATTTTCTGCCGGGCGCTCACGGCAGCTTCGACAAAGCGCGCGGTTTGATCTTCCGGCGCAGCCAGCTTCATCTCAATCCACTGCGCGATCGGTATTCCGGTTTCGGCGGCGGGCGAACAGTTACTATCTCGGCTACGGCTACGGCTACGGCTACGGCTACGGCTACGGCTACGGCTACGGCTACGGCTACGGCATCACGGGTATTGGAAGGCGGCTGCAAGCTATTCGAACCCGATCGATTATCCGCAACTCTCGCCCGGAACTTACTTGGTCGAACAGGCTGGCCGTGCAGAGGTACACGGATCGAAGGATCGTGGAGCGGCCATGCGCGCAAGACGGATATGCGCGCGACAACAACATCGCGAAGGCCTGGTACGTTACCGCGCGGATCCAGAGCCTGTCGAAAGGACTATGAAACGGCTTACTTGTATGACTCGCCGCGACGCGGTGCGTATCTCTCAGCTGGTTGGCAGCGGCAGTGACGAAGCGGCTTGCATGAGAACGCGTCGATGAACCGAGGCTCGAGTCCGATGCCCACGACCACGATGCGCGTGATGAGCGCGAAGCGCGCTGCCGCGATCTGGTTCGCGCTCGCCGGAATCGCCCTTGTTGTGCTGACGGCTTCGCTCGCGCTCGGCAGCGTATCGCTCGCACCCGCGCGCGTGTTGGCGGCGCTGCTGCCGTCGCATGCCGAGTCCGCCGATCTGGCCGGCGAGATCGTGCGCACACTGCGTTTGCCGCGCGCGCTGGCTGGCTTCGCGTGCGGCGCGTTGCTGGCGCTGGCCGGTGCGTTGCTGCAAGTGCTGTTGCGCAACCCGTTGGCCGAACCCTACGTATTGGGCGTATCGGGCGGCGCGGCGACGTTCGCGCTGGTCGCGATGATCGCCGGTTGCGCGTGGTGGATCGTCGATGCCAGCGCGTTTGCCGGCGCTTTCGTGTCGATCCTGCTGGTGCTCGGTCTCGCCCGCCGGGAGTTGTGGCGAGGCGAGCCGCAGGATACGTCGCCGCGTTTGCTGCTGACCGGCGCCGTGATCGCGGCCGGTTGGGGCGCCGTGATTACCTTGCTGCTCAACCTCGCGCCGGACAACCGGCTGCGCGGTATGTTGTTCTGGCTGACCGGCGATCTGAACGGCGGCGCGATGCCCTGGATGGCGCTCGTCGCGCTGGTTGTCGCTCTGGTGGCGATCGTACCCGCCGCGCCGCGTCTGAACGTGCTGCTGCGCGGCGATGCCGCCGCGCAGGCACTCGGCGTTGCCGTGATGCCGCTGCGCCTGCGCGTGTATCTGGTGGCGTCGCTCGCGGCTGCCGCGGCGGTAACGACGGCGGGCACCATCGGTTTTGTCGGCCTCGTAGTGCCGCATGTGCTGCGGCTCGCGTTCGGCAACGATCAGCGCATGCTGCTGCCGGCGGCGGCGCTCGGCGGTGGCGTTGCGGTGATGGGTGCGGACCTGATCGCGCGGACCGTGGTCGCACCGGCGCAATTGCCGGTCGGCGTGATCACGTCGATCGTGGGTGTGCCAGTGTTTCTGTGGATGCTATTGCGCAGGCGCCGATGATGAACCCACACGACGCCCCCCAAGTGGCGCTCAGCGCGCAACGCCTGAGCTTGCGCGCGGGCATGCGCACCTTGCTCGACGCGTTCACGCATACGTTCTACGCAGGCGAGATCTGGTGCATCGCCGGACCGAACGGCGCGGGCAAGACGACCTTGCTGTCCACACTGGCGGGTCTCGCTCAACCGTCGGCGGGCCATGTCGAACTCGACGGCGTGCGTCTCGCCGACTGGCAGCCGCTCCCGCTCGCGCAGCGTCGCGCGCTGATGCCGCAAAGCGCAGCGGACGCTTTCAGCGCGAGCGTGCTCGACATCGTGATGCTGAACCGCTTTCCGCATCTGAGCGGCTGGGGCTGGGAAGGCGAAGCCGATCGTGCGGCGGCGCATGCCGCGTTAGATAGTCTGGGACTCACCGCATTCGCCGCGCGCGACGTGCTCTCGCTTTCGGGCGGTGAACGTCAACGCGTCGCGCTGGCCGCGGTGTTGTGCCAGGAGGCGCCGTTGTTGCTGCTCGACGAACCGCTCTCGCATCTGGATCTGCACCACCAGATCGATTGTCTGGAAGCGTTGACCGCCTGGACGCGCGAGCCTCGGCGTACAGTGATGTTTTCGTGCCACGATCTGAATCTCGCGCGCCGCTTTGCGACTCATGCGCTGCTGCTCGACGGCAACGGCGGCGCGTATGCCGGACCGGTGCACGACGTGCTGACGCCCACGCTGACGAGCCGTGCGTTCGGCTATCCATTGATTCTGATTCGCGACGGCGAGCATGAGGCGCTGATTCCCGCGCCGCGCTCGCGTCACGAATCGCTTGCGGCTGATGACACAGCGGCAGGCTAAACACCTTATAACAACACCCTCTCTCTGTTTGAAACGTCTATGACTTCTTTACCAGGTTTGCCGGGATTGACCGACGTCGAACCGCTCGACCAAACGTTGCGCGCCGAACTGCAGCACATTATCGATACCAAGACCAAGCCGCCTGGCAGTCTTGGACGGCTCGAAACACTCGCGCGGCAGTTGGGATTGATCCAGCGCACAACGCACCCTACGGTCGCGCTCCCGGCGATGATCGTGTTCGCCGGCGATCACGGCATTGCGCAGGAGGGCGTGAGTCCTTATCCGCAAGCGGTGACCGCGCAAATGGTCGCCAACTTTCTCGCGGGCGGCGCGGCGATCAATGCTTTGAGCCGCGTCTGCGGCGTCGAACTCGAAGTGGTCAACTCGGGCATCGCGACGCCGCTGCCATCCACTGAAGGTCTTATCGATATTCCGGTTGCGGCCGGCACGCGCAACTTCGCGCACGAACCCGCGATGACGCGTGAACAGGCGCTGGCCGCGATGCAGGCGGGCGCGGCTCGCGTGCGGCATCATGCGGCGCTAGGCACCAATGTGATCGGCTTCGGCGAGATGGGCATTGCGAATACGTCGTCGGCTGCGTGTCTGATGAGCCGCCTGTGCGGCGTGCCGATCGACGAATGTGTCGGACGCGGCACGGGTCTCGACAATGCGGGGCTGGCGAAAAAGCGCAACGTGCTGGCTTCGGCACTCGCGCATCACGTCGTTTCCAACGATCCGCTCGACGTGCTCGCCACTTTCGGCGGCTTTGAAATCGCCATGATGACGGGCGCATATCTCGCCGCCGCGCAAGCGCGGATGACGATCCTCGTCGACGGTTTCATCGCGACTTCGGCATTGCTGGTGGCCGATGCGTTCGCACCGAACGTGCGCGAGTATTGTGTGTTCGCGCATGCGTCGAATGAGGCGGGGCATCGGCGCATGCTCGATCATTTCGGTGCGCTGCCGTTGCTTTCGCTCGACATGCGTCTCGGCGAAGGCACTGGCGCAGTACTCGCGGTGCCGTTGCTGCGCGCAGCGGTGGCGTTCATCAATGAAATGGCGAGCTTCGAATCGGCTGGGGTTGCGAATCGCGATGCCTGACTCATCGTACAAAGCGCCCGTATACGAAGCGCTGTCGTACAGAAGCGCGCGTCCGGCTCACTTATGAACCCGCTCGCTGAACTGCGTTATTTCTTCACGGCGCTCGGCTATTTCACGCGCGTACCGGTGCCGCGCTGGGTTGGCTACGAACCGCACTATCTGAATGCGGCGGCACGTTATTTTCCGCTCGTCGGTCTATTGATTGGCGGATTGAGCGCGCTGGTCTATCTCGCGGCGTTGCATGTCTTTCCCGCCGGCGTGGCGGTGCTGCTGTCGATGGCGGCGTCGCTTCTCGTGACTGGCGCGTTTCACGAGGACGGACTCGCCGATTGCGCCGATGCGTTCGGTGGCGCCTATACGCGCGAGGACGTGTTGCGCATCATGCACGATTCGCGCATCGGCGCTTTCGGGGCCATCGCGCTCGTGATCGCGTTGGCGCTGAAATGGCAAACGCTCGCCGCGTTGCCGCCGGTGCGCGCTGCGAGTCTGATGATTGCGGCGCATGCGGCAAGCCGCGTGTTTGCCATCAGCTATCTGGCCACGCTCGACTATGTGCGCACCGAAGGCAAAGCCAAACCGGTCGCGCAACGCCTGAGTAGTCCCGCGTTGCTCTGCGCGGCGGTGTCCGGTTTGCCGTTGCTGCTCTGGCCGAACGGGCCCGGGTTGCCGGATTGGCGCTTCGCCGGCGCGGCGTTCGTCGTGCTGGCGGCGCTGCGGTTTGCCATGGGGCGTTACTTCGTCAAACGGATTGGCGGCTACACCGGCGACTGCCTGGGCTTCGCACAACAGATTTTTGAATTGAGCATCTATCTGCTGGGGCTTGCATGGATATCGTCCTGATCCGTCATCCCGCTGTCGCGATCGATGCGGGCGTGTGTTACGGCCAGAGCGACATCGCGCTTGCCGAGGATGCGGAAGTGTCCTCAACCGCGCTTGCGTTGAAACTCGCCACGTTGCAGGTGCCGCCGCCGCGCGTGTTCATCTCGAGCCCGCTGACGCGTTGCTCGGCGCTCGCCGCCGCCATGGCGAACGATTTCGGTTGCGCGCTCAGCCATGACGACCGTCTGCAGGAAATGAACTTCGGCGCCTGGGAGCTGCAGCGCTGGGATGCGATCGATCGCGCGCTGCTCGATGACTGGGCGGCCAATTTTGAACACGCGCGTGCGCACGGCGGCGAGAGTGTTGCGCAATTCGTCGCGCGGGTGCGGGCGTGGTTCGACGCGTTCGCGCAGACGCGCGAGCTGTCGCCGGCGTATGTGGTCACGCATGCCGGCGTCATGCGGGTGATCGCGTCGCTCATGCTGGATGTGCCGCTGGAGCGCTGCCTGCGCTGGTCGTTGGAGATGACCGGGATTGTCTGGCTGCGCAGGGATGAGGGGGCGCAGGAGTGGTCGTTGGTGAGGTGGAATGCGTGAGGTGTGTGCGCTGCGTGGGCCCTGCTCTAATTGCGCCAGGCGGCGCCCTGATCGTGCCGCTTTTCCCGAAGATTCGTCACGGGATTGCGTATTCGCGCCACTTCTTATCAAAAAGTGGCGCGATTAAAGTCACTGCGCGCCGCTCTTCCTGCGCGAGCGTGCCAGGTCGAGGTCCTCGCATATCTGCTTTGCCCCTTGCGCAATACGCGGCGCCGGCCGGCTGATCAGATCGCCGTCGATGGCGAACAGGTTATTGTTTGCCACCGCCTTCAGGCTCGGCCACGCACGCCATGTGGCGAGTTGCGGCAGGGGGGTATCCGGTTTGGTCGCGCCGGGCGCAGCCGTGAAGATTGCTTCCGGGTTCGCCGCGAGTACGGCTTCAGTCGAAACGGTCGGCACCAGCGGCTCCAGTTTTGCAAACACATTGCGGCCGCCGCATAACGCAATCACGTCACTGATCATATGTTCGCCGTTGAGCGTCATCAACGGCTGATCCCACACCTGATAAAACACGCTGACAGGCGGCAGGCCGCTGTATTGCGTGCGCAATCGCGCGATGTCCTGACGGTATGCCGCAGCGGCCGCATTGGCGGTCGGCGAGGTGCCGAGCAATTGTCCGAGCTTTGTCAGCGATATGGCAACGTCGTCGAGATGATGCGGCTCGCTGAAGAACAGGGGGACATGCATCTCACGCAGGCGATCGAGTTGGCGCTGCGCGTTGCCATGCCGCCATACAACGATCAGATCGGGCTTCAGCGCGACGATCCGTTCGAGGTCGAGCGCCTTGTTATCGCCGACGCGCGGCAATTGCTTCGCTTCAGGCGGGTAGTCGCTATACGACACGGCGCCGACCAGTTTCGCGCCACCGCCGGCGGCATACAGCAGTTCGGTGACATGCGGCGCGAGACTGATGACGCGCTGCGCGGGTGCAGGCAGGGTGACGGTTGCGCCGGAATCGTCGGTGACGGTGATGGCGGCGTGCGCATGCACGGTGCCTGCGAAAAGCGCTGTGGCGATGGCGAAACGCAAGCGGCGCATCATCGCAGCGCCTCGCGCAAACTCTCTTCGAAACGCGCCCATTCGGCGTCGTTCGCGGGCAGCCCGAAGCGTACGCTGCCCGACGCCGTGAAGAGGCGGGTCCACACGCCACGCCGCGCCAGCGCTTCGTGCAGAGCAGCCGCGCGCGCATCGTCGGTCCACGCGAAGAGCGGCGTGCTTCGTGTGGCAAAACCGTGTGCATGCAACAGACTCACCAGACGGGCGCTTTCGGCAGCGAGCCGCGTGCGCATCTGTTGCTGCCACACTTCGTCTTCAAACGCGGCCTTGACGGCGTGCCGAGCGGGGCCACTGACGGTCCAGGCGCCGAGCGTACGGCGCAATGCGCCGAGCAAAGCGGGCGCGGCCAGGACGAATCCCGCGCGCGCACCGGCAAGACCAAAGAATTTGCCCGGCGAACGTAGCACGATTAGCCCGTCGCGATGAGTGTTTGCCGCGAGCGAGGCTGAAGGCAGCGTGTCGGCGAAAGCCTCGTCGATCAACAACGTGCCGTTGCGCGCGCTGAGTTGCGCATGCCAGTCCAGCAGCTTGCCGGCGTTCAGATGTTCCGCCGTCGGATTGTTAGGATTCACGACGACCACGTGAGTGAGCGGCTCGGGCAAGCTGTCCCAGGACACGTCCAGTTGCACGACTTCGTGTCCAGCCTGCTCGAAGGCAGGCGCATATTCGCTATACGTGAGCGGCGCGATGCCGACCCGGGCACACGGCAGCAGCGAGGGCAGCGCGCGAATCGCGGCCTGGCTTCCTGCTACGGGCAGCACGTGCGCGGCATCGGGCGCGCCATAGTAGCGCGCGGCACAGGCGGCAAAGCCGTCGCCTTCGTCGGGCAGGCGGCGCCAGACATCGGCGGGAACCGGCGGCACCGGATAGCCGTGCGGATTGATACCCGTCGACAGGTCGAGCCATTGTGCGTAGGGAATGCCGTAACGCGCGGCCGCTTCGTGCAGATTGCCGCCGTGGGTTACGGCGTTGAGCGGGGTCCCGGTAGCGACTTTATAAGCAGCCATTCGATCAGACATGAAAGGGCACACTCAGCAAAGCCAGCACGATCAGCACCGCTAGCCAGAGAATGACCGTGCGTTCGACCAGCATCAGCGCAGCCGTGACGTGACTGGCTTTTGCTGGGTGGCCAAAACCTAGCGTGGGCCTGTGTTCAAGCGCGCCGTGATACACGGCGGGTCCGCCGATCAACACGTTCAGGCTGCCCGCGCCGGAAGCCATGACCGGTCCGGCGTTCGGACTGTCCCAGCGCGGCGCCTGCTCGCGCCAGCAATGCAGCGCGGTGCGCGTGTCGCCGAGCAAGGCGTAGCTCGCGGCGGTGAGACGCGCGGGAATCCAGTTGAGCACGTCGTCGAGGCGCGCCGCGGCCCAGCCGAAGCGCAAATAGCGCGACGTGCGGTAACCCCACATGGCGTCGAGCGTGTTGGCCAGACGAAACCCCAGCGCGCCAGGACCGCCCGCGATCGCGAACCAGAACAGCGCGCCGAAGATCGCGTCGTTGCCGTTTTCAAGCGCCGATTCGACAGCGGCGCGCGAGAGCGCCGCTTCGTCGGCGTGAGTGGTGTCGCGCGACACGATACGCGCGGTCAGCAAGCGTGCTTGTGCCAGATCGCGTTGCGCGAGAGCCTGCGCGATCGGCGCGATGTGATCGTGCAGACTGCGCGCGCCGAGCGCGAACCACAGCAGCACGACATGTACCGCACAGGCCGCAAAAAACGGCAGTATGGAGACGAGGCACCAGGCGATCAGCACCGGCGGCATGACCGCCAGCGACCACGCGAGCAGCCCCTTGAGCCGCAAGCGGCGGCCGGTGTTGTAGCGCTTTTCGAGGCGCATCGCCCAGTTGCCGAAGCCGACCAGCGGATGCGCGGTGCGCGGCTCGCCGAGCCAACGGTCGATGGCGACGCCCGCCGTTGCCAGCGTAACGATCAAAGGCAGCGACAGCATTACGGATTGCCCGAGGTTTTCAGCGCGAGTGGCAAGCCCGCGACCATCATCGTGACGTGGGTGCTCAATGCGGCGATGCGCTGATTGAGCCGCCCGAGTTCATCGACATAGAGGCGGGTTGCCGCGCCGAGCGGCACCACGCCCAACCCGATTTCGTTGCTGACCACGATGACCTTCCCTTTGGCGTTGATGAGCGCCGCTTCCAGCGCAGCAAGGTGCGCGTGATATTGATCGACCGGCAAGCCGTTGCTGTCAGGCGGACACAGCAGACCGGCGAGCCACAGCGTCAGGCAGTCAAGCAGAATACAGTGGCCGTGCGCATCGATTTGTGACACCGCGCCGGCGAGATCGACGCCGGCTTCAAGCAAAGCCCAATGCGCCGGACGCCGCTCGCGATGATGCGCGATGCGCGCGCTGAATTCGGCGTCGTCAACCACGCGGGCGGTGGCGATGTACGTGACGGGCAGGGCGCTATCGTTTGCCAGTTGTTCGGCGTGCACGCTCTTGCCGGAACGGGCGCCGCCGAGAACGAAGGTGAGGTCGCGGGAAATCATCGCGTGATTGTACCGGCGTGTGCAGGCGTGCAGTGCATGCCTGCACGATGGGATAATGCCGCGCTCATGGCCTGCATTCATTGCTATTCAACGCTGGACCCGAGCTCCCGTGACCACCTCCACTTCGAATCCGCATCGCGCCGTACCCGTGCCGCGCGGCACACTGATGATTCAGGGCACCACCTCCGATGCAGGCAAGAGCACGCTGGTCGCGGGCCTGTGCCGGCTGGCGCGCCGCGCCGGCGTGCGGGTCGCGCCGTTCAAGCCGCAGAATATGGCGCTCAATAGCGCGGTAACGGTCGACGGCGGCGAGATCGGCCGTGCGCAGGCCCTGCAGGCGGTGGCCGCGGGCATTGCCGCCCACACCGATCTGAACCCCGTCCTGCTCAAGCCGACGAGCGACCGCGGCGCGCAGGTGATCATCCACGGCAAGGCGCGCATGAATCTCGATGCGCGCGCGTATCACGACTACAAGCCCGTCGCCTTCGAGGCCGTGCTGGAATCGTATGCGCGTCTGCAAGCGGCGTACGACACGATTTTTGTCGAAGGCGCGGGCAGTCCCGCCGAGATCAATCTGCGCGAGCGCGACATCGCCAATATGGGTTTTGCTGAAGCGGTCGATTGCCCGGTCGTGCTGGTGGCCGACATCGACCGAGGCGGGGTGTTCGCGCATCTGACAGGAACGCTTGCGTGTCTATCGGAAAGCGAGCAGGCGCGGGTGCGTGGCTTCATCATCAACCGGTTTCGCGGCGACATCAGCTTGCTCAAACCGGGACTCGACTGGCTTGAAGCGAAAACCGGCAAACCGGTGCTCGGCGTTGTGCCCTACCTGCACGGCTTGACGCTCGACGCCGAAGACATGCTGCCGCCCGAGCTGCGCGCCGCGCATAGCGGCGATACCGGCCGGATGCTGCGGGTGGTCGTGCCGGTGCTGCCGCACATCAGCAATCACACCGATTTCGACGCGCTGCGTGCGCATCCGCAAGTCGATTTTCATTACGTGCGAAGCGGCACGCCGCCCCCGCCGGCCGATCTGATCATCCTGCCAGGCTCGAAGAATGTGCCGGGCGATCTGGCCTTCCTGCGCGCGCAAGGCTGGGATGGGGTGCTGCAGCGGCATTTGCGCTACGGCGGCCGCGTGATCGGAATTTGCGGCGGCATGCAGATGCTCGGGCGCGAAGTGGCCGATCCGCACGGTGTGGAAGGCCCGCCCGGAACGAGTGCGGGCCTTGGCTGGCTCGATTACGCGACGGTGCTGACGCGCGAAAAAACCCTTAAGAACGTGACGGGGCGTCTCGCCTTGCCCGGTTCACCCGAGGTCGCCGGTTACGAGATTCACATGGGTGAGACGCAGGGTCCGGCGTTGAGCTCGCCCGCGCTGCAGTTGGGTCTTGAGCAACACGCCTATCCTGACGGCGCGATCTCGTCGGATGGTCAGATCCTCGCCACCTACGTGCACGGGCTGTTCGACACGCCGGCAGCATGCGCCGCATTGCTCGCGTGGGCGGGCTTAAGTGACGCCGAAAAAATCGACTACCCGGCGTTGCGTGAAGCTTCGCTGGACCGCCTCGCCGACACGCTTGCCGAGCATTTAGATCTATCGAAGCTTTTCGCCGCGATTGGATGACGAAGAACAGGCAGATGGCGTCGATTAAATCTCAATAGGAAATAATCAAAGCCTGGGAGGTGATTTTTCATCCCGTTTGGTTCGAATACAGTCTTGACGTCGACGCCCGTCACGGGCCGTCTTTCTCGTAAAGGACTCGTCATGAACTCGAACCGCTCCGCCGATCTGGCCGCTTTGCTACTTCGTCTGGCCTTGGGCGTTCTGTATCTCGCGCATAGCCTGCAAAAGATTTTTGTCTTCACGCTGCCGGGAACGGCGCAGTTTTTCGTTTCACTCGGTTTGCCGGGCTGGCTCGGGTATGTGACGGCGTTCGTCGAACTGATCGGCGGCATCGCGCTGCTGCTCGGCGTGCAGGTCCGCTGGGTCGCGCTGGTGCTGCTGCCGTTCATGCTCGGCGCCATGTCGCAGCATTTGCACAATGGCTGGGGGTTCGCTTCGCCGCATGGCGGCTGGGAATATCCGGCCTTCTGGGCGGTGACTTTGGCGGTGCAGTCGCTGCTCGGCGACGGTGCCCTGGCGCTGAGCAGTGTGAAGACGCCGCGCGCGGTGGCCGCCTGAACGTTTTCGGCGGCATGTGGACGGGTTGCCAAAGCTGGCGCGCCGGAGAAGCTTCAAGCCGGTGATGCGCCTGGACACACAGGCATCCAGACACCGAACCGGGCCGGCATTGCGTCCCGCCAGGCAACAAAAAAAGCACGCGCCGTGAGGCCGCGTGCTTTTTTTATCGTGCAGACGCAGGACGCTTCAGGCATTCCGGGCTCTTCGCCGCACCCCTGCGCCCTCTGCGCCGCTCGCCTCAGTCAGTACAACACGATCTGCGTGCAGCGAAACAGCGCAATCGTCTTGCCATTCGGATCAGTGACGGTGGCATCCCACACCTGCGTGCTGCGGCCCAGATGCACGGCCTTGGCGACTGCGCGGATCGTGCCTTCCGTCGCCGTACCGAGAAAGTTGCTTTTCAGCTCGACGGTCGTGAAATTGCGCGCCGTCTCAGGCAGATGCGCGAGACAGGCGTAGCCGCAGGCAGTATCGGCGAGGCCGATCACGGTGGCGGCGTGCAAAAAGCCGTTCGGCGCCAGCAATTCTTCGCGCACGGTCAATTCCGCGCTCAGGCTGCCTTGCTCCAACGCCAGAACATGTACGCCCAGCAAGCCGGGAAGCTTGCCCTTCTGACGTTCATGCAGACGCTCGACGGTGTATTCCGGACGGAGTTTGCTCATGAGATTTTGGGGTCCTCGGTGGAAAAATCAGGGGGCTGGACGGGTCAATAGCCGTTTGGGGGCTTCGGCCCCGGTGCATTTGTCGATATTATCAACGGCTAGATCGGCGGGTGAACCTGAAATCGGTACGGATCAGGACGCACCGGCCCCCAAGTCAGAGCAAACTGCGGCAAACCGGCTGGCGGCGCCCAGCCATCTTTCCGGGAGAATTCATGACGGTGATCGTGGTGGCGAATCCGAAGGGCGGCGTGGGTAAAAGCACGCTGTCCACCAATCTGGCGGGCTATTTCGCGTCGCAAGGGGAGTGGGTCGCGCTGGCGGACCTGGACAAACAGCAGTCCGCGCACGCGTGGTTGTCGCTGCGGCCTCCAGCGTTGCCGCCCATCGAGACCTGGGAGGTCGACCTTGAAAACCCTGCCAAACCGCCCAGAGGTCTGGAGCACGCAGTCATCGACACACCGGCCGGATTGCACGGCAATCGCCTGAGTATCGCGCTGGATCTGGCCGACAAGGTGATCGTGCCGCTGCAACCGTCGATGTTCGATATTCTCGCCACCCAGGAGTTTCTCGAACGGCTGGCGAAGGAGAAGGCGGTCAGGAAAGGCGCGATCGAGATCGGCGTGGTCGGTATGCGCGTGGACTCGCGAACGCGCTCAGCGGAGCAATTGCACCGCTTTGTCGAGGGATTGAAGCTGCCGGTGCTGGGTTACCTGCGTGACACGCAGAACTACGTGCAACTGGCGGCCCACGGCCTGACCTTGTGGGACGTCGCGAAAAGCCGCGTGGACAAGGATCTGGAGCAGTGGCAGCCGATCATCCAGTGGACCAACGGCGCCGGCAAACCGGCTTGATGTGAACTGGCAGGCGGCGTGGCCGCCCGCTATGGAACCGTGAGGTACCAGGCCAGGCTACGGCCGGCCCAGGTTCCAGTTCAGGTCCAGTTCTGGGTCGGCACGTGATCGCGGCTGCCCTTGATCTTGTTGTTGTCGTCGACGAACACCAGATCCGGTTTCCAGCCTGCCTTCAGTTCCGCTTCCTCGACCACCGCGAACGCAGCGATGATCACCAGATCGCCCAACTGCGCGCGCCGCGCGGCCGAACCGTTCAGCGAAATCATGCCGCTGCCCCGTTCGCCCTTGATCGCGTAGGTCGAGAAACGCTCGCCGTTGTTGATGTTCCAGATGTCGATCCGCTCGTTTTCGACGATGTTCGCGGCTTCCAGCAAGTCTTCGTCGATCGCGCACGAGCCCTCGTAGTGCAGTTCGCAGTGCGTGACCGCGACGCGATGGATTTTCGACTTCAGCATGTTGCGTTGCATGACCAATCCCTTGTGCTTCTAATGCGTGTTTGCGCAGCCGAAGACGGCTTCAGATTTCGAGGTTGTCGATGAGACGGGTGGTACCGAGCTTGGCGGCGGCCAGCACGACCAACTCCGCGTTCGCGTCTTGCGAGCCCGGCGGCAGCAGATTCGAGCGCTTGCGCACGGCGATGTAATCGGGCTGCCAGCCGCGCGCGGCCAGCGACGCCATTGCTGTCTGTTCGAGTTTTGCGAAGTCGCGATCGCCGGCGAGCACTGCATCGCGCACGCGATTCAGTTCGGCAGCCAGCACCGGCGCCTCTGCGCGCTCGGCCGTCGCCAGGAAACGGTTGCGCGAGCTGAGCGCGAGGCCGTCGGTGTCCCGCACGGTTTCCGCGGCGATGATGTCGGTCGGCAGCGCGAACTGGTGGCACATGCTGCGCACGATCATCAGCTGCTGGTAATCCTTCTTGCCGAACACGGCGACGCGCGGCTGCACGCACGACATCAGCTTCATGACCACCGTACACACGCCCTGGAAGAAACCCGGCCGGAATTCGCCTTCGAGAATGTCGCCCAGATCGTGCGGCGGATGCACGCGGTATTCCTGCGGTTCCGGGTACAGATCCCGTTCCGTCGGCGCGAACAGCACGTAGACGCCTTCTTTCTGCAGCTTGTCGATGTCGGCTTCGAGCGTGCGCGGGTATTTGTCGAAATCTTCGTTCGGGCCGAACTGCAGGCGGTTGACGAAAATGCTTGCCACCACCGGATCGCCGTGCTGGCGCGCGAGGCGCATCAGCGACAGGTGGCCTTCGTGCAGATTGCCCATGGTCGGCACAAAGGCGGTGCGATTCTGGCCGCGCAACTGGTCGCGCAATTCATGGATCGAGCTGATGACTTTCATGATCGGACAGGGATTTCCTCGCGCGGCGCAAGACTCGGTCGGCGCAAACACTCAGGTTTTGCGTGGCCCGCGGCCTCACTGGTAATGACAGGTTCGGAGCGCGGGATTGTAGTGGATTTGGTCCGTGGACGCACCGAAACGAGGCGTTTGCGGCAGCAATGGCGCACGCAAGCCCCGTTTCGCGGCTTCAGGCCGGCAGATAGGCGAGGCGCACATAGATCGGTGCGAACGGCTCGGCCTGGGTAATTTCGATGAGCGATTCGCGGCACAACTCGAGCATGGCGATGAAATTCACCACGACCACCGGCACGCCTTTGCTCGTGTCGAACAGGTCGGAGAACTCTATGAAGCGCGCGTTCTGCAGGCGCCGCAGGATCGTGCTCATATGCTCGCGCACCGACAACTCCTCGCGCGAGATCTTGTGGTGCTGAACGAGCTTGGCGCGCTTGATCACGTCGGCCCACGCGGCGCGCAGGTCTTCGCTATCCACATCCGGAAAGCGCGGTGTAATGCTTTGCTCGATATACACCTCGGCGCGCAGGAAATCGCGGCCGAGCTGCGGCAAATGGTCGATGCGCTGGGCGGCGAGCTTCATCTGCTCGTACTCGAGCAGGCGGCGCACCAGTTCGGCACGCGGATCCTCGGCTTCTTCGCCGCTGTCGGCCTTTTTCACCGGCAGCAGCATGCGCGACTTGATCTCGATCAGCATCGCGGCCATCAGCAGATACTCGGAGGCGAGTTCGAGATTGGTCTGACGCAGCTGATCGACATAGCCGAGGTACTGGACCGTGACGTCCGCCATCGGGATGTCGAGCACGTTGAAGTTCTGCTTGCGGATCAGGTACAGCAACAGATCCAGCGGGCCTTCGAACGTTTCGAGGAACACCTCGAGCGCATCTGGCGGAATGTACAGATCCGTCGGCAGCTTGAAGAGCGGCTCGCCGTACAGGCGCGCGAAAGCGATGCCGTCGACGGTGTCCGGTGTCGAATCGGTGGCGGGCGCGGCAAGCGCGGCGTCGGGCGCCGATTCGACGCCCTTTGCCTCGTCGGCGTGACTCACGCGCTTAGAAGTTTTGATAGTACGAGTAAGGCGTCTGCTCCACGCGCGAGGCTTTCTGCTCGGCGCGTTCTTCGAGGTCGATCGGCTGTTTGTCCCACAGCAGCGACCGGCCACGGCGCTGCTCAGCTTCCAGATTCGGTTTTTGTTGCTTGAGCTGGTTCAGGAACTGGGTGATGTCCGATTGATACATGGCTAGACGTCCGTGATTGGGGGAACGGCGGCTGCCAGGCGGGAATCCGCGCGGCATCGCTGCTATTCCATAATTTTACCGCATGCGCCGCGTGCGGTCGAAAAACGGTGGTGGCGCCGGCGGCCTGCCTGCAAAATCGCCCGGAACCCGCGCTGCTGCAATGCGTCAAAGGCGGGCGCGTGGCCGGCTGGGCGGCGTGGGAGTCCGGGCTGCGCGCCCGGGTGGTCACTACAACGGTTGCCGCATGCGGCACGCCGCATCGGCCGAAAGACCCGCCGCGCATCAGGCTGCAAAGCCCCTTTTAGAGATGGCGCGACTGCGCCGATGTGGTCAAATAGCGAGCTTCGGCCGCCGCGGCGAGCCCAAGCGACAGAATTCATCAACCACGGCCGGAGGTCCTGTTTGGCGGGGTGTGCGATCGAAGAGCCGCGTGTGCGGTGCGGCAGAGCCGGCAGCGAGCCCGGGCATCCGACGCCCAATCGGCGCTGGCTGCGCGCGTGGCTGACACTCGGCATCGTCATGCTCATGCTCGCCACGGTCAGCGCGCATGCGGCGCGGCGCGCGGCCGCCAGCTACAAGGTCGATATCGAAGCCACGCCGCGTTCGCTGCGCAAGCTGCTCGAAGCGCACCTCGACGTGGCGCGCTTCGCCAAGCGTCCTGACATCAGCGACGACCAGTTCGAATTTCTGATTACCGCCACGCCCCAGCAGGTGCGCGACCTGGCTGCCACTCAAGGCTATTTCACACCGGTTGTGCGGACCGACGTGCGAACCGTCGACGACCAGAAGCGCGTGACCGTGAGCGTCGATCCCGGCCCGCAAACCCTCATTACGTCGATTTCGTTGTCCTTTCGCGGGCCGGTGCTGACCGAAGACCCGGCGCAGGAAAACGCCACACGCTTCGCATTTTCACTGCATGAAGGCGACCCGTTTTCGCAGGGCGAGTGGGACGACGCGAAAAACGCGTCGCTCAAGGCGTTGCAGGCACGCCGTTACCTGGGCGCGAAAATCTACCATTCCGAAGCGCGGATCGACCCGCGCACGCACGAAGCAAAATTGTCGGTGACGTTCGACAGCGGCCCGACCTTCACGATGGGCAAACTCGACGTCTCCGGTACGCGGCGCTATCCGGAACAGATCGTCGACAACGTGAATCCGATTTCGCCCGGCGATATTTACGACGTGCAGCGCGTCGCCGAATTGCAGCGGCAGTTGCAGAACACGCCGTACTACGCGAGCGTGGCGATCGACGTGGACAGCGATCCGGCCAAGCCGGTCGATACGCCGATGCATGTGAAGGTGTCGGAGTATCCGTACAACAGTATCCGCGGCGGGATCGGTTATTCGACCGACAACGGCCCGCTGATCCAGGGTTCGTATTCCTATCTCGACACGTTCGGCAAAGCGTGGCCGTTCACGGTCGACGGCCGCATCGACCAGATCCAGCAATACGGGCAAATTCAGCTCGCAATGCCGCCTGGGCCGCGCGCGTGGACCAATAGCGTGCTGGCGTCCTACACCACGACCGACGTGTCCGACACACGCATCTACAGCATTCGTGGCGGCGTGCAGCGGGCCCGTACTTCGCAATTCATCGACTACAACTACGCGATCCTCTATTACCAGGACCGGCTCGATCAGAACGCGGCCGCGCCGACCACCAGTCGCGCGCTGGTGCCGTCATGGTCGTGGACCCGCCGCAATACCGACGATCCGTTGTTCCCGCGCTCGGGCAACCTGATTCACGTCGAAGCGGGTTTCGCGGTCAAAGGCGTGCTGACCGACCAGACGTTCGCGCGTGGCTACGCCCGTGGGCAGCAGTACCTGCCGATTGGCCGGGAGGACCTCGTGCTGTTCCGGGCCGAACTCGGCGGCGTGTTCACGAGCGGCAGTTCGAGCGGAATTCCGGCGTCGCTGCTGTTCCGTGCGGGCGGCTCGAATTCGATTCGTGGCTATAGCTATCAGAGCATCGGTAACAACGTCGATGGTTCGGTGCTGCCCACCAAGTACCTCGTGACGGCGGCGGCCGAATATCAGCACTGGTTCAGTCACGACTGGGGTGCCGCCGCGTTTTTCGACGTCGGTACCGCCACCGATACCTGGGGCGAGAAAGTCTTTTATCCCGGCGTCGGCGTCGGCGCGCGCTGGCGCAGCCCGGTCGGTCCGGTCAATGTCGACGTCGCCTACGGAATCCGCAACAGGAGTGTGCGGCCGTACCTGACCCTCGGCATCGCCTTCTGATGGAAACCTGCTTCTACATGATCCACGCATGACCACGGACGCTTCCGCTCAACCACCCGCGCAGCCGCCCGGCGCTCATCCGCCGGGACAGCCGCCTTCGCCCGACGCGCAGCCGCCTGAGCGCCGCCGGGGCCGGTTGTTGCTGAAAACGCTCGCGTGGATGGTTGCGGTGCTGGTGCTGCTGGTCGCCGTGGCCGCCGGACTGCTGTACGGCGCGCTCACGACCGAGCGCGGCACCGCTTACGCGTGGCAGGCGGCTGTCAAACTGCTGGGCGGCAAGCTGACGGGCACGCTCGAGGGCGGCACCATCGCGCGCGGTGTCCAACTCCGGCAAGTGCGCTGGCGCAGTCTCGACGGCAGCGGCACCGATATCCAGATCGACCGTGTGGCCGGCCGCTGGGGCCTCATACATCAGCCTTGGCGCTTCACGATCGACTATCTGCATGTCGGTACGATCGACGCTCGTATCGGCGCTTCGTCGTCCAGCAGCGGACCGCTTGAATTGCCGAAAGACCTGCGTTTGCCGATGCAGCTCGAGGTGCGCGACGTGCAGGTCGACAAACTGCTGTTGCACGAGGGTGGCTCGACAACCGAGTTTGCCCGCTTCATGTTCCATGGCCGCAGCGACGGCCGCCACCACGAGGCGGCCATCGAGAGGCTCGACACGCCGTTCGGCGCGGTGACGGCAGCGGCGAAGCTCGACGGGATGCGGCCGTTTCCGCTGAGCGGTGATGTCGGCTATTCCGGCAAGGTCAACAACGAGGCGGTGCAGGTGGGCGGCCATCTGAGCGGCTCGCTGGAGAATCTCATCGCCGAACTCGATGCCAGCGGCATGAAGCTCGCCGGCCATGCCCGGGTCGAAGCGACGCCGTTCGGCGACGTGCCGTTGCAACGCGCCGTGCTGAGCTTCGACCACGTCAATCCGCAGGCGTTTGCGCCCGGCGCGCCGCTGGCGGATCTGGCAGTGCGTGCTGAACTGCAGCCGGTGGGGCAGCGCGCAGCGGACGCGGCTACTTTGGGTGCGGCAAGCACGGCAAGCACGGCAAGCACGGCAAGCACGGCAAGCACGGCAAGCACGGCAAGCACGGCAAGCACGGCAAGCACGGCAAGCACGGCAAGCACGGCAAGCACGGCAAAACCCGCAGCCGCCTCCGGCGCCGCGGGTTTTGCCGTCGCGGGCCATGTCTCGATCGTCAACGCCAAACCGGGGGCGATCGACCAGAATCTGCTGCCGCTAATCGACGCGCGAGCCGACGTGCGTCTCGACGCCCAGGCGCAGCGCATCTCGAATCTGAACGTGCGGCTGGTGAAGAGCGCCACGCTCACCGGCGGCGGCGTGCTGACCGGCAAGCACGGCCAGTTCGATCTGCAGGTCGCCGGGCTCGACCTGAACGCGCTCGAAGCGACCGTGCGGCCAACCCAACTTTCCGGCCCGATCGGGTTTCGTCTGAACGACGACGTGCAAAGCCTGACCCTCGATCTCGCCGACCCGAAAGCCGGGTTGCGCGCACAGGGTAAAGTCACCTTCGACCCCGCGCGCATCAGTTTCAACGACGTGCGCGTCACGTCGGGCAAAGGCCGCATCGATCTGTCCGGTGCGCTCAAGCACGACGCGAATTCGACCTACAACCTGAAAGCGCAGTTGACCGATTTCGATCCGCTGACGCTGACTTCGCAGATGCCTTCGCGCACCCCCGTGACGGGTCCGGCGCCGGCGGCGGCCAACACCAAAGCCAAGGCGCTGCCGCAAGGTGCGGCGCAAGCGGGCAGCACGGCCGGTGCGAAAAGCGCGGCCCCCGCCGACAAAGCCGCCGCGGCGGTCAAGAACACCGCCAGGGCCGCAGTGCGGACCGAAGTGGTTCAACGCAGCAAAGCGTCACCGCCGCCGAGGCACGCCGCGCCCCCGGCCCGCAAGATCGAGGCACGCGTGAACGGCACGCTCACCGCGGCCGGCGTGCTCGGCCCGGTCTTTACCACCAAGGCTGAATTCAAACTCGGCCCGAGTGTCTATGACGGCCTGCCCTTGACGGGTGGCGGTGTAGTTCAGTTGGCCGGCTCGCGGATTCTGCCGAGCCGCGCGAATCTCTCGGTGGCGGGCAATCAGGTGGACTTGCAAGGCAGCTTCGGCGCGAGCGGCGACCGGCTGCGTTTTCGCATCGACGCGCCGGAGCTCGAGCGACTCGGTTTCGGTCTCGCCGGCCTCATCGCGGCAGACGGCGACGTTACAGGCTCGTTCGCCCACCCGAATGTCGTGCTGAACTACAAGGCAGACAGCGTGGTGTTCAGCAGTAACCGCATCGGCCATGCGGAAGGTCATGCCGAACTGCGTGACGGCGCGAACGGCGCGCTCGTCTTCACGACCGACGCGCGCAATCTCAGCGCCGGCGGCGTCGATCTGACTACCCTCACGGCACGCCTGTCCGGCACGCGCGCCAACCACACGCTGGAGGCCGCGGCCACCGGCAAGCTGCAGGATCGCCCGCTCGATCTGACGCTCGCGGCCAACGGCAAGCTGACCGAAGCACGCGACGGCACGCGCTGGGACGGCACCGTGACCCGTCTGCAGAATCGTGGCACACCGGCATTGAATCTGGAGTCGCCGCTGGCCATCAGCGCCGGACCGAGCCGCCTGACACTCGGCGCGACACGTCTCACGATCGAAGGCGCTGTGCTGAGCCTGAAATCGTTCGCCTTCGACCACGGCAAGATCCAGTCCGCGGGCACCTTGACCGACGTTTCGCTGGCGCGCCTGCAGGATTTGCGGCGCGAGATCACCGGCGCGCCACCGGCCGTCAAAACCGATCTGGTGTTCGACGGCGACTGGGACTTCGCGCTCGGCAGCACGGCGAGCGGTCACATCCAGTTGAAGCGCCGCGGCGGTGACGTCACGGTCGAAATCGGACGTGGGTTGGCCTCGCTGGGTATCACGGACATGATCGCGCGCGCCGAATTCAGCGGCGGCAACCGGCTGAATGCCACCGTCCACGCTCAGGCCAGCCGGATCGGCGTGATCGATGCCGACGCCCACACCACGCTCGTAATGCGCGACGGCTTCCTGAGCGTCAATGAAGAGGGCGCGCTCACCGGCAATGTGAATGCCAACGTGCCGTCGCTGAAAACCACCGGCGGCCTGTTCGGTCCGAGTTATCTGCTCGACGGACATCTCGCGCTGAAACTCGCGCTCGGCGGTACTGTCGCCAAGCCGAACCTGACAGGGTCGCTGCTCGGCGACGGTTTGTCCGCGACCATGGTCGACCAGGGCGTGCAGCTAAAGGACGGTGTGGTGCGCATCGCGCTTTCGCAAAATCTGGTGGACTTCCAGCAGGTCGAGTTTCATGGTGCGAGCGGCACCTTGCGCGCCACCGGCCGCGTGCGTCTGGACGGCGCCGAGCCGGATCTGTCCGCGAGTATCGTGGCGGATAAGCTGGAATTGTTCGCGTCGCCGGATCGCAATCTGTCGCTGTCGGGCAGCGCGAGCGTGGCCAATGCCGGCGCGCAGGGCGGCATGGCGATCAACGGCAAGTTCGTGGTGGACCACGCGCTGTTCGATATGCCGGAGCAGTCCGCGCCGAAGCTGGGCGACGACGTCGTGATCGTCCGTCCGGACGGCACGGTGGCCGGCGAGAAATCACCGCCGGTGGAGGGGACCAACAAGCCGATCGGGCCGTTCGCGCCACGCGCCAATATCGACATCAGTCTCGGCAACAACTTCCGTTTCCGCGGGCAAGGCGCTGACCTCGGGCTGAGCGGCACGATTACCGCGATGAGCGCGCCGAACCTGCCGTTGCGCGCCGTCGGCAATGTTCGCGTGACGCAGGGCTCGACCTATACCGCGTTCGGCCGCAAGCTCAACATCGAGAATGGTTTCTTCACGTTCAACGGGCCAGTGGCCAATCCGGGCATCAACATCCTCGCCATGCGCCGCAATCAGCAGGTCGAGGCAGGCGTGCAGGTGACGGGCACCGTTCAGTTCCCGGTCGCGAAACTGGTGTCCGAGCCGAACGTGCCGGACAACGAAAAGCTCTCGTGGCTGCTGTTTGGACACGGCACGGATCAAGGCAATAACCTCGGCCAGCAAAGCACCATGACGACCGCGCTAGCCTTGCTCGGCAGCGCGAGCGGCAAGCGGATCGCGCAAACGTTCGGGCTGGATGAATTTTCGATCGGGCGAAGTGAAGTCGGCCTGACCGATCCTCAGGTGGTGATGGTGTCGAAAGCTATCAACGAGTGGCTCGTGGTCGGCTACGAACAGGGCCTGCAGTCGGCGAGCAACGCGATCAAGGCAACGATCAACCTCACGCGCTATTGGTCGGTCGCGGCATATGGCGGCACGTTCGACGGCATAGAACTGCTTTACACACGACGCTTCGATCAGATCCGCTGGTGATGGGCGAGGGCCGTGGTTCAGCAAGTCGACGCAGACGCAGTAGGGCGGCACGCGTTGCTCCGTTTCCGGAGCAACGCGACGTGCCCCTGCCGTTTTACGTCGCGGCGCTAACTCGTCTTGTTCAGTTCCTCAAAGCGCATGTAGCGCTCGTGTTCCTGCTGCAGGTGTATCCATGTCTGATCGGGCACCGAGTAGTCGGACCCGATGTCGGAGCGATCGTCGTTTGACCCTGCATCGAGATGAAGCGTCCTCACGGTATCGCCCTGCAGATTGCGAATGTCCAGGGTGTGCTCGTTTGTCGCGGTGACATAGAAGCCGTCCTTGAGCAGCAGCGCCGACGTGTGGCCGTTGAGCCAGTCGGCGGCCGCCTGCTGGTCGGCAGCGGAGCCTCTCAGGAACCCATTGGCGCTGTCGTACCCTGACGGCGCACCCGGCAGACTGGTCGTGAAGCGCGTGACCCCGGACGGCAAAGCCGAGTCGGGGTCACGGTCGAAATCGAACTGGGTGCGTGCGCTACCCGCGGTGCGGTCGCGGTACTCATGGATGCTTTGTGGCGGTCTATAGGACTTGTTGTTGTCGGCGTCGGTCAACTTCCAGATCGAATAATTGCTGCGATAGTCACCGCTGCTGACATACGCATAGCCCGCGTGCGAATAGGTCAGGACCTTGCCGTCTTCGACGTGGATCAAGCGGTTGTTGTTGTCATAGCGGAAGACGCCGTTCGTGTTTTGCGGGTCGCTGGGAACCTTGCCGAGATACAGATAGCCGTCGCCGCCCACTCGCAGGACCGCTTCCTTACCGAATATCCGAGTGTGGAACCGGCCGTCGCCGTCCATGCTAAACGTGTGAATGCCCGGCTGATGATCGTTGTTGACAACGGTGACGTCGCTGCCGCCGGTGCTGCCGGGAGTAGGGTGCTGGCCCGGCACCAGATACAGGTTGCCCTGCAGCGTCCCGTACGCGCCATCGTGCGAGACGAGTTTCACCGGGCCGCGATAGTCCCTTCCCTCGCTCTGCCTGTCGTTCAGATAGGCGATTTTTTCCAGCGCGTGGTTATAAAAGCTCGCATGGGCGAGATCTGGATCCTGACGCGGCGAATAGACGGTTTTGCCGTCGTCCGTCCGCGCGGTGACAAACGGACGGTGCGCAGCGTCCGCCCAGTTGGTGTCGTTGGAGGTGAAGCGCGACAGTTGCGGCTGGGCGCCCGCGATTCGGGTCTGATCGTAGACGTCCCAACGGTAGTCGGGATTGGGCGTGAACGCGCCCGGCTTGCCGTTCTCTATCTTCTGCCAGCCGCGAATCTGCGTGTAGTCGATGCGGCCCATCGCGGCGACCTCGCCCCTGTCGGCGTTGCGGGCGTTTGCGCCGAGTGTCGGTGCGACGTCGACCATATTGGGCGCGGGTGCGACCGCATAGATGTAACCGTCCTTCGAATTGGCAAGCGCGGGATTTTGCTGGGCTGTTTCGAGCTTGCGGAAGGTGCCGAGATAGCCGGAGCCGTCTATCAGGCCGGGGTTGGCCGCCATGTCGAAATCGTGCAGATCGAGGTTGATCTGCCCGACGGGCGTGTGCTCTGTATCGAATCCGCCAAGCTTCCTCAGGTCATCCGGCGTGACGCTCGATGGCCGGTACAGCGCCATGGGCTGAAGCGCGTGCTGGTCGTCGGTGCTGCGTTTGAATTCATCGCGCGGCGGTGGCTGATAACCCGACGGACCCGGCTGGTCGAAGGAGGGCAGCGGCGGCAGGTCCGCCCGCGGCGGCGTGAGGGTGGGGACGGGGATGTGCGGGGGCAAGTAGTTCGCGGCCCCGGAATTTGCCGGCAGCGGTAGGGGTAGCGCCGGCATCCCGTAACTGCCGCCCACGTCTCCGAGACGCTGGTTCCCCAGTGCATGCTGACGCACGTTCTGCATCGCATAGTAAGACGTGCTCGCCGACGTGAAACCGCCCAGTCCAGGATAGGCCGCGTCGAAGTAATGGCTTAGCGCATAGGTTAGCTGACCGAAATTCGCGTAGCGAAACGCGCCCTGGCTGGGGTCGTACAGCGTGTAGGTATCATTGCGATAGTCGCCGTTCGCATGCATGCGTTGCACGCTCAGCGCGTGTGCCGGAGCGTCTACGGAAAAAGTGCCGGCGGGCGCATTTCCCAACGAAAGGCCGACCAGGGCGAACGTATTGGGATGTCCCATCCTCTCGCCCTGAGGGTTGTAGGGCGTTGCGAAATGGTCTTCCAGATCGGAAACCAGTTCTTCGCCGCTTCTCAGTCCGGACCGCCCAGGGTGGCGGATATAGCCCGGCAACTCGCGGGTCTCGCCGCTCCATTGACCGTTCCCTTGCAAGTTTCTGATCGATGCGAGCAAAGCGGTCCTGGATGTTCCGCCTTTGGCGTAGGCCTTTCCTACTGCGTTCGCGGCATCGAACAGATTGGCCTGTCGCGTGCTCGTGGCGGCTCCCCGCATGACCTGCAGGGTGCAACCGAGGCAGCCCGATTCGATCCGCCGCCCTTGCGCCACGGCCTGAACCCTAGGGTTGTTCTCCATGTCCTCCTGGTGCAGATAGGACGACGTCACGCCGCTTGACGCCGACGCGGGACGATAAAGCGTGTCGGCGACGCCGAAGCGGATGGCCTGCTCCGGCGTGGGATTGGCCGGCGCGAGACTCGGGCGCAAGTGGATGGTGAGACCGTAGAACTGGGTGCTTGTCGCGCCGCGCGGGAGGGTGTGGGAGTCGGTTGGCGGTGGCGTCGGCGAGCGCGGTGTGCGGCTGCTTGTGCCGCTGGCGGCCTGACGGATGCGCTCGTTCGTCGGCAATGGCATTGCCGATTCGCGACGCGTGATATTTGGCGCGGCATCGATCGCCTCGCGTTGCGGCAGCGTTCTGGACGCCAGCTCGGAGAACGGGCGCGCAGCTTGCTCGCGATCCGGTGAGCCGAATGCTGCTGCATGCTCGCCGCCAAAGCGGGACAACAGCTTAAGCGCGCCCGGCGAGGCGGCCTTTGGGTCTTGCGCGGGTAGCGGTTCGGCCGGCAGGACGCCGGCAGGTGGTCTCGGCGAGGCGCTACGCGCGAAATTCTGGGTGGACTGCGAGTCCGGCCCGTCTTCGGCAAGACGAGCCAATACGTTTTCACCATTTGCTTCGGTTCGCATGAGATAGACCTCTGGTTGCCGAACAGCATTCCGCTGCAGTCTGGAAGCTGGATCGGAGTTCGCAATTGATAAGGTATGCAAATCATTTGTCAGAAATTGACGCTGGTTCAATCCGGTGTATGTTGCTGTGGCAGTTGTCTACCTTCCGGGGAGGCTGGCTAGTGTCCTGCGGCACCCAACATATGGCAGCGTCCGAAGACGTTCAATGCCGCACGGTCAAGTCTGACGGTATTTCGCTTTTGCGTGTAATACAGGGCTGTGTCCAAAGAAAACGACCCGCTTGCTTGCGCGAGCGGGTCGTTGTCAAAAGATGCCTGGCCGTTTTACTTCACGCGCATGCCCGGCTTCGCGCCGCTGTCCGGTTCGAGCACGTAGAGGCCCGGTTCGGCTTTCTCGTCAGTCGCCGAGGCCGCCAGCACCATCCCTTCGGACAGGCCGAACTTCATCTTGCGCGGCGCGAGGTTCGCGACCATCACAGTCAGCTTGCCGACCAGTTGCTCAGGTTGATAGGCCGACTTGATGCCTGAGAATACGTTGCGGGTCTTCTCTTCACCGATGTCGAGCGTCAGTTGCAGCAGCTTGTCAGAGCCTTCCACTGCCTTGCAGTCGACGATCTTCGCGATGCGCAGATCGACCTTCGCGAAGTCGTCGATCGAGATGATGCCGGGCGCCTCGTCCTGGTCGGCGGCGGCTGCTTTCGCTGCCTTCGACTTGGCCTTCGTATCCGCCGGCACGGCAGCTTCCGGCGTGGCTTGCAGCGACTCGCGATTTGCTGCGATGAGCGCCTCGATCTGCTTCGGATCGACGCGTGTCATCAGGTGCTTGTACGCGTTGATCGGGCGCGCGGAGGAGAGCGGCACACTCGCATCGGCCCACACCAGCGGCTCGATGCCGAGGAAAGCTTCTACCGCTTCCGCCAGCTTCGGCAACACAGGCTTGAGCGCGAGCGACAGCAGACGGAATGCCTCGATGCTCACGCTGCAGGTTTCGTGCAAGGCAACTGCGTTGGCCGGGTCTTTCGCCTGATCCCACGGCTTGGCGCTGTCGACGTATGCATTCACCGCGTCGGCCAGTTCCATGGTCTGACGAAGCGCCCGGTTGTACTCACGCGCTTCGTAGTTCGCGGCGATTTGCGGCACGGCGGCGCGCAGCGTGGCGAGCAGCGGATGGTGCATGGCGCTGTCCTGCACGCGACCCTCGAAACGCTTGATCAGGAAGCCGGCAGCGCGGCTCGCGATGTTCACGTATTTGCCGACCAGATCGCTGTTCACACGGGCCTGGAAGTCGTCGAGGTTCAGGTCGAGGTCTTCCATTGTGCTGTTCAGCTTGGCCGCGAAGTAGTAGCGCAGCCATTCCGGATTCAGGCCCGTGTCGATCACGCTTTGCGCGGTGATGAACGTGCCGCGCGACTTCGACATCTTCGCGCCGTCTACCGTCAGGAAGCCGTGCGCGAAGACGTTGGTCGGCGTGCGGTGGCCCGAGAATTCGAGCATGGCCGGCCAGAACAGCGTGTGGAAATACAGAATGTCTTTGCCGATGAAGTGGTACTGCTCGGCGGTCGAGCCCTTGCGGATCCACGCCTCGAAATCCAGGCCGCGTTTCTCGGCCAGGTTCTTGAAGCTCGCGTAATAACCGACGGGTGCGTCCAGCCACACGTAGAAATACTTGCCCGGCGCCCCCGGGATTTCGAAGCCGAAATACGGCGCGTCGCGCGAAATATCCCAGTCGGCGAGCTTGGCTTCGCCTGCGTCGCCGAGCCACTCGCGCATCTTGTTGGTGGCTTCGGGCTGCGCCAGGCCGCTGACCCACGCGCGCAGGAAATTCTCGCAGCGCGGATCGGACAGGCGGAAGAAGTAGTGCGTCGAGGTCTTACGAATCGGCGTGGCGCCCGAGACGACCGAATACGGATTGATCAGTTCGGTCGGCAGATAGGTCGAACCGCATACTTCGCAACTGTCGCCATATTGATCCTTCGCACCGCACTTCGGGCATTCGCCCTTGATGAAGCGGTCCGGCAGGAACATTTCCTTGACGGGGTCGTATGCCTGTTCGATGTCGCGTGCATCGATCAGGCCGGCTTCCTTGAGCGCAAGGTAGACCGATTCGCTCAACACGCGATTCTCTTCGGAATCGGTTGAGTAGTAATTGTCGAACGAAATCCCGAAGCTGTCGAAATCGCGCTTGTGTTCCTGCCAGACGCGGTCGATCAGCTGCTTCGGCGTCAAACCTTCCTTTTCCGCGCGCAGCATGACCGGCGTGCCGTGCGTGTCGTCGGCGCCCACGTAGTAGACCTCGTGCCCGTGCATTCGCAACGTCCGGACCCAGATGTCCGTCTGGATATATTCAACCAGATGGCCGATATGGATTTGCCCATTCGCATACGGAAGGGCCGACGTGACGAGAATCTGGCGACGGCCTGACGGCGCGCCTGCGGAGAGATCGGTTGCGGGTGCTGACATAAGGATGGTGGGAGCCTGCGGTGGGACGAAAGGTTGATTCTAGCAGGGCGGGCGCCCCGCGCGGGCTGGGCCGCCTGGGCCGCACCTGGGTCGATGCTGGGGCAAGACGGTGTGTCCCTAATCCGCGAAGGGGACTTCCTTCGGAGCGGGGGGCTTCTTGCGGGGGGGGGGCAGGGCGAAAACCGAGCGCCCAAAAAAAAAACCGGGGCTATTAACCCCGGAGCAACAACGACAAGAGGAGAATGGTGACGCAGCGGCTTCGCCAGCCACGTACCGTAAAGACAGACCGCGAATTTTCGGCAGAGTTCGAAAAATTTTCGATCTCGAGTGAGATTTTTTGCGTCCCCCCGCGTTTGTCCGCGTTTGTCTTTTACGGCTTGCCTGACACCGGCTGCGCCAGAAGGCAAAAAGGCGGCAAGCCTTGCTTGCCGCCCAGTTGCTTCGCCCTCTTTCAGGCTGTGCCGTTATTGCGTGGCGTGCTGAGCCGTGGCGCGCAGATAGATTTCCACGCGGCGGTTTGCGGCGCGGCCGGCTTCGGTGTTGTTGTCAGCGATCGGCTGGTTCTGGCCCATGCCTTGTGCCGACAGGCGTTGCGGCGCGACGCCGCGTTGCCCCAGATAGCCCGTCACGCTTTCCGCACGGTTAACCGACAGCGTCTGGTTGTACGCCGGCTGACCCGTGCTATCCGTATAGCCGACCACCTGGGCGATCAGTTCCGGATTCTGTTGCAGGGTCTGCGTCAGTTGATCCAGCACCGGCGCGAACGACGGCTTGATCGCGTAGCTGTTGGTGTCGAATGTGACCGAGCTCGGGATGTTCAGCTTGAGCGAGCCGTCCGGCTGCTCGGTGATCTGCGTGCCGGTGCCCTTGGTGGCGCCCGACAGCTTGTTGTGAATGGCTTGCCAGTTGTAGCCGGTGATGCCGCCCACCGCAGCGCCGACGCCCGCGCCGATCGCCGCACCCTTGCCGCCGCCGAAGATTGCGCCGAGCGCCGCGCCGGTGCCGGCGCCCACGCCCGTGCCAACTGCCGTGTTAGTGCCTTGTTGGGTCGCGCAGCCTGCCAGCAGCGAACCGGCAACCGCGAAAACGGCAAGGCGAGTCATGAGTTTTGCGTTCATTTTTTGATTCCTCTTGAGTGAAGCAGGTGGAAGCGATAAATCTATCCGCCGGATGTAACGGCCGTAAAGCGCACAAGTCGAAAATACGAGAATCCTGCGTCTTCCCTCGTCCCGGTCCGACAGTGGAGAAGGGTCTTCCGGCAAGGCTTGGCGCCAGCCACTACAATGATGACTGAAGTACGCAGCGATGCGACCCCATGGCGTTCCGCCTGCCCGAAGCGTGCACGGCGCGCCTGGTTTTAGCAATGCTGCCTAACAATTTTTTTCAAATTCTGGCAAGTGGCCGAAACTTGGATTCCGCCACCCCGCAAGTGTTCCCCACGGAGTGTCAATGAGTATCGATCGGGCTTTGGTCGACGCCGCCCTCGCGGCCGTCACTGACCCCAACACGGGCAAGCCCTACGCGGCTGCCAGGAACGTCCGCAACGTCACCGTGGAGGGCGACACGGTTGGCGTCGAAGTGGTACTCGGCTATCCGGCCAAACGGCAGTTTGAAGCGATCCGTACGCAGTTCGCCGACGCGCTGAAGGCCGTTCCGGGCGTGGCCAACGCACGTGTCGAGGTGTCCCAGAACATCGCGGCACACACCGTGCAGCGCGGCGTCAAACTATTGCCGAACGTCAAGAACATCGTCGCGGTGGCGTCGGGCAAGGGTGGGGTCGGCAAGAGCACGACCGCCGTGAACCTCGCACTGGCGCTCGCGAGCGAAGGCGCGTCGGTCGGCATTCTCGATGCGGATATCTACGGCCCCTCGCTGCCGATGATGCTCGGCATTACCGGCCGCCCCGAATCGCCCGACGAAAAGTCGATGAACCCGATGACCGGCCACGGCTTGCAGGCCAACTCGATCGGCTTTCTGATCGAGCAGGACAACCCGATGGTGTGGCGCGGCCCGATGGCCACTTCGGCGCTCGAACAGCTGTTGCGGCAGACCAACTGGCAGGATCTCGACTACCTGATTGTCGATATGCCGCCGGGCACCGGCGACATTCAGCTGACCTTGTCGCAGCGCGTGCCGGTAACCGGGGCGGTGATCGTCACCACGCCACAGGACATCGCGCTGCTCGACGCGAAGAAAGGTCTCAAGATGTTCGAGAAGGTGGGTATTCCTATTCTTGGCATCGTCGAGAACATGGGTATGCATATCTGCTCGAATTGCGGCCACGAAGAGCATATTTTCGGCGCGGGCGGCGGCGAGCGGATGGGCAAGGAATATGGCGTGGACGTGCTCGGCAGCCTGCCGCTCGATATCGGCATCCGCGAGCAGGCCGACTCCGGCACACCCACCGTGGTGGCGGATCCGGAAGGCCGCATCGCCGGGGTCTACCGGTCGATCGCGCGCAAGGTGGCGATCCATATCGCCGAGCGGGCTCGCGACATGACATCGAAGTTTCCCAGCATCGTTGTCCAGAACACCTGAGTAGCCATTCAGGCAAGGTGTCAAAGCGGGGTCAAAGCGGGGCCACGGCGTCAATTTGCGCCTGGTCTCGCGGTATCATGTCGACTTCACAAGTTCGGCTCGGCGGCCGCAGGGGCGGCCGCCAGGCCGGCAAGAGGATCGCATGGGAAAACGAATCGACGGGCAGGCGGTGTATGCATTCATCGTCCTGGCTGCCAGCAGCGCGCTGTTATGCGGCTGCAGCACGTTCCTGAGACCACAGGAAAAGCGCGCCGACGCGCAGTTGCTGCCCACCGTGGGCAATCAGGCGCGCGGCCTCGTAACGTTCATCGAGCGTTCGGACGGCGTGCAGGTCACTTACAATCTGGCGGGCTTGCCGCCCAATAGCGACCACGCATTGCAGGTGCACGAGCGCGGCGACTGTAATGCCGCCGACGGCTCCAGCGCCGGTCCGGTGTTCTCGCCGGCAGCCGAGCGTCTGAAAGCGGGTGCCCGGGTCGAAGGCGATCTCGGCAACATCCACGCGGACGCCAATGGCGTGGCCACCGGCTTTATCGTTGCACCAGACGTCTCACTCGACGGTATCCGCTCGGTGCTGCAACGCGCCGTGCTGTTGCATCACGACGCAACCGACCCTTATGCGTATCCGCAGCATGGTGCTGGCCCCGCGCTCGCATGCGGGCTGATTCGCCAGTGAAGGCTGCGCCGGCGGCGTTCAGGCCATCCTGCAGCAGCTATTTCACGATCGCGTAAAATAAGCGCCTTTTCGGGGCGCGTAGCCGACGGGACCCGGTCCGGAACTTACCCCGGGTGTTATCCGTCACACCCCCGTCACACACCTGTCACTCAAGTCGAGCAGCGTTTACCTATGACTATCAAATCCGACAAGTGGATCCGGCGCATGGCCGCGTCGCACAATATGATCGAGCCGTTCGCACCCGATCAGGTCCGCGTTTCTGAAGACGGCCGGAAGATTGTCAGCTACGGCACGTCGAGCTACGGCTACGACATCCGCTGCGCCGACGAATTCAAGATCTTCACCAATATCAACTCGACCATCGTCGACCCGAAGAACTTCGACGAGAAATCGTTTGTCGACTTCAAGGGCGACGTCTGCATCATTCCGCCGAATTCGTTCGCGCTTGCCCGCACCGTCGAGTATTTCCGTATCCCGCGCAGCGTCCTGACCGTGTGTCTGGGCAAATCCACCTATGCGCGTTGCGGGATCATCGTCAACGTGACGCCGTTCGAACCGGAATGGGAAGGGCACGTTACGCTCGAATTCTCGAATACGACACCTTTGCCTGCGAAAATCTACGCGAACGAAGGCGTCGCTCAAGTGCTGTTTTTCGAAAGCGACGAGATTTGTGAAACGTCGTACGCGGATCGCGGCGGCAAATATCAAGGTCAGCACGGCGTCACGTTGCCCAAGACCTGAGGCCCGGCAGTACTGACCCACCAGCTATTCGGGTGACCGCTGCCTCATCAAAGGCAGCGGTCGTTCTTTTTGGAGAATCGCCCATGAAGTTTCGTTTTCCCGTCGTCATCATCGACGAAGATTTTCGCTCCGAGAACATCTCGGGTTCCGGCATCCGGGCTCTGGCCGAAGCCATCGAGAAAGAAGGCGTGGAAGTGCTCGGGTTGACGAGCTACGGCGATCTGACCTCGTTCGCGCAGCAGTCGAGCCGCGCGTCGTGCTTCATCCTGTCGATCGACGACGACGAGCTGCTGCCGTACGTCGATAACGTCGTGGTGGAAGGTGAGACGCCGGAACTGGCCGCGGCGATCGTCGCGCTGCGCGCGTTCGTGACCGAAGTGCGCCGCCGCAACGCGGATATTCCGATCTTTCTGTACGGCGAAACGCGCACCTCGCGCCACCTGCCGAACGACATCCTGCGTGAACTGCACGGCTTCATCCACATGTTCGAGGACACGCCGGAATTCGTCGCGCGCCACATCATCCGCGAAACCAAGGTGTACCTGGATTCGCTCGCGCCGCCGTTCTTCAAGGAACTGGTGCAGTACGCGGACGAAGGCTCGTATTCGTGGCATTGCCCGGGGCACTCGGGCGGCGTCGCGTTCCTGAAGAGCCCGCTTGGCCAGATGTTCCACCAGTTCTTCGGCGAGAACATGCTGCGCGCCGACGTCTGTAATGCCGTCGACGAACTCGGCCAACTGCTCGACCACACCGGTCCGATCGCGGCGTCCGAGCGCAATGCGGCGCGTATTTTCAGCGCCGACCACGTGTTTTTCGTGACCAACGGCACGTCGACCTCGAACAAGATCGTCTGGCACGGCACGGTGGCGCCGGGCGACATCGTGCTGGTGGACCGCAATTGCCACAAATCGATCCTGCACGCGATCACCATGACCGGCGCGATTCCGGTGTTCCTCACGCCGACGCGCAATAATTTCGGCATCATCGGCCCGATTCCGCGCAGCGAATTCGAGCCGGAAAACATCAAGAAGAAGATCCTCGCGAATCCGTTCGCGCGCGAAGCGCTGGCGAAGAATCCGGATCTGAAGCCGCGCATCCTGACCATCACGCAGAGCACCTACGACGGTGTGATCTACAACGTCGAGATGATCAAGGAAATGCTCGGTGACTGGCTCGATACGCTGCACTTCGACGAAGCGTGGCTGCCGCATGCCGAGTTCCACGAGTTCTATCAGGACATGCACGCGATCGGCGCGGGCCGTCCGCGGATCGGCGCGCTGGTGTTCGCGACGCACTCCACGCACAAGCTGCTGGCCGGTATTTCGCAGGCTTCGCAGATCGTCGTGCAGGATTCGAAGAACAGCCGCTTCGACAAGCACCGCTTCAATGAAGCGTATCTGATGCATACGTCAACGAGCCCGCAGTACGCGATCATCGCCTCCTGCGACGTGGCGGCGGCGATGATGGAAGCGCCGGGCGGCACCGCGCTGGTCGAAGAGTCGATTGCCGAAGCGCTCGACTTCCGCCGCGCGATGCGCAAGGTCGACGACGAATACGTCGACGACTGGTTCTTCAAGGTGTGGGGTCCGGAGGAGTTCGCGGAAGAGGGTATCGGCTCGCGCGAAGACTGGATGCTGCGTCCGAACGACGCGTGGCACGGTTTTGGCCCGCTCGCCGACGGTTTCAACATGCTCGACCCGATCAAGGCGACCATCGTGACGCCGGGTCTGGACATGGACGGCGGCTTCGGCGAGTCCGGCATTCCGGCTGCGATCGTCACGAAGTACCTGGCCGAGCACGGCATCATCGTCGAGAAGACCGGCTTGTATTCGTTCTTCATCATGTTCACGATCGGCATCACCAAGGGCCGTTGGAACTCGATGGTCACCGAACTGCAACAGTTCAAGGACGACTACGACAACAACCAGCCGCTGTGGCGCGTGCTGCCCGAGTTCGTCTCGCATCATCCTATGTACGAGCGCGTCGGCCTGCGCGATCTGTGCCAGCAGATCCACAGCGTCTACCGTGCGAACGACATTGCACGCCTGACGACCGAGATGTACCTGTCGAGCATGGAACCGGCCATGAAGCCGTCGGATGCGTTCGCGAAGCTTGCGCACCGCGAGGTCGACCGGGTACCGATCGACGAACTCGAAGGCCGCGTCACATCGATCCTGTTGACGCCGTATCCGCCGGGCATTCCGCTGCTGATTCCGGGCGAACGGTTCAACAAGACCATCGTCAACTATTTGCGTTTCGCGCGCGAATTCAACGAACGCTTCCCGGGTTTCCACACGGATATCCACGGGCTGGTCGGCGAAACTATCAATGGGCGCATCGAATACTTTGTCGATTGCGTACGCGCCTGACGATGCGCATAGCGCAGTCCCTGCTGGGCGCTGACGGCTGGCGGCGCGCGTTTGGCGCGCCGGCTTTGGCATCGGCATCGGGGAAGTTGTTGGCGGCGTTCGGCGTGGTGCTTGCCGTGACGCTCGGTGTGACGCCTTTGGCGGCTCATGCCGAAGTCGCTGCCGCCGATCCGATCGACGCGTCGATGCGTTCGTGCCTTGCGCGCAGCGACATGTCGTCGACGACGGGGCAGGTGCAATGCATGGACAACGCTCGAATCGGCTGGAAGGCGGCGTTGGATGGCGCGTGGCAGCAGCTTGACACGAAGTTGCCGCGTGCGCGGCGCAAGCAGTGGGAGAAGAGCCAGGCGAGCTGGCTGGCTTCGCGTGAGGTCGAGAAGCCGTTGCTGGCGGCGGTGTTCGCGACGACGAGCGGCTCGATGTATGTGCTGGCCGAAGCCGATATGCAGTTGCAGCCGGTGCGTGATCGCGCGCTTGCGCTGCGCAGCGCTGTGGCCAGGATCAGCGCAGGCGGGGAGCCGCCGCGCCGTCCGCGTGCCTGTAATGCGGATGCGCAGTGCGAGCACGCGATGTTCGATCTGAATCGTTATTACCGCCGCTTGCAGGCGAAGATGCCGGCGCGTTCGCGGTCGACGTTGGTGCGTGCGCAAGGGGCCTGGACTGCGTATCTCAACGCTACTACGCCGTTGGTCGATGAGCGTGGGCGGATCGATATTATTGGCGCCCGGGTGGCTACGCTCAAACGGTTGTCGGAGACTGTTGGTAATGATTGAGGGATTGGGTTAGGCGGTGTCGGCCGGGTTCCTCTGCTTGTCTGTTGGTTTTATGGTGTTGGCCTTTCCTTGCTGTGTTAGTGGTCTGTTTTGTTTGTGCTTTTATGGCGTTGGCCTTTCCTTGATTTGTTATTGGTCTATTAGTGTTGCCCCTGTGCGGGGCGGCACCTACTTTTCTTTGCCTGCCGCAAAGAAAAGATAGGCAAAAGAAAGCGGCTCACCCCGCCAGCTCATAAGCGGGTCCCTCGCACAGCCACGGTAGTGGTGCATCTGGAATCTGTGTTCTCGCACATTCCGCCCTGGTGACAAGGCTGTCATACCTCCGGCGGCGCTACGCGCGCCGAAGCGCGGTTCGAGAACCAGCGCGTTTTTTGGCACATCGCCGAGGCGACGCCGATGGCCCCCGCTACGCGAAACGAAACCTCTGGTTTCCCTTGCAGACCCGTCCGCGACGCACGCAGTGCGGAGTGGGAGCGGATGAGCCCTGTGCCGCTAACGCGAAGTGTGCGAGAACACGGATTCCAGATGCACCACTACCCCCTCCAAGCCAGGGGACCCGCTTATGAGCTGGCGGGGTGAGCCGCTTTCTTTGCTTATCTTTCTTTGCGGCGGCAAAGAAAGTAAGTGCCGCCCCGCACAGGGGCAACACTAATAGACCACTAAGAAATCAAGGAAAGCCCAACACCGCAGACCCACAGACAAAACAAACCACCAACAAATCAAGAAAAAACCAAAACCACATACAAACAAAAACAAGCGCCGCGAAGGCCAAAAAAAACCCGACTAATCCCGCGCCGAAGACGCCGCCCCATGACTTAACCAGTCAAGCACAGCCGTAGCATCATCATCCGCGCCTTGTCGCGCCTTAGCGACCGTCTCAGCCACATCCTCGCTCGGCACGGCGCGCCGAATCGCCACACCCACAGCAAGAATATCAATCATCACAAGATGCAAGATCCGCGAAATCATCGACAACTGCGACTCGCGAATCTCAATGTGATCGGTCTCCAACGCGACAGTGGCCCGCTTGGCCAGCGGCGTATTGCTCGACGTAATAGCAATCACCTTGGCCCCCGCCTGCATGGCGACATCCAGCACACGCAGCAGCTCAGGCGCACGTCCTGACTTGGACACGGCAACTATCACATCACCCTTGCCGAGCAAGGCAGCCGACGCCGCCTGCATATACAGATCGCCATAAGCAATCGTCGGAATACCAAACCGGAAGAACTTGTAATGCGCATCCTGCGCGACGATGTTCGAATTGCCGAGCCCATAAAACTCGATCCGCCGCGCGCCGTTCAACAGATCGATGGCCCGCTCGACCTGGTCGAAATTCAAATGCTCCCGCAACTGCAAAATCGCCGACACGGTGTTGTCGAGCACCTTCGCACCGAAGTCCGTCGCGGTATCGCCCAGATGCACCTGGCTGTGACTCACCGGAATCGTGCCGGTCAAACCCGTCGCCAGCTTCAGCTTGAAATCGGACAGGCCCTGGCAGCCAAGCGAGCGGCAAAAGCGGATCACCGTCGGCTGGCTCACGTCGGCCTTGCGCGCGATATCCACGATCGGATCGTTGATGATCGAACGCGGATGATTCAACGCGAGATCGGCCACACGGCGCTCGGCCGGCGTCAACGCATCGCGCATCTGGCGAATCCGCTCGAACACGGCCGATGAACTGCCGCCCGTGCGGTTCGACAACTGTTCCGCGAGAATCGCCGAAACCCCCAGAAACGCGGGGTATTCAGCGGTAATCACGTAGGTCGGCACGTTCTGCAAATATGCCTCGAAGCGGCCCTTCGCCTCGAAGCGCTTGCGAAACGACGAGCGCGCGAAGAATTCGCCGAGCCGCGGCACCACGCCGCCGCCAATGTAAATGCCGCCCAGTGCGCCGAGCGTCACCGCGATGTTGCCCGCGAAGGTGCCGAGAATTCCGCAGAACACATCGACGGATTCGGCCGCGAGCGGCTCGCCTTCCATCGCGCGTTTGACGATCTCGATCGTGTCGACGTTCGCCGCCACACGCTTCTTGTCGCGACCGGCCAGCGCACGGTAAATCACCTCGATGCCGGGGCCCGCCGCCACACGCTCGAACGAGACGTGCGACCACTTCTTGCGCGCGTACTGCAGCACGATGTCTTCGCGCTCGTCGGCCGGCGCGAAGGTGGCGTGGCCGCCTTCGCTGCCCAGCGCGATCCAGCGGTCGTCGGCCGGAATCAGGCCGGATACGCCCATGCCGGTACCCGGGCCGAGCAGGCCGATCACGCTGTTCGGACGGCGCGTGCCGCCGCCTACCTGCACGCGTTGCGTGTCGGTCAGGCCAGGCAGCGCCATGGCCAGCGCGGTAAAGTCGTTCACCACCAGCAGCGTGTCGAAGCCGAGCGTACGGCGCGTGGCTTCGATCGAAAAGCTCCAGTCGTGATTGGTCATCCTGACCTGATCGCCGTCGACCGGATTCGCAATCGCAATCGCCGCGTGATTCACGCGGCCGATCCTGGTGTCCTTCAGGTACTTCTTGATGACTTCGGCAACGCCCGGATAGTCCGCGCACGGATAGACCTGCACCGAGCTGATCTCGCCGGGGCTGGTTTCGAGCGCGAAGCGCGCGTTGGTGCCGCCGATGTCGGCGAGCAGCCTCGGTCCATCGGCGTGCTGGCCCGCGCCCGGAACAGCCTTAGTTTGCACACCAGTAGACATCGAGTCTCACTCCCTTGTCGTTTGCCAACTGCGAGATGGCATTTTTTTGTAGCGAAGCGGCGGCGGCATTCAGCACGTCCATCTTTCGCGGTCCTGCGATCAGCAAAAACAGATGCTTCACTTCTTTCAGCGCGGAGAGCGACCAGCTCACGCGTGCATGCGGCGCGCTGCCGGGATGCACGGCAACGAAGCGCTCGGGCGTGGTGATCGCGTAATCCCATTCGGGCGCATCCGCGAAAATCGACGCGGTGTGGCCGTCTTCGCCCATGCCGAGAATCGCGACATCCGGCACGGCGCTAAAGCGCGGGTCGGCGTTCAGCGCGGCAACATGCGCGTTCAGATCCTGCGTCGCGTCCACCAGCGGCCAGAAAGTGGCGTGTTTCGCGGCGTTCTGCAACAGCGTGTCATGCACGAGTTGTGAATTGCTCGCGCTGTCCGTCTCCGGCACCCAGCGATCGTCGACCAGCGTCACGGCAATGCGCGCCCAGTCGAAGGGTTGCGTGGACAACGTCTGCAGGAACGGACGTGGACTGGTGCCGCCGGACACTGCAAGGACTGCCGGCCGCGCGCCAGGATGTGGCGTGCCCGCGGCGGCCGTGGCCGCCTGTGCGGCGAGCGACGCATGTAACGCGTCGCCAACCGCTTTCGCCAACGCGTCGGATTGGGCGCGTTGATCGTCGAAAGCGTGAAGCTCGATCACTTCTCCTCCGTGCTGCTTTCTTGTTAGATCTGCGGAACGTGCCGTGCTGCTCTCGCGCGATGCCTGCAAGCGGGATGACTTGCAGGTGCCTTCGTGATACCGGCGCCGTTCCGTTCAGTTCGTCAGTGGATCCCGCAGGCGCTGCGCTGTGCTTCGATCGTAATCGGGCAACGCGCGGCGCCGTAATTCAATTGCTTCAATTCTCTTCCTCGAGCCAGCAGGTGCCATGCTGCGCCAGCATCGCGCTCGCCGCGGCCGGTCCCCACGTGCCTGCTGCATACGGCTTGGGCGGCTTGTTCGACGCGGCCCATTCGTTGAGGATAGGCTCGACCCAGCGCCATGCCGCTTCCTGCTCGTCACGCCGCACAAACAGCGCGAGGCGGCCGTTGATGACATCGAGCAACAGGCGCTGATACGCCTCCATCTGCCCTTCGCGGAAGAACCGGTCAAATGCGAGGTCGAGGTGGACGCTGGCGAGGTTCATGCCTTCGCCCGGTTGCTTGGCCAGACAGTAGAGACGAATGGTCTCGTTCGGCTGCAAACGGATCACCAGGCGATTCGCACCGCCGCGCAACGCGGACGCGCCCAACGCCGAATGCGGCACCGCACGAAAATTCACCACGATCTCAGCGACACGGTCCGCAAGACGCTTGCCGGTGCGCAGGAAGAACGGCACGCCGGCCCAGCGCCAGTTCTCGATTTCCACCTTCAGCGCAACGAAGGTTTCGGTCGTGCTCTCCGGCTTCACGCCAGGTTCGGTAGCATACGCCGGCACCGCGTTGCCGCGGATCACGCCCGCATGATACTGGCCGCGCACCGCGACCTTGCCAATATCGCGCGGATCGATCGGCTTCAAGGCGCGCAGCACACGCAGCTTCTCGTCACGCACCGAGTCGGAATCCATCGAATGCGGCGGTTCCATCGCGACGATGGAAAGCAGTTGCAGCAAATGGTTCTGCACCATGTCGCGCAATGCGCCGGTGTTGTCGTAGAAGTCGCCGCGCGCTTCCACGCCGAGTTCTTCCGCAATCGTAATCTGGATGCTTTCCACCCATTCGCGGCGCCACAGCGGCTCGAACAGCACATTGCCGAAGCGCAGGGCGAGCAGGTTCTGCACCGGCTCCTTGCCGAGGTAGTGATCGATCCGGTAGATCTGTTCTTCAGCGAAGATTTCACCGACTGCATCATTAATTGCGTTGGACGACTTGAGGTCGTAGCCGAGCGGCTTTTCCAGCACGATGCGCGAATTTTCGTTGAGCCCCACCGACGCCAGCGCGTGGCAGATCGGCACGAACAGCGACGGACCCGTTGCCAGATAGAACACCCGAATGCCGGGCAGGCCGCTCACGGCGTCGCGCAGCAGCACGAAGTCTTCAGGCTTGCCCAGATCGATCTTCACGAACTCGATCCGATCGAGGAAGCTCGCCCATGCGGCTTCATCCAGACCGTTCTTCGACACGTGCGGCTTGACGTGCTCGTTGACCCATTCCAGGTAGCCGGCACGATCCGCCACATGCCGCGCAACCGCGAAGATCTTGCCGCTGTCGGCCAGCATGCCACCTGCACGGTGCGCTTCAAACAGTGCCGGCAGGATCTTGCGCATCGACAGATCGCCAGTTCCGCCGAAGAGAACGAAGGTGAAGCTTGAATCGGTTTGCATGAGTCTCCGTCGATATCCTGGGGCCGCCGTGGTGCTCGGAAAGGGCGACCGTAGTCCGATAAAATATTTTTTGACACTGAATTGTAGTTTAACTACAATCCAAATCAAGAGGTAGCGCTAATTCGATGAAAAAAGCGTGCGCTGTGAGGCTGGTTGCGCGTTTTCCCGAATCGGCAGGCGTCCCCTGCATGTTAACGGACATTGCGTGCGAGCACGCGCCAGCATGCCCCCCGGCGGCCCTTACGGAAAGCCGGAAGGCGGGTCTGGCGTCAGGGTTAACGTGTGAGGCACCTCGAGTCTGCCGCGCGCGACGCGGGCAGGCAAAAATCAAAAGAGGAGACAGTCAGTTGCATCCCGAACCACTCATCTCTTGAGCTTCCAGCGGCCGGATATCGGTCCGCCGGCACATGCGTGAAGCATGCGCCCGACCGTGCTCGATCGCCCAGTGTTTTGCCTGTTTGAACCAACCACAGCACCCTGGCGACATCAGGGGCCATTTGTTTTTTGTTCAGGTGTCTGGAGGAGATAAGCAATGAAATTTCGCGCGATCATGGGCGCTTTGTGCGCCGCAGGTCTGATGTGTGGCGTCTCGGCCGTGCAGGCTGCCGAGTCGATCGAAGTGTTGCACTGGTGGACTTCGGGCGGCGAATCGAAAGCCGTCGGCGTCCTCAAGGACGACATGACGAAGCAGGGTTACACGTGGAAGGACTTCGCGGTTGCTGGCGGCGCAGGTGCGGCTGCCATGACGGCACTCAAGACGCAGGTGATCTCGGGTAATGCGCCGAGCGCCGCGCAGATCAAGGGTCCGCTGATCCAGGACTGGGCTTCGCAAGGTGTGCTGGTGCCGATCGACGCCGCAGCAGGCGACTGGAAGAAGAACCTGCCGCCGGAAATCGACAAGATCATGCACGCAGACGGTCATTACGTCGCTGCGCCGTTCTCGGTGCACCGCGTGAACTGGCTGTACATCAACAAGGCGGCATTGGACAAGGCCGGCGGCAAGGTGCCGACCACGTGGCCTGAGTTCTTCGCCGTGGCTGACAAGATGAAAGCCGCCGGCATCCAGCCGATCGCGATGGGCGGTCAGCCGTGGCAAGACCTGACGCTGTGGGAAGACGTCGTGCTGTCGCAAGGCGCGGGCTTCTACAAGAAGGCGCTGGTCGACCTCGACGAGAAGACGCTGACGTCGGACCAGATGGTCGGCGTGTTCGACACGGTCCGCAAGATCCAGGGTTACTTCGACGCGGGCCGCACGGGCCGTGACTGGAACCTGGCAACGGCCATGGTCATCAACGGCAAGGCCGGCATGCAGTTCATGGGCGACTGGGCGAAGGGCGAGTTCGCCAACGCCGGCAAGAAGGCGGGTTCGGACTACGTCTGCGCTGCGGTTCCGGGCACGGAAAAGTCGTACACGTTCAACGTCGACTCGTTCGTGTTCTTCCAGCAGAAGGGCCAGACGGGTGCAACGCCGGGTCAACTGGCGCTGGCCAAGACGATCATGTCGCCGGACTTCCAGGAGCAGTTCAGCCTGAACAAGGGTTCGATCCCGGTTCGTCTGGGCGTGTCGATGGCCAAGTTCGACGACTGCGCGAAGAAGTCGTACGCGGATGAACAGGTGGCGATCAAGTCGGGCGGCTATGTGCCTTCGCTGGCACACGGCATGGCGCAACCGGATGCAGCAGCCGGTGCGATCTCGGACGTGGTTACGAAGTTCATGAACTCGCAGCAGGATTCGAAGAGCGCAGTTGCCGCGCTTGCGAAGGCTGCGAAGACCAAGTAAGTAGCGTCAAGCGAAGTCATGCGCCTGGCCGTTCCCTGCGGGGGCGCCAGGCGCGTTCTTCGGAATGCTTGCAGCCGTTGCGTTACTTAGGGCGAGACGCTTCACCCCTGGTTTCATCGAGTCACACCTATGCCGTTGCGGCCTCGCGCTTTCATGCGTGAGCGATCCGGCGGTACAGTTTCAGCAGGAGTCGAGTAGTGACTGCTTCTATCAGCGGAAACGGGAAAACGGCCACCGTGACCCGCCGCACGTCGCCGATGGCGGCCCTCGCCGATCGCTGGATTCCGAAGCTGGTGCTCGCACCCAGCGTCGTGATCAGCCTGATCTTCGTGTATGGCTTCATCGCTATTACCGGCTATCTGTCGCTGTCGAATTCGCGACTGATGCCACGCTATGATTTTGTCGGTCTCGATCGTTATCGCGAACTGTTCGATAACGATGTGTTCTGGACCTCGGCTGCCAACCTCGGCTGGTTCGGCATTCCGTTTATCGCTATCTGTATCGGCCTCGGCCTGTTCCTCGCGATCCTGCTCGATCAGCAGATTCGCAATGAAGGCGCGCTGCGCGCCGTGTTCCTTTATCCGATGGCGCTCTCGTTCATCGTGACGGGTACGGCATGGCAGTGGATCATGACGCCGAGCGTCGGCCTCGAAAAGGTGTTCCACGACTGGGGCTGGACGAGCTTTTCGTTCAGCTGGCTCGGCGACCCTGACAAGGCGATTTTCTGCGTCGTGATCGCGGCGGTATGGCAATCCACCGGCTTCGTGATGGCGCTGTTTCTCGCGGGCCTGCGCGGTGTCGACGGTGAAATCTTCAAGGCCGCGCAGATGGACGGTGCGGGCTTGCCTACCATCTATCGCAAGATCGTGATTCCGAGCATGCGCCCGGTGTTCTTCTCCGTGCTGCTGATTCTTTGCCACATCACGATCAAGACCTTCGACCTGGTCGTTGCGTTGACCGCGGGCGGCCCGGGTACGTCTTCGTCGCTGCCGGCTATTTTCATGTACACGTTTTCGTTCAATCGCGGGCAGCTGGGCGTCGGCGCGGCATCGTCGATGATGATGCTCGCTACCGTTGTGGCCGTGCTCGTGCCGCTGATGTATCTGGAATCGAGGAGCACCCGCAATGCAGCCTAAGATGACGATCAGCCGTGCCGTCATTTATGCGGCCTTGTTTCTGTTTGCCCTGTATTTCCTGTTTCCGCTGTACGTGATGCTGTCCACGTCGTTCAAGGACATCGACCAGCTGCGCTCCGGCAATCTGCTCACGCCGCCGACTCACTGGACAATCGATCCGTGGATCAAGGCATGGAGCGGTGCATGTACCGGGGTGCGCTGCGACGGTATGCAGCCGTTCTTCATGAACTCCGTGCGCATGGTGATTCCGGCCGTGCTGATCTCGTCGATCATCGGCGCGTTCAACGGTTATGTGCTCACGCACTGGCGTTTCCGTGGCGCGGATCCGATCTTCACCATGATCCTGGTCGGCTGCTTCATTCCGTTCCAGGCAATCCTGCTGCCGATGGCGCGTTTCGAAGGCCTGCTTGGCCTGTCGAACACGACGACCGGTCTGGTGGTAGTGCACGTGATCTACGGTATCGCCTTCACCACGATGTTCTTCCGCAACTTCTACGTGAGTATTCCGGCTGAGCTCGTGAAGGCCGCGCGGATCGACGGTGCGGGTTTCTTCACGATCTTCACGAAGATTCTCATGCCGGTGTCGCTGCCGATTTTCATGGTGTGCCTGATCTGGCAATTCACGCAGATCTGGAATGACTTCCTGTTCGGGATTGTGTTCTCCGGTGTCGATTCGATGCCGATCACGGTGGCGCTGAACAACCTCGTGAACACCTCGACCGGCGTGAAGGAATACAACGTGGACATGGCCGGCGCGATCATCGCCGCACTGCCGACCTTGCTCGTCTACATCGTCGCCGGCCGATATTTCGTGCGCGGTCTGACGGCGGGCGCAGTCAAGGGCTAGACGCGGGGTTAAACCATACGCATCGCGGCGGGGCGTCGTTAATAGTGCGCCGCCGTCATTCGACCAGAAGTTTTCAAGCGGTACCAGAGACAAGAGGATTCACAGCATGGCAAGCCTTTCCATCCGTGACGTGTACAAGACTTACCCGAACGGGGTGCCGGTTCTGAAGGGTGTCAACATCGACATCGAAGACGGCCAGTTCCTGATTCTCGTCGGCGGCTCGGGCTGCGGGAAGTCGACGCTGCTCAACATGATCGCCGGCCTCGAAACCGTCACCAAGGGCGAGATCCAGATCGACGGCAAGACGGTGAACAACCTCTCGCCGAAAGATCGCGATATCGCGATGGTGTTCCAGTCGTACGCGCTGTATCCGTCCATGACGGTGCGCGAGAACATCTCGTTCGGCCTGAACATTCGCAAGGTGCCGAAGCAGGAGCAGGCGCAGATCGTCGACCGCGTGTCGAACACGCTGCAGATCACGCACCTGCTGGACCGCAAGCCGGGTCAGCTGTCCGGCGGTCAGCGTCAGCGCGTGGCTATGGGCCGCGCGCTCGCGCGCGATCCGGTGATGTTCCTGTTCGACGAACCGCTGTCGAACCTCGACGCGAAACTGCGTATCGAGATGCGTTCGGAAATCAAGCTGTTGCATCAACGTCTCGGCACCACGATCGTCTACGTGACGCACGATCAGATCGAAGCAATGACGCTCGGCGATCGCATCGCGGTCATGAAAGACGGCATCGTCCAGCAGTTCGGCGCGCCGCAGGACATCTACGACTCGCCGGCCAATCTGTTCGTGGCCGGCTTCATCGGCGCACCGCCGATGAACTTCATCCAGGGCAAGCTGGTGGAGCAGGGTTCGGGCGTCGGCATCGAACTGGATACGGGCGGCATGCGCGGCGTGCTGAACCTGCCGTTCGACTCCGCGAAAGTGAAGTCGCACCTGGGGCGCGAAGTGATTCTGGGCCTGCGTCCGGAGCGCATTACGGATGCACGCGGCGCGCATGGCGACAATGCGTCGTTGCAGCCGATCGAAGTGAAGGTCGACGTGATCGAGCCCACCGGGCCGGACACGCTCGTGTTCGCGCAGGTCAACGGCAAACGTATTGTGAGCCGTGTGCACCCGGCGTCGAATCCGCAACCGTTGGCGAATACGACGCTGCTGTTCGATACGTCGAAGGCGGTGTTGTTCGATCCGTCCAATGAGGAGCGGATTGCGTAAGGCGGCTTATTCGCTGAGCGATTCGGGTTGCAGAAAGCCCCATGCGTGGTGAGACGCATGGGGCTTTTTGTTTGCCAGGCGCGATATGCTGCGGATCCGGTGTACGAGGAGAGTGCCCCCGTGCCGCAACGTCAAAGGTCCGTGATGCGCAGATCCGGATTATTTCGCGCCAGTTCGGTGACCCACTCGGTGAAGGCGCGAAGCCGTGAGCTCAGATTGCGGCGATGCGCGTACAGAATCGACAGCGGCGTACCCGGGCTCGTATAGTCCGTGAGAATTTCCCTAAGCGCACCTTGCGCGATCAGATCGGCCACCATGAAACGCGACGGCTGGATGATCCCGTGGCCGAGCGCACTCGCACCGATATAGACGCTGCCGTCGTTCACCGCGAGCACGCTCTTCAACGTGACCTTGACGATCTCGCCGTCTACCTCGTACTCGAACGGAAAGGTCTTGCCGCTGCGCGCGGAAATGTAGTTCACGGCGCGATGCTCGCTGAGCTCGTCGAGCGTAGTGGGCGTGCCGAATTTCTCCAGATAGGCGGGTGACGCGCAGGTCACGATCCGCGCCTGGCCGATGTGCCGCGCAACGAGACTCGACTCTTCCGGCGTGCCCATCCGGATCACGCAATCCACGCCGTCCTGAATCAGATCGATATTGCGATCCGCCAGCCCGAGCCGCACGTCGATCTCGGGGTATTGCCGGTAGAAATCGTCGAGCGCGGGCAGCAGCAGCGCGCGGGCGAGCGTGCCGGAGGTATCCACGCGAATCGTGCCGCTCGGATTCTCGCGCTTGTTCGATAGCGACGATTCGGCGTCGGTGACTTCCGCGAGGATGCGCACGCAGCGCTCGTAGAACAGCGCGCCGTCTTCGGTAACGCTGACCTGCCGCGTCGAACGGTTCAGCAACCGCACGCCGACATGCTCTTCCAGAGCCTGAATGGTGCGGCTGACTTTGGCGCGGGGCAGGTCGAGCGACTCGGATACTTTGGTGAAGCTGTTCGCCTCGACCACCCGCGTAAATATCTCCATCGCTTCGAAACGGTCCATGTTTTGCCTTATGAGTGATGGGCGGATGTGGGTTTCGAAGTGAAGTGTATAGGTTGGAAATCGTGTTGTGGCAATGAGCTCAGCGCCGCGCGCAGACGGGCACCTCTGTCGGGTTATTCGCGGGTTGGCGCCGTCGTGCCCTGGGTGTACCGGGCGTCCCCGGTCTGCTGCGCTGGCGTGTTCAATCCCGGTCGGGCGCACCGAGCGGAAACAGCGGCCGGTACGGGCGTGCTTCGTCGACCGCGCGTGCGAACGACGGCCGGGCCAGCAGCCGCTTGCGGTAGGCGAGCACATGCTCAAAAGCCGGGCTGATGCGATGCGTCCAGTCGGCATAGAACAGGAACGGTCCCGCGCCGCAATCGGCGAGGCTGAACGTATCGCCGGCCGCCCATTCGCGCCCGGCCATTACCGTGTCGAGCCAGCCGTAGGCGGTGTCGAGCATATTGCGGGCATCGGCCACGGCGCGCGGATCACGCTCCGTCTCGGCGCGCATGCTGTCGTACACGATCTTCTGCTGCGGCGTGGAAATGTAATTGTCGAAGAAGCGATCCATGCTGCGCACTTCCAGCGCGGCGCGGGCGTCGGCCGGCAGGAGCGGCACGGGCCCGGGGTGATACAAGCCGAGATACTCGATGATGATGCTCGCCTCCATCACGGTCCGGCTGCCGTCGACCAGCACGGGAAAGCGCTTGATCGGCCAGAGCGCGGCGAATTCCGCCATGACCTGTGGATCGTCGTGCGCCAGAAGGCGCAGTTCGAACGGCGTGCCGTTTTCGTAAAGCGCGGTCAGCGCCTTCTGGCAGTACGAGGAGAAGGGGTGGGCGTAGAGCTTCAGGGTCATCGTGGTCACCTGTGGCGGTTGCGGGGCGCGCTATGGCGCAATGACGGCCAGCGTAGCCGTTTACCCAACGACGAACGGTACCCGCAGAAATCGACACTCGCGGACATCAATCCGCAGCGGTGGTGCCTGGCAATCCAGCGGATTCGCATAAAGATCAGGCGCAGGCTCAGGTAGCCGCATTCCTACGACAAATCTGCACAATACTTTCCAGAAATATAGCGTAACATTTGAAACAATTGTAAGAATGCGGGCATAGTGGGTAGATGCGCTGGCCCGTGCATCGCGTCAAAGAACAACCAATAGCCTTAAATCCACCGAGTTACGATTTTCTGGAACGGAGACCACGATGGGGTACCAGCAAGGTTTGAGTGGGGTGTCGGCAGCGTCGCAGAATCTCGACGTAATTGGCAACAATATTTCCAACTCCCATACAGTTGGTTTCAAGAGCGGGAATGCGCAGTTCGCCGACATGTACGCCAATTCGGTGGCGACGGCGGTAAGCAACCAGATCGGCATCGGCACCCGGCTCTCCGAAGTGCAGCAGCAATTCTCGCAAGGCACGATTAGCGGCACCAACCAGGCGCTCAACGTCGCGATCAACGGCAACGGCTTCTTCCAGATGTCGAACAATGGCTCGCTGGTGTACTCGCGCAACGGCGTGTTCCAGCTCGACAAGAACGGTTACATCACCAATGCGCAAGGCCTGAAGCTGATGGGTTATGCGGCGAACGGCGCGGGTGTCATCAATACCGCGCAAACTGTGCCGCTCAACGTGCCGACCGCGAACATCGCGCCGCAAGCAACCACGAAGATCGTTGCCGGCCTGAACCTGAACGCGCAGGACCGGCTGATGCTCGGCACGCCGGCCGTGACAGCCGGCACCAACACCGGCACGCTCACTACGCCTGGCGCGACCATCACGCATCCCGCTTCGGGCACGAACAACGACAACTACACCGTTAAGTTTACGAGTGCGACCGCCTACACGGTGACCGACAACACCCTCGGCACGTCGACCAGCGGCACTTACACATCAGGCACGGCGATCCCGCTCGGTGGCGGGCAGACGATCACGTTCAACGGCGTGCCGGCTGTCAACGATAGCTACACGATCGCGCCGACGCCGATTGCGTTCAACCAGAACACCTCGACGACGTACAACTACTCGACCAGCACGACGGTCTACGACTCGCTCGGCGGCTCGCAGACAGTCAACATGTATTTCACCAAGACCTCGGCCGGCACGTGGGACGTATACGCGGGCACCTCGACCGGCACGGCGAGCCTGGTTGGTCACGCGAACTTCAATTCATCGGGCACGCTGCTCGGCACCACCGACAAGAACGGCGTAGCGACTACTACGCCGTTCGCGTTCAATTTCAGCGTTCCGACCACCGATGGTTCCTCGACGCCGCAGAACCTGACGCTGAACATTGCGGGCACGACGCAGTACGGCGGCAAGAACGGCGTGAACTCGCTGCAGCCCGACGGCTATGCCGCCGGCACGCTGACGAGCTTCACAATCGGCGCCGACGGCACGGTGACCGGCAACTACTCGAACCAGCAGACCGCCGCGCTCGGCCAGATCGTGCTCGCCAATTTCGCGAACCAGAATGGACTTGTGAACCTCGGCAACAACGAGTTTCAGCAGACCTCTCAATCGGGCGTCGCGCAGATCTCCGGGCCCGGTTCGACGAATCACGGCGTGCTGCAAGGCGGCGCGGTGGAAAACTCGAACGTCGATCTGACCAGCGAGCTGGTGAAAATGATTACCGCGCAGCGTAACTATCAAGCGAACGCGCAAACGATCAAGACGCAAAAGACGGTCGATCAGACATTGATGAACCTTTAATCGATCGTGTGACTCCGGAACGGAGGAAGTACTCGCAAACCTTGCGCGATATTCGCGCGGGGTGATGAGTATTGATTATCGGCAGATTTTCTTCGTGATCTCCAGATAGGCCACGAAGACGATCTCCAATGCGTTCTCGAGCCCCGTGGGGGCTCGAGAAGACGGGCGCGCTGGCTCATCCGGCTTATGTGTTTATATTTAATTAGGATGACAGAGAAAATGTACGGACTCGACAAAACTCGACAAAATTAACTGGCACTGAAATTACGCAAACCTCTCAAGTTTACTTTGCCCAGGCCGTCATTTCTGTTGCGGTGAGCATCAACGAATACGTTTGCCGTTGCGGATGTCGGTAATAAATCTAAGGTTTTATTTGAGAGGTCTTCCATGCTCGGAATCAATAGCAACATCAATTCGCTGGTTGCACAGCAGAACCTGAATGGCTCGCAAAGTGCCCTTTCGCAAGCCATCACCCGTCTGTCGTCGGGCAAGCGTATCAACAGCGCAGCGGACGACGCAGCAGGTCTGGCGATCTCGACGCGTATGCAAACGCAGATCAACGGCCTGAACCAGGGCGTGTCGAATGCGAATGACGGCGTGTCGATGATTCAAACCGCATCGAGCGCACTGTCCTCGCTCACCTCCAGCCTGCAACGTATTCGTCAGCTGGCTGTGCAGGCATCGACCGGCACGCTGTCGCCGAGCGATCAGGCTGCACTGCAGAAGGAAGTTTCGGCACAGATCTCGGAAGTGAACCGTATCGCGTCGCAAACGACGTACAACGGCACGAACATTCTGGACGGCTCGGCAGGCAGCGTGACGTTCCAGGTCGGCGCGAACGTTGGCCAGACCATCAGCCTGAACCTGAACCAATCGATGTCGTCGGCGAAGATCGGCGGCGGCCTGGTGCAAACGGGTCAAACGCTGGGCACGGTCAACGTCAGCGTGGACGCGTCGGGTGCTTACACGACGGCTGCCAGCCCGGCCATCACGGCAATCAACGTGCTGTCGGACGGCAAGGGCGGCTACACCTTCACCGACCAGAACAACCAGGCGATCACACAGACAGTCGCATCCGCGGTGTTCGGCGCAGGCGCAACGGCAGGTACGGGTACGCAGGGTACGGCTCTGGCACTTCAGGCCGGTGCAACGACGACGGCAGGCGCAGGTTCCGCCGCTCAGGTTTCGGCAGTTGCGCAGATCAACGCGATCAACAGCCCGCCGACGGTTTCGAACCTGAACATCAGCACGGTTACCGGCGCGAACGAAGCAATGGTCTCCATCGACAACGCACTGCAGACCGTCAACAACCTGCAGGCGTCGCTGGGTGCCGCGCAAAACCGCTTCACGGCAATCGCCACGTCGCAGCAAGCTGAATCGACCGATCTGTCGTCGGCACAGTCGCAAATCACGGACGCCAACTTCGCACAGGAAACGGCGAATCTGAGCAAGGCACAAGTGCTGCAACAAGCTGGTATCTCGGTGTTGGCGCAAGCTAACTCGAACCCGCAGCAAGTTCTGAAGCTC